>NZ_CP043633.1:0-1200000 GCF_012974865.1 Nonlabens sp. Ci31 | reverse complement strand
GTAGTTGTTTGGATTAATAACATTTCAAATATGCAATTGTTTCTTCAATCTAGAAAGTTCATGAAGTTGTTAATTGGGTAAATTTATTAAAAACTAATAGTTAACAACTCTTTAATCCCAATATACACCTAGCTTTTAGTTAGGTGTATACTTATTTAAGATCCTTTCATAAAATTAACCATGCACTGCACCGCTTGTCTTAAATCTTCTGGTAATCGATCGGAATTCCATGGATGCGAGGCGCCTAAGGTATGGTTAGCTTCTCTGATAAGTTTTAATTGAGAATAAGGACTTGCTTTATGAAGGTCATGTGCCTCACTTACTAAAACTGCTTCATCTTTTTCTCCATGAAGGATCAAGTGGGGTTGTTTGATTTTTTCAGCTTGTTTGAGAATGGTTAATTCTTCCTCATTTTGAAGGAAATCTTTATAAAATTGATAGAAAAGTGGCATTTCTTGCTTTGTACGGGCATTTTTAACGTAAATAACCCCTTTTTCTTTCCATTCTTCTATTCCTTTAGCATCTGGGAAACGCTCGGCATGATGAGCTACTCCAGCAAGTGTGATGAGTTTTGAAACTCTAGGCTCTTTTGCTGTAACTATGGTGGTGATTCCGCCGGCTCTGGAATGTCCTAATAGGTTAATTTGATGGCGATCTACGGGCAACTCTGAGTTTTCTATCCAACCTAAAACCCGGATCGTATCTCTTACTTCTATACTGTAATTGTTGTTTCCAAAAGCCTCGAGATCTGAAAAATCAATAGGCTGCTCTACCGTACCGCCATTGTGTGAATAGTTGAATTTTATGAATAAAAATCCCGCTTTCGCTAAAGCGGAACCCATCAAGCTCCAGGTGCCCCAATCTTTAAATCCTTTGTACCCATGACAAAAAACAACCACTGGTAAAGGCGTACTTGTTTCTTCATACTCATAATCGAGTACTATAGCGCGATCATTTTCTCCTTTTAAAATAATATTATTCCTTGTGATCATACTGGTTTTTCTGTAAGGTGGATTTCTATATTAAACAATTCTTGAATCAAACTCACAAGTACTTTTTCAAAATTTTGAAGTACCTCTGCATCGATCATTTTTTCTTTATAAGATCTTCCTTCTTTAAAAGCAAAAGGAATATAGCCCTCATCAAAGTTCTTAAAACTAATAATCCCTGCGCTGGCTTCTGTAAATGGTTCGTTAAGGCTGTATAAATAGGTGTACATCAGGACTTGGAAGGCTTTTGACTTTTTATAGTCATCACTTAGTATATTAAAGTCTTCTGGGTCAATACCTACGTTTCCTTTTTCGGTCGCTCCTGACTTATAATCGATAATGCGCAGTTTCCCATCCAGCTGATCAATACGGTCCACCATTCCATGGATTTTCACTTGACCTATTTGTGGAACTTTTATCTGAGCCTCTAGTTTGCGCTCTACGCTTTTAATAACGAGTTCTCGGCCACCTTTAACAAGATCTAGGTCGCTTTGTACCATTTTCTTGATGTAATGAAGGGATACTTCATAAATGATCTTATTCTTGCCTAAGGGTGTCGATTCTGACGTGTAACACTCTTGATAAGCCTTTTCTAATTCGGGCAGAATTTGCTTTTTGATGTGATCAAAATCTTCTTTGATCAATAGTTTACCGACATAAGGCTGGTACAATTTATCAAGGGCTTCATGAATAATAGAGCCCATCGTGTTTGCAGCAATATTCTCTTCCACATCTTCCATGTCTGAAATCCGCAAAATCTTGCTGGCATAAAAATCAATTGGATTGCGCACATAACTGGTCAGCGCAGAAGGACTGAAACCGCTGGTTGCAATTTGCTGTAATCGTTCCAAGTAAGAGGGTTCTTTTTTAATCACCATCAACTCTTCTTTTACCGCAGTATTTTTAAAAATATACTGTTGGTGCGAGATGATATGATTAGAGTTTTCATCTGTTTCTAACTGAGTTAAAAACCTGCTTTTCTCGCCACCACCTAAGGTATCTCCTTCTGTATTGTAAATAAAAGCGGCCTTTTCTACTCGATGAAGCAATCTGTAAAAGTGGTAGGCGTATACACTATCTTTCTCTGAATAAGTAGGCAACTCAAACTGATACTTCATATCATTTGAAATATAAGAAGCGGTTGATTTTCCCGCTGGTAAAATCCCTTCATTTACAGAAAGCATGATGGTGTTTTTATAATCTAGCGCCCTGGTTTCTAACAGCCCCATAACTTGAAGTCCCCGCACTGGTTCTCCAATAAAATCGAGATTTTTAAGGGGTACCAATTGCTTGTATAGGTAAGCAACGGTTTTAAGGTCTTTTATTTCTTGATTGTTGTCAATGATGGTCGCCAGATTTTGAACCACTTCTGTAATACCTAGTAATTGTTCTATTTCTAGCCTTCGGTTCTCTTCTTTTAGCAATTTGATTTTAAGCTCGTGCAACACGAACCGAATCAATTCGATAAGCGAGCCTACATTCTGTAAAGGTTGAAGTATTTTCTGGAGAACAGGGCTTTGTGAGACCTTATCAAAGCTCGATGGAGTAACATAAATCAAATTATTCTCTCTGATGTGTTGGACCAAGTTGCGAGAGTCATTTTTAATTAAAATATGAGCAAAGGAAGATTCTAAAATATTCACCATACCCTTATAGTAGAAACCGTCCTCGATAGCCTCTGTATGCATCTTAATGATATCATAGATAAAAGCAGATAACGGTAACTGGTCTAGTGCAAGTCCCATAGTCACATTAAAGTGCTCCACATTCTTAGGTATGGCATCTAGTAAGGGAAGTAACAAACGCTCATCTGCAAGGATAATCGCAGTTTCTTCCAATTCTTCCTGAGGTATTTGCTCCATTAACTGAGCAGCCACTTGTATCATGCTTAAATTACCCGCAGCTCCGTGAATATCTATTTGTTTATTGGTATTGTACTCGTTAGCATAAAGCTTTAGTTCTTTGGAATCATAATACTTCCACTCCTTCTTAAACTTGCGTATAAACTTACCAGACTCCTGATAAGGTAGACCCATCAAATAGGTATCTATATCCCAATAAATAGAAGCCTTTTCTTCTTCGAGAAGTTTCTGTATGATCTTAGATTCGGCTGTATTCAGTGCGTTGAGCCCTAAAAATATAGTTTGCCTTTTATGCCCTAAGGTCAAAGGTACTTGCTCTTCTTTCCCTTCATCAAGGTTGGTGGTTGGTGTATCGAAGTACTCCTTACAGCGGGCAAAAGCTAATCGGTACGCCATGCCTTGATAAGCAGTTTCGTTTTCGATACATAGTTTTTGAAAAGCGTCGTAATACAAGTGTAATTTTTTCCAAAATCTCAAATATTTAGAAACCATCAAAGTGGGATTTTTATTCAAAGCCCAATGATCCATTTCTTTGACACTACCCAAATAATTAAAGAATTGCTCTGGATCCACAAGGTAACGATCCATTTCATTAAAGTCTTTGAGAATGGTGGTTGCCCAACCTATAAACTCGTCAAAGCTATCCAGATTCTCTTCCTTCTCAACACTTTTGTAGGCTTTATAAAACAGCGGTAATAGGTCTAAGTCATTGACTATTTCTACCTCAGCAAGCTGTTCAATATACTCTTCTACGCTATAAATTTTAGGTAAAAATATAGGTTGATCCAGACGTTGTGCTATGTACCTGCTTAGAAAAATACCAACCCGTCTAGACGGCACGACATAAATAGCAGTAGTGGTATCTATTTGATTCTTCTCAAGATCTTCAAGGACTTTTTCTAAAAATGAATTCATCTGGTTAAGATAATTAATATGCTCATTTTAAGAGCATATTTTAGATCACTTTTAGAAATAAAAAAGTCCATTTGCAAGAGCAAATGGACTTATAAGCATTGGGTTGATTAGTAATGCGTATTATCTTTTTGTAATCGTAAATTCTGATCTACGAGACAATTCATATTCTTCTGAGGTACATTTTTTAGAGGCACAGTCTACGATTGGATTTGCTTCTCCACGACCTGCAGCTTTTAATTTAGAAGCCTCAATTCCTTGGGATTCTATGTATTTTATGATGCTTTTTGCGCGTCTTTCTGTAAGAGCAAGGTTATAATCGTCAGAACCTCTTATGTCTGCATAAGTTTCTGCAAGAATTTCAAGCGTAGGATATTTTTCCATTAATCCTACTAACCTATCCAGCTCAAGAGCAGCATCTGGTCTGATATCAGACTTGTCTAGGTCAAAGTAAATCTTATTGAGGATGATTTTATCTTCGACGATTTCTGGTTCTGGAGTCATCATTACCTCTACCATTGCAGTTTCTTCTTCAGCTACTGATAAAGTAGCTTCTCCACTTTCGTATTTATCTTTTGCTCCACGAGCGGTAAGTTCTAGGTTACAATCCGTTGTAAATACAGCTATACCATTTGCATCTGTAGTCTGTCCTGCCATACTGTTGTCATCTCCGTCTTGCAAAGAAACAATAGCACCTGGAATAGGCATCCCTGTTTCAGCATCCACTGCTTTTACACTAACTGCTACTTCACAAATTTCAATTCTTTCTATTCCATATACGTCATCACCACCTTGTCCACCTTTACGGTTAGAAGAAACATAACCTTTACCTGTAGCTTCTAAATAAGAAAAACCAAAGTCATCTAAAGAACTGTTAACGGGACTCCCCATATTAGTTACTTTACCATCTTTATACTTAAATACATCAAGACCGCCTAAGCCTAAATGACCATTGCTTGAAAAGTAAAGTGTATTATCGTCTGCGATGTAAGGGAATGAGTCATCTCCGGCAGTATTCACTGAAGGCCCTAAATTAACAGGATTAGAAATGATACCATCTTTAAGATCGGCTTTATAAATATCAGTTCCTCCTTGTCCACCCGGTGCTTCACTTGCAAAATAAATAGCTTTTCCATCTTTAGTTATGGAGGGGTGACCTACCCCATATTCTTTAGATTCTAAAGAGGTAGTGGCAACGTCTCTCCATTCTCCGCCAGCATTTAATGCTCTGTAGATGGTAAGTTTACTTTCTCCATCCACCGCTTTATCATAATCTCCTTTATAGTAATCCACACGAGTAAAAAACATATATTTCCCATCTGGTGTAATGTCTAAAGTACCTTCATGATATTTTGTATTTACTTCTCCATTTACAAGCTCCGGCTTTCCTACTACACCAGCATCATCGATAGTTGCTTCATAAATATCCAAGTAAGGCTCTTCATTCCATCCATACTTACCTCTGTTCTCGTTACGAGCACTTGAGAAGTATAGTTTGTTTCCTACTTGTAATGCAGAAAAATCACTTGCTTCTGTGTTGAATTTATGAGATTTAGTGGTAAAACCTTCTTTCATACCAAGAATATCATAGATATAATTGGGGTTTGATTTGAATTCTTTAGCACGATCATCTCCTGGCTTTAGAGACGCAAATTGATTCATGATGGTATTAGAAAGATCATATTTTTGAGAAGCCTTTAAAGATTGAGCATATCTATAAAGAGTCTCTGCTTGAGGATCATTTTTTATTGCTCTCGCATAATTTTTTTCGGCATTTTTAAAATCACTGTTATAAAAATAAGAATCTCCTAGTTGTGTATAAACGTGTGGAGTTCTTATTCCGTTTTTGATCAGCTTTTCATAAGCCTCTGCTGCATCTACATAACGTAGTTGCTCGTATAGTTTATCTGCTTTTGCAGTTTTATCGCTTTGTGCTTGAGCGCTCATCGCTACACCAACGAATAAAATTAAAAGTATATATAGTTTTTTCATGGTTGTACTCTTTGCATGTTTAGAATTAGAAGAAACGCGGCGATTGCATCACTTTACGTGGGAAGGCTAGGCCAAATGTTAAAAATACCTCGTGAGAGCTATCAGAAACTACAGAAATATCAGAAACTATTCGGTCATAAGCATAACCTACTTTAATATTATCTGTAATATTCATTCCTATCAATCCACTGAAGGAATCTTCATAGCGGTAAGAAACTCCTAATTCAAATTTGTTGTTGAACAAAACGTTGGTATTTAAGTCAAAACTCACCGGAGAGTCAAAGGCTCCTTTTACCAGCATGTGTGGCTTCAATTTAATATTATCAGCAACGTCAAAAACGTATCCACCTGTTAAGAAGTAGTGTTGTGTCTCACTACCGAATGTTAAGCCGTTCTCGTCAAGGTGTGTACTTCTCAACATATTAGGAACAGAAAAACCAGCATACCAATTATCTCCGTAAAGGAAGGCTCCGGCTCCTAGATTTAAATAAGTCTCGTTAAGTTCTTCAGAAAAAAGCGGGTCTCCTGGTTGTGTAGTTTGAACGGTATTCAGGTTCACATCAAAAAAGGTAAGTCCTGCCTTAAGACCTAAAGCCAGCGTAGTTTTCTCCCCTACTTGTAGTTTGTATGAGAAGTCTCCATATGCATTGGTTTCACTTACCGGACCTATGTTGTCTGAGATAATAGAAAGACCTAAACCTATTCTTTCCCCTACTGGTGTACTACCAGAAAGGGTAATGGTTTCTGGCGCTCCAGTGATACCCGACCACTGCTGCCTGTAAAGAGCTGTGATATTCACACCATCTTGAGTACCTGCATAGGCTGGATTGATAATGTTTTGATTGTACATGTACTGTGTGTACTGAGGATCTTGTTGTGCGTGCACTACATTAGTAGCAGCGACAGAGATAAAGAGCCCCATTGCAAGTAATTTTTTCATTCTCACAAAGTTAGTTTTAAGGTTGCGTTTTCAGTTTCAGATGGCTAAATATAGAACGATTCTAGCTATGATCTTCAATTTCTTCCTTCTAATTCCGCTTTCGCGAAAGCGAAATGGTAAAAACTAGACATTTTTAAATAGTATACTTGCATCTGGTTTGGTGAATATATAAAAAAACTACCCCTACTTTTGTTTAACAAATCCATAATAGATTAAGAGAGACGTTTTGGGGTTCAATAACGTCTTAATTTCTTCTAAAGAGAGCAAAAACCGGAAAATGATCACTATAACCGCCTTTATAATTGCGCCCTACAAATGTTCGGGCTGGTTGACCGCGGTATTTTCCCTTCCATTGTCTCAACATGATGTCGTCAAAAATATCTGCTTTATGAAAATATAAACAATCGTAAATATCATTATGTAAACTCTCACTAATCATAATCTGATCAAAAAGATTCCATTTAAATTGATGGTTTAAAGTACCTCGGTGAAACTTCTTTAAAGGAGCTGTTATATTATCAAAACCCTTAGGTAAAATCCCTTCTTTGATACTGTTATTCTCTGGGTCGTCATTAAAATCTCCCATAATAATCACATGATGTGCTTCTTGTATTTCTAAATATGGATCTGTACGGTTACTATTTGGATCCTTTTTTTCTAGGTGTTGAATTAACTGACTGGCTACCTCAACTCTTTTTGCATCGGTAGTCTCTGCACCATCGCGACGTGACGGCCAGTGATTTACGTAAATATGAACTGGAGTGCCGGCTAGAACTCCTTCCACATATAATATATCTCTAGTAGTGTCACGTACACCTTCTTCATTTTCTAGGTATACAACAAGCGGCTCTGAATGACTGGGTTTAAAAACTCGAGTGTCGTACAATAAGGCTACGTCTATTCCTCTCTCGTCTGGGCTGTTGTAATGAATAAAATCATAATTGCTCTGAGCGAGTTTAGGTTGCGTAATGAGGTCATGGAGTACTTTTTTGTTCTCTACTTCTGCAAGACCTACTATAGCCGGTAACTTACCTGTGAGTTCAAAACCTATCTTGCTTATCGCATCGCTTATTTTAGTGAGTTTCTTTTGATACCTGTTTTCTGTCCATTTCTTTTGGCCAAATTCAGTAAAATCTTCATCTAATACATGGGAGTCTTTAATAGCATCAAAAAGATTTTCTACATTATAAAAAGCAACAGTGTACTGCTCAAAAGATTGCGAAGGAATGGACAAGTCGAGAATATTTTAGTCTTCAAATGTAAGGTATAACTCCCCTTTTTTAAATGAATATTGAAGTAATCTAAATGGGAAATAAGAGTTCAATATTCTTTAAAATTAAAGGTGTTTATATGCCTATTCTAGGGCTCTAATGGGCTTAATTACAGCCTAAATCAATTCTGCTTTGGGGGTCTGCATTAGGAAAACAGTTCCCTGACTGCACAGCACCCGGAACATAGCGAGTTAATTCTGCGTCGTACAAGCTTTTATCTAAAAAGTAAACCAGATCTGAGATTTCTTCTTCGGTAAGGTCAATGGCCCCCATTTCTGAAGCCAGATTTAAAGAAGCGTTTTGATCCTGTAGCGAAGTATTATTTTTATAACGCACCACTTCTTCTATACTATTAAAGGTAGCGCCATGACCGTAGAAAGCTGCATCGCGTAAATTGTATAGCGTAGGTGTCTTAAACTTATAATTATCAGAAGAGTTTCCTGTAAAGCCTCCGCGACCTTTTTTTACCATATCAAAGCCTGCATCATCTAAAACTATCGCATCATTAGAATCGTCAAAGTGTCCAAAGCCAAAAGCGTGAAATTCCTGATCTTTCAGCGCTGGGCCAGTATGACAAGTAATACACTGCCCTTTACCTGCAAAAACAATAGCACCTCTTTTCTCTCGATCAGAAAGAGCGTCGTAATCCCCTTTTAAATAATCTTGCCATGGGGAACGATTTGCTAGAAGTGTTCTATTAAATGCGGCAAGTGCTAAGGCAGCCGTTTGTGAGGTGTACCTAGAACCAGGAGCTACATCTCCAAAAGCCTGATCAAAAAGCCATCGGTACCCATTGCTATTTATAAAATCTTCATCGATTTGAAGCCTGTGCGTTAACTGACCCACTAAAGCTTGCGTTTCTAGTCCTTGAAAACCCAAATGGTTTTCGGGAACTCCTGTTGCCGCCCATCTGGATTCAGTTCCTAAATTAGGACCAGTGGCACCCAACATACCGTTCCACAAAGCTGTTTCTTGATAGGCTACGTTTAATAAAGTAGGTGGCCGTACCGGTTGTAAATCTACCGAGTCCAGCGGCATGTTCAAATCAATTTGCCTGCCTTCTCCAGCAAAACCAAAACCAGCTCCTCCTTCCCCTATTCCTTGCCTGCGACCTGAATAAAAGCTGGAAGCTACAGGGTGACATGAAGCGCACGAATAGGTGCCTTCCATTTGGCTCATTTTAGGGGCGCCAGCAGTAGCCGTTTCATGAAGTAATAACTGGCCTAAAGCAACTTTAAAAGTATTTAACGGATTCAACGGATCTTGAGGTATCGCATTAAAATCATCGCTATCTGGTAATAAGAAAAAGCGCTTTCCTTGTCCATTAGCATTTTGCACTAGCAACTCCTCCAGACGTATATCTAATGCTGTTCTCGCCAATTCATAATCTTCGGTCTCTGTACAAGAAACCAAAAATATAAATGAAATGCTCCATAAGTATAGATAGTTCTTTCCCATTGTGAATGGCTAATTTAACAAATATTTTACAACCCTGATCCTTTTATGATCATCTGGCCGTGAACAAGCTATTACCTTTGCTTTATGAACGATTTACACTATACATTTATAAACAATAATCAACCCGTATTGTTATTGATACACGGCTTTCTAGGAAGCATGCAACAATGGAGTTATTTAGAGCAAGATTTACTAGCTACTCATTCCTTGTTGAAGATAGATCTTCCTGGTCATGGAATGACGTCAGAATTTCAGGAAAACTACACCTTAGAAGAACTCAGTTTAAGGATCGATCAAATTTTGGTCTTCGAGAAGATAGAAAAAGTTCATATAGTCGGTCATAGTATGGGTGGTTATTTAGGTTGCGCTTACGCAAATGCGAGACCCGACAAAACGCGTTCTCTTACTTTAATCAACAGCATCGCCTCCAACGATACAAAACAAAGAAAACTCATACGCGATCGATCGATACAGTTGATAGAAAAACACCAAGCTGCTTTTGTAAGTATGGCGATAGGAAACCTGTTTACTGTTGAAGAAAGAAAATTATATGAAACTCGCATAACATTAATGAAGCAACAAGCAGATCAAATTTCTATTAGAAGCATTATTCAAGCTCTTACATGCATGCGAGATAGAAGTGATTATTTACCTCTGTTAAAAGAAGTTGATTTCCCCATTACCTATATATACGGTAAACAAGATAATATTGTACCCCTAGAACTAGTTGAAAAAGAGCAGGTTTACCTAAGAGCAAATGCTCGGATAATCGACAACGGACACATGTCTTTGTTGATAAACCCTTTGAACATCCTAAAAAACATGTATTTCATCGAGTAATTATGCTTTTAAGCAAATTTTATTAACAAAGTTTCTATATTACGTTTGTTATCAATGTATAACGGATTTTTATAACCTAAAACCTAATATATGAGCAAAAATTATTCTTCTTTAAAAGCCATAGGTTGTTCCATAATTGGTCATCATTATCAAGTGTCCTACAAAGTGAATGATCATATTCAAGAAATATGTTGTTCCAAGTGCCATAAGCAAATGACAAGAACAATATATGGGAAGATCGTTCCACTTAATGCACGTCAAGCACAAATTAATCGCACCTTAAATGATGTAGATCAAAGAAGAAAGCAAGCAAGAACACAACTTTATTCTTGAAAACTATTCCATCCCATTGCTTTAATTGGGATTTGTTCCCCTCCACGAGTCACTAAATTAATCCCATAAGAAGCATCTACCACATGCCCTATTACCGATAAACTAGGATTTGCTTTTATTTTAGGGAAATCTTCTTGTTTTACAGTAAACAACAATTCATAGTCTTCTCCACCGCTTAAGGCAATTGTGGTACTGTCCAAATTAAACTCTTCACAAGCCGTAATTACTGTAGGATCTAATGGTATCTTATCTTCGTATAAGGTCATTCCTACTTTGCTGTGCTTGCATAAATGAATAATTTCAGAACTCAATCCGTCAGACAGATCGATCATACTGGTAGGGTGCACCTTGAGTTCTTCTAATAATTTACAAATATCTTTTCTAGCCTCTGGCTTTAATTGTCTTTCTAATAGATAACTATACGCCTCGATATCTGGCTGATTTTGTGGATTAGCTTTAAAAACAGCTTTCTCTCTTTCTAGAATCTGCAAGCCCATATAAGCAGCTCCTATATCACCAGACACCACTAGTAAATCTCCTTCATTTGCCCCTTTTCTACGCACAATTTTATCCGCATCTTGTTCACCAATTGCCGTTACAGAAATAACCAACCCACTACGCGATGCTGTGGTGTCTCCTCCTACGAGGTCAACTCCATAAGTTTTACAGGCCATATGAATTCCTTCATACAGTTCGTTAACCGCTTCCACAGGGAATCGATTAGAAATAGCGATAGATACCGTAACCTGTGTTGCCTTAGCGTTCATGGCATACACATCAGATAAATTCACCATTATCGCTTTGTAACCTAGATGTTTTAAAGGTACATAGCTCAAATCAAAGTGAACACCTTCCACGAGCATATCGGTCGTTACTACGGTAGACTTCGTGTGGTTCAAAACCGCTGCGTCATCACCTATTCCAGTAATGGTAGAGTCTTGTCCGATCTTAAAATTCTTAGTTATAAAATCAATCAGGCCGAACTCGCCTAGATTTTCTACGGGTGTGCGTTGTGGAGATTTATCTTCTATCATCTTGCAAAATTACGATTAAGGTAAGAATGACCGCATAAAAACGACTTAATATTTGAGAAAACTCTCCCATAGACAGTATAAATATCACTATAGTGAGAATTTCATGATCGCCTAATGCTAGGAACTCTTTGTACCTTATATTTGTAATGATTTTAAATAAGCTATTTAATATGATAAGTGTATCAGAAACTGCAAAGACTAAACTCACGCAATTAATGAGTGAAGAGGGCTTCCTTATAGGTAAGGACTTTGTACGCGTAGGTGTGAAAAGCGGGGGCTGTAGCGGTCTTTCTTACGATTTGAATTTTGACAAAGAAAGCGCAGATACTGACAAAGTATTTGAAGCAAATGATGTGAAAATAGCCGTAGATAAAAAAAGTTTTCTTTATCTCGTTGGTACTACTCTAGAATTTAGCGGTGGATTAAACGGTAAAGGATTTGTTTTCAATAATCCTAACGCCCAAAGAACTTGTGGTTGTGGTGAGTCTTTTTCGTTGTAAAAAGATAGTTATAATCCCGCTTTCGCGAAAGCGCAATTAAAAGAAAAATATGTCAAAATATACAGAAGAACAATTAGAAAAAGAACTTAAGAACAAAGAGTATGAGTACGGCTTCTACACCGATATGAAGTCAGATACTATTCCTGTAGGTCTTAGTGAAGATGTGATACGCATAATTTCTGCAAAGAAAAATGAACCACAATGGATGCTGGAATGGAGACTAGAGGCATATCGTATTTTTATAGAAATGGAAGAACCAGAATGGGCAAATGTGACTTATGAAAAGCCTGACTTGCAAGCGATATCTTATTATTCTGCTCCTGGTTCTAAACCCAAATTAGATAGCTTGGACGAAGTAGATCCAGAGTTGTTAGAGACTTTTAAAAAGTTAGGGATTTCTATTGATGAGCAAAAGAAACTTAGTGGAGTTGCGATGGATGTTGTTATCGACTCCGTATCTGTAGCAACCACATTTAAGAAAACACTTGGTGAGAAGGGAATTATCTTCTGTCCTATTTCTGAAGCTATTCAAGAACATCCAGAATTAGTAAAAAAACACTTAGGAACAGTAATTCCGCAAAATGATAATTATTATGCAGCTCTTAATAGCGCTGTGTTCTCTGATGGGTCTTTTTGTTATATTCCTAAAGGCGTCAAGTGTCCTATGGAACTATCTACCTACTTCCGTATCAATGAAGGAGGAACGGGACAGTTTGAAAGAACACTCGTTATTGCAGACGAAGGTAGTTTTGTATCTTACCTTGAAGGTTGCACAGCACCTAGCCGTGACGAAAATCAACTACACGCCGCTTGTGTTGAGTTAATCGCTATGGATGATGCAGAGATCAAATACTCCACCGTACAAAACTGGTATCCAGGAAATGCTGAAGGAAAAGGTGGTGTTTTTAATTTTGTAACCAAACGTGGAATCTGTGAGAAAAACGCAAAAATATCATGGACACAAGTAGAAACTGGTAGTGCCGTTACATGGAAATATCCTAGTTGTATCCTTAAGGGTGATAACTCAGTTGGAGAATTTTATTCCATAGCAGTAACTAATAATTACCAGCAAGCAGATACGGGAACTAAAATGATCCACTTAGGAAAAAATACCAAGTCGACCATTATTTCAAAAGGGATAAGTGCTGGGAAGTCCCAAAACTCTTATCGTGGTCTTGTGAAAATAGGTTCTAGGGCAACAAATGCCCGTAACTTCTCACAATGTGATAGCTTATTAATGGGTAATGATTGTGGCGCGCACACGTTTCCATATATAGAAAATAGCAACAGTACTTCAAAAGTAGAGCACGAAGCTACCACTAGCAAAATAGGTGAAGACCAAATTTTTTATTGCAACCAGCGTGGTATTGAAACAGAAAAAGCAATTGCCCTTATAGTAAATGGTTTCTCAAAACAAGTATTGAATAATTTGCCTATGGAGTTTGCAGTAGAGGCTCAAAAACTACTAGAAATAAGTCTAGAAGGATCCGTAGGATAAAAAAGCACCATCAACCATTTAACACCATAAATATGAAGCGATTGATCGTTTTAAGTTTTTTAGCCTTAGCTATGGTTTCTTGTAAAAACAATAAGGAATCTAAGGAGGGAGCTGATGTCATAAAGAAGATGCAAGAGGAAGTTCTTCCAGAAGGACAACAACTTTTTAGAGGTGAATTTATCTTTATCGAAGATGCTGCGGTACTTACTGCAAGAAACGACATTTATGCCGTGGAAATCGATCATAAAATGCACGAGCTAAATAAGGTCGCAGAAGCCTTAAAAAAAACGGAATTCGATATGGTGAACGTGGTAATTCGCGGTACTGTAAAGCCTAACCCTATAAAAGCAGAGATAGGTGAAGGATGGGATGAAATGATTACGATTACAAAAATTATAGAAGTTACTCCAGCAACAAATGCAGATATAATTAAGACTGGAAAAACATTAGATATTAAAGACGTTAAATAACAGCTATGTTAAAGATAAAAGACCTTACAGCAACTATTGAAGGAAAAGAAATCCTCAATGGAATCAATCTAGAGGTAAAAGCAGGAGAAGTACACGCAATAATGGGACCTAATGGTTCTGGCAAATCTACACTTGCAAATATTATTGCAGGACGTGAGGAATATGAGGTAACAGGAGGAGAAATTACTCTAGAAGGAGAAAATATTGGGGAGTTGGATCCAGAAGAAAGAGCCCACAGAGGTATTTTTCTTTCTTTTCAATATCCCGTAGAAATTCCAGGAGTATCGGTTACTAATTTTATGAAAACCGCTATCAATGAGACTCGCAAAGCTCAAGGTAAAGATGACATGACCGCAAAGGACATGTTAAAAATGATACGTGAGAAATCTGAAATGCTAGAAATAGACCGTAAATTTCTTTCTCGTTCTTTGAATGAAGGATTTTCTGGAGGAGAAAAGAAACGTAACGAAATATTCCAGATGGCGATGTTAGAGCCTAAACTGGCTATTCTTGATGAAACAGATTCTGGACTAGACATCGATGCCTTGCGCATCGTTGCAAATGGAGTGAATAAACTTAGAAGTAAAGATAACGCTACTATTGTTATTACTCACTACCAGCGTCTTTTAGAATACATCGTTCCAGACTTTGTCCACGTTTTATATAACGGTCGCATCGTAAAATCTGGTGGCAAAGAACTGGCGTCAGAGCTAGAAAAACGCGGTTACGACTGGATCAAAGAAGAGGTAGAAGCTTAAACAAATTGCTTTAGAATTTCTAGAGCTATCTGTATTGCGTTTATTTTTTCATTAATGAACTTTTAAGTTCGCTTTTGCGAAAGCGAGAAAAAAATTAACTATGAGTTTTAAAGACCATATCCTTTCTTCTTTTATTGCCCTAGAAAATGAAGTCGATACCAATAGCTACGTACATAATTTGCGTAGTGAAGCATTGACAGATTTTGAACATCTAGGAATTCCTCAACGCAGAGAAGAAGCCTATAAGTACACTTCATTAAAATCTTTATTCAATAAAGATTACAGCCTTTTTCCTAAAAAGGAAACTGATATTTCTTATGGAGATATTAAGAAGTACTTAGTACATCAAATCGATGCCTATCGCGTTATTTTTATAGACGGTATTTACAGTTCGCATCTTTCACAAACAACGCATGATAAATTTGACGTTTGTTTAATGTCCAGTACCTTAAACGACCCCAAATATGCTCCTGTAATAGAAAATTATTACAATAAACTCGCTGCTAAAAACGGACTAACTTCTTTAAACACCGCTTTTGCAAAAGAAGGTGCTTATATTCATATAGGTAAAAATATCGCGGTAGAAAAACCTATCGAGATTGTTTATTTCTCTACTGGAAATGAAGCCGAATTAATGATACAGCCGCGCAACCTAGTTGTAGTGGGAGAAAATTCTCAAGTACAAATTATTGAAAGACATCAAAGTCTTAGCGATAATGCTGTATTGACAAATAGCGTTACAGAAATTTATGCTGATAAGCGTTCCCTGGTAGACTGGTATAAAATCCAAAACGACCGTTTAAGCGCTTCTTTAATTGATCATACCTTTGTGGAGCAAAAAGACAATTCTGAGGTGCGTGTTCATACCTTCTCTTTCGGTGGAAAGCTCACTCGTAATAACTTGAACTTTTACCAACGAGGTGAACACTGTAATTCTGTTCTTAATGGCGTTACTATTATACAAGGAAAACAACATGTAGATCATTCTACGCTGGTACATCATACAGCTCCCAATTGTGAAAGTTTTCAAGAATACAAACAGATTTTTGACGATCGTTCCGTTGGCGTATTTCACGGTAAAGTACTAGTAGACAGAATAGCTCAAAAAATCAATGCCTACCAACAAAACAACAATATTTTAGTAAGCGATACGTCAACCATCAATGCAAAACCTCAATTAGAGATTTTTGCTGACGATGTAAGATGCTCCCATGGTTGTACCATAGGACAACTAGATGACGAAGCGCTATTTTATATGAGAGCTCGAGGAATCCCTAAAAAAGAAGCTCGTGCCTTATTGATGTTTGCTTTTGCAAACAGCGTACTAGAAACCGTAAGAATTCCAGAAATTAAATCTCGTATTACAAAGCTTATTGCGACTAAGCTAAGTGTGGAGATTGGGTTTGATTTATAAAAATATCTTTCACTATTAGTTACTAACGCTAGATCCAAAAGATCTAGCGTTTTTTTGTGACTGTTTTTAAGGAAATAGATGCCTTCCGGTTATTCTGCGCATTCAGGAGAAACTTTCACTTTACCACATCTTTATAATTCATAAAAGAAAAGGCTAATGATTTAGCACTACCGAAATCTCAACAACTGAAAATGAAGCTAGGAATATTTAGTTCCTATGGATGGCTAAAGAAAATGGAAATTAATTTTACATTATACTCCTAATTACGTCTAAAGGATCTATAAGCTGCATCAACATAACCTAAAGTGGATAGTTTAAACTATTTTTGAGAGAGCAAAAGTTATAAAATGGGGGTTTTCAATAAAATAAGAAGGAATGCTATTTTATCAAAATCTTTAAAGGTTTATGTAAAATATGGTTTGGGAGAGATCTTAATTGTAATTATCGGTGTGTTTTTTGCACTTCAAATTAACAATTGGAATGACAGGAGAACGGAAAATGAAGTTATGAAATCCTATTTCAGTAAAATGCATGATGAAATTAATTCTACCACTCAGGTCATTGACTACAGCTCAGCATATACAAAGGAATACATGATTCCTCAATTAAGACGTGGATTAAAAGTCATGTCAACCCATCAAAAAGATTCCTTAAATGAGTTTAAAATAGCCCTAGGAGAATTAACCGAAGGGGAATCTCTTACTTTCTACCTTCCTATAATTGACGAATTTATAAATCAAGGTTACTTGTCTAAAATAGATAATGAAGTACTCAACCGTCAATTTGAAAATTTAAATTATTTTAGAAGTCAGTGTAAAATTTCTAATGAACTATCTAGAGAATATCAAATTAAATTAATAAAACCCTATATCGGAAAACACATTAATTATTCAGAAATTGCTATTAATCAAGATTATATTCAAACAGGCGGGACAAAAACAGACTTAGATAAACTCTTACACGACCAGGAGCTGCGAAATCTTATGACCTTTCAATTAGAAAACCTTTATAAAAGTACATCCAACTTTACAGCGTTAAGCGCCACCTTAAAAAGAATTGATTCCAACCTAATAAAGATTAATAAAAGCTTTGATTAAATTCGTTTTAGGGTGCTGCCGGAATTGTTTTGGACTCCGTTTTTATGTACTTGTTACCCAACATATACATACGATCATAACTCTCTGCAAGTGAAAACGATCTCTTTTTGATAATTAAAAAAGTTTTCAAGTCGCCATAAAATAGTAAATTTAAAAAATACCTCCCTGATAAAGAGAGAAGTAAGTAAGAATACTATTATCTTTAATTCGTTTTCAAATTTCATTGAACTCAGAAAATCAACAAAACATGAAAAAAATCACCACCATAGCGCTTCTCTTTCTTTCCTTAAATGCATTTTCTCAAGTAGAAACCTTTATTACCTCTATATATGCAACCTCCACTTTTGGATCGTATAGCAACTGTACTAGGCGAGGTCTTTGTGCGGTTAAAGCAAGTATTGATAACAGCAAGTCCAACACTCAAACCATCATTAATGAAGACAACACCTTGACTTTAATTTTTGAAAGAGATCAACTTACCAAGGAAGAGGAGCTTAAAATATTAGGTAAAGAAATCAATCTCAACACAGAGTTCGAGAACTTTACTTTTATAATGGAAGAAACGCTTGAGCCCGACGAAGAAACAAGAAAAGCCTTAAATTTTCCTCAAAATCTTACTACCATAACAACAGGGACCTATCCTATCATAATCACAGAAGAGTCCTTCACAGTGACGCTTAAACTCATCTAATTATCACAGAGGTGACCTATTGTCGAGCCCATCAGTATGACGACATCTTTTAAAAGATTAGTTTTAATTTTAGAATTCCTTTATTTTATAACTTATTAACGCTAGATCTAAAGATCTAGCGTTTTAAATTTCTAAAAACAAGAGTCTTTACCTTGATCAAATACCATCCTAATTTATACGTATAAAGTAAGTCATGGAACAGAAACTCAAACTCAACCAAGGCGTCATTGAAGACAATAAAAATATGTGCAAGAACATCAAAAAAGCATTTCTCGTATTATAGAAAACTATTTAAAATAAATTACTACTAAAAAATAAGATAGATGATTTAGAAATAACTCCTTTTGTCTCAAGTATTTCTACTGCATTTTCTATTTCTAACAATGTTGATATAAAAAAGGAATATGAAGATTACTTAAATAAAAAATACAAGTGGAAAGCAGCCATTTTATAAACACTAACCTAATACCAGACTTTTTAGGTAAGAGAAAATTATTTTGTGAATCTAGAGCAAAAATTGCCTTCCTAACCGAAAAAAGCCAGTAATTATATTGGTATCGCGTATACCTTTGGCAACTGTCAACTATTTTTTATCAAAAAAAGGTTCAAAAACACTCTAATTCCAGTACTGAATCCTATAGAATGAACTCATCTTTACTTTTTGCTTTAAACCGCAAATCATGGCTTTTGTACTTTAATGAACGTATTTTTTGTTCGCATAGCAAAAGCTACGGAAACAAAAAAATCATGAAGTTAGAGTGTATAATGGATGATTAGTTGTAGGCAAAAGAAAAGGTGGTGATGAGATCAATTATCTAGCACCGATTTAACATTGTCTTCACGCCTAGAGCTTACCTTTGCAACTATGCTAGACATCAAGAAAATAAGAGCTGATTTCCCTATTTTAAACCGTAAAGTAAACGGACAGCCATTGATCTATTTTGATAATGCCGCGACTTCTCAAAAACCTTTACAGGTGATTGATAAAATCGTAGAGTATTATACCCTATACAACGCAAACATACACCGTGGTGTGCATGCCTTGAGTCAGGAAGCAACAGACCATTTTGAAAGTGCTCGCGAGAAAGCAAGAGCTTTTTTTAATATTCCTCTTACCAAACAAGTCATCTTTACTTCTGGCAACACCCATTCTATTAATGCCGTAGCAAGTGGTGCACATGTCTTTGTAAAAAAAGGAGATGAAGTGATTGTTAGCGCAGTAGAACATCACTCTAACATAGTGCCTTGGCAAATGCTTTGTGAACGAATAGGAGCAACTTTAAAAGTGATTCCAGTTTTAGATAATGGAACGCTAGATATGGATACTTATCACAACCTTCTCAATTCTAAAACAGCATTTGTAGTTGTCAATCATATTTCTAACGCTTTAGGAGTTGAAAACCCAGTTAAAGAAATCATAGATGCCGCGCATGAATATGGTGCTATGACACTGATTGATGGGGCACAATCTTGTGGGCATATGAAATTAGATATGCAAGCGCTCGATGCTGACTTCTACACCATATCTGGACATAAGATGTGTGGACCAACTGGGATAGGAATTCTTTATGGAAAAGAAGAAGCTTTGAATACTTTACCACCCTATCAAGGTGGCGGCGAAATGATTGATCAAGTTAGTTTTGAAAAAACAACTTATGCTGGATTACCTCATAAATTTGAAGCAGGAACGCCTAACATTTGCGGTGGTATTGCATTAGGAGCAGCTATCGATTACTTGAATGAAGTAGGTATGGAAAACATCGCTGCTTATGAACATGAACTGCTGGTTTATGGAACAGAGCAAATCAAAAGTATACCTGGCGCTAAAATTTATGGTGATGTCACTAACAAAGCTGCGGTCATTAGTTTTAATGTCGCTAGCCTGCATCCTTATGACATAGGAACTATTGTAGATAAATTAGGTGTGGCCGTGAGAACAGGGCACCACTGTGCACAACCTGTTATGGAACGTTTTGAAATTCCAGGAACCATTAGGGCCAGCTTTGCTTTTTACAATACTAAAGAAGAAATAGATGTTATGGTACAAGCTTTGCAACGAGCTGTAAATATGTTATCTTAACTCTGGGGTAGTTAAAATCAAGTATTATGAAACTAACAACAATACTATTGACTTTAATGTCTTTGATGATCACAAACTGCAAAGACTTGGAAGGTATAGACGGAGATTATGAAATTACTACAGTAGGAAGCAACGACTATTCAGAGTACGATATCACCATGTCTATAGAAATGGGTAAAGAAAATAAAATTTCAGGAAAATCTGCTTGTAATCAATATTTTGGAAGCTTTAAAAACCCTGAAAAAAATAAAATAGAAATGGGAGTGCTCGCAGGAACAAAAATGTACTGTAGCGACCTTGACGAAATAGAAAAAGAGTATAAGATTCACTTGTTAAAAGTAGCCTCTGTAGAAGTCACCAACACAGGCCTCAACCTTATTGATAAAGAAGGAAAAGTAATTATAGTTGCAGTAAAAAAAGAAGATAAATAATGGCGAGCATTCAAGAAATACAAGAAGAAATAGTTGATGAATTTTCCATGTTTGACGACTGGATGCAGCGTTATGAATACATGATCGATTTAGGGAAAAGCCTTCCTTTAATTGATGCAAATTTAAAAACAGAAGATCGTATTATAAAAGGTTGCCAGTCTAAAGTATGGGTAAATGCAGAGCTAGAATCTGATAAAATTGCCTTTACCGCAGACAGTGATGCCATTATTACCAAAGGTATCATCGCCATTCTCATAAGAGCTTGGTCGGGTCAAAAACCAGCAGATATTATCGCGGCTAATACCAATTTTATAGACGAGATAGGGCTCAAAGAACACCTTTCCCCTACCAGAGCAAATGGACTTGTTTCCATGATCAAACAATTAAAAATGTATGCCATAGCATACCAAACTCAAGTCAACTAAGATGGAAGAAATCAACGGACAAGAAATAGGAGAAAAAGTAGTAAAAGTTCTCAAGACCATTTACGATCCAGAAATACCTGTAGATATATACGAACTAGGATTGATCTACGATGTTATGGTAAGCAGCGATGCTGACGTAAAAATACTCATGACGTTAACTTCGCCTAATTGCCCAGTGGCCGAAACGTTGCCAGTAGAAGTAGAAGAAAAAGTAAAGACCCTCAAAGAAGTAAATGATGCTGAAGTAGAGATCACTTTTGACCCACCATGGAACAAAGATTTGATGAGTGAAGAGGCAAAACTTGAACTAGGAATGCTTTAAATATGGCCGAAGAAATCATCAATCGCCTCGCAAACTCTAAGTTAATAACATTTGATTTAGAAGATTTTTATGCACCTGGACCACGTACCGTCATTGATATTTCTCAATGGCTGTTAGAAGGAATTGTGCTGGTAGAATCCCGCTTTCGCGAAAGCTTAAAAACAACCGATTTTACTGCATATAAAGATCATTACGTAGCCATAAGATGCAGTACAGACGCAATTGTACCACAATGGGCATGGATGCTCGTGCAGAGCCAGCTTCACGGAATTGCTAAAAAAGTAGTCTATGGTTCTCTAGAACAATTAGAAACAGAAATTTACAGAGAAGCGATAGCCCTTCTTGATGTGAGTGAATTTCAAGACATATCAATGATTGTAAAAGGCTGCTCTAACAAACCTGTTCCTGTAGCAGCTTATACTATGATTACCGATAAATTACAAAACGTAGCTCGTTCTATAATGTACGGTGAGGCATGCTCTGCTGTTCCTGTTTTTAAACGTAAGAAAAAAGTCCCGTAGCCATTTTGTCACCTAAAAGTTATAAAAACGCTATGGCACATTCATTGAAAACAAAAAGCCGTAACCGAGAATGATCTCGGCCTGCCTAGTAAATTTTAAAATGATTGCTATTTAAAGATTTATTAGGTATCCTAATAACCAGACTTACAACATATGTCATTTTTCGGCTATATCGCTATATTTTTTGTTCTTAGATGGATTTACACTGCTTTTCTTAGTAATGGAAGTTCACAGCAAAGTAGAACCCAATCAGGAAGTCCTTTTCAGAGACGGAGTACTACGGTAAGTCCGCAGGATTTTGAATTGAATTTACTTTCTCTTACTTCTTTAGTTATAAAGGCAGATGGGAAAATTACCCAAAATGAACTGGATTACGTAAGGCAGTATTTTGTTAGTTCTTACGGTAAAGAAAGAGCTAACGCTATATTCAAAGTCTTTAATGATGTGGTTAAAAAGCGTGAAGTAGACGCGGCGAGAATTTGCAGTTACCTCAACGCCAGAACTAGGTATGAATCCAGATTACAGATCCTTCATTTTCTGTTTGGCATTGCTCAAGCAGATGGTCACATAAGTGAAGCTGAAATACGTGTGATCTATCAAATAGCAGGCTACCTGCGACTTACAGAGCGCGATTTTATCTCCATCAAAGCCATGTTTGTAAAAGATCAAGATAACGCCTATAAGATTCTCGAAATCGATAAGTCTGTTCCTGACCACGAGGTAAAAAAAGCCTACCGAACCATGGCAAAGAAATACCACCCAGATAAATTAATGGATATGGACGAAGCTTATAAAAAAGGTGCTGAAGAGAAATTCAAAAAGGTTCTAGACGCATATGAAACCGTACGCAAGGAACGTGGAATGAGTTAATAATCCCTTTTCATTTTTCTACAAGTTTTTAATTCTCTTTCTTTACACCTATGCAAGATCCACAAAATCCATACCTCACCGGTCAAGTATTACTTATCGATAAACCATTAGAATGGTCTTCTTTTCAAGTAGTCAACAAATTACGCTGGTTGATTAGAAAAGAATACAAGATCAAGAAAATCAAAGTAGGGCATGCGGGCACACTAGATCCGCTAGCAAGTGGTTTGTTGATTATTTGTACTGGAAAAGAGACCAAAAACATCAGTACCTATCAAGCACAAGAAAAAGAATATACTGGCACGATAACCTTAGGAGGAACAACACCTAGTTACGATCTTGAAACTGAAATAGATCAAACCTTTGCATTAGACCAGCTCACAGAGAAATCGATCAAAGAAACAACCGCGCAGTTCACCGGAGAAATACAGCAAAAGCCCCCTATTTTCTCAGCGATTAAAAAAGATGGGAAACGATTGTATGAACTAGCGCGTGCTGGAGAAACTACAGAGATCGAAGCAAGAACAGTGACTGTAAATGAATTTGAAATTACTAGAATCGAACTTCCAGAAGTAGACTTTAAAATTTCTTGTAGCAAAGGAACTTACATCCGTTCTATTGCGCACGATTTTGGTGCTGCATTAAATAATGGTGGTCATCTATCTTCTCTAAGAAGAACCGCTATAGGAAATTACCGTGTGGAAAATGCAATGAGTATTGAGAGTTTTGAGAAGTTAGTAAAGACAGATTCACAAGAATAAATATCAAGGCTTTTTGTCTTGTTGACTCTTTTAGAAAACTCATCAGATACATACTGATTTAGATATCAGTAGATTCTGCATTAAGTGCGCAAATAGAACTTAATAGAAGGGCTCCTTTTCTTAGAGAAGGAAAGGTGGGCAAAGCGAGTGAAACGAGCTTTGGTCGGAAAGGTTGAAAGTGCTAAAAACATGCTCTAAAGTTTCTTTTAATCTTAAGTATCCCCGCGCAACTGTCCTGTAGGTATTTCTCAAAAAGAAAAGTCTGATGAAATAGTTGTTGAAAATGATTCCTAGGTTACCGCTATGTAGCAAAATGAAAACAATTAAAAATTAAACCTTACCGGAACACTCCAACTATCTGCCACAGGAATCCTAAAATAAAAGGCACCTATACCCACCTTGATGCTTCCTTCATATTTTACATCCACTTTCTGACTAGCGAGTATTTGAAGTGCTGCTCCTAAAACTCCTTTTCCTTTGTCGCCATAAACTTCTCTGGGGTTCAACGCTGTTCTTATAGCGAATTCAAATTCAGAGCTGGATGGCATAACGACCGTTTCCACCTGATGTATAAGAGCTATTTTATTTCCATTAATGTAGACGTCCAAATCTACTTCTTCAAGGTTTAGTGCTGCGCTATTAGGGTTATACAGCACACAAGTCGCCAAGATGTCCAATTGATTTGGTGTTGCTTTTTCAAGTGCTGGATTTTTTATCTCGACAAAAATGTTGTCCTCATAAGGGTTCTTGCAGGAGCTTAACAATAGAAGTGTGAGCAGAAACAAAAGTTTTTTCATGGTCAGACGTTTGTCCAAATATAAAAGCCCTGTACCAGATTCAGACGCTGGCATCACAAATAGTTGCTATACGTATTCTAAAGACCTTAACTATGCTGCGATACTTTGCCGTATAACAGGCAGTTCCTAAATAGGTTTGAAGCAAACGCGTAACTAAAATGTATAAGTTAGCGTCCGATGTTCCAGAATGATCATAAGCGCATAAATACGGCCTGTTGATCGTTTTATCCTGCTGGGAAGGCTGCGGGATTCAGTAATTAATTTACGGAAAGCTATATCGCAGGTTCGTTCAGCATCCAGTATGTGTTCTCGATTCCATTTAAGGACCGCGATCCATTGTGGATTCCACACAAATTTGGAATTCGCTTTTATCTATAGATCAAAATTTATGGAAGGACAAAATTTATCTTCGTTTGCTAAGAGCGGCCTTAGGAAGCGAGGTTTAAGAGCACTTCTTTTCCAGCAGAAATAGCCCCTTTTGATCTAAAAAACACCTCTTTATCATCCTTTCGAGCTTTTATCAAATAATCTGCTCCTTGAAAAAAGGACTGTTGTACCTCCACAGAAAAACCAGTTTTAGCAACTTTCAATTGGTGTGGGTACAGAATTAAATCCTCTCTGCTGTCCAACCAATCTTTAGGAATTAAATTTACCTCATCAAACAAAGCAGCCGTATAAGTATTTAATGGGTTTCCATACACCTCTGATGTCGGTCTAAAATCCATGATCTGACCTTCCTTCATGATGATGGTTTGATGACAAAAAGAGAGCACATCGTCTTGATCATGTGTGGCTACTAGACAGCTGATATTATTACGGGTCAGGTAATCAAAAAGTTTTCTACGCAACTCATTTTTCCTGAAGTTATCGATGTGTGAGAATGGTTCGTCGAGTAATAAGAGTTGAGGCTCCTGAGCAAGTGCTTTTGCGATCGCTACACGTTGTTTTTGACCGCCAGAAAGTGTTTTCACCTTACGGTTTTTAAAGCTGCTCATATCGACTACATCGAGCAATTCATCAATACGCCTTACTCGGTTGTCTATTTGAATAGAAAGATGCTCTCCTACGTTTTCAAAGACGCTCGTAAAGGGCATAAGGTCGAATTCCTGTGGTACGTATTTCATCATGGAATGGCCCGGCACAAGATGGTGGTCTGCTCCCTCTAACTCTTCACCATTCCACTTGATAACTCCTTTTTGTGCCTGTAACAATCCGTAAACGATATCTAAAAGGGTGCTTTTACCACAGCCGCTTTCTCCTATAACAGCAACAGTAGTCCCCTGTTTAATTTTTAAGGAAATATTTTTTAAAATTTCCGCTTTCGCGTCCTGCCTGCCGGGAGGCAGGAAAGCGAAACTAATACCAATCAACTGTAACATAAAACAAAGGTAGTTACCTATGCACGAGAATTAATATAGATTTTACAAAAAAACAATAGCAATAAAAAACCCATGTCTTGCAACATGGGTTCTTGAAATAATATACCAGATAATTTTACATCTTTACTTGAGACTTTACATCTGGAAGCTGCTCATAGCCCATATTATAAAGGCCAAAAGCGTAGATATCTGTTCGCTCTTGAATCTGTTGCTCTGTAGATTTTCCAGCCCCATGACCTGCGTCAGTTTCTATTCTGATCAATGTAGGTGCCTTTCCGGTTTGCTTGGATTGCAGCTCTGCGGCAAACTTAAAAGAATGTGCAGGAACCACACGGTCATCATGATCTCCAGTAGTCACTAAAGTTGCTGGGTAGGGAACCCCTTCCTTAATATTGTGCAATGGAGAATATCCTTTTAGGTATTCAAACATTTCTGGATTGTCCTCAGCCGTTCCATAATCGTAAGCCCAACCGGCACCAGATGTAAATTTATTATAACGCAACATGTCCAATACTCCTACAGCAGGAAATGCCACGCCAGCAAGATCAGGACGTTGCGTCATGGTCGCCCCTACTAAAAGGCCTCCATTTGAACCTCCTTGAATAGCTAGATGTTTTGTATCTGTGTACTTGTTGTCTTTTAACCACTCTCCTGCAGCAATAAAATCGTCAAATACGTTTTGTTTTTGCATCTTAGTTCCCGCATCATGCCATTTTTTACCATATTCTCCTCCTCCACGCAGGTTAGCTACCGCATAAACACCGCCCAAGTCCATCCAAGCTGCCTGTGTTTCAGAAAAACCAGGGTTTAAAGAGATATTAAAACCTCCATATCCATAAAGTATGGTTGGATTTTTACCATCCAACACGATTCCTTTTTTATAGGAGATAATCATAGGAATTTTTGTGCCATCCTTAGAGGCGTAAAAAATTTGCTTGCTTTCAAAGTCTTCACTATCAAACTTGATGTCTGGCTTGCGGTAGAGTTTTGAAGTTCCTTCTTTTATGTTATACAAATAGATACTTCCTGGAGTCGTGTAATTAGTAAAGCTATAATACAACGTCTTTTCTTTTTCTTTTGCGCCAAAACCACCTACATTTCCTATCCCTGGAAGCTTTACTTCTCTTACAAAAGAACCGTCATAATTGTATTGTTTTACTTGAGAAACAGCATCTACCATGTATTCTGTAAATAGATAACCACCAGCAGTAGATGGAGAAAGTACGTGTTCTGTTTCTGGAATGACATCTTTCCAAGTTTCCTGAACAGGATTTGAAAAGTCGGTTGTTACTATTCTTTTATTAGGTGCCTTATCATCTGTTACTAACCACAGCTGAGTTCCCTGATTGTGCAACAGGTACGTGTTGGTGTCAAAATTATCCACTACGGCCACTAAAGGGGCATTTGCTGTATTCAATTCCTTCATCCACATTTTTCCACCATTTGTAGAAGTACTTCCAGAGATGACTAGATATTTTTGATCTTCTGTAACGCCACCGCCTACATAACGGTATTTTTGGTCTGGTGTGCCGCCAAAGATTACTTTGTCTTCACTTTGTGGTGTCCCCATTTTATGGTAATACAATTTATGTTGATCCGTCATGGCACTGAGCTCACTTCCTTCAGGCTTATCATAACTGGAATAGAAGAAACCATCGTTTCCTTTCCATGAGGTTCCTGAGAACTTTACATCTACTATGGTATCTCCTATTTGCTTCATAGAATTTACATCCAGTACGATTACTTTTCTCCAATCACTACCACCTTCACTAATCGAATAGGCAAATAAAGAACCGTCTTTAGTAAAGCTGGTTCCTCCTAAAGAAGTGGTTCCTTTCTCACTAAAGGTATTGGGGTCTAAAAATACCTCAGCGGTTTCTGGATCGCTGTCTTTTAGATATCTATAAATGACGTATTGATTTTGTAACCCATCATTTTTATAGAAATACGCATAGGCTCCTTCGATAAACGGAGCGCTAACTTTTTCATAGTTCCAAAGCTCTGTAAGTCGTTTTTTGATCTCTTCTCTATAAGAGATTTTAGAAAGGAAATCTTGAGTCGTTTTATTTTGATCTTTTACCCATGCTTCTGTTTCTTCACTGCGATCGTCTTCTAACCATCGGTAAGGATCTGCTACTTCTACTCCATGATACACATCTACGGTATCCACTTTTTTTGTTTGCGGATAGGTCATTGCCATACTTGTTTGTTTTTTCTCTTCTTCCTTACAGGAAATTAATACCGCTAGAGCCGCTGCTCCCATTAGCCATTTTTTCATAGTTGTATCATTTTAGTGTTTTATAAATTTAGAAGTTTTGCGACCAGAATCTGTGAATATTTGAGCGATATAAACCCCAGATCGGATGAGGTTTGTATGTATAAGCTTGTTGGTAGATGTCAGTACCATTCGACCATGTAAATCATAAATCCTTACCTTTTTAAACAGTTGATCTGTCGAAATCTCTAATTGTTCTGTCCGGTTGTTATGGAACAGTTGAACTTCAACTAATTCCGCTACGGAGGCTTCGTTTAAAACGCTACCTGTATACCTAAAAACACCCAAGTTATTAGTTGTATTACTAAAACTACCACTGTATCCTACGGTATCATTAAAAAAAGCAACATCTACATGTTGATCTGTATCTATATTAATCCATGTCGTACCGTCATCTAATGAATACGAACTCCCTGCAAAGTTTGCTTCACCACCAGTACTCACCATATGAAAGGTATTGGGCAAATAAGAAATTGCACCACCGTAAGGCGCTCCCGTACCAGAAAAAACAACACCGTTCCAAGTCTGTCCAGCATCTGTAGTTTTAAAAATATTCCCTGTGTTATCCTGAATAACTCCGCGGTTTGCTGTGGCAAAAGAAAGGTCTCCAAAAATAGTGGTTCCACCAAAATCGCTCAAGGGAGACTGGTAAACACTCCAGGTCACACCCCGATTTGCGGAATGAACAATACGTCCAGCACTAGTTGTAAACCAAATGCTATCTCCAGAATGAGCAAACTGAGCTAAATAACCAGTTTCATTATTCAATGGTGCCGGCAAACTTGCAGAGGGAAGCCTACTGTAAGTGGCACCTCCATTGTTAGAGGTGTAAATCTCCCAATATCCATTGGTAGGATCTCCTATAGCAAGACCATTATTTGCGTCAAAGTAATGTACGATGTTGGGAAAACTAGCTGCATTATTAAAAGAAGCCGCTGTTTGTTGCGTCCAAGTAACCCCAGCGTCTATAGTTTTCCAGATGCCACCTTGCTGTCCAGCTTGTCTGGGATAAGCTGCTACAAAAGCAGTATTTGAATCGACACCACTTAGGTCTGAGATTCCTAAGGTGGTATCTCCTAGGTCAAAAACTCCTGCAGTCCATGTGAACCCTGAGTCGTCTGTTTTAGAAAATTGCTGGATGTTATTTGCTGTATTGAAACCATCATAGCCAATAGCCCATGCTAGGTTTGCATCTACGACATGAAACTTGCTCAAGCCTGTAAAGTTAGCTGGAAATCCAGATGTGGTTTCTGTCCAAAATTGTGCTTGCGCTACCAGGCAAAAAGAAATAAAAAAACCAATAACTATTTTTCTCATCATAACTTTAAGTTCAACACGTAAAGTTAGAGAAAAATAAGCACTGGTCTAGATTTTGAGCATATGTTTCTACACGAGATTGCTCTTTATCAAATATTCTGCGATTTGAACAGCGTTAGTAGCGGCTCCTTTTCTAAGGTTGTCTGAAACAATCCACATGTTAATGGTGTTTTCTTGAGAATGATCTCTTCGTATACGGCCTACAAAAACGTCGTCTTTACCATGAGCCATTAACGGCATAGGATATACGTTTACATCTACGTTATCTTGAACAGTTACTCCAGGTGTTTCTGATAAGAGTCTTCTTACATCAGACTCTGTAAACTCCTTTCTAAATTCTACGTTCACACTTTCTGAATGACCTCCTACTACCGGAATACGCACTGCAGTTGCTGTAACAGCAATCGTATTATCTTCTAGAATTTTTTGAGTTTCTTTGATAAGTTTCATCTCTTCTTTTGTGTATCCGTTTTCTTCAAAAACGTCGCAGTGAGGAATGGCATTTTTATGAATTTGGTAAGGATAAGCCATAGGGCCTTTTTTACCTGCATATTCATTTTCTAATTGTTCTACTGCTTTTACTCCTGTTCCTGTAATGGACTGGTAGGTAGAAATTACCACCCTTTTTACACCGTATTTTTTATGAAGAGGTGCCAAAGTAGCTACCATTTGAATAGTAGAGCAGTTAGGATTTGCAATGATTTTATCTTCTTTTGTAAGCGAACTTGCATTGATTTCTGGAACGATGAGTTTCTTATCGGCATCCATTCTAAAGGCACTAGAATTATCAATGACTGTAGTTCCCACTGCTGCAAATTGAGGTGCAAACTCCAGACTTACCGACCCTCCAGCAGAGAACAGTGCAATATCAGGTTTCATCTCGATAGCCTGTTTTATACTCACTACCTTGTACTGTTTGCCCTTAAAGGTGACCTCTGTACCTACAGATTTTTCAGAGGCAACAGGGATAAGGGATGTAACATTTAGGTTGCGCTCCTCAAGGATGCGCAGCATGACCTGGCCTACCATACCGGTAACGCCTACAACAGCTATTTTCATGAGTAAAAATTTAAATGTAAAAGTATTACGTGTAAGTTTATTAACCTTCTAAAATTCTTATAATTTTAGAAGGTTAATAATTTGTCATCTATAGTTATGGATTCCAGAAAAACAAATCATGATCCCCGTAAAAAGCATCCCGATCAAATTTAGACAACCCCAAAACAAATAGTTGAGATCTCACACCTAAAAAAGTTTTTTAATGAATAGAAATTTTCTCAGGGACAGACTTAAGTCTACCCTTAAGAAAAAAATCAGGATCCTACTCATAAAAAAACCGTCTTATTTTTCAATAAGACGGCTGCATTCGGTCGGTTAAAACTGTTTACTAAAAGCGATATGCTTTAGGCAGGTACTATTTCTGTAATTTGATGGCATCGCGTATTTCCATAAGAAGTTGTTCTTCTTTGGTAGGTCCTGCTGGTGCAGCCGGTGCTGCTGCTGCTTTAGGCTTTCTAGCTTTGTTATATGCTTTTACAATTAAAAACAGTACAAAACCAATGATTACTAAAGAGATGATGGTGTTCACCCACTCCCCATATAAAATAGCATTTTCTGGTTTTATCACTACACCATCTGCATCTAGGATAGCATCAGCCAGTATGATTTTTAAGTCTTTAAAATCTACCCTATTAGCAAAATGGCCAATGATGGGCATCATAATTAAATTGACAAAGCCTTTTACTACAGCACTTACAGCTCCTGCAAGTATTACTGCAACGGCAAGGTCTATAACATTTCCCGTCATTATAAAATCTTTGAACTCTTTAAACATGAAGTTGTATTTTAGATCAATTGTTTCCACAAAATTACTTCAATTCCGTTTGTTAACATGAATTTAAGAATAAATTGTTTGACCACTTGAACTAAAATTAGACAAAAAGCAAATTACTTAGATGAATTGTTTACATATACCCGTCTTACGCGTTTTTGAATACCGGTAAGCAGTTCATAAGAAATGGTGCCTGCATCTTCAGCCATCTGTCTCGAAGTGTGAATTTGCGGATCAAAAATAACAACTTCATCCCCCACTTTTGCCTCCATTGCGCTAATGTCTACCATAAACATATCCATACATATAATACCTAATGTGGGTGCTGGCTTCCCGTTAATTCTAACTTCTAGCTTTCCACACCCATAGATGCGATTAACTCCATCGCCATGACCTAGTGGAACAACGGCATAGGTAGTACGGTCCTTTGCAACAAACTTGCGGTTATAACTTACCGTCTCACCTGCCTCTATAGTTCGTATCTGTGAAATGTTTGAAATAAGGCTGGCAATAGGTTGTAGATTTAGATCATATTGCGCATCGTTTCCAAAACCGTATAATCCTATTCCAGCGCGTACCATATTGAAATGAGCATTTTTATAATTGAGAATCCCGCTGGTATTGGATTCATGTTTGAGCACCTCATAACCCAATTTTTGTGGTAAAGTGGCTGTAATATCCTCAAATAAAGCGATTTGTTTTTGGGTAAAAACAGCCTCGCCTAGGTCTTCACTCGCTGCAAGGTGGGATTGTAAACCACGTACTTTTACTTCTGGACTAGAATGGATTTTTTCGAGCACTTTGTCAATTTCTTTTGGATCGATTCCCAAGCGATTCATACCGGTATTGAATTCTAAATGTATGGGGTAAGATTGTTGTTGTTTCGCTTTCGCGGAAGCGGTAAAAGCATCCAACATCTCCACACTATAAATAACGGGCTCCAAACAGCGGTCTATGCATAGATCGAGGTTGTGCTGCTGTGGGTGGAGGATGAGAATGGGTTTTATGATTCCATTATCTCTCAACTCTACGCCTTCCTCTATATAAGCAGTCGCAAAATAATCGGTTCCTAATTCTTGTAGTTTTTGAGCAATAGGTACTATTCCGTGGCCATAAGCATTTGCCTTAACGACCGACATGAACTTAGTGTCCTTACTTATTTTGCTGCGCAGATAATGGTAATTATGGGCTAGCGCTTCTAAATTTACTTCTAATCTGGTGCCTTTTAATTGCATTTAGGAGGTGTTTTTATCATTCACTTCTTCTGTCTTCACATCCATATCTTTCAGTTTATCAGAAAGCATGGCTTTGTAGTAAGCTGCGCGACTCAAGGGCTCATATTCTTGTTGCTCGCCTAACATGACTACTTTTTCATCGGCAGTTTTACGGTAGGAATACTGGGCTAGATTTCCTGTTCTGGTACAAACAGCGTGAACTTTAGTGACATACTCTGCGGTTGCCATAAGTGCAGGCATTGGGCCGAAGGGGTTTCCTTTAAAATCCATATCCAGTCCGGCGACGATCACTCGTATACCGCGATTTGCAAGAGCATTACACACGGCAACTATTTCGTCATCAAAAAACTGGGCTTCGTCTATTCCTACTACTTGACAGTCATTTGCAAGAAGAGGGATGTTTGCCGCAGCAGGAACTGGTGTACTCGGAATCTCATTAGAGTCGTGAGAAACTACCATTTCTTCATCGTAACGCACGTCAATGGAGGGCTTGAAAATCTCTACTTTTTGCTGTGCAAACTGCGCTCTTTTTAAACGTCTGATCAATTCTTCTGTTTTACCAGAGAACATAGAACCACAAATTACTTCGATCCAGCCAAATTGCTCTTCATGATTAACCGTATTTTCTAGAAACATTTTGTAATTTACAGGCGTTTAAAGTGAAGAACTTTTTCTTCACTCAATTATCAAAAATACAAATAAACCAGCGGCAATATTCCCATTATGAAAAAGAAAATAGCAGCAGACCTTACCAGCCTAGCACACCGTATCCTTCAACTTGAAAAAAAGGAAGAGGTAATTGAGCTACAGGCCATTGCCAAGGAATTGTATGAAAAACTTACCGTACTCGCTTTTACAGAAAAACACTTTGCAGACATACTGCCTACTGCTGGAAATGCAGAAATAGAACGCCGACTCTCTAGTGCATTTACCGAGGCACAGGAAGATGTGGACAGCATTACAGGAGATGTAGAAAAAGTCATGGGAGGTGCACAGGAAGAGGCCCAAGAAGCTTTTGCAAATCACGATCTAAGCGACCTTTTCATGCCTTCAGATGACGATACGAGAGAAGAAATAGAGCTTCCTGGAATAGCTACCATCAGTAAAATGGTACAAGAAATGCCTGATGAAGTACCAGAAACCAGCGCAAAAATTAATATTCCTGAGGAAAAAAAGGAGAAAATTGACATTCCTGATCCCAAACGATATACCAAAAACGACCTAGAAGAAATCACAGCAGACTTCCAGACAATGCCGGTTTTTGAACGTAAAGTAAATGATACAAAAGCTGATGAAAAGCCGGTCTCTCTAAACGACCGACTTTATAAAGGCTTGAAATTTGGAATGAATGACCGTTTAGGTTTTATCAAACACCTTTTTAATGGCAGCAATCAAGATTTTAACCGTGTAATCTCTCAATTAAACACAAGATCTACTTTTAAAGAAGCTCAAAACTTTATAAACACGATGGTAAAACCAGATTACAACAACTGGGAAGGAAAAGATACTTATGCCAATAGATTTATGGAGCTTGTGGAGAGGAATTATTAGAAGAAGTTGATGCTGAATTTCGCTTTCGCGAAATAGTAAACCACAACATAGTTGATATAAAAAAGCTTGTTTTGAGATTCAAAACAAGCTTTTTGCATTGATTTATTTCATATTTATTGAACCACTATTTGATGTGATTTTTCGGGACAGGTAAAAAAGTTGGGGAGTAAGCTTAACTTTGTAAAAAAAAGTTGACAAATCCTTTATCTATATTCCTTCCAGATTCCCTATTAAATCACTTTGACCTATTACATGTTACCGAGCTGGGAGAAGTCTCTAGTAAAAATATGATTTATCATATTGAATTGGCAGAAAAGAATGATCTACATAAAGGTTATAATAGGCTTAATTATGAGTCTAAAGGCTTCTATCCTGAAAAGACCATTCAAGATTTTCCTATACGCGGTAAAACCGTTTATTTGGTTATTAAACGACGTAGATGGCGAGAGAAACAAAGTCGCATAGAGATTAAAAGTGATTATTCATTTATAGCCGAAGGTTCAAAATTAACCATTGAATTATCGGATTTTTTAAAAGATACAGGTCGAGACCCGAGAAGATACGATAAGTAATATAGCGAGTTATTACGGTATTAAACCTGATTTATTAAGACGGCATTATAAGAAAAAAGTAAGCGGTTTTAAAGAATGGGATCAATATATTCATCCTGAGCAGTATCTGATTTACCCAGAGAATATAGGATCCTATTTATCGATAGACGAGGTAAGTTTGTCTAAAGGAGAACTCTACACCTTTGTGACCAATAAGAATGGAAATGGTAAAAAGAAAACTTTAGTAGCCTGCATTAAAGGCACTAAAAGTCAAGACATCATTGATGTTATCTCTAAAATTCCATTAGAAAAAAGAAAGTTAGTAAAAGAGATAACCCTAGATATGGCTAACAATATGCAACTTGCCTCACGGATTTGTTTTCCAGAAGCTTCTCTAGTCACAGACCGATTTCATGTAGTAAAACTAGTTATGGATGCGCTTCAACATGTACGAATAAAGTACAGATGGAATGAAATCGAAGCAGAGAACCAAGCTATTCAAATAGCCAAAGAACAAGGTCAGAAATATATTCCTATAATCTTAGAAAATGAGGATACACCAAAACAATTATTAGCTAGAAGCAGATACATTATTGCTAAAAAAGAAAACCAATGGACAGAAAATCAGAAGCATAGAGCCCTATTATTACTTAAAAGGTATCCACTTTTACATAAAGCACATAAGCATACTTTAGAGTTTAGAAATATATATGAGCAAACTACAAAACAACTAGCTAGAAGGATGATCTTAGAATGGATAGAGAAAACTAAGAAGATAGAAATTAAAGAATTTAATACCGCGGCAAACAGTCTTAACTATCACATGGAAACGATTTTAAACTTCTTTACAAATAGAAGCATTAACGCTAGTGCAGAGTCTTTTAATGCAAAAATAAAACTCTTTAGAGCAAATCTAAGAGGGGTTGCCGACACTAAATTCTCCCTCTTTAGATTAGAGAAACTTTTTAGCTAGTCCCCAAGAAATACATGTGACTCGTTTTGTTTTAGTACTCACCCTTTAGATACAAAATCATGAAAATGTTACATAAAAATTAAAAGAAGTTTAAATTTCCCACATAAAAAAGCCTTTCAGAAATTCTGAAAGGCTTTATAAGTTTTCGTAAAAATTTAGCAGTTTCCCACCTGAGTTGGAACTAGTCCTTCAATGCTTCAGCACCACCTACGATCTCAAGGATCTCGTTAGTAATCGCCGCTTGACGTGCTTTGTTATAAGTCAATTTCAATTGATCTCTTAACTCTGTTGCGTTATCTGTTGCTTTATGCATAGCTGTCATACGCGCACCGTGCTCACTAGCCCAAGAATCACGTACTCCTTTGTACAATTGCATCTTCAGTGACTTAGGGATCAATTCTTTAACGATTTCTTCCTTAGAAGGCTCAAAAATATAGTCCATCTCAGTTTCTGCTTGAAGTGCATTTTCGTCTTTTGCTAGTGGCTTAAGAGGTAGGAAATCTTCTGTCATTACGATTTGTGTAGCAGCATTTTTAAAGCTATTATAAACAATAATGATTTTATCAAACTCTCCCGTTATAAACAGTTCCATAAGCTCTTCAGCAATTAAAGCTACGTTATCATAAGAAATGTTCTCAAATAAATCGCTTTTATTAGACTGTACAGGAGATTTTTTACTTACAAAGTCATTAGCTTTCTTCCCTACAGTCATGTAAGAAACGTCCACATCTTTTAATTCGTTCTGATTCAATCGAATCAGCTCTTTTATAATGTTCGTATTAAAAGCACCTGCAAGACCACGATTTGAGGTGATTGCAACTACCAGAGCTCTTTCTACATCTCGTTGCTCTGTATATTTACTTACAGCATCACCCTCCATAGTAGCACTAAGATTTTGGAGAAGCTCCGTAAGCTTATCAGAATAAGGACGCATTGCTGTAATAGCATCTTGTGCTTTTTTCAACTTTGCCGCACTTACCATCTTCATGGCAGAGGTAATCTGCATGGTAGATGATACGGACGATATTCTATTTCTTATTTCTTTTAAGTTGGCCATGATTCAAGTTCAGAGTTCTGAGTTCAGAGTTATAAGTCAGAAACTCTGAACTCATAACTAATGTTAATAACGACTAGAAAGATCCTTAGCTACCGCTGTAAGTGTATCAATCACTTCATCAGTCAGTTTTCCAGCTTTAAGAGTACCCATTATTTCACTGTGCTTAGCGTTAAGTAATTCTAAGTAATCTCTTTCAAATTCTTTTACTTTCCCAATAGGTACATTTCTCAACAAGTTCTTAGAACCCGCATAGATAATCGCAATTTGATTTTCTACTGGGTAAGGACTGTTTTGTGATTGCTTAAGAATTTCAACGTTTCTCTTTCCTTTCTCGATAATACTTAAAGTAGCGGCATCTAAATCAGAACCAAATTTTGCAAAAGCTTCTAATTCACGGTAAGCTGCTTGATCTAGTTTTAATGTACCAGATACTTTCTTCATGGATTTGATTTGCGCGTTACCACCTACACGAGATACCGAGATACCTACGTTAATCGCTGGACGTACACCAGAGTTAAACAAATCTCCATCTAAGAAAATCTGTCCGTCTGTAATAGAGATCACGTTAGTTGGGATATATGCAGATACATCACCAGCTTGTGTTTCAATAATAGGAAGTGCAGTAAGAGATCCACCACCTTTTACGATAGGCTTCAAACTGTCTGGTAAATCGTTCATGTTTGCTGCAATTTCATCATTGTTGATGACTTTTGCCGCACGCTCTAACAATCTAGAGTGGAGAAAGAATACATCTCCTGGGTATGCCTCACGTCCTGGTGGACGACGTAGCAAAAGAGATACTTCACGATAAGCAACTGCTTGCTTAGATAAATCATCAAAAACAATAAGAGCAGGACGACCTGTATCACGGAAATACTCCCCAATCGCTGCACCAGCAAATGGTGCATATACTTGCATAGGAGCAGGATCAGATGCATTTGCTGCAACTATAGTCGTGTAGGCAAGTGCTCCAGCTTCTTCAAGCACATTAGCAATTAATGCTACGTTAGAGGCTTTTTGCCCTATCGCAACGTATATACAATATACTGGCTCGCCAGCATCATAAAATTCTTTTTGGTTGATGATGGTGTCGATACAAACGGTAGATTTACCCGTCTGGCGGTCACCGATTACCAGCTCCCGCTGTCCACGACCTACAGGAATCATCGCATCAATTGCTTTAATTCCGGTTTGCATAGGCTCCGTAACAGGCTCACGAAAAATTACTCCTGGAGCTTTACGCTCTAGAGGCATCTCATAAAGATCACCTTCAATAGCACCTTTACCATCTATAGGCTCACCAAGAGTGTTCACCACACGACCTACAATTCCTTCTCCTACTTTAAGAGAAGCAATACGCTCTGTACGCTTAACAGTATCACCTTCTTTAACCTCAAGTGATTTACCTAGAAGTACCACACCTACGTTATCTTCTTCAAGGTTAAGAACGATTCCTTCCAGCCCACTTGCAAAAGAAACAAGTTCTCCATATTGTGCATTAGAAAGACCGTAAACACGTGCGATACCATCACCTACGGTAAGTACGGTTCCCACTTCATCAAGGGATGCAGTCGCATCAAAACCTGATAGTTGTTGCTTAAGTATTGCAGATACTTCTGCTGGATTTACTTCTGCCATGTTCTTATATTTATTCTTGTTAAATGTCTATGCGTCGACAAGCGCTGCTGGACAGTTTTTATTTGTTGTTATTTAATTCATGCCCCATTAAAGGAAACGCCAAATTTTTTTAAGCTCGCTTTCGAAAAAACGGAATAAAAGTGAGCAAATTACTTATAAGTCTAATGCTAGTTACTAGCAAAGGTTCTTTTAAGCTCGCCAATTTTATTTTGTACACTTGCGTTGATCTCTCTATCCCCTACTCTTAAAACAAAACCACCTAAAATACTCGGGTCGATGACTTTCTCAAGTGTTACTTCTTTACCTGCCAATTCTTTAGCCTTAGCAAGTACTTTCTTCTCAAGATTTGCTGTGATTTCTACAGCTGTGGTCACAGTTGCAATCTCACGCTTATTCAATTCTTCAAAAAGAACTATAAAGCTTGTTGCTACGTCTAAGACGATCTCTGTACGCTTATTAGCAACCAACAGGTCAAAAGTCTTCTTGGTCACATCATTGGCATCCTTGAAAATATTGTGCAATACGGCACGTTTTTGATCGGCCTTTACGACTGGACTAGAAAGAAAATCTCTTAACTCCTTGTTTTTTGAAACAGTAACAAGGATGCTTTTCATATCTTCATTTACAGCAGCAGCTTTATTCTCATCTATTGCTAGAGAGAGAATAGCTTTTGCGTAACGTGATGCAGCTCTTGATAATTTCATAGTTTCTAGATATTTGCTTCTGCAAGCATTTTATCGATAAGGGCAAGTTGAGCATCTTTTTCAGAAAGCTCTTTGCGAGTTAATTTTTCAGCTATGCTTACAGAAAGTTCAGCAACTTGAGATTTGATGTCTGCAAGTGCAGCTTTTTTCTCAGACTCTATAGCTTCCTGGGCACTAGCAATAATTTTATCTGCTTTTTCTTGAGCTTCACCAGCAGCATCTGCAATCATTTTTTCTTTGATCTCACGAGCATCTTTAATCATCTCGTCTCGTTGAGCACGAGCTTCTTGCGCTGCCGCTTGATTTGAAGCTTCCAAATTTGCCATTTCAACCTTAGCTTGCTCTGCACTTGCAAGTGCGTTAGCGATTCCGTCTTCTCTTTGATTAAGAGCTTCAAGAATAGGTTTCCACGCAAATTTTCTCATCAATACTATTAAGATGATGAGTATAAGTGCCTGCATGAAAAACAAGCCTGGTGAAAAATCATTTATTAAATCTAACATATCTAAATGTTGTTTGTTTTAACCTTAATAATAATTAAACTATTCTTGCAACCAACCGTTACAAGAATAGTTTGTGTTGTAAACTCTTATTAGTTTTTACCTAATAAAAGAGCTCCAAATGCAAGTCCTTCAAGAAGTGCACCAATGATAATCATCGCAGTTTGGATCTTTCCAGCTGCTTCTGGTTGACGAGCGATAGCTTCCATCGCTTTTCCACCAATTTGACCAAGACCGATACCACCACCGATAACGATAAGACCTGCACCAATTAAATTATAAGCTGTTTCCATAATAATGGGTATTAAAAAAAATTAAACAAAAAAAATTAAACAAAACGTTCTCTTACCTCATCTATATCGTCTTCTTCAGCGCCAGCATGCTCGGGATGGTCATGCTCTGCAACTGCCATCCCAATAAATAGGGCAGACAACATAGTAAAGATAAATGCCTGTAAAAAGGCTACTAATAATTCTATAACGGATAGGAACAAGGTTAAAAACAGAGCTAAACCTGTAGAACCTACCATTCCAAATTGTGCTTTCAAAGTAATCATTAATGCAATAAGTCCCATAACCACTACGTGACCAGCAGTAATATTTGCAAATAAACGAACTGTAAGAGAGAACGGCTTTGTAAGTAATCCTATTATTTCAATAGGAATCAAAGCGATCTTCATTAATATAGGCACCCCTGGCATCCAGAAAATATGCTTCCAGTAATCCTTATTACCACTAAATTGTACAATAATAAATGTGAATAATGCTAAACATACAGTGACGGCAATTTGTCCTGTAATATTAAACCCAAATGGGGTCAATCCTAAGAGGTTACCAATCCAGATTAAGAAAAATACCGTCAGTAAATAACCCATGTATTTTCTATACTTTTGCTCTCCTATATTTGGCTTAGCAATCTCATCTCTTACATATAGTACCAATGGTTCTAATACACGACCAAAACCAGTTGGAATACTTTTGTTTTTGTATTGTTTAGCAAGACCTCCAAAAACCAATAGCATAAACAATCCTATCAATATCAATCCAAAAACGGATTTTGTAATTGACATATCAAAAACTCTATGTGCATTTGTTGGGTGGTGTTCTTCATCAAAATTAATAGATGTGGCACCGTTTTCTAATTCGTAAATCTTACTGTGTAACTGAGTAAAAGTAGCATCACCTGCTCTTACCAGTTCTTTACCGTCGTCGTCGTGATGAAACTTTGAAGACATAAAAGCCTTAGGACCTTCACTAGACCATACGATAACAGGAAGTGGAAAACCAACGTGATTTCTTTCTCCTGTATCATCTGTATAAGAGAATAAGTGGAAGTCGTGGGCATCTTTTAAGTGATGGTCGATATAAGAATCGATCTCTTCTTTTGTATTCACTTTACCTTCGTTAGATCCTACCTCTTTATCAAAGGCATAATCACCAATTTGATCTTGAGCTTGTGCCGTTGCAAAAGCTGAAAAGATCAAAGTAAAAAAAGCTGTTTTTAAGTACGCTCTAAACATGTAAATCACCTTGAAAAGTTAGGTCTTTTAATTCGGCTGCAAATGTATGACAAAAAAACGTGTAATAATACAGCTTTTAAAAGTTAATTTTTCGAGCTTTTTTGAAGGTGTTTTGAAGGCTCAATTAATTCTTATTAAGCCAGTTAATCACTATAGCAGCTTCCATAAATAAAAATATAAAGTATGGCGAAAGAAAGCCCAATATCTCTACTTTAGACAACTTGGGATCTTCACTTAACAATTCTGGGAATAATAAGAATACAGCACCAAACTTTACAAAGACCAAAGCGAGGAAAGCATAACCTAATTTATCTGGCACTAATCCAAAAACAAGTTTTAATACACATACCGTAATAAAAGTAGCTGCTCCTAAAAAAGTATAGGTCTTAATTAAAGAAATCGAAGGATCTTCTACAAGGAAGTAATGAACGCTGTAAACAGCGGCCGATAAAAAGAGTACAAGGAGAAAGGTTTTGAGATAAAAATTCACTGGGAGGTTATTAAACAATTAAAATAGACACATACATCTGAAAAAAACAAGATAACCTTTAAGCAGTCGTTACTTTTTTACCATTATCCACAGCTTTTATTGCCGATCCCATCGTACAACTAGCGTTAAATGTAGCTCCTGGCTCTACCGCTAGTTTTTGTGTCGTCACTTCTCCTGTGATATGTGCCGTAGACTTTAAAGTAAGTAATCCTTGAACTAAAAGCTTTCCAGAAAATGCGCCTTCAATGTCTGCGTTATCGCATTCTAAGGTACCATCTACTTTACCGTCTTTCCCAATCACCACTTTTGCTGATGTTTTAAGAGTACCGTTTATGGTTCCATCTATTCTAAAACCACCTTCGCTAACTACATCTCCGTCGATAGTTGTTCCATGACTTATTCTGTTTTGTGACTTGCCTGATTCCATATAAGAGTTACTGTTCTTTTTATTGTTAAACATACTATTTGCCTTTATAACATTTCTTTCTCGTACATATCCAGACTTTTATAAACCTGTATGATCTTGTAATTTTCTGACGCTATAGATAAGTAAGATTTTGAAACTTTATAATCGTTTTCAGGTTTTGTCATCAGATCTCCTAGACCTTTTGCTCCCAATTTTGAACGTAGCCCATGCACTACCACAAGTTTTTCGTCCTTATTATATACATCGATAGAAACTCTAAAAGCGAACTTTTCCTTTTTAAAGGCCTCCACTAATTTTTCCTTTAAGTTATCCATCTCCGTAACCTCTGTGTTTTTAAATCTGTAAAGCAGTTTAAAGTCAGCAAGTCCATTTTCTGGAAGGAACACCTCTGGTATTTTAAGCGCTTCGGCATCAGCAGCTAGTTTTTGTGCACTTTTACCTACTTCTGTATTAGGAAAATTTAAAGCTACGTAGTCTATACCTTTTTTATATTCTTGAAAACCGTAAAGCCTTCCAGCAGCAAATGACTTTAACAACTCCAGTCTTGGCACTATATCATCTCCGTTAAATAAGGTGGAATACCTTTCTGCGCTGGTGATGACTAGATCGTAATTTTCTTTTTCGTATTCCTTGAACAACCGATTATAAACTGCTAGCGGACTCGCGCTATCATCTAGTTGTGCATCAGGATTTCTCAATATTTGAGCATATCTCGTATCTGGATAATCTGTTATGATTCTATTTTTTAACTGTTCCGCTTTCGCGAAAGCATCACTACTATCATCTTCCTTGTAAATTAAATACAGGTTGTAAAGTGCTGGTAATAATAGTTTTTCAGTTGGATCGTGCGTCAATAAAGTATCAAAACGACTGATGGAAAGATCGTTGCGCTTAAATTTCTCTTTATATATAACTCCTAGTTGATAATAGGCAAAGTTTCTAGCCTTTGCAATACTGTCCAGCGTGATTTCTCCTTCGGGAAGTGTGCTGGTATAGAAACCTGTAGTGAACTCTGGTCGTACTTCTACTTCTTCAACAACCACCTCTTGTTCCACTTCTCTTTGCAGCTCTTCTTTTTTATTCTTACGCCTCCAGTTATCCTTGAGGTTTCGTTTTCCCCATTTTTTTCTAAAGTCTAACTTCCCACGAGCAACCGTTTGCTGATTAAAGAAGTAGAAAGAACTTCCCCCAGAAGCATTAGCGCCTACGTTGGATCCAGGAGTTCCAAAAGTAGGTCCGGCATTACCGCGTTTAGTAACATTATTGTTGTTGATTGTTTGAAACGCATTTTGCTCTTGAGCCGCTTTTGCTGCTTCTACTTCTGCTTCTTTTGCGATGCGCTCTTCTTCCGCTTTTAAACTGTCTATATATTCTTGATAATATTGTGCTTGCTGTTCTGGTGACATATCGAGAACCTTAAAAATACTGTCGGCGCTGCGACGTCTTCCTTCATAAAGGATCACATCTTCTAGATTGTTTCTCTTTTTAGTAACCAGTCGGTGCTCTTTGGTGCGCTCCACATAATTTGCAATAGCACTGTCAAAATATTTACCAGCGTTCACAAATTTAGATTGGTCAAAACTTATCTTTCCTAGAGCAGCATAATTATTAGCTCTCAGGTAGTAATCCTGTCCATTTTTTGCACGTAACGATTTGTTGTAATATTGTTTTGCCCCTTCTATACTGTCTTCTCTCTCTAAATAAATCGCTTTGCGAGAATAAATAGCATCTAGCCATGGCCTGTTTTCTCTGTTTTCTTCTAAGTCAATAATAGTCGCTAGCAATTCTTCCTTATTATCTTTAGAGATGTCAAAATTTTTGATCTTTTCTATAAAGGCATTGACGTAGTAACGACGTGGTATCTTGCGATGCATTTCTATGATCTCGTCGTAATGTACAAAAGCACTGTCGCGCTGACCAGATTTAGCAAATAGTTGTGCAGTAATGAACTTATAACGCGCTTGTGTTTCTTTATTTTTAGTCTGTTGCTCTGCACGATTCATATAGATAAGAGCACTATCTACTTGCTCGAGGTTTAAAAATGCTTGAGACAAAGTAGCATTTGCAATAGCAAGATCTTCCTTTTCTATAGCTCCCTCTTCTTCCTTGAGCAACTTGCTTAAATTCTTTATAGCAGTTTCATTGTTATCCAGCCGCATGTTTGTTTTCTCCCGCCATACTTTGGCCTGATTGATCTGGTCGCTTTCGGGCATGAATTGTAAGATGTAATTGAAAGCCTCTAATGCTGGGATAAAACGCTGGTCGTAATACCTCGCTTTACCGAGTAGCATATAAGACTCGTCAATTTGTGGGTTGTACTCCGTCTCATTAATAAGCATGGAGTGTTTTTGAACCGCTTTTACCGCTTTTTCTTCCGCACGCTCAAAGTTGGGGTCTGCTGGTTTATCGCCTGGCAAAAAGACTTGATCTTTTACCGTCATGCGCTCTACAGGTAATACATCCCAGTAATTCTCTTTATAAGTTTGTTCCAGTCCATCAAGACCAGCTTGTAAAGCTAGATGACCATTATACAGGACGTTGTATTCTGTTCCTACCGCATGCAGATTGCGACTTATAAAAGAATTCTTCTTCCTGCTACAACCGGTAACAACAGCTATAAACAAGAATGCAATACAAATATGGTAGAAAAACTGTTTCAAAAAATAGGTTTTAAACTAACTTCCATAACTCCAAATACCGCGTTGATATTGTAAAAGATCGTAAAAATAAGGATTTTTTACTACCGATGAAGTTTACGGCTCGAAGATGGTAAATTTATGAGGATTTTGATTGATAACAGATCGTTAAAGGTTTGATTAAAAAAACTGTTTGTCCTATTTTAGGTGTTTAATAGGCATTGTTGTTGATGCTTCTACTATTTTACCGCATCCTATGAAATACTTTTTTACAATCCTTTTCTTAATTGTTTTTTTACAACAATCTAATTCACAAACAGATAACAGCCTTTTATGGGAAATTACAGGTAACGGCTTAGAAAAACCTTCCTTTCTATACGGCACCATGCATGTGAGCAGCAAAGTAGCTTTTAGGCTGGACGACGTGTTTTTTAAATCTCTTGAAAAAGCAGACGCTATTGCCCTGGAGTCCGATCCTACTCAATGGATGGATGAGTACTACAGTGAGCAGGTTTTAACCGTTCAGAATGAATCTGTCTCCTATGACGCTACTTTTTACGATGACCTTTTTAAACTAGAACATCCACAGCCTCAAATGGTAAGAGCTAGTATCCGTATGAATGACATGGCATTAAACGGTTATCTCTACCGTAAAAATGGAGCCTCAGACAACTTTGAAGAAGAAACCTATCTGGACATGTTTATTTTCCAAGCAGGGAAAAAAGCTGGTAAACCTATTATCAGTCTGGAAGATTTTAAAGAGTCTCAATACCTTACTTCCAAAGCAGCAACTAACCCTTCTAAAAAAGAAATCGATCAATGGCTGCAGGAACGACTTGAAAAAGAAAATCGCTATACCATCCAAGAAAATGTATATCGAGATCGTAATATTTCTTTGCTGGATTCTATAGGCGCAGCTACCAACACAGAATACTTCAGAAAAAACATGTTGTACGACCGCAATGAAAACATGGTCGTGGTGATGGACTCTGTTATGAAAACCCAAACAGTTTTTGCAGGAGTAGGAGCAGCACATTTACCAGGTGAGAATGGTATGATTAAAATGTTGCAAAGAAGAGGCTATACCGTAAAAGCACTTACGTCTGCACAGACAGAACTGGCTAAAACAGAGAAGAAGTTTCTAGACGAGAATTTTGTGGCTCCCACGCTTTCGCGAAAGCGTACACCTGATCAATTTCTTTCCTTAAAGTCATTTGATGACCTGCGCGAGTTCAGCATTGGAAATCAGTCTTTTTATATGATGCCCGAAATGACTAATGGCGCTTACCTCACTATTTCTAGAATCAATACGCTGGATTATCTTTCTACCGATAAAAAGAGAATCGACCTTGATTTTATTGACAATGTGCTTTTTGAAGATATTCCCGGCGACATTATTGAAAAAAAGAAATTGACAACTCCTTATCCAGGGTATTCGATTCTCAACAAAACTAAAAAAGGGGATTATCAGAAGTATCATATTTATAAAACACCGCTAGAACTAATAGTGATCAAATTTGGCGGGAAGCTTGATTTTGTAAAGCAATACGAACAAGAGATTTTTAGTTCCATTGAGTTCTTACCTAATAGTAAGATATTAAAAACGTTCACGGCTCCTTTTAATAAATACAAACTGTTGTTCCCTGAACATGTAGCAGCAAATAATTTAGAAAATCCTGGAAAAACATTCCTACAAGGGACTGATGGCACATCCTTTTACTTTTTTCAAGAATCCCCCGTATTTGATACGGATTATATAGAGGAAGATCAATTTGAAGCAGAGTTTATAGTAGATGAGTTTCTAGAGGATCTAGGTTATAAAAAAATGACTGGTAAGTTTGAAAAGGATCCTTATGATAGTTATCAAGCTACCGCTATTATGGATACGGTTCAAAATAAAAAATTGAGCGTTAAAGCAATAGTTAAAGACGGCAGTTACTATCTAATGGGTTATACTGGGGTAAATCCTAAGAAAGGGAGTCTATTTTTTAACTCTATAAAGTTCCATGATATTGATTACGGAAAGTTTGAAACAGTTCAAGACACTGCCATGCATTTCTCCGTATACAGCCCAGTGAAAGCGCCTTTGTCGAGAAGCAGGTACTCGTATAACGATATCAAAGAATATCAATCGAGAGAAAACGCTGCTTACTACACCACTCCTGCAAATGAACAAATAGAAGTGAAAATGACAAAGTTTCACGATCTACAAATGTTTCACAACCCAAAAGATTTATGGAAAGATGTGGATAGTGAGGACTGGATCGACATGAAATTATATCGCAGCAGTACCCGTGCGAAAGAAAAAGAACAAACAGAAAAGGACGGTCTCTTTACTTATAAAAGAATCTTTAAAGACAGTCTGAGCGCAAAGCACATTCTTGCAAAAAGTGTTTATTTTAAAGGTCGCATATACCATCTTAAAACTATTGTAGACAGTACCCAACAACCATCTCAATTTGTAACCCAATTCTACAACAGCTTTACACCACAAGACACCATGTTAGGCAAAGACATCTTCACTGATAAAACAGCTTTGTTTTTTAAAGGAGTACAGCAAAAAGACACCTTAGTCTTTGAGGCAGGCAATAAAGTGAAGTTTAGAGTAAAAGACATCCCTCAAATGATCGCATTAATAGTTGCTGTAAATGTCGAGGATAATAGTCTTAAAAGCATAAAAGAATATACTCTCAACGAATTAATCGATTTAAAAGATGAAAGAGTCCTGCCTTACATCACAAATTTATATGAATCTTCTTATAATGATCCTGATGTACAACTCCTTATATTAAGGAAATTATTGCGTAAAAAAACAGCTGGAAATCATGAAAAAGTATTGCGATTACTGGAGAAAGACTTGCCCTTAAAAAAATCAGGGATATCTAGTGCGTTCAATCGTTATGGGGACTCTTTAAAGCTGTCTTCTAAATTGTTTCCAGAATTGCTTACCTATGCATCTATCAGTGAGTATAAAGAACCGGTTTATGAATTACTAGCTCGTACTAAAGACTCTGGATTTGTAAAGAAGAAAACATATAAGAAATACCGCAAGCAAATTATTACCGACGGTAAAATTGAAATCAAAAGAACTTTAAGTGCTAAAAGATCTAGTTATGATTATAAATCAAATGATTTATTGAACAGCTATGTAAAACTCATCTTTCCATTTAGAAAGGATAGAAACGCTCAAGATTTCTTTATTAAATTATTAGACAGTGGTAAAAACGAAGCCGTAGCAGAATACGTTACATTATTGATGGAAAATGATGAGATAATACCTCAAAAAATTAAAAAAGAAATAGAAAAAGACCTATCGCTTAAAGCTCAAATAATGATTACTGCTGCAGAAAGAGAAATAAAATTATCTCCGGTCACCAGTCAAGAGGATCTTGCAAGAAGTATCGTGCTTACAGCAAGTTCTTTTGATCAAGGAGAAGACGAGCTCTCTTTTGAAGAAAAGAAAATAATCACTACTGATAAAGGCAAAAAAGCAGCTCTTTATATCTTCTATTTTAAAAATAAAGGAAGCTATCATGATCAAAAATATATCAGGTATGTTGCCTTTGAACTAGATGACAAGAAAGCTGTCATAACTGAGCCATATGATAAATCCTATGGAAATGGTAAAGCCTACGACACTGATAAAGAAAAAGCAGACGCTTTAAAAGAAATAGTAAAAACAATCAAACACAAAGGCCGACGAAGAGTAAATTAAAAAGGAGTCGTCTAAGAGGAAGAACCAGGGACCGCTCTAGCTAAAAGATACCCGTATAATGACGTGAATCGAACCTTGGTAATGAATCCATTAAAACTTAAATGGCTTTTTTAAAAATATAGACTTTAAACCGTACGCTCTACCGTACTCTGTTTCTTCCATATGGGGTTTTGGAGCTACAATCATAGCAATGGCTATAGGTATAAACATAGTCATCATTCCTTGCTCCATAAACTGTAATACAATAAATCTTGAAATTAGAAATAAGGCAGTAAAAGAAACACCGTAAATAAGAAAGGATTTGATTTTAGGGCTCATAAAAATTAAATTTTTCTAAAGGTATATCATTATACCTTAAATACCTTCTTGCTGAAAATTGATTTCAAACCGTATTCCTTACCAGACTGCATTTGTACCACATGAGGTCTGGGAGCAATCAACCACGCGCAGGACAAAGGGATGACAGTAGTCCAAATAGTAGGCTCTATAACAAACTGCATCATTATATATCGCGCTAACAAAAAAGCTGCTAAGAAAATAATCACATGAATACCCAGCATTTTATATCTTGGATTCATCATTCTTCTTCTTCTTCTTCTTCTGTAGTCACTGCAACTGGCGCATGACTTTCTGAGATGCCTATAAAATAATCTTCTAACTCTTTAAAAGTAGCACTGCTCTTTTCAATATCTTTTACCACTTTCCCTTTTTCTAACAATACCACACGTTGAGCAACCTCTGTTACGTGAATCAAATCGTGACTTGAAACCAATACAGTCACCTCAGGATCGTTTGCGAGTTCTTTGATAATTTTCTTTAATCTGATTTGGGTAGATGGATCAAGGTTTGCAAAAGGTTCATCAAGAATGACTACTCGTGGGTTACCTATTAACGAGGCTATGATTCCTACTTTTTTCTGATTTCCTTTAGAAAGATCACGCAGGTACTTCTTTTGCCCTACAGCTTCACCGTTAAAGAAATCACTGTAGCTGGCAATAAGGGCATCAATATCTGCCTTGTTTTGGCCGCGCAATTCTCCTATAAAATAAAAATATTCTTCTGGTGTGAGGTATCCTATTAAAAAGCTCTCATCTATAAAAGCACTTGTAAAAGGTTTCCAGTCCTCACTTTGATCTATTCTCACATCACTTGAAATAATATGACCCGTAGACGGCTGTATCAAATCTAGTAACAGGGAAAAAAGGGTGGTTTTTCCAGCACCGTTATTTCCTACCAGACCTATCGCCTGTCCCTTTTGAATTTCAAGATGTTCTATGTCTAGTACGCTAGTACCGTTGTATTGTTTGGAAAGCTTATTTATAGTAATCATAATAATGTAGTGTTAGTTGTTGGTTTAAATTTCGCTTTCGCGAAAGCGAAATAAAAATGAAAGCGATATTCCTATAATCAATGTGCTCAGGTTAGTCCTTTTGTGCATAAGCAGCTATAGTATCGTACTTCTCGTTTTTATAAATATCTTCAATCAGATCAAAAATCTTATTCCTGAAAAGCAATCCTAATATTCCTGTAGTGGCAATCGCAATAAAACCAGCAGTCTCATTAATGGTCAGTGCAAAAGCATAATAAATAACTACAGGTAAAACCAGTTTAGGAAGAAGTAAGAGCAGCGTTTTTGCATTAAAAGCTTTGGAATCGCCGAAAGCTTTTTTAGTGGTCATTAAATCGATAGGTGTTTTTACAAAAGCACCACCCCACAAAACGACAGAGCTATTAAAACCGATGTTGTAAACAGCTCCCGCTAGTATTCCAAACCACCAATCCCATCCAAAATAGATGTAAAACGAACACAGCAGTGTGCTTATTACTGTAGCGGCGACCATGAGCCACCATTTACTCAATAAAAACTCCCGGTAAGGTATGTTTTGCGCCATCATTAATTTGTAATAACTACTGTCCCAACTAGGAACTAAACCCCCAAAACTGAATAAAAATCCTCCGGTACAAAACAAGCCTGCAAAAACCTTCATCCCGTTGATATCAGCATACAAGTCTTGCATAAAAAACAAGCCGTAAAGCACAAATGCAAACCCCATGAAAAAGGTCATTTTTGCACGTTTGTTGCGTTTGATCAACTTGATATCATTCTTTAAATAAGTGGACAATTTGCCAAAACGATCTAGAAAACTTAAATCCTCTGTAGTTGCTTCTTGAGCTACAGACTTTAATCCTTCATCTAGGTACAACTGCTTTTCAAAATAATGGTATGCGTAATAAACTGTACCTATCAACAGCAACAGCGGAATTATAAATGCCCATGCATTTTCATAAAAAAACATAAACATAGAACCCGTATATAACGTAATATCAAATATGCCATAGTACTGAGACAATCCTAGAGCAGCCATTACAGCAATAACTGGATAAAATACTTTATCGACGTTATTCATAAAAACGTTGAGAAAATTAGTCGCTAGAGTAATAAACAACATAGCAAGATGCCAGCTTATAACCCCCGTAATACTGTAACCTTTGATGATTAAGACCACGCTAAATGGAATAAAGAAAAACGCAGGTAAGAAATTGAAAAAGGATAACACCGTCTTGCCTAAGGCATAGTTGACTATTTTTCCTTTCTTAAAAGGCAGGTATAGGAGAGGCTTTATATTTGCCACTGGCATTTTTTGAAGCATATAACGGTAGGCTATATCTGCAAAAATCCAATAAATTAAAAACTGGTTAACGACATCAAACGGATTGTCTGAAATGATTTTCCCGTCTTCGATCAAGCCTTCAATTATTAAATAACTAAATCCGCCTAGCAATCCAAAAATTGCAATAAAGTACAATGCCCCAAAGCCCATTAAGATCTTAATAGCAAGGTTTTGTTTAAACGCGGCACTTCTAATAAAGCTTTTCCATTCTAGATGGATAAATTGTTTGATCATGGTCAGTGAATTTGACGTATTAGTTACAAAAATTATAAAAATGTTACAGCTCGGTTTTCCTTTATTACTTTTGCAGCTTTAAAAATACGACATGATTTTTCATAAGCTTACTATAAAACAAGTTACTAAAGTCACTTCTCAAGCGGCAGAAATACTTTTTGAGATTCCTAAGAACCTGCAAACTGACTTTGCCTATACCGCTGGTCAATACTTAACCCTCAAAGCTACGATAAACGGAGAAGAGGTACGTCGTGCTTACTCGCTTTCTAGCGCACCGCATGAAAAAGATCTAAAAGTGGTGATCAAAGCCGTAGAAAAAGGGGTGTTCTCGAACTATGCAATGACATTACGCGCGGGCGATCAGCTAGAGGTTGCTACTCCTGATGGTCTTTTTATTCATAAAAAAGGTAACAGCACTCAAAATTATTTAATGATTGCAGCAGGTAGCGGTATTACCCCTATTACCTCTATTATCAAAGATGTTCTTACTCAAGAACCCGACAGCAAAATTGCCTTGATCTATGGAAACCAGTCCGTAGCACAAACCATTTATTACGAGCAATTTAACGATCTTAAAGATCAATATGGAGATCGTTTTTTCCTTAAATATTGTTTCTCTCGTGAAGAACGCGATGAGGCATTATTCGGTCGTGTAAGTAAATCTAACCTCAACTTTTTCTTAAAGCAGGTGGTAGGCGATCTCGCTTTTGCAAAAGCGTACTTATGTGGGCCAGAAGAAATGATTGCTATGGCAACCGATAATCTGATAGAAAAAGAAGTCCTTACCAAAGAACAAATCTATTTTGAGCTTTTTACAACCAAAGAAAATGACATTGAGGTTACCGAAGACAGTCCCCTGACCGAACTTACTGTTATACTCGATGATGAAGAGTACAAGCTTACGGTAAAACGCAGTGATAACTTACTGGACGTAATGCTTAAGAACGACATCGACGCTCCTTATAGTTGTCAAGGTGGTATTTGCAGCTCCTGCATTTGCCATATAGAAGAAGGAACCGCGCAAATGGCAAAAAATGCGATCCTAACCGACAAAGAAGTAACCGATGGTTTTTCTTTAGCTTGTCAGGCCTATCCCACTAGCGCTAAATTAGTTTTGAATTTTGATGACGTGTAATCCTTATAATCAGACTTCGAGAACCTCAGTCCTCGATATTTAGAATTTAAACGGGCATTGAGGCTCTCGAAATGCGGTCTGAAAACCTCTAAAAGGCGCAGGAAACACTGACTTTATTGATTTCTCAATGTCTTTCTAGAGAATTTGGCTGGATAATATTACAAATAGAGGAAAAAGCTACTTCCAAATTTATTGGAGGCAAAAAAGGCTTTATCCTAACGGCAGAATTAATTCTACCCTTAGGATAATAAAACCAAATTAATTAATTCTTTGACAAAATCATCTTTTTCAGCTTCCACATATTCTTGAAGCATCATTTTATTTCTTGCATGGATTGCCATGAATTCTGAAACCCCATTGATCACATGGCTGTTTTGGGTAAACTCTGCCACCATTTTAAGTGACTTTTTCAAAATATTATAATCCGTTTTAAATCTTCATCTCCGGAATCTCTCCATCAATAATCAATGTCCCTTCTGTAGCATTTTGAATTTCTTCTACACTCACTCCTGGAGCGCGTTCTAATAATTTAAAACCTTTATCCGTTACTTCAAGAACAGCAAGGTTGGTCACGACTTTATTGATACAATTCACACCTGTTAATGGCAAAGAACATCTTTTTAAGAGTTTAGAAGCTCCTGCTCTATTGGTATGCATCATCGCAACGATAATATTCTCAGCACTGGCTACTAGATCCATAGCGCCACCCATTCCTTTTACCATTTTACCTGGTATTTTCCAATTGGCTATATCGCCATTTTCAGCTACTTCCATAGCTCCTAAAATAGTCAGGTCAACGTGTTGTCCTCTTATCATACCAAAACTCATGGCACTGTCAAAAAAGCTAGCGCCTGGCAATGTGGTGATGGTTTGTTTACCCGCGTTGATCACATCTGGATCTTCTTCTCCCTCAAAAGGAAATGGTCCCATTCCGAGAACTCCATTTTCAGATTGAAATTCTACTTGCATTCCATCAGATACATAATTAGCTACCAAAGTTGGTATTCCTATTCCTAAATTTACATAGTAACCGTCTTTTACTTCTTGCGCTATTCTCTTTGCTATTCCTATTTTGTCTAACATGATTAATTTGATGATTTGGTGATGAGATAATTTGATAATGATTTAATGTTCAAATTATCCATTCATATTACGTTTTGTAGTTCCTATAATTTTAGACAGCACTTTTGATATAGATTCTCTGTCTTTTAAAATCTGTTCTTCAGGGGTGGATAAATGTTTTGATGCTTCACATAATTCCAACAGTATTCAGATTCGTCGCTTTCCTTTGCGCCAATTTTAAATTTATGAATAAAGTGCTTTCTGCGTTTTGAGCTTCCCAAACGTTTGCCCCTATACTCGTTCCGGATCTGAAGAGTTGCGATGCTAAATCCCAATCTTTCTGACTTTTTAGTTGCTGGACAAAATCAATAATTTGTAGCGAAAAATTAAAAGTCAAACTACCGATAGCATTATCTTTTATATTTCTCATACGGCATTTTTAAGTACTATCAAATTAACAAATTGTCATATCAACAAATTATTTTCGACTGCGAACTGTCCTTTGCTCAATTCTCTTCTCATACTTCTCTCCTTGGAAAATGCGTTTTACAAATATTCCTGGAATATGAATCTCATTGGGATCTAATTCCCCTGCAGGAACCAGTTCTTCTACCTCAGCAACAGTAATCGCAGCTGCACCAGCCATTACCGGATTAAAGTTACGAGCTGTTCCTTTAAAAATTAAATTTCCAGCCTCGTCTCCTTTCCATGCTTTTACAAAGGCAAAATCTGCTTTGAAGGCCTGTTCTAGAATATGTGGCTTTCCGTCAAAATCTCTGACTTCCTTTCCTTCGGCTACTTCAGTACCATAGCCTGCTGGTGTAAAAAATGCAGGGATACCGGCTTGTGCTGCGCGACATCTTTCGGCTAGTGTTCCTTGAGGGATCAAATCTACCTCCAACTCACCGCTCAACATCTGGCGTTCAAACTCGTCATTTTCCCCTACGTAGGAAGAAATCATTTTCTTGATTTGTTTTCCTTGAAGTAATAAACCTAAGCCAAAGCCATCTACACCTGCATTATTTGAAATACAAGTAAGATTCATAACTCCCATTTTTACCAGTTGAGCGATACTATTTTCAGGAATTCCAGACAGTCCAAAACCACCTACCATCAAAGTCATATCGCTTTTAACGCCTTCCAGTGCTTCTTCCACACCTTTTACCGTTCTATTGATCATATCAAATTTCTTTGGTTTAAAAATACACCAATTTATTGGGGATTTAAAGCACTTGTCAGCAATATGAAGGTAGATATTTCATTAAATTGCTATAAAATTGAAGCCTTAATTATCATGACATTGAAACACCTTATCGATCCTAAATACAGTTCAGAAGACTATTTCCCTATAAATCTGTCGGTTGCAAATTCCTTTTGGGATAAGAATGATGTGAGTGACATTCCTGTTTTTGAAAATTATTTGCAAGAAAAACGCACTCTTACTGGTAAATCTGTGGCTCACGGCGGTTACTTAGAACAGCGTGCTTTGTATAGAAGATCGGCTAGGTTTCAGACTGGTAAGGTACGAGATGTTCATATGGGAATCGATCTTTGGGCTCCAGCTGGGACTAGCGTTCACGCATTTATGGATGGCGTAGTACACAGTTTTGCTCACAACGACGACGCTGGAAACTACGGTCCTACCTTGATTTTGGAACACGATCTCAACGGTAAAAAACTCTATACGCTTTATGGCCATCTCTCTATAAGTGACATGGAAAAATGGTCTGTGGGATTCCGCTTTCGCGAAAGCGAGATCATAGCAAGCCTAGGAAAACCAGAAGAGAATGGTGGTTATTCTCCACACCTGCACTTTCAAATCATGACCGATATGAAAACTTATAAAGGCGACTTCCCGGGTGTTGCAGCAACAGAAGAGCTGGGGGATTATAAGGAGATTATTCTTGATCCCAATCCATTTATTTTTGATAGCGCTGTGCTCTAAAAACTTGTTTTAGCTGTTCCCAATAAAGCTGGGCTAGCACGCATTCAATTTTCCTATCTTTGAAAACTTATAACTGATCTACGTTTTACATGAAAAAAAGAGTTCTTATTACCGGTGCTGCTGGATTTTTAGGTTCGCACCTTTGCGATCGTTTTATAAAAGAAGGCTACCGAGTTGTAGCGATGGATAACCTGATCACTGGCGATCTTAAAAATATCGAACACCTTTTCCCTCATGAAGATTTTGAGTTCTACAACCACGATGTCTCTAATTATGTTCACGTAGCTGGAGATCTAGATTATATTTTACACTTTGCTAGCCCAGCAAGTCCCATAGACTATTTAAAGATTCCTATCCAAACCTTAAAAGTAGGTTCTCTAGGAACGCATAACCTTTTAGGTCTGGCAAAAGCAAAAAATGCGAGGCTACTTATCGCTTCTACTAGTGAGATTTACGGTGATCCTTTAGTACATCCTCAAGATGAAAGTTATTATGGTAATGTAAATACAATAGGGCCGCGTGGCGTTTATGACGAGGCAAAACGATTTCAAGAATCCTTGACAATGGCTTACCACAGGTTTCATGGATTAGAAACCCGTATCGTACGTATTTTTAATACCTATGGGCCGAGAATGCGACTCAATGATGGTCGTGTGATTCCTGCTTTTATGGGTCAAGCACTGCGAGGAGAAGACATCACTGTTTTCGGTGATGGATCGCAAACAAGGTCTTTCTGTTATGTGGACGATCAAGTAGAAGGAATTTATAGATTACTGCTTAGTGATTATTCAGACCCTGTAAACATAGGGAACCCTAACGAAATCACCATAGGAGATTTTGCTGAAGAAATTATTGCACTTACAGGAACCGACCAAAAAGTAGTCTATAGAGATCTTCCACAAGACGATCCATTGAAAAGACGTCCAGATATTTCACTTGCTAAAAAAATCCTCGATTGGGAACCTAAAGTGGGTCGTGAAGAAGGAATGAAATTAACTTATGACTATTTCAAATCACTATCTCCAGAAGATTTAAACAAACGTGACCACAAAGACTTTACAAAACATATCCGCAGATAGTATCGCCTATCGCAATGGCCGTTTTTCTGGTTTTATAAGACCCCTTTCCTATGTAGTGGATTTGAGTCTTATCATTCTTGCTGCGTCTTATTTTTTCAAAGAAAGTTTTGACTTACTTACCTATAGTATTTTTATAGGTATTTGCTGGGTGATTGTCTCCATGCAGCTGGATTTTTATAGAATACGTAGGAATACAAAATTCACCACTTTACTGTCACGCCTGGCTAAGCAGTCTGTATTTTTTGCATTTGTAGTATTTGCTTTTTTTGGGTATTACTATGAGCTCAACAGAGAATCTACCTTTATATTTAATTACATAGGAGCTACTATTACTGGTGTTTCATTTGTGAAAATATCCTTGTTTTTTATACTTAAAAACTACCGCAGCGCGTTGGGTGGAAACTATAGAAATGTAGTGATTTTAGGTAAAAACAAAGATACCCAACAGCTTCTTGATTTTTTCAAAACACATACAGACCTGGGCTACCGTTCTAAAAAATTAATTGATGTCACTGCAAGTTCCTTTTCTCTGCCTGCGTTTAAGGAATGGGTGATTCAAGAGAAAATAGATGAAATTTTTTGCTCTGTCACCGAATTGAATAATGAGCAGCTCATAGCGCTTACCGATTTTGCAGATAATAACCTGAGGACACTTAAATTCATTCCTAATACAGCAACAGTGCTCTCTAAGCATTTACAATATGATTATTACGGTTTAACACCTGTGCTGTCTTTAAGAGAGATCCCGCTGGATGATATCGCTCATAAATTTGCAAAAAGAACCTTTGATATTCTGTTCTCCTTGTTAGTGATTACTTGCGTGATGTCTTGGCTCACTCCTTTAATTGCTATTATCATCAAGATGGAATCTAAAGGTCCTGTTTTCTTTAAACAATCTCGCAACGGTTTGGATTACAAGGAGTTCACTTGTTTTAAGTTTCGTTCTATGGTTCCTAATACTACCGCACACTTACATCAGGTAAAACGGGGTGACCTTAGAATTACTAAGATAGGTCGGTTTTTACGCAAGACGAGTGTTGATGAATTACCGCAATTTTTCAATGTTCTTTTAGGAGACATGAGTGTGGTAGGACCGCGACCGCATATGGTAAGTCACACCCATATGTATGCCGAGCGGATTGATAAATTTATGGTACGTCACTTTGTAAAACCTGGCATTACAGGACTTGCTCAAGTAAGTGGTTACCGAGGCGAAGTAGAAACAGAAGAAGATATCAAAGGACGTGTACGCAATGATATTTATTACATCGAGAATTGGAACATCGCTTTAGACCTAAAAATCATTTTTAAAACCATTGGCAATGTGTTTCAGGGTGAAGAAAAAGCTTATTAAATGAGTCTGGTTTCTATCATAACGCCTACGTTTAATAGCCTTACAACGATAAAAGAATCCTTGGACAGTATTCTAGCACAAACGCATCGGCCGTTAGAAATCATTGTTGTAGATGATGGTAGTGCTGATGGTAGTTACGCTTTCGCGAAAGCTTATGCTGCAAAAAACACCTCTTCAGAACTAACTTTTATCAACTTAAAAAACACTTCAAATTCTGGGGCTGGAATCACTCGCAATAAAGGAATAGAAGCCGCAACCGGCACCTATATAGCTTTCTTAGATGCAGACGATTTATGGAAACCTCATAAACTAGAAGTACAGCTTCATGCGATGAAAAAGCAGAAGGCTACTTTTTGTTATGGCGCTTATGAAATTTTTAAATCATCCCCAGATCAGCCAGAATTTATTCATCAAGTATTTGAAAAGCTGACTTTTGAGAGACTCTTAAAAGCCAATTATTTAGGCAATCTTACTGGGATTTACAACGCAAAAAAACTAGGAAAATTCTACATGCCAGCATTGCGTAAAAGACAAGATTGGGCCATGTGGCTGGATGTGATTCAAAAAGCAGAATTTGCCATAGGAATTCAAAAACCTATAGCTAGTTACCATAAAGGTGACGGTTTATCTTCTAATAAGTTAGATCTTATCAAATACAACTATGCCGTTTACAGAACACATTTAGGATATTCTACCTTAAAAAGTAGCTGGATGATGCTGCAGTTTTTTTATGAGCAGTTTTTTGTGAAAAGTAAATTACTATCTAAAGTGAAATAGTTCTATTGAAAAAGGACAGGTAAGTTGCTGTTTTCCATCTTAACGATATAGAAAGGTTGCTTGACTATGGTAAACGCACCTCCACCAAAACGGATATAATTTACGTCTACAATAATATTAGAGACATCTTGAAAAATACCAACTTCTAAACCATAAGCGCTAGAAGGTCTTACTTCGTCAAAAACAGCAATAACTGTATACGTGCTGAAATCAATAGTTGTTTCCGTAAACGAGTCAGAAACGTTGTTTTCAGAATCCATAGAAGTGATTAAATTACTCCAAGTAGTATCGTCTGTTATTACAAGGTTTTGCTTGGGAATTCCTTCTCCGCCATTAAGATTATTTTCCGAGATTAATGTATATGATACTGAAGTAGAATCATCGTCATTATTACATGCTATAAATATTATGGAGACTAGAAGAAATAATAGGGGGTTTTTCATGATTAAGATTCTTTTATTTAAGATACTTATTTAGTGAAAAAGTTGCGTTTAATAAGTGCTTTTCTAATGTGCTAAAACAATACTATTCCACTTAGCACTAAACCTCACTGATAAACTGCTTCAATTTCCCTCGTTTACTGCGATCAAGAACCTTGTGTCTCGAATAAATAACAGATAGACCAGGCTCAAGATACTCATCCATAGAGTTTTGAATCTTCTTTTTCAGAGCATCCTCCATATCACTTTTACTCACATATTGAATTTCAAAAGAAGCCGGTTCTTTTTGAATGACTATAAATTCTAGAATATCTAGGTCTTCTTTGATAATGGCTTTAGTCACGTAATAAAAAGTCAATCCTGGAACTACTTTACCACTTGGTAATAAAGCGACATCACTCGTGCGTCCTTGCAGGTCTTTTAAAACTCGTGTTCCGTTATGTAGGGTTTCTAGACTACCCAGATCCCCAATTTCATAACGTATCATAGGATGTGCTTTGTTGTAAAGATCGGTGACTAGAATGCTGCCTAGTTCTCCATCAGGAACTTGCCTGTTTTCTTCATCAACTACTTCTACATAAAGATTCTGTTGGTTGATTTCAAAATCCCCTTTTGCATTTTGCATGGCAATCAATCCTACTTCGCTTGCTCCATATTCATTTATTATTGGAATTCCTAGCCATTCTTCTAAAAGCAATCGGTCGTCCGGGAAAAGCATTTCGCTGGTAACGATTCCTATTTTAAGTGATGGACAAATACTTTTGAGAACCACACTTTTACTTTGACAGTATTTTGCCAGTAAAACAATACTGCTGGTATAACCATTGATGTATTCAAAGTCATTTTTTGCGAACTGATGGACAAAGCCTTCCAAGACGTCATCATTCATATTGAAAATAGGAAAGCGTTTGCGATAACTCACAAAATCTTTAACAAGCTCTATATACCTTCCTTTTCCGCTTAGTGGAATGCCATAAAAACGTGCTTGTAATGAAGTGTTTAAATCAACTCCATGTTGCTTATAGGCTTTATGAAAAGCTGCCCACGTCATCGCATGTGCATATTTATCTTTAGCATATGTAAAAGGCTGACCGCTGGAACCGCTAGTTTTCCCTTTGAAGATATTTTTTGTGGTAAAGCCTTTACTCAATCGCTTGTGCAAGGCTTGCTGTAAGTTTTGTTTGGTTAAAACAGGTAATTCTTCCCAAGAAACTGTTTTATCAGTTACAAGGCTATTGTAAAAATGATTGTTGGTGAAGTGGTGTTTTACTATAGCTTGTTTGCGGTTTTCTATATCGCCTGAATCTGATATATCAAAAGCAGTACGCGCTTTGTCGATCTCAAAACCTTGCAGCTTTAATATGGTGTCGAAGAGTTTTACAGGCACTTATTATAGTTTTTTGAATCTTTTATTTGAATCTCGCGCTCCCTGATGAATAAAAATTATTTCTATACAATCGGTATTTTTGACTTCATAAATGACTCTATAATTACCAGCAGCTAATTCTCTAAGAGTAAAATTGTTGTTTTCAGTTGCCATTTTGCCTAGATTAGGTTCATTTCTAAGGGTCCACATCCCTTTTTGAATTTTATCAACTTTGCCATCGGCATAACAAAAAGAATCTATTGCAATAAAAATCATATATAGACTTTAAATCTTCCTTTGCTGTATAAGTCCAAACTATTGAGACCAAGACTTTATAATTTTCTGCATTTCTTCATGAGGGTGAACCTATATATTTCTGGCTTGCTCCCGAGATTTTTCTATTTTTTCAATCAAAAACAGACCTTCTAGAAAATCGTCCATTTCAAATTCTTTGGGTGAATTTTTTAAACTTTCTAATATTTTCTCTTTCGTCAACGTCATTCTTATTTTCATACAAGTTACAAAATTAAATGATTAGAATTTTACGACTATCATATAACTATTGAATAAAGTATGGTACTTCTTTGCTATTCAATTTGACAAAAACTTATTTTTGTGTTCTATAAACACAACCTATGAATGTTCTCCTTTTAGGAAGCGGTGGCCGCGAGCACGCTTTTGCACACTCGATCATTAAAAGTCCTCTTCTTACCAACTTATTTGTCGCTCCAGGAAACGCTGGAACTCAGAAAATTGCAACAAATGTAGATCTAGGAATTACCGACTTTCCTGCTATCAAAGCCTTTGTTCTTGAGAGAGGGATTTCTATGGTTATCGTAGGTCCAGAAGCGCCTCTTGTAGAAGGTATTTACGATTATTTCCAGACAGAAGAGTTACAACATATCAATGTTATAGGCCCCTCTAAACAAGCTGCGGTTCTAGAAGGTTCTAAAGAATTTGCAAAGGAATTTATGCAGCGCAACAATATTCCTACAGCAGCTTATCAGAGTTTTACAAAAGAGACCTTAAAAGAAGGAATGGCTTTTATAGACCGTCTGAAACCACCATATGTACTTAAAGCAGATGGACTTGCTGGCGGTAAAGGAGTACTTATCATCCCGCAAGCTGAGGAAGCAAAAGAATCTCTTGAGGAAATGCTGGTAAGCGGGAAATTTGGTGCTGCGTCTCATAAAGTAGTCATAGAAGAATTTCTTGATGGCATTGAGATGAGTGTTTTTGTCATGACTGATGGTGTCTCCTATAAAGTGATGCCTACTGCAAAGGATTACAAACGCATAGGTGAAGGAGACACAGGACTAAATACTGGTGGTATGGGCGCTGTCTCTCCAGTTCCTTTTGCAGACGATACGTTGATGCAAAAAATAGAAGATCTGGTGATAAAACCTACTGTTGAAGGTTTTGCAAAAGAAGGTATCGTTTATAAAGGTTTTGTATTCATCGGTTTGATGATTGTGAATGGAGCACCTGAAGTCATCGAGTATAATGTAAGAATGGGCGATCCAGAGACCGAAGTAGTCTTGCCTCGTATTTCAAGTGATTTGCTGGCTCATTTGCACGCTTTCGCGAAAGCGGAACTACACAAAGAAAAGCTCACTATAGATTCCAGAAGTGCGACCACTGTTATGTGTGTAGCAGGCGGCTATCCAGAAGCCTATGACAAAGGAATGGAAATCTCTGGGTTGAAAAATGTAGAAGACAGCATCGTTTTTCATGCAGGTACGACTCTAAAAGAAGGGAAAATAGTAACTAACGGTGGACGTGTTATGGCGGTAACTAGCTACGGAAACGATTTCAAACAGGCACTAAAAAAATCCTACCAAAATGTAGAGAAACTACATTTTGATAAGATGTACTATCGTAAGGATATAGGTTTTGACCTATAAAAAGTAATTGATTATCCTAAGAAAGAGTGACCAGTTTGAGTTTTGTCCTCATCCTTATCGTACTTTTTAAGTTGTAACATCCAGTAAACAACAGCAGCTATTAGGATAAGAATTGCGATCCATGATACGGCGTTTGCTGCAAACCAACTTTCACTCTCTAGTTCTCTTAGAGCATCAAAAGGAATTAAAATAAGTTCAAATAAGCTTACTATTGCGTCTAATAAAGTTTCCATTTCTGTAAATTGCTTGTTGCGACTGCAAAAATAGTCAAAAATCTCTATGCTTACCAGCTTTTTTAAGACGAGTAAACCCCTTCATTTCATCATCACTTTTTTGATGGTGGGGTTCCTGCTTGGATATTTTGTAGTTCATGATCCTTATTTAGGTTGGCGTTTGATATGGATTCCTTTTGTTGCTGTAGGTTCTATAGCTCTATTCCAATTGACCACTCTTAAAAATAACCTCACTCAAAACAACTCCTATTCTTTATGGATTCATAGTTGTTTGCTTGTAATAGGGGCTTTATATTCGACTAGTGTGGAAGCTTTTACTGCTTATCTGTTTTTTCTTCTCGCATTGAGAAGGTTGCTCAGTATGCGCACTGGCCGTGGACTGGTTAAAAAAATATTTGATGCCTCTTTTTGGATAGCCCTCGCTGCGATATGTTATTCGTGGAGTTCGTTACTCTTCCTAATCATATTTATAAGTATAATTCTTTATGCTTTTAATAATATGAAATACTGGACGGTTCCTTTTATTGCCGCTAGTTGTGTAGCCTTGCTCACTTTTACTTATGACCAATTTATAGGAACTGATTACTTGCTTCAAATGTTTGAAAGGTTTGATTATAATTTTGATTACTTGACCAATAAATGGTCACTATCTACTATCGTTTCTTTAATTTTAGGAGGAGCAGGCTTTCTTTTTTCCATGGCAATCTTACTCGGTTTTCCCAACATCTCATTAAGTGCACGATCTCGATTTTCTATATTAGGATTTGCCGGGGTTTGTGGATCTGTATTTTTAGTGATAGATAGTATCGCGCTATTTTTGCTGCCCGTGATAGCTATATTTATTGCTAGATTTATACAAGAAACGGAGGATAAGGTCATTAAAGAAACACTCCTATGGGTTCCATTTATCGGTATGCTGATTCTCTTTTTTCTCAGATTCTAGAGCGCTTGTAAATCTTTATATTTGCATTATAAAATTATAATTATGTTTTCGAATAAAGCCAATAAAATTTTCCAAACTGTTATCGATAAATACCATGTTGTAAATACGGTAGATCAGAGTTTTGAAAACCCTTACGACCGCAATACACATCTTATAGAGCATTTACTGTATCGCAAATGCTGGATTGATACCGTTCAATGGCATTATGAAGACATTATTAGAGACCCGCAAATTGATCCTGTTGCCGCACTGACTCTTAAAAGAAAAATCGACGCGAGCAATCAAGATCGCACCGATATGGTAGAATATATAGATGGTTACTTTCTAGACCAATACATCGATGTGAAAATTAAAGATGCTGCTACTATCAATACAGAAAGTCCTGCATGGGCAGTAGACCGCATGTCTATTCTAGCATTGAAAATATACCATATGAATGAAGAAGCAACTCGTACAGATGCTTCCTCAGAACATATCAACACTTGTCAAAAGAAACTGGACATTCTTCTAGAGCAACGCATTGATTTATCCACTGCGCTTGATCAATTGTTAGAAGATATCTCTAAAGGAAACAAGTACATGAAAGTGTATAAGCAGATGAAAATGTACAATGACGACGAACTTAATCCAGTACTCAGAGCTTTAAAATAATTCATGCCGCTACCTCAACGCATACTCATCATTAGACTAAGCGCTATGGGCGATGTGGCGATGTGCGTTCCTGTTTTACTAGCTTTAAAAAGAGATTACCCAAGTGTAGAGATCGTTGCGCTTTCGCGAAAGCGATTCCGTTCCATCCTCGAGCATATTCCAGACATCACTTTTATAGAAGCAGATGTCGATGGAATCCATAAAGGAATTTCTGGTCTTTATAAACTTTCTAGAAAAATAAAAGCACTAGAAATCCATGCTGTAGCTGATTTTCACAATGTACTGCGCAGTAAGATCTTACGTGCTTTTCTTAAAGGAATTCCCAAAGCCAAAATCGACAAAGGGCGCGCTGATAAAAAGAAACTGATCAACGACCCTGACTTCTTCCAGCCCTTAAAACACAGTACAGAACGCTATGCAGATGTGCTCAGGGATTTGGGTTTTAATATTAAATTAAAAGGAACCGAGTTTTTACCTAAACAGAGCCTTTTACCTCAAATTCAGGAGCAAATAAGCCTTAATTCTTCCAAATGGATAGGTTTTGCCCCTTTTGCTGCACACCAGAATAAAGCCATTACACTACAAAAGGCTAAAGAGATGGTCAAGGAAATAGCACAAAACGATCAAGCTAGTATCTTACTTTTAGGTGGTGGGAAAAAAGAAACAGAACAATTAAAAGACATCGCAAATTCTTATAAAAATGTGATCAACCTCGCTGGTACCACAAATTTTAAAAACGAACTAGCCGTTATCTCTAATCTAGACGCGATGATTGCTATGGACAGTGGTAACGGCCACCTCGCAGCTCTATATGGTGTTCCTGTCATTACTTTATGGGGAAACACACATCCTTATGCAGGTTTTGCACCTTATGCACAACCACAGGAAAACCAACTCACGGCAAATCGCGAGCAATTTCCATTGATTCCAACTTCTGTTTTTGGGAATAAAATGGTAACCGGCTATGAAGATGTGACTGATACTATTAAGATAAAAGCTGTTATAGAACGGTTGAAGGAAGTTTTGGAATGAAGACTATAACAGAAAGGATATACTTAGTTATATTACTTTTCTTTCCTTCATTAAGTTTTGCAAGCGGTAATGAAATTGTACCTTTTTTAGGTGTTGAATTATTTATTCTTACTGTTTTCGTTGTACTACAGCTGCAATTAAAAATTAACCTAAAGGGAAAACTATTTCTTGTTTTAATATTTATTTTAGCAACCGCATAGGTACTTCTAATTGTGTCTAACTTTGCTTATTCAAAAAATATGATTTGGATAAATACAGTGTCAATTGGATTACCGGCTTTAGCAACGTTTTTATGCTATCTAGTGGTTAGATTAAAATTCAAAGATAAATAGTAGCAAGAACATTCTAAGCAATTCCACTCTGCACCAGAATGACATTTTAATGTGTTTTCAATTCTATAATCTACCCGCCATATAGCTTTGCCCTTAAGACAAAGGCGCTGCATTGAACTTGCCGAAGTGGAAAACAAGTTGCTCAGCTTTGCTAAGAATTAAAAGTGTTTGAGGCGATGATAGATTCTTCTAAATACTGGTATTCAGCCTCTTTAATTCTTCTATAAAATGATCTCGATCTTGAATAATAAATCGATAATCCTTATCAATAGTGGTTAAAGTAATTTCATTGTTTAGGAGGTTGAATACTCGATTTTTGATCTTAAAATCTGAAATGTATTGAATATTGATACGTGTTTCTCCTGTTTGGATGTTTACTTTATGAGATTTGAAAATGACACTTTTATCAGTTAAAGCAATTTTTCCTCCTACGCCTTCTTTACCTTTATAAAGATTAGCTCCAAATTCTTTAATTAGCGTCTCATTTTCAGGAATACTTATGCTAACTTTCTTAAAAGAATACCTAGCAAATAAAACCAATACCGTAGCAAATAATGGTCCCGCAATTAATACGAAAGCTATGAAGTTGACTGCAAATAGCTTAAGTGAAACCTCATCAGTGACTCCCATAAATAGGGTCATTATTATCCACATTGGAACTCCAAATCCAACTGCCATTATCCAAAATTCCTTACTAAACATCTTTATCATAAAGCCAATATAATTAACAATTTATATTTTTCCAAAACTATACTCCCGCTCCACTTTATAAATTTCCCAATGGTACCACTCCTATACGTTTTCTCTACCTAGCTTTTGTGCGGTTTGATGATCAAGTTGCGTTATCCGTTTGGAGATAGCTTCTTATGATTTCTGGTAAGAAAAACTAATTCCTACTTCGTTTCTGGCAGCATCGTGATCTATATAGCCTTCTTGTTGAATAGCAAGTGTTTCCATGAGTTGCGCCATTCCATTACAATCCGGGTCCTTGTTTTTTTTGTGGTAGTGCATATGACTATATAACAACATCTTCGACCAGCTCAGACTGACAACTAGATGAATTTGAATATACCTGTTGACCATTGATCATGAGATTTGTCAAGATGGAAAATTGGTTGTCAAAAAAATGTGTTATTTAAACCATAATATGTAACAACCAATTTGTTGAGCGTCCAGTTATCATCTCTAAATTTAATACAAATACCTTATCGATTAAGCTAATAGTAACTTATCGCACCACCTCTATCCATTGCCCTTTATTCCTAACTATATAATCGGCATCATACATGGCTTCACATTGTATGCCTGGTAGGTAGTAGGTGCCTAAATAACTGGCATTGATAGTTGTTTTAAAGGTGATTGTTTCCTTAGGTTTTAAATCAAAATAATAATTCACACGATCGTCTCTAATGTCAGTGTACTCTATACTGTTGTTCGTTTCTTTTGCACCGTAGTCTGTAAATCGCGTATTAACTATTTCCCAACCTGATGGCAAGATTTGTGTCAGTGCCACATCTTCTATTCTAGAACCAGTCGTATTGGTAATCGTTGTGATAGCAGTGATCTCAGTTCCTTGATTTATTTTACTCACGTTTACGGCGTTTCCATCTTTATCAACATAACTAACTGTCGCACTCAGCTTACTTTGAGCAGCTTTTTCATTTCCTACTGGTAATTTACCGGTCAGGGCATTGGTAATGAAAATCGTATTGTCGCCCTTATTTTTTACAGTAACTGTGGTTGAGTTTTCGTCAATACCTAAATCGCGATTTGCGATGCTTTTAGTACTAGAAATGCTATTTGTTTTACCTTTAAAAGTATAATCCACATTCACTCCTTTGCCACCTACGTGATTTACATATTTACTGATAGCAATAAAGCTGTAAGCCAATGCCTGGGTGTTGTAATAACGATCAGAATCTAGATTTCTAGCCATTTCTTCCATGAGCTGTCTCGCAGGCTCCTCTTTTTTCATGATCGTGTAGGTTTCTAGTGCCATGGCACGATTACGTTGTGGAGAACCATAAGTTCTGTAATCATATCTACTCGGCTGGAAATCTATATTGCTCTTCTTTAATAGCTCTTCAGCTGCCTTGCTCTGACCTACTAATGCATAGGATGCAGCTAGTCTTAACTTGCTATCATTAGAAAGGTTTGCGCTTTCGCGTAAGCGGTTCATAGAAGATAAATCTGGTGCTCCTGCAACAGCTAGTGTATACAATCTATAAGCTTGAAGCAAGTCATTATGATCGTTGTATCTCCATTGTTTTGCCACTCTTTTTTGATAAGCAATCCAGTTGGATTTAAACGAGATAGGAACTGTATATCCTGCTTTTTCTGCCTCAATCATAAAATGACCCGCATAAGTGGTACCCCAATCGTTAACGCTACCGCTGCCTGGCCAATAAGAAAAACCACCGTTAGCTTTTTGATAATAGCCCAGTTTATTGATCGCCTGTTTAACGTTATAACTGATTTCCTTTTGCTGATTTCCAGTCAGATCCACTACATTAGAAAGATGTAATTGTGGAAAGGCCGCACTAGTAGTTTGCTCCACACAACCATGCGGATAACGAATCAAGTAATTCAACCTGCGGCCAGGATCCATCGCCGGCAAACTAGAAAAAGTTAGTGTAGAGGCATTGCTTCCCTTAGTTCCAAAAGGCTGGATAGGAACCGTTGCGGTTTCTCCCGGCTTTAACATCGCTTTTTCTGAAATTGTACTGTACGGATTGGGGTTCACCACGTCAATTTCTGTCTCATAAGCGGCGGTTTCTCCGTTCCCTTTTGCAGACAGTTTCAACTTAGCAATTCCAGTGGCGTTCTTCACTTTTACATCAAAATAAGCGATTTGATCGCCAGTCTCCGTAAACTTTAATTGCTGTGTATTCCCATTTAATAATTCAAAGAATGGCGAGTTTTCTAATGTCACTTTTACATCTTTTACCTTATCGTCCATCGCAAAAACGGTTACTGGTAATTTTACTGTTTCTCCAGGGGAAAGCTTTCGAGGAAGTGATGCGAGCATCATTAATGGCTTTTTTACTGGAGTCGCAATTTCGGCACTGCCGTAGGCTTCTTTGCGGTCATTTCCAGCTACCACCATCGTGCGTACCGAACCTACATATGGAGGAATATCAATTGTATGTGTTTTCTTCTCGCCTGGCTTCAATGTAAAAGGTCCTAGGTGAATGACCATAGGTTCGAATCGGTTGGCTTTTTTAGCTTTAGAAGCTGCTGCCGTTCCATCTCCACCTATGGCAAAAGCCGCATCTATTCGACCGCCATAAGCACCGATCACATCATCAAAAATATCCCAAGTCTTCACACCCAATGCCTCACGAGCAAAGAAAGTATCCCAAGCGTCTGGTGTTTTAAAGTTGGTCAGATCTAGTAATCCTTCATCCACAACCGCAAGGGTATAGGTCATGGCTTTGTTGTTTTTCTCACTCACGGTAACCTTAGCACTACTTTTAGGAGCGAGTTCTTTAGGCATCTTTATTTCTGGCTCTAAGTGAGTTGCGGCATTCTCTACCAGCAATGGAATCACGCCGTACATTCTCAAAGGAAGATCATTTGCCGTTTGGGCATGCGGTTGTAAATAAGTAATATGAACATAGACGTTAGGAACATACGGGTCATGGAGCGGTATGTTGACTTGTGTTTGCTTATCCTTCGTTTCTGCCCATTGTGCGTCTAGGACTTCCGTTCCATTTTCTACGGTAATCAATGCACGACCACCCGCTGATGATGGAAACGTAATTTTTGCGTTCTCTCCTACTTTATACGTTTTTTTATCTGCGTTAAAAATAAGCATGGAAGCCATTTCTGGGTCTACTTTACGACTTTTTCCAGCCCAACCTGGCCAGTCCACATAAATGATTTTTCCAGTAGAGTGTCCAGAAACAGGGTCATAAACACGTACTAAGTACCTTCCCCATTCTGGGTATTTCAGTTGAAATTTAAAGCTTCCTTTACCGCTAGAATTGGTATTAATCGTGTTGCTGTACACTTCCTGTCTGTATTCACTTGCTTCATATCTAGAAAGGCTTCCAGACTGGCTTTGCCACCACCATCTCCAGTTGACTTTATATACTTTTACTTCCAGATTTTTGGTCGCTTTAGGAGCACCGCTTTGATCTAAAGTAACTACATCAAAATTATGGTCGGTATCTGTCAGTAACATCCCTCTTTGCTTGTCTCCCAAAGGCACATCCATTCCTACATAAGTATCATAAGGCGAATAGGTTTTGGTAGTCACATTAGTACTAAAATCTCCTCCGTTTTCATACACTTTAGTCAGGAAACTAGCCTTTAACATTCCAGGTGCTTGAGAATCCATGTGAGGTTCAAAATTAAAACTAGCGTCTCCGTTTTGATCTAAGGTTCCATCAAATACCTCAGATTCTTGTAAATCAAAATATCGAGACGGATCATCAAAAACATAAGTGTCGTATTTCTTGAATTGAGTCGTTGTAGCGTAATATTTTGCGGTAACATTTGCTTTAAGGCTTTTTGCAATCGCGCCATGCAGCCACATCGCTTTTAGAGAACCGTTGACATTCTTCCCAGATTTGATAATCTCTTCATCAAAATCCAGCTGTACCTTTAGGCGGTTGGGTTTGATGGTTTCTATCTTGAGCGTTTTATTAAAAGTTACACCACCTACTTCTACTTTTGCGTTCCAGTTTCCTGTCGGTGCATTATCATCTGTTGTCAGATCAAATTGATAGAAATTGTTCAATCCGTTTTTCTGAACTTCAGCATGTATGATTTTACCATTTGGGTCTCTTAATTCTAGTTGGATAGGGTGACCATTAGGTAATTTATTGTCGGTATCATTGAGCATAAAGGTGAGGTAGATATGATCTCCTGGACGCCATACCCCCCGCTCTCCATAAATATATCCTTTAATTCCTTTTTGGAGTCGCTTTCCAGAGGTATCAAACTTACTTACCGATAGTGCATTACCATCATCCAGCTTTACATAACCATGCTCGTTGTTATAAGTAACCTTTGCAAAAAAGGCTGGTTTGTCTGGACGTATGTCTAACAATCCTTCCGTATTAGTACGACCACTGCTAATTTCTTGCTGTTGGAAATTGAACAACTTTACTAAAGCGCCACCTAAAGGCCTTGTGGAAATGATATCATTTACCGCGATCAAATAGCCGTTGTTCTCTCCTCTTTTTACCGTAATTCCGAGATCGCTGGAAAGAACGTTGGTACTTACTGACTTGTTTGTATAAAAAGAATGCGAACACGGATCTTCACGATCTCTCCAATTGTAATCGTAATAGTCGTACTCATCATCATAATAATAGTTCTGAGCGCTATCCCAATTGCTAGCTTCCAAAGAATCGTCATAGTCCACTTCTTCTATCTCTGGCTGATTATCGGCTGTATACTCACATTTAAAAGCACTATAAGCGAGCTTGTATTTAAACTCCACTCTGTAAATAGCGCCAGGATCTGAAGAGATGACTTCATTAAGATCTACCGAATAGGTATTCCATTTATTCACGTCATTTCCGGTTGCTTTAATATCAATCACTTTGCGAGCGACTGGTCTTCCTACATTACGCAGGTTTTCTAAAGAGCCCAGATTGTTATTTTGTAAAAACTGCAACACATTATTATTAAAAACTTTGTACACCCAAACATCCACCGCATTTAAATTCACTGCTTTAAAATTGATCTTTGAATTTTGTGAGGAAGGAAGAATGCTACCAGAACGCACCAACTTTACTTCTGGGTTGACCTGCTCAAAAGCGATAAAACTTGAAAATCCGTTTTTTAATTTATAGCCGTCAACACTTTTTATTCCTGTAAAAACTTCTACTTTTTTAGAACCCGTAACTGACTTAGAAGTAAATACTTTCAGTTCGTTTCCTTTACGCTCAAATTTCATTTTATCCACGCCTTCTATTTGAATCATCCCATCAAGGTTCTGACTTTTATCTAGCGGGTCAGAAAAATTGATCAAAATATATGCTGTGTCTCCATTAACCAACTCTATATCAGTTACTGAAAAGCTGTTTTTTCCAGGAAGTGTAATGGTATTTGCTCCTTGATCATTTACACCTATACTGCTACCGTCCCACGAAATTTCCAATTGTTCGTCTTCAATCGGTCTTTTAATACTATCTATCTTAAACTCAAAAAACTTACCTAGTGCATTTGTATTAGGAAACTTGACCTTTAGATTCTTTCCGTTTAATTTTGCTACAACCAATTTTTTTGCGTTCTCCAATTCCATAATATCACTGGCTCGTATCCTTCCATTGATATATTGATAATCACTTTCATAACTTCCTATTGGATCGGTACTTACGATAAAGTCCTGAGCAATCGTTTTAAAGTTAAAAGTGAATTCCTTTAAGTCTTTTGCTACCTCTTTTACTTTTCCCAACTGGAATTTCACCTGATATTCTGTGTCCTGCTTCAAAGGTTTTTCTGGGAAAAAAGAAATGGTCTGTGCATCTTGAACGGTTAATTTTCCTGAAGCACTAGGATCTAATTTTATCCAACTGGCATCCAGCTCTTTTCCAACTACCCAGCCTTCCACTGGTTCTATAAGTTTGATTAGAATAGGTTCTCTAGTAGAGATCACATGATCAGAAACCTGACTGACGTGTTCTCTAAATTTGAAAAGTTCATTTTGTTGTTCTTGGAGCTTTTCTTTGTCGGTTTTGTTGGTACAAGAAACCAAAACAAATAACGAAAACAGAAATAAAATAGATTTGTTCATCAAAATCGAGTAAAATTTGGTGGTTAATTGGAAATTTCCTTAAAATTATAGAAACTTATTGAAGTTTAGGGAGGTAACGTAAAGGAATTTTGATTTATTTTAGGATGTATATGTTTTAATATCGCTTTCGCGAAAGCCTAACACGTATAAGAAGTTGAAAATAGTTTTATATCAAAACCAGATTTAAAGCTTTTAAACGTCAAAAGGGGCAGAATTAATTCTGCCCCTTTTGATGCTGATTGGTGTGTTATTTCTCACATTGCTTTTTTACGTCGGTTGCTCCTTTTTCCCCCCAGCTAGGATCAAAACCTGTGGGGATTTCTTTTTCAAATAGTTCAATAGCTTTGTCGATCTCGCCGCAATAAGGGGCGATGTCTTTACCGAAGAATTTTGCACTTCCCATCAACCACCTCGCTCTGTTGCTGATGACTCTTGGGTTTTGCGGAGCTAATTGCAACGCTTTTTCATAGATCGCATTTGTAGCACCAGATAATTTCATACCGTAAGTGCGGCTGTCGTACTGAATCCAGCAAGTGTTTAACATGCCTTGTAACACCATGATTTCTGGATTGTTATCTGATAAGAATTCGGCTTCATTGATCAATTCTTGAGCTTTGTTTAAATGAAGTAACGTCTGCTCTTTCGAATTTTGTCCCCAAGAGCCGTTGATGTTGCACAAAGCTGCATAATAAGGTGGTAACCAGTTTTCTTTTTCGGCCTTTGAAATGCGTTCAAATTGTTGTGATGCTGCTTGCAAGTCGCTTGCCATGAGTTCCAGTCCTTTTTGCATGGCTTTTTCATAACCTGTTTGTGCAGGAAGACTTAGTGATATAAAGAGAACCAAAGTGGTGATTATAGTTTTCATAATATATGATTTACTTGATTTATGATACAATGATACTAGTGATCTCGCTTTCGCAAAAGCGGAACAGACCCAACTGTGGAAACCTGTATCTGAGTTGTTATTTTATAAATTATCCAGTTGATTATCGCTACCGCCTATGGTCCAAAAGAAGCCTACGAAAAAGAAACGGTCTGCCGCCTGACCTATCGTACGGCGATCGAACTGGCCCTGAACATCTGGCGTAGTGCTGTATTGATAACCAAATACATTATCTCTACCCAGTACATTAGAAACCGAGAAATAAAGAATTTTTTGTTGATCTATCAAATAAGCCCAGTTAAAATCCAGACTTTGAAAAGAAGTCGTTCTTTCGTTCAAAAATCCAGACTCATTAGTATTTGTAAATGGACGACCGCTAGAATAATTGAAGGTCGCTCCTATTTGTGATTGCAGAGCTTCTATCCAGTATTTTGTTACCAAGCTAAAGTTGTGATCGGTTGCAAAATTAGGGGTCGCCTCCACAGGGAAATTACGGAATTTACGTTCTGTATCCAGATAAGAATAACTTACCCAATAATCCAAGTTCTTGATCGAGCGCTCATCTCTCCAAAATACATCTAGTCCAGCCGCATATCCGTCTCCACCGTTACTCAAATCGCTATCAAATTGAACGCGTGTCGTGTCGTAGGTCAACAACTGGTCGTACTTCTTATAATAAGCCTCTGCTCTAAACATACGGTCGTTCTTTTTAAATAAAAAGTTGGCTATATAATGTTGTGCATTTTCTGGTTTTAAGTCTTGATCATATTGCTGTACATTGTTTTGAGCGATTTGATAAAAATTACCATAAGCCAGTGAAAACTGTGAGCTGTTATTTAAACTAACCGCAGCACTCAACCGAGGCGATACTTTAAATTCTGAACTAGCGCTGTAATAATCGCCTCGCAAACCAGCTTTGAAAGCAAGATCTTTAGAAGCAAAAACCTCAGCTTCTGTAAAGGCACCCGTAATTCCATGGTCGATACCGCTTTTAAAAGTGTCGTTTTCTAGTTGCACATCTTCCTTGTAATTGATAAGAAATTGCTCTACGCCCATATGGAGCTTAAAGTAATTGTTATAGCGTTTTTGAAGTTTGAATTTGGCATGCAACGCGTTTTCTACAGCGTCTATTTTAGTTGTTGCTAGGTTCACATTATTATTATCGTGAGCAAGACTCAAGCCTGTTTCTATATTCCAGCTTTCTGATAAAGAGCCGTTATAATTAAGGTTACCGTAGTAATTTCTATTTCTCAACCCAAAATAAAATCCTTCTTCCACATCTATATCTTCTTGGATAATAGCAAAATCACTGTAAGAATAGGCGCTGTAAGCCTTAAAAAGCCCTTGGTCAAATTCATATCTGTAAACCGCTTCTCCATTGATACTTTGAAAAGGTTTTTCAAATTGGTTATTTTGTGGAATCAACTCATTGTATGGCGCTAGGTTGATGTATTGCGCGTTTACACTTAGACTGTTTTTACCCCATATTTTTGTCTTTCCAATAGTTCCACCTAAGGTCATGATTCCTAATTCTGTTTTTTCTTCTTTAGGGAAATCGTTTGTGTTTAAGAGCAGTACACTAGAAAGTGCATCTCCGTATTCGGCACTGAAACCACCGGTAGAAAATGTAATCCCGTCAAAGAGGAATGGTGAAAACCTTCCTCTAGTTGGGATATTACCCGTTGTGGGAGCAAATGGTCTGAAAACACGACTTCCATCGATAAAGATTTGGGTTTCTTCTGCGCTTCCACCACGCACAAAAAGACGCCCGTCATCTGCGTTTGAGGATGTTCCAGGAAGGGTTTGCAATGCACCAATAAAATCTCCAACTGCACCAGCCGTAGTTACGATATCTAGTGGTTTCAAAACACTAGCTTTAGAACTATCTCCTGCACTAAAACTTCCTGCACTCAGGACTACGGTGTTTAATGCATTCAAGCTTTCGCGAAAGCGTAACTTTAATCCCACCATATCTATTATAAGAGCTTTTAACTTGTATTCTTCATACCCTATGTAACTGGCGATGAGAATTCCGTAAGAAGTTTCTTGTGTAGTAAAAGAAAATTCACCCACTATATCTGTAGTGGTACCGTCATAAGTTCCTTCCAGATAAACATTTACGCCCGTCACTGGTTCATTTTTCTCATCGAGAATCACTCCTGAAACAGTAGTTTGTGCCATCGTGATAGAAGTAATAAAAAGACAGGTAATTGTAAAAAGCGTTTTCATAAGAATTGGTTGATGATACAAACATGAGTTAGATTTCTACTTTTTAAAATTAAGAGTAACTGAGTTGTAGTATTTTAAGTATGGGTTGTTAAATAGCACTTGAAAATAGTATCAAGCACAAAGTATTAGTTGTGAATACTTTGGTTGTCTGTCATTCCGCTGCATGGCGGAATCGCTTCTAACCTATCTCGATTCTTAACTTATCAATTTTCCAACAGAGTAAATAAATTAAAAATCTGATATCATTCATCACCAATGGTTTATCATTTTTTAATCTTTTCAAATTTCAAGTTCAAATTCGTAAATCCTTATCTTAGCAGCAACAAAAAAATCTTATGAAAAAAATTGCTATAATTCTTACCGCTGCGATTGCACTAGCTAGTTGTAACTCTTCTAAAAATGTAGTGGCTAACCAGTCATCTGATTCTGGTACTTACTGGCAACAACATGTCAACTATGATATGGATGTGGATATAGATGTAGATCGTTACCAATACACAGGTCAACAAAAACTGGTGTATACTAACAACTCGCCAGAAACGCTAGATCGAGTTTACTATCATTTATTTTTCAATGCTTTTCAACCAGGAAGTGAAATGGATGTACGTTCCCGTAGTATCGCAGATCCTGATCCGCGTGTAGGGTCTCGTATTGTAGCTTTAAAACCTAATGAAATAGGCTATTTGCATGTGAGCAGTATGAAGCAAGACGGTCAACCTTTATTAACAGACGAACAAGGAACTGTACTCGTAGTAAAGCTTGCAAAAACACTCGCACCAGGACAGTCTACTACTCTAGAACTAGATTTTAACGGTCAGGTTCCTGTACAAATAAGAAGAAGCGGCCGTAATAATGCCGAAGGAGTTGCTCTTTCTATGACACAATGGTATCCTAAAATGGCTGAGTTTGATAAATACGGTTGGAATACAAGCCCGTATATCGCACGCGAATTTCACGGTGTTTGGGGAGATTTTGATGTGGAAGTAACTATTGATAAAGATTATACTATCGGTGGAACTGGTTACCTTCAAAACCCTAAAGAAATAGGTCATGGTTATGACAAAGCAAATTCTGGCCCTGCAAGAAGCGAGGACGGAAAATTAAAATGGCATTTTAAAGCCCCTCAAGTTCATGATTTTGCATTTGGCGCAGACAAAGATTTTATCCACGATATCTACAAAGGAGCAAACGGAGTGGACCTTCACTTCTTCTACAAGGATAACGACGCTATCAAAGAAAACTGGAAACAATTACAACCAGTAACTAATGAGTTCTTAAAGTACTATAACGAGCATATAGGGAAATACCCTTACAAACAATACTCAGTGATTCAAGGTGGTGATGGTGGTATGGAATATGCGATGTGTACCTTAATAACTGGAGAACGCAGTTTTGGTAGTCTTGCGGGAGTTACTGCTCATGAATTTGCACACTCGTGGTTCAACCACATTCTCGCTACTAACGAGTCTAAAGATGAGTGGATGGATGAAGGTTTTACTACCTATATTTCTAACCTAGCTATGAATGAAGTTTTTAAAGAAGGAAAAGAAAATCCAAATGCTGGCTCTTATAGAGGTTATATAAGTCTTGCGATGTCTGGTAAAGAACAACCACAAACCACCCATGCAGACCGTTATGAATACAATGGCGCTTATGGAACCAGTGCTTATTCTAAAGGAGCCGTTTTTATGGCACAACTAGGTTATGTGGTAGGAGATGAAGTACGGGACCAAATTATCAAAGAATATTTCAATACTTGGAAATTCAAACATCCAGATCCTAATGACTTTAAAAGAGTGGCTGAGCGTGTGAGCGGTTTTGACTTGGAATGGTATTTAATAGACTGGACCATGACGACAAATACGATCGATTATTCTATTGAAAATATGAGTAGCCTAGATGGTAAGGCAGTAATTTCGCTTTCGCGAAAAGGCCTTATGCCTATGCCGCTAGACATAGAAGTAACTATGAATGATGGCAGTACAAAAATGTACTACATACCTCTTGAAGAAATGCGCGGAGAAAAGAAAGTAACTAGGAATGTAACTACGGTGGCAGACTGGGCTTGGGCATATCCCACCTATGAGTTGACTCTTGACACTGTCAATTTAAACAACGTAAAAAGTGTGACCATCGATCCAAAAGAAATGATGGCAGATGTGAATAAGGCTAATAATACGTTTCCAATAGAGGAATAGGTTATAGTAAACTGTCACAGTAGGCAGTAAGCAGATTGATTTCAAACAAGTTTGAAATTTTAGTAGGCAGTAATTCTTTAAATAGAATTACTGCCTACTTCTGTTTTGAGCATAAAACCAAAACCTTTTCCCTAGCCCTAAAGGCTAAGGTTTCTTAGTTTTTATATATACATTTTGATCAACTAAAGTACGCTGAGTTCCTGCACCTTTTAGATTTAGGGAACAGAACCTGTAATCTTCAACGAATTTAATACCTACTGGCTCTGAATACCGCGACTGTACACTGTATTTGAATCGATTTTCTTTGGAAAGATAGGTTTGCAGAACTGATTTAAATTCCATCCAAAAAATACTACCTACTTCCGTTTTGAGCACAGCTCAAAAACGAACCTGCCTACTGCTTACTTATTAAAAGGCTCGAGAGCTCAAAGACTAACAGACTCAAATACTCACAAACGGAAACCCTATCTTTGCACCACAATGAAACTCACTTTAGGAAGAAATAAAAAGCTTAAAAGCAAAAAAGCCACAGACCAGTTGTTCACTGATGGAGCATCTATGAGAAAAGGGCCTTTACGGGTCGTTTATTTTATAGCACCAACTGGCGGCGAGCATCAAATAGGCGTGAGTGTAGGAAAACGTTTTTTTAAAAGTGCCGTAAATCGCAACCGTATTAAAAGATTGCTGCGAGAGTCTTATAGATTGCATCAAGGATTACTACCCGTTTCTGAAAGCGTGCATTTAAAAGCGATGTTTATTTACCAGTCTGGTAAAATGCCTGACTACGATTATATAGAACAGCTTACTAAAAAGTTATTGAAAGAGTTAGCTAAAAAGGTCATTTCTTAAAAATTATAGAAATTAGAATATGAAGTATAGATTTCATTATAAACCATAGATCTACCTGACAAACATTGATGCCATTACAAACACTCGACTAGCCTGTTAGATTTTGGCATATGACAGCGTTTTTTATTTGTTAAGATGCTTGCAAGACAACTTCACTAGTTCCCATCCAGTTGAAAAATTAAACAAGGAATATGGAACTAACTCAAAAAATATCCAATTCTTATTTTCTTTAGAGAAAAGGGTAGTTACCTCCTCAAATTTATTTTAATGACATAGCATGTAACTAAGGTTTTTCCTACATGGGAAATGTCTGATAGGATAAAGGGTGTTTGCGGCCGAGGGAAATCATAGTATTAAATCTAAATCAACAACTCTATATTCTATATCCTATCAACACAACAGTCTATATTCCAACATCCATATTCTTTTTTATTCTCCGCATCCCTCATTCCTTCATCGACCTTGCACACAATCCTTTATTAAAAGTAACGTTACAGCTATATGGTGCTTCTGAGTATTTACCCTATATTTAATGCTGCTTATTTAAGCTAGAAATAAAAAAATGAGTCAAAGAATAAATATAAAAAGACAAATCCTACTTCCTATAGCGGCAGCTGGATTGCTATTTACTACCGCTAGTTTTCAAAATGATTTTTTTGAGATCGCAAAACAGATTGAGATTTTTACAGAAATGTACAAACAGCTCAATATGAATTATGTGGACGATACTAACCCAGCAGAGCTTATGGATAATGCCATAGAAGGAATGCTGGAAGGACTGGATCCCTACACGGTGTACTGGACAGAGCAAGAGGTAGAAAAATCTAAAATCAACCGTCGTGGTTCCTATACCGGCATAGGCGCAAACGTGCGTACTAAAGAAAATGCCATAACGATTATAGAACCCTGGAAAGATTATCCAGCAGATAAGGCTGGCCTTAAAGCTGGTGATGATATCATAGAAATAGACGGTGTCAAAATATCTGATTATAAAGATAATGCTGGAGATTTGTTACAAGGTTCTTCAGGAACAGAGCTAACCATAACCTATACCCGTCAAGGAAAAACAAAAACGACTACTCTTAAAAGAGAGGGTGTTGAGGTAAATGCGGTTCCTTTTTATGAAATGGCAACTCCAGAAATAGGCTACGTAGTTCTTTCTAAATTCAATGAAAAAGCTTCTAAAGAAACCAAGGCTGCCATTAAAGAATTAAGAGAAAAAGGAGCTACCAAAATAATTCTCGACTTACGAGCTAATCCAGGCGGCTTGTTAAGTGAAGCTGTAAATGTGTCTAACTTATTTATCCCAAAAGGAAAACTCATCACCAGTACCCAATCTGTTGTAACTAAGTACAACAGAACTTATCTGACCAAACGCAATGAAGAATTTGAAGGAATGCCAGTGGCGGTTTTGATCAATGGCCGCAGCGCAAGTGCCAGCGAGATAGTAAGTGGTAGTCTGCAGGACTATGACCGCGCTGTCATTGTAGGTGCAAGAAGTTTTGGTAAAGGACTGGTACAACGCCCTAAGCCTTTGTCTTATGGAACCCAAGTGAAGATTACTATTTCTAGATATTACACGCCTAGTGGTCGTTGCATTCAAGCCTTAGATTATTGGAACCGAGATGAAAATGGCGACGCCGTGCGTACCAAAAAAGAAAATTACAAAGCTTTTAAAACGGTCAACAGCGGTCGTACAGTTTATGATGGTGGTGGCGTGGAACCCGATATTAAGATAGAGTCTGCTGCATATTCTCCTATCACCACAGCTCTTCTTAAGGAAAATTCCATTTTTGACTACGCCACAGAATATTACTATAAACACCAGTTTACTTCTCTAGATGAGATTCAGTTTTCAGATGCTGACTTTCAAGAATTTGTTTCTTGGATAGAAAAACGTGGGTTCGAATTTGAGACGGTTACAGAGTCCGCTTTTGAGAAAGCGTATCAATCAGCTACTAACGAAGAATTAGATGATGATATCAAAACCTCTTACAACTCCATGATGGAAGTAATTCAGAAAGCTAAAAAGAAGGAAGTCGTAGATAAAAAAGCCGAAATCAAAAGCCTCCTGACTGATGAAATCGTAAAAAGATATTTCTATAAAGAAGGACTTTACAATCACCAGATCAAATACAACCCAGAAATTAGAGCAGCGATTGAAGTGCTCAATGATGAAAATAAATACCAACGTATTTTAAAATAATGACTAGTAAAAAATACATAGCGTTTCTTTTATTTCTTGTAAGCTTTGCAATGAACGGGCAGCTTACAGAAACCCATTCTGTTTACTTTGATCTCGATAAAGACCAATTTCCATTCAGCGAGGGAAAACAACTCAATGCCTTTTTTGATGACTTGATATACAAACCCCTTCTAGACGTAAAAATACTAGGTTACTGTGATGATCAAGGCTCTTATGAGTACAATCTAGACCTTTCTAACAGACGCGTAGAGACCGTTTCTAAATGGTTGCAGGAACATGCCATTACCATAGAACACATTTCTAAAACCATTGAAGGTCGTGGCGAAGTAGCCTTAGAAGATGATGATGACAAATTAACTGTAGAAGATGAACGCGCCCAAAATAGGCGAGTTGATGTTGTTTTTTCACTAAAAGAAACCATTAGCCAGCGACTAGAAATTAAAAAGCTAAATATAAAGGACCTTACAGAAGAGGAGGAGGAAGAAATCAAAACCTATGAGAAAAAAGCTGTGAAAGCAGTTCTCCAAAACACAACAAGCACCGCCCTCATTCCTGCCTCTAAAAACTTCAAAACTGTTACAGAAGAAACCATGGTTGAAGTGGTAGAAGAATATCTAGACATACCGACTAAGCTAGACACCATTGTTGATAATTCAACAGAACCTTTTAAGTCATTATTAAATAAAAACCTTAAAAAGGGCCAAATCATCAGACTAGAAAACATTCTCTTTTATAGAGGAAGATCTGTCGTGCTGGAAGAATCTCAACCCCTTTTAGATCGCGTAGCAGAAATCCTTGTAGCTCGTGAAGACATTCATTTTGAAATTCACGGTCATGTGTGTTGCATCAATCCCGTTTATGACGATGCTTACAATAGAGATACCAGAAAATCCAACCTTTCTTACGACAGGGCTAAATCCATTTTTGAAACTCTAAAAAAGCGAGGTGTGAGCTACCGCAGAATGAAATACAAAGGATTTGGTCGTACCAAACCCTTAGGAGGTATCGATAAATTAGACCGTCGCGTAGAACTGTATATTACTAAGATCGATAAAGATTAATTTAAAAACTATGGTTTCTTCTCTATAAGGAAACACCTCATATATATAACTATTACTTTGTTCCTATCTGTCTCCTGTTCTGATTCCAAACAAAAGAAGCCGAAAAGTAATTCTATAGAAAGCCCTAAATCGATCGAAGTTAAAGAGCAATTAAATTTAGAAAAAGATGCTCCTGTTCCTTTGAGGGAATGGGTCACCTACTATAAAAATAAGGACCCTTCTTTTTCTTTACAAAGCTTTGAGTTTGCAAAGCTTTGAGTTTGCAGCAAGGGATACCTTAAAAGTGATTTCTGGAAATGTATACGGTAGTTTTGACTCTGATTTTGATTCCATTTATTCTAAATTCTTAGTTTATCAAAATAATAAAGAGAAGTATATTGATTTTGATAGTTACAACTGGATAGCAAACCAAGAAGGTAATTTGATCTTTTCCCCCGACCAAGAGATCAACCTAGTGGACTTTAAAAATAAAAGCGTCCACCGATTGGCATTTCGTGGTCCTTACCAATGGGTAGAAAATGTATTTTGGCAAAAAGACTCACTTCTCGTGCTTTTAGAAAATAATTATAAGAGGCAACCCGTCATTTCAATGCTCGATCTGAAAAAGAAGACCGTGGTAACATTTACCTATCATCAGCCCTTAAATTTTGATAGTGACTATTTCAAATTAAGATTTAAGAAAATGGGGTATTTTATAGAGTAATTAAGAGGTTAAGAAACGCAAATACATCATGGTTGATTTGTTTTGTATGTAGTACAGCTTTATACTTTTACATCTCTATAAATTATAAATAAATAAAATACTATTTATCGCATAGTAAGTTGGTGCGTTTATCGTAAATTTGCGATGAAAGATATGGGAGTTACAAAAAGTGAAAAATTTACTGAGGAGCAAAATCAAATCGCTCGAATGACAAAAGCCATCGCGCATCCCGCTAGAATAGCGATCATTCAGTATTTATTTTCTATCGATTCCTGCGTATGCGGAGATATCGTTAATGAAATCGGTCTAGCACAACCCACTATTTCACAACATTTAAAGGAATTAAAGTCTGTCGGACTCATAAAAGGCAGCGTCGAGGGCACAAGTGTTTGTTATTGTATCGATTATCAGAATTGGACATTAATGAAGAACTTGCTTTCCCCTATTTTAAACCTTGACGCTGCCGCTTTAAATAAATGCTGTTAAAAAAATTTGAACGTATTCATCGTAATATTACATTTAAACAATAAGAAATGAAACTATCTGAATTTAAACACCAGTTGTCGCAACTGGATAAAATCGCTTTTGCACTTCCAGACGGTACTTTAGTGCCTTCACATTTTCACGTTACTGAAGTAGGAAAGGTAGTAAAACACTTTATAGATTGCGGCGGCAAAGAGCGGCTAGAAACAGTGGTCAACTTCCAGCTTTGGGAGGCAAACGATTACGACCACAGGCTTCATCCTCAAAAATTACAACAAATCATTGAGCTGTCTCAGTCCCAATTAGGACTTCCTGATGTAGAAATAGAAGTAGAGTATCAAGCGGGAACAATTGGAAAGTTCGGTATAGGTTTTAATGGAGATCACTTTGTGCTCACTAATAAATTGACCGATTGCCTTGCTAAAGACAGTTGTGGTGTCCCGCAAGAAAAACAGCAAGTAAAGCTTTCAGAAGTTCAAAATTCATGTGCACCAGGTTCTGGTTGTTGCTAATTAAATTTTATGTTTTTACCAATCACAAATTTACTGGATGGCTTAGATGTGACTGCCATTCCGCTTTCGCGAAAGCGAGAACTCCACCAACTCTCAGACTATATAAATTACAGTCTTCAACATCACAACAAGACACAGCTTACCTTTATTTGTACCCATAATTCTAGGCGCAGTCATCTGTGCCAGATATGGGCACAAATCGCAGCTAGATATTATCAAATAGGGGATATACATTGCTATTCTGGCGGAACAGAAACCACAGCGGTGTACCCTAGAATAATCAAAACGCTCCAAAAACAAGGGGTAGAGATCACTAAAAAGAATAAGCAAGAAAACCCAAAATACTACATAGAATACAGCGAGATCATGCCGCCTATCAAGGCATTTTCAAAACTCTTTGACGATGAGGAAAATCCGTCACAGCAATTTGGCGCGATAATGACCTGTGATCATGCATCAGAAAACTGTCCTGTAGTTCCCGGTGCCGAAAAACGTATCTCGATTACTTATTTAGACCCAAAAATAAGTGATGGAACACCAGAACAAAAAGTAATTTACCAAGAGCGCAGCTTACAAATCGCTACCGAAATGAAATATGTCTTCTCTCAAGTAACACCCAATAAACTTCAAAGTGATTGATTGAAATCCATTCCTTTTAAAATTCATTTAATACCATCCATGAAAAAGAAACTCTCCTTCCTCAATCAATACTTAACCTTATGGATTTTTACCGCCATGGCTATAGGTGTAGGATTAGGCTATTTGATACCTAGCATCGCAACTTCCATCAATAATATGAGTAGTGGAACCACTAATATTCCCATAGCCATAGGTTTGATATTAATGATGTACCCGCCACTGGCAAAAGCAGATTACAAACTGCTACCCGTTGTTTTTAAGAATACGAAGATTTTAAGTATTTCATTACTTCTTAACTGGGTGATAGGTCCTATTTTGATGTTTCTACTCGCTATCATCTTTTTACATGACTATCCAGAATATATGGTGGGACTTATTTTAATAGGACTCGCACGCTGTATTGCTATGGTACTGGTCTGGAATGACCTCGCAGACGGTTCTCCAGAATACGGAGCTGGTTTAGTCGCTTTAAATAGCATTTTTCAAGTCTTTGCCTATTCTTTCTATGCCTGGATATTTATCACGGTCTTACCGCCTTATTTTGGCTTTGATGGAGCCATTGTAGATATCTCCATAGCTACTATAGCCGAAAGTGTTGCCATCTACTTAGGAATTCCATTTCTTATGGGAATCCTAAGTCGTTATTTCTTAGTAAAAGCCAAAGGAAAGGACTGGTATGAAAACGTTTTTATTCCAGCGATTTCACCCATCACATTAGTGGCCTTATTACTAACTATTGTATTGATGTTTTCGCTCAAAGGCGAGCTCATTGTGGAAATTCCTTATGATGTATTATTGATAGCTATTCCATTGATGATTTACTTTATAGTCATGTTCTTGATTGGCTTTTTTATCAGTAAATACCGTGGGGCAACCTACAGCGAGAATGCTGCGATTTCTTTTACAGCAGCTGGCAATAATTTTGAACTGGCCATTGCGGTTGCCATTGCGGTTTTCGGACTCAATTCTGGTCAGGCATTTACTGGAGTTATCGGGCCACTGGTAGAAGTTCCTGCTTTGATTTTATTGGTGAGGGTTTCTTTTTGGTTGAAAAAGAAATATTATTAAACCTTTACATTTAACTGATTTAGAAAGAATCTTGTGAATTGTGAATTTCTAAAATATCTCAAACTCGTTGCTATCCTATCGTATCTCTGCATCATAATAGTTGGGTATATGTCAGCGCTTCCATTAGGTTTATGGCTTTTTTTTAGTCTTTTTAACCCTATTAGTAAAGAGTTTTTATTTTCAATCCCTTCTTTATTTGGCTTGCTTTTAAGTCTAATAAGTACCGCTCACGCTCCGGTTACATACAAGAAAAGTATGGAGTTCGTAGCTTTTATACTTTTACTAAACCCTCTGGTTTGTAGAATGACTCAGGTTCCATTAATGTATTTTAATTATTGGCAGTTTACTATTCCTTTAGGGGTTTTTATCATTTGCTATTTACTTTATATAATGCTTTACAAGCCATCTGATGCACCATCTATAAGCAGTTAATTATATTCAAAATATTCTCTATTAACAACGATATTTGTACCGCCAAAAAACATTTAGGAAAATCTATCATGACACTTGTTTCCAAAGACATCTTAAAAGCAGCCGAAATCCTTTCTCGTGAAGAACTGGTAGCTATTCCTACCGAAACCGTTTATGGACTCGCAGGAAATATATATAGCGACACCGCAATTAAAAAGATTTTTGAATTAAAAAAACGACCCTTTTTTAATCCGCTGATTGTGCATATTCACAGTATGGCACAAGTGATGGAACTGGCTGTTGATTTTCCAGAAAAGGCGCAACAATTAGCTAAGGCGTTTTGGCCAGGATCGCTGACTTTGATTTTAAAAAAGCAAAAGACTGTTCCAGACCTTATCACCGCAGGAAATGATACAGTAGGAATTAGAATGCCTCAACATGAGGTAACTCTAGAATTACTAAAAAGTCTTCCTTTTCCAGTGGCTGCACCTAGTGCAAATCCGTTTACGTACATCAGTCCTACGACCGCGCAACACGTAAAAAATTATTTTGATGGGGAACTGGAAATGGTGCTCGATGGCGGTGACTGTAAAAATGGGATTGAATCTACCATCGTCGGTTTTGAAAATGAACAACCTGTAGTCTATAGATTGGGATCTATTTCTTTAGAAGATATTACAGCAGTAGTGGGAAATGTAGGTGTTAAAAACGATAAAGAGATAGCCCCAAATGCCCCTGGAATGTTAGAAAAACACTACGCACCGCGTACAAAAACTTATCTCGTTGAAAACATAGACCGTTTTATAGCGCAACATCCTGATCAAAAAATAGGGCTTTTACTGCATTCTATTGACCACAATAACTTTGAAGTCTCTGAAATCAACTATCTCTCTAAAACCGGAAATTTAAAAGAAGCCGCTTCTAAATTGTACAGTGCCATGCACGAACTCGATAAATTGAACTTGGACTTGATTGTAGCACAGCGATTACCCGATTTTGGATTGGGAAAATCTATTAATGACCGATTGGAACGGGCTACTAAATAATTTGAACTCAAATGATCAGAGTCCTTTTGAGTAATAGTTGGTATAATTTCCTTTCTTATCTTTGTACGGTGAAAATAATTCTATTCCTTTTCTCGATCTATTTTTTAAGTCTACCTATCATTCCATGCAATGATGCGACTGTGGAATCACATGATGATGTGGTACAAGTTGAAGATGCTGGTGATTTTGAGGACCGCGAAAACCACGATCATGAAGATCAATGCTCTCCTTTCTGCCAGTGTAATTGCTGCTCTGTTCCTATGGTTACTTTTGTATTTCAAAGTCTGGAATGGATTGAAATTCCAGAAATCAACATAAAAATTTCTTCTTATATCAATCCGTTGTACGATGGATATAATGGCTCTATTTTGCAGCCGCCAGAGTTAAATAGCTAAAGTTTTATAGAGCAGTGCGTTCTATTTATTTAGTTTATTTAAAATCTATACATGAAAAAACTCATTTTATGCAGCCTGTTGTTGCTGTGTTACGCTTTCGCAAAAGCGCAATCAAAAACAACCTATGATATACAAATAACTGTGATATCAGAAGAAGATAACCAGCCTTTATTAGGTGCCAATGCTATTATCAAAAGCCTGAAAAAAGGCGCCATGTCAGACCTTAATGGTAAAGGAATTATCAACGGTGTGCCGGCAGGAACTTATGAACTTACTGTATCTTATTTAGGTTACGAAAGTAAAACGGTTACTGCGGTCATACCATACCAATTAAATTACCGTTTTGAACTCCATGAATCTGAAGGTAACCTAGATGAGATCGTAATCCAGTCCACACGTTCTTCTCGTAGTTTTAAACGCACACCTACTCGAGTAGAGTTTATAGGTGGAGAAGAATTAGTTGAAAAAACAGCAATGAACAGTACCAACATCGCCATGATGTTGCGAGAAAGTACTGGGATACAGATGCAACAAACCTCGCAAAGTAGTGCCAATCAGTCCATACGTATTCAAGGTCTCGACGGTCGTTATACGCAACTTTTAAAAGATGGTTTCCCTCTTTATGGAGGTTTTGCTGGTGGGTTAAGTATTATGCAAATACCGCCACTAGATATTGCTCAATTTGAAATTATAAAAGGAAGTTCTTCCACTCTTTATGGTGGTGGTGCCATCGCTGGATTGGTAGATATGGTTTCTAAAACGCCTGATGAAGAAAAGCAGCTGGACTTTATGCTGGTAGGAACTCAAGCCCAAGGCATTACAGGAAACATATTTTACAGTGCGCGCAAAGGAAAGTGGGGAACCACTCTTTACGGAAGCGCTAACTCGCAAAAAGAATACGATCCTGACGGAGATAATTTTTCTAATTTACCTCAAGTACGAACTATATCGCTAAATCCTAAAGTGTTCTATTATCCAAGTGATAAAACAACTATTTGGTTGGGATTAAATGGAACTTATGACCAGCGTAAAGGTGGAAACCTCGATGCTATTATTAATAATAATAGTAATGCGTATACCGAAGAAAATATTTCTCGCAGATTCAGTACTCAAGCAGTTTGGGACACTAAATTAAGTGACCACAGCAGCTTCCAGTTTAAAAATAGTGTGGCCTATTTTAATCGAGAATTGCTCATCCCTAGTTTAAATTTCAAAGGAAATCAGGTCAACACGTTTACCGAGGTAAATTATAAAACCAATTCAGAGAAAACAGACTGGATTTTTGGTGGTAATTTATACTCTTCTGATTTTGATGAAGAGGCGTCCTTTAATGAGCGAGATCAAAGGGATCTTACTGCTGGTGTGTTTGTTAATAATGTAACTGATTGGAGCGATAACTGGATTCTAGAAACAGGATTACGTACAGATTTTACAACAGATTGGGGCTTTTTTGCATTGCCTAGAGCATCTATTTTATATAAAAGCGATGGCCGTTTCACAAGTCGCTTAGGCGGCGGATTAGGTTACAAAATTCCAGATTTATTTACAGAAGATGCAGAGCGTTTGAATTTTCAGAATGTAATGGCAATTGATAAAAATGTTCTGGTAGCAGAAACCTCTTATGGATTGAATCTAGATTTTGACTATGGATTTGCTATCACAAGTGATATTAATTTTTCTATCAATCAGCTGTTTTATGTAACGGCTATAAACAAGGGTTTACTCCTAAATTCTAGTACCACTAGTCCTGGAATGTTTGAATATTCTAATGCTACAGATGTAACACTGAGTCGAGGTGCAGAGACCAATATAAAGTTCTCTTATAAAGACTTTAAATGGTTCTTAAACTATGCACACATTGATACACGATTAAATTTCCTAGATGGTAATCCTCAAAAACCACTTACCGCAAAGCATAATGCTGGTAGTGTCATCATGTATGAAAATGAAAAGTGGCGCATAGGTTATGAAACCTATTATACTGGTAAGCAATTGCTATTCAATGGGACAGAAACTACAGATTTCTTTACCATGGGACTGCTCGTAATGAAAAACTTTGACTGGGGAAATGTGTTCTTTAACTTTGAGAACTTTACAGACCGCAGGCAAAGCCGCTTCTCTCCTACCGTTGCTATTGATACTTCTGGTGTCCCAAATTTTAATGAGATCTACGCACCTACAGATGGGTTTATATTCAGTGCTGGGGTTATATGGAAACCTTTCGGAAATAAAGGTCATCACGGTCATGGACATCATGATGACTAACTTTTTATAAAATTAAAAAGCCTGCTAAATTGCAGTTTTATGTATATTCTAGCAGGTTTTTTTAAAAAAACGCTTTAACTTTAAAACTCCATAATCATTGCCTGATGTGGTATCCCATCTTCGAGATATTTTTCTCCAGTAAGGATAAATCCTAAATCCGTATAAAATTTATTCAAATAACACTGTGCAGAGATCTTTACAATTGGATAGTTTTCCGCTTTCGCGAAAGCGAGACTCGCCTTCATAATTTCCTGACCATAAAATTTACCTCGATGCTGAGGACTTACTACAACCCTACCTATACTGAATTGTTCAAAGTAATCACCAGGTTTAAAGATCCTGGTATAAGCAACAAGTTGGTCCTTTTCATATCCTAAAATATGAATGGCCTTTTGATCTTTTCCATCCAAATCTTGATAGACACAATCTTGTTCTACTACAAAAACTTCTGAGCGCAATTGAAGTGCCGCATATAATTCTTGTGTGGGGAGTTCTAAGAAAGATTTTACAGTTGTTTTCATAATTAAAACCTTTTGGGAACATTTTTAGGCTGTGGTGGCTTTACTCCGATTCTTATATCAGTAATGATCTTTTCCAGCATGTTACCGAATTCTTCATCACCTTTAGCCATAAGATCTTGTCTTATAATATCTAGATCGTCTAAAGTTTCTTCTTTCTCTTGGTCTTCATACAGTTCTAACTCACGCCATATTTCCATAAGTTTTTTCTCTGGATGTACCGCAGTTCTCAGTTGATGAATAATTATAGAAGCTTCTTTTTTCATGTTCACTTTCCGCCTATGCAGAAATCACTTTTGTTTAGGCAGGAATCTCATAGAGTCACACACCTTTTTTAAATTAATTATCAATTTCCGTATAAGTAGAAATCTTTATATCCTATTTTGTAAGACGAAAATACTACTAATTCTTACCTCGATAAGCCAAAGAAATTCTATTGTGCTCTAGTAACAACTGCTCATCTATCAGATAGTTTTTTAGTAAGTGGATCACATAATCCAACTGTTCTTCGGTTATATTTCTATAGGCTGGAGCCGGTACCACATCCTTCCATTTGGCAAACAACGTATTATCCAGAGCAATGCGCCAGTAACAGTGATTATCAAAATTGAGATGCATGTATTTATTAGGTAATTGATTACCTAAATCAAAATATTGTTGACGTTTATTAAGATTCATATGTGTGATACTGAAGTTAACATTAAAATTAATCGCAATGTAAAAGCGGAATTATTAAGGATAACAAGTCACCTATAGAACACTATATTAAGAACAAGCGATCTTATTCACACGGTTTGCATGACGACCAGCAGCAAAATCAGTGTCTAAAAATGTTTCTACCATAGCTACTGCTTGTGGAATAGAAGTAAAACGGGCTGGAATACATAGTATGTTTGCGTTATTATGTTCCCGTGCCAATCCAGCTATTTCTTTTATCCAACAAACTGCACCACGTACATTTTGATACTTATTAACGGTCATAGAAACACCTTGTGCACTACCACATATAACTATTCCTAATTCGGTAGTTGAACTATCGACATCGCGAGCTACTTGATGCGCAAAATCTGGATAATCAACACTAGCAAAAGTATCAGTGCCATGATTTGTAACTTGGTGACCGCGATCTTTTAGCATTTTTAAAATTGCTTCTTTGTAATCTGGTCCTGCGTGATCATTTCCAATAGAGATTTTCATGTGTAGTGTGTTTGCACAAAAGTAAATTTTAATAGATAGAACTACCTAATAAATTAAGGTCTCTTTCATAAACACTTACAGGTTAGTTTTTAAATTGTTCATAAGCCTAGCTCATCAAAAGAACATACTTATTAACAACAGATATTAACAATATAATATACTGAATTTAAGGTTTTTAAAGTTTTATATATGCAATAAATGATTGTTTTAAAAAATTGATTTTATCTAAAATACTTCGTAATTGAGGTTGTTAACAATGCCTTTTTATATTAATTCACAAGTCATAGATAACCTGTTAATAGAAAAGTAAAGATTGTGTTAGGAATATTAAAAGGAATAGTCCATACCCATTTTAATCTGGGAAAACCTAAATATAACTAGGCTTTTTTTAAGAGAGTTTTAAGCCTAAAATCGATGGAAGTAAACAAGAATTAGGGTGCTTACTTCTTTACAATTTGATGTGGATAAGGCTTGTCAACAAATGTGTATAACCATCATTTTATAATGGTATTATATTACTTAACAGTATATTAACTTTAACATAACATGTGTATAAGTACCTATAAGTTGATGATTTTTGAGATTCCTAATTTTATAAGAAAAAGTTATACCGCTATTCACACTACATCATCATCATCAATTTGATTTAAATTTTAAAAAAGAAATAATGATATTGTTTATATGTGTTGATAACAGTAAAAACAGATTGTTGTATTCCCTTTCTAAAAAGTCCAATTAAAAGTCGACTTGATATATATGGTAACGCTCCAAAATAGTTTTATAAACGGAGATAACTTTTAGAGGATAAGAAGAAATTATACGACAGCTTGTACCTGAGTAAGATAATGTAGAGCGTTATCATCAATAGTACTTGTATCAGTTTTTAATGCTCTAGATGTAAGTATATACAATACTATAATACCTGCAAGAAGGATTCCTGCAAATATAAATGTAGATAATAAAGGTTTTTTGACACGCATAGGGAAACGATGATCAGCAAATAGAATGAAATAATCTTACAAATTTAAAGTATTTTCTTAAATTAATGTTAATCTAAGTTAACTAAGATGTTATTTTATTGCTTTTCACAAGTATTTAGCACTCAGCAATACTAAAAGATTAACTTTGTACGATATATGAATAAAGATAAAAAAAGAAACTCAAAGACGAAGTTTCCGAATTTGAGTCAGTCGGTTCTAAATGCTATTAAGCAAGATCCAAATCAGAGTTACAATTACAAGCAAATTTGTGCCCAACTAGATATTACCGATTCTAGCGGTCGTAATCAGGTCATAAAAAAATTACACCAGCTTAAATCCAAGGGTAAAATTGAAGAAATAGATCGTGGCAAGTTTAAGATCATTAAAGCCATAGATTATTATATAGGTAGAATAGATGTAAGTACTCGCGGTACGGGTTATGTGATCACTGAAGAACTGGATGAAGATATCATGATTCCTAAACGTTCTTTAGGTCAAGCACTCAATGGCGATGAAGTGGAAGTATATGTATACAATAGAAAGCGAGGTTCTCAACCAGAAGGCGAGATTACCAGAGTGATCAAACGTAAAAAGACAGAATTCGTAGGTGAAATTCAGGTACATGAAAAGTTTGCTTTTGTAAAAGTTACCGATCCTAAAATTCAAACTGATTTTTTTATTCCAGGTCGCGAGATCAATGGAGCAAAAGATGGTCAAGTCGTTCTTGTAGAATTTGTAGAATGGAATGATAAACAAGATTCCCCTAATGGTCGAGTAAAAGATATCTTAGGAGAACCTGGTGAACACGATACAGAGATTCACGCTATTTTAGCACAGTACGGTCTTCCTTATGAATTTCCAGTTGAAGTAGAAGACTACACAGAAGAGTTAGATAAAACTATTTCTCAGAAAGAAATAGAACAGCGTCGCGACATGCGAGACACGCTTACTTATACTATTGATCCTGCAGATGCTAAAGATTTTGATGATGCCTTATCATTTAAAGTTCTAGAAAATGGAAATTACGAGATAGGAATTCATATCGCTGACGTTTCTCATTTTGTAAAAGAAGGAACAATACTGGATGATGAAGCTTATGAACGCGCTACCTCTGTTTATCTTGTTGATAGAGTAGTACCTATGCTTCCAGAAGTACTTTCTAACGGAGTTTGCTCGTTAAATCCGCATGAGGATAAATTGTGTTTCTCTGCTGTTTTTGAAATGGATAATAATTGTAAGATTTATAACGAGTGGTTTGGTCGTACTTTAATTCATTCAGACCAGCGCTTTGCTTATGAAGAAGCTCAACATATCATAGAAACTGGTAAAGGAGAAATACCTGCTGATATATCGCTTTCGCAAAAGCAAACTTCTATACATCCTGCCATCGTAGAAGCGACTTTAAAGTTAGATGAACTGGCTAAGAAAATGCGTGTGGAACGAATGGATTCCGGAGCTTTAAGTTTTGATAAATCAGAAGTGAAGTTCAATTTAAATGAAAAAGCAGAACCTGTAGGAGTTTATTTTAAAACTTCTAAAGATGCTAATAAACTAATTGAAGAATTTATGTTACTGGCCAATAGAAAAGTAGCCGGATTTATAGGTAAACAACAACCTAAAAAGACTTTTATCTATCGTATTCATGATGAACCTAATGATGAAAAATTAGGAGCACTTAAGAACATTGTAGTAAAATTTGGTCATTCTTTGGATTTACGTGATCGTAAAACGGTTACTCAGTCACTTAATAAATTATTAAATGATGTAAAAGGGAGTAAAGAACAAAACATGGTTGATACCTTAGCGATACGTACCATGTCCAAAGCGGTATATTCTACTAGTAATATAGGTCACTACGGCCTTGCATTTGATTATTACTCGCATTTTACCAGTCCTATACGTCGTTATCCAGATGTAATGGTACATAGATTATTGCAACACTATTTAGATGGTGGTAAAACAGCAAGTGAAGAACTTTTTGAAGAAAAATGTGAGCATTCTTCAGAAATGGAAATATTAGCTTCAAAAGCAGAACGTGATTCTATCAAGTACATGCAAGTGAAGTATATGAAAGATCATTCTGATGAGGATTTCTTAGGTGTTATTACTGGAGTTACCGACTGGGGTATTTATGTAGAGATCATGGCTAATAAGTGCGAAGGAATGATACGACTAGGCGATCTAGATGATGATAGTTATGAATATGTAGAAGAAGAATTTGCTGTTGTGGGTCGTAAGACTAAAAATACCTATACGCTAGGAGATGAGGTTTATGTAAAAGTAAAAAATGCAGATCTTGTCAAGAAACACTTAGATTTTTGGATGATCGGAAGTAAGGAACAAGTGGAAAAAAATTAGAGCTTTTTATTCTTAATAGTTGTTATAAATCAATTGTTGGGTGGAAATTTTACATAAAGGTCACTCCAAGCTGTAATTTATGAAAACTAAAATTTGTGCTACTTGTCAAAATGAAGATACGGTTATGTATCGAGTACAAATAGGTACTAATAACGAATGGATTTTTTGCTGTAAGTCTTGTACAGAAAAACATCAATCCTCAGCAGGTTATAAATACGGTGGTACTTGGAAGGGCAAAAGACATTAGATGTGGTGTAAATTATAATATAGGTAGGAGAATTGGATATCATAAAATAAAGATCATTAAGAGCATTTTTTTTTTGGTTAGTTATTAAAAGCGGTATTTAGAAATAAGTACCGCTTTTTTATTAGTGTATTAAATGAACTGTAACAAATTAAAAAATAAGGAGTCTTTAAAAAAATATTATCATGATCAAACAATTAGTACTTACCACAGCAATTCTTTTCTCTTTACTATCTGTAGCACAAAATCCTATTGAAACAGTAGTTTCTGATTTTGATACCATTAAAGCCTATGATCTCGTTACTGTAAATTTGGTCAAATCTCCAGAAAATAAAATTATTATATCTGGAAGAGATGCACAAGATGTAGAATACGTTCAAAAAAATGGTATTTTAAAAATACGTATGCGAGCTGAAAGAATATTTGATGGTACAGAAACCTTTGTTTACATATATTATAAAGAACTTGCAGTTATAGATGCAAATGAAGGCTCATTAATCCTGTCTAATGAGTTGTTAGAACAAGATCGATTAGAGATAAGGGTTCAAGAAGGTGCGACCGTTAAAGCTGGCTTAAAAGTTAAAAACCTTGATGTAAGAGCAGTAACCGGAGGTATTGTACAGTTATCAGGTCAAGTAGAAGATCAAATAATAGTTGTAAACACTGGCGGAATTGTAGAAAATGCGCGATTAACAACAGATTATACCAAAGTAAATGTACAAGCTGGTGGCGAGGTAGCGGTCTATGCAACTCAAAGAGTCGACATCAGTGTAAGAGCCGGTGGCGATGTGATGGTTTATGGAAACCCATTAAAGGTGAGGAAAAAAACCTTATTTGGTGGTAGAATAGAGATAGTGGATAAGGATTAAGGTGGAGTTCATGGAAGAGTTTATCTCGAGCAGGTGGAGCATTTAAATAGGAAAATAACAAATTGTTTTCTGTATTTGAAAACCTTTAGTGTTTTCCTACCTTTGAGCATCAACTCAATTTTGAATGCTCGACGATATTCTTACAGCCTTACCTATAGGTTTGGTAATGGCTTTTCTTATAGGACCTGTATTTTTTGCATTACTAGAAACTAGCGCTATCAAAGGTTTTAGGGCGGCAATTGCATTAGACGCAGGAGTTATTATCGCTGACATTGTTTTCTTGCTCGCAGCCTATTTCATGACCTCTAGTATTCTTGAAAAGCTTAAAGACGATCCCGGACTTTTTATATTTGGAGGAAGTATTCTATGTATTTATGGAATTGTATCTTTTGTAAAAACAAAAAAACACTTTCTCAAAGAGGTACACACCAATGTTTTTACTGTTCAAAAGAACAATTACTTCACTTTATTTATAAAAGGTTTCTTGCTTAATTTTATCAATATAGGAGTATTGGGATTTTGGTTGGGCCTTATTGTTGTATTTAGTCCGCAATTGGATAATGATAGCGAGCGTATTACGGTATTTTTCTCGTCTGTATTGGCAACCTATTTTGTTATAGATATTGGTAAGATCATACTAGCAAAAAGTTTGAATAAACACCTAACTTTATTGCGTATATATTGGTTAAAACGCTTCATCGCAGTCATCATGTTTATCTGTGGAGCAGTTTTGATTTTTAAGGGAACTTTTCCAAGTGCTACAGAAAAAATCGAAAATCAATTTCACTTGTTGCCAGAAGAAGTAGCGCCTGTGGATCCAGAACTAAAAGGTATTGAAGAATTTAAAGAAAGGGTAACGCCAGTAATTGACTCTAAGAATCAACAACAGACTCCTTTATAATTTAAAAATCCCCTATCAATGAAGATAGAGGATTTAAGAGGTACCAAGCGGATTCGAACCGCTGTACTAGGTTTTGCAGACCCATGCCTAGCCGCTCGGCCATGGTACCATAATAAGATGGCAAAAATAACAATAATTTCCTCTATTCCTATGTTGAATGGAGTAAAATGTTTTACCAAGTAACTATTCTTATGATTTCATGATTCTTGGTATACAGCAATCTTAATTTTTATATTCAAGAGCAGCATTATTTTTTATCTTGACTCATTATAACAACAACACTCTGTACATCACCACCTATAGGTGGATTGATCTTAGCTACTTTTACTTCTGCTTGTAGGACTAAGGACTCTTCTTTAAAAACACGATTTAGTATACGTTGCGCTACATGCTCTAAAAGTTTAGAGCGTACCGCCATTTCTTCTACTATAATAGCATTAAGAGATACATAATCCACCGTATCTAAGAGTTCATCTGTAACTGCGCTTTTAGAGAGATTTGCAGTTACTTGTAAATCTACTCGGTATTCACTACCTATCAATTCCTCTTCGTGAAGACAGCCATGATTGGTAAACACTCTTACGTTATTTAATTGAATTTTATGCATCGAACAAAGATAGTTAGTACAATGTTAGCAGTAAAATAAATAGTAAATTTGTAATGGTAAAAAAGCATACAAATGAGTGAAGATAAAAAGCCGAACAATTTCATAGAAGACATCATTGAAGACGATTTGAACAATGGTCTTTCTAAAGATAACTTACGTTTCCGTTTCCCGCCAGAGCCTAATGGTTTTTTGCACATCGGTCACGCTAGCGCTATATGTCTCAATTTTGGGCTAGGAGAGAAGTTCGATCAACCGGTGAATTTACGTTTTGATGATACAAACCCTGCAAAGGAAGAAGCTAAGTATGTAGATGCGATTAAGAAGGACGTGGAATGGTTAGGTTATCAATGGGACGAGTTGCGTTTTGCATCAGACTATTTTCAAGAACTATACGACTGGGCTGTACAAATGATTAAGGATGGTAAAGCTTATGTTGATTCTCAGTCGAGTGAAGAAATCGCAGATCAAAAAGGAACTCCTACACAACCGGGAGTAGTTGGGCCTTACCGCAACAGAAGTGTAGAAGAAAATTTAGCACTTTTCGAAGGAATGAAAAACGGTGAGTACGGAGAGTCAGAACATGTCTTACGTGCCAAAATTAATATGCAATCTACTAATATGTTGATGCGTGACCCAATCATGTATCGAGTAGTAAATCGCTCACATCATAGAACAGGGGATACTTGGAAAATATACCCTATGTACGATTGGACACATGGAGAAAGTGATTATTTAGAACAAATATCACATTCTTTTTGTACCCTGGAATTTCTACCACACAGAGAGTTGTATGATTGGTTTTTAGATCAGATTATTGATTCTAAAAAAGTACGTCCTAAACAACGAGAATTTGCCCGTAGAAATGTTTCTCATACAGTTACTAGTAAGCGTAAGCTTCAGAAACTCGTAGAGCAAGGAATAGTAACGGGTTGGGATGATCCACGTATGACTACAATTTCAGGATTACGACGTCGTGGCTACACGGCAAATGCGATTAAAAACTTTGCAGCATCCATAGGTATAGGGAAACGGGACAACTTGGTAGATATGAATCACCTGGAATTTCATTTACGCGACGATCTCAATAAAGCAGCAGATCGTGTCATGTGCGTCCTTGACCCTATTAAACTGATAATTACCAATTATCCAGAAGGAAAAGTGGAACTACTGCAGGCAGAGAACAGTCAGGAAGATGCGTCTAGAGGTTTTAGAGAAGTGCCTTTTTCAAGAGAGATTTACATGGAACGCGAAGATTATAAAGAGGAGGCAAATAAAAAATTTTTCCGCCTTAAAAATGGAAAAGAAGTACGCCTTAAAAACGCTTATATTATAAAAGCGGAGGGCTGTATCAAAGATGCTGAGGGTAATATTACAGAGATTCATGCTTCTTACGATCCAGATTCACTTAGTGGAAGTGGTACAGAAGCTAGTATGCGCAAAGTCAAAGGAACTTTGCATTGGGTAAGTGTTGCTCATTCATTACCAGTAGAAGTAAGACTTTATGATCGCTTATTTACGGTTCCATCCCCAGATACAGACAAGGAAAAAGATTTTATGGAATTTGTGAATCAAGATTCATTAGAGGTGATTACAGCAATGGCAGAGCCAGCTATGAAAAACCTGAGGGTAGGAGATACGGTACAGTTTCAACGTATGGGATACTTTTGTGTAGACCCAGATACTACCGAAGATAAAATGGTATTCAATCGCACAGTTACTTTACGTGATACTTGGGATAAGTTGGATGGCTAGAAGTAGCTGCTGTCTTCTCGCTCTACGGGAAAAAGCGCATGACACCTTGGGTATGATAAGAAACTGTATATATACAACTGTCGTAAAAATATGGTTATATGATTTTAAAAAAGCTCACCTAGAGTGAGCTTTTTTGATAATATATTATCAAAAATGTATAGTTTTAACTAAATTTGAGGTTAATAGTAACCAATTAGGGTTGATTTAAAACTAATTCGTTTAAGCTTAACTTGTTATTAACTAAGAAAAATTCGGTTTAGAATTATCTTTGAATCTAATAATAAAACAAATACTATGTCTAAATCAGTAAATACATTAATAGCATTAGCAGCAGGAGCAGCAATAGGAGCAGCAGCAGGTTTGTTATATGCGCCAGAGAGTGGAGAGAAAACCAGAAAGAAAATTAAAAAACAAGCTAAAAAGGCGCAGAGAGATATTGATGAACAAGCACGAAAAACCTATGCACAGGTTTCTGAAAAAGCTTCACATTTTACTTCTTCAATAAACTCTACAGCTACAGAATTAAAAGGCAGTGTAGAGGATCGTATTGAAACAGCGTTATCAAGTGCTAGTTTCAAAGCAGACGATGCTATCGTAGCATTAGAAAGTAAGCTAGAACAATTACGCGAACAAAATGCAAAATTGCAAAAGCCAACCTCAACAAAGGCAAAACTATAAATATTAGGATTTGGGAACCAACTTAACAGACAACTTTAGAGAATTTACGACAGCTATTGAGGATTATATAGATTCCTCGATAAGCTATCATAAATTAGACGTATTTAAAAAAGTCATGAAAGGAGTGGTGGCTGGAAGTTATCAAATCATTTTGGGTTTTTTCCTTTTAATAGCTCTACTTTTTTTAAGCATAGCACTTTCTATTTATTTAGGTGTGTTATTAGATAGTATTGCCTTGGGCTATCTTATCGTAGGTGGTTTTTACATTTTAATAATGATCTTATGTTCCTTTTTCTTAAAGAAAATTCTAGAAAAAGTTTTAGTAAGAAAAGCTAGCATCCTATTTTTTAATGATAGCGAGGATCAAGAAGATCAATAGAATACACTATTATGAGGGTTTACAATAATTTTGATGAAATAAATAAGGATCTAAGATATCTTAAATTGCAGCAACAAGTGCAGCAAGAGATCATAAAGCTTCAAGTAAATGAAGTGAAAGAAAGCTTATCCGTTGTTTCTTTACTAACAAATATTATAAGTTCTATAGCAAAAAAAGCAGTAGTTCTTAAAGTGGTTAATAAGCTCCTAAAATTAAAAAAGTAGTTACATAAAAAAATATAAATCATAAAAAACGCGATCTCTAAGGATCGCGTTTTTGTTTTTATAAATGAATTATTTCTAGAGTGCTTATTCTTGGCTTCTATCTTCATTATAATTAGAATCATCCCTTTTAGAATGTGCTTCCTTTTTTACTTTTGCCTCTTTTTTAGCATTTGTTTTTTTCATTTGTTCCCCTATTTGAGCACTAGCCGTAAAGCTTGCAATCATGTTATTCAACATATCGCTACCAGCTTGTGGTGAGTTAGGGAGTAAGATCAAGTTAGATTGTGTCGCTTCACCTATAGATTGTAGCGTATCATAATGTTGTGTAACAACAATTAGTGCGCTTGCTTCTTGAGAGTTGATCCCTACATTATTGAGTACATCTACACTTTCTTCGAGCCCACGAGCGATTTCACGTCTTTGATCAGCAATACCTTGTCCCTGCAGACGCTTTGATTCTGCTTCTGCTCGTGCTTTTGCAACTATTTTTATACGATCTGCTTCTGCTTCGTATTCAGCAGCTGTTTTCTCTCGTTCTGCGGCATTAATTCTATTCATTGCTGCCTTAACTTGTATATCTGGATCAATGTCTGTTACAAGAGTTTTAATGATGTCGTACCCATAATCCATCATGGCTTCGTTTAATTCGCGCTTTACAGCGATTGCAATATCATCTTTCTTTTCAAATACGTAATCCAGTTTCATTTTAGGAACTTCGGCACGTACTACATCAAATACATAAGCGGTAATCTGATCGTGTGGATTTTGAAGTCTATAAAATGCATCGTAAACTTTCTCTCTTCTTACTTGAAACTGCACGGAAATTTTAAGACGTACAAAGACATCATCTTTAGTTTTGGTCTCCACAATAACGTCTAGTTGCTGGATTTTTAAATTGATTCTTCCAGCAATTTTATCAATAAGGGGTATTTTAAGTTGAAGACCAGATTGTCGCATAGTAGTAAACTTGCCGAAACGTTCAACTACTGCAGCAGTCTGCTGTTTTACGGTGAAAAATGTACCCAATAACAGGAAAAATCCTATTACTAGTAATACAGGTATTAGAAATACTCCAAATCCTCCCATGGTGTTTGTTTAAAAAGGTTAATGACAATTATTAATTATAAATGTAAACAAGTTTGGCCTTATTAAGGCAGTAAGATCATATTTTAAAATTGATTGTACCCGCTTACTTTAGATTAGTAGTATGTTTGTGCAGTTTGTTACACCTATTATGAAAAATACAGTCCTCCTATTAGTAATTCTTGCATCAGTTTTTACGAGCAGTGCGCAAGAATTGCTAGATGCTCCCTTTACAAATGCCGCAATAACAGATGTAGGGAATGCTATTTTTGAAACTTCCATGCACCAAAATAGTTCCTCTGTTAACTATGTTGCTATGAGTCGTAAATATTCTTATAATAATCGCTTAGGCTTAGGTGGAGACGCTACTTTTTTCAATATTATTAGCGATGACGTGGATGTTGCACAGGGAACTGGTTGGTCAGCAAATTTTGAAACTAGGGGTGACTTTAGAGATGATTTTGATTTGATCTATTCTCTAGGTATTTTCAATCACAATTTCTCAGTAAATGAAAACTTTACCAATAACAAAATTGATATGAGTATGATAGGAGTAGAGATTAAGTTTTTACTCGCTTGGAAAATCGCGCAAAGTGATTATTTTTCTATTGAAGCTGGGCCCGCACTGCAGCTTAACGGAGAGCTTAAAATAGGCAATGAAGATCGTTATGAAGAATCTTTTATAGGAGGATTAAACCCAATTGCATTAAAAGAATTTCAAAACACGATGCCGGTTAATCTAAATGGTGTAATTGGTTTTTCTGCAGGCGCACGTAATTTTAGAGCAACAGTTCATTATCACTATTCACTGGTAGACTCCTTAACAGGTACTAATCTTATCGGAGACGATATAGATGGAAATTTCAGTTTTTTAAGTGTAGGTGCAAGGTTCTATTTCTAGCAATATAGAGGTCTTAAATAAGCCTGCTAAAACTCAATTTCAGCAGGCTTTTTATTGTTGTGAAAAGAAGGTTTAACCTAATTTCTCCATCGCCGTTTCCATACGACTTATAGTTTCTTCTTTACCTATCATAGAGGCAATTTCAAATACATCTGGTCCCATAAGGCTTCCTACTAGTGCAAGTCTCAATGGCATCATTACTTTCCCAAATCCCATTTCCTGAGAAGTAATCCAGCCTTTAATGGCAGTACTCAATCCAGCAGCGGTATCTTCTTCGGTGTCCTTTATCACTTGGATGATGTCAGACATGATTTTATTAGTATCTTCTTTCCAAGATTTTTTAGCATTTTTCTCATCATAGGTATCTGGTGCTGTAAAAAAGAAACCAGCCAATTCAAATAAATCTTCTGTAAATACAGCGCGTTCCTTTACCATTCCAGCTACCATGCTTACATAATCTTCAGAACCGTAGGGGATGTTTTTGTTTTGTAACGCTTTCGCGAAAGCGGCACCAACAACAGCATCATCTTGATGCACATACCATTGTTGTTGAAACCATTTTGCCTTTTCAGGATCATACTTTGCCCCAGAGCTATTTACTTTACCTAAGCTAAAAGCTTGAACCAATTCTTCCAAACTAAAAATCTCTTGATCTGATCCCGGATTCCAGCCTAAAAATGCAAGAATGTTGACCATCGTTTCTGGCAGAAAACCATCTTCTCTAAAACCAGTAGAAATCTCACCAGACTTAGGATCTTTCCATTCTAATGGAAATACAGAAAATCCCATCTTGTCTCCATCGCGCTTGCTCAGCTTTCCTTTACCAGTAGGTTTTAAAATCAGTGGTAAATGTGCAAATTTAGGTCGATCCCAACCAAAGCTTTCATATAACAATATATGTAAAGCCATACTAGGTAACCATTCTTCGCCGCGAATTACGTGAGAAATTTTCATAGTATGATCATCTACAACATTGGCGAGGTGATAAGTAGGCATACCATCACTTTTAAAAAGCACCTTATCATCTAGTAAAGCAGTATCGATTTCTATTCCTTTACGGATTTCGTCGTACATGTTTAAAGTCTTCAAAGTTGGTTTAAAACGTACGGTGTACTCATCGCCGCGATCTAATCGCTCTTTTACTTCTTCTGGACTTAACGTCAAAGAGTTAGTAAAGTTTGATCTATTGTTATGATTGTAAATAAAAGTTTCCTTATTTGCCTCACAAATAGTTCTTGCTTCTGCTAATTCTTCAGCAGTGTCAAAGGCATAATAAGCATCATCTTTCTGGATTAATTCCTCTGCATAAGCACGGTACATATTATTGCGGTCGCTCTGGCGGTAAGGACCGTAGTTGCCTTCTTTTCCTGGGCCCTCATCGTAAGGAATCTTACACCAGTTTAATGTTTCTATTATATATTCTTCTGCGCCTTCTACATACCTGTTTTGATCGGTATCTTCTATACGTAGGATAAAAGTCCCATTGTGCTTTTTGGCAAATAAATAGTTGAAAAGTGCTGTTCTCACACCACCTATATGAAGCGGTCCTGTGGGACTAGGAGCAAATCTTACACGTACATCTGTACTCATTTCTTAGAATTTTTAAGGTGCTGTAAAGATATGGATTAGTTAGTAGTATGGAGGAATAGTTAACAAGCTAGTAGGTTTTTCCGGTTCAAGGATCGATGTTATCTTATGGGATATTCTCTGTTTCCGTATCCATTAGGAAAGGGTCGCGGAGGCGATGTCCAGGAATTTCCCCCTGTTGCTAAAGGCAGTGTTTTTTAAATTATGTGATATAAAAGCTCTTTATATCCACATTTCTTGGGGACGAGACATTTAAAATAGCAATCATCCATTCCAATTATAGGTACGATTATAATTATAAAGGACTACTTAAACGTCTGCGGTGAGCAGATTTATTTTAAATAGTATTTTAAGGCTTTTCATCCAATTTCAAGGTCTTTGTTGTTCCGATCATAAACGTCACTCTAATCCGTTATATTTACGATAAGTACGCGACTATATAGATAATGACAAACTTTGAGATTATAGAGCAAAAGCTCCAACGTTTTATCAGTAAATACTACCGCAACGCTTTAATACGCGGTGTGATTTTATTTGTCGCGCTAGGCCTGTTATATTTTTTATTAACGGTTGTTATAGAATATTACTTATGGCTCAATCCTTTGGGGAGAACATTCTTGTTTGGGTTATTTATTACGACGGAATTATTTCTTTTGGTGCGTTTTGTAGGAATTCCGTTAGCGCGACTATTGAAGTTGTCTAGAGGAATTAATTTTAGAGATGCAAGCTCGATTATAGGAACACACTTCCCTGAAGTTTCAGATAAATTGATCAATGTGTTACAGCTTCATAAAAACGGAGGCGATGATGAGTTGACTTGGGCAAGTATCAATCAAAAGAGTGAGGCTCTTAAACCCATTCCTTTCAGCCTTGCTATTGATTATAGAAAGAATAAAAAGTTTTTACCTTATCTCGCAATCCCTGTTGCGATCATCGCGGGTTTGTTTTTTACAGGAAATAATGAATTATTAACAGATAGTGCTAAGCGTGTAGCTGATTTTAATAATGAGTATGTACCCCCAGCCCCTTTTAGCTTTTCAATTCTCAATAAAAATTTAAGCACTCTGCAACGTAGGGATTTTAAGCTGTATGTTGAGGTGAGCGGTCGTAAAATTCCGGAGAATGCAAGTATTAATTATAAGGATCAAACTTATTTTTTAACCCAAGAGGCCCCAGGAAAATTCAGTTTTATATTTTCAAAACCTCTAGAGGCGATCAATTTTCAATTGTCAGCAAACGATGTGACTAGTAGCAAATTTCTGCTAAATGTAGAAGATGTGCCTGTTATTAATGGTTTGGAACTTTTTTTGGACTATCCATCGCACACTGGTAAACGAGATGAGAAATTGGTGAGTACCGGTAATGCAATCGTGCCACAAGGAACCCAAATTACATGGACACTGAATACATCAAAAACAACTCAAGTAGATTTTATTACATCAGAGAATAGGAATAAGTTTAAGGAGATGGATGGCAGTTTCGCTTTCGCTAAAGCGGTATTGCAACCTCTTAAATACGCTGTAGCAACTTCTAACGATTATATCAAAGAATACGAATCCCTCAATTTTAAAATTGATGTGGTAAAAGACGAATATCCAGAATTAGATATAAAAATGAAAAAGGATTCTATAGATTCCGATCTGATGTATTTTAAAGGTCAAGTGGCAGATGATTATGGAATACGTAAAATAAAACTTGTTTATTATCCATTTGATGATGTTTCAAAGACTAAAAGTTATGATGTGGGTTCTAATCGGGGCACCTATGATCAGTTTTTACTCACGTTTCCAGGTATTGTTCCTTTAGAAGCGGGTACAAGCTATCAGTTTTACTTTGAAGTTACTGATAATGATGCAGTTAACAATTATAAGTCGACAAAATCTGAAGTTTTTTCTTACCGCAAGCTGTCTACAGACGAATTTGAGGAGAAGCAGCTTACTAAACAAAAGGAATCCTTCGCCAATTTAGAAGAAGCTGTTAAAGAGCAACAAAAGCAACAAGTTAAACTGGATGAAATTTCAAAAGATCAATTACAAAAAAAGGATCGTAGTTTTAATGACAAGCGTAAGTTAGATCAGGCTTTAAAGAACCAACAGATGCAGGAACAAAAAATGCGTCAGGAACTAGAGAAGATGAAAGATAACTTTCAAAAATCGAATACTCAAAAGGACCCAATAAAGGAATTGTTGGAAGACCGAATGGAGAAAAGTTCTGAGGAACTAAAGAAGAATGAAGAGCTTCTTAAGGAGCTTCGAAAGTATCAGGACAAACTTTCTCCTGAGGAATTGAAAGAGAAGATGGATAAGTCTAAGAATAAATCCAAGCAGCAAAAGAGAAATTTAGAACAACTTGTAGAGCTCACTAAAAGGTATTACGTAAAACAGAAGTTTGAGCAGTTGGGTAGAGAACTAGAAAAGTTAGCGCAAAAGCAGAAGGAGCAATCAGAGAAGGAGGCCGCAGATAATAAAAAAGATGATCAGGATCAACTCAATAAAGAGTATAAAGCTTGGGAAAAGGAATTGAAAGAATTGGAAGATGAGAATGAGGGTCTTAAGAAACCTATGGAGATGGAATTTGAGCCTGTCGAATCACAAGAAATTAAAGACGAGCAAGAGGAATCTAGTGATGATTTAGAGAAGTCTCAAACATCAGAAGCTAAAAAGAAGCAGAAGAGCGCCGCGCAAAAAATGCAAAAACAAGCGGCAAGTATGGCGTCTCAAATGTCTTCGATGTCTCAAGAAGGGGAAAAAGAAGATGCGGAAAGTTTGCGTCAAATATTAGATAATCTGATAGTGTTCTCGTTAGAAGAAGAGGCCCTCATGGAATCCATGAAGCAAATGAATAGACTTAGTCCTAATTTAGGTAAAAAGCTGAAAGCACAAAAAGATTTAGAGCGAGCGTTTGAACATGTAGACGACAGTTTGTTTGCATTGGCAACACGCAATCCTAAAATAGGTCAGGATATTAACAAAGAGGTAACTGAGATTTATTATTATTTAGAAAAATCATTGGAACAAATCGCTGAGTTTGAAATGCGCGAAGGACAAGGTTCTCAGCAATTTGTTTTTAAAGGAGCAAATACACTTGCAGAGATGCTCAGCAATTCTCTAGATGCTATGAATGATAGCATGCCGATGCCGGGAATGGGGGAATCCAAAGATGGAGGTCCAGGTTTTCAGTTGCCCAATATTATCAAGAAGCAAGAGAGTCTTTCCAAATCTGGTGAGGGGGACAAACCTGGTTCGGATGGTAAAGATGGGGAGAAAGGATCATCTGGTGAAAGTGGGTCGTCGGGGGACTCAGGTAATAATGGCAAGAGTGGTGAAGGTGCTGAAAGCGGGGAGTCAGGTCAGTCTGGTGAAAGTGGCCAGGGAGGAGCGCTTGGAGAAGGCGGCGACGTTGGTGAAGGTGAAGGTAGCGGAGGAAAGAATGGAAAGTCTGGTGAGAATGGTTCAGGTACCGGTAATGGCAATGCCGGTGAGGATGGCGAGAATCAAAGTTATAGAGAAAGCGAACAAGAATCCAAGCGTATCTATGAAATCTATAAGCAACAACAAGAGTTGCGTAATGAGCTAGAAGATATGATACGTCGGGAAGGTTTAGAAGAAAAAGTAGGAAATATTACAGATAAGATGAAGGCGGTCGAGCTTAAATTATTAGACCAAGGCTTTAATAGAGAAGTACAACAAAGAATGATGGATATACAGCAGGATTTATTAAAACTAAGAGATGCTGGATTAGAACAGGGTGAGGAGAATAGACGGGAGGCTCGTACGAATTTACGAGACTTTAATAACAACACAAATGCTCCAATTCCAGATGCCTCTAAGTACTTCAATAACAAGGAGATTTTAAATAGACAAGCATTACCTTTGCAGCCCCAATATCGCAATAAGGTAAAGGATTATTTTAAGGCTAATGATTGAATTAAATTATCAGAATGATTTTGAACATTTGGACGAGTTGATTCATACCAAATGGCTGGAGCAAATAGCGGTGACCGAATCAAAAACTATAGGAGAAATTTCCTATGTTTTTTGTTCTGATGAGTTTTTGTTAAGTATCAATCAGGATTATTTAAATCATGATACCTTTACGGACATCATCACTTTTGATTATTGCGAAGAGGGATTAATTAATGGTGAAATATACATCAGTACCGATAGGGTTAAGGAGAATGCCAGTAGTTTTGGTGTGAGCCTAACAAACGAATTACTCAGAGTAATGGCACATGGTCTCTTACACCTTTGTGGTTATGGAGACAAGTCGGAGGCTGAAGCGCAATTGATGCGTGATAAGGAAAATGAAAAAATCGGTATGTTTCACGTGAAACAATAAACAATGTTTGATAAGGAATACGACGTAATAGTAGTAGGTGCTGGACACGCTGGGAGTGAAGCAGCGGCAGTCGCAGCTAACATGGGATCCAGAACTTTACTGGTTACTATGAATTTAGAAACCATAGGACAAATGTCCTGTAATCCTGCTATGGGAGGAATTGCAAAAGGACAAATTGTTAGAGAAATAGATGCGTTAGGTGGATTGAGCGGTATCGTTTCTGATAAAAGTGCGATTCAATTTAAGATGCTTAATCAATCTAAGGGTCCTGCGATGTGGTCTCCAAGAACACAAAACGATCGCATGCGTTTTTCGGAAGAATGGAGAATGCAGTTGGAGGCAATTCCGCTTCTGGATTTTTATCAGGAAATGGTTCTTGGATTAATTATCGAAGGTGAAAAAGTAGTAGGGGTGCGCACTTCTTTGGGTATTGAAATTAGATCTAAAGCTGTGGTGCTAACTAATGGTACATTTCTCAATGGATTGATCCATATAGGGGACAAAAACTTTGGTGGAGGACGAGCAGGAGAAAGAGCCTCTACTGGTATCACTGCACAGTTGGTAGAATTAGGGTTTGAGTCGGGAAGGATGAAAACAGGGACACCACCAAGAGTTGATGGAAGGTCATTAGATTATTCTAAAATGGAACCTCAACCTGGTGATCAATTTACTTCAAAGTTTAGTTACAGCAATTTGACCAGTTCGTTAAAACATCAACGGGATTGTCATATGACCTATACGAGTCCGGAGGTACATAATTTACTAAGAGAAGGCTTTGATCGTTCTCCTATGTTTAATGGCAGAATCAAATCTGTAGGCCCTAGGTACTGTCCAAGTATAGAGGATAAAATAGATCGTTTTGCCACTAAAGACAGGCATCAAATCTTTGTAGAACCAGAAGGTTGGAATACTTGTGAGGTGTATGTAAATGGTTTCAGCACTTCGTTACCTGAAGATATTCAGTTTAAAGCATTGCGTAGTGTTGTAGGATTTGAGAAAGTCAAGTTTTTCAGACCTGGGTATGCCATTGAGTATGATTATTTTCCCCCTACACAATTAAAGCATACACTAGAAACGAAGTTGATCAGCAACTTGTATTTTGCTGGACAGATTAACGGTACTACAGGTTATGAAGAAGCAGCATCTCAAGGTTTAATGGCCGGCATAAATGCGGTACGTAAAATTAGAGATGAAGAATCTTTTATACTTCAAAGAGATGAAGCCTATATAGGCGTACTTGTAGATGATTTAATAACAAAAGGAACAGATGAGCCATATAGAATGTTTACGTCACGTGCTGAATATCGAACTCTATTAAGACAAGATAATGCTGATTTAAGATTGACACCTAGGGCGGTGGAGTTGGGGATCGTCACCGAGGAGGCTTTGAGCCGAGTAGAGCATAAAGCAAATGAATCAGAAAAAATGGTTCAGTTTTTACGTGATACCAGCTATGATTATAAGGAAATGAATGCTTTACTCGAGTTAAAAGGAAGTAAAGTAGTTACTCAAAATGACAAGTTGTTTAAAGTCTTTTCTCGTCCTCAGATCAATCTGGAAGATATTAAAACTATTTCTCAGGTGAAGGCGTATTTAGAAGAGAACGAATTAGATGATGATATTTTAGAACAAGTAGAGGTACATGTGAAGTACGCAGGATATATTTCAAAGGAAAAAGACAATGCAGATAAACTCCACAGATTAGAAAATGTAAAGATTCCGTCTAATTATGATTTTAAAAGTATCAAATCACTTTCTTATGAAGCTAGAGAAAAACTAACTAAAATACAACCCGTGACGGTTTCGCAAGCCAGTCGTATCTCTGGTGTTTCGCCAAGTGATATCTCTGTACTATTAGTACACATGGGCCGATAGTTTCACGTGAAACAATTAATGGATTTGAATTTCTCAAAACACTTTCTCACACTCAATGATTATTTTCTGACTCAGGAAGAGTTTGAGTTGTATAGGGATCCACATACAGAATTGATAAAAACTATTCCTCAACCAAAGGAGTTAGATAAATATTATGAAAGCAAAGATTATCTTTCTCATGATGATTCTTCAACATCCTTTTTTGCACAATGTTATAATTTTGCTAAGGGCCTTAATTTAAAATCAAAGACTTCTTTAATTAAGAAATTTACTTTAACAGGAAGAGTGTTGGATATAGGTGCCGGGGTAGGAGATCTGATTGGAGCATTACAAGATTGCGGAATTGAAAGTGTAGGTTTTGAACCTAGTGAAAAAGCAAGGCAGGTAGCCTTAGAAAAAGGAATCGATTTAAAACCGACCTTGGAACATTTTGAAATAAATAGTTTTGAGCTTATTTCTATGTATCATGTATTAGAACATGTTCCAGATGTAGAAAAGCAGAAAGAAAAAATACTTCAGTTGTTACAACCAAAAGGTGTTTTGATTTTAGCCTTACCTAATTACGAATCCTATGATGCTAAGTTTTATGGAAAGTATTGGGCCGGTTATGATGTGCCTAGACATTTATTTCACTTTAATAAAAAAGCGGTAAGAAGTCTATTTGAAAAGGATTTTGAAATCATAAAAATGAAACCCATGTGGCTGGACAGTTTTTATGTTTCGATTTTATCATCTAGATATAAAAAATCACCTTTCCCTTTTCTTTTAGGAATGTTCATTGGGTTGCTCTCTAATTTAACGGCAATTGTTACTAAAGAGCCCAGTTCCATCACTTACATACTAAAAAAGCGCTTTTAAATTGTTTTAAAAGCGCTTTTTTGATCCAACAACAATATTTGCTGTCGATTTATTTAAACAAGCTTAAACGACTTGATTTAGCCCCTAAATTTATAGTTTTTACTTATACAAATAAAATTTACTATAGATATTAAATATATTGAGACCAAAAGAGTCCTATCATGCTAATGATAAGGTAAATTCCTAATCCTGAAGAACCGGAGTAATCTTTTACGATTCTTAAACCTACTAGTAAAATAATAATAAGAAAACCTGAAAGTACAAATGCGTATTGCGCATACAGCAAACTTTGAACGGATATGATATCATATACGGCAATACCGATTAGGGTACTTAGTGTAATTTCTATGCTTAAGATGATAATGATACTTAATCTAACAACGATAGGGTTAAATACGTCCTTATACATAAGACAGTAGTCTTCAAATGTTTTCCCCCAATCAAACATTTTTTCATAAGCAGACATTAAATAGGTTACTAGCAGAAAGGCAAGAATAAGGATTATCCCAGAGTAGGTGAACATCATTTTTTTAATCTAATGTAACAAAATGAGGTAGCCTTTTAACTATTAGAGATTAAAATTTATTAAAAGGCTCAAATATTTAATTCTAAACTTATTTAGAATGTAGGATACGCGTCATTCCTATACTCAAATCAGTAAGAACAATCTTGCCATTAGCATTACGTTCGATATGATAAATGGCTTCTTGAAGTTGATTTTGTATTTTTATCATTCTATTTCCGTCTACAAAAGGGGCAAATTTACTTAGGTCAAAACCGCTTTGAGGAGATAGATATACTGCGGTTTCTGCTTTGTAGTTTTTCAACATGGCCTGTCTAAAGAATTCCATACTATACATAAGGAAACGTATCTGCGTTTCTCGGTTTACTGCGGCTATGTTTTGAGCCCATTCGATAAGATCGTTTATGGCAGTCATTTTTGTTTTTGCTACAAAAGCTGTTCGTACCCATTCTACAAACCACTGCTCAAATTGCAGTTCTTCAGCGCTATTTTGTGAAAACTGTACGGCTTTTCTGTAATCTCCATCTGCTTGTCTTGAAACTATAGAGCTTTGACTTTCAGTTAATTGAAGATTTTTTTGTAGTCCTTGAGCAATGACAGCAGCATGGAGTTTAGGAACACTGATAATTTGACACCTGGATTTGATGGTATTGATAATTCGATCCTCAGATTCGGCAACAAGCAGGATAATAGTCTTTGCAGGAGGTTCTTCTATTAGCTTGAGCAGTTTGTTTGCGGCTTCGGTATTCATTTTATCAGCACCCCAAATGATGACCACTTTAAAACCTCCTTCATAAGATTTTAAGCTTAGCTTTTTCATGATGAGTTGCGCTTCTGCTACGCGTATTTCAGCATTCTTTTTTTCTATATCGATGGCTTTATACCAGTCTGGTAAGCTTCCATAAGGGTTAGAAAGTAAAAAAGTACGCCATTCCTTTAAAAACATGTCTGAAGTTGTCTTGGTAGTGCTGCTTCCAACAGAGGATGGCATGGGAAAAGAAAAGTGTAAATCTGGATGGGCGAGGTTATTGACTTGTGCATGACAGCTTTCATTAGAAGCAGCACATAAAATATGTCTCGCATAAGCAACAGCAAGAGGTAAAACGCCACTCCCAGTAGGACCGACTAATAACTGAGCATGAGCTATACGATCGTTTTGCACCGTAGATTGCAGGTGCTTTTTGATGTGTTCTAGTCCTAAAACGTCTTGATATTGCATATTGCAAATATAAGTGGAACCCCTTAGGTCAGGAAACTTGAAATGACTTCACTTTTTAGTTTTCTTTAAATAACAATAAGCCCATGGTAAATAGAGAACCGTTATATTTGTTTTTAAACAATTTTGAATACCAAAAGATGACTATAGACCAGATTAATTTAGACAATAAGAAAGCGTTGATTAGAGTAGATTTTAACGTACCACTAGACGAGAACTTTAAGGTAACTGATGCGACTAGAATTGAGGCTGCAAAAGACACTATTATTTATGTTTTAGAACAGGGTGGTTCGGTGATTTTAATGTCGCATCTAGGTCGTCCTAAGAATAAAGAAGAAGAATTTTCACTGCGCCATGTAGTAGAGAAGGCTAGCGATATTTTAGGGGTACAGGTAAAGTTTGTAGAAGATTGCAAAGGGGAGCTTGCTCAAAAGGCAGCACATGATCTGGAGCCAGGGGAAGTACTATTATTAGAGAACCTTAGGTATTATAAAGAGGAGACTGCTGGAAATACCGCTTTCGCGAAAGCATTATCACAATTAGGAGACGTCTACATCAATGATGCATTTGGGACTGCTCACAGGGCTCATGCGAGTACGGCAATAATTGCCCAATTCTTTAAAGAAAAATGTTTTGGGATGCTCATGAATCGCGAGATCGAAAGTCTTGACAGAGTTTTGAAAACTCCCGAAAGACCGCTAGTAGCGATTTTAGGAGGGGCAAAGGTATCCTCTAAAATTACCGTAATAGAGAACATATTAACTAAAGTAGATGATCTGATCATCGCTGGCGGAATGGCTTATACGTTTATTAAAGCCCAGGATGGAAAAATAGGAGATTCTTTAGTAGAAGATAATAAACAAAAACTAGCCTTAGAAATTATTGCTAAAGCTAAGGAGACCAATACCAACATACATTTACCAGTAGACGTGATCATAGCAAACTCTTTTTCAGAATTGGCATCTATTGATAAATCTGCTATTGATGAAATTCCAGATGGCTGGATGGGTCTTGATATAGGAGAAAAATCTCGTGAAAACTTCCACAACGTACTTCAAGGCGCTAAAACCATTCTATGGAATGGTCCAGCAGGAGTTTTTGAAATGGAACCTTTTGCAAAAGGGACCGTCGCTTTAGGTAAATCTGTCGCAATGGCAACAAAAAACGGTGCCTTCTCGTTAGTAGGTGGTGGAGATTCTGTAGCTGCAGTAAAGCAATTTGGTTTTGATAACCAAGTAAGTTATGTTTCTACTGGTGGTGGTGCAATGCTAGAAATGCTAGAGGGAAAAGTACTTCCTGGTATTGCTGCAATGAAGAAGTAGGTTCATAAAATCATAAATTAAACTCGCCGCGCTTTTCTTAAGAATAGTGAACTCAGGCGAGCCCTTTTTTTGAAAAAAGGACTGTTTTTAAAGCATGTCTTTCAAACAACTAAAATCAACAAATGAACAAATACCTTCTCTTTTTTCTTTTCTCTTTCCTGTTTTTTCTGTCAAAGGCGCAAGTAAAGCATGACTCTACAAATACTCTAGAAAAAGTAACTGATCGTAAAGAGCTTAAAAAGCAGCAAACGGAAAAGGATTCGTTAGAATTAGGAACGAAGATGGTCAGAGAAATACCTGTCCAAGAAATAGCAGTGGATACCGCTGTGACTGGTGAGCCTTTAAAGAGGTATCCAGAGGCAGACGATTTTGACGAAAAATTACTTAATGAACTGTACAACAATGATTTATACGATTATATGTATAATGAATTGGTACAAATGGATTATAGTGAAACCGTAAAACAAACACTTCCCACTGACACGCTTAAAGCACGACTAGCTGCTATAAATGAAACCACACCTTTTCAGATAGATTACAATCCAGTACTGGAAAAGCTGATCAATAAAAAGCTCAGTTACCAACGGGTATATATGGAGCGGTTGATGACATTGAGTGATTATTATTTCCCATTATTTGAGCCTTATCTCGATCAGTATGATATACCCCTAGAGATGAAATACTTGGCAGTTGTAGAAAGTGCTTTAGACCCGCGTATCAAGAGTCGAGTAGGAGCTACAGGATTGTGGCAATTTATGTTTACTACAGGTCGTAGTTTTGATCTGGAAGTAAATTCATATGTAGATGAGCGCATGGATCCTATAAAATCTACCCAAGCAGCTTGTAAATTTATGCGCAGTTTGTACAATATCTATGGAGATTGGGACTTGGTGCTGGCAGCTTATAATTCTGGCCCAGGAAATGTGAATAAAGCGATACGTCGCAGTGGTGGTTATAAAAATTACTGGAACATCAGGCCTTATCTTCCACGAGAAACGGCTGGTTATGTCCCTGCTTTTCAGGCGATGATGTATCTGTTTAAATATGCGCCAGAGCATGGATTCCAGCCACAACAGACCTTATATAAAACTATTGCTACCGACACCATTAGTATTAAAAGAATGATTTCTTTAGAACACGTCGCTCAGTTTACGGATCAGGATCTGGAAGTGATTCAATTTCATAATCCCTCTTATAAGTTGGATATTATCCCGGTAGTTGATGGCAGAAGTTACAATTTGAGATTGCCTATAAGGGACGCGGCAAAATTTGTTAGTAATGAAGATGCGGTGTACGCTTTCGCGAAAGCGGAATTTGAAAAAATAGAAAAACCAATACCAGAACTTCTCAAAGCAGAAAGCCGAACGGTATATCGAGTTAAAACCGGAGATTACCTAGGTAAAATAGCCAACAGATACGGAGTGAGAGTAAGCCAGATCAAACGATGGAATAGTTTAAGGAGTAATAATTTACGTATTGGACAAAGGCTGTACATCCACTCTAGAAATCCAGCAACTAGCTCGAGTTCAGAGTCTACCGAAGCACCCTCTACTTATCAAATAAAAAGCGGTGATAGCTTATGGAAAATAGCCAATAAATATGGCATATCTATTGCTAGCATACGCAAAATGAACCCTACCATCTCAGATGACCTTAAAATAGGGGCCACTTTAAAATTAAAGTAACATGAATAAATTATACGCAATTCTCGCCATATGTCTGGCTTTTATAAGTTGCAATGATCAAGCGATTGTTGTTCAAGATAGTGCAGGAAGACTCAACGATATACTAGTAGTTATAGAAAATAACGATTGGGATGGACCATTAGGTGATACGATTAGAAAAGAGTTTGCCAGACCCCTAGACGGTATCGTAAGAGAAGAGCCCATATTTACACTCAATCATGTAAAACCTGCAGCTTTTAAAGGAATGCTTAAAAAGTCACGTAATTATTTGTTCGTAAAAAAGTCAGATAGCAGCGGGGTGAGTGTTAAGAAGGATGTGTACGCAAACCCGCAGTTGGGAATTGTGGTAAGAGGTAAAAATAAAAAAGAAATAGCTCAAGTTATTTCAGAAAATGCAGATAACATGATTGCTATTTTTAATCAAGGAGAAGTGGAGCGCAAGCAATACCTTATGGATAAAGTAGCCTTAAATACCGATAGGCTAACAGAGCGTTTTGGTTTTGAAATCGTCATTCCTCGAGCATATCATTTTGCCACATATAATGGAGAGATTGATAATGATTTTTTCTGGTTGCGTAGAAATATAAGTGAAGGCACTATGGATTTGATGATTTATGAAGTAGATCGCAATAGAATTAAGCGCAGTGACAGTACTGTGATGGATATTGTAAAGGTGCGAGATTCTATAGGAGAAATTAAAATCTTAACAGATGGTGGCCCATTCCAGACAGAGCCTGCTTTTTCACCATATCTTAACGAAAGTCAGATCGATGGAAAGTTTGCCTTTGAAACTAAGGGAACTTGGGAAGTAAAAAATATGTTTATGGCAGGACCATTTGTCAACTATGCGATTTACAATAAAGAAAAAGACAACTGGTTGATCATAGAAGGTTATGTAAGCGCACCAAGCAGCAAGCAGCGCAATTACCTCTTTGAAATAGAAGCTATTTTAAAAAGTGTTCATTTTTTGGAGGTTAAGGAGGAGTAAAAACAAACATTTTATGACAACCCTTTTTTTGAATTGCATACTAATGTTAAACTTTTAACGTTATACTTAAAATCATTAGTGTCCGACTAAAATACGATTCTTTGCTTTCGTCCTTTTCATGCCCTGTAGTAGTGGGGTAGGGTTTCGTTTCTCCAATAGCATGGTATCCTTCAGAACATTGTTAGCTGTATATCGGGTGGTTTGGTGGTCAGATAATCCCACTTTTGAGTAGGGTTTTCCATGAAGCTGAACATATTTATGTAGCTCATCAGGTGTAGCCTGATCATGGAAACCATATTTGAGTATGCCCATCTTCTTTTGGTTCTCTTCTGCACCACAAGCATGAGTAGTTGGATAATGAGTCCGCACCATATCTGTATCTCAATGGCATTCTGGTTGTCCCCAAGAAAATACTTTAGGGGGAAGTTCTGTTTGAGGCGCTTGAACATGGTCTCTATCTGCCATCTGTGCTTATAGATATCACATATTTTATCTGGGCTCAATAGGAAGTTGTTGGATATAAAACTATAGATTTTTTTTGCCGTCATCCCAGTATGCTACGCGCCTGAGCTCTATTATCTGACCATTCTTCTCCACGGTAATGATCTCATCCCTAAGTATATTGTTCGGTGTATTATGTTGTGGATCGAACTCTTCCAGGTTTTTGTAGGAAGCATTTTCTTTTTGGCGGGTAACAAAGTAGATATCCTGCTGTGTCCACTCAAAAAACTGTCTGTAATCGGTATAGGCCTTATCAAAGACTACAAACGAGCCCTTCTTCAGGTCGAGCTCCCTGAGAAAGGTGTGGTCGTGCGTTGCCGCGCTACTGAAGCGAACCAGACAAGGAACGTCCTCTAGGGCATTTATCATTGTATGCATCTTGATGCCGCCCTTCTTCCTACCGTTGATCGGGTTGCGCCCAACGCCCTTTAAAATATCACTGAATAGGCTGATGGTGCTTGAATCAACAATCCTTAGATGCTTTACGGGAAGACGCAGGGAACTGCTGTCCGATAAAAACCTGCCGTATTTATCCAAAAGGGAATAATAGATGGAGGCAAACACCTCACTGGTTATATTTGCATTGGCATCGGAAAGGGTACTTCGCCTGGGGAAGCTCTCCAGTCCAAGGTGGCTGAGCTTTCCCTCGCAGGGCAGCATCACGGTAGATAGCTCCCGAAGTGAACTAACACCACTTAGAGCAGCATAAAGCATGGAGACCAGGTGCTCGTGGGTCTTGCACGTTTTATAGTAGCGCTCACTATCAAATGAATCGGCTGTCCGACTAATAATGTGTCTGGGAATCAGATTTAACAACTGCTTGATTATGGGGTGTCCGCTAAAGTGAGTACTTTTATTCATAGCCTTTGTTTTGTGGTAAAACCAAAGTACTATAAAGCGGGAAAACCTATATGGTAATCCCGCTTTTAAAAAAGTTTAATCGGACACTAATGTTATAAAATCATGAAAAAATTAATCCAGTTTCTAGTATGTACCTTTCTACTACTTTCATTCCTCAGCTGCAATCCAGATGACGATAACCCAGCTCCAACGGATCCTGTAACGTTAGCAAATCAATTTACGGTAGGTAGTGATAATTACCCTTTAACTGCAGGTTTTAGATCAGATAGTTTTTTGGATAGTCCTGGACTGTTTATAACAAGTGTTTTTCTCGTTGACGACGGTTTAACTTTAGATACCAATAATGAAATTGCAGGAAATGGCAATGTATTAGGTCTTGAATTTTATACTGCAAGCAATAACGGCTTGCAAGCGGGAGTTTATAATCTAGATAATGTTAACGTTCAGGCATTAACTGTATATGTTTATATAGGAATTAATTATGATGCGCAGACAGACACGGCTCTGTTAGAAGATGAAATCTTTCAAGGAACAATCACGGTAGAAGAACTTTCTAACGGCAGTTTTAAAATTACAGGTCAAGGAAGAGCAGATGATGCTAACGCCAGTTTTACCCTAAATTATTCTGGAAACTTACAGTTAGTAAATTAAATAGTAGGATATATCCACAGTTAAATTGGGTTCATAAAAAATCCGCATTATTTTTAAATGATGCGGATTTTTTAGTTTCTAAGTGTTTCTAAACTATTTGTTCAGATTTTTAGAATCCTCTTTTTTATTATCATCCTCTTTTGAGGCATCTTTAAATTCTTTGATTCCGCCACCTAGGCCGCGCATCAATTCTGGTATTTTTTTACCTCCGAAAAGAAGTAAAACCACAACCACTATAAGGATGATACTCCACATACCTGGCATTGCCAAAAAGAAATTTGTTATCATGATTTGATCTTTTAATAGAGAACAAAGATACAACATGCCATATAACAACACCTACATAGGCTGTTAATCTTTAAAAAGGTCATTTTTGATACATTTATAAGATTAAAAACTTGTTTTTATAGCACTACAGATAGCTTGTACTTTTCAAGATAGAAGCGTCCAGAAAAGATTTAGACCATGCCAACACGAATAGTTGGCATGTCAAATCTTACCAACTTCTTCCTCATCACACTGAAAAGCGCCACGATCAAAATGCCCGCGATCAGTTATTTAATTCTTCAACAGTCCTGCTTTAATACCTACAGGCGGAGCCAAACCCATCATTACTCAACCCTTCTAGCCAAACTTATCAGGACCCATTCTTTACCTCTAATAAGCGATTAGCTCACGGGACATACTTCATACCTATAAAAACTAATTATATTTGTTGAACGTTAACGACAGATGGGAAAAAGAAAAAAAGATAAAAACCAAAAAAGCAAGTGGACACATCATTACCGCATGGTGGTGCTTAATGACGATACCTTTGAAGAACGGTTTAGTCTGAAATTAAACAGACTCAATGTTTTTATGCTAACTCTTATAAGTGCCGTTTTATTGATAGGAGCAACCACAGTTCTCATTGCTTTCACACCTATACGAGAATACATCCCTGGATATGCTGACATAACTACTAAGAGAAACTCTATAGAACTCACCAAGGAAACAGATTCTATACAGCAAGTACTACGTACCAATGAGGAGTTTTATGGTCGTATTAAAATGCTGCTCAATGGGGATATTACTACAGAAGAATACGAGCGTATTGACAGTATCGCAAAGGTAGAAACTGATATAGAGACTGCAGATCTTGCACCTATTAAGGAGGACAGTCTTTTGAGAGAAGAAGTTGCTCAGGAAGATCGCTACAGTGTCATTGCCGGAGCAAAGGCCAAAACGAACTTTGTCTTCTTCCCTCCGATAAAAGGGATTATTTCTGGAGATTATGATACAGAGATAAAACATTATGCTGTAGATGTAGCAGCAGCTTCAGGAACGCCTATTAAAGCAGCTGCAGATGGAACTGTAGTTTTTGCTAGTTGGAGTGCAGAGACTGGCTATACCATGTTAATTGAACACGCTTACGGGCTTATTACTGTTTATAAACACGCAGGAAGTCTTATCAAAGAGCAAAATGATCAGGTACTCGCAGGAGAAGTGATCGCTAGCGTTGGAAATACGGGAGAGCTAACCACAGGACCTCATCTTCATTTTGAAATCTGGAGCGATGGGTATCCGCTAGATCCTACTAATTTTATCAATTTTGAATAAATGTCGTTAAAGTCACTCGGCGCAAAGATGTTTGCCGCCATAACTGATAAAAAAACTAAAAAATGGGCTACAGATCCGGTAGGCTCACAGGATAAGGTTTTTAAAAATTTATTAAAGACTGCTGCTGGTACCGCTTTCGCGAAAGCGCACTCCTTTTCCAGCATCCAAACACATAAAGATTTTATACAACAGGTTCCAGTAAGAGATTACGAGCAATTAAGGCCTTTTGTAGATCGAGTAGTCGCAGGTGAAAGTGATATTTTATGGCCAGGAAAGCCCCTTTACTTTGCCAAAACTTCGGGAACTACCAGTGGCGCAAAATACATTCCCCTTACCAAGGAATCCATGCCCGAGCATATCAAAGCAGCTCGTAATGCCATATTGAGCTATATACATGAAACTGGTAAAGCAGGATTTGTAGACGGTAAAATGATTTTTCTTCAAGGAAGTCCAAAAATGGAGACCAAAAACGGGATTCAACTGGGTAGATTGAGTGGTATTGTTGCACATTATGTGCCTAATTACCTCCAGAAAAACAGATTGCCCTCTATGAAAACCAATTGTATTGATGATTGGGAAACTAAAGTAGAGGCAGTTATAGATGAAACTTTACCAGAAAAAATGAGCGTTATTTCTGGAATTCCTAGTTGGGTACAAATGTACTTTGAACGCATAGTGCAACGCACAGGTAAAAAGGTCGGAGAGGTTTTTCCAGACTTTAATTTATTCATTTACGGAGGTGTTAATTTTGAACCTTACCGAGCTAAATTTGATCAGCTTATAGGTCGTCAAGTAGATAGTATCGAACTTTTCCCTGCAAGTGAAGGCTTCTTTGCCTATCAAGACAAGCAAAACGAGAAAGGAATGCTCTTACTGCTAGATGCAGGTATTTTCTACGAGTTTATTCCCGCAAATCAGTTCCATGAGGAACATCCACCACGATTAAGCATAGGCGAAGTAGCAATAGGAATCAATTATGTGATGATTATTTCTACTACAGCAGGATTGTGGGCGTATAACATAGGTGACACCATCGCTTTTACCAGTGCCAGTCCCTATCGAGTAATGGTAACCGGTCGCATCAAACATTATATAAGCGCCAGTGGAGAGCACGTAATCGGTAAAGAAGTAGAAGAAGCCATGAAAGCCGCTTCTAACGAGTTGCACATCATCATCAATGAATTTACCGTAGCACCACAATTGAACCCAGAAAACGATGCGCTTCCTTACCACGAGTGGTTTGTGGAATTTGGTACTATTGCTGACTTAGATATGCTAAAATTAGCTCAAGCTTTAGATCTTCAGATGCGAGAGCAAAACAGCTATTACGACGATTTAATAACGGGAAAAATTCTCCAACCTTTAAAGATTACTAGCGTACCTCAAAATGGTTTTAAAGAGTACATGAAAACCATAGGTAAACTAGGCGGTCAAAATAAACTGCCCAGACTATCAAACGATCGTAACATAGCGGAGGTGCTGGAGAAGATCATTCAGCAAAACGCTTGATATTTAAACCCTACTGTTTTTAATTAATATATTTACATAAAGACTGCAAATGGCTTATTTACAATTATTAATATTACTTTTAATAGGTTGTGGTATTCTAGTCTTTATTAGGAACAAAACGATAATCGCCTTTGCAGCAACTGCTATAGTGACTCTTCAAGCGGCCTCTGTTTTTTAACCGGAAATGTAGCGGACTATAAATTCTATGAGCATTTAGAGTGGAATGTTATTTCAAATATCTTCTCTGAATTTATCTTGTATGCTTTACTTCTATTAGCTGTATTGACAGGTCTATTTATTCTACTGTATTGGCTTTCTTTTCGTTTACAAAACATAAAAAAATTAACACCACTTGTAACTATAGCAATAGGGTTAGTGTTCTTGAGTTTGGACGGAAATGTGATATCAAATTTTTACAGAACATAAAGTTTAAACAACGCTAATAATTATTCTCTTAGAACAGCTATAAATGAATTGCCCATCAAGGATTTATCTTTTATTAAGAAACAAGATGTTGTTGCGCAACCAGGTAAAAACATTATTTTTATTTCCTTAGAGTCCTTTGAGTTAGGCTTTATTAAAGAAAGAAAAGATCTTACACCTAATTTAAATAAGCTCGTAGATACAGGCTCTCTTTATGAGATGGAACCTACTACCGGTGGGGACTGGATAAGTGCATCAGTATATATGGCTATTACTGGCTTACCTGCTTCTTTTGGATTAGAGGGTAATGATGTTTTTCAAGGAGCAAAAGACTTTTATTTATCAACTCTAGGAGATGTTTTAAAAACGGCGGGTTATCAAATGACCTACCTTATAGCTAACAAACATTTTTCTGGAATCAACGACATGTTGGAGACTTTCGTTTTTGAAGTAAAATCAGAAATTGATTTTGAGACCTCTTATGAGAGAATTCCTTGGGGATTACATGACAAGGATTTATTTGAGGAAATTAAAAAGGGAATTGTCCTGAAAGACAAGCAAGACAAGCCATTTGCACTATTTGCTAGTACAGTTTCCACCCACTTCCCTAATGGTTTGTATGACAAACGTATGGAAGGAATTATTGAAAAAAAGAACTCCGATCTTGAATTTATGATTGCTTCCGTAGATCAGTATGTTGGTGATTTAATGGCGTTTCTTAAAAAAGAAAAACTGTTAGAAGATACTGCAGTTATAATTGTTCCGGACCATCTTTTTATGGCAAAACATGAAGTGGTGAGTCAATTGGATCAAAGAAGTTTATTAGTCCTAACTTCTGAAAAAAACAAGCAGTGGAATCAAGAAGCACTTCAGCAAATATCCATGCCGAGAACTATTCTAAATCTAGCGTCTATAAATACTAACGCGACTTTTCTCTGTGACTTTATTGAAGGAAACAAAAATCAATTTATCGATTCTAATGAAGAAAAACGGAGAGATTTAAACCTAGCAGCGTTGAAGACTTTTGATTTAAAACAAGTTTTTGAAATAGTGATAATTGATGATTCTATTTTGATTATAGACCTAGAGGAGCAGACAACTATAGAAATCTTTGAAATTTCAAAGGATTCCACTCATGTATTTAAAATCATCTTAGATGATAAATACAGGTTGCGCTCCTCTGAGGATGTTTTTCCTTTAGACTTAAAGAATAGTGTTAGCTCCCCTTCTACGCTTCATATAATATATGAAGATGGTAAACTTTCTTCTTTTCTATCTGACCCTGATGGAATAGTATCTTATAAAAAGGGTTCTAAAATCACTTACGATTCTATTGACGTACAAAGCAAGTTTAGTAAGTATGAAGTTGGCAAAGAAATCGATGACAAGTTGTTACAAAAAGAGGAAGCTATGTTGGTAATAAAAAGCGCTAGTTTTAACTCTAAAAAACGAAGCTGGATCAAATGTAATGAAGATCAAATCTGGCTAGATAGAGGTATCAACCTTGTAAAGTTAGATATTACAGGGACTATGGTGAATCTTAATTATGATACGTATTTGCACCCAGAGGTTATTGACGACCTCATTAAGCAAATAGAATTATCAAGGCAAAGTAAAAGTACTTTCTTTCTTATAGTTCACTATACAGCAGGGGAAAATTTTAAAGATTATAAAGATCAGTTAGCCCAACTGAACCTTGAAAAGTTGATAGATCTCAAGAGTAGGCAGGCCTATTTGGCAAAGCTAGATAAGGAGAAGACAGAAGAATTTATAAGCGACTTTATAGTGGAAAAACAATTCACTGTTCCCTACAAAAAACCAGTGGCTCAAAAAAACAAGGAGGAGGCCATTGCCCTATTTTCTAAAGATGTGGATCGGTTTATTGCACATGCTGGAGGGGCAGTTCAAGGAAACAGCTATACAAATTCATTAGAAGCATTAAACGCTAGTTATAAAAAGGGATTCCGGCTTTTTGAGTTAGATATTATAAAAACTTCTGATGGCGAGTTTGTCGCAGCTCATGATTGGAATATATGGCAAGAGCAAACCGGTTATCAAGGAATCACTCCCGTATCCCTTGAGGTTTTTAACAGTTACAAGATCTTAAAAGATTACAACTCTTTAGACATGCAAGCTATTAACACATGGTTCAGCTCTCATAAAGATGCCTTGTTAATAACTGATAAAACCAGAGATATAGAACAGTTTGCAAATAGCTTTATAGATTACAAGCGTCTGAGAATGGAAATCTTTACTTTTCCTGACGTTCTTATAGCAAATGCTCTAGGAGTAGAACCTATGTTGTCAGAAAACCGTTTAAATAATTTAAAAGATAAAACACTAGAATACATCAAAGAACACCATATTAAGTACATCGTTTTTTCTAGAGCCTCCATTAGTAAAAACAGAAAGTTAGAGCCATTAAATTAATTAGGAGTGAAGACCTATGTTTATCACGTAAATTTCCAAGCAGGAAAGAATGAGAAGTATGTAGTTGAATATGAACTGGGTTCTGTTTATGGCATGTATGCTGATGACTGGAACTTTAAAGCAAATTAACAAGTGATTAAAATCGCCTTTTTAGTAAATCCTATTTCTGGTAAAAACGGAAATAAACTAGAGTTCAAGCAAATTAATGCATTCTTTGATCGAGATAAGTATGACATTGAAATACGGTACTCTTCTTCTAAAAGCGATTTAGAAAGGTTGACAAAAGAATGTATTCATAAAGGTTGCGATATTATCGTCGCTTCTGGAGGTGACGGTACTGTAAATACAATTGCAAAATTCCTTATCGATTCAAATATTAAATTAGCCATACTTCCTAGAGGATCTGGTAACGGCCTTGCAAGTCATTTGGGTCTTCCAAGTTCTATAAAACAATTGTGTATCTCTATAAAAGAGGCTAAGACCGTTCCTATAGATTGTGGAGAAGTAAATGGAAATTATTTTTTCTCCAACTTTGCTCTAGGCTATCCAGCTGATGTGATATACCGATATGATAAAGATATTAAAAGGGGGCTCTCTACTTATGCCGCGCACAGTTTGAAATCATTTTTTAGTAAAAAGAAAGACGAGATCATCTTAGAAAATGTTGGTCGTCCAAAATATTGTGTACTTGTTTCTAACACAAAATATTTAGGCTATAATTTATCCCTTACGCCTAAAGCAGAGATCGATAACGGTTTGTTAGAAATAATTTCAGCAAATTCAAGAAGAGACCTTGCCATAAAAATGATTGGTTCTATTCTTTTCAAGAAGAATTTTGCCAGTTCCGTAAGTGAAGTTGTATTAAAAAGCAATGATACTTGTCTAGTACAGATTGACGGGGAGCCTATTCTAATGGCATCTCCATTTCATATTACTGTCAAGAAAAATTGTCTTAAAATTATTGTGTAGCACCTATCTAAATGAATAAGAATCTTTCTTAAGACGATTATACAAAGATGTATCTTTGCTACGAAAGAACATTTATGCCCATAATTAACGTAGAACCTCGCACCAGAGCTCAAGAAAGTACTAATGCCATAGAGCGCATGTATATCACCATGCGACATCTTTTTAATAGAGGCTTTTATAAACCTATGGGAGTGAGTGGTGAATCTTTAAGAGAATCTTTACTCACATTAAGACCAGAAATCTACGGCTCCATTGCCGAGGAGAAGATAGAATTAAAGGGACTGCTTTACGTCATGGACCGACTTCCAGTAGGCATAGAGGAATGCACATATATCAATCTTACTAGTGATGAAGGTTACGAAGGATCTCACTTTAAGGCGATTATTCCTAAAAAAAGAAGACGTAATTGTTACCGTATTGATGGGCAGCAAATGAATATTGAGGTGACTCGTGGAAGATCTGAAATCTATGATATTCTAACCCACCTTACTTTTTTGATGATAGAATCTCATAAGATCATGAAACAGGTGATCGTGGGTGATAATGGAAATACCACAAGAGATTGGAAAAGTCTAGAAACAGCTGTTTCAAAGAAAAAACTGACTCAAGAAGAGAAAGAAGTAGCTATTACCCATGTAGCAAATATTTTAGGCCGCACTTTTGATGAGGTTACTTCTGTTTATGCAGATTTTGCTACCGCAGGAAATCCTAATAGATTTTTAAGCATCATCTATCATCTAGGCAGACTGGCAAAACAAGAAGTCCTCGATGAAGAAAAACGTCTCGTGACCTTTTCTCCAGTATTAAGAGAGCGATTAGGGCATCACATTCACGGTGATGCTTGGGCATTGCGGATTAAAAAACACTTGATTGAAAAAGGACTTTTTGAAAGACCCTTGCACATTATAAGCGCTAACCTACACAGTGTAATGAATTCGCTTTATGGCCCTAAAGCCTTGGCTTCCCAAGTGGCAAAGAAAAGCCGTATGGAAATCTTTGCAGATTTGAGCAACGATAGTGGGAAGAAAAACCGCGACTTGATCAAGAAACATGCATTATCCAACGGAATGACAGAGCTTAAGGATAGAAGCGGTACCAATATAGACGTACAGATTTTTGATCTCGCAACTTGCGAATTTGAAAAAGTAGGCTTTTGCGATGCACGCTTTCGCGAAAGCGAGAACGACACAAAACCCGTTCTTATCGTCATGGATTATGCTTTTGGTGAGCAGGCTTATGAAACTATGGACGAGTTGCTCAAACCTTTCAAAGACGAGCAAGGAAAAACGCACCAGATGAATGTTCAATCCATCAATGTCATGGGTAAAGCAGGAATTCTGGAAGGCGATAAAGGCGACATTATGGTGCCAGATGCGCATGTTTTTGAAGGTACAGCAGATAATTATCCGTTTAAAAACAGACTTTCTAAAAAAGACCTTGAGAGCGATGATATCAAAGTCGTTACCGGTTCTATGGTAACCGTTTTGGGAACTTCGCTACAAAATAAAGACTTGTTAGATTTTTTCTATAATTCCAGTTGGCAAGTGATCGGGCTAGAAATGGAAGGTGCTCATTATCAAAAAGCCATACAGGCAGCATCTCGTGTAAGACGTAGCATACGTAAAAAAGTAAAAGTGCGGTATGCCTATTATGCAAGTGACAACCCATTAAAAACAGGACATACCTTGGCCAGCGGTGGTTTGGGATTGATAGGTGTTAAACCTGTTTATGTCATTACAGAGAAAATACTGGAACAAATCATTGAAAGTAGTATCAAAGTAGAACAGCAACAAGAGGAAGAAAAAGAGTCATAATTTTATCAAAATTTACTCGTTTAAAGAATTCATAGACTTCAATTATATTTGAAGACTTGAAAAAAACAACTTCATGGACAACCAACCTAATAATAACCAAGAACAAGAGGTAGATTTAGTACCCGTTTTTGTGTGGATCAGCAATGGATTTAAGAATCTTTTTAGCGCAATAGGAGGATTCTTTAAAGGAATTGCTCACTTCTTTATTTTGTTTTTGATCTTTATTAAAAATAATATCATATTACTAGGGGTTCTTTTTATCTTAGGAGGAGGACTAGGTATGTATGCGAGTAGAGAAAGTAAAAAGAACTTTACTGCACAGTTAAGAGTACAACCTAATTTTGAAAGTGCAGGGCAATTAATTTCTAATCTCGAATACTACAATTCCTTAGTAGATCAAGAAGATTTTAAGACTCTGGGGAAGGAGTTAAACATCGCTATAGAAGAAGCTAGTCAGCTTAAAAGCTTTAAGATAGAAGCCGATTTTAACGATACAGAGCTTCTTAAAGAGTACGATTATATGGCGCGACGCGCAGATACTATTGCATTAGAAAATTACACCTTTGAAGGCTTTAAAGAGGCAAAAAGAGCTATTGATTACCAGTTTTATAAAGTAGAAATAGTTTCTAAGAATAGAGCGGCTTTAGAAAAAGCAGCCTCTAAAGCAGTGAAAGTGGAGGACAATCCGCTGATCAAGGCGCAACGATTAGCCAGTAGGGAAACTACAGCTTATAATATTGATAATATGGAGTATCAGTTACAAGAAATTGATTCTCTAATGGTAGCATTTCAAGTCTCGCTTAAAAACAAGGACTCTAACGGCTCTCAAGGTACCAGTGTATTTGTCAATGGACAGAATAAAACAGAGATGTTCAAAGAGCTTTTTGATGAAAAATCGAGAACTTTCTTTAACCTGGAAAACGAGCGAGAAAAGAAATACAGTTTTGAAAACACCGTAAATATCGTTTCCTATTTTGTTAAAAAAGGAGTGATAGAGAAAAAGCACCTTACGGTCACTTACGCATTGGTGTTTTTTGGCTTAGGTCTTCTTATCGCATTGATACCCTTGGTTTTGAGATTTTTAAATAACTATCAAAAGGGAGCTGTCAAATGAAAATAATTGATACACCGCTTTTAGATTGTAAGATTATCGAGCCAGCTGTTTTTAAAGATGCTCGTGGTAAATTCTGTATCGCTTATGACAGTTTCGCTTTTGCAAAAGTTTTACCTCAACAAGCACCTTTTATTACTATTAACGAAAGCACCTCTTCTTACGGCGTGTTAAGAGGCTTACACATGCAAAAAGAGGATGCTGGGCAAGCTAAGCTGGTCAGATGTATACAAGGTCGTATACTGGACGTTGCAGTAGATTTTAGACCAGAATCACCTACGTACTTACAGCATTTTACATTAGAGTTATCAGGGGATAACCACAAACAATTACTTGTTCCTAGAGGTTTTCTACACGGCTTCTCTGTACTTTCAGAAACGGCCATAGTGAATTATCAAATAGACAATACCTATCAACCAGAAATGGAAGTGGGCCTGAGGTACGACGATCCAAAATTAAACATAGACTGGCAACTGCCTAAAGAAGATATTATCCTTTCTGAAAAAGATGAGAAATTAGAGATTCTCCATTAACCATTAAATTCCATTGTTTTGAAAATTCTTATTACCGGTGCAAACGGAATGTTAGGAACTGCTGTAAAAGCAGTTCTGCAGGATCAAGAATTATTTTGTTTTTCTAGTAAAGACCTTGATATTACCTGTAGTTTTCAATTGGATCAGAAAATTAAACATTTACGTCCAGATTATATCATTAATTGTGCAGCATACACAGCCGTAGATCTCGCTGAAAACGAACAAGATAAAGCCTATAAAATCAATGCGCTAGCTATCCAAAAGATGGCTCAAATTGCAAAACAATACAACGCAACATTAATACATTTTTCTACTGATTATGTTTTTAATGGTACCGCTACCACAGCTTACTTGCCATCACAAGAAACAGATCCTATCAATGTGTATGGGGCGAGTAAACTTGCTGGAGAAAAGGCCATTACTCAAATAGGCTGTAATCACTATATCTTTAGGATTTCCTGGTTGTACGCAGCACACGGCAAGAATTTCTTTAAATGGGTTGCTGGAACAGATATGAAAGAACTGAGCATCGTTGATTCCCAAACGGGTTCTCCTACCAGTGCATTAGATCTTGCTGATTTTATAAAACACCTGATTCAAAATGATCCTAAAAATTATGGGATCTATCATTTTACCAATCAAGGAGCAATGACCTGGTTTGATTTTGCTACTGCAATTAATAAAAAGTTAGAATTAGGTAAAAAAATCCATCCAGTAGCCGAGTTTAAAACCGCTGCCAAACGCCCTGCTTATAGTGTGATGGACTGTAGTAGTCTTCAAAATATTTTTGATTATACGATTCCTTCTATTGAAGAAGGATTAGACAGGGTTTTGGGGCAATACAATTCCTAAGGAAACCGTATTTTTACGTCTTTACAACTAGCCTATGTCTGTACAGCATCCCAAAGTAGCACTAATCACTGGAGTAACCGGTCAAGACGGTGCTTATTTAAGTGAGTTTTTATTAAAAAAAGGATATGAAGTACACGGTATCAAACGCCGTGCTTCCTTATTCAATACAGATCGTATTGATCACTTGTATCAAGACCCACATGAGACTGATGTAAAGTTCAAATTACATTATGGTGATCTAACTGATACGACTAACCTTACTAGAATCATCAAAGAAACGCAGCCAGACGAGATTTATAATCTTGCGGCGATGTCACATGTACAAGTTTCTTTTGAAATGCCAGAATACACTGCAAATGCCGATGGTATAGGCGCTTTGCGTATTTTAGAATCGGTTAGAATTTTAGGACTGGAGAAGAAGACCAAAATCTATCAAGCTTCTACATCAGAGTTATACGGTAAAGTTCAAGAAATTCCGCAATCAGAGACCACACCATTTTATCCGCGTAGTCCTTATGCGGTGGCAAAGATGTATGCGTATTGGGCGACGGTGAATTACCGCGAGGCTTACGGCATGTTTGCTTGTAATGGGATTCTTTTTAATCATGAATCTCCTGTACGAGGAGAGACTTTTGTCACTAGAAAAATTACTCGGGCGACTTCTAAAATTGTCAAAGGTCTTCAAGATAAAGTCTATCTAGGAAACCTAGACGCCAAACGCGATTGGGGTCACGCCAAAGATTATGTGCGCATGATGTGGATGATCTTACAACACGATGAACCAGAAGATTGGGTGATTGCTACAGGAACGACTACTAGTGTGCGTGATTTTGTGCATATGGCTTTTCAATACGTAGGTATAGTCCTAGAATTTACTGGTGAAGGAGTGGAGGAAAAAGGAACTGTGAAATCTTGTTCCAATCCAGAGTACCAACTAGAAATAGGGAAAGAGGTAGTAGCCGTAGATCCACGATATTTCCGCCCCACAGAAGTTGATTTATTGATAGGTGACCCTACAAAAGCCAAAGAAAAATTAGGATGGGTTCCAGAAATAGCGCTTCAAGAACTGGTAAACGACATGATGCAAAGCGACTTGCATTTGATGTCTAGAGAAGAATATTTGAAAAGTGGCGGTTACCGCATCAATAACTATTTTGAATAAGTCTAGCCCTTTCCAAAGGAAAGGGAATTTGAACTCGAACTTGAACTCGAAAATTGAAATAGTTTTTAATAAAGTAATTAGAAAATAAATAGCTTTAATTTAAGAAGAAAGCAATAAACAATCGAAAAGAGGTCCTCTCTGCTGGAGAGGCTTTAGTAGAGGCTTTTGAATAAAGAAAATCGATTAAGGAATATGGAATATAGAAGTTCATTCCAAAGTGAAGTACTTAGGATTGGAAAAGTTATTATAAAGAACATATAAATATAAATCATTAAGTAAAAAGTCCTCTCCCCTGGAGAGGATTTAGGTGAGGCAAATGGAAAAATCTTCAAAAATATATATTGCTGGACATCGTGGCCTTGTAGGAAGCGCTATTATAGCCGAGTTGAAAAAACTGGGATATTCTAATTTTTTACTGCGCACGCATAAAGAGCTTGATTTAACCAATCAACAAGCCACAGCCGATTTTTTTGCCACTCAAAAACCAGAATATGTGTTTCTTGCAGCGGCTAGTGTAGGGGGGATTGTTGCAAACAACACCTATAGAGCCGACTTTATTTATAAAAACTTGATGATTCAGAATAACGTGATTCATCAGAGTTATCTGAATGATGTGAAGAAATTACTGTTTTTAGGAAGCACCTGTATTTATCCTAAAATGGCGCCACAACCTATGCCAGAAGACAGCTTGCTTACTGGGCCTTTAGAATATACCAACGAACCTTATGCCATTGCAAAAATTGCTGGTATCAAGATGTGCGAGAGCTATAATTTACAATACGGCACCAACTTCATTTCAGTGATGCCCACCAATTTGTATGGTCCTAATGATAACTTTGATTTACAAAAATCTCATGTACTACCGGCATTGATCCGTAAAATGCATCTAGGCAAGTTGTTGATGCAAGGTGATGAGCAAGCTTTATGTGAGGATTTAGGTGTGGACTATAAAATCGCGCGCCGTACTGAGCTTGTCGAAGTGAAAGCGGAACTACAAAAAAACGGAATTACAGAAACGGGCATCGCCTTATGGGGTACAGGAACTCCTAAGCGGGAGTTTTTATGGTCCCATGATATGGCCAAAGCTTGCGTTTACTTAATGGAAAACAAAGACTTTGAAGATGTAAAAGGAACCGACAAAGACATAAGAAATACACATCTGAACATAGGAACTGGAGAAGATATTGCTATCAAAGACTTGGCAGAGCTGATCAAAAAAACAGTAGCTTATCAAGGCAGTCTCGATTGGGACACTTCAAAACCAGATGGTACCCCACGCAAACTCACTGATGTATCTAAGCTTCACAATTTAGGTTGGAAACACGAGGTGGAGCTGGAAAAAGGAGTGGAGATGATGTATGAGGCTTATTTGAACTCATAAACGCACTAAAATGGCTATTTTAGCGTTGGTCAAGGTAACCTAACCAAGGAATGAGTAAGCTTTCTAAAAAATTTTCTGGAGAAGAAAAAACTGTGGCTAAGAACTATGGGGCATTAGTTGTACTTCAGGGCTTAAACTACTTACTTCCCTTTTTAACTATTCCCTTTTTAGAGCGAACTCTAGGCCTTGAGAAATTTGGTTTGATTATGTTCGCTCAAGCTTTAATGATTTTCTGTCTAGTCGCTACTGATTTTGGGTTTAATTATACTGCTACTCGTGAAGTAGCAGATTTAAGAGTTCAAAAAAAGGACTTTTCAGACTTGTATTTTAGAGTTTTTTGGGCTAAAATGATACTCACTATCATTACTTTTTTAATTTTATTGCTCTTAGTTTTTTCTGTAGATAGATTTAAAGAAGATTGGGAGGTTTACATCTTGAGTTTTGGTGTTGTAATAGGTCAATCTTTTTTTCCTTTATGGTTTTTTCAAGGTATAGAAAAAATGAAATTGGTCACCATAACAAATGTGATTGCTAAATCCATTTTTGTATTGCTTATATTTTTGTTTATAAGAAGTCCTGATGACTTTTTAAAGGTTCCCATTTTTAATTCAGTTGGTTTTATTATAGCGGGAGTCATCAGTTTAATCCTGAGTTTAAAATATGTTAGTTGGAAAAAACCTACTTTTTCTTCTGGAAGAGATTTTTACAAGCAAAGTTTTCAAGCCTTTATAGCAAATGGAGCAACTACACTATATACAAGTGCAAACGTGTTTATTCTTGGTGTTTTTGGTGGTGATATACTGGTAGGAGTTTTTGTAAGTTATGAAAAAATTATTCTAGCTTGTAAAAATGTTTTTACACCAATATATCAAGCTTTGCTACCTTATTTATCTCGTTTAAAACCCGAAAAAAGAGATTTTATCATAAAAAATCTGATTTTTATTGTTGCTGGAATTGGACTGATGATCACAATTAGTTTAAATGTTTTTGGAGATCAAATTCTCGGGTTTTTATATAATGATCCGTTAATCATAGAGTATTCTTATTTATTTAAATTAATGAGTTGGGTCGCTTTATTTTCTGGTCTTGGAATGTTGTATATGGTGTTATACGCTCCAGTCTTAAAGAAGTTCAAGACGATCATGAAGGTCACTATTATTGTGGGTTTCATAAGCCTGCTAAGCTGTCTATATTTCATCCCTGACTATAAAATTAATGCATCAGCAATTATTATGTTTTCTACAGAGCTACTGCTTTGTATAATTGCCGTATTTTTATTGTTTAGGACACTAACAAAAACAAAAACAAAAGAAAACGAATCGTAATTATGGTTATACTATATATGTATGCTGAATTAATGGGATACAATATACCAGTGCTAAAGGAGCTAGTTTCTAAGAATGATACGCAAATTCATTTAATTCATTGGGATCATAAAAAGCTAACGGTCTATAAGGCGCCAGAAATTGAAAATGTAACTTATTACAATAGATCAGAGTTAAGCGCTATGGACATTTTAAAATTAGCAAAAAAGATACAACCAGAAATTGCTTATGTGCCCAACTGGTACGATAAAGGATATTTGAAAACATGCCATTATTTGAGAAGGAAAAATATTCCTGTGGTTTCGGGATTAGATAATCAATGGCAAGGAACTTTAAAACAGCGTTTTGGGATTTTGCTCATGCGATTATATCTTAAAAAATATTTTTCTCACGTTTGGGTAGCAGGACCTTATCAATTTGAATTTGCTAAAAGATTAGGTTTTAAGAAAGATAACATCATATTCAATTTATACAGCGCTGACATAGAAAAATTCAATTTTGATAGTTCAGATACCCACCAAGAATCGTTAAAATTCCTTTTTGTAGGGAGACTTGAGGAGGTTAAGGGGATTAGAGACTTGTTAAAAGCATGGGGTGAATTTCCCTATAAAGAAAATAGCTCTCTTACCATTATAGGTGATGGATCTTTACAAGGCTTAGTTCAGCAAGAGAATGATGTAAACCATTTGAATTTTCTTCAACCACAAGAACTGGCAGAGCAAGTAAAACTATACAACTGTTTTATTCTACCTAGTTTATTTGAACCTTATGGTGTGGTAATACACGAGCTTGCTTGTGCCGGCATGCCTATTATTGCAAGCAATGAATGCGGAGCAGCTCCAGTTTTTATTATTCCAGATTATAATGGGTATATTTTTAAGGCTGGCGACTATAAGGCGCTCCTTGAGAAAATGATCATGATGCATGAAAAATCTAATGATGAATTGGCAAAAATGAAAAAGAATGCTTTCAAGCGTTCTAAATTAATTTCTCCAGAGGTTTCTGCCGCTTCATTTTTATCTGTTCTCAACTAATTCCCAAAACTTGAAAATTTAATGAATCTCAAGAATTTATTAATGATTTCCTATTTGATTATTAGCTTTTTCTATCTAGCTAATTTTGATGCGTCTTTATGGGTCTGGTTATCCTTTTTCTTAAATTTTTTAATCATTACTTTTATAACATATTACCATCTTTATTTGGAAAAGGTGTTCAGTCCATTTCTTTCTACCTTCATAGTTTTTAATTATATTTTCTTTTTTGCAGCACCGATTTCTCAAATCAATGATATGCTGATTATGGAGAAGCCAGTATTTTTGAATAATTTTCCTTTAAAAGAGTCTCTTATTATTCAAACATCTCTTTTAATTTCTCTTTTTAACATCATTTTTTTTCTCAGCTATGATTATCTTAAAAAATCTAAATTAAACAGTATTTTAAAAGAATCCATACCGGTAAAGTATAATAATTTACCCATGGCAATATTGTTAATGTTGATACTTTCTGCAATTATTGTCTTTTCAAATTTAGATTTCATTATATATGAATATAATAGGCCAGAATGGATGGAGTCTACATTTACAAAATCCATAGCCTTGATGAAAAGCAAGGTGTTGTTTATTTTTCCTTTAGGAGCAATAATTGCTTGCAAAGCCTACTTTGATAGTAATAATAAAAATGTAAATAACGCCTATATCATAGGCGCGTGTTTCCTCCTACTCATAATGTTTCTTTTAGTTGTTAAAAACCCACTTATAACAAAGAGGCACGATTTAGGCCCTATTTTATTCATAGCAATATTTATGTTTTTACCTAAAGTGGTCAATTCTAATGCAAAGTTTCTAAACATATTGTTTTTTGCAATTATTGTGGGCTTACCTTTATCTCAACTAATTACGCATTCAGATTACGGGATTGAGGAAATAATTTCAAAACCTTCAAGATTATTAGATCAAGTAAATCAAGGGCTTTTAACAGATGGTTACATTTCGCTTAATTATGATGCTTTCATGAATATAGGAACTGTAATTGAAGTAGTTCAACAAGATGGGTATTCCTATGGATACCAGATGTTAAGCGCTTTGTTGTTTTTTGTGCCCAGATCTTTATGGGTGGATAAACCAGAATCATCAGGTATGGTAGTTGGGGAACACCTCACAGCTCAGTATGATTTTTATTTTCAAAATGTATCAAATCCTTTTCTTTCTGAAGCATACCATAATTTTGGAGTTTTTGGAGTGGTTATTTTCAGTATATTCTTAGCAATCTCATGTGTTTTTATGCTAAAGTGGCTGTATAGTGATAGCTGGTTTAAAAAAGCCATGTCTTTTTATTTTTCCTTACATTTGATTATGATATTGCGAGGAGATTTCACTAGTTCATTTGCATATTTAATAGCAACATTTTTAGGTATTTACGTGTTGCCTAAGATTATAATTAATTTATTTAATTATAAAATTATATTTAAAAACAAGATAAGGAATGGACCATTATAATGAAGACTATTTTACCTGGCAAAAATCCATGGGTAAAATAGGGGCTAAATTAAATAAATTTCTATTTCAATATTATATCACATCCAATGATAATGTACTCGATTTTGGTTGCGGTGGCGGATTTTTATTAAACGAGTTAGATGCTAGTAAAAAATTAGGAGTTGAGATAAATAAATCCGGTAGAGAGAATGCTCAAACTTTAAGTATAACTACCGTAGGAACTATTGCTGAGGTTGAAGATGAATGGGCTTCAGTCATAATTTCTAATCATGCGCTTGAACATGTCGATAGACCTTTAGACATTATCAAAGACTTAATTCCAAAAATCAAAAAAGGAGGTAAAATTATTTTCGTCACGCCTTTTGAGAGAACTAATTCTTATAAAGCAAATGATATTAATTACCATCTCTATACCTGGAGCCCTATGAATCTAGGAAACTTATTTCACCGCGCAGGATTAGAAGTGATAGAAGTAAAAAAGATATCGCACAAATGGCCCCCTAAATTTGATAAACTGGTTAAATTATTTGGATATAACTTAACTGGATCGTTATCTAAAGTTTATGGAATTCTTAATAGAAGTCAAACGCAAGTTAGAATCGTGGCTCGTAAAAAATAGTGTGACAATTTCATTCTAAAACTAAATAATAATGAGATTGACTAGAATCGAAAACGTTTTTTTCTACCTGGTATCTGCTGGGTTTTTAATGCCTATTTTGCCTAATTTTTTAAGAAATTTTATTATAGCTGCCTTACTTTTAATCAGTATTTACGGCCTTTTTGATAAGAATACTAAAGTGGTTCCGGATTATAAACTTATGATTTTGGGATCGCTTTTATATATAACATATTTAGTCAGCTTATTTTACACTGAAAACCTATCGATAGGCCTTAGAAAAATAGAGACCGGAGCTTCACTTATCTTAATCCCATTGATTTTTAGCTTTATTCCAGAAAATGTAAGCTGTAAATTAAAAGATAATCTAGACCTACTTTTTAGATGCTTTATTTTCAGTACTGCGTTTAGTTTTCTAGTGTTCTGGTTGTATTTCTGGGAACAGTATCAAATGACTTTATTTATTCATTTCCCGACGGTCATTGACGAACATTTAGGCCCTTATACCATTCATGCCATCTACTTAAGTATGCATGGAGCAATTTCTTTACTGTTCAGTTTATACCTTTTTTCTAGAAAGAAAACTAAGCTCTATCAATTGATTTTAATTATTATAGCAGACATTGTTATCTTATTAATTTTATTAATTCTTGTTAAAAAAGGCCCTATTTTATCTTTGATAATTTCTGGGGCATACCTAGCATTTTCGTATAGAAATAAAACTATTATGATAGCATTAGGGGCCCTATGCGTCATTTTTATCTCTGTAATTTCTTTTAATACTAAAGCAAATGAAAAATTTTCTGAGTTGTTAAGACTAGGTGAAAAAGACTCAACGGAATTGACGTCAACTAATATCAGGTTAACAATTTATTCTTGTGTTAATAAGGCAATACCAGAAGCTGGGTTGTTTGGTTACGGAATAGGAGACACAAAAAGCATCTTATTAGATTGCTATTCTAATGAGAACGAAGAATTAGTGAGAAGAGAGTACAATTCTCATAATCAGTATTTGAGTATACTCTTAAGAACAGGTTATATGGGATTGTTTTCCTTTGCTCTTTTTATCATATTTATCATAGTATCTGCCTATCGACACAAGGCTTTTATTACAATTTCTATTTTACTCTTTTATCTCTTAGTAATGTTTTCTGAAAATATTTTAGAAAGAGAAAATGGAGTGGTATATTTTTGTTTTTTTATTAGCTTTTTGTATTCTGTTTTCAAAACAACCGATCTTGTAAAACCAATCAATGAAGAGCAAGAATAAGAAGGTAGTAATTATAGGTCCGTTTCCAGAGTCATTGACAGGATTAAACATCTCAAATCTTACGGTTTACAATATTCTTAAAAAGAATAAATTTCTAGTAAATCGCATTGACATGGAAATTAATAGGAGACTGGACGACTCAATTGGTAAATGGAGGTGGTATAAATTAAAGATTTTATATATCTACATAGAAGCATATAAAATAATTACTGCTAACATAGTCTATTGTACTGTAGGTCAGTCTTTTCTTGGAATAATTAAATATGCACCATTTCTTATTATTGCTACAGTTTTTAGGAAGAGGAAAGTAGTACATCTTCACGGTAATGCATTGATTTACAACTATCAAGAATTTGGTTCAATCAAGAAATTTCTTGCAAAAATCACTCTAAAAATGTTTGATAAGGCGATTGTTTTATCAGATTCTTTAAGACCTAACTTCAAGCCTTTTCTAAAAAACAATCAAATATTCACTTGTCATAATTTTATAAGTTTAGTAGAGGTAAGCACTTTTCAAGAACCTAGTCAAAACTTAAATATTTTATTTCTTAGCAATTTAATTCCTGCAAAAGGAATAATTCCTTTCTTACATGGCGTAGAAGAACTTTATTCAGTGCATAAAGATATTGAAGTGCACATTGCAGGAACTATCTCCGACGACTACCCAGCAATCAAAATGTACTTATCTAAATTATCCTTTGTAACATTTCATGGTAGTGTTACTGGTTTGGAAAAAGCAACTTTATTAGAAAAAGCTGATGTTTTTTGTTTACCTACTTTAAATGAACATGAAGGACAACCACTTTCTATTCTAGAATCTCTCAAATCTAAATGTTATATTATCTCATCAAATGTTCCAGGAGTATCAGACATAATATCTGATAAAAATGGAGAGTTGATTTGGCCAATAACTTCTAAATCGATTAAGATCGCCATGGAAAAAATATACTTAGACAGAGAGCGATTAGAAAAAGTTAAGAGTTATAATTTGGAACACTCAAAAGACTTTTCATTACAGAATTTTGAAAAGAATATAATTCCGTTAATAGTGGAATGAAAAACTTCAATAAAAAACACATCACATTTATAGGGCTTAATTATGCTCCAGAAGACACCGCCATAGGATTGTATTCTACCCAAATGGTAGAGGCACTCGTTGATGCAGGTGCAATGGTAAATGTGGTAACGGCTTTTCCCTATTATCCACAATGGAAAATTGCTCAAGAATACCAGTCGCAACCTAAGTATTTTCAAGAAGATCACAACGGAGCAACACTCTATCGCTATAAACAGTACGTTCCAGATAACCCTACCTTTTTAAAGCGTATCCTTCATATCCTCAGTTTTACAAAAGGAAGTTTTTTTAATTTGAGAAAGATTAAAAAAGCAGACTTGGTGATTTCCATTATCCCATTTACAGCCAGCGCATGGCTTGGGGGTTATCATGCGAGAAAACACAAAGCACCAAGCTGTATTCATATTCAGGACTTTGAATTTGACGCAGCACTGCAATCAGGACTTTCTAGCGGGAGCAAGAAGGTTATTTTTAAATTTCTTTTTAGCTTAGAGCGACGAATTTTGGGCAAAGCAACTACCATAAGCACGATCAGTCATAAGATGCTCGCAAAGCTGCAAACGAAGACCAATCAGCCTACTTACTATTTGCCTAATTGGATTGATGTGCATCAAGTAGATCCATCTACAGCAAAGCCACACTCCTTTTTACAAAGCGAAAAATTTAAGTTACTGTATAGCGGTAATGTAGGTGATAAGCAGGATTGGGATTATTTTCTCGCTTTCGCGAAAGCGCTACCACAAGACCTTTACGAGATCATTATAGTAGGTGCAGGAGCAAAATACCAGCAAGTAATGCAAGCTATAGATCAGGAAAACATCTCGTTTTACGACCCAGTACCTTTTGCAGAATTATCAGATCTTTTATGTAGTGCCGATGCGCATTTCCTTTTCCAAAAAGCAGAAGTGCTCGATACCGTAATGCCCTCTAAATTACTCGGCATGATGGCAAGTGGGAAACCTTCATTAGTCTTAGGAAGTCCAGCTAGCGAAGTAAAAACCGTCCTAGAAAATGCAAATGCAGGACTCTATTTCTCACAACCAGATGTATCCACCGCTATCAACCAATTAGAGGCCTGGAGACAAGATCCTAATCGGAGAACATCCATGGGTGTAGAAGCTCGGGAATACGTTTTAAAACACTTCTCACGCAAAGAAATCTTAAGCAATTGGGTTAGCGAACTTTCTCAACTATTAAATAACTAGCTTTTGAAATATCCCCTTTGGGGAAATGTCCGCAGGACAATGGGGCCTACATATCTTTTTTTAAATTTAAGTTTAGATTTAAGCTTAAATTTATTTCCCCATTATTTTTAGTTTTATATTTATTCATGGACCAACAAGAACTCCTTTCTATCCTCGCTCTTAAAAAAGCACCGCTTATAGGAGATATCATGGCCAAAAGACTCATAAGAACTTTTGGTAATGCGACAGGTGTTTTTGAACAACAGTATCGCCATATCGCTGCCGTAGAAGGAATAGGGGAGAAGAAAGCTCAGTTCATCAAGAGCAAGGACAGCTTGTTTTCTAAAGCGATACAAGAGTTGAGGTTTATAGAAGAGAACAAGATCAACTACCGCGTTTATTACAATGAAGATTATCCAGAACGTTTAAAACATTGCATCGATGGACCGATCATCTATTTTGAAAAAGGAACCATCAATTTAGACAACCCGTACATTTTGAGTATTGTTGGAACCCGTCAAATTACCAGTGTTGGAGCAGCATTTTTAGAGAAGTTTATTGCAGAGATCGCGCCTTTAAAGCCTATTATTATCAGTGGTTATGCTTATGGAGTGGACATCTTAGCACATAAAATGGCTATAGAAAATGACTTACAAACCATAGCCGTTACCGCTCATGGCCTCAATCAAACCTATCCGCGTAATCATGCTGCATACAATGAGGACATGATGAGAAATGGCGGCTTTATGACTGATTTTTGGCATACCGATACTTTTGATAGAAATAATTTCTTGGGTCGCAACCGCATTATTGCAGGAATGAGTGAGGCAACTGTCGTGATAGAAAGTGCTTCCAAAGGTGGCTCACTGGTCACTGCCGACCTAGCCTGTGGCTACAATCGGGAAGTGTTTGCCGTTCCTGGACGTGTAAACGATAAATACGCTACAGGCTGTAACGACCTTATCAAACAAGCAAAGGCCCACATGCTCACTAAAACAGCCGATGTTCCCTATATTCTAGGCTGGAAAGAACCGGCGGTTTCCATACAGAAACAACTTTTTGTAGAACTCACAGAGGAAGAAAAGTTAATCTACAGGTACCTTAAAGAAAATGAAAAAGCACTGTTGGATATTATCGCTCTAAACATTAATCAACCGGTCCATAAAGTGGCTGGTCAATTGATGAGTATGGAGCTCAAAGGAGTGGTACAGCCCTTGCCAGGCAAGTTGTTTAGACTGACTTAGCAGGGTGCTAGTTTGCCGTTAAATCTTACAGGTTTATAAAACCTTTGGTGTTGAATAAAAGCCAAATAAAAAACGACCTTCTCCTTATGAAAAGGTCGTTCCTATTATCAAAACAGGCTGCTCCATTAGTAAACAGCCGGTTTTGTTATTTTATACCAATACATCATTTAAAAACAAACCGGTATTTAATCCATGATGAAGAGGCTTAATAGGCTAACTGTTATTCCTGCAGAGAGCAGTAAAGAGATGAAGCTTGGAACCTGTAAACCCTTCTTCTTGATTTGGATGACAGACAGGACTAATAGAGTTGGTGCGAGTAACATCATAGGAATGATGAGCAATTCATAAAACACACCAACAATGGTCCATTTGATTTCATAAATCTGTACGATATAAACCCAGACAAAGAATACAGCATTCAAAATACTTGCGATTAGTAGGCCTTGATACTTTTTCATTGTTCTTACTTTAATGATCTAATTTTTTTATAACACTTCACTCCTAACTATTTTCACTTCTAGTTTTTATCTATAAATGTAATATTTCTCGTGTTCTTTTGTACTGCAATGGCCTATTGTTTTTACATTTTGTTGTAGCCTGTATTTACTTCTTTTTTATAACAAAACGTTTTATAACTTGAGATACAGCTGCTCCTATTATTGCTGGAATTGTATAAATAGCATAGAATATGAATTCAAATGGAAACATATTATGAGAAGTCGAATCGAAGATCATTTCACAGAAAGTAGCTAATGGAAATAAAGCCATACTCATTAATCCAATTTTCCAAAAAGAGGCCTTACTTAACTATTTAATAATAAAACCCGATAAGAAAAGAAAGCTTAAACTGTAGATTGACATCCCTTCAATTCCAGTTCTAATTAAAGGGAATAAAGGGGATTCATAGGGTTTTAAATCCCCTAGAATAAATATGGGTAGTATTATAGATAACATTCCGAGAATTGAAATGGCTATAAAGGCAGATAAGTTGTTTAATTTCATAATTATAATAATTTTGGTGGTTTTTATTTAATTGGTTATCAGGATCGTCAAGGGGATTTTATAAACCAAGACAAAAAACAGTGTGTTTCATTCACTAGCGATCACTAGGTCATTGTCATTTCTTATCACTTCCAGTTTTCGTCTATAAAGGTCACATCTCTCGTGTTCTTTTGTACTGCAATGGCGGCAAATAGGCTCAATAAAAAGGACATGCCGTAAAATCCTTTTTCACTAGGCCATAAATCGGCATTCCACAAGCCTATCACGAGCAGTACGATGGACGCAATGCTTACAAACCAGCTGATACCGTAATACAGGTCAGTTACCGCTATTCCTTCTTGCTTGTCTCTTACCGCTTTTTGTACAGAAATCACAGAGAACAGTCCAAAGAGCAGGATGACAAAATAATACCCACGCTCGTTGAGAAGCATATCAGATCGCCACAAGCCTACGCAATAGGAAACCATTCCCACGAGTAGTGCTGTCCATGATGCAGCTATAAATGCTGCTGTTGGTTTTCCAGTAAAAGCCTCTGGTTTTTGGACTTCTTTTTTTTCGGTTTTGTAATTTACTTGATGTTCCATTTTTGTTTGTTTTGATACTGCAAATATGTAGCAGGATCTTACCAGTAAATAACCTATTTTTGACTTATTCTTACGATTGAAATAATAATTAAATATAACTTATCACTACAAATCAGTGTTTTAAACTAAATAGATGAACGATTTAAATACATTAATAAGTTCTTTAAGTAGTGATGAGGTGGGTGCTTTTCTCGCTTTCGCGAAAGCGAAAAACCAACGAACAGATGTAAAAAACATCCAATTATTTCAACTCATACGTAAAGGTGTACGAGTAGATCTAGATGTAAAAATCTATGGAAAGGCCAATAAAAACGCTTTGCATGCACTTCAAAACCGGTTAAAAGAAAACCTTGTAGACTTTACAGCGACCCGAGGCTTCTCTAGCGACTCACAGGAAGAAATGCAACTTTTTAAATTAGTCCTGGCAGCCCGAATTTTTTTAGAACGAGAACAATATTCCATAGGATTCAAAACATTGAAAAAAGCTACTGTCAAGGCACTATCTTTAGAATCATACGCTATTCTGCAAGAGATCTATTATACTCATGTACCATACGCACACCTAGACCCTAAAACAACTTTAGAACAAATCATAACGGCTTATCAGGAGAATGAAAAAAGATACTTGATCGAGTCCAGATTAGTGATGGTCTATGCGACCCTTCAAAAAACTTTAAAAGCCCACCCTACAAATGTATATCAAGTGATCAAACAGCAACTAGCCGTTTTTGATATTTCTATAGATCAAAACTTGTCTTTTAAGTCGCTTTATCAATTAATGCGTGTTGTAACAGATGCAGCAACTTTAACATCAGATTACGCAGGGGTTTCCATTTTTATGAATCATATCTATGATATCGTAGAAAAGAAAAAACACCTGGCAGATAAGCATTTGTATTATCATTTAGAGATCCTTTACCTTATGGCAGGAACCTGTTTTAGGAACAAGGATTTTATACGATCCCAAAGGCTAGTAGGTAAGCTGCAGGTAGAAATGCAGAAGCAAAAAGGAACCTATAAAAAGCAGTTTTTAGGACGTGCTCTTTTGCTACAGGCGTTGAACCATAATTATACTGGCGATCCTGTAAGAGCTTTGGAAGAAATACAGCAAATTCAAAAGCCAGATTTATCTGCACAACTGGTTTATATTACGTTTTTGTTTCAGCAACAAGATTTTATTAGAGCACGTAAAAAGATGAACGATTTTTATCATAGCGATCCGTTTTATGAGAAAAAAGAAGGGGCATTATGGGTGATACAAAAGAACATCCTAGAAATTCTGATTTACATAGAATTACAACAACCAGATTTGGTTGCTTCAAAAATGAGGAGCTTTATAAGACGTTTTAAAGGACGACTAGAAGACTTGAACGAACAACGTGTCCTAGTGTTTATAAAGTTATTGCAAAGACATTACGATCATCCTTATGAGATTACTGAGGAGAGTTTTCAAAATAAGGTGCAACAAGCCTTTGAATGGAAAACTGCCGCTCGAGAGGATATTTTTGTCATGAGCTTTTATGCCTATCTAAAAGCTAAAATGCAGAAAAAGCCCATTTATGAGGTTACTTTAGAGTTACTGCAACAGCCTATCGGGTCTTTTAAGGAAAAATGGACTAGAAATTAGGACTATTTTATCTCAATCAACGGTGCAGATGTGTATATTTTTGCCTTATGGAATTACAACAAATCATTAAAGCAGCAGTAGATCAAGCTATCTCTTACCAACAATATAGAGCTTTTGTAGAAGCACATACCGTAAATGGAACTAATAGCGGCGACGAGGTTACAGAAGCCCTAGCAGAATATACAGCACTCAATAATCAACGCATGAAGCGATTGGATAAAACTTTGAAGCTCTTAACAAAGCACCAAGAATTTTTAAGTGCTTTTCATAAAGAGGTTTATTTTCTCATCATTACCGAAAGTTGGTGTGGTGATGCGGCTCAAACCATGCCCATGATGAACAAAGTTGCCGAAGCCGCTGGAATCGATTTTAAAGTGGTCCTAAGAGATGAAAACCCATTGTTGATGGATCACTTTCTAACAAATGGCGCTCGCTCCATAGCAAAGCTTCTTTTAATAGACAAGAATACGGACCTACCTATTACCACTTGGGGGCCACGACCTACTAAAGCCACACAGTTAGTCGCTGAAGAAAAAGCCTCGAAAGGCGAACTTTTACCAGAATTTAAACAAGTGCTTCAGAATTGGTACAACAAGGATAAAGGAATAGATACCGAGCAGGATCTTATGGAAATGTTGAAGGCTGTTTAACCAGTTCAATCTTCAAATTGTGCCGATTTCGATAGCCTCCTCCTTTGATTCGATCGTAATAAATTTTTTAATGAACCAAAAAACCAGTAGCTCCTTTCCTTATTAAAGGAAAGGTGGGCAAATTGGAGTTTACGGAAATTTGGTCGGAAAGGTAAAACGGTGCTAGAAACGGGACGAGAAAACCTTTTTAAACCTTCTAAATTATTTATATGTGCGGATCTAAGTCCGCACATATAAATGTAAATGTTTTGAAATTAGACTTTTTCGATAACCGATATGCCAAGTATTTGTCTTGGAATTTTTGGTCTTTTAATTAAACGCTATTTAAGACCTGGTTGTTATTAAACAACTCAAGAGATGTAGACTTTTACATATAAATTAAAAGTAATCATATGTAGCTAAAATACTTCTAGGCGTTAGGAACGTATTAGATTCGGTATACTCTAAATAACTAGTGGACAGTCTATTTTGAGAATCAAAATCATAAAAGTATGTACTCGTTCCTGGTGGGCCACTTAATTCATAAGTATCGTTTATTAAATTTGAACTAAGCATAAGTATCGGTAAAATAAACTGTTCTAGCTCTATATTGTTCCTGTCTTCCACAAAGGCTACTATATCTTTAATGTTTGTCATTTCCTGATATGCTGGATTTATACTGCTGGTATAATTATAATTAAAAGAACTATTCTCAACAGATAAGCTAGTTATGTCGCCTACTCCTTTTGTGTAATATCTATGCGTTAAAAGTTGTAAATTTATAGTTGTTGTATTCTGAACAAGATCTATTGTAGTCATATTAGCTCTATCTTCATAATTAGAAATAGCATCAGAATCTTACGTATTTGTAAAATAGTGACCTCTAGTTTCGTACCAAGCACGATTAGGATCACTTAACTCTTCATCATAACGGTACAGATTTTTATAAGAATCAAAATCCATATTATAACTTAGACTTGCTCCGTAAAAAGTGTCAATGAGTCCATTACTGTGATATATAATGTTACAAGTAATTCCCGCGGTAAAATCTTCTAGAGTAATGACTCTATTTTGATTATCATAAGATACTTGTTTTACTATTGTTCCATTTGCATCATAAATACCTGTGAATTTGCCATCTACATCAAATGGAATGCTTGAACCACTGGTATAAGTAATTGATATTAAACCACCTGATCTTTTTTGGAGATTATCACTTGAACATGAAATGATCAAGAAGCAGGTCAAAATAAAACATAGTCTCACAGTCTTTAATTCTAATTCTTAGTAAAAGTATTAATAATTTTAGATAGAGTTTTACTTTAATAGTCACTTTTCTATAACCAACATGTCAAGTATTTGTATTGGCCGTTTTGGCTGCTAAAGATAGCGCTAGTTACTATTCTCAGGATTAACAAGGAGAACAGATTTAGACCATGCCAACACGAATTGTTGGTATGTCAAATCTTAAAATATTTGGAGAGAATGCCACAAAAAACATCAAAGCTACGAATGTTAATTCGCACTTTTAAACATACTATATTGATCGACAATCGTCAACCTGTCCCGTCGTCATTACTTAGAAAGCCCATTCTTCAACACCTCTTTAATTCCTTCTAAGTTCTCAGAGAAATCCATCATTTGACTCAATACTTGTGACATTTGATTTTGCCCGCCTAGGCCGTTGAGCTTGTTGTTTTTGGCAAAAATACCCTTGATATCATTCCATCGTTGTCGTTCTTCTGTAGTGATGGTTTGTACCAGTTCTTTGTATTTTAAAAGATTGGCTTCGGCAGCGCTGGTTAGTGTTTGAGATTCACTTTCATAATGAGATAATAGCAGCGTTTGCAATTCTTTATCGTCCATGATAGGAACCACTTTTGCAACCAATTTATTCATATCTCTATAAGAACCTTGTAGTTTAAAACTAGGTTCGGTACGATAAGCATCCTCCATTCCGGCACTGGCGATGTAGTTCTCATTTACTTTAAGAACGGTATCTCTTATCTTCAGTACTTTCTCCAGCACAGCCACATAATCGGTTATTTCTTGATTGCTGTGGTTTCCTTTTAGCTCCATATCTGCGACGGCTGAGGTATCTTGAAGCCCTCCATTTTGAATGCGATCTACTAAAGCATACACATCATCAAAGTGCTTATTACTCAATTGCTGTAACACAGGATTACTAGTCAGTGCGTTTTCCACCAGACTCAATTCAAATAAATGAGCGGTATCTCCTATGATATCACCAAGGTTATAAATATCGGCACGGTTGGCAAGCATGTCTGGAATCTGGAATTTATCACCACTTTCTGTGTAGGGATTACCAGCCATGATCACGCAAAATTTCTTGCTGCGTAAATCATAAGTTTTCGGCTTTCCATTATAAACTCCTTCAATCTTACGCGTTCCATCAGACAGGCTGATGAATTTTTGTAAAAACTCAGGATTACAGTGCTGGATATCATCTAGATATAGCATGACATTATCGCCCATTTCAAAAGCGAGGTTGAGCTTTTTGAGTTCTTCTCTTGTCGCGGCATTAGTTGCTGCTTCTGGATCTACAGAGGTAATGTCATGACCTATTGCCGGCCCGTTGATCTTCATAAATATCAGGCCTAATCGGTTGGCCACATATTCCATCAAGGTCGTTTTACCATAACCAGGTGGTGAGATCAACAGCAATAACCCCATGCGGTCGGTGCGTTTTGTATCGCCTACAGCTCCTAATTGTTTGGAAAGATTATCTCCTATCAACGGGAAATATACCTGATCGATCAACTTGTTACGTACAAAAGAACTCAACACTCGAGGTTTGAATTCTTCTAGTCGCAAAGACTCTTTTAAGTCTTCGGTTACCTGGTGTTTTGCTTTTCTAAAAGTAGTATAAGCAGGTACTTTTATGCTTACAAAATGTTCTAGTGCCGCTACAAAATCGTGGTAGTTAAAAACGAATTCGCCTTCATCGATGCTGCTATGAGAACCTTTTAAGGCACTCACTTTCTGACTTGGTGAAATGGCTACCGTTTTATCTGCCGTCAGTTCTCCGTAAAGGATATTTGCTACGCATTCATTGATGTAGGGTATCCAATTTTGGTCCGTCACATGGAGCTTGTCGAAGTGCGCTTTCGCGAAAGCGGAAACCCAATGCCGTACCAGTTCCACTTTAGATTTTTCGTCCTCACAAGCTTCTAAGCTTTTTTTGAATTTTAAGTCGGCATTTTGAGATTTTATTTTTTTCTCAAAAGCCTCTTTTAATTGAATGGCACTTGCGCTAACAGTAAAGTGATCGTTGTCTTTCAGCTCGTTAAATAAATAACTTGCAATATCGCGAGCAGTGAGGCTCTCGAACTGTGTTGTTTGTATAGAAGTGTCGTATTTTTCCTTGCGAGCAGTGAGGCTCTCGAACTGCGGTTGCCATTTATAAACTTCAGCAGCCAACTCTTCCACTATAAAATCATATTCCTTACTGTCTTCAAAAACAGCTAATACTTCACCAGCACTTTTTAAAATACGGTTGGTGCGCACGCGGCGCATCGAGTCAAAACTATTCCAGAAAAACTGTGCCTGCGCTCTTATACTTGGCGAATAGGTTAGTAAGCCTAGATCGTGATCTTTATGTAGTAAAACACTTAAAATTTGAGCGGCATCATGGTCGTGAACCCCTTTGACATATCCACCAGAATAGTTTCCACTAGCAAGTTCCTGAACATGGCTCAGTAAATTTGCAGGGCTCACGGTTCTCATGGTGTCCTTATCACCAGATTTGAAAATAGAATAGGCGAGGTAGGCAGATCTGTAGACTTGTCCATTCTCAGAAACCAACTCTTGATTCCAGATATCTTTTGATTGTGTCAAGACTTCGTTATGCAATTCTTGATAGAAATCAGTTCCTGTAAGGTGGTAAAACAACCCATTATCTTTGACAACAATGGTGAGATCCAGCTGCTGTTTATTGACACCAAACTTATGTTTCCCTAGCTTGATGATGTTATCACCATCTTCATACAGCTCCTTTTTATCCTTGAGTTTCCTCAAGGCATCTTCACGAGCGACTTTAAGTGCCGTTTCAATACCTTCAGCTTTACCAGCGTCGTCTAGCTCTTTTAATTGCACGACTATATCCCGCACCTTATTGATCATGAGATCACTGGCAAAATACCCATTGATCTCCGTGATACTATCTAAGGATTGCGCCCGTTTCTGCACCCCTTTTAGGATACGCTCTGCAGCATTTTGATAGGCAAGAGCTTTTTTGTTACGTGCCTCTAACAAACTACTTTTACGATTGTCAAAAGCAGCGTAAACTTCTTCACGTTTTTCAATAATCTCCGTAATGTACTCTTCAAAATCGGCAAACTTTCCTTCTAGTTCTTCTAACTGAATGGAAACTTTAGTCAGGAATTCGTCGCATTTTTCTGGTGTGCTGGCAATGTCCAAGTAATTGATAATGCTTTGATCAATCAATTTTAATTGCGCAGCAAAATCGGCTTGAGCTTCTTTTTTACCTACGGTTTTGATTTTGTTCTTAATCGCTGCTTTTACCTGGTTGATGGTCGCAAAAATCAAGGAGATATTCTCAATGATTTTGGTAGAATGGGAAGTGTCTTCTATTTCTAGATTAGAAACGATCTCAATCAACAGCTCTAAATCTTCAGCAATCTGATTGACTTCTTTTTCAAGATTCTTGATCTCTATCACTTTCTTAGTAGCATTAAGAACCTGCTGCTTTTCATGAACCGCATTATGATAAGGCGCTAGTGCTTTATCATCTAACAAAAAGGTCACTGCACGACGTGAGATCAACTCGTTTTGCTCCACGATTTGTTCCTCGATTCCTTTAATAAAAGCCTTATCTACATAGCGTATCTCGTACAAACCTATAGCCTCACCACGCAAACTACGTAGCTGGGTTAATAGTTTTACAAAATCATTAATGGATTTGAACGAGGTGCTTTTAACTTTTCCAAAAAGCTCCTCTGCTTTTTTAGAAATCCCTTTAGTATCTGCAGTCGCTTGTTTGCGCAGCTGTTTCACTTTCTCAAACTCGTCAATGGCAGCATTGGATGCTTTATTGATTTCGGCGAGAGGTAAGTTGATTTGTTGTGTCTCTTCTTCTGAAAGCCAATAATAAGCATCTAAAATATCTTTAGAGACACGAGCCATATCATCATATAAACCGCCGTAACTATCTTCTTTATTTAACAGCGTGAGCAGCTCATTAGACTCTGCCATTGCTTTTACAATATCCTTATTGCCTATCTTATACAACATGGTGTCTTGATGCTCAGACGGCATAATATCACCTTTCAAATAAGGTGTTTGCCAAATTTGCATCATGTGGTGTTTAGTTTGCTCATCTCCCGTGCGGAAATAACACAATTCACCTTGTTCCAAAATCGTAAAACCACTGCAAACAATAGGTGTTTTCACAGTCTGATCGATCACATTATAAGACATCAACACGTACAGCGCCTTTTGCGGATTATAAAATACGTACAAGTGGTCTTCTCCATTAGGTGACGCGATTTTTTGTTGGAATTTTAATTCACCAGCGCCATTTGGGAAGACGTTATACGCTCCTGTTTGCAGGTAAAATCCGCTAGGAAAAATAATTCCCTGACCATCAGGCAACAATACGGCAGCCTGTGCAATGCTGTCTATTCTTTCTACTGCTTTGATTTTGTGATTATAGACAAAATAGCGGGGCTCTTCTTGAAAGGGTTTGATTTCTAGAACAATCAAATTGTCTAAGTCGGCATAGCGGTACTGTCCATCATCTAGGGTCTGGTCACGATGCGCTACATTTTCCCTATAAATTCCTTGACCATCATCTGTATTATCCTCTACTTTTATGGTTAAATCGCCACCTATTGTTTCTACAAAAACCTTGTCTAAAATGGATATATGCGCATGAATACCATTGCGCTGGTTATCGCGTCCAGCTTCTTTCCACTGGAAACCATATTGCGCAGGATAACGATATTCGTGCTCACTACGGTTGTCTATATATTGCAATTCATTTTCTGTAATCAACCACTTAAAAGTCTTGATATCAGTAACGGAATCACTGAGTTGGAATACCATATGCAGGTAATTCCCCATAATCGCAAATTTGGAAAAGATTGTGTTGCGATAGTATTTGTAAAGATTTTCAAAGTCGGTTTGAAATGTGGGATCAGTGATGAGGTGGAGTTTGTTTCCGCTTTCGCTAAAGCGTAACGCATCACCAGCGCTGCCATCACGATGAAATTCATAGATACTAAATACGTCACTTAAGTGGACCTCCGTACGCAATCCAAAGTGAACGTTATAACCGAAAACACTGTAGTTCCCAATCGTCACAATGTCACGAGCGATACAGTTGTTTTCTGTATTCACACGATCGTTTGCAATCAACCTTGTTTCTAGCGAACCGAAGACTTTTTTCCTTTCTTCATTCAGCGCATGGAGACGTTGCTGCAAGTCGTTCTTTTGCTTGAGCAGTCTGCTCTGGATGATCTCGTAAGTTCCTGAGTCCAGTTGGGTAGTGTCTGTGGGGCTTGAGTTGCCGCTTTTTGGGTGCGACGCATCGCTGTTTGGGCGCGACGCATCGCTGTTTGGGCGCGACGCATTGCTTTTTGGGCGCGACGCATCGCTGTTTGGGCGCGACGCATCACTTTTTGGGTGCGACGCATCGCTGTTTGGGCGCGACGCATCGCTGTTTGGGTGCGACGCATCGCTGTTTGGGCGCGACGCATCGCTGTTTGGGCGCGACGCATCGCTGTTTGGGCGCGACGCATCGCGCCCTTTTATGGTGTCACTCATGTAGTCCTAGTTTTTTCTTGAGATCTTCATCCCATTTTTTAGGATTATTATTGATGTACTTGCTTATGTTGAGATAAGCGCGTTGATCTCTGATGATTATTTCGTGGTAATTGCGTACCCAGAGGGTCTTTTTTAGATCGATTTTTCTGATAAGCAGATTCAGCTCGGTAAAAGCGGATTCTGATAAGTCAGATTTATTTTCTTTCTGTGCATATATCAAAGTTTTAATTTGATTAGTTACAGCTGCTTTATAACCTCTTACCAGACTTCCCAAAGAACCTTCTTTACAAATGTCTTTTCCTTTTACAGCACCCGCACGACGTTCCAGTTCTTCTGGAGCATGTTCAGTTTGATTTATGGCAACTTCTATATTAACCACAAAATGAATATGATCTGGCATGATCATAAATGCACCTAAAGATAAGTTATTGCGCAACCTTAATGTATGGACCCATTCACGTTCTGCAATTTCTCCAAACGTATTTAAAGCCATCTCACCATTTACTACTTTTCCAAACAGTCGCCATCTATTACGCACAACGATAGTCACAAAATACCTACCTATAGATGTGTAGTCGTAACCTTTGAGACGTATGGATTTGCGGTTGTGCTTTTTCATTGTTTGTGCTTTACTTTGGCATGCGGAGAGCTACTCGTAAACAAATGTCTTGCGCTAGGGATAGCAGTGGCATCTCCCGATATTTCTTCGGGAATATACCGGATAGCCCTACACTGTTCTTTCCTAAGAAAGAACAGTGTAGGGCCCTAAAAGTTCTACTTTAAACTATCCAGTTTTTTATTAGAAAGCCCCATTCCTTTTGCAAGGTTCATTAGGTTGCTCAACATGTTTTGTTCCTCGCCGTCGTTAGACTTGTTTTGTAGATTGCTCAACAGGTTTGCGATGGTTAGGTTCTTGATGTCCTCAGAACTGATATTGTACTTATCGGCAAAGTCTTTTACTTTATCCAATAAATTTCCTTTTACATCATCGCTTCCTAGAATAGCATCTTTTACTTCAGATACTGTTTCAGAGTGACGTACAAGTCTGTCATAACCTTTTGCTTTAGTTATTTGACCTATGATTTGTTCAAAGAACATGGTCTCACCACCTACTATATCAATTTTAGCAGCTCTCAATGCATCTCCTATTACTTGTGCTTGTGCGTCTGCAATATCTTTTTGGATGTTGATTTGTGCTAAATCTACTTGAAGTTCTTTATCGAGACGTAGTTTGAATTCTTCGTGTTCTTTACCTACACCATCTAATTTCTTCATGGCGTTTGCTTTCTCTTCAATTCCAGCGGCATCAGCAAGGGCTTTTTCTTTAATAACCTTAGCTTCAGCAAGTCCGTCTTGAAGTTTTGCGGCTGCTTTTGCGGTAATTCCGTGTGCTTCAGCCTCTGCTTTTTTCTGGATGATCAATGCATCTACAATTCCCTGACGCTCACTGGCCTCAGCTTTTGCATGCATTACTTGTGCTTCAGAAAGTCCTACAGTTGCTTCTTCTTTGGCAGTTGCTTCAGCAAGAGTCTTACGTGCATCTGCTTCTTTTTCACTAGCTTCTTTGTTGGCAAGCGCCTCTATATTAATTTCTTCGGCTTTTTGAACTGCAGCTTGTTTAGAAGCCTCTGCAGCTATGGTGATGCGTATCAATTCGTCTTGTGCACGAGCTTCAGCATTTGTAATTGTCACTTGTTTGATACGGTCTGCAGTTTTGAAAGCTTCAATGTCTTTCATGTTTTCCTGTTCTTCTACCACCCCTTTTTCAAGAATCACGCGATCTCTAATCACGTCTTGAATGTTCTTTTTCTCTACTTCGACTACTTTTTCTTTCTCGATTTGAGCTAGAGTAACGACTCTTTCTCTCTCCGTTAGTTCCAGCATGCGGTCTTTTTCTACGCGCTCTGTTTCAACAGCCTCTGTACGTTGCTTGTTTTTTTCAGCAATAATAATCTGACGTTGCATGTTTTCTTCAGCAACTTGCACTTTTTCTGTGGTTGCAATGCGGGCGGTTTCTGACTTGAGCCGTTCTTCTTCGGCTACTTTTAAAATCTGAGCTCCCTCACGAGATTTGATATTTGCAATCTCACGTGTTTGTTGCTCTTCTTTTTCGGCCAGTTGTTTGTCCAGTTCTAGAATGGCTTCACGAGCCTCAACATCTTGCTTACGGATGGTTTTTTCTTCATCTCGAGTAATTAAATTCGACTTGATGTTTTGTGCAGCAGTTAATTCTGTAATCTTCTTGATACCTTCAGCATCCAAGATATTATCTCGTTTTAAATGTGTTAAGGACGTTTGTTCTAGGTAATCGATTGCACAATCTTCTAGTGTATACCCGTTCAAATCGGTACCGATAATATCTACAATCTCGCCACGAAACTCGCGACGTGCTTCATAAAGATCGATGAATTCAAATTTCTTACCTACGGTTTTTAACGCCTCAGAGAACTTTGCTTCAAAAAGATCTTCCAGTGTTTCTTTTCTAGAGGCACGAGCTACACCTATGGTTTGAGCCACTTTTTTGATGTATTCTACGTCATTATTCACACGTACAAAAAACGCCACTTTAATATCGGCCCGCATGTTGTCTTTACAAATAAGACCTTCTACGCCCATACGTTCAATTTGGATTTTCTTTACAGAAATATCCATAGTTTCCACACGGTGGAATACGGGTACCACATAAAGTCCTTTATCTGTGGCGACTTTAGTACCTCCAAAACCGGTACGTACTAGCGCCTGTCCTTGATGTACTTTTTTGTAAAACATCGCAATGATAGCGAAGTAAACGATAATAAGGAAAAGGAAGATACCTACTCCTGTGACTAATAATCCTGGTATTTGGTCCATAGTTATTTTTGGGTTTATTGTTTTGGCGGATGTGTTCCGCGGTTACTGGGTTTATTTGGCGGTATGTTTTCCGCCCTTACTCTTTACTCACTAAAAAATAGTTTTTATCGTCTGATTGCTTGATGATAAGCACGCTTTCGCGAAAGCTTAACTTTGATCCATCTAATGATTTCACATAAATACTCATCACATTACCGTCTGCCATAACTTCTGCGTTTCCTAACTTATCTCCAGAAATCGAAGACAATAATAGGGCTTTACGGCCTAAAAAGTCGACGGCTTTATCCCCGTCTTTATTTAAATTTTTGAAAAAGGACTTGAAAGGAGTGGTCACTATTTTAGTTAAAATAAGCGCTGGTATAAATGCCACTAATACAATGGCATAGCCAAAACTGTTATCATAACTACCCGTTATGGATGTAGTAAGCAAAGAAATCATCCACCATAAAAAAATCCAAAAGGTAAAGGTGAACATGAACGGCAATCCCACGAAGTTGAAATAGATCAAAAATATTTGCCACCATTTGAGTTTTCTGGTGCGTTTGTTAACGACATGGTCGCGGTCTACTTCGGCATTTGCAACGTCTTGGAAATCCATATTACCACCTTCGATACCTGGGTCAAGATCCACATCCACATCTACGTCTATGTCCACGTCAATATCCAGGTCAAAATCGATACCGGTAATCATAGTGGCTAGCCAATAAATAATAAGAATGATCAACAGCAGGGTAAGTGCGATGTTCACTTCAGAGAATAATATGTTGAAATAGTTTTCCAAGGTTGGTTGGTGTTTAATGGTTTTTAGTTCGTAAAGAAATCAAATAGATTACTTAAAGCTCCTGTACTTGCTTTATAAAACTCGGTGTATTTACAACGGGCACAGGCTACATAAGAGAACTTTTTATTTTGTACGTCAAATATTTTAGAGAGGGTTCCACCAGTGGCGCGCATTTCTCCGGTTTCATAATCGTTATGACCACATTTGACACATTTAAAATTGATGTTATTCATAGTTGGTTTTTAGATGAAAAGATAAGGCTGCTTTCTCAGCATTACCTGCTCGACTGCGATCTGCCCTTAGGCTTCATCTTTTGTAATTCCCAACTGCTCTTTAAGCTTTGCAAGATCATCATCTAGTTTTGCCTCAGTGGTATCTGCAGCAGCATCTATCTCCTCATCTATAGACTTCTTAGTGGTGGCGAGATCCCCATAAGCCTCAGCAAGAGCTTCATCTTGAGCTACTTTTTCTTTCATACGCTCCAGCATGCTCACCGTTCCAGCACTGTCTAATTCTGCCATTTGTTTATTGACATTTTTTGTCGCATCGCTCACTTTTACTCTTGCTTTAAGAGTCCTTAACTCGTTTTCCCAGTTGGTGATGTTTCCTTTTATGGTTTCAATGGTATCTTTTAATTGAGATACATTTTTGTCAAACTTTTCTGTGTCGGCACTGGTTTTGTTTGCGTGTTGTTGTGCTTCTTCTTTTTTGGCAAGCGCTTCTTTAGCAAGCCTATCGGCATCAGCAACTTCCATGTTACCAGCCTGTACTTTTTTAAGAATAAGCATGGCTTTAGATTCATAATCTTTTGCTTTTGCTTCATGCTCATCACGCTCATTTTTAGAACGTATAGCAAGAGCTTTTACTTGCGCCATCGCTTCTATACTTTTATTAAGGTCTGCTTTCATATCACGTATACCTTGCTCGGTCATGATGATTGGGCTTTCTAGGTTGTCCACGGCTTTGTTTGCTTGTGCTTCTCCTATTTTGAATATTCTTTTAAATATGTTCATAGTATATGTTTTTAGTATTTTGAAAATTTAATTATATGATCGGAGTATTCACTCATTAATAAACTCAGAGAGTTGAGTGTACCTTCCAGTTCGTTAAGGTCAAGGTTTTCGATTTGAAGGGTGTCTCTAAAAATGACTTTAGTACCACTTTCATCCAGTACAAAGGCACCATGAATAATATCACGGTTTTTTTGTAGCAGGCTTTTAAACACTTCTTCGTTCTTATTATTGATTTTAAAAATGTATTGCTCCATGATTAAAATGGGCGGAGCAATTCCTAAGATCATATTTTTAACACCGGCACTTTCTTTTTCTATCACCATAATTCCATCCTTGGGATTTTCTCTAATGATATCAAAGTCTAGTTGTAACAAGTATTCCTTTATAGTATTGAAGTAATTATTCATAGGTTTTTATTGTAGGTTTAATATTACGAAAAAGCTTAGTTCTATCCCACTAAAATCTGAAAAGCGATTTCAATAATGCAAACAATTATAGGAGTCATAGGTTTTTAGTTTTAAGGTCATAAATGTGGGCCCTTTTTTTGTTGGTTGTTTTTCTCACTTTGAAGTGCTCGGTGAAAGTACTATGAACTATAAAATGGCCTATTTTACAGTTGCTTTTTTTGAGGGGGACTTTCTTAAGACGCTTTATCTCGAGAAAGAATGCTCAACATATTAGTTTAAACAAAAACATTTAGCTAATATTGTTAGTGTAAATATACATAAAAATTCCTAATTGCAAATAAAATTAGCAACATAATGTCATTTTTTGGAAAAAACATTAAAAAGATACGAGGGGTAAGGGGCTTGAGTCAACAGGCTTTTGCAGATCTATTTGACTTAAAGAGAGGTACTTTAGGGGCTTATGAAGAAGGAAGAAGTGAGCCTAAAATAGATACTATTATTTTAATTGCTAATTATTTTAGCATTGCTATAGATGATATACTTACGGCAGAATTAACCGTAAATCAGTTGTTAAAATTTAATGACAGCCTTGCTTTAACACCAGAAGAATTAGCCAGAGAACAGTTTGCACAAATTCCTTGTATCACAGAAAAAACAGTTGAAGATTATATAGAATATTACGATAATGAAGCTTTTCTAGCAGATTTACCAAAGCTTAGTCTGCCGCTGAATACCGAAAAAGAATTTATAGGGTATACCGTTACCAGTCTAGAAATGACTAGCCATGATAAAGGCTTGTATCCTAAAGATGTGGTGATAGGAGAGAAGGTTCCTAAGAATGTTATTGCCAAATTAAACAACGGTACCATCGTGCTAGCGGTAACCGATAAGGAACTTATCCTGCGCCGACTTTACGTTACAAGTAAAGGGCTTGTCCTACGTGCAGATCATAAAAACATCGAAGATATTTGCATAGAGAAAAAGTCTGTAAAGCAATTGTGGCGTGTGCGTTATGTGTTTTTTAGACGTATTCCAGAGTTCTCTGATAGTTTTGAAGATAAGCTCGCCATGTTAGAACATCAGATGAAGGAGTTGAGAGGTAAATAAACTTACGTTCTATATATTTTAACGCTTTTTGAATATTTTCTACATTTAGTGGAATTCTAAAAATTAAGGTTACATAGGCTTGGTTTTTAAACTCAATAGGATCATCAATACATTCATTGATCGTTTGCAAAACGAATTGATTCAATTTTTTATAAACGACAACAGCAGTTTTATTTTCTCCACGATAAGAGTTTTCTAAGGAAATTAGATGGTAGATAATAGGAGAAACTTCAGTATTTTCTGTGTGTTCCTTATATTCTTTTTCACAATCTTTAAAATGAATGGAAACCTCTATGACGTAGTTTTTATTTTTTATATGCTGATTTACTTTTTCAAGATTTCTCAAAACAAAATCATAAGGATCAAGCTGTATATTCTGAATACTACATTCGTTAATTTGACTTAAAGCAGAGCTGGAAACAGTGATAATAAATAGTAAGATTAAATTTTTCATGTGATTATAAATTAGATACATGTTTGGGAGAATAGCATTTACAATGTCAATGCCATGGGTCTCTTGTCTTGTGGTAAATAATAAAATACAATTCTGTTGAGATTGATATCGTGATTCTACTTGTTCGTACTTTGCTATGCTTAGCATAAACTTCTCGTCCAGAAGGCAAAAGTTTTATGATTAAGTATGGAATTTAGAGAATAAAAAAAGCTCCAACGTAGTGTTGAAGCTTTTGTGGGCCCACCTGGGCTTACCGAAATAAATTCGGCATAAACTTCTCGTCCAGAAGGCAAAATATTTATGATTAAGTATGGAATTTAGAGAATAAAAAAAGCTCCAACGTAGTGTTGAAGCTTCTGTGGGCCCACCTGGGCTTACCGAAATAAATTCGGCATAAACTTCTCGTCCAGTTGGCAAAATTTTTATGATTAAGTATGGAATTTAGAGAATAAAAAAAGCTCCAACGTAGTGTTGAAGCTTTTGTGGGCCCACCTGGGCTCGAACCAGGGACTTTCTGATTATGAGTCAGATACTCTAACCAGCTGAGTTATAGGCCCAATAAGATAAATGCTGGTATTACCTTATCTAAAAAGTCTGCAAATTTAAACTATTCATTCATACTCGCAAACTATTCTTTAATTTCTTGACACAATTCTACAAGAACACCATTTGTTCCTTTAGGATGTACAAAGGCTACCCACTTATTATCGGCGCCTCGTTTGGGTTCTTTATTAAGGATTTGAAAACCTTCTTTTTCTAATCTCAGCAGTTCTGTTTTGATGTCTTCTACAGCAAACGCTATATGATGGATTCCTTCTCCTCTTTTGGATATGTATTTGGCAATCGCGCTGTCATCACTAGTGGCGCTAAGCAACTCTATTTTGTTATCGCCACTTTGAAAAAAACTGGTGTCCACAGACTCGCTTGCTACTGTTTCTGTCTTATAAGGTTTACGACCTAGAAGTTTGGTATATACGTCATTTGCCTCCTCCAGATTTTTAACTGCTATTCCTAAGTGTTCTATTTTGCCAAACATATTTTGTTGTTTTACCATACAAAGTTAGTACAGTTAGACGACAAGAATGTATTTCTATTGTCATATTAACCAATGGTCTATCAACTTTTCACGTGGAACCACTTACCTTTGCAGTATGGAAGAAAGTAATAGACAGAAAAAAATTGCCGGAGTCTTACAGGAAGATTTATCAACGGTTATTCAAGACGTAATGAGAAAGAACGCTGTGACTAACTTAATAGTCTCAGTTACTAAGGTTACGGTTACTCCAGATTTAGGTTATGCAAAAGTGTACCTATCTGTTTTTCCAGCAGATAAGGCCAGTACGGTTGTGAAGGAAATTGTTGACATGGGTGATGAGATACGTTATGAAGTGGCTTCAAGAGTGCGCCACCAGTTCCGTCGCATGCCTGAGCTTCAGTTCTTTAATGACGACTCTTTAGAATACATGGATCAAATAGACCGTGAGCTTAAAGGCGAAAACAATCCTATAGAAAATCCAGATATCCTTCCACGACGTAAGAGGTCTTAGTGAATTTTTCCTTTTACATAGCAAGGCGTTACCTCGTTTCAAAAAATGGCAAAAACGCCATTAACATTATCAATATCCTTAGTTTTATTATTACTGTAGTAGGAACTGCAGCACTATTTATTGTGCTTTCTGGTTTCTCTGGACTTAAGGATTTTAGCACTGAATTTTCAAATTATTTTGATCCAGACCTCAAGATTTTACCTGTAAATGGTAAGACTGTTGGTATTTCGCTTTCGCGAAAGCGAGAACTAGAAAAAATACCTGGAGTAGCATTAGTATGTGCTGTGATAGAAGAAAAGGCCTTCTTAAATTATGAGGAAAAGAATGATATCGCTTTTATTAAAGGCGTTCCAGATGATTATGTAAAAATGATCAGTACAGATTCTATTCTTTATTACGGCAGCTGGCTTTCTCAAAGTGATGCACAAGTAGTTCCTGGTTATTCACTTGCTTCTAGACTTTCTCTAACGGTTAATAATTACGGTAGTTACATGCAAATTATGGTGCCTAAACCGGGGGCTAATGCTATCAATAAGTTAAACATGAACAGCTCGTTTTCTAGACTCGATGCTATTCCGGTAGGGACTTTTAGTGTTAATGAAACATTGGATAGTAAATATATCTTTACCAGACTGAGCGCTGCGCGTAAATTGTTGGATATGAATGACTCTACGGCAAGTGCAGTAGAAATTAAATTAAGTCCTACGGCAAATGAAAATGAAGTAAGAGCAGCCATCCAAGATATCTTTGAACAACCCGTAAAAATCAAGGATAAATTCCAGATGAATGATGCGCTTTATAAAATGCTCAATTCAGAAAACTTGGTGGTTTATCTGATCTTTACATTGGTATTGATCATCGCTTTGTTCAACGTAGTCGGTAGTATTATCATGATGATTCTCGATAAGAAAAAGAATATGAAGACGCTACTTGATCTTGGAGCGCCAGTGAGTTCTTTGCGTAAAATATTTTTTATTCAAGGAAGTCTTATGACCCTGTCTGGCGGTATTATAGGTCTTGTGATCGGGATCACTTTTGTAGTATTGCAAGTAAGGTACGACCTTATCTATATCGCACCAGGAATTCCTTATCCTTTTGCCATGGATGTATGGAACGTCATTGTTTCTCTTGCTACAATTACCGTATTGGGAATTATAGCTAGTTATATAGGCTCCCGCAGAATTAATGATAGGTTGCTGTCTCAGGCAAAGCTGTAGTCGGCAAATTTTTCTAAAATCTCTTCAAAAGCTTCAAATACTCCTTGCGAGTCATCACTAGTGACCATTTTCATGCGGTATTCTTTAAAGTCAGGAATGCCCTTAAAATAGTTGGTATAATGTCGGCGGGTTTCAAAAACACCTAGCTTTTCTCCTTTCCAGTCTATTGCCATTTGTAGGTGTCTACGTGCAACTTCTACTCGTTCTTCCATAGTTGGCTTTGCCATGTGTGTACCGTGTTCAAAGAAATGTTTTACTTCTCTAAAAAACCATGGATACCCTATACTTGCCCGACCTACCATACAACCGTCTAGCCCGTATTCATCGCGCATTTTCATGGCGAGCTCTGGCGTAGTTACATCTCCATTTCCAAAAACAGGAATGTGCATACGAGGATTGTTCTTTACCGCTGCGATAGGTTCCCAATTGGCATTTCCTTTATACATCTGCGCTCTTGTGCGGCCGTGAATAGAAATGGCTTTAATACCTACGTCTTGTAAACGTTCGGCTACTTCTACAATTTTTATAGAATCGTCATCCCAGCCTAATCTGGTTTTAACCGTAATAGGTAAAGAGGTATGTTTTACCATAGCTTCTGTAAGCGAGACCATAAGGTCTATATCTTTAAGAATCCCAGCACCGGCACCTTTAGACACTACTTTTTTTACTGGACAACCGAAGTTGATATCGATAATATCAGGTTTGGTACGTTCTACAATTTCTACAGATTGTAGCATAGATTCTAGATTTGCCCCAAATATCTGTATTCCTACAGGGCGTTCTGTCTCGTAAATGTCCAGCTTCATGGTGCTTTTTGCTGCATCACGTATCAATCCTTCACTAGAAATGAATTCTGTAAAAACGATATCAGCGCCATTTTCCTTACACAACGCACGAAAAGGAGGATCACTTACATCTTCCATAGGAGCTAAGAGTAGTGGGAAATCGGGTAATTCTATGTTGCCTATTTTAACCATGTTGCAAAGGTAAGGGTGTTTTTGGTAAATGAATCGCGTATCTCGATTACGCTATAAATAAACTCTTATTCAGCTTTTGTGGAACGTCTTTTAAAATCCAACTTTTCAGAACGGCCTTTTTTAAATATATGATTGCTGTTATAGTGTCCAGCTCTTAAAGCTTTTTGCTCTTCAAAAGGCAGTTGTATAATATCGTTACATTCTTGACTACAGCAATTTTCAAACGCCTCTTTACAAGAGTCACATTGAATAAATAGCAAGTGGCAGCCATCATTAGAACAATTGGTATGGGCGTCACAAGATGCTCCACATTGATGACAGTTGGCGATGACTTCATCCCCTATTTTCTCAGCAAGACGTTGGTCAAAAACAAAGTTTTTACCTTTGAATTTGTTCTCTAGTTTTTGCTCGGTCACCTGTCTGTCGTATTCAATAATCCCACCTTCTAATTGATAAACATCTTTAAAGCCTTTGTGTTTGTAATAGGCACTGGCTTTTTCACAACGTATACCACCGGTACAATACATAACTAGTTTTTTACCTTCTTTATGATCTTTAAGTTGTTCTTCTATATAATCTAGACTGTCTCTAAAGGTATCTACATCTGGTGTCCAAGCGTTTTTAAAATGACCTATTTCAGATTCATAATGATTGCGCATATCAACTAAGACCGTATTTGGATCTTCAATGAGTTTATTAAATGCGCTAGCATCTACGTGTGTACCTATATCAGTCACATCAAATGAATCGTCTTCTAGACCGTCAGCAACGATTTTGTCGCGCACTTTTACTTTGAGTTTTAAGAAGCTTTCATTGTCTTGTTCTCGTGCAATATTGATGCGTACGTTTTTTAGAAAATCAATTCCGTCTAAGAAGGTTTTAAATTCTTCAAAGCGATCTCCAGGGATAGACAGTTGTGCATTGATTCCTTCTTGTGCAATATAAATTCTACCTAAGACATCCATAGGGTGCCAGTGAAGAAATAAATGATCTCTAAAAATTTGTTGATGATATATTTGATGGTACTGATAGAAAGAAATGGTGAGGCGTTCTTTTCCAGCCTGACGTATTAGAGCTCTTCTTTCTTCAGCACTTAATTTGTTGTACAGTTGCATGCTATAAACAGTTTATGTGTGGAACATTTTTACAAAGGTAGTGAGATTACTTATACCACAAGTACCTCTTTTGATCTGTTTAAAGTGCTGTTTAATCTATTATTTGATTACAAAATGAGAATATCTTTAGAATATTCTTATCTTTTTAGCCTGATATAAAATCAGTATTTAATCCAAAACTTTATTTATGAAACTAAAACTACTCTTAATCACTTTATTTACTTTTTCTATTGGTGTCTTTTCCAGTGGACAGTCTACTATTAACATTACTACCACCGGAGGTAGTTTTACATCAGAAAAATGGGTCAATATTACTGATATGGCTGACGGCGCTGGAACTCAAATTTGGGGTCAAGGCGACGGTACTTACGGTAATGCGCAAGGACTCATTAATCAAGATATCATGCTTGCACCCGGAACCTATTGGGTGAATTGCTATGACAGATTTGCTGATGGTTGGGACGGCACTACTATAGATGTTACTGCTTATGGAGCATCCATAGGTAATAATGGAGGTGTTTCCCCTGATGACGGTACAGATAACGATGCTGGTTCTGGTTGGGAAACTCCAGCAGATGAATTAGAAGCCTCTTTTATGATAGTAGTTCCTAGCCCACCTGCATGTCAAGTTGCTACTGGAATAACATCAAGCAATATTTTAGATACTTCTGCAGATTTTTCTTGGACAGCTTCTGCATCTGAAACAGGTGGCTATAATTGGGAGGTTGTTCCACAAGGAGATGCTCAAGGAGTAAATGTTGTTACAAGCGGTACAACTATATCTGGCGCTTCTACGGTATCAATTACAGGATTATCCTCAGGTACCTCTTATGATTTTTATATACAAACAGATTGTGGTACATCAGGAATGAGCACTTGGGCTGGACCAATTGTATTTAATACGGCAGTAGTAGCTTGTGGAAGTACTGTGTATGATACAGGTGGAGCCGCTGGTGACTATTCAAATAATGAATCTTATACAATTACTTACTTACCGGATACTGCTGCAAACGTAGTAACCTTAGACTTTACATTAGTTGACTTAGAGAATTGTTGTGACACATTAACTATATACGACGGTCTTGATAACACTGCTCCAATTTTAGAAGCAGATTTAGAAAGCATAGGAAGTTTTACGGCGATCAACACAGATGGTGCCATCACGATAGAATTCACTTCAGATGGATCTGTGGGTGGTGCTGGATGGGAAGCAAACTATACGTGTACACCTAGACCATCTTGTGTAAATGTTTCTGGAATAACAGTTGATTCTTCTACATCAGATACTGTGACGGTAAGTTGGACAGAGAATAATATTCCAGCAGGAACAGACTGGGAAGTTGTTGCAGTTGCAGCAGGTGATCCTGTTCCAGCAATAGGAACAAGTAATGCCACTGCTAGTCCATTTACAATTCCTTCTCTAATGGCAAATACTTCTTACGATGTATATGTAAGAGCAGATTGTAGCACCGCTTTTGTTGGACTTATGAGTGTTACAACAGATTGTGCTGTGGTTACTACTTATCCGTACACGACAGACTTTACTACAAATGTTCCTAACGCTTGTTGGGAGGAAGCAGGATCGGATCTGGAGAGATTGTTGACGGGCCTATGACAGTAGGTTCTTCAAATTGGAGGGCTGGTACTTCTTATGAGAACCTTGCAGGGACAGTAATTCCTAGTAATGCTGTGAACCTTTATACCAATTCTTTTCGGGAATGGTTAATTTCTGACGAGTACGATATGACAGGGACGGCAAATGATGTACTTTCTATAGAAGTTGCAGTAACTAATTGGAATTCTGCTACAGTGCCAGATGTCATGGGAAGCGATGATCAGGTAGATTTACTGATAACAACTGATGGTGGTACTACATGGACTTCCTTGATGACATGGACGGCAGCAAATCAGCCTGTTGTAACTGGTACAAGAGAGTTTATTGATTTAAGCTCCTATACGGGAACGGTACAATTTGCATTCTTTGCTAGTGATGGTACTGTAGATGACGGTGAAGATTATGACTTTCATGTAGGGATGTTTACCATTGACGGTACTGCTGGAAATGAAGATAACTTTGTAAGTTCTTTAAGTCTTTATCCCAATCCAGTAAGTGGAGACCAGGTAACTATAAGTACTGATGGTTCAAGCGCTTCTTCTATTGAAGTTGCCGTATTCAATACTTTAGGACAGCAAGTAATGACCAGGTCTTATGATCAAGTGAACCGCACGATCAATATTAATAATATCTCAAGTTTATCTAACGGGATGTATTTTGTGAAGATTTCTAGTGGCACTCAACAAGCCACATTGAAATTTATAAAGGAGTAAGTAAACTCCATTAGCATTATAGAAAAGGGAATCTCGTTAGGAGATTCCCTTTTTTTTATGTTCTGTAGTTAGATAATTGTTTCGCTTTCGCGAAAGCGAAACAAAAAATCAACATAGTTAATAATCTAAGCGGCATACTATTGTTTCTACTTTGACTAGATCGTATTTTTACGTAAAATAATTACAATGGCAGACGATAAAGAGAAAGAAGCAAAATTAAAAGCCCTTAAACTTACCCTTGACAAGCTAGACAAGGCATATGGTAAAGGAACAGTAATGAAATTGGGCGATAAGCAAGTGGTTGAGGTAGAGTCTATTTCTACTGGTTCACTCGCATTAAATGCGGCTCTAGGTGTAGGTGGGTATCCTCGTGGAAGAGTTGTTGAAATATACGGTCCTGAATCTTCAGGTAAAACTACCTTGACCTTACACGCCATTGCTGAAGCACAAAAAACGGGTGGGATTGCTGCATTTATTGATGCAGAGCATGCATTTGATCGTTTTTATGCTGAAAAACTAGGTGTCGATTTAGAAAACTTAATTATTTCTCAACCAGATAACGGAGAACAAGCATTAGAAATAGCAGATAATTTGATACGCTCTGGCGCAATAGATATCATTGTAATTGACTCGGTTGCAGCATTAACTCCTAAAAGCGAAATTGAAGGAGAAATGGGAGATAGTAAAATGGGGCTTCATGCTCGTTTAATGTCTCAAGCATGTAGAAAATTAACCAGTTCTATTTCTAAAACAAATTGTACGGTTATTTTTATCAACCAATTGCGTGAAAAGATAGGAGTGATGTTCGGTAATCCAGAGACAACTACTGGTGGTAATGCCTTAAAATTCTATGCATCGGTTAGGCTTGATATTAGAAGATCTACACAAATTAAAGATAGCGCAGGTGCCGTTTTAGGTAACAAAACTCGTGTTAAAGTTGTTAAGAATAAAGTAGCACCCCCTTTTAGAATGGCTGAGTTTGATATCATGTACGGTGAAGGGGTTTCTAAACTAGGAGAGATAATTGATTTAGGGGTGAACTATGAAATAATAAACAAAGCCGGTTCTTGGTTCTCTTATGAAGATACTAAATTAGGTCAAGGGCGAGATTCTGTTAAAACAATTCTTAAAGATAATCCAGACCTCGTAGAGGAGTTGGAAGCTAAAATCATGGCAGCCATAAAAGCAGTAAACGCTTAAATTTTACTGACTACTAACTTTTAAAACCGCTACCGTCTAACGCTAGCGGTTTTATTTTTTAATACATACGCAACCTTTTGCAAAAAGCTGCATCTTAAAGATATAATACTAAAAAAGAATATGAAATTTAAAATATTAATGATTTTTACTATTGTAGCGGTTATGCTAAACGGCTGTAGTATCGATGATGGAGATGCGCCAGTTGTTAACTACGAAGTAATTCCGGTGGTTAGCGTAGAATTACCACAAGCATTCACTTTTGGACAGATACATACGATTCCTGTACTGTTTGATTTTACAAATGACTGTCAACAGTTTGCAGGTTTTGAGGTGAGCTCTAATCTGAATGAGAGGGTTATTACTGTAGTAGCTTCTGCTACCAACCGTGATTGTGAAGAAGGATTAGTAAGAACACAAAGAGATCTAAGGTTTCTAGCAGCGAGTAATGGCACCTATGTATTTAAGTTTTTCAACGGTTTAGATGTAAATAATGAAGCAACTTATTTAGAATACACCATACCTGTTGAAGAATGATTGAACTTTAAATTGTGGTGTATAAAAGGATAATTACATTATGTCAAAAAAATGATCGTAAGGCTCAAAAGGAACTGTATCAAACAATTTCACCTAAGCTTTATGGTTCCTGTTTGCGCTATGCTCCTAATGAAGCAGAAGCTCAAGACATATTGCAAGACACTTTTATCATCATATTTAAAAAGATAGATCAGTTTAAATTTAAAGGTTCTTTTGAAGGATGGTGCAAGAGAATAGCTGTAAATACTGCATTGCAGCGGTATAGAGGTGTAAAAGTATACGATCTGGTAAATGAAGACCAATTAGAAGATTTAGAAGCGGTGGAGGTAGAAGAATCTGATGACGTGCCGCTTAAAAAATTATTATCCATGGTGCAAGAGTTACCAGAAAGGTATAGACTCGTATTTACTATGTATGTTATTGATGGATACAGTCACAATGAAATAGCAGAGATGATGAAAATTACGACAGGCACATCAAAATCTAATCTTGCACGAGCAAGAAAGCACCTGCAATTAATGGTTAAAACATGGCGAGAATCTCACAATTCCAATGCCAGCTAATTATGAGTAAAAAGAAAAACATAGACAGACTTTTTCAAGAAGAATTCAAAGACTTTGAGGTGCAACCGCCAGATATGGTTTGGGATGCTATTGAAAAAGATCTTGATAAAAACAAGGCAGGTAGAATTATTCCATTATGGTGGACAATAGGAGGGATTGCTGCGGGACTCGCGATCTTATTGACATCTTTGTACTTAGGTATAGATAATGAGATAACTAACACACAACAACCCTTTGTTAATTCTGAAAAGTCTAGAGTCACAAAGACAAATTCACAAAATTCTTTAAAAAACAATGAAGAGCATTCTAATGAAGGCGTAGGACCATATTTGAATGGAAGAACTAATGATACACAGTTAGCAGCTGAAGATTCAAAAATTCACTCCGAATCCTTGAATAATTTAAATGCGAATTCTAGTGCGAACACTGGAGCAAATCCTCTTTTAAAGGAGAGCGATTTGGCAACTTCTGCTGATGGATCTTCAGATGCTCCATATAATGCTAAGGAAAAACCAAAGCAGCTTTATACAAATTCACAGGGAACAAATAAAAAGCCTCTAGGAGTTAGTGCTTCAAAAGATGATTTTATTACAGCACCGATCAAAGAACAACAAGCTGGCATAGCCAACTCAAAGGATAGAACAAAGCCTTCTATAAAAGACCTTATGCCGGTGACTCATGACCCTAGAAAAGAGACTGTCTTAAATAATACATCTATGGATCTTGGTCCAGATAATGGTGTTGAGGATCATGTGATCGATAATGCCATTACAGCTGTAGATTCCACTAAAAAGAATTTACCAACTTTAGAAGATATTGCTGCTCAACAGAAAAAAGAAGACAGCATCAAGGAGAATGTTTTTAAAGGGAGATGGGCTGCCACTACCCAGGCAGGGCCAGTTTACTCTAACAGTTTAAGCGGTAGTTCGGTCAATAATGAGGTTAGTGATAATAGCAAAAACGCGGGTGTTCATCTAAGTTATGGGATTGGTTTAAGTTATGAAATATCACCTCGTTTAAGCCTTAGAACCGGAGTCAACCAGATCAATATGACTTATAATACACAAGACATCAATTATCAGGTTAATGTAAGTATAGCCTCTCGTGGTGAGCAGTTAGATCAAGTTTATAACGCTAGCTCTGTAAGTGACGCTTCACCTGGTAATAGCCCTGTGTTCAACGATACCTTTGGGACCGGTTTTGCCGCACAAGAATTGGTAAGCAATCAGTTTCAAGGAATCAAAGGAGAGATTTCTCAGCAACTAGGTTATATAGAAGTACCATTAGAATTACAGTACAATCTTATGAATAGAAAATTTAAAATAAGTGTTTTAGGTGGGGTCAGTGCTCTTTTCTTGACAGATAATGTGGTAGCCGTTCAAAATTCCAGTCAGCGATTAGAGTTAGGTGAGGATCGCAATTTTAATGACTTTAATCAGAGTGCTAATTTCGGATTTGGATTTGGATATGATTTTACAAGTCAATTAGGAGCTTTTATAGAGCCTACATTTAAATACCAGTTGAGTACATTAAGAACTAACGTTGCAGGCTTTAGACCCTATGCCATGGGTATTCAAAGCGGTGTTACGTACAGATTTTAAATTGCTGACTATTCATTGTACGTCAGTTAAGACTTCTCGTGAAAAAGGAAAAGTAGAATATTGAGGTTGGTTATTTTAAACTCAATTATTTGCAATGATGATGAAAAGCCGTTCCTGTGCCATGGAGCGGTTTTTCTGTTTTAAAGCTATAAGGGCCCTTTTTCTAAGGAGTGAAGAATGATGTTTCTAACGCTTTCGCGAAAGCGTGTCTTATCTCCAGCAACACTCATCCCTTTAGTTTCTATAGCCTTATGCGTCTGTGCTCTCATGATTCCGGGACTTCCTTTAAAAAAATGAAAAGGAAAACGCTTTTTATTATCAAACAAGGTGACTGGAAGAACTGGGATTTGATGCTCTATAGCGAGTCTAAAGGCACCATCCTTAAAGCTATCCAAAACTATATCGAGATCGTCAGAAACGCCACCTTCTGGAAAGATGCATATACTTACACCATCCTGCATACGCTTCCTGGCGCGCTCAAAAACCTCTTTACGACTTTTAGGATTGCTTCTATCGACAAGGATACAGGTGCGTTTATAGAAAAAACCAAAAACCGGAATTTTAGTCAGCTCTTTTTTTCCTACAAAAACAAAAGGATTCTTTGAGATCAACAACATCATCATAATATCACTCATGCTAGTATGGTTTGCTACTAGCATATAACTTTGATCCTTTATCATAGGTTCGGCACGTTTAATAGAAGGCCAAAATCCCATTCCATATAGAATGATAGCAGCCCAAAACCGAGCAACTTTAAAAAATAGGAGATAGGTTTTTTCTGAAATGGTTAGAACCAAAAGTAGCGGAAACAAAATAACAATAGGAATACCCATCAGTATGTAAAACCATACACGGTATAAAGACATTAATATGTTGCGCATCCATTTCAAGTTGTCAAAAATAGATGAATTTATCACTTAATAGACCGCTTATTTTAACGATCTCACTAAAAACGAAAGACTTCCAGACTTTTAAACGGGATTAATAGTCATTCCTTTGTTGAGAAGACAGATTACTAATTATCTTTGATCCTCAATTAAAAATAATGGCAAGAATACTTACTGGCGTTCAATCTACAGGTACACCTCACTTAGGAAATCTTCTAGGGGCTATTTTACCAGCGATAGAAATGTCCTCAGATGAAAAGAACGATTCCTTTCTTTTTATCGCAGACATGCATTCTCTAACACAAATTAAAGATGGAGAATTATTAAGAGAAAACACTTATTCTACGGCAGCCGCTTGGCTGGCATGTGGTCTAGATATCAGTAAAACAGTATTTTACAGACAGAGCGATATTCCGCAAGTAACAGAATTGAACTGGTACCTAGCTTGTTTTTATCCTTATCAAAGACTTACTCTTGCCCATAGTTTTAAAGATAAAGCAGACCGACTTGAAGATGTAAATGCAGGTCTATTCACCTATCCTATGTTGATGGCTGCAGATATTTTACTTTATGACGCAGAGATCGTTCCAGTGGGTAAGGATCAATTGCAACACGTAGAAATAACACGTGATGTTGCTGGGAGATTCAATAATAAAATGGGTACTACTTTTATAGAGCCTGAGGCCAAAATTCAAAAAGACGGACTTCTTGTTCCTGGAACCGATGGCGGCAAAATGAGCAAGTCTAGAGGAAACATCATTGATATTTTTCAATCAGATAAAAAGTTGCGCAAGCAGTGCATGTCTATAGAAACGGATAGTACACCTCTTGAAGAGCCTAAAAATACAGAAACCTGTAATGTCTTTGCACTCTACAAATTAATCGCACCAGAGCAAAAAATTCAGGAAATGCGCAATAACTACGCGGCTGGAAATTATGGTTACGGTCATGCAAAGCAGGCTCTATTTGAAGCGCTTTGTGAACGCTTTAGAGAGGCTAGAGAACGTTATGACTACTTAATGGACAACAGGCACGAATTAGATATGGCACTTGAAGAAGGAGCTTTTAAAGCGCGTCATATTGCAAAAGATGTGCTGAAACGGGTACGCTCCAAAGTTGGGTATTAAAAAGACATTTTAAATCACTGAATGGAGGAAACCCAGTAGCATCGCATCAAACCCTTTAGGTCAGCATCAATTTACTAGCTTGTTTTCCCTTCTTGTATTTGACGATATCGGCTATACGGAGAGAGAAGTACTATTTAATAGGTATACGAGTTAAATAAGGGTTTGCGGGTTTAAAAATTTGCACGATTTTATAAATAACAAAGCCTGTTCTAATCGTTTAGAACAGGCTTTGTTATGATGTAATTTTCAAAAGAGTTGATAAATCAAAAATCGCAATCTTTCAGGTATAGTGATTTCTTGCCTGTTATAAAATAAGAATGATTTCCCCAATGGAGAAATGTCTTACTTGTACTGAGGCTCTCGAAGTAAGCACAGTGGGGTTAAGCAAAAAGCCCTGTCATCTCTGCATCTATCTTATTGATAATCTCTCCTAAATCTTCAGGATTATTTACAAAATCAATATCGTCTACATCAATGATCAATAGGTTTCCCTTATTATAGCCATGAACCCAGCCTTCATAACGCTCGTTCAAACGGCTTAGGTAATCTATAGAAATGCTGTTTTCATAATCGCGACCTCGTTTGTGAATCTGGTTCACTAGGTTAGGAATAGAACTGCGCAAGTAGATCAACAAATCTGGAGCAGCAACTACTTTTTCCATAAGGTCAAAGAGCGAGCTGTAATTATCAAAATCACGCTGGGATAACAATCCCATCGCATGAAGGTTAGGAGCAAAAATGCTTGCGTCTTCATATATAGTTCGGTCTTGAATGATTTTTTTACCGCTTTCACGTATTTCTAAAATCTGACGGAAACGGCTGTTTAAGAAATAAACCTGAAGATTAAACGACCAGCGTTCCATATCTTGATAGAAATCTTCTAAATAAGGGTTCTCTAGAACATCCTCAAATTGAGGTGTCCATTTGTAATGTTTGGCAAGTAATTTAGTAAGCGTGGTTTTACCTGCGCCTATATTTCCAGCAACGGCTATATGCATGTTTAATTCTTAATGAGGTTGATGGTATAGACGTCTACACGTTTACCGGTCCAAATATAAAGTTTTCCATTCTTTAGATAAAGAGAATTCACTTCCTTTTCTGATATGCTTATGGTGGTAATCTCGCTTTCGCGAAAGCGGTACTCCTTATCCATCCTCATCACATTAACTTGATGATCCTTTAGAAGGACAAGCTTTTCAAAATCATAATCAAGCAATGAGCCATTTATAAAAGGTATAGTGGATGTCTTACTACCATAAGAATTATAGGTCTCTATGTGATTTTTACTCACCACATGGCAAAAATTGTAATCACTCAACAATTGAGAAACGTTATCTTTTAAAACAGCTGTACTAATAAGTGTCCTGTTATTGATGTAATCATAAAGTTCCAGCCTATTTTGATCCAGATCGTGAAGCCAGAGCCTTCGTTCGCCAGCAAGTCTGGCATGTTCAAAAATCCGAGAAGGAGTGAGTTCGTTTAATGAAATACGCTGTTTTTCATTTAGTCGATTGTCCAGTAATACAACCGTTTGAGTATCCTTATAAAATAACAATATGCTCAAAGGATTGATTAAATCCACTTCGGTAAGATCCCCTAGCTGTACATCATAAAACTGTTGCGTTTCTTTTCCTTTCTTCTTAATAAAAGCATCGTTTGTACCGTAATAAATCGCTTCAAAGTCGTCAACTCCATAAAAAGAGTCTGCAGTGAGGTCAAAGTCTTGATCGGTTTTTTGACCTTGTGCCATCAAGCAAATAAAAAATAAGAAAAACGTCCACTTCATAAATAGCAAATTACAACTATGTGATGGATATTTCTAGCAATTCATTTAAATGCATAGAACCGAGAATCAAGCAGTAGGTGTTAAAGGAAGTTTTTACTCGGATTACCATGGGTCATGAAAAAACAGCAATCATTTACTCCTTAGGGGATAGCTTATCTAAAAATACAGGCCGTCCTTGTGATAGCGTATAGATTTTGTATCAAGAACTGAAAACTGCATATGGTTTAAGGCGTTATTAATTTATAGCCGTAACCGCGTACATTAACTATTTCTAGTTGATCATCTAGTGCGAGTTTCTTCCGCAATTTTGTGATAAATACATCCATACTGCGGCCAGAGAAAAAGTCGTCATTACCCCATAATTTTTTAAGAATAAAGGTGCGGTCCAGCACTTTGTTTTTCTTTAAAACTAAATGGTAGAGTAAATGTGCCTCTCTATGAGTGAGTTTTGTCACCTCTTCTTTATATATAAGATGCTGCTTGGGGAAATTAAAGGAATAATCGCCCAACTCATAAATAGCAGCTGTTTTTTGAACTGTTTGCCTGCTGAGTAAACTCTCGATGCGCACAATGAGCTCTTCCATGGAAAAAGGCTTTTTAAGGTAGTCGTTACCACCTACGTGAAAACCTTCTAACACGTCTTCTGTTTGTGATTTTGCGGTTAGAAAAATGATGGGAATTTCCTCGTTTTCTACGCGTATTTTTTTAGCCAATTCAAAACCATCTAATTTTGGCATCATCACATCTAGGATAAGAATATCGGGTTGTTTTTCATGAAAAGCGTCGAGTGCAAGAGCGCCATTTACTTCATGTCGTACTTTAAAACCTCTGGTCTCTAGACTTTCTTTTACGATCATACCTAACGCAGGTTCATCTTCGGCAAGTATGATGTTTATGGTATCTTTATTCATAAGGCAAAGTGATTTTAAAAGAGGTTTGTGGTTGGACAGTTGCAGTAACGGTACCCTTGTGTTTTTCAATGATGGATTTTGTATAGAATAAACCTATACCAAATCCTTTTACATCATGACGGTTCCCTTTTCCTACTCGGTAGAATTTGTCAAAAATAAGCCGTACATCTTTAGAACTCAAGTTTCCCCCATCATCAGTAACTGTTATACTTAAGGAGCCTGATTGATCATGTAGCTTGACTTCGATCTGATCACCGCCGTATTTTATAGCGTTATCAATAAGATTGTTAATGGCATTTTCTAGATGAAAAGCATCGGCATTGATCAGCACTCCTTTGCTTTCTTCTGTAAAAGAGATTTTTTTAGAAGTTTGATTTTGGTGTTTCTGAATAATTATTTCAATCAATTCATTGATCTCTACACCGCTTTTTTGCAGCATTAATTCGTCACTGTCTAAAGTAGCTGCTTCAAGAATGCGTTCTACCATACCATTGAGTTTTACGAGTTGGTCGCGGCCCATACTTAAATAACGGTCTGTTTTATCGAGATCCCCACTAGCTGTGAAGTTTTGAACCCCTTCCAGAGCAGCACTAGCTGTTGCTATAGGTGTCTTGAACTCATGCGTAATGTTAGAAATAAGATCGTTTTTCATCTCTCCCAAGGCCTTTTGTTTTCTTATAATTTCTAATAAATAAAATAAGGAAAGTATCACAGTAGCAATTAATAAGGCACTGAGAATAATACCAGTTAAGTTGATTCTGTAAATAGTAGGAGAAAGATTAGAATAGGTAAGTAACAGCGCATCACCTTTTTGAATCAACTCAGAATTTGCTCTAAGAACATTGTTGTTTACTTCATCAACGAGAATATTATTCCGGTCAGCTGCTACAATGTCAAGTTCATATTTTAAATCAAGACCTTGTTTTTTAAGATTAGCAGAGACAAGACTATCCATGCGATTTAAATCCATTTTCTTCTCTCGGATACTTCTTACTACTTTAGCGGTAAGTGTTAACAAGGTTCGTTGTAAGTTCATTTGATCAGCAAAAAAACTTTCTACTTCAATAAAGTTGCCATCAGGTTTTTGAATTTCATAATTTGGGAAACTCCACAAATTTTTCATAGGCTCTAAAGCATTCAACGTTTCCATAGTAGCTCCTTGTGCAATTAATATTTCACTCATTTCACTAGGAACAATATTATCTAAATTAAATCCACGCTGGCCAGCGGCACGCCTCATACTATCAGTAGTTCTGAAAATTTTATCAAATTCTTGTGCGCGATTTGTTGTTTTTTTAATAATAATACCAACATTATTATCCTTGACTAGTAAGTCAAAGTAAATATCCACACTTTGATCCAGATTCATTTGTAAATCAGAAACCAGTTCTCTTTTGGACTCTTGGAAATTGTTGTAATTCCAATACAGCTGTATGGCTAAAGTAGCGGCGATGACCATACTTATCAGGACTAGAATAAAGTGATATTTTCTATCATTCATAATTCAAAGGTGCGCTATTCCCTCTTCAGTAGGAAGTCGGTTAACAAATATTAACGCAGCTTAATTTGTATAACTATAAAAATAGTTCATATTTGAGCGTTCTTAAAAACTATTTGACATGAAAAACTTTAATCTTAGTATGCTTCTTTTTGTTGTTCTCGCTTTTGCGAAAACGTATACCCTACAAGCGCAACAAGACTTCACTGGAATCGCTCATTATCAAAGTAAAATGACACTAGAAAAGCCAAAAGACAGTTCGAGCATGTCCAAAATGGATCCAGCTATGCGGGAAATGTTAAATGAAGCGATGAAAAAAGCTGGGGAGGCAGAATTCACTTTAAAGTTTTCTCGCACAGAGTCGCTTTATGAAAAAGTCCAAGAATTAGCAGCCCCTAAAAAACCTGCAAATGGCATGAGTATAGAAGTTTCATTCTCTGGAAACGGAGATACTTATGGAACCACATATAAAGATCTTAACGCACAAACCTTTTTAAGAGAAGATCAAATTCAAGGAAAGGAATTTCTTGTTACAGATAAAATTGAACCCTTAGCATGGAAAGTGACAGGTGAAACGAAAATGATAGGAAAGTACAATGTTATGAAAGCAACTTATACCTATCCTAAAAAAGAAAAAACCGAAAAGGAGAAGAAAGAAGAGGAAGAAAAAGAAACGGGTTTACTCGATATGGTTAAGGATAAAGATAAAGTAGTTACGGCCTGGTTTACGATGGATATTCCAATAAGTAATGGACCTGGAATCTATCAAGGTTTACCTGGTTTGATTCTGGAATTAAATGAAGGGAAAATCACTATTCTCTGTAATAAGATTGAGATGAATCCAGAGGAATTTGAAATTGAGAAGCCTAAAAAGGGTAAGGAAATTTCTTCAAAGGATTTTGATGACTTGCAAGAGAAAAAAAGTAAGGAGATGCAAGAGCGTTTTAAAAATAGCAGTAGTGGTGGCATTTTTTATCAAGGCAATTAGCCGTTTTGTTAAAATTATCACAACTTGAAACTATTCCAGTTTTACTCAGTCTTATCCAAGGGCTTGCTAATTGGAGTCTTCTTTAAAATCAAATCAAAGATGAAAAAATTAATTTTATTAACGCTTGCTATAGTTTTTACCGGCATTTTAAATGCTCAAGAATTTTATGGTGAGGCGACTTATATGTCTAAGACTAAAACAGATATGAGCTGGATGCCAGAAGGCCGTGAGATGTCTCCACAACAAAAAAAGCAGATTGAGGAGCGTATGAAGAAAATGGGTGAGAAGACTTATGTGTTGAAGTTCAACCGCAATGAATCTACTTACAAAGAAGAAAAACAACTTTCTGCACCTGGGCAAGGTGGTGGTTGGGGAAACTTTATGGGAACTTCTATGGGTGGAGAGAAATATAAAAACCTTAAAGAAGGCCAGTGGATCGAGCAACGCGATATGATGGGGAAAATGTTTTTAATAAAAGACAGCATTCCAAAATTAGAATGGAAAATCACAGGGGAAACTAGAATGATAGGTCAGTATCAAGCGATTAAGGCGGTAGCAAATAAAAAGAACAATGAACTGGACTGGTCTTCATTTAGAAGACGTAGAGGTGAAAGTGCAGAAGAGAAGAAAAAGGACAGCCTAGCACTTGCAAATGGTAATATAGAAGAGGTTTATGAACAAGATCCACAAGTAGAGATTATCGCTTGGTTCACACCTCAAATTCCCGTGCAACACGGCCCTGCAGAGTATTCAGGTCTTCCAGGATTAATTCTTGAAGTAAGTGCTGGAAATACCACATTGCTTTGTAGTAAGATCGTGGTCAACCCTGAAGATAAGGAGGAAATCAAACCTGCTACTAAAGGAAAAGAAACTACCGAAGAAGAATACAATACCCTATTCAAAGAGAAAATGAGAGAAATGTCAGAGCGATGGAGCCGCGGAAGAGGCGGTCGTGGAGAGTAATAGATTCTATTAAATAATAATGATATGCGAGAGTATGCTAACCACTGTTCTCGCATTTTTTAATCAAAAAAACTAAAATGAAAAAAATCGTACTTTTAACACTACTGGCTTGTTTTGCATTTTCCCTAGCTGGCGCCCAATCTGTTAAAATATCAGGTATTGTCGTAGATAGTACAGGGACACCTCTTCAAATGGCTAATGTGATTGCTTATCAAAAGGATAAGAATCTGGGGGCTTTTGGTATTACTAATGATGCTGGAAAATACCAATTACTCAATCTTAAAAAAGACAGTACTTACGTTCTTAAAGTATCTTTTCTAGGACTTAAAACCATAGTAGACACGGTGAAAAATATTCAAAATGACTTAATGAAAAATTATGTCATGTTAGAAGATGAAAACATGCTAGATGCAGTCAATATTGTCTACGATATGCCCGTATCTATTAAAGGTGATACTATTGTTTATAATGCAGATAGTTTTACAAACGGTACAGAAAGAAAGTTGGGAGATGTTCTGAGTAAACTTCCAGGAGTTGAGGTAAATGAAGATGGAGACATTCAGGTAGAAGGAAAAACAGTGGAAAGAGTCATGGTGGACGGAAAAGAATTCTTTGAAGGAGACTCCAGACTGGCCACAAAAAATATTCCTGCAGATGCTGTAGGTAAAATCGAGGTTTTAAAGAACTATAATAATGTAGGTCAGTTAAAAGGTCTTGGTAATGATGAAGATCGGATTGCGATTAACATTAGGTTAAAAGAAGGAAAGAAGAACTTCTGGTTTGGAGAAGTGACAGGTGCGATAGGTCAAGGAGATGATGCGGTAAGGTATCAGGCAAAACCTAAAGCCTTCTTTTATAGTCCAGATGTATCGATCAATATCCTGACCGATTTTAATAACCTAGGAATACAATCTTTTACATTTGCAGATTACCGCCGTTTTGTAGGTTTTAACAGAGGTAATACTCGTAGTAGCGGTTCTTCTATAGATATAGGAACAGGAGCTGGTGGGTTATTAAATTTACAAGCAAATCGCGCTAAGGAATTAGAAAGCAAATTTGGAGCATTTAATGGAGCTTGGACGGTTAGTAAGAAGTTAAGTCTTGACGGTTTTGCGATTTTCTCCAGTGTTGATACTGATCAAGAAACAATAGCTAGTAGAACATTTATAGAAACTGGTGTTTTAGAAAATACGGTAGACCGTTCCTTCCAGCGCAACCAGATAGGGATTTTTAAATTAGGTGCAGATTTCAAACCTAATGCAAATTTTTCTTTAGAATACAACGGACAGGTGAATTTAAGTGATGTGAGTCAAGTGAATGACTTTACGTCTTCACGAAGTGGATTTGTGGAAGACATCGATCAAAATGAATCTCAAAAACCAATTACCATAGACCAGTCGGTTAACGCGTATTATACACAAAGCGAGAAAAATATCTTTGCCTTTGAAGGCAGGTATGTAGATGCAGAAGAAGACCCTTTTTACAACGCCATTAGGGATAGAAGAGGTGTCACAGATCCAGAACCTTTTGATGGTGATTTAGGACTAACTACGGCAGACCCATATAACATCAACCAGCAAAAACTAGTCGAAAGCACAAAACTAGATGCCAAAGCGGACTACTGGCGCGTACTTAATAAAAAAAGCAACATCAACTTTACAGTAGGAACCTCTATAGTAAATCAAGATTACAACACTAACATCTTCCAGATTCTTAATGATGGCTCTCGCAACGACCTTACAGATCCAGCTCTAGGAAATGATGTAAATTATAAGTTTAGAGATCTTTATGGCGCGGTACATTATAAGTTTATTACAGGTAAGTTTACGATAACTCCAGGGGTTACCGCTCATTCTTATAAAGTGGAAGACCAGCAATTAGGAGCTACCAATGAGTTGAATTTTGAAGAAATTCTTCCAGATTTAAATGTGCGTTTTGCATTGAGATCTAGTGAAAACATTAATTTTGATTACCGTAGAACCGTTAGTTTTACAGATGTAGAAAACTATGCATTAGGAACTGTTTTTAACAATTACAACTCCTTGTTTGATGGTAATAACCAGCTGTCTGGCTCTACAAATGACCAGTACAGTTTGAACTATTTCAACTTCAATATGTTCAATTATACCAACATCAATGCAGGTCTTGTTTATACGAGACAGACAGATGCTATTCAAAGTAATATAAATATCGAAGACATCAACCAGCAAAGCAACTTGATCAACTCACCATTTGCAAACGAATCGGCCACAGGTTTTGGACGTTTTTCTAGAGAATTTGGTAAAATTAGAGCTAGTGTAAATGCAAATCTGAGTTGGAGTACTTTTAACAACATAATTAACGGTAATGCCAGAGAATCACAAAACATCAATCATGGTTATGGTGTAAGTGCAAGAAGTAATTATAAAGACGGAGTCAACTTTGATGTAGGTTATAATGTGGATTTTAATAATTCAGATAACGGTGGACTAATTAACGATGCAACCACACAAACTATTACTTTAAATTCCGACTGGCAAATCAATAAAGCCTGGTTCTTAGATATAAATTATGATTTGAATCTATTTAGAGCCTCAGGAGATGTCAGCAATAATTACGATTTCTTAGAAACGGCACTGTTTTATAATAAACCAGATTCTAAATGGGAATATAAAGTGGCCGCGACGAACCTTTTAAACACAGAAGCCTTGAACAGAAACAGCTTTGGCCAGATTGCAACCACCACTAGTTTTTATACCGTGCAACCTAGATATGTATATTTGCAAGTGAGGTATGATCTGTAAGGTATAAATTCCATTATCAAAAAAGCAGCTCTTGATTCAAGAGCTGCTTTTTTGTTGGAGCAAGCTGGGTCATAAAGCTTCTCTGTATGCTGGTAGACAAGGCATAAAAATAAAATACCCATACCCGTATTACAACTGGCGATAAGCTATAAACCCTATACGTAGTTCAGTTAATCCACTCTTAATAATAGAGTTAATTAATTTAAATTAATATACTTTTGATAGTATGTATAGAATATTGTTGTTTCTTGTTTTACTAACTAGCGCTACTAACGTAGCACAAGAATTTACTGATGCTCGGGTTAAAGAAATGATCCAGCAGTATCGAGAATTGGATCGTGGTCCCTACAAAAGTATCAACTGGTTTTGTCCAGACGGTACGGTTAGAGATTCAAAAGACCCATGCCCTGAGTCCATAGGAGAAGGAATGCAGCATGCCAGTTATAAATTTGAGGTAAAAGAACTTGCAAAACAACGCCATATCTTTTTTGGCGAAATTCTAGCCTCTAATGATGTATGGGATTTTTGGGACGGTACTAATAATCACAGTCGTTTAAAACAATATCAATTAGGTAAGTATTTAGAATCTGTCGATAACGGTTGGATTCAAGAGCGTTCTAGATTTTATCGTGGCGCAAGGCAAATTGAAGACGAAGAAGAGTGGGGTCGCAAATTCTATTACACCATCCTAGCAGATAATGATCTTATCGAAAGAGACTTCTTCTTGATTAGAGAAAGCCTGCGTGACCTGCCTCACGATGGAGATACCAATCTTGCACAAGATATACGCAGTTTGAGTAAAGTACTCGCAGAGCGTCATACTAAGTTTATGGATCTACGTATCAAGATACATGGAAATCCACAGGCGCAGGATGTGGAGTCGGTGAAGGAGTGGCTCGATAAAAATGAAGCAAAAATATCAGACACTTCTAAGAAGGATTTTAATAAACTCATGAGTGATATGCAGGAGTTTTTCCAACCAGTTTCTGTGAGTGATTTGCATAAAATGGTTGCAGACTGGAATAAAAACGATTATATAAGAACACAAGCAGAATGGTTTTCTAAGTTTTATGCAAATGAAAATGATCCTGCTATTATCGTTCCTGCAGCAGCAAATTTGATGTGTGATATAAGAACTAATATTAAAGATGACAAAAGAGGCACACGCCGCACCAATGCCTTAGAGTTGAGTTTAAGATTGGAAGAGTTGATTTTTCAACAAGCTGGAAGTTGGGAGCCCGTGGACCTTCAAGAACACCTCGATAAGATTTATTCTTTGAGTGAGGCATTAGCAAGCGCAGGATATGTAGAAATGTGGGAATGGAATGCGATCGAGCAAGAGTTATTTATTCCTAAAGGGAAAATTATAAAAGCCCATGAACTTTTAGATTTTATAAATACAGGTCGCAGTCAAGTAGAATGGGGTACAGGAATGGTACATTCCATCTACGGTGATGTGGTAGAAGAATACAGCAAATTTGAGCCTAAAGCTTACGGTTTTTATGACGACCGTATAAGAAGCTCCCTATTGTTACCATTAGGCGACGCTATAGGGAATTTAGGTGGTTTAGTTTCTAGACAAATAGGGCTTACCAGCGAGATTGCAGGAGTAGATAACGTCAGCTCTATCAGAGGTTTGAATCCTGGTTATACTAAAGGAAAGCTGGTCGTTGTGGCTGGAAATGCTGAAGGCATGCAGGTAGATCCTAACAAAATTTATATTTTTGATCACCCACCTAGTGATTTGAAACCCGTGTCCGGAATCGCAACAGTTTCTGAAGGGAATTTGGTTTCTCATGTGCAATTGTTAGCTCGCAATTTGGCAATTCCCAATGCGGCTATTTCTAGTGATAATTTGAATGACCTTAAAGACCTTGACGGTCAGGAGATTTTCTATGCAGTAAGTAATCAAGGTACCGTAGTTCTAAAGCCTGCATCAAATATGTCTGCTATAGAGAACGCGTTATTTAATAAGGCAAACAAGAAGGAAAAGAAAACCATTAGAATTCCCGAAGGAAAGTTAAAATTGGAGGGGAAGTTACCATTGGATATGGCCGCTGTAGGAAGTGCTGACAGTGGAATTCTTTGTGGTCCTAAAGCTGCAAATCTCGGTCAGTTGAAGCAACTATTTCCTGATAAGGTGGTGAATGGTATAGTGATTCCATTTGGGGTTTTTAAAGATCATATGAATCAACAAATGCCAGAAACTAGTTGCAGTTACTGGGATTTTTTGATGTCCGCTTTCGCGAAAGCGAAACAGCTAAAGGAAGAAGGAAAATCAGAACAAGAAATAGTAGATTACCAGCTGGAAGAATTAAAAACCTTAAGAGCAGCTATTGCGATAATGCCCTTTAAGAAGAGTTTTATCAGTGCGTTAGAAGACGATTTTAAAAGCATATTAGGCGATCAATTAGGTAATGTTCCTGTCTTTTTACGCAGTGATACCAATATGGAAGACTTGGAAGAGTTTACAGGGGCAGGACTTAACCTTACTGTTTTTAATGCGTTAGAAAGAGAAAAGGTCATCAATGGAATACGGGAGGTATGGGCAAGCCCATATACAGAACGCAGTTTTAAATGGAGACAGGTATACCTAGAAAATCCAGAAAATGTATACCCGTCTATTTTGATCATTCCTACTGTAGATGTGGATTACAGCGGTGTTTTGATTACTAAAGACTTTATCAAAAACGACCCTAACTCTATTACCGTAGCCATGAGTCGTGGTGCTGGTGGAGCCGTAGATGGTCAAAATGCAGAAACCTATCTCGTCGATCGAGAAGGCAATGGCTTATTGATGTCTCCAGCTCGTGAGAACAAACAACGCAAGCTTCCTAAAACTGGTGGGTCTGTAATGGAACAGGTAGATTTTAACAAGCCTATTCTATCTCAGGATGATCTAAAAACCATAAGAGAATTTGCCAAAACTGTTCATGAGGTAATGCCAGGTTCTAAGGACGGAAGTTATACAGGTGCTTGGGACATTGAATTAGGATTTAAAGACGGGAAACTATACTTATTTCAGATACGTCCTTTTGTAGAAAACAATCAGGCTGTAAATTCGGAATACCTGAATTCTATAGATGCAAATGTAAACGTCAACACTGAATTACTACTTCATAAACCCATTGCAAAGTGAAACATATAACTACTATAATAACGGTGCTGTTTACGGCCCTGTTCCTTATGGCATTTTATCCTATTGATGGGTATAATAAAACAGGAATCAAAAGATTAAAGAGGCTTGAAAAAACCTTGGATAGTACTATTACAGAGTATTATCTCAGAAAAGGCTCTTTCAAGAAGTATGACGAAATCAACCTATGGATGTGTGAAAAAACCATTCCTGTTGATAGCATAATGACCGTAGATAAAGAATTCCAACAAGAGATGTTGCGCCTTTTCCCTAGTCGTTCTGGTTATGGGATTACTGTTTTAGATATGACTGATATTGATCATATGCGATATGCAGCAATGAATGAAAACAGCGGTTTCCAGCCTGGAAGCGTAGGGAAAATTGTTGTAGCAACGGCCTTCTTTACAGAGTTGAGAAACCTATGTCCAGGAGACTTTAATGTGCGTACAGAGTTGATGAAAAATAAGGTGGTTAAATCTGGAAGATGGGGACTTTACGATCATCATACCATTCCTATTTATAATATAGAAAAAGACAGCTTTATTAAACGCACCGTAATTGCGAGCGATGAATTTACCCTATATGAATGGGTAGATCATATGTTAAGTGTAAGTAATAACGGAGCCGCAAGTATTGTTTGGAGAGAAGCTTTATTGATGCGCATCTTTGGAGATAAATATTTTACCCTAACACAAGATGAAGCAGACGCTTATTTGGAAAAGGCCAATAGAAGTGAGCTTACCAATATAGCTATAGATTTAGTCAACCAGCCATTAAGAGATTTAGGTATTACTCAAGACGAGTGGCGATTGGGTAGTTTTTTCACTAACGGTCCTGATAAGTACGTGGGTAGTAAAGGAGGCTCTATAGCAACGCCAAAAGGCTTGATGAAATACTTTATCAACTTAGAACAAGGCCTTGTTATAGATCAAGAATCAAGCTTAGAAATTAAGAGATTGCTCTACATGACAGATCGCAGGATACGTTATGGTGCGAGTCCGCAATTGAATGATGCTGCCCTTTATTTTAAATCAGGTAGTTTGTACAGTAATAATAAAGCTTTAGGGACTCCTTATGGAGAATACAAGGGGAACGTTTATAATTACATGAACAGCGTTTGTATTGTAGAACATCCTAATGGCACCAACTACATTGTTTGTTTAGAGAGTAATGTATTAAGCACTAACAGCGCTGGCGCGCACATGTACCTCGCCAGTGCTATAGATAAACAGATTAGAAAGAAATACGAGCTCACTGAAAAGAAGAAGTAATTTTAATACAATTTACACTTCAGAAGTGCCGCTGTTTAAATTGGGGTGGAATCACTAGGCACTTTTCTGTTGGTTATTTTTAAATTTTAAAGCCTCTAGTGCTGCTTCATTTATTTTATGAGAAGTCATATCAGAGGCTTCTATAAGCAGTTGATAGGAGTAATCTTCTTCAATCAATTTAAGCAATGCAATTGTTTTCAATTGGGTAGTTTGATCCTCTATATAAAGTAATGTCTTAAGACAGTCCTCTTGATTAAATAGCGCGATGTGTTTGTGATAATCACTCATTTCTTGCTGAGGTGAGCTAAAACCAGTCTCGAGAAGAGGCAGTAGTTGTGTTTTTAGATTCCTTCCTAATAGACCATCGAGGTATTCCATAGCTTGTAGTTGAGACTCCTTAGTCTCACTTAGAAGCCCTTTATAGGCTACAAAAACATCATCTGGATTGTAATATAGCGCCAGTAGGTGAAAGACTCTTTTTAGATTGAGTTCTAGGCATGCCTTTAGTTGCTGTATTAAGTGAGATCGTTCTGTTTTTTCAGCTAATGAGATGACTTTTTCTGGCTGCAATTTAGATCGCTCTATAATGCGCATGGAAAAATAACAACCCAATAAAGCTCGATATAACTTACATTCGTTGTAAACCATGATATGCAGCGTGCGTTGATTAATAGTATAATCTACTCCTTCTCTGCGCCAGCTGTAGAGCAGGCCAGCTGCTTTTGTTCTTATTTTAAAATTACCTCTTTGACTCATTTTAAACAGTGTGCGGTAGGCTTTTTCTGAATGTATTTTACTGACGATGACAGGTATCTGAGATCTTTGTTGATGGCTTAAGTTCTTATCGAGATACCTTTTGTACAAAGTCGGGATAATGGCATTTCCAAAACTAGAGATGGCTTTAATACAGTTTTCGCGATAAGCGATATGCTCTAATTCTTCATAAAGCACAGGTAAAAACTTTTCTCTAGCAGTCTCTCCAGCAGCAAGAAGCGCTGCGTTTTTAAGAATGGGGTTGGGATGTGTGAGGTAGCGTTCTATAATGCTGTGAAAGCGAGTCCTTTTTATATAACCCAATGTCTCAATCACCCGAGCAATTTCTGATATACTTAAATCGCTTTCCCGATTTTCAAGCTCATCTATAAACAACTGTATCCTAAGATGGAGGTTGTATTTAGAAGCTAAAGTAGGGTTGTCTTCAGATTCTCTTGCTAGGCACAATAATGCTGCTGTAGAAATAAACTCTTCATCATAATTCAAATACTGTTCAAAGAACTGATGTGAAACTTTATCTTGAGACAATAAATACCTCATGGTACTTACGATAAGATCATCATCTTTTAAATAGATAAAATCTTGTACTTTAATTTGAGGTTCTTTGGTAATGTAATTGAGGTTATCTATTACTGCGGCCTTCACCTTATTACTGGGGTGATCCAGTAAGTTAAGAACATCTTTTTTGATGGATTTATGGGCCACTTCTGGAAGTCTTTTAAGCATTTCAAGAATATCTTTTTCAGAGCCAGATTCAAAGATAATTTTCATGTTTTGACGTATGCGAGCTGACGATTTTTTAGAGCTCCCCAGGTTTTCACGTATCATAATACTCTCCTTAAAGGTTCCTAGATACGCATCTCTTACTTTAAAAGCGACGAATATCCATAAGAGCACAACGGCAATAGTAATTCCCGTGATATAAGTGTCAGATAGTTCTAGACCTTTGATCACAAAAATGAGCAGAAAACCAGCGATCCCAGTCGCAAGGCTATCCACTACCACATCAATAAAGGTTTTAGTTTTGTTCTTAATATGAGGTGGAATAGGTAAGGAAAGTAATTCTACAGCACTTTTATGAAGCGATTGTTTCAAACTTCCATCTAGACCTTTGATAATAATCACGATCCATAATTCTGGAAAAAATAACAAGCCTACACAAAGTAAAACGATTCCAGCGGGCAATGCGATAAGGCTAACACTGATATCTGTGTTTTCAAGTATCTTATTAGTCAGGAACAACTGTATCAATAAAGAAACAATATTAAACGTACTGAACCAAAACCCAAAAAAAGAAGCCAGTTCTTTTGGGTCTGTTATTTGAGCAGCTGCAATGTAACTGAACTGGTAATCCACCAACTTAGCAACCAGTACACCTAGACCTATTACGGCAGCGAGATAGGTGAGGTGTTTGGACTGATAGATGAGTTTTATAGAAGACTCTGAAGAAACAGTGGCTCTTTCTTTCCTTTTAAATTTACTTAAAGTCTGTACACGCGTTTTCCAGATGCGTTGAAAAACTATAGTACTCAGTGCAATAAGCAATCCAGCGATCATCATTAAAACTCCATTTCCTAGAAATCCGACAAGAACGGAAGTGAGGTACCCACCTATGATTCCACCAGCAATTCCACCAGCTCCTATAAAGCCAAAAAGCCTTTTTGCCTCTCTAACATTGAAAACCACATTTGCCATCACCCAAAATTGAGAAGTGGCTAATAAAGCAAACATTGCTACCATGGTGTAGAACAAATAGGCAAAGAATGGAGTAACCCAATTAAAGGCCACAATAAACCCCATGATTATAAAACCTAAAGAAAACAAGCCTAGGGTTGATCTTATAATATAGCGCAGTGGAAATCTCTCTAAAGACTTATTGTAGAGAAATGAGACCACCACAGCAGTAACTGCAATTATTATAAATGCAACAGATAAATTTTCAGCTCCTAATTGATATAAAAAAAGCGCATTTACTGTAGGTTTAACTATCAGTAATGCGCATATAATTAAAAATATATACAGCTGCATCATAAGGGAAATGGACTCTTCTCCATCCCTTATGTCAAAAAAATTATGAATCTGTTGTAATAGTGATTTCATTTTCTTCTAAATCAGGAGCTAAGGTAGCGCTTTGATCTAGTGCAATCTCTGCGGGCTTTACTAAATCTCTTATAATTTGCTCGCCTGCTGAATCTTCTACCATTGCTACGAGAATGTATTTTTTACCTCTTGCTTCATCCACTACCATTATAGAATCACAATGCCAGTTTTTCCAAGAGCCACTTTTACGGTAAAGTGTCGCCTCAGGGGCAATAACATCTAAGGTGTTGACAAATTTATGATGTAAACCAGGGTTTTTTAAGTACTTCAACATTTGTGCACTGCGCTTTTTATTGATGAGTTGTCCAGTGGCCAGTTGGTAGTAGAATTTTGCCACGGCATCAGTAGTAGCTGCATGGCTTAGTCCTCTAATAGGCTCTGGATTGCGCTTTCCTTGCGCGGCATATCTTTTTCCTACCCATAAGCCGCCACTTCCTTCTTTATCGTAAAAAGGGTTTTCTGGATTACACATCAAATCTTCAATACGTTGAAAGCCCACACGATCAATCATTCTAGTGGATGCAGCGTTATTTGATTTATTAATCATTAACCACATGTCATTTTGAACCTTTTTAGTAAGTCTAAGGTCTCCTTCTTCGATAGCATCAATCGCTGCATAAAGCACAGCAATTTTTGGCATACTGGCAGCATACATCATGTTATCACCGTTGATATTGGCGTATTTAATATTGTTTTCATCAGTCATGTCTACCAAGCTGACGGACATCCTTTTTTGCTGGATAAGATTTTTCCACTGAGCGTTTGCGTTGATTTGATCTTGAAGTGCGAGTTGTAAACCAGCATCTTGATAATTCACGACCTCAGGCTGAGGATTTGTAGTGTTTATTAACGGAGTTTTCTCGGTCGCAAAAGACACGCCTAGCGTCACAAAAGCAAGAAAAACTACTAGTTTAGTATACATAAATTTTATTAGGTTTTAAATTAATACGATGTCTACACGAACGGTGCCGAATATAGATTTATTGTATCATTTAACATCTTAAAAACCAACATTTAACACTTTCACCCTAAAAAAGAACATTTTATCGGAAGGGCCTTATTTTGCTAGTGTTTTAAGACTTACTTTTGCTGTAATGAGCGGTATTTATATACATATTCCATTTTGCAAACAGGCTTGTCATTATTGCGACTTCCATTTTAGCACTAATTTGAAGCACAAGACCAATATAATTGACGCTATTTGTGATGAGTTAAGCTTTCGCGAAAGCGAGTTTAAAAACACCACCGTGCAAACGATTTATTTTGGTGGTGGAACTCCTAGCGTGCTGGAAGTTAAAGAGATAGAAAAGATCATTCAAACTGTTTTTGATCACTATACCGTCGCAGCACATCCAGAAATTACCTTGGAGGCAAATCCTGATGATTTGACCGAAGAAAAACTCATTTCTTTTTCAAAAACACGCGTTAACCGTCTCTCTTTAGGAGTCCAAAGTTTTTTTGAAGAAGATCTCCAACTGATGAATCGTGCTCACAATGCTACAGAAGCTCACAAATGCATCGAGCAAGCAGTGACTTATTTCCCTAATATTTCTATAGATCTTATTTATGGAATTCCAGGTATGAGCAAGGAAAGATGGCGCGAGAATTTAAACAAAGCCATAGCTTTAAAAGTGCCGCATATTTCTAGTTATGCACTTACCGTAGAAGAAAATACAGTGCTTAAATCCTTTATAGAAAAAGGAATTGTAGCTCAAGTAGAAGATGAGGTGGCACAACAACATTTTGAGATACTGCTGGACGTCATGGAATTGAATCATTTTAAAAATTATGAATTCTCAAATTTTGGTAAGGAAGGTTTCTTCTCCCAAAACAACACTGCTTACTGGACCGGTAAAAGCTATATTGGGATAGGGCCAAGTGCACATAGCTTTGACGGTAAAAGACGTGGCTGGAATATCAATAATAATGTAAAGTACATGAAGTCCATTCAGGCAGGAGAGTTGCCTATGGAAACAGAAGAGTTGACTGTAGTAGACCAGTATAATGAATACATTATGACTGGTTTGCGAACTATTTACGGTGTTTCCCTCTTAAAAGTAAAAACAGATTACGGACTAAACTTTAAAGAATATCTTTTAAAACAAGCCGCAGGTTATTTAAAAGACCATTTGCTCTACCTAGATGGCGATACTTTGCTGGTTACCAGAAAAGGCAAGTTTCTCAGCGATGGGATTGCAAGCGAATTGTTTATGTTGAATTTGAGTTAGGTAGTTGTGAGCTATGCGCCTCGATATGTCTGTAGTCCTTTTTGTATTAGGATTTTCAATTTAATGCATACTTAGATACGTGCCAACCAACTAACTTTGTAAGAAATTAATTCACCTATCATGAGTAAATACATCATCCTACTCGCATCCATTTTCTTATTCCTATCCTGCAAGCAAAAAGAAAACCTCACACGCATCAACTATGAAGAGATGACAGATCTAGTGATGGCAAATGATTTTATTATGCCAGACGCTGTGCAGTATTACGACTTGCAAGGAAACCTTTTAAGTAAGGAGGAAAAAGAAGCGCTATCAAATGACTTGCCTTATGCTAATTGGTTCATCAATGATCAAAATGTGCTCATAAAAGTAGAGTTTCAAGATCCAGAAATTGCCCGTTTGGCACTTGCAAAGGAACCAGTTTTTAAAGACATTAATAAAGTCGATTGTAATAATTTGAATAGAATTCTGGAAAGAATATACGCTAGAGATCAAGATAATAGAGGAAATAACTTGATGGATGAAGAGTTGGATCTAAGCAATCTAGCCTCTGTAGAACAAATTGTGGAAAAATGTGGTATGCCCAGTAGAGCTGCAGCTGGAGAAAAAGGTATGAGTGCTATATGGTTAGTGATTCAACATGCGAGCGCAGAAAAAAGATCACAATACTTTCCGCAATTATTAGAAGCTTCAAAAAAAGGAGATTTAGAACGTCAGGATATTGCTTTGATGCAAGATAGAATGTTGATGGATGCGGGTAATCCGCAATTGTACGGTTCTCAAATCATGATGAATGAAGATGGATCTTATGATTTATACGAACTAAAAGATACCGCAACGGTAGATGCTAGAAGAGCTGTTATGGGAATGGGACCACTTTCAGAATATGTGAGCTATTGGGATTTGACCTTTGATGTGGTACAAGAGAAGTAAATTCTAGCTAGCATTTTACAAAACACACACACTCCTAGGGGCAGACTTAAGTACGTAACTATAAATGTTTAATACAGAAATAAAATCCATTTCCTAGATGCTGCACTTTGTATTAAGAGTCTATAAAATGGTATAAGTGCACAGATGAGTCCCTGCTGTGCGGAGCGTTTTAAAGTGAGTGTCAGCGTTTTTTAGTTTTTTAATCGCTAGATACCAACGAAGATTTTATTGGGGCTCAAGCCTAAAACTGAAAATAAATAAAAGGTTGCACCTCACTACTCGCCGTAGCGCTTATTACCCAGATGATAACAGCAAACAAAACCATTTTACCAACTAGCGGAATTTTATGAAATAATTCCAGTTGCTTGTCTTGTACTTTTTGAGGTATAAAATGCCACAGAAAACCTATCAATAAAACGATAGCTACATTTTGATAGCCAGTTAAAACCATCCACCACATTTGCGGACTCCATTCTATGGCACCTATATTAGATATCACGTTCATGGCATTGCTAAAGTCTGATGCTCTGAAGAAAATCCAACAAAAAGCTACAAAGTGAAACGTCAGTATTCCTGCGATAAGTTTTAAAGGAAAACTCCTGCTGGTTAATTTTGGGATGTTGAAGGCCTTTTCTACAGTAAGAACGCTTCCATGCATCGCTCCCCAAAGAATAAATTTCCAAGAGGCACCATGCCATAACCCACCTAGTAACATGGTCATAAAAAGGTTGAAATATGTGCGCATTTTACCCTTGCGATTACCGCCCATAGATATATAGAGGTAATCTCTTAACCAGCTCGAAAGAGAAATATGCCACCTGCGCCAGAATTCGGTAATGCTGGTACTTTTATAGGGTGTTCTAAAGTTGGGAGGTAATTTAAAACCCATCAAAAGTGCAAGACCTATAGCAATGTCGGAATAACCCGAGAAATCACAATAAATTTGTAGGGTATAGCCATAAACAGCCAGCAAGTTTTCAAAAGCGGAGTAATTATCTGGGAATTCAAAAACACGATCCACAAAGTTGACGCTGATGTAATCAGAGATGACTGCTTTTTTGAGTAGCCCACCCATAATAAGGAAAAGGGCATAGCTCAATTCTTTTTTAGAAAGTTGTAGCTTTTCATAAATCTGAGGTATAAAATCTTTTGCTCTTACAATAGGTCCCGCAACTAATTGTGGGAAAAAGGAAACAAAAAACATAAAATCCCATACGTTTCTAGCCGGTTCTAATTCTCTTCTATAAATGTCTATCGTATAGGACATGGTTTGAAAAGTGTAAAATGAGATACCTATAGGTAGAAAGATATTCCCAAAACTCAAATCGCCTGAAAACAGTGCGTTAAAGTTATCGGCAAGGAAGCCGGTGTATTTAAAGTAAGCGAGCAGGCCTAAGTTGATGATACAGGAAAGGATAAGCAGCCATTTTCTCTGGTCTTTATGATTGCTTTTGTAAATAAGCTCAGAGATGTAATAATCTACAAACGAAGAAAATATCAGCAATATAAAGTAGATCCCGCTACATTTATAATAGAAAAACAGGGAAAAGGCTATAACATACAAGATGCGCATTCTACGTGCATCAGTCATAAAAATATACAACAGATAAAAACCTAAAAACAGGTATAAAAACGCCTCACTATTGAATAGTAAGGGTCTTTGTGGATCATAACTTAACCAGTTCCATATGTCATTCCATTCCATCATTTTTTATAATCGGAATAGGAGTTAAAGAGGGACTCCACAAGCATTGAGGCTTGTAGCTGGTAGCCTTTTTCTAAGAAATGAATTTTATCACTCGAGGTTAAGTTGGCATCGTACCAATAAGGCATCGCGCTACTAGTTTTAGAAACCGAATGTAAGTCGTAGAATGCCCAAGAATTCAAGTTTGCAAAGACGCCCATTTCATAGGCATATGCTGTTGCGGTAGAATTGATTTGTTTGCGATTCTTCATTGATGGTGGAGGGCTGGTTAACAAAACACTTCCCGTCATGCCGCGTTGGATCATTTCGCGGTTGAATACGTCCATAGCAGATTTCAGTTTCTCTTCTGTATAGGTATCGTAAAAACTCTCGTTAGTTCCTAAAGAGATGATGATCAAGTCAGGATTTAATGCCGCTAGCTGATCAAAAAACCTAGGGAACTTATTAAAATCACTAAATTTTGAGCCATTGATGCCTATGCCGTGAAAGCTGATACCGCTCTTTTTAGTGCTTAACAATAGCCCATCAAGAACGTATTTTAATTTCTTTTGAGCAGGTCTTAAATAGAGCTGGTTCACTCCTGCAGGAATTTGGTAGACGATCCCATCCATAGAGGTAAGATCGCTAAAACTCGCAACAGACGCTATTTGATTTTGTGAGGTTCCCGTTGGTATTTGAAGGGTCTGTCCAGCGCGTAAATTCACGTTTTTCATTCCGTTTACTTGTTGTATTTTTTGAACAGAAGTATGGAATTGAGCTGCGATTTTACCTAGATAATCCCCAGAGGCTACTTTATAGGTTTTGTTTGTGTTGACTTGTTGGAGAAGGTCGCTCTTATCAGCAAGGCTCAGTTTAAAACGTTCGGGATGTGGTGAAACGATTTTGATTTCAGTTAAGCCCTCTAAGGATTCACTCAGATTGATTTGCATAAGAAAATCATTGTTTTTGGTCTCCAGGTTAATACCGCTCAGTCCTATATCATCACTACCATTACTTTTCACATTGCGCACTGCCTTCCAGTTGCCGTTTGCTTTAAATTTCACATCTACCGCGCCATTAGTACCAGCAACTCTATAAGGGAATACAAAACCTCGACCTGCATTACCGAATTTGCTTTGTAAGCCTTGTCTTATATATTGTGGAAAGTAAGGTCCTTGAACATGAGAGTCCCCTATTTGAACCACGGTTATTTGATTTCTATTCCCGTTTTCTAGCTCTTGGAGTTTTTGAAAAAAATCATTCAGCACTAAGGGATTCTTTAACTCCTGAAAACTGCGATCTATTAATAAGGGATTGATTTGTAAATCATCAATTTGTTGCCCTTGCGATGTTAACGTCAATAGACCGATCCATAAAAAAATATAAGCTTTGATCATGGTCTCCGTAGGTTTGTAATGCTGTCGTTTACAGTTTTTATCGCTAAGCTATCTGCCTTTTGTAGCAGGGCATTTTGTTGTGTTCTCGCTTTCGCGAAAGCGGAATAACCATCCATTAATTCTCCATAAATCATACGGCTGACTTTACGTGATCCTTGAGGGCTAAAATGAGTAAAATCTTTATTTGCCAGCTTTTTATCACTCCAAACAGGCATCGTATTCACGCCTCCCATCAAATGGAAAAGACTTATAAAACCGGTCTCCGTTTTTAAAGCATACTGTTGCTGGGAACGCAATAATTTCACGACACTGCTATCTGTTTTTACGATACCCTCATACTTTGTTCCTTTATCTGCAGTTCCTAAAATCAAAATATCAGCTTCTGGAAAAGCCTGTTTTAAATGATTCACTACTGTAGTCATGCGGCTGTAATACCAATTGTAATTCTTAGATTTTCTAGTGAGGACATTAGCGCCAAACTGAAGGATGATCAAGTCATAACTTAAGGTTTTATCAAACTTCTGCATTTGAGAAATATCCAATAAACTCAATGGCAATCCAGAATTACCACGATTAGAAAAACCGTCTACAGCTATTCCTGTAGGGTTTGAAAAATCGACACCATATATAGGAGTGTTCTGCGCATTGGAAAAATCCAATTCGATTTTGCGGAGGTTACTAGTGGATATAGATACTGAATTAAAGCTACTTGAACCGTTTAAAGGAATGAAAGTAGCACTACTGTCTTTTTCTTCGGTAACTTTAAGGATGGCATTTTCATTACCAGCTCCATAAAAAAGACGCGGCCTGTTGAGTCGGTAAGCATTTTTAATACCACTGGCGAGGTAGGTTACTTGTGCGGTGGAGTCTACTGGGAAGAAAACGGCACCATTTATTCCATAGGGAATGCTGTCTGCTCTTCCCTTCATAAAGTTTTCTTGCCTCCAGTTACCTTTTCCATGATGCTTTACAGAGTAACGGGATCGAGCACTTTCTGATTGTATAGGAACATAACCTACACCACGACCACCAAAGCGACTTTGCAAAGCACTTCTAAAATCTTGCACAATCAAATCGCCATCTATCATAGAGTCACCGTAATAAGCTATACGTACTTTAGCATTTTTAGATTGCTCTAGCTCGTAGAGCTTTTCAAAAAAACGAGTTAAGTGATTTATACCCGAATAACTCTTTAAAGGAATAGTTGTAGGAGTAGTAACGACGCCCGAAGAGTCTGCAGGATGCTCTAGGTTGAAATCGAAATCGGTTGTACTTATAAGACTAAGATAGGAGGTGTTTTTCACTGGCTTTACAATAGGCTGCTCTGAAATAGGATTTGTGGAGTTTACCGTCTTTAATATAGGTCTCACTATTCGATTAGAATCCTGAATGTTTATTGTAGGTTCCATAGCATTATCCAAGTCGTCCATTGCTTTGATCATAAGACTATCAACGACAATAGTAGTAGAGTTAGAATGTTCCACAAAAATTTTACTCGGTAAATAAGGTTTTGCGAAATAGAACAGAAGTCCACCAAGAGCGATGATGAAAAAAGCGAAGTAAAATTGTTTTTGTTCCTTAAAGTGCATTTAATACCAAATCTTAAATCAAATCTGTAGGAGAAATGAACGCTTTTGATAGGCGTTTTATTGGACGCAATTTAAGTGAATCCCTGAAAACTAAATAGTAAAGCACCTATAGTTTACGTGTTTCCCTTTATTATTACAGCATTATTTATTCAGTTTTGTGATTTGTGCTTTCGTACGATCAACTTCTGTTCTTAAATTTCAGATAGTGAATACTACAACGGTTCCTTAGAATTGTTTCCCCTTTGGTTCCGTTAAAAGAGTTCTTATAGTTGCAAAGAACGGTGTGAAAACATCAATTAGTTAGCAGCAGGTATAAGTTTAAACGATGTATTAGGAATGACTAGCTGGTCTTCTGTAAACTTGCAGCTGCTTAGATATAGGGTTATAGTAAAGAACACAAAATTATTCACTAAATTATTTCGCAGTATAATTGGTCTCCAATCAACTCATGAATGGGGGCAGTATTTGCATTTTAAGATTTACAGTCTTTATCCTTTTTAAAGCAAATGTTATGGAGAACCTCCGTTTAGACCTTTCTATCTATTCACATATAATAAAATAAAAATCTACTTTATGATTAGATCTCGCTATACATTACCACATCATATGATCAATTTCTATCAAATTTATGATATCAACATATGTTTAACCTACATTAAATGAAGAGATTAGAGTAATTATGTTAAAGTAGTACTATTGAAGTAGCGAATTTAATCACAAACTCGCTAATCTTTTTTACATTTGGTGTCTAACTTTAAGAGGACATTAACCTATAACGTTTTAGAACCTCTTTTAAATTATGAAATAAATAAATTTTCATGAATAAATTTACACTTTTACTATTTTACCTTGTCGCAGCTATCAGTTTTGCGCAAGAAGGTATCATCTCAGGAAAGGTTCTTGAACAATCCACAGGAGATGCTTTATTAGGAGCTACGGTTCAAAACCTAAACACCAATAAAGCCACCACTACAGATTTTGATGGCCTTTATACCATAGCTGCTTCGCCGGGTGATGTTCTTAAATTTTCTTATATAGGTACAGTAGCTCAAAAAATTACAGTCGCTAATAGTGGTACTATAAACGTAAGCTTACAGGAAGATATAGCTGCTCTTGAAGAAGTTGTAGTAATTGGATACGGTACTCAAGCAGTTAGAGAAGTCACAGGTGCAGTAAGTATTGTGGACAGTAAGGTTATCGAAAATCTTAAGCCTACTAGAGTTGAGCAAGCACTTCAAGGACAAGTTGCTGGAGTTAATGTTACCTCTTCATCAGGATCTCCTGGTGCAGGCTTAAATATTAGAATACGTGGTATTTCCACTAATGGTGATAACCGACCTTTAATATTAGTAGATGGAAACATTATTGAAGACTTGAGTGTTATCAATCCTGGTGACATTGAAAGCTTGTCTGTATTGAAAGATGCTACAGCTGGAATATATGGGGTTCGAGCTGCAAATGGGGTAATTATTATTACTACTAAGGGAGGTCGCAAAAATCAACCGTTAACTGTTGAATACAACTCTTGGGGTGGTTTTCAAGAAACTTCTAGAAGGCTTCCTACATTGAATTCACAACAATATGCATTGATTAAAAATGAAGCTTTTGCTAATAATGGTGAGGCTTTGCCTTTTACTGATATAACCAACCTTACGAACACCAATTATCAGGATGCTGTTTTTGATGATGCATTGATCTTAAATAATGATATTTCGATACGAGGAGGTACCGAAAAATCTACTTATGCTTTTGGAGTAGCGGTTTTAAGTCAGGATGGTATCGTAGGTAGCGATAAATCCGATTTTGACCGTTTTACTATGCGTGGTAACTTTGATCATAAATGGACTAAAAACCTCGAAATGAAAACAGGTTTCTTATATTCTTATACGAGTAATAAGAACATCAATGATGGTGGGCTAGGGTCTGTTCTTTTTAACGCGTTAAACATGGGTCCTAATATTCCTGTATTCGATCAAAGCGGTGAATTCTCACTAGCTGAAGGATTGGGTAATGAAGTTATTAATCCAGAAGCCCAATTGGCAAACACATTTAATAAAAATAAAGTAGGTAAAATCAGTGGGAACTTTGGATTGACCTATTCCTTTTTAGATCACTTTGAAGCTACAGCTCGTATACAGGCTAACTACTCTGAGGCTTACGGGAATAATTTTAATCCTAGAGCATTTTATGGTTCAGGAAAAGTATTCAACTTGACTGAAAATGTGTTTAGTACGTATGAGAACTTTTTCAGTGATTATACGTATGATGCGTTTGTAAAATATGACAATACATTTGCTGAGAAACACAATGTAGAGGTAATGCTAGGTATGAGTGCCTTTAGAACACGTGGTGACTTTAATGACTTGACTGGTTTTGGTAATGTAAGTAATGAGTATAATGAAGTAAGTATTGATGGAGCTGAGCGTGTTATCGATGGAGATCTTAATGGAGCTCGTCGTTTTGACCAGCGTTTACTTTCTCACTTTATAAGGGTTCAATATGATTATGAGGGTAAGTATTTGCTTTCAGCGGTTGTTAGACGTGATGGAAGTACCACATTTGGCCCTGAAAATAGGTTTGGTATTTTTCCGACGGGAAGTGTAGGTTGGATAGCTTCTGATGAAGATTTTTTAAAAGATAGTAAAACAATCGATTTCCTTAAAGTAAGGGCATCTGCTGGAATTATTGGAAATGACCGTATTCCTGCATTTGGATTCGTATCTCTACTTAACGGTGAAGGACAGTACGTTTTTAATGGACAAATTGCCAACGGAACCGCTATTGGAGCTTTGAGCAATCCAGAAATTAAGTGGGAAGAGCAGTTTACGACTAATGTAGGATTAGACATGAAATTCTTATCCTCTAAATTAAATGTGACCCTTGATTATTACAACCGAGAGACTAATGATTTATTGATTGCACCCGCAGTATCTGGAATATTAGGTTCTGGAGCACCTGGGTCTAGCGCACCATTTATAAATGGAGGTGATATACGCAATCGTGGTCTTGAATTCTCCATAGGTTATTCAGATCAGGTTACAGATGACTTTAGTTATAATGTGAGTTATAACGTGGCGACTCTTGAAAATGAAGTTCTTTCTGTAAACAATGAAAATGGATTTATTGAGGCCGGAGGTTTTGGCGTAGGACAGCCACCTATTACTAGGTTTCAAGAAGGATTTACCATTGGATATTTTTATGGTTATCAAACGGACGGAATATTTCAAAATGCTGCGGAAGTTGCAGCACATCCATCTCAAATCGCTTTAGGTGCTAATGCACAACCTGGTGATTTTAGATATAGAGATTTAAATAATGATGGTGTTATAGATACTGATGACCGTACAGAATTAGGTGATGCTTTGCCAGACTTCACTATGGGGATGAATTTGAGTTTCAATTATAAAAACTGGGATGTACAAACCTATTTATACGCTTCTATAGGTAATGAAATGGTACGTAATTATGAACGTAACCAGCCTTTAACTAACTTAACGACTAATGCATTAGGCCGTTGGACAGGTGAGGGATCAACCAATTCTGTGCCGCGAGTGACCACAGGAGCCACTGCAAATCAAGTGTTTTCAGACTTTTTTGTAGAAGACGCTTCCTTTTTAAGAGCTCAAAATATGCAGATTGGGTACACGTTAAACGATTCGGCCCTTGACAACTTCAAATTGAGTAAGCTAAGAGTTTATGCATCTGTAAATAATGCGTTCACTCTTACCAAGTATAGAGGTTATGATCCTAGTGCAAGTTCAGGAGATCCTTTATCAAGTGGTATAGATAATGGCTTTTATCCAGTGGCGAGGACCTTTTTAGTTGGAATAAACGCAAAATTTTAAAAAATAATCAAGATGAAAATTTATAAGATATATATGCTATTATTCGTCGCAGCCATAGGCTTTAATGCGTGTAGCGAGGATTATATAGACGTTACTAGTGAAGATGCTAATTCAGAAAATTTTTTTAACACGCAAGCCGATTATGAAAACGCATTAATTGCGGCTTATGACCTGCTACAGTCCAGTTATATTAATGTCATGTTGGGTGAGATAGCCTCAGATAATACTCTGGCTGGTGGCGAGAGCGCTACTGATGTTATAGGTATCCAACAAATAGACGATATGATTCACACGCCTGTAAATGCGCAATTAACAGATTTATGGAGGTGGATGTTTGCGGGTGTGAATAGAGCAAATTACATCATGGAATTTAAAGATAAAACGGACTTTCCCGATAAGCCAAGAGTACTAGGGGAAACACGTTTTCTTAGAGCTTACTATTATTTTGAATTGGTCAAATTTTTTGGGGATGTACCGTTAGTGGTAGATCAACGATTTTTATTTGGAGATCAGTTCGAAGTAGATCGCACTCCTAAAGCAGCTGTTTATGAACAGATTGAACGAGATTTGATGTTTGCAGTTGATAACTTAGAATACACTACTCCAGATGTAGGTCGTGCTACTAAAGGTAGTGCACAAGCCTTGTTAGGAAAGGTATACTTGTTTCAAGAGAAATATATAGAGGCTGCTGATGTGCTCGATGACCTAATCGGTTTTGGACCTTATAGCCTAGTTACCGATTATTCAACAATTTTTGAAAATGACAATGAAAACAATTCAGAGTCGGTTTTTGAAATTCAGTATTCAGATGCTGAGGGTGCTGGTTTTGGTTGTTTACAATGTAGTGAAGGAAATGTTGCAGTAGGATTTAATGGTATTAGAAATTATAACGGCCCTACTTTTGACTCCGGATTCAGTTTTAATGTCCCTACTCAAGAGGTGGTAGATCTATTTGATGCCGCTGATCCACGTAAAGACACGGCAATTTTAGATATAGACGCTTTCGCGGCAGCTAACAACGCTACATTTAGTGTAGGTTTTGAACATACAGGTTATTACAATAGAAAATATATTGCTCGACAAGGGGATTTGAATACTGGAGATGCTAATCTTACCAACCCTAATAACTACCGGGCCATAAGACTCGCAGATGTTTATTTGATGGCAGCAGAGGCTTATAACAGCGGAGGTCTAGGAGATGGACAGGCACAAACGTATCTCAACGAGGTACGAACTAGAGTTGGATTACCTGATGTGCTAACTTCAGGCACGGCCTTAACAGACGCTATATTTCTAGAACGCAGACTAGAGCTAGTTGGTGAAGGACACCATTTCTTTGATTTAGTAAGAACTGGTCGTGCAGCGGCAGAAATAGACGGTTTTGTAGCCGGCAAACATGAAATTTTCCCCATCCCACTAGAAGAGATTTTACTTGCTGGGAATCGATGGGAACAAAATCCTAATTATTAATACGATTTGAAATGAAAAACATTAAATTTTTATTAGTTGCTCTAATAGTTGCCAGTACGGCTCTGTGGAGTTGTGATAGTGATGACAGCAGAGATTTAAGTCTGGCACTAGAGGCTCCTAAGGACTTGGGTCTAATTTTTAACATTACTCAAGACAATTCTGGCCTTGTGACCATTTCACCTTCTGGTGTTGATGTGACAAGCTTTGAGGTCTTCTATGCAGACGGTACTGGTGAGTCCACGGTTTTGCCATTAGGAGAAAACGCACAACGCAATTATGCTGAAGGTACTTATCCTGTAAGAGTGGTTGCCACTAATTTAAGTGGTAAAACTACAGAGTTTACTAAAAACCTCGATGTATCCTTTAGAGCTCCAGAGAATCTGGTTGTTACTGTTACAGAAAGTGCAACATCTAACTTTGGTGTTTCAGTTAACGCTACAGCAGACTTTGAGACCGCTTTTGAAGTTACTTTTGGCGAGGATCCAGCATTAGCGGCTGTTGTTTTTATGGAAGGTGAGGAAGTTATTTACGATTATTCAAGTACTGGAACATATACCGTAACCGTTACTGCTTTGAGTGGTGGTGCTGCTATTACTGCAGTAACTGAAGTGGTTATGATTGAAGACCCGGTGATGTTACCATTGGACTTTGAGTCGTCTACTTTAAATTACAATTTAATCAACTTTGAATCTAACGTTGCTATCATCAATAATCCTGACGTTAGCGTAGATAATAATAGTACTAAAGTAGTCAGCATAGTAAAGACCGGGGCACAGACCTATGGAGGTGTTGTTGTGCCACTAGGCGGGCCTATAGACTTTTCAGGACCACAGAGCCTGAGAATGAAAACATGGTCACCAATGCCTATAGGAACAAAGGTTACCATTAAAATGGAAAATTCAGATGGTAGTATTGCATCGGTAGATTATGAAGCATTTACAACTAAGCTTGGTGAATGGGAAACGCTTTTCTTTGATACCACAGGTTTAGATACAACCCAGCCTTTTAGTCGTTTTGTAGTGTTTTTTGATTTAGGAGGTGCGCCTACTGCTGATGTGAATTACTTTGATGATATTGAGCTAGCTGATGGTCCTCCGATACTATTGCCTTTAACTTTTGAAGATGCTAACAGGATATATAATATAGGTACGAATAATGGAGCATTCTCCATAATTCCTAATCCTGTGCCAGATATGGTAAATAGTTCTGGTACGGTGATGCAGTTTGATCGACCTGCTACTGGGCCCAATAACTTTTCTTTGGTTGCCATAGTTATTGATCAACCGGTTGCATTTAGTGCAACAACTTCTTTCACTTTAAAAGTGTATTCTCCTAGAGCAGGTTTGCCGGTATGGTTAAAAATCGAAAGAGTAGGTAACGGTGGTTTATTTCAAGAAGTGACAAGTGTTACCACTACGGTTGCTAATGGTTGGGAAGAACTAACCTTCAACTCCTTTAGCGGCAGTACTACAGCCGACTTAAGGAATGTTGTGATATTCTTTGATCCGCTAGCGGCAACTGCTGCCCCAGAGACGATCTATATTGATGACTTAATAAAAACTAATTAAAAATATAGCAATGAAATATTATTATAAACTTTTAATAGTCTTGATTTTGGGAGTCCTATTCCAATCATGTCAAGATGACGACACCGAATTTGGTGCTGTGATTGCGCCTAGTAATTTGGTATTAAATTTTGATATTCAAGGTGAAACTGTAGCTGACCCTAACGGAGATGGAACTGGAATAGTAGTCTTTAATGCAATGTCAGATAATGCTCTTAATTATACTTATGACTTTGGTGATGGGCGCAATGGTTCTTCTTTTGATGGAACTATAGAGCACCGTTTTGTAGAATTGGGTGTGATAAGTTACAATGTTACGGTAACCGCTACTGGGACAGGCGGAGCTGCAACAACACAAACTGTCATAATAGATGTGTTAAGCACCTTTGATGATGCAGAGGCAAAAGACTTCTTAACAGGAGGAACTTCTAAAACATGGTATTGGTCAGTAACTGAAAATGGTCATTGGGGAGTAGGACCTACAAATTTGATAGGAGGACAGTCTCCGGATGCTTATTATACTCCAGCATTTTTCCCGGTTCCTGCATTTGGAAGGTATTGTAATGAGTTAACAGAATGTTTTTACGAGGATGAAATGACGTTTACAAAAGCCGGAAATAATGTTATTTATGAGTTGAATAATTTTGGAGGCACTTATTTTCACAATTCCTATCTAACTCAATTTGGTGGTCCATCGGCTCTTAATACGGCCAATGCCGATGAATGCTTGCCATTTACAGCTCCTGCTCCTGGTGTGGTTACTTTTCTTCCTACACTTGATACAGATGCTCCAGTGGATCAATCTAGAAAAACCACTATGTTATTAGCAAACGACAGTTTTATTAGCTGGTACGTAGGAAGTAGTGAGTATGAAATCTTAGAAATTACTGCAAATAGAATGGTACTGCGCACGGTACAAGCAAATGATCCAGCACTCGCCTGGTATCATACGCTTACGACGGATGTTCCAGTGAACCCCAACCCTAGTTGTATTTAGAATAGCAATAGTTAAACGATTATTAAGCCACTCTTATAAGGAGTGGCTTTTTTATGCTCGCTTTCGCGAAAACGATATATAATTATTGGTCCTCATAAGTCAGTAGCTCTTTAAGTATTCAAAGGCAGGTATGATTAGGAACGCATATTCTTCTCGATATAAAGGGTAAGCAAACAAAACAACAACATTTTCTTAACTCTTTTCTTGAAAGTAAAAGAGGTGATATGCTACTTAATAGAGGACTGTATGCATAAAAATTATTAAGACTGAATCCAAATAAGGCAAAGTAATAGGGCTTTTAACTATTACGATTGATATTGAGACGGCTGAAACTTATCTTTGCAGCAAATTAAAAAATTATACATGAGCGCATTAGTAAAATCATCGCTTGCTAGAAAGTGGGTAATGGCACTTTCAGGATTATTCTTAGTTATATTCTTAACACAGCATTTTGTAATTAACATTACTTCTGTTATTGCACCAGACACTTTTAATGAATGGTCTCATTTTATGGGATACAACGTATTAGTGCAATATATTGCTCAACCTATATTAATAGGGGGGTTGATAGTACACTTTATCATGGGTATCGTCTTAGATTATCAAAACAGAAAAGCACGTCCCATAAAATATGCTAAATTTTCGGGTAATTCAAACTCTACTTGGGTGTCTCGTAACATGATCATTACTGGTCTTGTGGTGCTTGCCTTTTTAGGATTACACATGTATGACTTTTGGGTTCACGAGATGGCTTACAAATATATTGAAAGTAATCCTGAAGATCCAACACGTTACCTGCCAGAGTTGAAAGAAAAATTTGAGCCGTTTTGGAGAACTGTCATATACGTTATCTCTTTTATTCTCTTGTCCATGCACTTATGGCACGGGTTTAACAGCTCTTTCCAGTCTATGGGAGCCAAAGCAGTTAATAAAGGTGATGGATTGAGAAAAGCAACTTACGCATGGTCAGTATTGATCCCTGCTGGGTTTATTTTCATCGCGTTGTACCACCATTTTACTCACTCATAATATATAAATTATGTCAGTATTAGATTCTAAAGTACCTAAAGGGCCCCTCGAAGAAAAGTGGGTCAATCATAAAAATCACATTAATCTGGTCAACCCAGCAAACAAACGTAACATAGATGTTATAGTTGTTGGAACTGGTTTGGCAGGTGGCTCTGCTGCAGCAACTCTTGCTGAACTAGGTTACAATGTAAAGACATTTTGTTATAATGATTCTCCGCGTCGCGCGCATTCCATTGCTGCACAAGGGGGAATTAATGCCGCTAAAAACTATCAAGGAGATGGAGATTCTAACTACCGTCTGTTTTATGATACCATAAAAGGTGGTGACTATAGATCTCGTGAAGCAAACGTTCACAGACTTGCTGAAGTCTCTTCTAACATTATTGACCAGTGCGTAGCACAAGGAGTTCCTTTTGCTCGTGAGTATGGAGGTTTGTTAGATAACCGTTCTTTTGGTGGTGTATTAGTTTCAAGAACTTTTTACGCTGCAGGTCAAACGGGACAGCAGTTATTGTTAGGAGCTTATTCGGCATTGAACAGACAGATCAACCGTGGTAAAGTAACTCCATTCAACCGTCATGAGATGTTAGATCTTGTAAAGGTGGACGGTAAAGCACGTGGTATTATTGCTCGTAACTTAGTTACAGGAGAGATAGAAAGACATGGAGCACATGCTGTAGTAATTGCTTCTGGTGGTTATGGAAATGTATTTTTCCTTTCTACAAACGCTATGGGTAGTAATGTAATGGCAGCATGGAGAGCACACCGACGTGGTGCTTATTTTGCAAACCCATGTTATACACAAATTCACCCAACTTGTATTCCAGTTAGTGGTGATCACCAATCTAAACTGACATTGATGTCAGAATCTTTGCGTAATGATGGACGTATTTGGGTTCCTAAAAACTTAGAAGACGCAAAAGCAATACGTGAAGGGAAGTTGAAAGGTGTCAACCTTAAAGAAGAAGATAGAGATTATTACCTAGAAAGAAGGTATCCAGCTTTTGGTAACTTGGTGCCACGCGATGTAGCATCCCGTGCTGCAAAAGAGCGTTGTGATGCCGGTTATGGTGTTAATAAAACAGGTAATGCTGTTTATCTAGATTTTGAAGCTTCCTTCTTCAGATATGGAAAAGTAGAAGCTTTAACAAGTGGTCATAAAGATGCTAGTAAAGAAGAGATGATTGCTTTAGGTAAAAAAGTTATAGAAAAAAAATACGGTAACTTATTTGACATGTACCGCAATATCGCAGACGAGAATCCATACGAAGTACCGATGAAGATTTTCCCTGCGGTCCATTACACCATGGGTGGATTATGGGTAGATTATAATTTACAAACCACAGTGCCTGGATGTTTTGCTGCTGGTGAAGCAAACTTCTCTGATCATGGTGCTAACCGTTTAGGAGCAAGTGCTTTGATGCAAGGTCTAGCTGATGGATATTTCGTTTTACCATACACCATTGGTGATTACCTGGCAGACGAAATCAGAACAGGTGCTATTTCTACAGAAACAGCCGAGTTTGATCAAGCAGAAAAAGACACTCGTGCGCGCATCGAGAAATTGATGAATGGTACAGGAACTCATTCTGTTGATTACTATCATAAGAAATTAGGTTTGATCATGTGGAACAAATGTGGGATGTCTCGTAATGCGACAGACCTACAAGCAGCCATGGATGAAATCGCTGAGTTGAGAGCAGATTTCTGGAAGAATGTAAAAGTTCCAGGAACGGCAGATACTAAAAACCAAGAGCTAGAGAAAGCTGGGCGTGTTGCCGATTTCCTTGAATTAGGGGAGTTGTTTGCAAAAGATGCATTAGATAGAAACGAAAGTTGTGGTGGTCATTTCCGTGAGGAATATCAAACTGCAGATGGTGAAGCATTGCGTGATGATGAAAACTATGCATACGTTAGTGCTTGGGAATACAATGAGAATCCGCGTGATGCTAAATTGCACAAAGAAGACTTGGTCTTTGAAAATGTGGAATTGAAGACTCGTAGTTATAAATAGAAATTAGTTAACTGATAATTGTTTGTATTTCGCTTTCGCGAAAGCGAAATACAATAAATAAACGAGTGAGATAAGAAGCTTTAAAGACTTGAATTGCTGGAAAAAAGGCAAAGAGATTAGAAATAAAGTTTCTGAATTACTTAAAACTTTTCCTAAACACGAAAGGTTTGATTTAGTTTCTCAAATGAGAAGGGCATCAAGATCAGATACATTGTGCACTTGTTGAAAAGTATATAAATAGTGATGTCGCAGATGTTTTAGAAAAAGATATTTACGACAATATAAAAATTTGAACGGCTATATTAAGTATTTAAAAAAAGCCAAAAGTTAATAACCGGTTGTTATGAGCTAGTCAGGGAACTTTTCACAGTTGACCATTAACTAACAATTAATAACCATTAACAAATTAATAAAAGTATGAAACTTACTTTAAAAATATGGAGACAGGCTGGTCCTGAAGCCAAAGGAAAAATGGTTACTTATCCTATTGATGGTATTGAAGGCGATATGTCTTTCCTTGAGATGATGGATATCTTAAACGAAGATTTGATCAATAAAGGAGAGGTTCCTGTAGAATTTGATCACGACTGTCGTGAAGGAATCTGTGGATCTTGTAACATGATGATTAATGGACAACCTCATGGGCCGCAAAAATTGACAACTACTTGTCAATTGCACATGAGAAAGTTTAATGATGGAGATAGCATCACTATTGAGCCATGGAGAGCAGCCGCTTTTCCAGTGATCAAAGATTTAATTGTCGATCGTTCTTCTTTTGATAGAATCCAGCAGTCTGGTGCTTATGTATCGGTTAACACTTCAGGTAATACTCAAGACGCAAACTCTATTCCGATTGAGAAAGCTAAAGCAGATGAAGCATTTCACTCAGCAACTTGTATAGGTTGTGGAGCTTGTGTTGCAGCTTGTAAAAACGCTAGTGCTATGTTATTTACCAGCGCAAAGGTTTCTCAATACGCTTTGTTACCACAAGGCGAAATTGAGGCTACTGACCGCGTGATGAACATGGTACGTCAAATGGATATTGAAGGTTTTGGTAACTGTACCAATACTGGGGCTTGTATGATCGAGTGTCCTAAAGGAATTAAATTAGAAAATATTGCACGTATGAATCGCGAGTATTTAAAAGCAGAAACTATAGGATAGTTTCTTAAAATAGAATTATAAGTATCCCACTTTAGTTGTACTGAAGTGGGATTTTTTATGCTGGAAAAGGTGCTTTTTCTTTCTTTTTATAAAAAATGATTTCGTAATTTACAAGTATGATTTCAAAGCTTCCCAAGGTCACAGAATCCATCTTTACTACTATGAGCAGGCTCTCGCACGAGCAAAACGCTCTTAATCTCTCTCAAGGATTTCCTAATTTCCCAGCAGATCCTATTTTAAAAGAGTTGTTAGTAAAGGCGATTCAAGACGATAAAAATCAATACGCTCCTATGGCAGGACTGATGTCAATACGCGCAGCGATTTCTAACATGACGCAACAACAACACAATGCTTTTTACCATCCAGAAAATGAAATTTGCTTGACTGCCGGGGCGACTCAAGGGATTTTCTCTGCGATACAAGCAATGGTGCATTCTGGCGATGAGGTAATGCTATTCACCCCAGCATATGATTGCTATGAACCGGCGATTCAACTCGCTGGCGGAAAAGCAATTCCTATAGCAATGACGCTGCCAGAATTTAGTATAGACTGGGAAGAAGTGCGTGATAAAATCACTTATAAAACCAAGATGATTCTAATCAATACGCCTCACAATCCCAGCGGTAATATGCTGACACATGAGGATATGCATGAGCTACAGCAAATAGTAGTGAATAATAACCTGTTGTTATTAAGCGATGAGGTCTATGAACATATTTCTTTTGACGGAAGAGCACACCTTAGTGCTGCGAGATACGATGGCCTGCGTGATCGCAGTTTTATAATGGGTAGTTTCGGAAAAACCTTTCATGTTACCGGATGGAAAATGGGGTTTTGTCTCGCTCCTAAACATTTAATGGAAGAATTTTATAAAGTACATCAGTACGTAGTGTATTGTGTAAATCATCCCGTACAAGATGCGATAGCTAATTATATTCAAGAACCTTATAGATATCGAGAATTAGGTGCTTTTTATCAGCGCAAACGCGATCTTTTCTTAAACCTTATAAAGGACAGCCGGTTTTCTTTTACACCTGCTCACGGTTCTTATTTTCAGTTGTTGGATTATAGTGCGATTACCGATGAACCTGATGTAGATTTTGCCAGAAGACTCACTATCGAACATAAAATAGCCAGTATACCAATTTCTGTTTTTATGAATGGAAAAGATCCTAAAATGTTGCGGTTTTGCTTTGCAAAGAAGGATGAAGAGATTATCGCCGCGGCTAAGATTTTGAATAGTTTGTAATGGTGTTTTCTAAAATATTCTCCCGAAGCTATCCTCTCTATCTACGGAGTCAATAAAAAGGGAGGTTTCAATTTCAGCATTCGATATTCCTTAATCGGTGTTCGATTTTCAAATTAGCTCTGCAACCTTTTCCCATGCCATATCTTCTATCGGCTCAGCTGAGATCGTCGGAGGTAATAAAAAGGGGAGGTTTCTCAACAGAACTTGAGCTTATCGAACTTGAAAAACAATCTTTAATGTATATCAAAATCAAAAAAAGAGAGCTTATGTTTCTGCACCTTTCAAGCTTGGGGAACAGAAATCCACATCATGTTTCTGCACCCTTTAGGCTTGAGGAACAGAAACCAATTTCTTGTTTCTGCACCCTTTAGGCTTGAGAAACAGAAACCTACACGATGTTTCTGCACCCTTTAAGCTTGGGTAAAGGAAAAATAAGTTAGATTTTTTTGCACACTAAGGCGCTGGAAAGAGTTTGTCGATGTTGTTGGTGAAAGCAAACCTGACAAAGAGTATCCCAAAACGCTATCTTCTCACCACTCTTTCAGTCCAGCGTTCTTGTTTCTTTAATAAGTACTACTTTTATCATTCGGCACAATCATTGAATTCATCAAACAAAATACCTTATGAAATACTTCACTCTATTTATAGCGATTATTTTAAGTTCTTGTAGTTCTCAAAAAATCTCCAAAACCTTGTCCAGTACCGATTTTAAAGTCGGCGAGCAGCCTTATTATGAAGAATGGACTGGTGGTGCGCCAGGTTCTGGAAGTGGCGTGACGCTGTATTTTCCCGCCTCGATAATAGAAGGACATCAGTTAGAATCGGTTTATTTCCGTGGTATGGAGAATAATGTAGCTAGCTTTACTTCAAATGACAAGCAAATGTTAGTCACCCGCTTTAGTTTTCCTAATACAGATAGGGACATGAGTTTGGATCCTAAAAATGAATACGGTAACGAAGCACCTCAAATGGAAGGATTGCCTATTAAATTACTCAAAGACGAAGCGGTAATTGCATTTGAAGTAGACGGAAAAACAAAACTCGTAAAGTTGGAAGGTATAACGCAAAAAGAAAGCATCGCTTTTCCTGGAGCACCACCACAAGGCGATGGTAATTAAATTTTGATAGAACTGATAAACAGATCATCTGATTGCTATCAAGAACACATGCTTTGGACTAGGTGAGGATTTCTCGCTCGATGATCACCACCTAGCTAACATGCTGTGGATTTTATGAAATTTACAACAGGGTGATGGCTCGTTTTCTAGAGCCTGAATACGATGATATCGGCTCATCCTAAAGTCGGAAAGTTAGATGAGATGCTGGTTGAAAACCAAAGAACTTTAATCATCTCGAAATTTAATTAAACCCTTACTTATTTCATTTTCCTAAAGTTAGAATTAATTCTAGCCTTAGGAAAATAATCCTACCTTTGAAATTCAAATAAGCCATCTTTTTGAGTTCCATAAAAAACCTTTTTAAAAACACCTTTATCTACGGTCTGGCGACTGTTTTGCCACGATTGCTTACGGTTTTATTAACTAAACTACTCACGGAGTACTTACCTGGAAAAGTAGAATTTGGAGAGGTTTCTATCATCTTTTCTTATATCATTTTTGCAAACGTCATCCTTACTTATGGTATGGAAACGGCTTTTTTTAGGTTTTATAACGATGCTTCTACTAAAGCCAAGACGTTAGGAACAGCACTTGTTTCCTTGCTGGCAACTACCCTTGTTTTTGGTTTGGCAGCCTATTTATTTATAGATCAAATAGAAGCGGCAACAGGCTTGTCTGCTCAATATTGGAAATGGGTCATTGCCGTAATCGTCTTTGATACTTTAATGGTCATTCCGTTTGCTTATATGCGAGCGCAAGGAAAATCGACTAAATATGCACTGATCAAATTGTTCAATGTGTTGATCACAGTAGGTATGACCTTATTGTTTTTTACGGTTTTACAAGATTTTCCTTCTATGGAAAGAGTACTTCCAGCAGATAGAATTGAGCTCTTTTTTATTGCTTTTCTCTCGGCAAGTTTTATCACGTTTTTAATAGTCATAAAACCCTATTTCACCAAATGGGAATTTGATGCAACACTTTGGAAAACCATGTTTTCCTACGGCTGGCCCATTCTTTTGGCTGGTTTTGCATTTGCGATTAATGAAACTGTAGACAAAATATTGCTTCAAAAATTGCTTCCGGTTGGGGAAGAAGAGGCAGAAGGAATTGTAGGCGTTTACACCGCAGGCTATCGACTTGCCGTAGGAATGACTTTGTACGCACAAGCCTTCAGACTAGGAGTAGAACCCTTCTTTTTTAGTCAGTCAGGAGATAAAAATGCTACACAACAATATGCATTGATTACTAAAGCCTTTGTCGCTTTTGGATCTGTGGCGTTGATGGCCTATGTGGTTTTGGTAGATTTCATAAAACCTTATATTGTTAAAGAGGGCTTCGAAACCGCTATGGAAGTCGTGCCACTTATTTTGATCGCTTATTTCTTCTCAGGGATTTATCAAACGCTTTCTGTATGGTATAAAATCCAGGATAAGACTCGGTATGGCGCCTACATTTCCATTACAGCAGCAGTACTTACCATTTTCGTGAATGTACTATTGATTCCGCATATAGGTTATATGGCGAGTGCTTATGCGACTTGTGCCGCTTATGCTTTGATGATGGTAGTTTCTTATCTCATTGGTAGAAAACATCTTGCCGTACCGTATGATCTTACAAATATTTTACTTTACTTGATCTTATCTATAAGTTTCTCATTGGTGTTTTTCTATTTTGTAAGAGAAGAATTAGGTATAGAAAGCTGGCAAACCTATCTTGTAGGAGCTTTAATGACGCTTGCAATGATAGCAGTAGTTAGCTTACGCGAAAGAGAAATAATTAACAAAATCCTCAAAAGAAAATGACCATTAAAATCATAAATAAATCGGCACACGCATTACCTCATTACGAAACCCAGGCAAGTGCAGGAATGGATTTACGAGCAAGTCTTAAAGCAGCCGTAACTTTACAACCGCTAGAACGAGCGATTATAAAAACAGGATTATTTATAGAACTTCCTATAGGAACAGAAGCTCAGGTAAGACCTAGAAGCGGTCTGGCTGCCAAAAAAGGGGTAACCGTCCTCAATGCACCCGGAACTATAGATGCAGATTACCGAGGAGAAATAGGAGTGATATTAGTAAACTTATCAAACGAGGCCTTTACCGTAGAAGATGGAGAACGCATCGCGCAGTTAGTCATCTCAAAACACGAGCGTGCAGACTGGCATAAAGTAGAAGAATTGAGCAGTACAGAAAGAGGAGCAGGTGGTTTTGGAAGTACAGGAGTGAAGTGAAATCGAACTTGAACTTAAAAAAGAATCAAGGGAAAAGAGATCTGTTGGGACACAGAACAAATTTCTGTCAAGCTTGGTCGCGACCTTTTTACTTATGAAAAAAGCTTGTTTTACATACCGTATTTCCGTAAATAAGACCAAAAAATGTCTGATCGAGTCTAACTCTAATACATAAAGCCCCAACAAAAAAGAAAGCTAATAACGATCATCAATTCTCAACTAAACTTGATTTGTGAAGAGACAATCGATAGTGTTGAAAACACTAATAAATTTAAATAGATAAAATAGAATGACTTGATTATAAAGATAATAACTATGAAAAACCTGCTAATTATTATACTATTGCTTTTATCTCTAGGCAGCTTTGCACAGGTAGAAGCTAAAAATAAAGTCATGTCTGCTGTGATCTGTGAATGTTTAGAAAATACGGAAGCAGCGTCCTTAAAAGAAAACTTTCAGGAAACCTATAAAGAATGTCTTAAGGGAGCAGTGCTAGCGGGAATGCTATCCCAAATCAATACTCAAAGGGATACCACTATTACCATAAATCCGGAGGCGGGTATAGAACGTATCGATCAGTCCGATATGGAAGCTACTATGTTATTGCTTCAAAAAAACTGTGATATCTATAATACGTATACAACAGCAATACTACCTTTAGACAGCCTAGTCCCAGATGTATCTAGCGAAGCATGTGAATGTGTAGGGAGAATCTCCACCAGTATTTCTCTAGAAGAAAAGAACCTGTTAATTAAGGAGTGCACTACAAATGCAATCGTTACGAGTATCTCTTCTAAGAAAGCAAATCTGAGCACGGTAGAACAAATGAAATCCTTTTATAAAATGGTTTCAGACCACCTGGTAGAAAATTGTGCTGCGATTGAAAAAGTGACTTTTTCTAATGATGAAGAGAAATTAAACTCGTATTCTACCAATGAGAAGGCTATGGAATTCTATTTAAAGGGAATTGACTTTATGGAAGCTAAGGACTACAAAAAAGCCATTAAACTCTATGAAAAGGCGGTGGATATAGATTCTAAATTTGTGTTTGCTTGGGATAATCTAGGAAGATCCTACAGATTGATCAATAAGTACGACAAGGCTATAGAGGCTTATAAAAAATCTTATGCAGTAGACTCTTTAAATCCTACTTCCTTAATGAATATGGCAGTAGCTTATAACTACAAGAAAGATTTTGAAAGCGCTATATTTTGGTATCAAAAACTCCTAGAAATTAATCCTAAGGATCCAGAAGGTCACTATGGACTGGCTTTGATCTTTATGAATCAAAAAAGGATAGAAGAATCATTGCAAAAAGCCATCGACGCAAGAGCACTTTATATAGAATCAGGTTCTCCTTATACAGCAGATGCAGAAAAGCTAATGCGGTATTTATACGATATGTTTGCAGAAGAAAATAAACAAGAACGTTTCAAAAAGATTTGTTCGGACAATAATATTAACTTAGACTAAGTAATATAAAAAGATGAAAATAATAGTACCTATGGCAGGTCGTGGTTCACGATTACGCCCACACTCACTTACCGTTCCTAAACCATTAATTCCTATTGCAAATCAGCCTATCGTTCACCGATTGGTAAAAGATATTGCGCGTATTCTTTCAGAACCACTAGAAGAAATTGCCTTTATACTGGGAGATCCAGCATTTTTTGGAGGTGATGTCGTAAAAAGTTTAGAAGAATTGGCAAATGGTCTAGGTGCAAAAGCCAGTATTTACAGACAGCTCCAACCATTAGGGACTGGTCACGCGATCATGTGTGCCGAGCCATCTCTTTCAGGACCAGCAGTAGTTGCGTATGCAGACACTCTAATCAGAGCTAGCTTTGACCTGGACCCAGCAGCAGATGCGGTGATCTGGACCAAACAAGTGGACCAACCCGAAGCTTATGGGGTTGTAAAACTAAACGACAAAGATGAAATAGTGGAACTGGTAGAAAAGCCAAAGCAATTTGTAAGCGATCAGGCCGTTATTGGGATCTATTATTTTAAAGAAATTGCAGACCTCAAAAAGGAACTACAGTTTGTGATCGATAACGAGATCATCAATGGTGGAGAATACCAGATCAATGATGGTATCAAAAGAATGATGGCCTCTGGAAACATTTTTAAAACGGGAACCGTGGACGAGTGGATGGATTGTGGCAACAAAAATGTTGCGATAGAGACCAACCAACGCATTATGACTTTTATGGAAAAGGATGGAAGTGAAGAAATCAACTCACAACCTACTTTACAGGATTCTAAAATCATTCAGCCTTGTGTGATTGATAGCAGCGTGGTGCTCAAAAACAGTACCGTAGGACCTCATGTATCTATAGGCGCAGGAACACGTATTGAAAACTGTACGATAACCAACTCTTTGATCCAGAAGAATTCCACCATTAAAAATGCTACCTTAGACGAGGCCATGATAGGCAGCCACGTAAAGTATGATGGAAAGTTTACTAAAATTAGTATAGGAGACTATTCTACTTTGGAATAACACCTCATTTAATGGGTCATTTTGAGACCTATTTGGTATAACTTTTGAAAAGAACGACACATGAACAGGTTATTTAAAACATACTCATTTATCGCGATGATTTTCTTGGGCAATTTGGTTTTTGCTCAGGAAGAAGTCTTTTCTGATGAAGTAAATGTGGATGACTTAGGAGATGTTTCTGACGATTTCAAAGATAATTTTTTCAATGCCCTCGCTGCAAAAGCCATAGGCAATCACGATAAGGCGATTCAATATTTGGAGGCCTGCGAGAAAATGGAACCAGAATCTGGAGCGGTGCAATTTGAATTGGGTAAAAACTATTTGATGAGTGATGCTTTCGCGAAAGCGGAACAGAAAATAACTCGTGCCATAGAAATAGCAGGTGAAACAGAATGGCTGTTGGAAACCTTATACGATGTCTACGACAAGCAAAAAGAGTACGATAAATCCTTAAATGTTTTAGAAAAGCTCGTAAAAATCAATGAGAATTACGAAGAGTTATTGCCCTATCAGTATGCGAGAGCGAGCAAAAATCAAGAAGCACTGGCCATCATAAATAAGCTCGATACGCGTCTAGGGGAAGAAGAACGACGCACTCAGTTAAAAGTACAGATACAAGAGCGCTTAGATACAAATGAAGCCAGAGACGGCAATATTGAAGATTTAGAAGCAGCGATTGCTTCAAATCCTAAACAAGAGAAAGCTTATATCAACCTGATCTACCTGTATAGCAAAAAAAATAATCCGGAGAAAGTTCAAGAGGTTGCAGAGGCACTGGAAAAAAACCTGCCCGAAAGTGATAAAGCACAATTGGCGCTTTACAAGATTTACTTGGAAAATGGTAAAACATCTAAAGGAATCAAAAGCATGCAAAAAGTCTTTGAGTCGGTGCAGTTTGACACAGAGACTAAAATCAATGTGCTCAACGATTACATACAGTCTGGTGGAGCAGATCTAGAGGATCAAGAGATTCAAAACGCCATAAACGACTTTGCAAATCAAGTAGAAGATGTAGCTGCTTTTAGTGCTTTGGGAGATTATTATTTGAGGAGAAAAGATGCTGTAAGAGCGGTATCCTTCTATGAAAAAGGACTGGAACTGGACGATAAGAACTACGATTTAGTTAAAAAAGTAGCGCTTTTAAGTATCGATATTAAAGATTATAACAAGGCTGTAGAAGTTATAGATCAAGCTTTGGAAGTTTTTCCCGCACAAGCCTTACTTTATTTATTAAGTGGCGTAGCACATAACCATCTTAATGAGCCAGATATAGCTATTAGTCAGCTGGAAACTGGATTGAGCTTTTTACTCGATGAGCCCAAGCTAGAAAGCGATATGTACCAGCAACTCGCATGGAGTTACGATCAAAAAAACGATACAACTAAAGCGGCAAAAATGCGTTCTAAAGTTAAAATGCTGTCTAAAAAAACCTAATGAAATACTTGAAGTTCCTTCCCATAGCCTTGTTATTATTGCTTGCAGGTTGCGCTAGTACACAACGAGCCGCAAATAATGCAACAGCAACGGCCAAAAAATCTAAGGTGGTAAAAGCCCATGAAGCGGCACGTACCGATTTTAAAACGATGAATTCGCGACTTTCTGTGAGTTATGACAATTCTAAAACTACCCGATCCTTCACGGTAAATTTACGTATGGAAAAGGGCAAACAAATATGGATGAGCGCTGGACTTTTTGGCATTACGGCCGCAAAGGTGTACATCACTCCAGATCGAGTTCAGTTGTACGAAAAGCTGAATAAAAGAGCTTTTGACGGCGACTTTAGTTTAATAAGCGACTTTTTAGGTGAAGAAATTACCTTTGAGCAGTTAGAAGATTTACTACTGGGACAGGCGGTGGAACCCTTAGAAAACAAGAATTTTACCATTGTAAACAATGAATATCAGTTTCAGCAGGTTGCAGTGATGACCAAGATGTTTAATTTGCGCCCTACAGATTTTAAAGTCTCTGAACAATCTATTTCTAAGCCTTCTGAAGGTAGTTTTTTAAAGGTGAATTATCCGGAGTATCAAATTGTGGATGGAAGGGTCATTCCCTCAGAAATCAAAATTGATGCCCATCAAGGCGACCGGATTTCTAAAGTAGAAATGGAATTAAAAAGTGTGGACTTTGATCAAGAGATGACTTTTCCGTTTAACATGCCGTCAGGCTATAGCCCATTCAAATTCTAGATGAAAAAGCATATTTATTTATTGCTGTTGTTTTTGTTGTGTTTTGCATTCGCGAAAGCGCAATCAGAAAAAGCCGTTCTAGAAGAACGCAAAGCCGAAATCCAAAGAGAGATCAATCAGTTCGATAGGTTATTGAAGAACGTCCGGAAAGAAGAAAAAACCATGGTATTACTCGTGGAAACTATTGATAAAAAAATCTCTCGTACGCAAGAGATCATTAATATTACCAATAAACAGGCTAACACGCTTACCAGGAATATCAAATCTAATGTGGTTCAAATCAAGAAACTGGAAGTGGAGATTAAAGCATTGAAAGCAGAATATGCCGAAATGATTGTAAAAGCCTATAAATCTAAAAACGATCAAAGTCGCTTGATGTTTTTACTGAGTTCTGAAGATTTTTTACAAGCTTATAAAAGAGTTCAATACCTTCAAACTTATGCTAATTATCGTAAAAAACAAGCCGATGAGATTTCGTTGAAGTCAACAGGGCTTGCTGATAAGAATAAAGAATTGGAAAGTGAGAAAGAGGAAAAAAGCCGTGTGTTGGCGCTCAATCAAAGACAGCGAGTAGCTCTTAAAACAGATAAAGTAGAGCAAGTAGACTTACTGGCCGTTGTTCAGGCAAATGAAAAGAAATACGCAGCTGACATCAAGGAGAAATCAAGAGAACGCAATAAAATAGATCTAGAATTAAGAGCTTTAATCGCTGCAGATATCAAAGCTTCTAATAAGGGGAAAACAGGAACTGTGGAAAACAAATTCTTCTTAACTCCAGAAGCTAAAATCCTAGCTAATAATTTTAAAAGCAACAAAGGAAAGTTGCCATGGCCAGTGGAAGAAGGATTTGTATCCAGACGTTATGGTAAACAGCCACATCCAGTAGTGAAGTCGCTCACCATAGACTCAAACGGGTTGAGGATGCAAAGTCCAGGCGGTGCCAAAGTGCGCGCTATTTTTGAAGGCGAAGTCATCCGTATTACTAAGAGTAAATACGGTATTCTAGCGGTTCACATACGACACGGTAATTACACTTCTATCTATGACAATTTGAAATTAGTAAGCGTAGAAAAAGGTGATACCGTCAACACTAAGGATATCATAGGAGAAATATTCACCTCCAACTCTGGAGAGACAGAACTGAAATTTGTCTTAATGCAGGACACAGAAACAATAGATCCAGCACAATGGATAGCAAGAAAGTAAGGATTAAGGATGGGAGATCAACGATTTCAGATTTGCTTACTATTGCGTAAATGAAAGAGTCCCGATGCTTGGTGGAGTTATAGTACAAGCCTTTTTATAATTATCGAGAGTCTATTCTCCTTTCCACTTTTTTGCATAGACACAAGAGCAAACAGCTCTCTGTTTAGACTTGCATTAGATGAGTTTTTTAGGAGAGGAATGCATCCTACAGATTTCATCGCAGCCTGAGCTAGGATAAAAGCAGGAGTCGTGGATACGGAGTCGACTCAATTAGGGTACCCTTGTTTCTTAAAAAGCAAAGCTCTGTAATGTCAGTTCGAGCTATAGTCGAGAATTTCTGCGCGGGAATGGGGTGCTACCAACTTTGATAAATTCAGTAAAACCTTATTCTTTGTCGGAGTACCCTAAAGGAGTTATAGGATTTTTATAAGACCTAATTTTTATTCAAAAAGTGCTTTCAATTCTGTAGCGTCTTTTGCTTTCATTTTTCCTGCAAGGACAAGACTCAGTTGCTTGCGTCTCAATGCCGCATCGTAACGTTGTTTTTCTATTTCAGTTTCTGGTGTTATAGGAGCGACTGTAATAGGTCTTCCAGTGTCATCTACGGCTACAAAGGTGTAGATGGCTTCATTTGCTTTGGTGCGCTCGCCGCTTTCGCGATCTTCTACCCACACGTCCATATAAACTTCCATCGAACTCTTAAATGCCCTGCTGACTTGTGCTTCTATAGTAACTACACTTCCCAGAGGCACCATTCTATTAAAGGCTACGTGATTTACAGATGCCGTTACCACAATACGTCTGGAATGTCTCCTTGCTGCGATACTTGCCGCTCGATCCATACGTGCCAATAACTCACCACCAAATAAATTATTCAGCGGATTTGTCTCACTAGGCAATACCATATCGGTAACCGTAGTAAATGATTGTGATGGTGTTTTAGGTTCCATAAAGAGCAATTTTTTGCAAAGGTACTCGCTATTAAAGAGTGTACTTGTTTATTTTAGAAAAGTTTGTTAGTATATTGATGTTCTTAAACCGCCCTTCTTCCATGGTACTATCTAAGAATGTTAATCGCTTTTTGTTTTTTGTTTTTTACTTAATTCTCTTTAATAGCTGTTCAACTTCACAAGTAAGGAACGATTACAAAATGCTCCATTTGAAAAATCACGTGGCTACCCTGAAAATTAAACAATTTAATGCAGTCCAAGAAAATGGAAAAATAGAAGCTCAAATCATCGAACAGGACGACAAATCAGTCGCTATAGCCATAGATACGTATTTCTGTTTTGATAAAGATGGAAAGACAATAGAGAAACAATGGTTTATGAATAGTGTCCTAGTTCGACGTTTTGAATATAAATACGATCAAGATTCTTTTTTAAAAACTAAAAAGGAATTCAATTCTAAGGGGGAACAAGATGTTACCACCTACTATTATTATCAATTTAATAATAAAGGTCATGTCATAGAGCAAAAAGCAGTGAGTGAGGAAACGGAAGAAGATGCTTATATCAAACTAAGTCGCTTTGAAAAAGGATTTAAAATTACAGAAGAGTACTATTACCCAGTAAACGATAGTCCAACAGAAAGAAAGGAGTTTGAATATGATCAACAAGGAAGAACTATAAAAGAGATTACTTATTATGATGACAGTGAGCTGGCCGAAATCAATACTAATCAATACAATGAAGCCGGTTACCTGATAAAAACCACCAATTTCTATAAGCAGGAAAAACTTACTGAGATTTCTGAGATGGAGTATCTCGAATTTGATACAAAGGGAAACTGTACCAAATTATTGATTAGAGTAAACCGCATTCCTCAAACGATTAGTAAAATGGAATACACCTATTATTAGAGGACATTTTTGTGCGGCTGTGTTTAGAATATAAAAGGCCCCTCTTTCTCGCACTAATTTAGCATCGAATTTTTCGTAAAATAATCGTAAAGCGAATAAAAGCAGTATTCTAAATTTGTTTGCGGGGTATGATAGTTCAAGCTTTATTTAGCGAAAGCGAAATTCTCAGAAAAGCCCACAAAAAAACGCCTACAGATCAAAGCCTGTAGGCGTTTTATAGTTAGTTAACTTTTTAAGTAAGATCGTTACCGTCTTTATCTTTGAAATTGTATTCTAGATAAGTATAGGCATCTCTAGGTACTACCTTGATCCATTTTTGGTGGTTCATAAACCACTTTGATCTGATAGAAGGATAACCTTTAGTTATAAAAGCCGCAATAAAAGGATGCGCATTCAGCGTTATCTTTTTTACACCAGCTTTAAGGTGTCGTTCTAATGTTTCGGTAATTTCCTGAATGACGAGAATTGGAGCTTGTATCTCTTGTCCGTTTCCGTCAGGATTTTCCTCACGAGTTTTTATATTTACTTCTTGCCTTACACGCTGTCTAGTGATCTGGATCAAACCAAATTTACTAGGAGGAAGGATCTTATGCTTTGCGCGGTCATCTGCCATTTCATCTCTTATGTGCTCATAGAGTTTCTTGCGATTCTCTGCTTTGCGCATGTCGATAAAGTCTACTACAATAATTCCACCCATATCTCTAAGCCTTAACTGGCGTGCAATCTCAGTTGCAGAGATCATGTTGGTTTCTAGTGCGGTATCTTCCTGGCTGTCAGCTTTATTAGATCTATTCCCAGAGTTGACATCTATAACATGCATAGCTTCTGTATGTTCTATAACAAGGTAAGCACCTTTGCTCATAGAAACAGTACGTCCAAATGATGTTTTGATTTGTCGTTCGATACCAAATTTTTCAAAAACAGAGGTTCTCGGGTTGTGGTACTTTACAATGGACTCTTTATGTGGGGCAATAGTTTTCAAATAGTTTTTAATTTCTTGAAACACCTCTTCATCATCAACGACAATGGAAGTGTACGTATCATTAAAAACATCTCTCATAAGGGAATTGGTACGACTTACTTCAGTCATAACCTTTGTCGGGAATGGTGCCTTGTGTATCTTATTACACATGGTATCCCATTTTTCAACAAGATTTTGTAAATCTTGGTCCAGCTCTGCTACGAGTTTACCTTTAGCAACTGTGCGCACAATAACGCCAAATCCTTCAGGTTTAATGCTTTTTACAAGTCTTTTTAATCTGCTTTTTTCTTCACGATCTTCTATCTTTTGGGATATAGAAATTCGGTCAGAAAATGGAACGAGAACAACATACCTACCTGGTAAAGAAAGCTCGGCACTTAGACGAGGACCTTTGGTTGATATAGGTTCTTTAACTACTTGAACAAGAATAGGTTGTGTAGGCGATACTGCATCTTCAATAGCACCGTGTTTTTCTATGTCTTTCTCAAATTTGATATCTTTAAGGGTAAAATTTTTGCGTCTACCGCTCAAAACTTGTTTGGTAAATTTAAGTTGGGTAAGGTATTTAACACCTAGGTCGTGATAGTGTAAAAAACCATCTTTTTCATAGCCTACATCTACAAACGTAGCGTTGAGGCCAGAAAGAACCTTGCGTGACTTTGCAATAAATATGTCACTTACCGCAAACTTAGTTTTTTCTTCATCTTTATGTAATTCGACTAGTCTACCATTTTTAGTAAGCGCATAATCGATTTTTGTAGCACTGGAACGGATAATAATTTCTTTATCCATAATTCCTGTAATGTTTATAACCTTACTTTTTCTAACGATTAGAAATAGTAAAGTATGTTTATAATTATATAGTACAAGCAATTTGCTGCTTGTACAAAAAACGAGTTATCATTTGTAACTCTATGTCAAAGAACTATTAAAATACAAAAAGTAGTCTAAGACTACTTTTTCTTTTTGTGACGATTAGCACGACGACGTTTTTTACGTTTGTGCGTTGCAACCTTATGTCTTTTTCTTTTTTTACCGCTTGGCATATCTCTTATATTTTTTACTTAACTTTTACGTTTGATTTTACTCCGTCCACAAATATCTTTGCAGGTTTGAATGCTGGTATATTGTGAGCAGGAATTTTAATAGTGGTGTTCTTTGAAATGTTTCGTCCAGTCTTTTCAGCTCTAGTCTTTACTATAAAGCTACCGAAACCGCGTAAATATACGTTTTCTCCAGTTTCAAGAGAGTCTTTCACTTCATTCATGAAAGATTCTACAGTTGCCTGCACATCAGTCTTCTCCATTCCCAGCTTGTCTGAAATTTTAGATACGATATCTGCTTTAGTCATTTGTTAGATTTAATTTAATTAGGGTTAAATTTAAATAGCGTGCAAATATACCCTAAAAAACTAAATATGAAATCCTTAACCGATTAAAATTTAAGAAGATATATATTGCGGGTCTCAAATTTACTCATTTTATGAACTTTTCCAGGCAACTTATTGATTGGTACGGAGTTAACAAAAGAACACTGCCCTGGAGAGATACAGAAAACCCCTACTTTATATGGTTAAGCGAGGTGATTTTACAGCAAACAAGGGTTCAACAAGGCCTTCCTTACTATCAAAGTTTTGTTAAAACCTACCCGACGGTAGAGAAACTCGCTGCTGCGCCTCAAGATGAAGTGCTTAAATTATGGCAAGGTTTAGGCTATTATTCCAGAGCTAGAAACTTACAAGCAGCTGCTGTACAAATAGTGGAGAACGATCTTAAATTTCCAGATAACTACAAGGATCTTTTAGCTCTAAAAGGAGTTGGCGACTATACCGCAGCAGCAATAGCAAGTTTCGCTTATAAAGAAGTCGTTCCCGTAGTGGATGGTAATGTGTATAGAGTACTATCCCGCTTGTATGGGGTGTCAACTCCTATAAATATTCCTTCAGGGGTAAAAGAATTTAAGGAACTTGCTACAAAACTGCTTAATCAAAATGATCCTGCAACACATAACCAAGCGATTATGGAGTTTGGAGCATTGCAATGCACTCCTAAAAAACCTGTTTGTAGCTCCTGTCCTTTTAAAATGGAATGTGTGGCTTTTCAAGAGGATAGAATAGGAGAGTTGCCTTTGAAATTAAAGAAAACCAAGGTGAAAAGCCTTTTTCATCATTATGTGGTCGTAGAAACTCCTACTGGGAAAACTATTATGCACCAGCGTGATAACAGTAGCATTTGGGCAGGGCTATTTGAGTTTCCTTATATAGAAGCAAATGGGGCTCTATTATCAAAGGAGGTTACTGATCATGATGTGTTTAAAGATATTGTGGGTAAGTCTCGCTTTCGCGAAAGCGCATACAACCAACAACCTATTATCCATAAACTATCTCATAGAAAGATTCACGCGTACTTCTGGATCGTGAAAGTGGAAGAAGAACTGGAAACTGCCGTTTTTGTAGAAGAAGCATTTGAAAAACCAGTTCATGTTCTAATGGATCGATTTATGAAAGAATTCTGGCAAAGGAACTAAAAGTATTTCGTAAATTAGACCTCCTAACGATCTAGCGATGTGGGCGTTTTTCATATCTTTGACGACTTTTTTAAACACCATAAAAAACACTATTTCTATAAATTCAATACAAACTAATTATGGCAGGTACCGTTAATAAAGTGATTCTAATAGGTCACACAGGAGATGAAGTGAAGATGAAATATTTTGAAGGTGGTAATTGCATAGGAAGGTTCCCTCTTGCTACTAACGAAGAATATGTAAACCGCAGCACAGGAGAACGGGTATCTAATACAGAATGGCATAATTGTGTCGTGAGAAACAAAGCTGCTGAAGTTTGTGAAAAGTACTTAAAAAAAGGAGATAAAGTATATATAGAAGGACGTATTAAAAACAGACAGTGGACTGGAGAAGATGGACAGCAACGTTACACAACAGAAATCCAAGTGCAAGAGTTTACATTTTTAACTCCTAAAAACGAAGCCTCCACACCTGTTGGGCCAGAACAAAGTGCTCCAGCGCAGCAAATGCAAAAACCTCAACAAGCTCCGGCTGCTTCAGAGCAAAAAGAAACAACGACTAATTCCTACAGCGAGCCACAATCCAGCAGCAGCAGTGTAAACGAAGACGATGATTTACCATTTTAACTTAAAAAGAATTAATTCACACTAATTGGATATTGACTCACCGCATTTTCTTAGCGTTTCAATGATTTCCAGCGGAGATCAATTGATGTATTTAATAATTTTTATTTTATTGCTTATTTGTAGCGCCCTAATAAGCGGGGCTGAAGTGGCGTTTTTTAGTCTTTCTAATACGGAATTAGATGATGAAAGTGAAGACTTTCCCAGACGTAGTATTGTTAAGAAGCTCCTTGATAGGCCTAAAAAACTCCTGGCAACTATATTAATTGCAAATAATGCGATCAACATCACGTCAGTATTGATATTTGGAATTCTCAGTGATACTTGGTTCAAAAATGTAAAGCCTATTGCTATCGATTTTGGCTTTCCATTTGACCTGGATATCAGGTTTGTTATTGAAGTCGTAGTGGTGACCTTTTTGATTTTGCTTTTTGGCGAGATTTTCCCAAAGGTTTACGCTAATCGTAACCCAAAAGGATTTGCCAGTTTTATGGCGATACCTGTTAATATACTAGATAAAATATTTAGCTTTATCAGCTTACCGATGCGTTATGTGACCTTGCAAATACAAGATCGTTTAGGAAGTAAGAAATCTAACATAACGGTTTCTCAACTATCACAAGCATTAGAACTTACTGACGGGAACGATACTACAGATGAAGAACAGCAGCTCCTTCAGGGAATTGTAAGTTTCGGTAATACGCATACAAAAAATGTAATGCGCAATCGTACAGATGTGTTTGCACTAGATGAAAGTCTGCCTTTTAAGGAAATTATCCCGCAAGTTATTGAGCATGGTTACTCGCGCATACCTTGCTATAACGAAAGCATTGATCAGATTACGGGAGTCTTGTACGTGAAAGATCTCCTACCTTATATAGATCGTAAAAATTATGAATGGAGAAAGTTGCTTAGGGAAGCCTATTTCGTTCCAGAAAATAAAAAGCTAGATGATCTCTTACAAGAATTTCAAGAGAAGAAAAAGCACATCGCTATAGTGGTGGATGAATATGGAGGTACTAGCGGTTTGATTTCGCTGGAGGATATTATAGAAGAGATCGTTGGAGACATCAGTGATGAATTTGATGAAGAAGATCTGATTTACTCAAAGCTGGACGATAAGAATTACGTTTTTGAGGGTAAAACACAATTAAAAGATTTCTATAGAGTTTTAGACCTAGAGGAAGAAGATATCGCAGTATTTGATGGTGGCAAAGGAGAATCTGAGACCCTTGCAGGGTTTTTACTAGAGCAAACCGGTCACTTTCCTAGAAAACTAGATCAAATAACTTTTCACAACATGACCTTTCTAGTAGAAGTCATGGATAAGAAACGCATTAAACAAATAAAATGTACACTAGCTTAAGAATTCTATTTGTATTGTTGATTTTCATTGGGATTTCCAGTTGTAATGATCAAAAGGTGTTACCCAAGCCTAGCGGTCAGTTGGCACTTGATTTTCCAAAAGGGAATTATGTGAATTCAGATCATGTAAATTGTCCCTTTTCTTTTGAAGTAAATGAATTTGCAAGAGTACTATCTAAAAGCGATTGTTCTATGAAGATCGAATATCCTGGCATGGATGCAACGGTATACCTCAACTACAGACCTATACAAAACAACCTCAGACAACTCCTCATCGACGGACAAAAATTATCCTACGAGCACAATCAAAAAGCAGATGTTATAGCAGACTTTCCCTTTGTTAACAGACTTAATAACACCTATGGGATGATGTATGAAATAGAAGGGGATGCTGCTTCTAACGCTCAATTTTATGTGACTGATAGTACCAAACATTTTCTTACCGCTTCCCTATATTTTTATACACAACCTAACTATGATTCTATTCTGCCAGCGGTAGACTATGTAAAAAGTGATATGGTAAAAATGATGGAAACCTTGAGGTGGAAAGAGTAAAATATTCTCTAGAGGGTATTTGGAGACTGTAAAATTTATCTTACATTTATTTTAAATTATAAATTATATGAAAAAAATTAAATTACTTACGTGCGTTTTTATTTCAGTATTAGCAACTGTTACTACATCTTGTAGTAATGATGACGATGCTGTTGATGATACTCCTATTGCAGTTGCTAATGAATTTACTTATGATGGTGCTACCTATGCACTGTCTCAGGGTTTTCTAGAGGATTATGGGGATAATGGAAATGGTTCTTATGATTTTGACATAACTTTACTTAGTGATGATTTTACATTAGATACTGTAAACCAATCAATCACAGGTACTGGAGAGGCAGTTTACTTAGACTTAAATTCAGATAATATGACCGACTTATCTGACGGGACTTATATTTTTGCAGCAAATAGAGATGCATTTACTCTAGTAGTAGCTGGTATATTTATAGATTACAATATAACTGCAGAAACTGGAACCCTAGTGGAAGCGACAGGCGGTGAGGTTATCTTGAGTAAATTAGGCACTACTTACACTATTAGTTTTGATCTTACTACAGCTGCAGGCGATATTACGGGTAGATATGAGGGTACATTAACAAGATTATAAGGCATTGAAATCACAAAAAAAGCTCAAGATGAAAATCTTGAGCTTTTTTTGTGATTAAAAAGTCCACCTTTGCGCCTTTAAAAATTATGGACAACTCTAAATTAAAGTACGTATACCTTGTCATTTTAAGCTTAATTTGGGGTTCCTCTTTTATCTTGATCAAGAAAGCATTAGGTGAAGAAAACGGTGAGCTGGTATTGCAACCTTTGCAATTAGGAGCTTTGCGCACCATGATTTCTGGGGCTATTCTTATTTCCATAGGTTGGAAATCATTTGCTGCAACAAGTAAAAAAGACTGGCCGTGGCTAGCGCTTTCAGGATTACTTGGTACCTTTTTCCCAGCTTTCTTATTTGCATATGCACAAACTGAAATCGATAGCGCTATAAGTGCCATCCTTAATTCTACCGTTCCATTAATTACGTTAGTTATGGGCGCAGTTATTTTTGGTATTTCTTTCTCGCGTAACCAATTGATAGGAGTTGTCATAGGTCTTGCAGGAGCAGTAGGCTTAGTTTTGGCGGGTATGGAAAGCCATCCAGAGCAAAACTATCTTTTTGCAGGGCTGATACTTATCGCTTGTTCCTGTTATGCTAGTAATGTAAATATTATTAAAAGATACCTTCAAAACATCAAACCTCTCGCTATTGCTACGGGAAACTTTGTCTTTATAGTACCTCTGGCAACTATCGTTTTCTTTAGTGCAGATGGTACTTCCATTGATTTAGAAAGTCCAGCGGTACAACAGAGCTTTATGTATATTATTACTTTGTGTATTTTTGGAACTGTAGCAGCTAAAGTTATGTTCAATAAATTAGTGCAAATGACCTCTCCAGTATTTGCAAGTTCAGTTACTTATTTAATGCCAGTGATAGGCTTGACATGGGGAATTCTAGACGGGGAGCTTTTTAATATCTGGCAAATTGCTTCTACTGGCGTAATTATTTTTGCGGTGGTATTAGTTACTAGGGAAAAGAAAAAGGCTTAATCAATTATTTCACTAACCATCATATAACTCACTATAGCTTCTTTCATCAACACAGATTGTTCTCCAGCTTTAAGTGATGGCAGTTTTTCTTTTACGATATAATGTGGCCATTTATCATCATCATAGTGAGAGAATTCATAGTAACCATATGGTTCTAATACTCGACATATAGCTATATGCATGAGCTGTAATTTTTCATCTTTTTTGAACTTGCGATGCAGTTGCCCCAATTCTTGTACACCTATTATAAATAGAATCGCATCAAGATCCATTTCATCTCCATCTGCAAAACGTGATTGAAAGAACGCTACGGTGCGCATCCATCTGTCTTTTAATTGCTCATCTCTACTCATAAGGCAAAGATACTTATAGAAAGCTGTTCAAGCCATAATATCTCTATTTTAATTCTGTTTTCAGGTACAATCAAATTGCCTTTAAAAAGCTATTTTTTAAATAATTTAGAAAGTGAAAAGCGTATGTATTCCTCCTTAATATACCCTTAATAGGGTATTTTGTAAACCATTTCTCTCGCTTAATTTTGAATCGCAGCTAAACAAATAGTTAGGGATGTTTATTTAGTTGAAATCCATCTAGCGTTTAAGCCTGATGGATTTATATTTTAGAGGTGTCGAGAGGGTCTTTTAAAGTGCTTTCTTCCGTGCTAACTTTTCTATCTTTGTAGAATAAATCACACTTATGAAACTCTACCTAGTTCCTACACCTATCGGTAATTTAAAAGACATGACCTATCGAGGAGTAGAAGTATTAAAAGAGGTAGATGTCATACTAGCAGAAGACACAAGAACCAGCGGTAAATTATTGCAACATTATGGGATCGCTACCCAAATGCTTTCTTATCACATGCACAACGAGCATAAAATAAGTGATCACATAGTAAAAAGAATTCAGGCGGGAGAAACCATGGCGCTAATTACAGATGCTGGTTCACCAGGAATAAGCGATCCAGGTTTTTTACTAACTCGTAAACTGCTAGAAAATGGAGTAGAGGTAGAATCCCTACCCGGTGCGACTGCTTTTGTTCCTGCACTTACCGTTTCCGGTATGCCCTGCGATAAATTTGTATTTGAAGGATTTCTACCAGTAAAAAAAGGAAGGCAAAAACGTCTTGAATTTCTTAAAGAAGAGACTAGAACTATTGTTTTCTACGAGTCTCCTCACAAACTATTAAGAACCTTAGCCGACTTCAAATTACACTACGGAGAAGAACGACAAGTTTCTATCTCTCGAGAGATTACCAAGATGTATGAAGAACATTTTAGAGGTACGGTAACAGAGGCTATCACTCATTTTGAGCTTAAAAAGCCCAGAGGTGAGTTTGTTGTTGTGCTGGAGGGCTTTTCTTGATTATTTCAATCTAATTTATTGTCGACAGTTCTTTTTCTAATCAAATTAAAGATGACGGTTTATCAATTCATTATCAGGTTCTGATGGTGTAGCTCTTACTTTTCTAAAATAAAAAAACAGGCTCGTTTGCAGTTGTGATAATTTTATATACTCTGTGTCATTCCATTTGATTTTTCCTTCTAAGTCTCTAGCGGCCTTTACTGATTGATCAAAACCGTCTTGAAAACCATTAAAGAGTTAGACAAATTTATTGATCGCCCGAACACTATTATTTACTGGCGCATCTGATGTTTTTAAATTCTAATTTGATATAAAATCCACTTTTCTCTTTGGTCATTTCGGTGGTATAAAACCTAGAATCAAGCAACTTGTCATTTTATAAAATCTGGCTGGAGAAGTTATGTAAAATAACGAAAGTGTTTATTCCAATTCTGCCAGGGAGCGGCTAGTATAATCTTTATGTTTTTAAATTCTCAATCAATCTCCACCATTACAGGACAGTGATCACTATGTACTGCCTCACTTAGGATTACAGATCTTTTAACACGTTCCTTTAAACTGTCGTTTACCATGTGGTAATCTAATCTCCAGCCTTTATTTCTTGCTCGAGAACCACCACGGTAACTCCACCAAGAATACTGGTCTGGCTGATCGTTAAAGATTCTAAACGTATCTATAAAACCGCTTGCAACAAATCGATCCATCCATTCTCGTTCTTCTGGCAAGAAACCGGACGTGTTTTTTAAACGTATCGGATCGTGAATATCAATGGCTTTGTGACAGATGTTATAATCGCCACAGATCAATACATTAGGACGTTCTTTTCTCAGTTCTTTAGAATACTCTAGAAATTGCTCCATATATTCAAATTTGAAGCTCAATCTAGCATCATTAGTTCCGCTAGGTAAGTACATGCTCATGACAGATACATCGCCAAAATCTGCTCTGATATTTCTTCCCTCATAATCCATAGTTTCTATACCAGTTCCATATTCCACATGATCTGGTTGGATCTTAGAGATAATGGCTGTTCCAGAATAGCCTTTTTTCTGTGCGCTGTAATAGTATTGGTACTTATATCCAGCAGCAGTAAAAGCTTCCTTATCTATTTGATCTTCTTGAGCTTTTATTTCTTGTAAACAAAGTACATCGGGATTTGCAGCAGTAAGCCATGCGATAAATTCTTTCTTCATCGCGGCTCTGATACCGTTGACGTTATAGGATATGATTTTCATTGGTGTTTTATTTCAATTTAGAATGAGCAGATTGAAGTCTGCTACTAGTAATTTATTTTGTCGCCTGCGAAGTTCTATTTATTTAGCCGGATCTATTCGGTTTTTTCTTGTCTAAGAATTTTGAATTTTCAAAATTCTGAATACTTCATTCCTCATTTACTCCTTATACATACCAACAGTAAGTGTTCCCTGATCGTCCATCATCGCTCGATACATCCCTGCTGTATTAAATTCCATGGAGATATTCCCCAAATGATCTAAAGCAATAATTCCCCCGGTTCCACCTAGATCGACCAGCTTTTTTTGGATCACTTCTTCTGTAGCTTCTTCAAGTGTTTTACCCCCATATTCCATTAATGCGCTGATGTCATAAGCGACTTGTGCTCTTATAAAGTACTCGCCATGTCCAGTACTGGAAACCCCACAGGTGTTGTTGTTGGCATAAGTACCGCTGCCTATAAGAGGAGAATCACCTATACGGCCGTATTTTTTATTGGTCATACCACCAGTGCTCGTTCCTGCAGCGATATTTCCATTTTTATCTAGAGCGACACAACCTACTGTCCCATATTTAGAGTCTTTAATAAACGGATCTTCCAGTTCTAAAAGCGCTGTTTTTTGGTCACCTTCCTTTTCTTTTGCTAGAACTCGCTGCAAGGATTGGTACCTATTCTCTGTAAAAAAGTAGCTGTTATCTACTATTTCTATGTTTTCATCGCTAAGTGATTTAGCAAACTCGTCTGCTCCTGTGCCGCTCAGTAAAACATGTTCTGAATCGGTCATTACTTTTCTAGCAAGGGAAATTGGATTTTTTACGGTGGTTACTCCAGCAATGGCACCAGCATTTAAGGTCTTTCCATCCATAAAACTGGCATCTAAAGAATTGATCCCATCATGCGTAAATACAGCGCCTTTACCCGAATTGAATAAAGGAGAATCTTCCATAATTCTTATGCTTGCTTCTACCGCGTCCATAGCATCGCCTCCATTTTTGAGGATCTCGTGTCCTGCTTTTATAGCTTCCGATAGCTTTTCATTGTATTGAATCTCTAACTCTGGAGTCATGTTCTCCCTCTTTATTGTACCAGCGCCTCCGTGAATAACTATAGCAAATTCGTTAGTTCTTGCTTCTTGTAATTCAGATGTTTTAGAATCACTTTGGTCTGTTGATGAAACCTCTGGTTGTTGATTACAGGAAATCAAAATAAGGGATAGAATAAGGTAGGCGTAATATTTCATGTTGAAAGGATTTGTGATTAATAAGACTTTGCGTTTGATTTTTTAAATACTATGGATGTTTAAAATTGCGATCTTTCTTTTTTTCGCTGTGTTTTTTCTTATCGTTGAGCCGTTTGCGTTTCACGGCCTTGGGAACGGTTCTCTTCTTCCGTACTTTAGGAACAACGCTTGCCTTAGAAAGTGTTGCAATTAGTTTTTTAAATGCCAGTTCTTTATTTTTTGCTTGACTTCTAGATTCTTGGCAGTTGATTTGCAGCACTCCTTCTGTGGTGAGTTGTTTTGATAATGCAGTTAGGATTCTTTCGTGTTCCGCTTTCGCGAAAGCGAGACTATTCAAAACATCAAAATACAATTGAATTTTTGTGGCAACCTTATTTACATGTTGCCCACCTGGACCACTGCTGGTAACAGCTTTATAAATAACTTCTTTATGTAACAGTTCTATATTCATCAGTCCAGTTGATGCGCAGATTTTAATAAATCAGTCACTGTTTTTACTGGATTAAAAGTAATGAGGGGCACCTCGACAAAAATGGTATTCCAATAAGCCATGCCTCCATTCCACAAACCAGGAAGCTCTTGAGCTTTAATTTCTTGTCCCTGACGGGATTTGTAGGTGATAAAGCCAGTGTCCTCATCGCAGTATTCAGAGAGATCATACTTTTCTCCTTTATGATTTCGTACGTTACAAATAAGATCTACTGGATTGAAATGTGTTGCTTCTTTGGCGATTTTTTTCTGTCTTGGATCGCTTTTGTTCATTTGTGCCGTTTCCACGATTTCGATAGACAGTTCACCACGCTGATTGTGTACCCAGAAAGGGCCACCGCCAGATTCTCCCTCGTTCTTTACCATACCGCAAACACGAAGTGGTCTGTCTAACTGATGGTAAAGATGTTCGAGCTGGTAATTGGTTTTATATTTGTAATAGTCTTTAGGCAGCACAGCAGTTAGCTCTTCAGTCAAGAATTTTTCAATTTCTTCCCTTGTGGAATCTTCCATATCATTTTTCTCTAAAATGTTTAAGTATTCAAAGGTTTTTGTTCTTAAGTGCAACAGGTATCCTGCGAGAAGTTTTTTGTAATGGGAGGTTTCTTTTTCCAAACTGGAGATCGTTACATTATCAATATTCTTGATAAAAATAAGGTCAGCATCGATCTGGTTAAGATTGTTGATCAGTGCTCCGTGTCCCGCCGGTCGGAAGAATAAAGTCCCATCTTCAAAGACGATAGGATTGTCCTTCAAGTCCACAGCTAGGGTGTCTGTGGCTGGTGATTGATAGGAGAAATCGATGTCAAATTTTGTTTTGGTCCTTTTTTCGATATTCTTTTTGATCTGATCAAACTCTGCCGTAAAGGCATCTTCAAAAGCAGGAGCAATGGTAAAATGTAATTTGGCTTTTCCATTACTGGAAGCGTATACAGATGCTTCAAAGAGATGTTCTTCAAAGGCTGTGGCACTGTAGTCTTCGTATTTGTGAAAAGGAACAAGTCCTTTAGGCATTGCAGCATAGTTAAAACCAGAAGGCGTAAGCACTTCTTTGACAAAAATAGTTTCTTTTTCTGTTTTTGATTTGTTAGACCAGTCGGAGTTTTTCTTTTTTATGGACTCCATTATTTCAGTATAAAACGGCAAATCACGTCTACCTACAAGAAAAGTAAACAGATCATTTGCTTTATTGTTATTGATATAACTATTGATGCTCTGTTTGTTCTGGTTGAAATTATTAAGAAATTCATGTAGAAATTTAAACATGCGTGTTGCGGCACCACTGGCAGGAACAAATTTGATAATGTCTAGTTGATCCCTAGTAGCCTCATAATTAAAGATTAAGGCATCGACATCTAATTGTTTAATGGGCACAATTCCGTCATTGACGGTGGCAGCACGATTCAAAATCACTCCTGGAAAGCCGTTTTTAAAACGATAGAGTTGTTTTTCAAGTGTTTCTTTTGAGATTCCTTTTTCCTGAAGTTGTCTTTCTTGTATGGCGGTTAGTTTCATTTGTCTTTTAGCTTTTTTATTGCGGTGATGGCATTTTTAAAACGCTCCTCTCCTGCGCCACTAATTATACTATATTTTTTCTGAAAGTCTAGGAGTCCATTTTCAAAACGCTCGAACATCTGTTTCCTGTCTTCTGGTCTATCCCTTAAATCGTCTGCAACCCATGGAATGTCTACATCTAGGAGTAAATATAAGTCATAATCACTTTTTCTTGCAGCTTCTTCTAGTTCTACTGGTGCTTTATCAAAATAAGCTAAAGAATATACATAGGTTTCTAGTGCATCTGTATCGCAAAAGAGATGATTGTTTGCAGTAGTTAACGCATCATTTTCAGCTTTTCTTTGTCCTACTGCTATGGGAACCAAATCTTCATATTCACAAGATTTACCTGTTTGATCAAATTTTTCCTGCAGGTAATCGCGAGCAAATTCATCTACTTTTATAGTTTCAAAATGTTCTGTAAGCTGACGAGCAAGGGTGCTTTTGCCAGTACTCTCCGGTCCATAAAGAACGATTTTTACGCCTTTAAAGGCTGTTTGTTGAGGTATTTTTTCCATTCTTGGTAACCTTTCCAGGCGATGATCGAGAGAAATATAAATAAAAGTCCGGTCATTCCATAACCTTTATAAAAATATAAGGGAACTGAAATTACGTTAGCTACCAGTAAAACTAGCCAGTATTCAATCTTGCGCAATGCCATTAACCACATACCAACAAAAGCAATGCTTGTGGTCAGTATGTCCAGATAGCTTATCCAATTTTCAAACCGTTCAAATTTCCAATAAATAAAGTAAACAAATATTCCAGAACCTATACATATCGCTGATGATTTTAACCAGTCTAAATGGTCTGTTGTAGAAATAGGAGTGACTTTTTTGTTTTCATCTTTTCTAGTCCAAACGTACCAACCGTAGATACTCATGACAAAATAATAAATGTTGATGATCATATCACCCAACAAGTTCCATTCATTCAATAAATAAACAAATATCCCGGTGCTGATGATCCCGTAAGGGAATACGAGAACATTGTTTTTTAAAGAATAAAGCACGCTGATGATACTTGCTACGATAGCAATCGCTTCTAGAAGTATGTGCGTTGAACTGTACTCGCTATACTGTCCAAAAATAAATTCTAAAACCTCCATTAAAAGAAAGGCTCGTAATCATGACGGTCTGTCTTTACTACTTTTATATAAAAAAGAACAGCTTTAGTCTTCTCCATACTAGAATTTATTTCTTTAGTAAGAAACTCCATCATGGGAACAAATTCTCCATAAATTTGGGTCGCCAGCGGATTCTCTATAACTGTAAATTCAGAGCTGCGCAAGGTTTTTATAAAATCGATAATGTGTTGCTCATAATCGTCTTGAAGTGGCGACATGGTAAGTTCTATGGATGCTTTCATTTTTATTTAGATTTTTTATAGCTGTACAAAACTAGCCATTCCAATTGATATTCTCTTCAATTGCCGTTCCTACTACCACCATTTTTGCTCCAGCTTTGTAAATCGCTTCTATCTGAGCAATAGTTCTCAATCCGCCTCCAACAATTAACGGAACATTTATTTGAGCACTTACCTCCCGCACGATCTCTGTTGCTACAGATTTCACAGCGCCACTTCCAGCCTCTAGGTAAACCAGCTGATTTCCCATTAATTGGGCTGCATAGGCATGGTTTACAATATTTTCAACGTTGTTTTGAGGCAAAGGCAATGTTTTTGAAACGCATTGTACAGCTGTCTCTTTACCACCATCGATCAACAGGTATCCTGTTGGAACAATCTCTAGATGTGTTTCTTTTAACCGCCTCGCCGCATCTACTTGATGTTCAATCAAAAATTCTGGATTACGCCCGGAGAGAAGACTTAGAAATAATAGTCCGTCGGCATTTTCAGAGAGTTGTTCTGGTGATCCAGGAAATATAACTACAGTTGTGTCGGTGTGTTTCTTCAGTTCTTTTACCCATTCATCAAAGCCCGTATTTTCCATGCTGCTACCACCTACAAAGAAGAAAAATTGATCGATTTGCAATTTTTCTTTTAGAGAAGAGATAGTTGATGGTATCGCTTTCGCGAAAGCGGCAACAGCATCCAACGGCATTTTTTCTGGATCAATCAATACGGCAAGACTGCGATTTGCTTGCTTTATACTTATAAGTAAATCAGGCATTGCGGGAAGGAATTACGTATGCGAGCATAAAGTTTTCTACCTCTTTAAAAAACACATCAAATTTTAGGTTGTCATCTTTAAAAACAAGGCGTGCCACCGTTTCCTCGCTTTCCATAGTAAAAGACGCTACGAGGCAATGCGCTTTAAAACCCAGGCCCTTATGACCGTAGAGTTTGTACATAGACTCCTTAGCTCCCCAAACCACCGTAAGCTCTTTTACAGGATCTTCTAAAGAAGCAATAAAATTTTCTTCATAGCCTATAAACTTAGGAGCAATGCGTTTTATCTTATCACGCTGCTTCTCGATGTCTATTCCTATAGGTACATCACTGATGATAATGGCCGTAAATTCAAAACTGTGGGTGATAGATATGTACTTGTCATCAGTTAGATGCGGTTTTCCATGCTCTGAATAATAAAGGTCTAGATCGCTGTAACCAGCCTGTTTTAATAAGTGTCTTATGCTCAAAAAACCACGCCTGTGAAGCTCTGAACTCATCGTAGACAGTCTATTCACAGAGTTTTCGGACAGCTCTATGTCTGCTCTCAGAAAAGCTTCGGGCTCGGTGATTTTCCAGATAAAAATCTTAGTGTTCTCGCGGTTGTTAATGGATTGAAAAATTGGCATGAAAATTGGCTGATTTTGCGTAAGTTTGCACCCGCAATTTAATAAATAAAAAAGGTATTTAAAATGGTGATTTCTAATACAATCAGCGACACAACTACCAAAACAATAAGTATATGAGCACTAAAACAGTTCCTTACGTACCCTATAAAGTAAAAGACATGTCTCTTGCAGAGTATGGACGTCTAGAAATAGAATTAGCCGAAGCAGAGATGCCTGGCTTGATGTCATTGAGAGAAGAATATAAAGATGAGCAGCCTCTTAAGGGTGCGCGTATCGCTGGATGTCTTCACATGACCATACAAACTGCTGTATTAATTGAAACGCTTGTAGCGTTAGGAGCAGATGTTACTTGGTCTTCTTGTAATATTTTTTCTACACAAGATCATGCTGCTGCTGCTATAGCTGCTGCAGGAATTCCTGTTTATGCCTGGAAAGGTATGAACGAAGAGGAATTTAATTGGTGTATCGAGCAAACGCTTTTCTTTGGTGAAGACCGCAAGCAATTGAACATGATCTTAGATGATGGTGGAGATTTGACCAACATGGTTTTTGACCAGTTCCCAGAATTGGCTAAAGGAATCAATGGGCTGTCTGAAGAGACAACTACTGGAGTACACAGATTATACGAACGTATGAAGAATGGAACACTGGTGATGCCAGCCATTAACGTAAATGATTCTGTAACTAAATCTAAATTTGATAACAAATACGGTTGTCGCGAGAGTGCAGTAGATGCGGTACGTCGTGCTACGGATACCATGCTTGCCGGTAAGCGTATTGTCGTTTGTGGTTATGGAGACGTAGGAAAAGGAACAGCTTCTTCGTTTAAAGGTGCTGGATCTATCGTAACCGTTACTGAAATTGACCCTATTTGTGCCTTACAAGCGGTAATGGATGGTTTTGAAGTAAAGAAACTAGAGAATGTAGTAGGAAATGCAGATATCGTTATTACCACTACTGGTAATAAAGACATCATACGTGGTGAACACTTTAAGTCGATGAGGGATAAAGTAATCGTATGTAACATAGGTCATTTTGACAATGAGATAGATGTAGCTTTCCTTAACAATAACTACGGAAACACTAAAGTAGAGATAAAGCCACAGGTAGATAAGTATACGATTGATGGTAAAGACATCATACTTCTTGCTGAAGGTCGTCTTGTTAACTTAGGTTGTGCAACAGGTCACCCTAGTTTTGTGATGAGTAATTCATTCACAAATCAAACGCTAGCTCAAATGGAACTTTGGAACAATAGAGACGCTTATGAAAATGAGGTGTATATGTTGCCGAAGCATTTAGATGAAAAAGTAGCAGCGCTTCACTTAGAAAGAATGGGAGCCGAACTTACAGAACTAAAGAAAGATCAAGCAGATTATATAGGTGTTAAGGTTGAAGGACCCTTCAAGCCAGAATATTACAGATATTAAGAATTCCTTAAAATTCGTGTTATTTGTTAGGATATATGATAAAATAGATTAACTTTTGACACGTAAGTGAATCTTATAGTTACGCTTTCGCGAAAGCGAAATTAAATGAAACAAAAATGGATATAATAAAAGACGCAAATGAATGGCTAGGCTCATCGATGAGTAATATGTCGACGAGCGACAGAGTGCATTCATCGAGAAAAGCTAAAGAGCTTATTCTTGGCATCAACGAAGTTTACAAAGAAACTAAAGACGAAGAATTAATGGATCTTATGAAATTGCTTACTGCAAAGAAGCAAAAGATTGAGAAGCGTCTAAAAGGAATTAGAACATAAGGTTCTAACATAATTAATAGTAATCCCGAGGATATGTCAATGGCATGTTATCGGGATTTTTTATGCTATACGGGGTCATCATTTCATTTTAGAATAAAGAAACTTTATCTTCGTTATTGTACAACCAGTGCCACCTAAAACAACATTATTAACATGAAGCAGTTCTTTGTAGTTCTTTTTATTGCAGTATGCATCACTTCTTGCAGTACAGATTTCTCAAAAAGGGAAGTGGTAACAGGGCATCTCAACGGCTTTATACAAGGAGGTAATGCTGCCGGCGTTTACGGCAAAGCAGGTCTTAAAATCACAGGAGATTCCATTAAAATGAAAGACTGGCCTATCTCTAGGTTGGTGAACAGTCTCAATACTCTAAGAGATACGTCTATAGTTGATCAGACAGGGTTTGCTGATGTATATACCATTCAAATAGCAAACATTGGTGAGCTGGACGAAGGTGCGTTCTGTGACTCCTTAATAGTAGAATTGGGAAGAGCTGGATTAGCTAAGTGAGTGCGGTGTAAAGTCACCTAGCATTTGCTGCAAATCTTGTACAACTTTTCTTATATACGCAGACCTTCAACTTAAGGAAGAGATAAATAGGAGTAAGTTGACGTATAGAACTTGCTCTTTTTTAAATGGATTCCAATAAAAAATCCCAAACCGAGTCAATCGATTTGGGATTTTATATGTTAAAAAGAAATATTCCTTAAGCTTCAGCTACAGGAACTATAGATACATAGGATCTATCGTTTCTTTTCTTAGTAAACTTCACGAGTCCGTCTACTCTTGCGTGTAATGTGAAGTCCTTACCAGCATATACGTTTTCACCTGGGTGGTGAGTCATACCTCGCTGACGGATTAAGATGTTACCAGCTATTGCAGCCTGTCCACCAAAAATCTTAACACCTAGGCGTTTTGATTCTGATTCTCTTCCGTTTTTCGAACTACCTACTCCTTTTTTATGAGCCATGATAATTTATTTAATTGTTCCTGTCCTTATGGTTAGGAAAGATTATACTTTATTTTTTTTTAAGCAATGCTTTCGCCTGTTTTACCCATTCTTCAGATTCTATCTTCTCACGGGTAATACCATCAACAGCACTCAACTCTTCACGGTCAGCGGCTTTAAGCTTGCTGATCTGTTCATAAGTATAAATACCTAATTCGTTCAGGCGCTTTTCATAAGCTGGTCCTATGCCGTTGATCAGTTTAAGATCTTCAGCCTCTGCTTTGGTAGCAGTACCTATGTTATGAAGCACTTTGTCGATATTGATTTTAAGATCGTTGTCTTCAGAGCGGTGTTCTGCACGTGTTACTAGGTTTTCACTTACTTCTACTTCTTTTTGTGCTACTTTACCCTTAGAAGCTTTTTTAGTAGTTGCTTTCTTGTCCGTAGCTTTTTCAGTTTTCGTGGAAGTGGAAGAAGACTTCTTACCACCGCTTACAGAAATGCTTGAAATCTGGATCTGGGACAAATATTGCCTGTGACCATTTTTCTTACGGTATCCTTTTCTACGTTTTTTCTTAAAAACGATTACTTTGTCACCTTTAAGATGACCCAGAACTTTTGCTTCAGCAAATGCTCCTTCTATAGCTGGGGCGCCGAGTGTGATGTTGTCACCATTTCCTAAAAGAAGAACTTTGTCAATGTTAATTGACGCACCTTCATCCTCTTGTAAACGATGTACAAACAACTTTTGATCTTTCTCGATCTTGAATTGTTGCCCTGCTATCTCTACGATTGCGTACATAATTGTTGATTAATGTGATTAATTTCGGGCTGCAAATATACCCCTATTAGCTTAACTACCAAAGTTATCAATAAATTATAAGATAATATTTTAGATTACTGGTTGAGTGGCTTTTGTTGTCTTCTTGTTTTTTTGGTGTTCCAAGACTTCTGATAGATGGGTAAAATGAGGAATGGCATTACTATGGAAGTGGCAAATCCAGATAAGAGAATAAATAATAATAAGGCAAATTCTATTCCTTCTCCGGCTGTTGTGATTTGTTTTTTTAATTCTTGAGCCAATTCTAGATCTATTTCAAAAAGATAAATCGCCATGAATACTGTAAATATTAATGTAGCAACAAAGCCTGATTTGATTCCAGATACAAATCCTTCAAAATATTTAAACTCTTCTTTATTCTTGTGTGTATCACGAATAACAAAGAATATTCCAATACCAACAATAACAGCATTGAAGAAGCTTAAATAACTTTGTGCTGCAAAACCAAGTGTGTTGATGATAAGGAAATAAACAATGAGTGCTAAACCCATGAATAAGGAGTACTTTGTTGTATGTGTATTTTTCATAAAATATTTAATTCTTTTAAAGTTCGGTTAATTAGATATAAATTACTGCTATTTTGATTATAATTTAACGGATTTATTCATTTATGCATTATTTTCGGTAAGTCTTGGAACTTTATGTAACATTTTATATGGATAAGACACTAACGTTATAAGTAAACATAAAAACTATCAAATGAAAAAAATTATTTTAAGTCTTGCGGTCGCTTTTGCAATGGCAGCAGGTTTTGCTCAAGAGGTAAAATATACCGAGTATGATCTAGATAATGGGCTTCACGTTATTTTACATCAAGAAAACGGAGCACCAGTTGTTACTACCGGTGTTATGTATCAAGTAGGTGCAAAAGATGAAGAGCCAGGGAGAACTGGTTTTGCTCACTTTTTTGAACACCTTCTTTTTGAAGGTACAGAGAATATAGAAAGAGGTAAATGGTTTGATATTGTATCTGCAAATGGTGGAAGTAATAATGCAAACACCACTCAAGACCGCACCTATTATTATGAAACCTTTCCTTCTAATAACTTAGAAATAGGATTGTGGATGGAAAGTGAACGTATGTTGCACCCTAAGATAGAACAAGTAGGGGTGGATACTCAAAACGAAGTAGTAAAAGAAGAAAAGCGACAGCGTATTGATAATGCCCCTTATGGAGCTATAGTTTACAGAACAGGTATAGATAAGCATTTATTTAAAAAACACCCATATGGACAGAGCGTTATAGGTTCTATGGAAGATTTAAATGCTGCCGAGCTGTCAGAATTTCAGTCTTTCAATGACAAATACTACAATCCTAACAATGCTACTCTAGTAGTTGCTGGTGATATAGATATCAATAAGACCAAGAAAATGATCGAAGATTATTTTGGTCCTATCGAGAATAAAGCACCTAGAAATATGCGCACAGTAATCGTTGAAGAGCCTATTACTTCTACTCGTTATGCCACAGAATACGACGCAAATATTCAGATTCCTGTTAAAATATTTTCTTATGTGACTCCTAAGAGTGTAGAAAGAGATGCTTATGTTATCGATTATATTTCTGCTGTTCTTACTGGAGGAGCAAGTTCTAGAATGCAAAAAAGAATGGTAGATGAAGAGCAAATAGCACTTCAAGTATTGGCTTTTGGTCAGTCTAACCAAGATTATGGTACCTATACTATGGGAGCTCTTGCTAAAGGTGAGGTAGCACTTAGCAAACTAGCTGAGGTGATGGATGAAGAAATCGTAAAACTTCAAACAGAACTTATTTCTGAAAGAGAATATCAAAAACTTCAAAATCAGTTTGAAGCTCAATACGTGAGTTCAAATTCGCGCGTAGAAGGAATTGCAGCTTCATTAGCACGTTACAATATGTTGATGGGAGATACAAGTCTGATCAATAAAGAGCTGGATGTATACAGAAGCATTACTCGTGAGGATATCAAAAGAGTAGCAAACCAATATTTGATGCCTAACCAAAGATTAGAGTTAGATTACTTAGCAGGAACGGCGCCTACAGAAGAAGAAATGAAGGAAGCGGTGGAAGATGTAATAGTGGTTGATAACAAACTACAGATTAATAAAATCTACTTTGATAACGACAAAGCAGCCATTACTGCTAGCGCTAGTAAAGAATTGGATCGCATTGTAAAAATGATGAATAAAAATGAGTCTATGGAAATTCTTGCAGAAACCTACACAGACACAAAAGGAAGTGATGCTTACAACAAAACATTATCTCAGAAACGTGCTGATGCGGTAAGAGGATACCTACTTGCAAAGGGAGTCGACGCTAACCGAGTTAAAGCCTTAGGTCGTGGAGAAGAAAATCCAGTAATTGATTGTGAAAGCAAAGACTGTTCTGATGAAGAATACGAGCAATCAAGAAGAACCGAATTTACCATCACCAAAAAATAATTATCAAAATGAAAAAGCAACTTATATTTTTAATGGTACTGTTCCTTACTGGAGCTACTGCCATTGCACAAATAGATAGATCGGTAATACCTACTTCAGGTCCTACTCCGGAGATCAACTTAGGTAAACCATACACCTTTGAATTAAAGAATGGCCTTCAAGTTCTTGTAGTAACTGATAAAAAGTTACCAACCCTTAACATGAACCTAGACTTGAACAATCCTCCTGTTTTTGAAGGAGATAAAGCTGGTGTTCAATCTTTAACTGGTTCTTTAATCGGAAAAGGTTCTACAGAAACTTCTAAAGAAGAATTCAATGAAAAAGTAGACTTTTTAGGAGCTAATATTTTTGTAGGAGTAGGTGGTGGTTTCGCCGGAGGTCTTTCAAAATACAAAAACGAAATCTTTGACCTTTTTGCTGAGGCAGCTTTCAAACCTAATTTCACTCAAAAGGAATTGGATTTTGAAAAGTCTCAAGCTATTGAAGGATTAAAATCAGGGGAGAACAGTGCTGCTGCGATTGCTGATAAAGTACGAGGCGCCTTGGTTTACGGTAAAGATCACCCAGCTGGAGAGTTTTCTACAGAAGAAACCATCAATAGTGTAACTCTAGAGGACGTTAAGAAATTTTATGCTGATTACTTTAAGCCATCTAACGGTTACTTAGTGATTACAGGAGATATCGAGGAGAAGGAAGCAAAGAAACTGGTAAAGAAATACTTTGGAGATTGGGAAAAAGGAACTGCCCCAGAGCCGGTTCTTACTGAACTAGCTGATGTAAGCGAAACTCAAATCAACTTGATTGATGTGCCTAATGCAGTACAAACAGAGCTTGCTATACTGAGCCTTTCTGAATTAAAGATGAGCGACCCAGATTATTATGCTGTTCTTGTAGCTAACTATGTTTTTGGTGGTTCTTTCGGTTCTTACTTAAACATGAATTTGCGTGAAGAAAATGGATATACTTATGGAGCGCGTTCTAATATAGGAACGGGCAGAAACTACAAAGGAACCTTCTCGGCAAGTGCAAAGGTGCGTAATGAAGTAACAGATAGCGCCGTTGTAGAGACCTTTAAAGAATTGAATAGAATAAGAGATGAATATGTAGAAGATGAAATGCTTGCTACAGCAAAGGCAAAATACCTAGGTAATTTCATCATGCAATCTGAAGATAAAGCAGTTGTTGCTAGTCGTTCTATTACTATTGAAAAGAATGATTTAGATAAAGACTTCTACAAAAACTTTATTGCAAACATTGATAAAGTAACTAAGGAAGATGTAAAGCGTGTGGCAAATAAGTATTTAAGCCCAGATAACTTACGTATTGTGCTAGTAGGAAAAGCAGGAGATATCCTTGAGCCATTAGAAAAAATGACTTTGAACGGTAAAACAGTGCCTATTAAATTTTACGATAAAGATGCAAATGAGACAGAACGTCCATCTACAATTGAGATCCCGGCTGGATTAACCGCACAAACGGTAATGGATGACTATATCAAAGCATTAGGAGGTAAAGAAGCTGTATCAGCTTTGAGCTCTACTTCTTATTTTGCTGTTTATACAGCGCCTATGGGAGAGTTGATTCTTGACGTAAAACGCGCTAAAGGAAATAAGTGGAACCAAACTATTAAAATGGGAGGTAACACTCTGGTAAAACAAACCTATGCAGACGGTAAAGCAATGGTAAGCAGTAATGGCGGTAGTCAAGAGCTTACAGGAGAAGATGCACAGCCAGCGGTAGAAGATGCTATGTATTTCCCTGAATTGTATACTCCAGAAAAAGCAACTTTAGCTGGTGCTGAGATGATGGGTGGTAACCAAGTCTATGTCATCAAATGGTCAGACAGTAAAAAGACTTTTTACGATGTAAAAACAGGACTCATGGTAGGTCAAGAGTCTAAGGTAAAAGCACAAGGTCAGGAAGTAAGTACTATGATTCAGTACAGCGACTATGAAGAAACTAGCGGTGTAAAATTCCCGATGACCATCACACAACAAATGATGGGTAGAGACCTTGCATTCAAAGTCCAAAAAGTAGAAGTGAACACGGTTAAAGCCGCAGACTTCGAATAATACTTAGGAATCCAAGTGTGTTCCGCTTTCGCGAAAGCGGTATTAACACACATCATATAATAACTAAAAAGGCTTCTAGAAATAGAAGTCTTTTTTATGTGATAAAGTTAAGGTCACCAACCGCTATAACGTGGAGGAGTCACTTCTTTAAGGTTGAGATAAACGAGTAATTGGCCACGGTGATGTGTCACATGATCTTGAAGTAAATTTAAGATCTGTAATTTTGATTTGGGACCCGCAAAGAATCGAACGTTTTCCTTTAAATCTGTTTCTGAGCAGGCCTCTATATCTCTGTAAGCAGTATCAAAAGTGTTGCGCAGTAACTCTATAATTTTTGCTTTATTCAGCTCAGTATGATCCTGCTTATCTCCACTTTCTTCAGATTTTGAGAAATAGGATTGATCGATCCAGTTGATGTTGTCTCGAATATGAAGCATCTGTTCCTTAAAAGATCTTTGCCTCTTGGTAGGTTTAAAGTCGTAATGCTCCTCTGGCATCGCTTCAGCTACAGCGATGAGGTAATCACGGGAATTGTTCCATTTCTCCAGGAATGCGCCTTTAAATGTAGGTTGTTGTGCTATGGAAATAGAGCTTATACATAAACAGAGGAGTAGAAGTGATTTTTGCATGCCAGATGTTTTAAGAGTTAAAGCTAACAAAAAATCAGCCGTCTTATTTGTAAAAATTAGGATACAGATTCTAAGAATTCATCACCCCAGCAACAATCGCTATAACTCCTACCGCAAAACAGTAGTAGGAAAAATAATGAAGCTTTGCTTTGCGCACCAGTGATATCATCCAAGTACAGGCCAATAAGCCAACGATAAATGCAGCAAAAAAACCTACAATTAATGGCGTAGCAGACACGGACTCGATCACCGTATCTCCCTTAACAACATCCAATAGATCCTTTGCAATTTTTCCAAAAATAAGGGGAACGACCATTAGGAAGGAGAAACGAGCTGCTTTGGTACGGTCATTTCCTAAAAGTACAGAGGTAGAAATAGTGGCACCGCTTCTAGAGATTCCCGGTAGCATAGCAATGGCTTGAGACACTCCTATGATTATCGCATCTTTCCAGCTGACACCTTTTTCAGTTCTTTTGGCGCGACCAGCGAGAAACAATAATAATCCTGTAATGATCAACATAAAACCTACGAGAATAATCTGGCCTTCAAATAGTTTTTCCAATTCCTTTTCAAAAAGCAATCCTACAATAACGGCAGGAACCATAGACAGGACAATTTTAGAAGCAAACTGAGTTTCTTCATTCCATTTAAAGGAAAAAAAGCCTTTAAATAGTGCTATAATATCTTTTCTAAAAACGATAATCGTACTCAATGCGGTAGCAAAATGAACCACTACGGTAAAGAGCAAATTTTCTTCTTTATTACCTATATCAGTTCCTAGAATTGCTTTTCCTAGCTCAATATGTCCACTGGAAGAAACAGGTAAAAACTCTGTTAGTCCTTGAATAACTCCTAATACAAATGCGTCAAAAGTTTCCATTTACTTTTTATCTGGGTTCAATAGTATCGCATACATCTCAATCCCAAAGCCAGCCAAAACAAGCATAGGAGCCAGTCTTATACGTCTCCATGAAAAAATAGCCTCGTTAAAAACAGCAGGATCTTCTGAGCCTCCACCAGCCATAAGGGCAAAGCCTAATGCGATCACCACCAAACCGATAATCATCCATAAATAATTTTTCTTTTTAAAAATAAATTCAAAACTAGGTTGGACATTGTCTTCTACTACTGGTTGCTCTTCGCTGCGAGCAGCTTTAGATTTCGATTCTTTATTACTTCCTTTTTTCATTGTAATATTTTTTAAAGCTTTTGCTCCAATCCTAAAGGGGGAACTAACAATTCTTTATATTTTTAAATTATACCAAGAGCAGTATATACTCCATGATCTATAATCTTTTTAATTCATCAAGGCAGCCGTCGTTAATAGTACAACTGATCTGTTTTCAGATTTAAATAACGAGTAGTAGCAAAAAAAGTACTGATCAAACTTATTAATATTCCGAAAACTAAAACGCCTATAAATAATATCGCAAGCATTTGATAGTTCTTGAGTATTTCTAATTCTGGTACAAAACCGTCGGCATAATAAACAACTACGGCTAGTAATCCTAAGGCTAGTAGTGCTGCAACTAGTCCTAGCTTAATGCTGGTTAGGATAAAAGGTTTGCGTATAAAACCTTTGGTTGCACCTACCATTTGCATGGTTTTTATGGTAAATCGCTTGGCATAAACGCTCAACCTTATGGAGCTGTTGATGAGTAAAAAGGCAATAAGAATAAAAATTCCAGAAACAATCAGCATCCAAAAAGAGATGCGTTTTACGTTTTCGTTGAGTAAAGAAACCAGTGGTTTATCATAACTCACTTCTTGAACATAATTCTTTGCCGCTAGATCATCTGCGATTTGCTGTATTTCTGTTGCGGTAACAAATTTTGCGTTCAATCGCACGTCTATAGAATTAGGAATCGGATTAAACCCATCTAGTTTAGCAACAAAATCTTCTCCCAGATCTTCTTTAGTGCGTTGAGCACCTTCTTCACTACTTACAAAAACAGCGTTTTTAGTATAATCGGCCATTTGTAGCGTTTTCTCGAGTTGGCGCATTTCTACTTCCTTAGCGGTATCTTTAAAATAGATAGACATAGGCACTTGTTCCCGGAAGTAATCGGCTAGTTTCTGGCTATTGAGTAAGAAAAAGCCTTGGAGACCCAGCATAAAAAGAACTAAAAATAAACTGATCACCACCCAAAAATAGGAGCTGAACAAACGACGCTTTTGATAACTGGACGGTGATGACATAAATTTTACAACTACGTGAATTGATTTACAAAAATAACAAAGTAACACACCTAGAACGAGTTCCAGACATATATTTTAATTCACAAACGTATCACTATACTTTTTAGTCTGCTTTTGGTTTAAAAAGCAGTGAGAAATGACTGTATAGGGGACTTATTGAAATACCGCATCTGGCTTTTTGACTTTTGGCTGAGCCTTGATCCACTTATTATTAATGGACAGGTAGCTTATATAAGGAACTTTCCAAAAGCCTTTTCCTGTACTACAAGCATATTAACAACCACAAATAGCCTGCGCTTTAGTATTTTTGCGCCTTAGAAGAAGAAACTATGTTACTCTACGATCACAAAGCAATAGAAGCAAAATGGCAAAAGCATTGGGCGATTCATAAGACATTTAAAGCAATCAATAATTCAGATAAGCCTAAATTTTATGCACTTGATATGTTTCCTTACCCTAGTGGTGCTGGGTTACATGTGGGTCATCCATTGGGTTATATCGCTAGTGATATCGTGTCCAGGTACAAGCGTCATACTGGTTTTAATGTCTTGCATCCCATGGGTTATGACAGTTTTGGGTTGCCTGCAGAGCAGTATGCAATTCAAACCGGTCAACATCCTGCCGAAACCACAAGAACTAACATTGAAGGAGGAATAGATAAATCTGGAAATAAGATCGCTGGTTACCGCCGTCAGATGGACCGCATTGGTTTTAGCTTTGATTGGGATCGAGAAGTAAGAACTTCGTCGCCAGATTATTATAAATACACTCAGGAGATTTTTATCTTGCTTTTTGACAGTTGGTATGATAAAGACGCCGATAAAGCTAGGTTGATAAGTGAGTTGGAATCTCGCTTTCGCGAAAGCGGAACCAACAACATTAACGCTGCTACAGACGAGGATTTGAGAGAGTTCACAGCTGCAGAGTGGCATGCGTTTACGGATAAAGAGCAACAAGAGCTATTACTCGATTACCGATTAACTTTTCTTGCCAATACAGAAGTCAACTGGTGTCCAGCACTGGGAACCGTACTGGCAAATGACGAAATTGTCAATGGTGTTTCTGAACGTGGCGGGCATCCTGTGGTGCGCAAAAAAATGCGACAGTGGATGATGCGCATCAGTGCCTTTGCAGAACGTTTATTGAACGATCTAGACGGACTGGACTGGTCAGAATCCATTAAAGAAATACAACGCAACTGGATAGGTAGATCTGTCGGTGCAATGGTTGACTTCAAGTTAGAAGCTGAGCACAATCCGTCTTTCTCTCTTTTGAAGAGGACCGAGGAGAGGCTAAAAATTTCCGTTTTCACCACCCGACCAGATACCATATATGGAGTAACCTTTATGACACTAGCACCAGAACATGAACTAGTGGATGTTATTACAACACCTGCACAAAAACAGGCGATAGAAACTTATAAAAAAGCAACAGCAGCACGTTCAGAAAGAGAACGCATGGCAGATGTGAAGACCATAAGTGGTGTATTTACCGGTGCTTATGCAACCCACCCATTAAGTGGAGAGGTGGTACCCGTCTGGATAGGAGATTACGTACTGGCAGGTTATGGAACTGGAGCAGTAATGGCGGTTCCCTGTGGAGATGAGCGCGACCATGCGTTTGCCAACTATTTTGCTGGTCAAGAAGGAATGCCTGTGATCAAAAATATTTTTGACGGTATAGATATTGCCGAAGAAGCCTACACACCTAAAGATAAAACACCTATTTGTAACAGTGATTTCTTAAACGGAATGAGTTATACATCTGGGGCCATGGCTGCGGCGATTGAAAAATTGGAAGAAATAGGGGCTGGAAAAGGCAAGACCAATTACCGATTGCGCGACGCCGTATTCTCTAGACAGCGGTATTGGGGCGAGCCTTTCCCAGTGTATTATAAAGACGGATTACCACAAATGATAGACCGCAAGCACTTGCCTATTGTTTTACCAGAAGTGGATGAATATTTACCAACGGAAGATGGAGCGCCGCCCTTGGGTCGTGCACAAAAATGGTTTTGGGATGAGAAGAATAATTGTGTGGTAGCCAACCCATCCCTAACCCTTCCCGAAGGGAAGGGAATTTCAGAAAAAACAAGTTTTTCTGAAGGCAGAAGCAAAGTCCTTCCCTCAGGTAAGGATTTAAGAAGGGAGAGCAATGCAGCTCCACGTTATTTTACGGCAAAACCAGAAATCGCATCCACTTTATTACAGCTTGCACAAGAAATGCGTAAAAATCCAACCGAAGCAGAAGCTGTGCTTTGGAAAGAGTTAAAAGGTAAAAAGACAGGTTTTAAATTTAGACAACAGCATCCTATTGATGAATTTATTCCAGATTTTGTATGTCTTTCACGTAAGTTGATTGTTGAGCTGGATGGTAAGTATCACGATTTTCAAGTCGATAAAGATGACCAACGAACTTTAAAATTGGAGCAAAAATTTGGATATAAAGTCATCAGATTTACAAATGAAGAGGTAATAAATGACACAAAAGGTGTTGTTTTGAAAATCTCAGAAGTAATAAAACAAAGACCAGAGTTCTTTAAAAATGAAGATGAAGTCCTTCCCTCAGGGAAGGATTTAGGATGGGATCAACATATATTCCCACTAGAACTCAACACCATGCCCGGCTGGGCAGGAAGTTCTTGGTACATGTTTAGGTACATGGATGCAAACAATGAAAACGAGATGTTTTCAAAAGAAGCACAAGAATACTGGGAAAACGTAGATCTATATATAGGAGGAAGCGAGCACGCGACCGGACACTTGTTGTACAGCAGGTTTTGGGTAAAGTTGCTGCATGACCTAGGAAAAGTTACGGTAAAAGAGCCGTTTAAAAAGATGATCAATCAAGGGATGATCCTTGGTGTAGGTAATTTTGTGGTTCAACTAAGTTTAGCTCGTATAGCCTTTACTTCAAAATCCGCCTATGATTCAGATCAACTTGACTATTTTGAAACTCTAGCTGTAAAGCTGCCAAAAATATTTATCAGTTATAAAAAATTTGCTGATACAAATTTTTACGTTCCAACTATCGAAGAATTGATCAATGATTATGACTTTCAAGAATTAAGCAGTTTCATCAGTGAAATAAATGAAGATCTAATTCATCCTAGCCTTTTAACGCTTACAAATAATGAAGTTAGAGTCGATGTTTCTGTAGTAGATGATTTTGAATTAAATAAAGGTGATTTTTCAAACAAATATCCAGAATTCCAGAATGCACTTTTTATTGATGAAAAAAATGGAACATTTAGAGTTTCGGGAGAAGTAGAAAAAATGTCTAAGTCTAAATACAATGTTGTAAGTCCAGATGATATCTGCAATCAGTACGGAGCAGACACCTTGAGGTTGTACGAGATGTTTTTAGGCCCGTTAGAGCAGGCCAAGCCATGGAATACAGCAGGAATTACGGGTGTTTATGGGTTTATAAAGAAACTTTGGAAGTTGTATCACAACGATGCTGGTTTTTCTGTAAGCGATGATAAAGCTTCTCCAGGCAGTAGGAAGACCTTGCATAAAGCCATCAAGAAAACTCAAGAAGATATTGAGAACTTCTCTTTTAATACGAGTGTGAGTAGTTTTATGATTGCTGTTAACGAATTGACGACTCAAAAATGCAACAGTCGTGAAGTATTAGAACCACTTGCTATTTTAGTATCACCATATGCACCGCATATCGCCGAGGAATTATGGTCTTTATTGGGTCATAAAGAGTCTATTAGTGAAGCCCCTTTCCCGATTTTTGATGAAAAGTATTTGGTAGAGAGCAGCAAGACCTATCCGATCTCGTTCAATGGCAAGATGAAGTTTACGCTGGATTTGCCAGTAGCCATTTCTAAAGACGAGTTGGAGAAATTGGTGCTCGCTAATGAGAAAGTGCAGGAGCAATTAGAAGGGAAGACGATGATTAAATCTATAGTGGTGCCAGGTAAAATTGTGAATTTCGTTATTAAACCCAACTGATAATTCTTTATCAATTTTAATAGAATCTGCAATCTAGCACAATGAGGCCCTTTCCTTTGGAAAAATTTTAGAATAGGCTTGGTAAGATTGTAGATTTTGTTGCGGGATAATTTGTTTAGGATTTTAATAAAATCAAAGAGAGTCTTAAGAGCTCTCTTTTTTTGTTTGTGGACTTGCTGTCACCTTTTGACCCAGTGCTATATCAACCGCAGCAAAACATTTATCTGTCTTAACAAAACTATAAATAAACTATAGGTACGAAAGCTTTTTAAAACCTTTGCAACAAAGTAGTTGTGAGGTATCTTTGCACTCCCTTAAAAACAGCTTTTTGACTGAAGTAACTACATTAGAAAAATCACCCAGTGTATTTAAAAACTACATCGAGATAACCAAACCAAGATTGTCTGTTGTTGTTGTTTTTTCATCTGCTGCAGGTTACTTTTTAGGCGCCACGACTTATGACTGGTGGACTGTTTTATTGCTTTGTGTAGGAGGTTATTTTCTAGTAGGATCTTCCAACGTTTTTAATCAGATCATTGAAAAAGATCTGGACGCCTTGATGAAACGCACTCAAAATAGACCTCTACCTACAGGAAGAGTATCTGTACAAAACGCATGGATTTATGGACTGCTCATGGCATTGAGCGGTATTTACATGTTGTATCTGATCAATTTTGCAACAGCATTTTTTGGGGCATTGAGTATTTTACTTTACGCGGCAGTTTATACGCCTTTAAAGACCAGAACGCCTTTGTGTGTTTTTGTAGGAGCCTTTCCAGGAGCGATTCCTTATATGTTGGGTTGGGTTGCTGCTAGCGGTAACTTTGGTATTGAGCCAGGAACCTTATTTATGCTGCAGTTTTTCTGGCAATTTCCTCACTTCTGGGCGATAGGATGGATGCTAGAAGACGACTATAAAGCAGGAGGGTTTAAAATGCTTCCTACAGGCTCGGCAGATAAAGGGACGGCGATACAAATTATTTTGTATACCATCTGGACGGTCATGGTTTCTCTAGTGCCGGTATTTGGTGTAACAGGAGATTTGTATATCACTGTTTGGAGTGCTGTACTAGTTGGCTTACTTGGGGCCTGGTTCCTTTATTATGCGGTAAAGCTCTTTAAGGAGCGCAGCAATGCTGTAGCTAAAAAATTAATGTTGGTTAGTGTGAGCTACATCACACTCATCCAAATCATATACGTAGTAGATAAATTTTTAAGATAACAATGACAGATATAACGCAATTACCTATCAAGGAAAAAATCGCAAGATCTAAAAAACAGATGATGTGGTTTGCGATCATGAGTTTAATGATGATGTTTGCCGGCTTAACAAGTGCTTACATTATCAGTAGCAGCCGCAGAGATTGGGTAGAAGTTAACCTTCCTACAGAGTTTTATTACAGCACAGGAGTAATTTTGTTGAGTTCGCTGACTCTTTTTCTCGCAAAGAAAAGTTTAAAAAGCAACAACCTTTCAGGAGCTTCGTTATTAACTTTTCTGACCTTTTTATTGGGAACCACCTTTGTAGTGATGCAATTTATGGCTTTTGGTTCTTTAACTGACGCAGGTATTTTCTTTACAGGAAAGGGAAGTAGCGTAGCAGGTTCTTTTATCTACATAATGGTGATGGCTCATTTGGCGCACATCTTAGCTGGACTTATCTCGTTGACAATCATTTCTTTTAAGGCCGTTACAAAAAAATATTCTAAAGATAATATGTTAGGTTTTGAACTGGGAGCTACTTTCTGGCATTTTGTAGATGTGTTATGGATTTTTCTTCTTCTGTTTTTAGTTTTTGCTAAAGATATTTTTTAACCTATTTTTGCAATAACTTACAACTAATCTAAAGTTATGGATTCAACAGTAGTATCTACGGGTACCGAAGAAGACAAATGGGGTGGAGGCACGAAGCCACTCAATGTCAGTTATGGAAAAATGATGATGTGGTTTTTCATCCTTTCGGATGCTCTTACCTTCACAGGTTTTCTGGCTGCTTACGGTTTTTCGAGATTTAAATTTATTGAAGAATGGCCTCTTGCAGATGAGGTGTTCAATCACTTCCCATTCCTACATGGGACTGACGCACCTATGTTCTACGTAGCGCTGATGACCTTTATACTTATAGGATCTTCTGTTACTATGGTGCTTGCCGTAGACGCAGGGCACCAAATGAAACAAAAAAAGGTGGCTTTTTACATGCTGCTTACCGTTATCGGCGGTATGATATTCGTGGGCTCACAAGCCTGGGAGTGGAAAAATTTTATTTCTGGTGAATACGGTGCAGTAACAACTAAAGGAGGAAAAATCCTTCAGTTTTTAGATGTTGAAACTGGTAAAAGAGTAGCACTTGAAGACTTTGCAGAAGTAGGTCCAAGAGATGCAGCGCCTTACGGCAACAGTCAAGGAGTCTGGTTTGAATCTTCTGGTGAATACAACGCTACCTATACTTTTGAAGAAGTTAAGAAGGGCTTTGAAGCAAACCCTAATGTGACCATTAGAACGCAACAGTTGATCTTAAACGAAGAAACTGGTGGAAGTGAAAAGCTTGTTCTATCTAGAGCAGATGCTTTAGTAAAACTTAATAAAGATGGCGTAGGTGTTGTAGAAGGAGCAAACCTCACAGAAAATGAATACGGAGCGCCGCTTTTTGCAGATTTCTTTTTCTTTATTACAGGTTTTCACGGTTTTCACGTTTTCTCAGGTGTGATGTTTAACTTACTTGTTTTCTTCAATGTTCTTTTAGGAACATATGAAAGAAGAGGTAGTTATGAAATGGTAGAGAAAGTAGGTCTTTATTGGCACTTTGTAGATTTAGTTTGGGTATTTGTATTTACATTCTTTTACCTCGTATAATTTTTTAAGATATTAAAATGGCAGATCACGCAGCACATACTGACGGACACGCAGCACATAAATTAGAGATCTTTAGAGGTCTTGTAAAGTTCAAATCAAACACACAAAAGATATGGGGAGTCCTCATATTTCTTTCTTTGGTAACGATTGTTGAAGTAGCTTTGGGTTATATCAAACCTGACCTACTTAATGCAACCTTTCTAAAGCTTAAGATTCTCAACTGGATATTCATTATCCTAACTCTAGTGAAAGCCTATTACATCACATGGGACTTCATGCACATGCGTGATGAGACCAGTGGTTTAAGAAGAGCGGTAGTATGGACAGCAGTATTCCTTATTATTTACTTAATAGCCATATTACTGGTAGAAGGGGAGTACATATACGAAGTGTATAGAGACGCTGCTGTAAGTTCAGACTTTTAATGACGACTACAATATCATATAAAAATGGACGGTTCTTCCGTCTTTTTTTATACCTCATTTTGAAATAATTCATCACTTCAGACTATGTCAGATCTTCCCAAAGCAGAAGGAATCAAAAAAACCAGTAGAGCAGCTATTGTAAGTGTATTGCTTATTCTTTTTGCACTACCACTACTTACTTATCTGTTTTTTTTAAATGGAGAACACCATTTTAAAACGTTACCAATAGTTACAGAAAATGTATCGGAGTTATCGGCCTTTAAAAACATAGAAGGGAATAGTATTCGATTGAAGGATAGTGTTTCAATTATTACTTTTTTAGGGAGTCATCCTTATGACCGCATAGGTTACGTGTCTAATATCAATGAAAAGATCTATAAAGATTTTCATCAATTTGACGGGTATCAAATGATCAGTATTTTGCCAGAGGAAGGTGTAAAGGATATCGAAGAAATCAAAGCTCAAATGGCTGAAACAACAGATCTTGCCGACTGGCATTTTCTGGTAGGTAGTGATGAAGCTATCAAAAACCTGTTCTATTCTTTCAAGTCTAATTTGACACTCAACAATGATCTTTCATCAGAACATGCATTTGTGGTAGATAAAAAATTAAATTTAAGGGGTCGTACAGATGATGAAGAGCTCGGAATGGTTTACGGTTACGACACTTATTTGATAGCAAACCTCAATAAAAGGATGATGGACGATATGCGAGTGCTACTAGCAGAGTATAGATTTGCATTTAAGAAAAATAGAGACGAAAAAATTCAAAAAGATGAATAAGAAAAAAGACACTCCGTATTATATAGGTCTTGGGGTTATCATTATTATTTTTGGATACTTTGCAGTAACAAACGTTATTCATTATATCAATAAAGATAAAGTCGTGGACAGCAATCGTTCAGAAGATCGCTTACCTGTGGCAGATAAGTTTTTGAAGAAATTTAATAAAGTACCTGATTTTCAATTTGTCAATCAAAAAGGAGATACAATTACTAATAAAGACTTGTTAGGCAAAGTGTATGTCATCGATTTCTTTTTTACTACTTGTCCGACCATTTGTACTCCTATGAGCATGAATATGTCTAAGGTCAGTGAAGCTCTTAAATCTCAAAATGATTTCAGAACTATTTCCATTACTATAGATCCAGATCATGACACTCCAGAAGTTTTAAAGGAGTATGCAAAGAAATACGATGCTAATAGCAACTGGGATTTTCTTACTGGAGATAAAGACGCTACTTATAAATTAAGTCGGGAAGGATTTAACGCTTATGTAGGTGAGAGTGACAATGAAAACATACGTTTTGAGCACAGCGGTAATTTTGCTCTGGTAGATAGAAACGGTTACATACGCTCCCGCAAGGTGAGAATTGATGATCAAAATGAAAATTGGATCTACCATTATAACGGTGTTCAAGAGAATGAAATTCCAGATCAAATTAAGGAGATTATTGAAGATGCAGAAACACTTTTAAATAAGTAAGATATGTTAGAAAAAAGAGGTCCCGCAATTATTATAGTCATTTCTGTGTTAGTGCCATTAGTGGTTATCCTATTAATGTTTATGCCAGTGCGATATAACTTTTTAGGGGTTGAATCTGGACAACTTCCCTTACTTCACGCTGTGATTAACGGGATGACAGCCGTCTTATTAATCACAGGTTATTTATTGATTAAAAAACAAAACCGTATTGCACATAGATGGGTGATGACAACAGCCTTTGTTTTAAGCGCTTTTTTTTTAGTAAGTTATGTGATTTCAAAAATAAGTAACGAACCTATTTCTTATCCCGTTGATGCTCCATTGAGATACTTGTATCTTTTTATTCTAGTGAGCCACATAGTTCTCTGTGCTATCATTTTGCCATTGGTACTATACACCATGTATTTTGCTTGGAATAAAAAATTTGAAAAACATAAAAAAATTGCTGGTTGGACATTCCCTATTTGGTTATATATAGCAATTTCTGGTGTTTTAGTGTATGTTTTTATGCAGCCCTACTACTAATATTTAAGTATGAAAAAGTTATTTGTATTATTGATTGTCTTTAGTTTTCCCGCTTTCGCGAAAGCGCAATGCGCCATGTGTCGTGCCGTTATAGAAAGTTCTGGAGATACCGCAGCAGCGGAAGGTCTGAACAATGGGATCACCTATTTAATGGCCTTTCCATACCTGCTAGGAGGAGCTATAATCTACCTGATCTACAGAAGTACTCAAAAAAACGCACCAGAGGTAGAAGGCTCCTAGTTGCTTTTCAAAAGTCGCTAATTTATTTAAAAAATACCACTAGTTATGAATTAACATTTATTTGTAAAAATTAATGTAACAAGTGCGGAAATTTGTGGTCTTGTTAAGTGGGTCTGTTGAATCAGGCCTGATAAACACAAACCATGATTGAAATAACTGATTTACATAAGTCCTACAAGACGGGAAATTCGTCTCTGCATGTCTTAAAGGGCATCAATTTTTCTGTTAAAGAAGGAGAGTTGGTTTCCATTATGGGTTCTTCTGGTTCTGGAAAATCTACGTTTCTAAATATTTTAGGAATGCTGGATGAAGCAGATAGCGGTTCCTACACCCTAGATAACACTCCTATAAAAAATCTGAATGAAAAAATTGCAGCTCAATACCGCAATAAGTTTCTAGGTTTTATTTTTCAGTCGTTTAACTTGATCAATTACAAGTCAGCTATAGATAATGTGGCGCTACCACTTTATTACCAAAAGGTAGGTCGCAAAGAACGCGATGAAAAAGCGATGCATTATTTAGAAAAAGTAGGTCTTGCAGATTGGGCTACTCATTTACCTAATCAATTATCGGGTGGGCAGAAACAACGTGTGGCCATAGCAAGAGCACTAGCTAGTGATCCTAAAGTCCTATTAGCCGATGAACCTACTGGAGCACTAGATACCAAAACTTCTTACGAGGTAATGGAGCTTATACAGGGTATTAATGAAGAAGGAAGGACTATACTAGTCGTAACTCACGAGCCAGACATTGCACAAATGACAAAGCGCATCGTGAATCTTAAAGATGGTAGGATCATAGATGATACTTTGGTAGATCAAGTAAAAGCTTCATCATATGTTTAATATAGAGCGATGGGAAGAGATCTTTGAAACTATACGTAAGAACAAACTTCGCACATTTTTAACGAGCTTATCAGTTGCTTCTGGAATCTTTATTTTAGTGATTCTTTTAGGTGTTTCATCGGGAATAGCAAATGGTGTTAGAGAGCAGTTCTCAAGTGACGCTACCAACCGTATTCAAATAAGTACTCGAACCACTACTAAAGAATTTAAAGGTCTTAATCCAGGTCGAAGACTTCAAATGACTAATGCAGATTATAAAAGTCTCAATTCTAAGTACGAAGATCAAATAGAATATAAAACAAGTCTTTACAGAACTTGGGGGGGACAGATCAATTATAAAGATAAAGAAGGAAGTTACCGAATAGAGGGTGTTTTTCCAGATCAACAATTTATAGAAAATGCAGCCTTGTCACATGGTCGTTTTATAAGTCCATCTGATATAGAAGAATCTCGTAAAGTAGCGCTTATAGGCTATCAAATGAAAGAAGATTTGTTTCCTGATAGCGACCCTATAGGAAAAATCATACTTGTAAATAGCAATATTAATTTTACCGTCGTAGGTGTTTACACAGATCCAGGCGGAACTAGAGAAGAGTCTAGGTTATTTATTCCAATTACAACAGCACAGAAGGTTTTTAATCAAGGTGAAAATATCAATCGCATCGCCTATACGGTTAATATGGGAAGAAATTTTGATGAGACAGCAAAGTTAAGTGCACAAATGACTCAATCTATAGAACAAGATTTGAGAACAAGATTTGTAGTAGCTCCAGATGATAGAGTTGCCATAAGGGTAGAGGATACCTTAGAACAAGCAAAGCCATTTTTTGATTTAATAGACGTCATCAAAGCAGTGTTTTGGTTTATAGGCCTAGGAACCATTATCGCTGGAGTAGTAGGGGTGGGTAATATCATGCTTATTGTTGTCAAAGAACGTACTAAAGAAATAGGAATTAGAAAAGCATTAGGGGCATTGCCTAGTGAGATCATTATGATGATTTTACAAGAATCCATATTTATTACTAGTATTGCGGGACTGATAGGTCTTTTTTTAGGCGTAGGACTTCTTGAAATAGCAGCTCCTTATATTCAAAATGATTTCATTAACAACCCTACAGTTGACTTTACCACTGCGATTACCACAGTAATAATTCTTGTAGTATCTGGAGCAATCGCAGGATTTATACCTGCAAGACGAGCAGCAAATATCAAACCTATTGAAGCACTAAGAGACGAGTAATATGTTTAACAGAGATAGATGGAATGAAATATTAGAGGCGCTCAATGCAAATAGATTGAGGACCTTACTAACAGCGTTTGGAGTTTTTTGGGGGATTTTTATCCTAGTTGCATTACTCGCTCTTACTAATGGATTGAGAACAGGTGTTAGTGTTCAATTTGCAAATAGAGCGACCAACACGATGTACATTTGGGGACAAAGTACTTCTATTCCTTATAAAGGAATGAATAAAGGTCGCAGAATACAATTTAAACTAGCCGATGTAGAAGCTCTTAAACAAAAATTACCTGCTTTAAAATATGTGTCTCCTAGACAACAATTAGGTGGTTATCGAGGGGCAAACAACGTTACTCGTAATGAAAAAACTGGCGCTTTTCAGGTAAATGGGGATTATCCAGAATACATCAACCAACAATACATGGATATCCTAAAAGGGAGGTGGTTGAGCTATTCTGATATTCAGAAAGAAATGAAAAGTGCCGTAATAGGTGTAGACGTTGTAAAATCACTATATGATATAGGTGAAGAACCTATAGGTACTTATATCACACTTCAAGGGGTCAACTTTAAGGTAGTAGGTGTTTTTGATAATCCTAATACCAATGGAGATAGCGAGGAAGAAGCAAATACTATCTTTATTCCTTTTACCACTTTTGGAAAAGCTTTTAACTCTGCCGATGAGGTAAGATGGATGACACTAACCGCCTATGATGGTATTAGTATCACGTCGATTAAAGAGCAGGTTATAGATATTATGAAGGAGCAACATAGTGTTCATCCTACTGATAGTAGAGCTATAGGAAATAATGATGTTGCTGAGGAATTTGCAAAGTTTAATGGCCTGTTCAATATACTTGCCTTTGTAGGCTACTTTGTCGGGGCGTTAGTACTGCTGTCAGGGGGAATAGGAATCAGTAATATCATGCTAATTGTAGTTAAAGAACGCACTAATGAAATAGGGGTGCGCCGTGCGCTAGGAGCAACTCCGTGGGACATAAAAGCGCAAATTCTTCAAGAATCAATAGTGCTAACCTTGGTTTCTGGTCTCGCTGGAATTGCCTTTGCAGCAGGACTAATTTGGGTAATGAATTATGTATTGGACCAAAGCGGTCCTATGGATAATTTTGCCAATCCATCAGTAAATATTATTGTCATCATCATCGCATTAATCATATTAACCTTTTCAGGATTACTCGCTGGATTTATACCAGCATCACGAGCAACTACTATGAAACCAGTAGATGCATTAAGAACAGAATAACAACTAAGCAATCATAATGAAACGTACAGGAACCGTCATCACACTTATTATAATTTTGCTGCTCGCATCAGCAGGGATTTATTACATCTGGCAAAAAGATCGAGAAGATCCTATTACCTACACCACAGAGCAACCTACCAAGGAAACTATTATCAAAGAGACCGTGGCAACGGGTAGCATTGTGCCTAAAGAGGAGGTTAGTATCAAACCTAATATCTCGGGTGTTATTGATAAAATCCATGTCGAGGCAGGTGATTTTGTTAAAGCAGGAGACCTTATTGCAGATATTAAAGTAGTCCCTAATGTGTCCTCTTTGACTAGTGCTAAAAATAATATCGCAGGAGCTAGAACATCTGTAGAAACCGCAAAATTAGCGCTGGATAATCAAAAGGCTATTTATAACAGACAGAAATCCCTTTTTGATAAAGGAGTGATTTCTGCAAACGATTTTGACTTAGCTCAAAATGCTTATAACAACGCTTTACAACGTTACAAGCAAGAGCAGGTAAATTTAAGGGGTTCACAGCAAAACTATGATATCATAAGAACTGGAACTACCGCGGGCTTGGGAGACTATGCGCAGACATCCATACGGGCAACAGTTTCTGGAATGGTACTGGACGTTCCTGTAAAAGAAGGAAATCAAGTTATTGAGTCCAATAACTTTAATGAAGGTACCTCCATCGCTATTATCGCAGATGTCAATAAAATGATCTTTGAAGGAAAAGTGGATGAAAGTGAAGTAGGGAAAATTAAAGAAGGTCTTGCGCTAGAAATTACCGTAGGCGCTTTTGATAATAAAAAGTTTGACGCTATTTTAGATTATGTAGCTCCAAAAGGAATTGCAGAGAATGGAGCTATTCAATTTGCTATTAAAGGAACTCTTAAAGCGGCACAAGATTCTACTTTTATAAGAGCAGGATTGAGCGCAAATGCCAGTATTATTCTCGATAGAAGAGATGACGTATGGAGTATCAAAGAGGCACTAGTACAGTATGATCCAGAGACTAAAAAGCCTTTTGTAGAAGTTGAAACTGGCGATCAACAATTTGAACGTCGTGATATAGAATTGGGATTGAGTAACGGTATCGATGTGGAAGTGCTTTCTGGAGTAAAAAAAGGCGATAACATCAAAGTTTGGAACGCCTTAAAAATCCCTGCAGGACGTGGCGGGTTCGGAGGTTAATTTTTTTTGTAACAAATCACATATTAGATCTACATATAGACATAATCATATTATGAAGAAGTTAATAATTTTCAGTATTGTTCTTTTTAGTTTTGCTTTCGCGAAAGCGCAACAGAATAACGGGTGGACTTTACAAGAGTGTATCCAACAAGCTTTAGACAAGAATATCTCCATAAATAATGGAGAATTAGATAAAGAGGTTGCGGTAATAGAAAAAAGAGATGCATTAGGTAATTTTTTACCTTCGTTAAACTTATCTGCAAGAAGAACCGTATCTCAGGGTTTCCAATTTAATCCAGTTTCTGGTTTTGAAAATAATAAAAGGACCAACTTATCTGGTGGAGCAAACTCTGGTGTGACCTTCTTCGACGGCTTGAGAAGTTTTAGACAGTATAAACGCGCAAATCTTTCTGCTGAGGCAGCAGACTATAGATTGCAAAATTTAATTGATAATACAGCACTTAACGTAGCCAATACTTTTTTGAATGTACTTTTCAATAGGGAAAACCTACAAGTTTTATTAAAACAGCATGAAGTTACTAACTCGCAAATCGAGCAAACTCAAAATCTAGTCGAAGCAGGATCTTTACCTAGAGGCGATTTATTGGAAATCCAAGCTACTTATGAGAGTGAAAATCAACAAATAATTACCTCACAGAATAGTCTTGCTATTTCAAAACTAAATTTAGCTCAACTACTCATGGTGGAAGATTATGAGAATTTTGATGTGGCAGAAGTAGATTATTCGTTACCAGTCACTAGTATTTTAGATAAGGAAGTAGAACTAGTCGTAAACAATGCTTTGGATACGCGTAGTGAGATCAAGATAGCCGAAATAAATAAAAAGCTTTCTACCCAAGACCTTTTAATCGCTAGATCAGGTTATTCTCCTACGGTAACTGGTTTTCTTAATTATAATACTAATGCCCAAGAAGATACGGAACTTGCAATTACAGATCAGTTATATCTCCTAGATGGGATCTCTTATGGGATCTCTCTTAATGTTCCTGTATTTAATGGGTTTAACACACGAAATCAAGTAGAACGTGCAAAAATTAATTTAGAACGTGCAAATTTTGCAGAACAACAAGCCAAATTAGATTTAGAGGCGCTAGTTTATAGAGCTTACACAGATGCTGAAGGTTCTAAAGTAGCTTATGCAAGTGCCTTAAAAACACTCGAAGCTAGAAGAATAGCCTTTGAATACTCCCAAGAAAGATATAACGTAGGACTGCTCAACGCCTTTGATTTTGAACAAAGTAGGCAACAAGTGGTAAGTGCAGAAAATCAAGTGATCCAGTCAAAATACCAGTACATATTTAATTTAAAAGTATTGGAACTGTATTTCGGTATACCAGTTAACGAATTAAGGTTATAAATCAATCAATCATGAAGAAAGCAATAATTATTATAGTAATACTAATAGCTGTTGCTGTACTAGGCTATTTTGGGTATAAAATGGTTGCTGCTAATAGCGACGAAGGCATATTAGTAGAGGTGATGGAAGTCACCACGATGGATGTTACAGAAACGGTGAGTGCCACAGGAAAAATCAAACCAGAAGTAGAGGTTAGCATATCTCCAGAAGTGCCAGGTGAGATTATTGAATTACCTATAAGAGAAGGCCAAGCGGTTCAGAAAGGAGACCTTCTTGCTAAAATCAACCCAGATTTATTACAATCTAGCGTAAACAGATCGAGAGCTGGACTTGCTAATACTAAAGCGGGTTTTGAACAAGCAAAAGCAAGTCTTGTAGAGGCAAAAGCAAATTACCAACGCGCTTCTCAACTCTTTGAAAAAGGAGTGATCTCGCAATCAGAATTTGATGCTTCTACTGCTGCTTATCAAAGAGCAAAAGCTGCAGAACGTTCTGCTTATTTTTCAGTTCGAAGTGCAGGAGCTACTGTAAATGAAGCTACAGATAATTTAGGTCGTACCAGTATTTTTGCTCCTATGACAGGAACAATTTCCTTGCTTGCAGTCGAGTTAGGAGAGCGAGTGGTCGGAACTCAACAAATGGCAGGAACAGAATTGCTGCGTGTTGCAGACCTTTCTCAAATGGAAGTTGAGGTAGATGTGAATGAGAATGATATCGTTAAGATAGAAGTTGGTGATAAAGCCATTGTTGAAGTAGATGCGTACTTAAAAAGAAAATTTCAAGGAGTAGTAACCGAAATTGCCAACACCGCTACTGGAGCGCTAAGTGCAGATCAAGTGACTAACTTTAAAGTAAAAGTAAGAATCTTACCAGATAGCTATAAAAAACTTTTAGAAGGTAAAAGTGAAAACTACAGCCCTTTTAAACCTGGAATGACCGCAACGGTAGATATCATTACAAGAGAAAAGAAAGATGTGATTGCAGTTCCCATAAGCTCTATCGTTATTAAAAACGATACTATAGAAAGTAAAAACAACTCTAGAGAACTATCTACAAGCGATCAAAAGTTGGAATGTGTTTATCTGGAACAAAACGGTAAAGCCAAATTAAGAGTGGTCACTACAGGTATCCAAGATGATAAAAATATAGTGGTACTCACTGGCCTTGAAAAAGGAGAAAAAGTAATTACTGGACCTTATAGAACAGTTACAAAGACTTTGAAATCAGGAAAAGCGGTAAGTACAAAAACAGATAAAGACGCTAGATCAACCTCTTCTGAAGAAGACAAAGAAGCTTAGTCATGTCTTTAATTTTATGTATAGAAACAACCTCTACGAACTGTTCTGTAGCTCTGGCAACAGAGAATGGAGCTTTTCAAAATAACTACGGAATTCTCAATTGTCTGGACGTACTAGAAGATAACAGTGACGGGTATAGTCATGGAGAACGTTTGCATCTTTATATAGAGGAGATTCTGTCGCGCAATAACTTCTCCACCAAAGATCTTAATGCTATTGCTGTAAGTGAAGGGCCAGGTTCTTATACCGGATTGCGTATAGGAGTCGCCTCGGTTAAAGGATTGTGTTATGCTCTTGATATCCCCATGATTGCCATAAGTACACTAGAATCTTTGAGCAAGCAAAATACCTCCTCTGGTATTACAGTCCCTATGTTAGATGCGCGAAGAATGGAAGTGTATGCTGCCGTTTTTGAAGATGAAGAAATAGTTCAAGAAGTGTCTGCGGTAGTATTAGAAAAAGAAAGTTTTTCTCGCTTTCGCGAAAGCGGAAAACTAACATTTATAGGTACTGGAATAGAAAAATTTAGAGAGCTGATTCAAGAAGAACAGCATACGTACATTACCTCAAACCCTACCGCAACAACTTTGTGCGACCTTGCTTTAGAAAAGCATAAAAAAAGCGACATTGTAGATGTCGCTTATTTCGAGCCTTTTTACCTTAAAGAATTTAAGGCGGGATAAAGGGATTATTATAAAGTCATATACTTGTTAAGCAAGGCAATCAAGCCTTTGTAATCGTCGTTAAACTTAATCTTATTTTCTTTGATGTAAGTTTTTAATACAGACTGAGTAGACTTAGGAAAGGCTTTTACACTGTGCTTTTTGTGATTTTCAATTTCGATAGCATCTTTATTATCGAGGAAGTACATCTTTTCACTGCTTTTAATTTGCGATTTTTGGGAAGAATTATAAGAGTTTCTTCGTTCTACTTCATAAATAATTTTCTTATGCTGAACTAACAAGAGTCTATCTTCATCAAATGTCTTAGCGATTTCATAATATCCGGTAGGTAAATTTCCTAGGTGGAGATACTGGTATGTTTTTCCCCGTAGTTGAATAAGAATGTTATCTTCCTTAGGCAACATTTTCAAAGTCTCTACATCATTAGTATCACTAAATTCTATGCGCTGTTCTAAAACATTATACCTCATGAAGAAAACTTGAGCATCACCACCATTTAAAATCAGTGTACCTAGTTCAAGAGTTTCCTCTAGAAAAGGACTACCAGTATAATTACCTCGATTGTTTTTTACATTTGTGGATAGCTTTTTATAGAAATTAGTCTCTAGAGTATTGCCATTATCTCGATAAAAGGAAAAGTCACGTTGAGCAAACACTGAGGAACAAATAAATATGGATAAAAATATAAGTGTATAATTTTTCATAAAGAGTTGATTTATGGAAGAATTGATAATTCGTCTAATATCTTGCCAAAGAAATTACTTTACCTCAAAAGTGATTTTTACGTTGACACGATATTCAGAAATCTTACCCTCTTTCACTTGAGCACTTTGCTCATTGATGTAAACTGATCGTATATTTTGTACACTTTTAGAAGCATGCTCAACAGCTTTTTTAGTTGCATCTTCCCAGCTGCTCTCGCTGTTTGCTAGTACTTCTATTACTTTTAAAACCGCCATGATTGTATTGTTATAAATATGAGGAATAAAAGATACAATTTTTAACCGTTCAAGGCAACTACTCGTTCTATCTTACCAGGAATCATCTCTTTAAGCATGGTTTCAATGCCATTGCGTAAGGTCATTGTAGAAGAAGGGCAACCGCTGCAGGCTCCTTGGAGAATAACACGTACTTCACCATTACTTTCTTCATAACCCTCAAAAACAATGTTACCACCGTCGCTGGCGACCGCTGGTTTGATGTATTCGTCTAGAATTTCAACTATTTTTTTAGAAATATCGTCTAGATTCTCAAATTTAGGTAAGTCCACAGACTCTCCTTTTTCCTTAACAATCGCGGCGCTTTCATGCTTTGTTTCCCCTATTGAAGAACCGCTTTCTAAAGACTCTCTTATAAAGGAACGCACTTCATGGGTTACTTCATCCCATGATATAACGTCGTGTTTTTGAATAGATATATAGTTTTCATCTACATATAGTTCTTTAATAAAAGGGAAGGTATACAGATTTCTGGCGAGTGTGTCAACCTCTGTATCATTGATGCTTTTAAACTCTTTACTGTTTACAGTAAGTTTTTTATTGGCCACAAACTTCATGGCATTAGGATTGGGTGTTGCTTCAGCGTAAACAGTTACCGGCACTTTCTTTTTCTCTTCGTCCGTTTTTACTAGGAGTTCTCCGCTATTTAGGTAGTTTTCTATTTGTTCTGAAACTTCGGTTTGTACATCTTCCCAAGAAACAATATCATAACGTTCTATTGCTATAAAATTTTGTGCGATATAAACCGTTTTCACAAAAGGCAGATAAAACAACTGCTGCGCAAGAGGAGAAGACTTTGCGTCATCTATGTTTTTAAACTCGTAACTGTGATTTTTTACTAGAAAATGATTGCTTTCAAATTTAATGATTGCTTCATTACTCGTAGGAACTACTTTAATTTGATGATTTTCCATGGTTATTAGAATATGTTACAAAGATAAGCCTAGCAAGGATGATATATCATGATACATGCCATTGATAATTACTATAAATGGTATTCATTAATCGATAACAGGACTGGTTTTGAATTAAATCTATTATTAACCCATAGGAGCCTCAACATAATTCGTATTAATCCATATCCTATACCAAAAATTTATATATTTGAAACCTTTGGTATTCTTTAACGGTGTACCGAAATAAAGCTTGGTTTTTAAAATGCGCCCAAACAATTTATTTTGTTTCATTTTATTACATCAATCAAAGAAACACAATTGATAAAACATTTTTAAGGCTTTTTGCGTTAAGAAGTTACATAAACCTAAACATGAAGAAACTATTCATTTTATTAGCTGTCGTTTTTAGTGGCCAGCTAACCATTGCACAAGAAGGTGTTCCAGTTTATTTAGATTACTTAATGGATAATTATTATCTACTCCACCCTTCTATGGCAGGAGCAGCAGCTTGTGGTAAAGTTAGAGGTACGGTGAGGCAGCAGTGGTTTGATCAAGCAGACGCCCCAAACCTGCAAACACTAAGTTTTAACACTGGTGTAGGGGAGAATAGCGGTATAGGAGCCATATTATTCAACGATAAAAACGGTTACCACTCACAGACGGGTGCTTATCTTTCCTATGCCTATCACCTGCAAGTAGGTGGTGGCTTTGAAGATTTAAACCGCCTTTCTTTTGGTATGAACGTGGGTATGGTGCAAAGCAGGCTTGATGAGTCTGACTTTGATCTGACTGATTTTGATCCTATCATTACAGGAGTTCTTAGAAGTGATTCTTACTTTAATGTAGATATAGGAATGTCTTATTTCTACAAAGAATTCTACGCACATTTTACAGTTAAGAATGCTATTTTTCAAAACCGTGAGATCTATTCAGAAGGTTTTGAAAGTGCTAACCAACGTCGTTACATAGCCACATTGGGATATCTATTTGCTCCACGTAATAACGACTGGCAATTTGAGCCATCTGTGTTATACCAGCGTACGGATCGCACAGCAGAGCAGTTTATGGATGTCAACGCAAAAGCTTATTACGATCTAAATGACGATAGCGTCCTGTACATGGGACTTTCTTATCGTCAGAGTTTTGATGGAGCTGAGTATCTTGATGGAGATAACGTACAAGAGCAAAATTTGTCGCTTCTGTCTCCTATTTTTGGAATCAAGTATAAGGAATTTACTTTTGGTTATAATTACAGTTACCAGTTCGGTGATATACAATTTGCAAATGGTGGCTTCCATCAGATTACATTAGGGATTGACTTTTTGTGTAAAAAAGACAGATGGAGTTGTAACTGTCCTGCGGTAAACTTGTAGAAGCCAACTTAAAATATCTTTTAAAAGGACAGCTTTATAGTTGTCCTTTTTATTTTACCGCTTTTTAGCCATGCTTGCCGGCAGGCAGGAACGTCTTGTCAGAATTATCATTTCAAACCTTATAGATTACTTAGATAGGTAAGGTTTACTTATTATATTTGATACTCGACTAAATTCCTTAAGGAAGAATGAGATAGCCTGACTAAAGAAGCTTTTAAAGAAACTAATCAACCACCATTGATTATCGGTTGGTTAATGTGCATAGTTAAATGCCCCTAGATTGTGTGGGGGTTTTATTTGGTAAAATGTTTGATAAATGAAGTAAGGCCCATAAAGGTTTTACTTAACATGATGAAATTAAAAAAAGAATGATCGAAAAAAGGTCAAACAGCAAATGAATATTTTTAAATAGATGAAAGCGCAATTCAGGAGTAAGTATATACTAGGTTTTTTTGCTTTGATGCTTGGGCAAATAGGTTTGACACAGATAACTACTGATAATACTACTTTTACCGTAGATCAGCTTATTGATGGTGTCTTGTTTGAAGGTGGATGTACGCCTATTACAAATATTCAATCCCGAACTGGTGTTGGAGTAAATGGAAATGGAATTGCTTATTTTCAAGGTAATGGGTCATCATTTCCTTTAAATGATGGTATCATTTTATCAACGGGTAATGCATTAAATGCTAATGGACCTAATTCATTTGGTGACCGAAGTGATAATCTTTTTTCTGGAAACGATAATGATTTGGAAAGTGTTATGGCGGCCGCTGGATCTCCTTTAATTTCAGTAGACGCCACATGGATTTCTTTTGATTTTGTGCCTACTGCAAGTTTTATATCTTTCGATTACCTTTTTGCCAGTGAAGAATATAATGGGAATTTTGAATGTCAATTTGCAGATGCATTTGCCTTTATTTTGACCGATAGTGTGACTGGAGCGGTTACCAATCTGGCAACTATTCCAGGGAGTAATTTGCCCGTTCAAGTGATCACAGTGCGAGATCCACCACCAGCAGTTTGTGCCCCTGTGAATCCCAATTTCTTTGAACAATATAATTTAGGTAATAACGGATTTGGAGAACCTAACCTCGGATTTGCAGCGGCTACAAGCCCTATTGAATTTAATGGGCAGACTACAGTCTTAACAGCCACAAGTGTTGTCGTTCCCAATCGCAGTTATAATATTAAACTGGTGATTGCTGACGCTAGTGACTCTGAATATGACTCTGCTGTATTTATTGAAGGAGGTAGTTTTGATATAAGTGTAGATTTAGGTGGAAGTAGAATCATTAGTCGTGGTAACCCGCTTTGTTTTGGTGATGTTTATACTTTAGATGCATCATTGTCATTGTTGCCAGGGACTACTATTTCTTATATCTGGAAAGAATCGGGAATTGTTATTCCCGGACAAACTGGAGCTACTCTGGATGTTACAGAAGATGGTTTTTACACCGTTGAAATTACGTTTTCTAATGGTTGTATTGCAAATTCAAGTGTGCGTATAGAATTTGTGGACTTGCCAGATGCTAGTCCGCCAGATGCGATTTCTTGTGATCCTAGTGGAATAGGTTCTTTTGATTTAACTATTATACAAAGCGTTTTGCTAGATTCATTGAATGTAGCAGACTATACAGTTACTTTTTATGAGTCTCAAATGGATGCTCAAAATGGGACAAATGCAGTGCCTACTGCCTCTAATTACCAAGGTGTTAGTAATCCACAAACCTTATTTGTGAGTGTAGAAGATAATCTCTTTGGCTGTGAGGTTATTTACCCATTTCAATTGATAGTAGATGATGTGTTTGCAGCGCCAGTGCAGGATATTGTAGGTTGTGACGACGATACTGATGGAATTACTACAGTAACATTGGCAGATTTTGATTCTTTAGTAGGACCAGGGTACACACCAGGAACTGTAACTATAAGCTATTATGCCACACAGGCCGATGCCGATGCCGATATAAATCCACTCGGCCCAACGTTTACAAATACCATTTCACCAGAAACAATTTATGCGAGAGTAGTAGCTACAAATGATACCGGCTGTTTTGATACGACTAGTATCAACATAGTAGTTAATGTGGAACCCGAAGCTGCTCAATCGATTAGTGACTTGATATTATGTGAAGATGATACTACAGGCGATGGAACAGCTACTTTTGATCTTACTCTAGTAGAAAATGATATTATGGGAACACAAGATTTTACAGGTATAAGCATAAGTTATTACACCTCGCAAAGCAATGCTGATAATGCTACTGCAGTTATTTTGAATCCCTCAGCTTATAGCAATACAGCTAACCCAGAGACCATTTTTGTAAGACTAGAGGATAACAATACAGGTTGTTTTAATACGGCTCCTGCATTTGATATCATTGTAAATGATGCACCTGTAATTACGCCGCCCCTCGTATATGATTTATGTGATGATGCTACAATTGATGGATTTACCGAATTTGACTTAGCGTCTAGAAACAATGAAATCACAGGAGGCGCGTCTGGCGTGACCCCATTTTATTATGGGACACCATCAGATGCTGTTAGTAGAATGAATGAGCTGAGCAGTCTTTATATAAACACTGTCAATCCACAAACAGTTTTTGTAATTGTTGAGGATAATTTAACAGGCTGTGTGAGTTCAACAACGCTTAATTTAGAAGTGAAAGAGGCCCCTCAAGCGGTCAGGCCACCTTCTATTATATCCTGTGATGATAGTAATACAGGAGATTTAACAGAAGCCTTTAACCTTACAGTTAATGAAGCTGACATTCTAAACGGGCAAACCACAGGTATCACTGTTACTTATCATAATTCGCAAGCCGATGCTGATAACGGCAATAATGACATAAGTAATCCAACCAGCTTTGATAATACGACTACACCACAAACGATTTATGTAAGAGTGGAAAATAGTACAGGCTGTTTTAACACTACAAGCTTAGATATTATTGTCAATGAAGTTCCCGTACCTCAATTGTTTGATTTGTATTATTTATGCCTCAATAATGCTGGCGGCATTTTAAATACTGCCGACTCTCCACCTCTTTTAGACACAGGTCTTAATCCTATAGGTTGGAGTTTTACTTGGGAATTAGACGGCAACATTATAAATGGAGAAAGCAGTGCTGCATTGACAGCGACATCAGTAGGTGTTTATACAGTCACTGCTACTAACCAAGTAACTGGCTGTAATAGTTCGCAAACTGCGGAGGTTCGAGAACTAGGCCCTCCAGATGATTTTGGAGCGCAAGTAACCACTCGATTTTTTGATGAAAGGCAAAGAATAGAGGCATTTGCTACCGGACCTGCATCTCAGTATATATTTAGACTTGATGATGGACCATGGCAGTATAATGGAAGTTTTAACGATGTATCATCAGGACCACATATAGTAGTAATTCAGGATTTAGAAGGTTGTGCAAGTGTAGAAATCCCGTTGAACGTTGTCGGATATCCACTATATTTTACACCTAATAATGATGGTTATCACGATACTTGGAATATTATAGGCCTCAATGAAGTACCGAGTGCGACTATTTATATTTTTGACCGTCATGGAAAATTATTAAAGCAAGTCGATCCAACAGGAATAGGGTGGGACGGGACTTATAATGGGCAGCCATTAGCATCTTCAGATTATTGGTTTAAAGTAGAATATGAAGAGAACGGAACTCCTAAAAGTTTTGGTGGGCACTTTGCTTTAAAGAGATGATCTATACTTTGTGGAGGCACTATATTTAATAGGTTGTTTAGGGACGCTTTCGCGAAAGCGAAACAAACACCATCCTCCCAACTCCGTAAAATAATGTAGAATGAAATAACATCTTCATACATTTGTGACATGAGAAAACTCCTAAACGAAGAACTGGACCGCCTGACTACCGAAGGTTTTAAAGAAAGTGATAAAACACCATTAGTCATTGTGCTGGATAATGTTCGGAGTTTAAATAATATAGGTTCCATTTTCCGTAGTGCAGATGCGTATCGTGTCGAGAAAATCTATTTATGCGGTATTACCGCACAACCACCACACAAAGACATTAGAAAAACGGCACTAGGCGCCACAGAAACTATAAATTGGGAATACGCAGAGCACACGATTGATGTAGTAAACAAACTCCATATACAAGGCTATACGACTTGTGCAATAGAACAAGCAGAGCGTTCTCAAAACCTGTATAATTTTACACCAGGAAAGGGTCAGAAAGTAGCCATCGTTTTAGGTAACGAGGTAAAAGGCGTCCAGCAAGAAGTGGTAGACTCGTGTAAAGAAGTCATAGAATTAGACCAGTTTGGTACCAAACATAGTTTAAACATCTCTGTTTGTGCAGGGATTGTGATCTACGATCTGTTTAATAAGATTAGTTTGTTGAGAGGATAGTTTTATATCTATAAAAGTATTGATTAAATACACTATCAACATGGGTATAAATACCCATGTTGATAGTGTATGCAAATTAAAAATAATTGAGTTAGTCATATAGTTTCCATATCTTGTTATCATTAATAACACGGGTTATGGAAGTATTTAAAGGTCAAAATATACTGAGTTTTGTTAAAGAACTGCCAGATGATGATGCTTGTAAAGCATATTTAGCAAAAATAAAATGGCAGGATGGTTTTACATGTACAAAATGTGGTCACACTAAGGGCTGTGAAAAATCTGGTTATAGATATCATTGTTACAGTTGCAATCACGTTGAAAGCGCCACGGCAAATACCTTGTTTCATAAGGTTAAATTTGGTTTGCAAAAGGCATTCTGCGTTGTGTTTGAAAGGAGTACTAGTACCAAGAGTGTTTCCAGTGTTCAAATGGGAAAGCGATTTGATATCCGTCAAGGTACCGCTTGGTATTTCATGCAGAAAGTTAAAAAGGCAATGAAAAGCAGTTAAAAATATCCTCTAACCGAAATAGTTCATGTAGATGAATTTACCGTAGGGGGAAAAGAACAAGGCAAGCAAGGTAGAAGTTACGATTCAAAAAAGAAAAAAGCAGTGATAGCGGTAGAACTGAGCGCCGAACATAAAATCAAAAGAGTTTATGTGAAGTCTATAGATGATTACTCAGCTAAATCACTAACTCCAATATTTGAAGAACATATAGATCCCTCTGCAAAAATAGTTACCGATAAATGGAGAGGTTATGCTCCACTTAAAAAGAATTATGATATAGAGCAGAAGCTAAGTAATAACGGAAGTAATTTTAAAGAACTACATGTTGTAATTATGCAGTTAAAATCTTGGTTGAGAGCAATACCTACCCATGTTAGTAAATGGCATGTGCAAAGCTACTTTGACGAATTCTGTTTTAGAATTAATCGATCTCAATCCAAACAGAGCATATTCCATAAAACAATAGAAAGAATGGTAATAGCTAAACCAATTTATCATAAAGATATAAAATAGATGCTAAGTGTGTAACTCAAAAATTAAATTCAAACGGTACGCTACAATGGGGATCTAATGCATTTTACTCCACCAGAGGTATTTCCACAGGATACGCTCTTGTGGTCAATGGTTATGAGGGAGCTATGGGTGGTTCTATGGGCAATGCGAATAATTGGGATGGTGTTAGTTTTAATAGACCCTTACTTAGCAACGCACAAGACCCAGTCGTGGTTTGTTTTAATAAGAATACAGGTAGTGTTATTGCTATAGAAGATGTAGAAAGACCTTTTGGTTTTAATGATGAGGTCACTGCTCTTGCTGTAGATAATTTTGGTAATTATATAGTAGGTGGATATGTGACGAGTTCGCTTTTTAACAATGATCCTAACGTTCCTGTAATTACCAATTCTGGTGGGGACAGTGATTTCTGGTTTGCGCGACTTGCCAAAACAGATTGCAATGGCGTGCCATTAAGCAATGATAGTTTTGAAAAATCAAAAGCAAGTATTTCTCCTAATCCAGCACAGGGTAGGGTGCAGGTTAACGGTGATGAGAATTTTAGTTCCTATTCTATTTATAATATAGCTTGGCAAGAAGTGCTTTCAGGAAATTTATCTAGCGATCAACAACTGAATATTTCTACCTTATCTTTAGGAATGTATTTTTTGAATTTGCAAAGTGATGTTTCAAATCACATATTAAAATTGATAAAGGAATAATAGGTTGTTTTAAAATTAAAAACATATTTTTCACTAACTCACTAACTCACTAACTCACTAACTCACTAACTCACTAACTCACTAACTCACTAACTCACTAATCCCTAATTATCCACTATCCCCATTTTCCTCAATAAGAAACTCGCGTTCATATTAGTAGCGACGCCATCTTTGAATTTGTAATCAAATGTCAGCTCGTCATTAGTAATGTCGGCATCAAAAAAGTAGTTGGAAATACTGTTGTATTCATCAGCCACTTCGGTAAGACTCAGATCGTGTGTAGCAATGATTCCTGTCGCATGTTTTCTGGAGAGCTTCTCCATCAGTTTACGAGAACCGTTAGCTTTATCCTGGCTGTTTGTTCCCTTAAGAATTTCATCAAGAACTATAAAATACCGATCGGTTTCTATTTTATCTACCATGTATTTGAGACGTTTTAACTCGCTAAAAAAGTAGGACTCATCATCAGTTAACGAGTCGCTAGTTCTCATGCTTGTAATCAGTTTTATAGGACTATAAGTGACTTCTTGTGCGCAAACCGGTAAACCTGCGTTAGACAGCACTATTTTCATGGATATGGTCCTTAAAAACGTACTTTTCCCAGCCATGTTAGCCCCAGTAATGATAAAGAACTCACCAGAAGAAATGTCGATGTCATTTCCTATAGACTTTTTAGGGTCCAATAATGGATGATGTGCTTGGGTAGCTTTTAACTGGAAACTTCCTTCTACAATAGTAGGATAGCTATAATTAGGATGGTTGTAGGCAAAATTACCTAGCGAGCTCATCGCATCAACTTTTGCTGCAGCTTGTAACCAGTGCTCCATATGCAAGGCATTTTCTTGTAACCACTGTTCAATGGTATACACTTGCTTTAAATCCCAAAGACCTAAACCGTTTGCAAGCACACCAAAAAGCATGTTATTTCTTTGATCCAGCCTTCCTATTGTTCGGGCCAGCTTGTGAAAACGTTCTGAAGCTGGAGCGCCATCAGTCGTGATTTGTGATTTTAATTCAACGAGCAATTCACTCTCAAAATTCTCTTGTTCAATAGCTAAAACCAACTGACTGTACTGACTAAAAAACAATTCGAGACTGCTGATGTTGGCAGAAAAAGCAGTGATTCTTTTTATATATTGCCCGGTAATCCCTAAGCCGACAAAAAAGACAGCAGATGGAATGTAACCAGAAACCAAATCATAGAAATAAAGTGCAAAGGTTGCTATACTCAATGCCAGCCACAACCAGCATAACCAAGAGAATACTTTGGGTACAAAAGCTTCGTAGTTTTTAACCCAACGCAACATGGATTTAGGATCGCGATCTTGATCGAGCAAAGTGGCTGTTGCCCAAAACTCTTGTCTGAAGTCAACTTTACCCGCCAGCTCTTTTACCGCTTCTTGTTTTTTTTCAATGTCGTTGATGTCATTGCTATTGAGTTTTTGCGCAAGCGAGATCACACCATCTTTAGTAACACTCCTATTTAAGTACTGGAATATAGAGCCTGTTCCAAAAAGATCAATATCACGATTGTACTCATGGTCATCGGCCAGAAATTCTTTACCAGACCGGAAACCTTGATAATCTCGATCTAAAATTTGTAATTCCTTAGCATTAATATCCCTTAAGCCGATTTGAAAATCACGTTTGCGTTTGAGGTTTTCATGTCTAGAAACTAGAAAAAGAAATATCCCAAAAAATACAAATCCAGTTAGAATGGCGTATTGCCAATAATCAAAAAGGAAGTAGATAGCTGCCGCACCAGCAATAAATACCAGAAACCTAATCGTACTCGAAAGTCGCAATTGATTTTGTAATCGATTGCTGGAATCGGTGAATTGAGCAATACGCTCGTTATAAAAGGAGTGGAGTTTTGATTCCAAGAGTTTTTTTTTATTTGTTATTGGATGTAGCATTTTAAAATGCCTGTTGAGCGAGTTGGATAGTCACCATTCTATAATTAAATCTATTCAAGTCTATAAAATACCATTTTAGGGATCTCGGGTTTATCGTCTTTTCTTAGAGGTTTTTTAAAATTTCTTTATCCTTACGCGTCAGCTTGGAGACGACAAGATCGTAACTGTGATTGATCCAATGTTGTAATTTTTCTCGGGGCATATCTCGATCTGTATAAATGGTATTCCAATGTTTTTTATTAGAATGAAAACCACCAATTACGGTTCCATCGTATTGCTCTCGGAGTTCTATAGCTTTTTCTGGGTTGCATTTTAAATTAATGGTTTTTTCTCCACGTTCCCACTTTTCAAGCCCTGCGAGACAAAACATTTTATTCATCACCTTAAAAACCAAAGTCACTTCATCAAAAGGGAACTCTTCTGTCACTCCTTTTTTTGAAAGGCAATAATCTCTAAGTTCGTCTATTTCCATTAAGAATCCAGCTTTTTACTTTCTAAAGTTTCATGGAGAATTAAGTCGTTGTAGTCAAGGGTCCATCCTATAGTAGCAGCAAGTCCTTCCATCATTTTAATAGCTTGTATAGCTTCTTTTTTGGCCTGATCCATAAGGCCGCTTTCAGGAATCTTATCAATAATGTGTTGCTTGGCATTGCGCGTTACTTCGGTAAGGTCGTCACTGGTAAAGTCGTTGGTCCATCCTTCAGACTTATCGTAATAGCTAAAGTCTGTTGCTATACTTAGAATTTGTGGCTGCGGGAAATTTTTAAGATGTATAGTCTTCTTTTCTGGATCGCTATCCATTTCGATTTTAGTCAGGTCAAAACCTATAGGAGCTTTTGCTTTGATCAAAATAATCGCCTTCTTTTTACCTAAGAGAAAGTTAGCAATCTTGTTTTTTACATTTTTGTAATGGTAGATTTCAGAAAAATCTCCTTCCACTGTTATGAATTTGCATACCGAGCGTATCTTTTCCATAAGAACCACACTTTGCTCGCGAGTATTCTCTTTTTTACCGCCTTTAAAAAACAGTTTGAATATGAAAAATGATGCGACGGCTCCTAATGCCAGTCCCAGAAAAAATAATACATCCATAAAACAAATTTACAATATCTCGTACAGAATAGGTCGTGAAGGTGCAGCATCATTTTCTATAGGAGCTACTTGAAGGTCCATCATATAGAGACCGTCTTTTATGTGGTCAGGAACATAAATCAGTTCTGTAATGGTGGCGTCAAGTCGGTGCTCCCCCTTATAATTCCAGAATTCTTTATGAGCCAGTAGTGCACCATTGTCTTTCTCTTTATCTACGCTCGGTAGGTCTATTAGAAGGTGTTGAATACCGCTTTCGCGAAAGCGAAACATCAATCCAGCATCTACATACGGCGGATTGCTGTTGGAATAATTCTTAGTTTTCTTATTCTCAAGATTAGGCATCGTACGCAAGATCACAGCATTTATTCCAGCTTTTAAAGGGGCAGTAACGGATTCATTAATCACCAGATCGCCATTTAATTCTTGTGGAGTGATACTTATCAATTGGGCTTTAAAAAAAGTGTTGTCCAGCGCATCATTTACACTGTGGAATTCCTCAGTAATATGACCTATACACTCGGTATGCGTCCCATGACTATGCGGATTAAAATTAAGGTCGTTAAAATTAGTCGAGCCGCCCAATTTTACATTCCCCACATAACCATCTACTTCCACATAGTTGATTTGAGGCTGGTCGATGTACCAGGCACCTACGCCAGCATTATGTTGTACCGCAAGACTGATGTCTAATGGTTTTGAAAGATCAATGGAGACCTGTTCGTTTTCCAGCTGTATGGTCGTTTTCATAATAAATGTATCGGTTAGAGGTCTATTTTCCTCCACACAACTGATCATAATGGTAACAGCAGCAATAAGGAGAAGGCAGTTCTTCATAGTTTACTCTACGATTAATTCCTGTGCAACACTTCCAGAATTACCAGTTAATTGGATAGAATAAGTTCCTATAGGCAGGTAATACTTCCCGTTTTCTGCTTTTTCAGGTCTGTTTTCTTTGTTAAACCTCTTTAAAGCATAGTCGCCTAGCGTACCATCATAAGTGTAAAAATTAAGACCCACACTTGCTGTCATTCCGTTTTCATAGATCGTTTTTCCTTCTGCATTAAGGACTTCTATTTTTACTTTTCCTGCCATTGGTGCGTAATAGGTAAGTTTTACTTTAGGTTCTGGTCCCCCACTCCACATAAAACCTTGTGATCCATATCTGGAGGAAGCTCTCATTTTATCAACTTTTGTCATTTTGAAAGCAATCTCTGAATTTGGTTTAATAAACTCTTCTCTGCTACTTACATTTAACAATTCAAGAGCATCTAAGTTGGTCGTATAAATAGATCTTCCATGCGTCCCGATCAATATATCATTTGCAACGGGCTGTATTTTCATATCGTGAACGGCAACTGGTGGCATTCCATTATTCAATAGATCCCAAGTGGTTCCTGTATTGGTACTGATATAGCTCGCATTATCTGTTCCCACAAAAAGGATATTCTCTTTTTTAGGATGCTCGATGATCACATTTACTGGCGATGTAGGAATGGTGTTTCCTATGGAAGTCCAAGTCTGACCATAATCATCACTTTTATAAACATAGGTGGTAAAATCGTCAAATCTATAACCGTTAAGGCTGACATAAACACGTTCCTTTTTATGTTGAGAAGCTACTACACGGCTTACCCATAAGTTAGCCGGCCAGTCACCTTGGATAGAGTTCCAGCTCGCACCGCTATCTTTGGAAATTTGAACCAACCCATCATCAGAACCTGTATAAATTAAACCAAATTGAAATGGAGATTCACTGATGGAAGTCAGTGTTCCGTAAGCTACATTTCCTTCTTTCTCACCTTGAGTAAGGTCTGGAGATATGGCTGTCCAGTCATCACCTTGATTCATGGAACGGTGTAATTTATTTCCACCTAGATAAAGGATATCTTGATTGTGCGAGCTCAATAGAATAGGAGTTTGCCAGTTGAAGCGATAAGGAGATTCTCCCAGTTCATGTTTAGGCTGTATATAAGTCTGCTTTTCTTTTTCACGATCAATTCTGTAATAATTACCAAATTGGTATCCCGTATAAACGATATCGCTATTTCTAGAATCAATTTGAATTTGCATTCCGTCACCACCCATTATAGTTTCCCATGGATACTGTCCTTGTTGATGCCAGGCTCTGTTTTCTCTTGCATTGTGAGCACCTACCCAAACACCGTTATCTTGTAAGCCACCATAGACACGGTATGGTTGTTCCATATCGTAATTGATCGCATAAAACTGTCCTACGCTAGGGGAGTTGTTTTTGATCCAGGTCTCACCATCATCATAAGAAATGTTGAGGCCGCCATCATTACCGTTGATTATGTGACCGCGTTTGTTTGGATTGATCCATAAAGCATGATGATCTGCATGTACATTTTCTTTAGAGATGCTGCTCCAGTTTTTACCACCATCGTCAGATTTGATAATAGGCACACCCATAGCGTAAACATGATTGACATCGCTAGGATCTACTCTTACTTGAGCAAAGTAGTAACCGTAGCTGTAGAATACGCCATCTATTTGTCCTTCGTGAGTTTTATTCCATGTTTTTCCACCATCGTTAGAACGGTAGAGCTCTGCCCCTTTTACGGGGGTATCAAAAAGTTGTGTATTGGCATTTTCCAGATATTTTGCTACATCTAGAGGAGTGGCATCTCCAGCACGTACCATATTTTTTACGTTTTGTGCACGATACTTTTCTTGAAAACCGTTTTGTTTTAAGAAGGTATTGAGTTTTTTATCGTCCAGTTGAAGAAAATTATCTTTGGACATGGATTTAAAATCGTCTTTAGAAAGGTCTTGATTGCCCGCTTTTTTAGCATCTAAACTTTCTTTAGGCCTTCTAAATTGAGAATCGTGAATCGCATAAACCGTGTTAGCATCATACACGGCAAGACCTATACGTCCCACACCAGTTCCAACAGGAAAGCCACTTTCTTCTGTGGTTATTTTAGTCCAGGTTTGTCCTGCGTCAGTACTTTTATAAATCGCACTGGCAGCTCCATTTCCATCAAAATTCCATGCTTTACGGTCTTTCTCCCAACTGGCAGCATACATGATATCAAAATTCTCTGGTGCAGCAGCAAGATCAATAACGCCAGCTGATTCTCCAGTCACTAATCGTTTTCTCCAGCTTTTACCACCATTATCTGTGGTATATATTCCTCGTGCTTGACTCTTAGAGTATAAAGGTCCAGTTACGGCAACGACTACATGATCAGTGTTTCTTGGGTCGATTAAAATACGACCTATATGATGAGAGTCGGTTAGCATAGGTTGGCTCCAGGTTTCCCCCCAGTCTGTTGATTTCAATAAACCTATTCCAGCATAACTACTGCGACTAGAATTATTCTCTCCAGTTCCTGCCCAGATCGTTTTAGAATTCCAGTCTACGGCAATATCACCAAGATTAATCGTACCCGCATTATCCATAATAGGAGTAAAGCTGGTTCCATTATTATTAGAGTACCATAATCCACCGCTGGCATAAGCAACGAGCATTTCGGTAGGGTCGGCTGGATTTATATCTACGTCTACAACACGACCAGACATTACTGTAGGTCCTATATTTTTGAATTCTAAGTTTTTAAATGGAGAGGAGGAGGCCATTTGCTCCATTTTTTCCAAGCTATTTTGAATCTCAACGGCAGTTGTTGGCGCAGGGTTCTGAGCAAAGGATATAATAAAGGAGCTGATAAATAGAAAAGAAAGAATTTTCTTCATGATACGTTTTTTATTTTCGTGTTTAAAGATAAGGACTTTGAGGCTTAACCTGACCTAGAATATTGAATTTGAAGGTTGAAAGTAAAGACCGTCTAGAAATCAACCCAAGGCTTTAACTTTCTTTTTCCATAAGGGTAGAATTAATTCTACCCTTATGAGAAGTCACGCTATAAGAAAACTGACTTTACCACTACTGTAACAGAAATGGGACACCATTTTTATAATATTAGCACATAAAAAAAACAATACCAGCCATATTTGCCATGACCTTGATATTGTCTTGCAAAAACGAAAATACAGAAGCTGCTTTTACTGATGAAGAAATGAAAGCGGAAAAAGAACTGGTAGATCTACCTCAATATCTAGATGGATTAAAAGATGTTCTAACGGCCCATGGCGGTCTTCAAAAATGGTCTGAAATGAAAAGTATGACTTACGTGATGGACGATCAAGAAACAGTTACAGATCTTAAAACTAGAGATATTATAATAAAAGCACCCACGCATACCATAGGTTTTTAGTATGGAAAAGTACGGACCGCTCAGGGCAGTTCTTAATTTCCAGAAGCAAGAGCACGATTTTATCACAATTAGATGTTCTATTTCTATGCGATGCTTTTTTTATTAGCAGACGATGGAATTGTTTATAATGAAGCGAATTCACTAGATATGGGTGGTATTACTTATCCAGGAATTAAGATAGGCTATGAAGCAAATATAGGAGACACTCCAGACGATACTCATATTTTATATTACCATCCTGAAGCTAAGAAAATGGAATGGCTTGCTTACGGAGTTACTTATGGAAAGGATGGCACATCTAGTCAATACAGCTTTGTCAAATACAACAAATGGCAAGAAGTAAATGGTTTATTAATTCCTGAAGAGATCACTTGGTGTAAGATTAAAAATAACAAACCGATAGAATCTGCTGGAAAAGCAAGAATTTTTACAAAAGTAGATAAAGACGCTGCAAATATGGATAAAATGACATTTTCAAAACCTGAAAGTGGTGTTTATGTGGAGTAATGCTTTTAAGCTTATCAATTTGCCACATACTTTTGGTAGTGTGCTATGCTTTTGGGCCATTTGTTTTCTACTTCGAATTAGCACATCACAACGCCTTTACAATTGTAAGTACATTTAGCACAAATAACAATTCTAATCGTTTCAAGATGTAACAGGTTAACTATTTGTTTTGGTTTTGTCTCGAGCCGTTTTCGATCTCATTATTTCGACTGCTTTTTTTATTGGTGAAAAAAGTATAAATTTATAACAACAACCAAAATCAAATACCTATGGAAACTGCAAGATATTTTATCATCGGTTTTACCCTTTTAATCGTGCTATTATTAGTGGTTACTTTTATGAAGAATCGCAAGAAAAAAAAGCGTTCTTAATAGGGAGTCTTTGGTTATGACGGTCTATTTTTACTGTTAATCAGTTCTAGTTTTCTTTGCTATCTACTGGTCTATTCTTACCTTGCTGCTCGCGGTAAGTCCGTTTTCCGTTTTTTTAAGAAAATAGAAGTATATGCTGAATTTGATTCAGTTCAAAAGCGGTCTCCAGCCATTGTTTAAACCTAATTACAGACCTTATAATGAAATACCATCCTATAAATCCGAATCTTTTTATCAAAAACCGAAAGAACTTTATGGCCAAAATGAAGCCGTCTAGTCTTGCCGTTTTTAATTCCAATGATGTTTTTACAACAGGAGCAGACAGTACCTTACCTTTTTCTCAAAACAGAGATATCTTTTATCTAAGTGGGGCAGATCAGGAGCATACTATTTTATTGTTGTTTCCAGAATGTCCAGATCCTGCGCATAGAGAAGTGCTTTTTGTGACAGAAACAAATTCACATATAGCCGTTTGGGAGGGAGAGAAACTCACTAAAGCAAAAGCGACGGAAGTTACGGGTATTAAGACCGTTTACTGGTTGAGTGATTTTGACAAAAAGTTTTTTGAAATGATGACGCAATGCGACAGCATTTATTTCAATACTAATGAGCATTACCGTCAGGCCGTTGAGTTAGAAACTCGTGAGGACCGATTCATCAAAAAAACTAAAGCTCAATTCCCAGCACATAATTATGCAAAGTCAGCTCCGATTCTTCAACGACTGCGAGCGGTAAAAGACCAAATCGAGATTGATGTGATGCAAAAGGCCTGTGATATTACCAACGCAGCGTTCCGCCGTGTGTTGAATTTTGTAGAGCCTGGTGTTATGGAATATGAGGTAGAAGCGGAGTTTTTGCATGAGTTTATCAGAAGACGTAGTGATGGATTTTCTTACACACCTATCATTGCTAGCGGTAATAATGCAAATGTGTTGCATTATATAGAAAACAACCAAGAATGTAAGAGTGGTGATCTGATGTTGATTGACGCTGGTGCACAGTATGCTAACTATTCCAGCGACATGACCAGAACAATTCCTGTTAACGGCCGTTTTACAGAAAGACAAAAACAGGTATACAACGCTGTTCTAAAAGTAAAAAATGAAGCGACTAAAATGTTGGTACCTGGAACCTTATGGAAAGAGTACCACATTCAGGTAGGTAAAATCATGACTAGAGAATTGTTAGAATTAGGCCTTATCGATAAAGCTGATGTTCAAAACGAAGATCCAAACTGGCCAGCTTATAAAAAATATTTCATGCACGGTACCTCACACCACATCGGTTTGGACACGCACGACTATGGGGTTCTATGGGAACCAATGCAGGCAGGAAATGTCTTTACGGTCGAACCAGGGATTTACATACCTGAGGAAGGTTTTGGTATCAGACTAGAAGATGACTTAGTGATCAATAACAGTGGCGCTCCATTTAATTTGATGAGAGACATACCTATTGAAGTGGAAGAGATTGAGGATATTATGAACTCTTAGATGAGTATATAGCAGGCAGGTTTGTTTTATTATTTGCAGTACAAAATGAAATGTGAGTAGGCAGTAAAACGATATAATTTTTTATGAAAAGTATATTCAGATTTACAAGCAACAGCTGGACCATGCGCATTGTCGCTATTTTGACAATTTTATATATCGGCGTTTCCCTTTTATTCGAAGAGGAACTTAGTGTATCCAGTGTAGTAATTTTTATTTTGACTTTTACTTATTTTGTATACAGTTTTGGTAAAACTTCTAATTATAGAGGGAAAAGTGATCAATAATTATTCTACTGCTTACTTAGGTTTTGCGCATGCGAAAAACCAACTTGCCTATTGTTCAATAAATCAATCCCATGAAAAAAAACAACTTAAAAATTTCATTAATACAGAGCTCTTTAGCCTGGGAAGACCCTAAAGAAAATTTAGATCGTTTTTCAGAAAAGTTGGAAACTCTTTATGGGAAAAGTGATCTGGTCGTACTTCCAGAAATGTTTACTACCGGTTTTTCTATGAAACCGAAAGGTCTTGCCTGCGACTCTGGTATTTTGGATTATTTAAAAGATCATTGTATCAAAGGAGGCTTTGCTATTTATGGAAGCGTAATGTTTCAGGAGGCAGATCATTTTGTAAATCGCGGTGTTTTTATGCGTCCTGACGGCTCTTCTGCTATTTATGATAAAAGGCATACGTTTACTCTAGCAGGAGAACACAAGGTGTATCAACGTGGAGAACAACCTGTAATAGCAGCGTATTTAGGCTGGAAATTTAACCTGCAGATTTGTTATGACTTACGTTTCCCTGTTTTTGCTAGAAATACGCAAGACTATGATGTGGTTATTTATGTAGCTAACTGGCCCGTGCCAAGGATCAATGCTTGGGATGCGCTTTTAAAAGCACGAGCGATTGAAAACATGAGTTATGCCATAGGAGTCAACCGTGTAGGGACTGATGGAACTGGAATGGATTATAACGGTCATTCACAAATTTATAATGTGCTAGGTCATGAATTACTTACTCATCCATGGGAAACAGAAGGAATTGAAACTGTAGAAATCCACAAGTCTGAAATAGAGCACAACCGATCTAAATTGCCTTTCCTAGAAGATCGCGATGAGTTTACTTTAAATTAAGCGTATATTTTCTATCCCAGTTGGCTTGTAATTTGATCAATTCGGGATTGTAAACCACCTCTTCAGGTTGTATGCCTTTTAAAAAATTACCTGGGTCGTATTTTCCGTTAGCGTTAGTGTCATAAATCACTCTTATATAATATTCTCCAGGATTGAGATAAAAGATATCATAAGTTCCATTTTCACTTGCCGATACTTGGGCTTCTATGCTGAGGTCTTTTTTAGTGACTTGAATGATCACAGGAAAAGAACTGCCGCCTTTAAGAGTGATGCTAAAATTACCTAATTGTGTCGATTTTACTGTGCTAAAGGTATAACTCAAGGTGTCAGAGTTTTTTTCTCCGTAGAAATCAGTTACCGCACCTGGAAAAAGTCGAAGGTTGTATTTCTGTTCTTCCTTTCTTTCAAAATCGATGATACCTCTGTTTTTAAGGCGGTCCAGTCTGGTAGTAAAGGACAGTTGTAAGCTGTCTTTATCGATAAGCTTTATAAAGCTGGTATCAATTTTCTCCATAGGAGTAGAAGCAGTAAAACGAGCTGGATTTCTTAAGGAGAAATCGTTTTCCTTTCTCAGCGTTAAACTGTCTTTTTTAAGCTCTTTTAAGCGAACCTTGAATTCCTGTACTTCTTCGTTTAAAACGCTAGAAAGCATCAAGGAATCTTGTTTTAAAGCCGGTCGATACCAATATTGCAAGGTATCTGCTTTATCCAATTGGGTCAGTCGGCTTTGCGCAATCAAGCTCTTGTCTACTGAGGTGATTTTTAGGTTTTCCACATTACCGGTATAACCTATGTAGAGTCTAGACTCAGCTTCTTGAGTGATTTTCTTAATGCTAGGATCAAGTTCCTGTTGGTACATTTTAAGTTCATAAACCTCATCGCTAGGAACCTTAATTGTTTCTGATACAAAACCCATTTTATCTCTTAAAGGGTCAAACCTTAAGTCGCTATTTTCTTCCTTTAAGGCAACCATTTTATAAGTTCCTTCTTTGAGGTTTTCCATCGTGAACGTACTTAGACTATCTAAAGTATTGAGCACGTATCTAGGTGATTCTTTATAAATAATGCTGTCGGTATATTTCTCATCGAATTCGTAAAGCAATACGTTGACAAATTCTTCTGCTTCAAACTCTAGTGCGTCGGTTATTTTACCTTTTAAGGTTAAGGAATCGATCACTTTTCCAGTACTGAACACATATTTATAAAACGGATATGCATTTCCTTCATTATTATCCACAATACTCTGACCGAAGTTGAGTACATAAGTGGTGTTGTCCATCAAGGTATCTGTTATCTGAATGGTGATTTTTTTTGCAGGACTTCCTTGAGGAGTAATAATAGGTCGTGTCTTTAAAGGTGGTGAGATCACCAGTTGTTTTTGCAAATCTTTCAGTGTTACAAATTCGTCAAATTGAATCTCAATAATCTGATTCTTAAAATTTCTGGTATAGTTATCAGGATAAGCCCGTAAAATTATTGGCGGCTTCTCGTCTATCGGTCCACCAGTAGGCGAGCCACGTTTGGCACATTGTACCAACGTGATAGCTATTGCTAGAACTATAAGAATATGTAAAAGGTGTTTTTTCACTGGCTTATTTAACGTGTGCAATTTAAGATGATTGTTTTAAATTAGGTAGATTATATAATATTTTTGATGTTAATGAAAGCAACTAGCTATTTAATCCTATTATTCGTTGCAATGATTTTCATAGGTTGTGCTTTTGATACTTGAATTCAGGATATAAATAATATCGAGCTTATGGGAAAAGTTTTGGATCAGGAGTCTGACAAGCCCATTTCTAACGCAGTAGTTCAAGTTCTATGCTAGTATTTTTGGGGTAGTCCAGATCAAAGTTATGAAGGATGTCAGATGAAGCAATTAGAAACCGATCACAAGGGATGTTACAAATTATACTTTAAAAAGGGAGCTTTTCTAGAATTCATTGTAAAAGCAAAAGGGTATAAAAATCAAGTTCTAGGCGAATAGGTGAATTCAAGTAAGGTAGAAGTGACTATAAACTTGAAATAAAAATCCCTGACAAATTACATTTGTCAGGGATTTTTGATATAGGAAAAACAACTGTACTAACTCACCGCCTTCAATTTTTGAATCGCGTTTTTGTTCAATTTTGACTCGGCATAGTCTTTACCTACTTCTAGTTTATTCTCATCGCCTCCGGGCATATCAAACATGGCATCTGTAAGGATCGCTTCACAAAGTGATCTCAAACCACGAGCACCTAATTTATATTCTATAGCTCTTTCAACAATAAAAGTAAGCGCTTCATCTGTTATGGTGAACGCTATATCGTCCATTTCAAAAAGCTTTTTATATTGCTTGATGATGGCGTTTTTAGGCTCTGTAAGAATCGCTCTTAGTGTTTTGGCATCTAGAGGATCCATATAGGTCAATACAGGTAAACGGCCTATGATTTCTGGAATCATCCCATAATCTTTGATGTCCTTAGGAATGATGTATTGGAGTAAATTATCTTTTTCTATCACACCATCGTTAGACATACTCGCGCTAAAACCTACTGCTTGCATATTCATGCGTTTTTGAATCACTTTCTCGATACCGTCAAAAGCGCCACCAGCGATAAACAAGATGTTCTCTGTATTTACCTCTATAAATTTTTGATCGGGATGCTTGCGCCCACCTTTGGGCGGTACGTTTACTACAGTTCCTTCGAGTAATTTTAATAAACCTTGCTGCACGCCTTCTCCAGATACATCTCTAGTAATGGATGGGTTATCGCTTTTGCGAGCAATTTTATCTACTTCATCTATAAAAACGATCCCAGTTTGTGCTTTTTCGAGGTCATAATCTGCAGCTTGTAGCAACCTTGTTAGGATGCTTTCTACGTCTTCTCCTACATAACCAGCCTCAGTCAGTACGGTGGCATCTACAATAGCAAGAGGCACATTCAACATTCTCGCAATGGTCTTTGCGATAAGTGTTTTACCAGTTCCTGTTTGCCCTACCATCATGATATTGGACTTCTGTATCTCTACATCGTCATCCGTATCTTTTTGTAAGAGTCTTTTGTAATGATTATAAACGGCTACTGACATTACCTTCTTGGTAAAATCTTGACCTATAATGTATTCATCAAGGAAGGTTTTTATCGCTTTGGGTTTTCTGAGCTCTAATTCTGCATTAGTAACACCAGGTTTATCAACCGTAGTATCTTCGAGAACTATTCCATGAGCCTGCTCGATACAACGATCACAAATATGTGCGTCTAGTCCAGCAATAAGCAGATTGGTCTCTGATTTATTACGGCCACAAAAACTACATTCTAATTGTTCTTTACTCATATTTTTATTTTTGACACGATGTTCTGTGTCTTTTAGACAGCGACTCTTCTCCTGTAATATTGGAAAGAATCACACTGTGTTAATTCAAGCGGTCAAGTGGGTTTTGATTCTGTTTTCGCACGGAGTCAAGTTCAGTATGAACTTTTATTTTCTAAGAAAATAAAAAGCGGAACTACAACAAATAATCTTTTACCTTAAACTGCCTTATTCTCTTCTTAAGACCTCATCTATCATTCCGTACTCCTTAGCCTCATCTGATTTCATCCAGTAATCACGATCGGAGTCTTCATTTACTTTTTCATAAGTCTGACCGGAGTGTTTTGCAATAATGGTGTACAATTCTTCTCTCAATTTCACTACTTCACGAGCAGTAATTTCAATATCACTTGCCTGACCTTGTGCGCCACTAGAAACTTGGTGAATCATGACACGACTGTGTGGTAAAGCACTACGCTTTCCTGCAGCACCAGCACATAATAAAACAGCACCCATACTTGCAGCCATACCGGTGCAAATAGTAGCTACGTCTGGTTTTATAAACTGCATGGTGTCATAAATTCCAAGTCCTGCATAAACGCTGCCTCCTGGAGAGTTGATGTAGATCTGTATGTCTTTATTAGCATCTGCACTTTCTAAGAAAAGCAATTGCGCTTGTATAATGTTTGCTACTTGATCGTTAACGCCTTGACCCATAAAAATAATACGGTCCATCATTAAACGGGAAAACACGTCCATAGCAACCACGTTCATTTGGCGCTCTTCAATGATGTTAGGAGTCAGGTTAGTTGGGTACATACTACCCATTATTTTATCGTAATACATAGGATTTACTCCTTGATCTTTTACGGCAAATTTCTCAAATTCTTTAGATATATCCATGTGGTAATATTACTGCGTATTGAATAAAAAAGGCGTTAACTAAGTGATAAAATAGTCAACGCCTAAGTATATTAATTATTGACAGGATTGAATTATGCGTCGTAGGCTTCTTTAATGAAGTCTTCGTAAGTCAATTCTTTCTTTTTTAGTTTTGCGTTTTCTTTGAAAAACTTCAACATTTTCTCGTTTTGAAGTTGCTCACTCATGCGTTTTACTTCGTCTTGATTACTCATGATGCGTGCAACCACTTGGTCTACTTCTTCATCAGTAGCGTCCATATGACCGTATTGTGCCATTTGTGCGCGTATCATGGTACGAGAATATTCTTGTAGATCTTCAAACTTAAGTTGTAACTCTTCGTTGTTTTTAACAATAGTAGACTCAATTAACTGGTATCTCAATCCTTTCTCAGAACGCTTGTACTCTTCTGCCGCCTCTTCTGCGGTGAATTCGTTCTCACCATTGTTAGCGATCCATCTGGTCAAGAAGTCTGCTGGTAAGTCAAATTTTGTGTTGGCAATAAGAGCTTCCGTAATATCAGTCAGTAGCTTCTGATCTGTTTGTTGACCAAATTGCTGTGCAGCATCTTCACGTAATTTCTCTCTTAATTCATCTTCGCTTTTGATAACACCTGGGCCGAAAAGCTTATCGTAGAATTCTTGATTCAATTCTGCTTTCTCACGCTCATTGACTTCAGTGATTTCAAAAGTTACGGGAATATCAAGTCCTTTTGCTTTTTCTTCCTCCACTTTGAGTAAAGTTACTAAATCATGATCATCGGCAAAAAGACCTTTTGTTTTCAGTTCTAAAGTGTCTCCAACTTTAGCCCCTACAAACTTCTTAAGATTGCTTTTTCCTTTGATTTTTACAGTAGAGAAAGTAGCATCTGCTTGAATCTCTTCGTCTTCATTTTTGAAAACTCCAGTGATTTCATTTCTTTCAGCAACTTCTTTTTTAGCAATTAACTTACCGTAGTTTTCACGTACGCGATCGACTTGGTCGTTGATTGTTTTATCGTCTGTTTTAATTTCATATTGTGTAATGGCTTTTTTACCTTTTACATCTACGTCAAATTCTGGAGCAAAACCTAATTCAAACTCAAATGTGAAGTCATCCTCTTCCCAGTTGACGTCTTCTTGAGCTTTTGGTAATGGATTACCCAATAGATTCAAGTTTTCTTTAGTAATGTATTCATTAAGTTGTGCTTGGATCATTTTATTGATCTCTTCTACTAGCACGGGAATACGGTATTTCTTATTGATAAGGCTTACAGGAACCTGTCCTTTTCTAAAACCTGGAATATTTGCGGTCTTGCGGTGGTTTGCTAAGATCTTATCTACTTGTTCTTGATAATCTGATTTAGTAATATCTAGTGTAAGTGTCGCGTTAAGCGCGTCAATGTCAGTACGTTTAATGTTCATTGAAAGACTTTTATGTGCTGTTAAAATTGGGATGCAAAATTAGGCTTTATTTACTAGTTATCAAAGTGTTTATTTATTTATAGGCCCTCCTATTCACCCACTTTGATAATCTTTATAAGGCGACAAGAGAATTTGGTTGAACTTGGTGTTTAAGTTCTAGTACTTTTAGCTCCTCATTTAATGGGTACACGAATTAATTTTTTTCTCTAGGAGAGAAATGTACAGTTCGTGCTTTAAAACAGATCCCTTCCTAAAGTAATAACTTGAAAGCTTTACACTCGTTTGTAAAGATGTAAAAGCACCTCTGGAGTAGAAAAGCGTTCCAGTTGAAAGTTGGATGTTTTAAGAATATTGTTTGTTTTTAAGGTTTTTTTTACTGTTGGTCCTTATCTAATATTTTAAATAAAATAGACCGAGCAAGAGCGAGAAGTAATGAGAAAACAAACGCCCAGAATACGCTATTTACTTCAAAGCCTTCAACTAACCAGTCAGCGAGATAGATAATGATCACATTAATCACTAATAAAAACAGGCCTAATGTGACAATGGTTATAGGTAGCGTAAGCAACACTAAAATAGGTTTTACTATAAAATTGAGAACAGAAAGGGATAATGCCACCAGAATGGCACTCACATAATCGGTCGTCTCTATACCAGGCAAGATTTCAGAAAGCCCCATAACTAAAGCAGCCGTGATGAGTAATTTTATAATGAACTTCATAATTGGATGTTTTGGTAAAAATAAAAAATCTGCTGAAGAACTAGTCTCCAGCAGATTTTTAAATAAGATTTTGTTCTATTTATTGAACGCTATCACTTAGTTGAATAGTTGAATAAGCTCCTATATCTACTTTAGGTAGGGTAGCACCATATTGTGCATTGACAGCATCAATAATCGCGTTTGCAGTAAAAGCATAACCTCTAGCTGTTGGGTGCACTCCGTCAAGAGAGAAACCACCACCGGTAGCATAAGTAGAAGTTAATACGCCACCGTTGAACGGCACCCCTGTAGTAGCCACTTGAGCAAGTGCAGCACGAGCATCTACAAAAGCAAGACCATTTGCGGCAGCAAGTGCTTCAATAGTAGCGTTATAAGATTGTTGTGCGTTAGAAACTCTGGCCTGCTCTGTAGTAGTGAGAACTAGTTCATTTGCTACTGGAACACCAACCCCTATAATAGATGCTGGATTTGAGGGATCAGCTAGTGTACCTAGAACTCCTGCAGCTGTAAAAACGATAAGGTCGTTTGAGGTCGTCTGTCTCCAATTAGGTAACGGAATAGGAGATGCAGAAATGTCAGTTAAGTCATTATCTACGATCACTACAAAGTTTTGTCCAGCACTAAAGTTAATGGTTCTTTGAGCAGCTTCAGCAGCTGTTATCAAGCCATTTGCTGCAGCAAGTTGTAAACCACCGTTGTATTGTGCATAATTTGAATTCACAAATGCAGCTGTAGGACCATCCAAAGGAATAGGGTTTGGAGGAACGGTAGTAAAGTAAGGAATAGAAGTTACATCTGGAATATTTACCAATGCCCCTTTAGCTCCATTTGCAGTAAGGCCAGCAACTAGTTGCTGATAGACTCCGCCGAAAACTAAATTGTTTGTAATGCTATTGTTTCCTTGCATCGCAGGGTCTACAATATTCAATTCGTTATTATCAACTCCTGCACCACCACTGGTTGCATAACCAAGGATATCGTTATTACCTATCCACAAGGTAAAGAACGTAGCATTTGCTGCTGCTGCGTCTCCTATTACCGTAGAAGTTTCAGAGCTAGAAAAACGTGTGTAATATGGATTTGCCGTACCCGTACTTACGCCGGCTAAAGATCCGTATCCTGGAGCAGCAAGGTGAAAGACTCTTGCACCAGGTACACCAAAGTTGTTCAATGGCCCAGTAACTTTATTAATAATGTCTGTTGTAGGAGCCGCACCTGTATAGCGAGCTGGTCCAGCTGGAGCGCCCATACCGTCAGAAGCTAGTACCAAACGATTTGGTAAAATCTGAACACCATTGGCAAGTAGACCACCCGTATTGTCATTTACTAAGGGTTGGTTAAATTCTCCACCGCCAGCAAATTGCATTTGTCCAGCAATAATATTAGGATACGAGTTCAATTGACCGTTTAGGTAAAGAGCTCCATCAGCATATCCGGCTGTTAAAGAATTACCTACAGTTACGTATTTAGAAAAGTCAGCTTCTCCAGAAGTGTAAACGCCACCATCTTGGATATCGTTGTCAAAGTCTTCCTCACAACTTATTATTGCAGCACTTGCAATAAAAAGCGCGATTAATTTTATATTTAAGTTTTTCATCATTTTATTTTTTTACATGCTATAAGTTACACCTAGACCAGCTATAAATGCTGACGACTTGTAAGTTCCTTCAAAAGGAGCTGGTACAGGAGAACCTGTATCTGAGAAGAAGTCATAAGATTCTGTGATCTCTTGAAATTTAAGATAGAGTATGGATCCATCGATAGATAATTTAGGAGTTACCTGGTAAGAAAGACCAAACGTGTAACCATCAGAATCGTTACGTGGTGTTTCTGGAGCAAAATAGCCAGATTGTACTGGGGATTCATCAAAGTAGTATCCAGCTCTTACGGTTAGTTTTTCAGTTGCTGCGTATTGAGCACCTAATCTCCAAGTAGAAGAGTCTTTATAGTTTCTTGGGTTGATAGAGGTAGCACCGTTACCAAACTCAAGGTCCAGACTGTTGTACTCACTCCACATAGTTCTGTTGTAATCAAAAGCAAGCAATAGTTTCTCCCACTTATAGGACACCCCTACTGTAAGTTCAGCAGGTAAAGGTAAAGTTGCTGTAAAGCCTGTTTCTCCATTTGCTGGAGTTAATGAACTAGTTGGAAAACTATCGAATGTCGCTGTTCCTTCTGTACTCTCAATATTGATCAAAGACCTGTAGTTAAAACCAAGTGTAAAATGATCGTCTGGAGTAAACATAAGTCCTGCAGACCAACCCCAAGCAGTAACGCCAGCATCATCAATCTCTATATTAGAACGATCTCCTTCCTCATCAGTAAGAGTTCTACTTGCATTTCTATTAAAGTTAACACCACCTATTGCTAGGATAGGTCCACCACCTATACTTACACTATCAAATAGTTGATAAGATAAAGTAGGCTGTATAAAGATAGCACTTAATTCAATCTCGTTTACTAAGTGAGAACCTGACCAGTCGGTAGGCCATGTAACATTACTACCATAGGGAGTATAAACTCCTAAACCTACAGCAAAGTCTTCTGTTACTTTGTAAGTAGCATAAAGATATACTGGAGTTCCGGTAGGGCTATCAGTTTCAGAAAAAGTTCCAAATTCTTCACTTTGAAATTTTACATCAGAAAAAACGCCAAATCCACCAGCGCTTATATTCAATTTATTTTCCAAATGGACAATTCCAGCAGGATTGAAGAATAGTACGTCAGCACTGTTCACAACGGCAACACCAGTATGTCCCATTGCTAATTGCTTGTTACTTTGTGTACTAACACGATATCCTCCTGCAAAGGCAAAAGTAGATATCAAACAAAGCACAACAAAAACTTTTATTTTGTTCATAATCAGAGGTTTGTAAGGTAAGTTAAATTTGTATGTGTCAAATTTAATATTTAATTAATATTACGCAAGCGTTTTCGTTTATTATTGTGCAAGCATAATAAACTTTATATTAAGAAATCCTCAACATAAGAGTAAAATTCTTGAGGTTTTTCGGCATGAAGCCAGTGTCCAGCTCTTTTTATCGTTTTTAATTCCGCTTTCGCGAAAGCGTGCTCTATAAGCATCATATCACTATCTAAAATATATCCAGAATTCCCACCTCGTATAAATAGAGTGGGCGTATTTACTGGCTTAATAATAGGTTCTTGAATCCCAACTTTATCTTGTGCTGCGCCTAGAACTTCTAGATTAAAACGCCACCCGTATCGATTTGCATCAACTCGATAGAGGCTTTTCAGTAGAAACTGGCGAGTGCCAAAATCAGGAATCACCTTCCCTAACATTTCATCGGCATCATTGCGAGATTTGACGACATCAAAGTCTATACTTCTCAGGCCGTTGATGATATCGCTGTGGTGTGGTGCATATTCTTTAGGAGCGATGTCTGCAATGATGAGTTTATCGAGATAAGATTCATAGAGAGAAGCAAATTTCATCGCTACTTTACCACCCATACTGTGACCTAAAAGTATGATGTTTTGAAGCTTATGCGAGTCACAGTATTCTTTGATATCTTCAGCCATGATCTCGTAACTAAATGTATCGCTTTGCAAGCTGCGACCATGATTGCGCTGATCAATGAGGTGAACTTGATACCCGTTTTCACTCCATTTAGTACCAAGAGTTTTCCAGTTGTCTGCCATTCCTAAAAAACCATGGAGGATTAGAAAAGGCTGTCCTTCTCCTAAAATTATGGAATGTAGCATTATGCGAGTTTTGCTTTATACATGTTGACCACATTTTCAAGGCCTAGGTAAAGACTTTCTGATATCAAAGCATGACCTATAGAAACCTCTACTAAATTAGGAATTTGTTCTTTAAAAAATTTAATATTTTCTAAAGAGAGATCATGACCAGCGTTAATTCCCAATCCCAAATCTGTAGCTTTAGTTGCTGCTATTAGGTATGGAGCAATTGCTGCGTCTTTGTCTTTGGGGTACATTCTTGCATAATCTTCGGTATAGAGTTCAATGCGATCAACTCCAGTACCTGCTGCCCCTTCTATCATCTCGATAACAGGATCTACAAAAATACTGGTGCGTATACCTTGGTCTTTAAAATGTTTTACCATTTTTGTAAGAAAATCTTGATGTTTAATAGTGTCCCATCCCGCGTTAGAAGTAAGTGCGTCTGGTCCATCGGGAACTAGAGTTACTTGCGCAGGATGAACTTCATCCACTAATTTGATAAAACTTTCAATAGGATTACCTTCTATATTCAGTTCAGTTTGCACCATTTTTTTAAGATCTCGAGCATCTTGATATCTAATATGACGTTCATCTGGTCTAGGGTGAATGGTGATTCCTTGCGCACCAAAACGTTCTAAATCAATGGCTACTTTCACTAAATTAGGCACATCACCACCTCTAGAATTACGTAATGTTGCTATTTTGTTCACATTTACACTTAAAATTGCCATAGTTTATTTTATTTTCAAAAATACAAAGGATTCTGTCAGACGCATAAGTGAAGAATTGATTAATTTGCAATAAAATTGATTTCAATGAACATTCATCAATATATTATTAATGATGTAGAGCCTTTAGACATAAAATCCCAAATGTGTAAAGCGCAAGAAATATTTTCTCAACTCACCTATTCGCACCTTCCTATTTTAGAAGATGGGGTTTATGTAGGATGCTTTTCTGAAAATGATGCTCATTGTTTTGAGTCAGATCAAAGTCTAGAGATTGTTAAGTATTCTTTCGTAGCATTTCACGTAAATGAAGACACACACTGGCTAGACGTTTTAGTTGCATTTGCTCAAAATCAGTCCAACATCATGCCTGTTTTAGATCAGAATAACGAGTACCTAGGTTACTATGAGCTTAAAGATATTATAGAGTTTTTTAACGATGCTCCTTTTATGTATGAACCAGGCGCTGTGGTTGTTTTACAAAAGGGATCTACTGATTATAGTTTTAGTGAGGTTGCTCAAATAGTAGAGTCTAATGACTCAAAGATTTATGGATGTTTTGTAAGTGCTTACAAGGATCATTTATCTGAGATTACTTTAAAATTAAGTGTGCAAAATCTAAATGCTGTTCTTCAAACTTTTAGAAGGTATAATTATGAAATAGTAAGTGCAGCAGCAGAAGACTCTTACCTAGATACCTTAAAAGAGCGATCAGATTATTTGAATAAATATTTGAACATGTAAATGAAAAAAGTTGCTATATACGGTCGTTATCTACACGACGATACGATCAATACCTGTAAGGAGTTAATTACTCTTTTAGAGCTTAAAAACTCTGAAGTACTTATTGAGTCTAATTTTCACAATCTTTTGAAGCAAAATAATATAGCTTCAAACCAAGAATCCTTTGATCAGCTGGATAAGTCCTATGATATATTGATAAGTATAGGTGGGGACGGTACTATTTTAAGAGCGGTTGCTTACATAGGAAATGTGGATATTCCTGTGATAGGAATCAATACTGGAAGATTGGGTTTTCTAGCGACATTGCATAAAGATCAACTTGCTGAAGCGGTAGAAGCCTTAAGTAATGGGTCCTATACTTTGAGTAAGCGTACCTTGATCACACTGGTATCTGAGCATGAAGAAAATCATTCAGCGCCACACAACTTTGCACTTAACGAGGTAACTGTTAGTCGCATGAATACCACCAGTATGATACAGATTGAGACCAAGCTCAATAACGAGTTGTTAACCGTTTACTGGGCAGACGGATTAATTATTTCCACACCTACAGGTTCTACAGGATACAGTCTCAGTTGTGGTGGTCCAGTTATATCGCCAGATACAGATGCTTTTGTAATTACCCCTATTGCTCCACACAACCTTAATGCAAGGCCTTTAGTAATTCCTGACCACACAGAGATCGTTATAAAAGTGAGCGGTAGAGAAGAAGAGTTTCTTACCTCCTTAGATAATCGCATTGCTTCGTTTCCTAATGAAACTGTTCTCACACTTAAAAAAGCAGATTTCACTATCGATCTCATTGAGTTGAAAGGTCAGAGTTTTATCAATACCCTACAAGAAAAATTGCTTTGGGGAGAAGATAAACGTAATTAAACAATAAAATTAATCATTCCCTGTTTTCTTATACTACAATCGAGCACGCAAACATCATGCTGGGTAAAGAGAATTGTTATATTTGCACGTTTTAAAATTTCCATGCGGTCACTATTCATTTTAATTGTTTTTTTTAGTTTCGCTTTCGCGAAAGCGCAAACCTATGAGGTCGGTATTTTTGCAGGTACCTCAAATGTAATAGGTGATGTAGGAAGTACACAATACATACAGTTTACAGATGTCGCCATAGGAGGTGTTTTTAAGTGGAACCGCAGTCCTAGACATAGTTTTAGAGCTAGTGTGATTTCTGCAAATATGGTAGGTGATGATAATGATAGTGACGACATCTCTAGAGATCTAAGAGGATTGAAATACAATTACTCCATGATAGAAGCTAGTATAGGAGTAGAATACACCTTCTGGGAATGGGAATTGTACTCTGGTAGGCCACAGATTGTTCCGTATTTATACACAGGACTTACTGCCTTTCATTATGACTTGTTTGCACTAAATAACACAAATCAGTTGGAGGCATACGGTGAAACTACAGATATTGCGATCCCTATAATTTTTGGAGTAAAGACAAATATTACCCCTAAATTGATACTCGCCGCAGAGATAGGCGCTAGATATACTTTTACCGATAATTTAGATGGAAGTAACCCAGTGAGAAGTAAAGATTTTGATAATTTAAGATTTGGTAATGTCAATAATAATGACTGGTACGTATTTAGTGGAGTGACTCTTACTTATGCTTTCGGTCGTAAACCTTGTTATTGTAACTTTTAAGTATGGCACCAGAACTACTCGATCATACTAGAATCCCTAAGCACATTGCAGTTATCATGGATGGTAACGGTAGGTGGGCTAAAAAGCAGGGTTTGATGAGAGTGCGCGGTCATGAGAAAGGAGCTAGGGCAGTACGTCAGACCGTAGAGACTTGTGCAGAGTTAGGTGTAGAGCATTTGACTTTATATGCTTTTAGTACAGAAAACTGGAAAAGACCCAAGTTAGAAATCGATACGTTGATGAGGTTGCTGGTTTCTAGCCTTAAAAAGGAACTACCCACATTGCAAAAGAATAATATCTCTCTTAAGGCCGTAGGGGTATTAGAACTTTTACCTAAAACAGCTCAAAGAGAACTAGCAGAAGTAATTGAAGCTACTAAGGATAATAAAAGAATGAATTTAACTCTAGCCTTAAGTTATGGATCTAGAGAAGAATTAATTACAGTGATTAAAAATGTGGCCAGTCAGGTAAAGGAAGGCACCTTAGAAATAGAACAGATTGATACAGATATCATCAATAAGCATTTATATACGAGCTATATGCCAGATGTAGATTTGTTGATACGTACCAGTGGAGAACAAAGAATAAGCAATTTCCTTTTATGGCAAATCGCTTATGCAGAATTATATTTTACAGAAGTGCTATGGCCAGATTTTAGAAAAGAACATCTGGTAGAAGCTATACATAATTATCAAGATAGAGAAAGAAGGTTTGGTAAAACAAGTGAACAATTATAGAATGATTAAAAAGTTAGCAAACTCGCTACTAATAGTAACCTGCTTATTTTTAAGTACGGCGACATACGCTCAGGATAAGAGAGGTGACCTTGCCATAGGTGATGCCACCAAATATAAAATTGGTGAGATTACGGTGGCCGGAAGCCAGACTTATAACGAGAATACGGTTATCGCTTTTACAGGCTTGCGTAAAGGAGAAGAAGTATATGTTCCTGGAGAACGTTTGAGTCAAGTGGTGAAAAAAATGTGGGACCTGAAGTTATTCAGCGACATTAGAATTTTTGCTACAGATATTATTGGTGATCCAAATGACGACATTATCGATACGATCAACCTAGAAATAAACATTATTGAGGTGCCTAACCTTAATGAAGTTACCATAGAAGGACTACGTAAAGGTAAGATCAAAGACCTCAAGAATGAGTTAAAGCTTACTAAAGGTAGAAAAGCAACAGAAAACTTAGTAACCACTACGAGATCTTTTATAGAAGATAAGTACCGTAAAAAAGGATTCCTTTATGCAGATGCTAAGGTGAAAACCCGTACGGTAGAAGACACTGCTGGGAGTAATATCGTGAACATGAAAATCGATATTGATAGAGGTAATAAGGTGAAAATTTCTAACATCACATTTGATGGTAATGAGCAACTTAAAGATAAGGAGCTGCGAGGTGCGATGTCTAATACTAAGAAGAAGTTCTTTTTAAGGGTCTTTAAAAGATCTAAATACGTAGAAGAAGATTTTCAAGAAGACTTGCTCTCTGTTGTCGATAAATACAAAGAGAACGGTTATCGTGATGCCCGGGTTATTTCTGATACATTAACAAGGAAGAACGAAAAAACTATAGCCCTTAATATAGAGGTAGAGGAAGGAAGTAAGTATTACTTTGGTGATATTAAGTTTATAGGGAATACGGTATACACTAATGAACAATTAAAGCGATTGCTTAAAATTGAAAAAGGAGATGTCTATAATGGTGTTGCCTTTGATGAACGTATAAGCAATCCAGAAGATCCGGATTCTGAGGATTTGACTAACCTATATCAAAATAGTGGTTACCTCTTCTCTAGTGTAAACGCAGTAGAAACTCGTGTTCAAAATGATACTATTGATTTTGAAATTAGAATTGTAGAAGGTAAAGAAGCTTACTTTAATAATATTAGCGTAAGCGGTAATACAAGGACTAACGATCACGTTATCTATAGAGCAATTAGAACTTCTCCAGGAGAAAAATACTCTCGTCAGAAGATTATCAATTCCATTAGAGAATTAGGCCAGTTAGGTTTCTTTGATGCCCAGAAAATCAATCCACAGTTGACTAATGTGAACCAAGAAGAGGGCACTGTAGATGTAGACTATGAACTTGTAGAAGCAGGCGCTAGTCAGATAGAGTTACAAGGTGGTTATGGTGGTGGTGGATTTGTAGGTACCTTAGGGTTGCGATTCAATAACTTCTCGTTAAGGAATCTATTTAAGGCAAAAGCCTACGAGCCAGTTCCTATGGGAGATGGTCAGACACTTGCGGTAAGAGCCCAAGCCAGTACCATCTTTAGAACCTACAGTCTTAATTTTACGGAGCCATGGTTAGGAGGTAAAAAACCAGTATCCTTCAACGTCTCCTTTTCACACAGTGAGCAATACCGTGTGAACCAGCAAAACTTTAGAGAAGTAGATAGAAATCAGCGTTTCTTAATTACAGGAGGGACTGTAGGTCTTGCCAAAAGACTGGAATGGCCAGATCAATATTTTCAATTCTCTCAGGCGCTTTCTTTCCAACATTACAACCTGAAGAATTACCAAACCAATTTATTTAATTTCCCTAATGGGTTTTCTAATAACTTAGCTTATACATTAGGATTGAGTCGTAATAATGTAGGGGTGAATCCTATTTTTCCTACTTATGGTTCCTCCTTTTCACTAACTGCAAAGATGACACTACCCTATTCTGTTTGGAATGGAGTAGATTATGCTAACCTAGAGGACAACCCTGAATTTCAAACCAACGGTATAGCAGATCGAGGTAAGATAGATCAAGAAAAATTTAAATTCTTAGAATATTACAAGATTAAATTTGAAGGAACTTGGTACACACAACTTTATGAAAAATTAATCTTACAGACCAAGACAGAGTTCGGTTTCTTAGGGGCTTATAACAATGATCGAGGACTGGTTCCATTTGAAAGATTTTTTGTGGGGGGTGATGGTCTAGGAGCATTTTCATTAGATGGTCGTGATATTATTAGAATGCGTGGTTATGATAACAGTGCGCTTACGAATAGTGCAGATGGTGATACCGTTTACAACAAATTCTCTATGGAGTTGCGTTACCCGATCTCTTTAGAGCAAGCCGCTTCTATTTACATACTTAGTTTTGCAGAGGCTGCGGGTTCTTATGATCGCTTTAGAAGTTATAATCCTTTTGATGTACAGAGATCTGCCGGAGTAGGATTACGTATATTTATGCCGGCATTCGGTCTTCTAGGAGTAGATTTTGGTTACGGATTTGATAGCGTTCCTAACGCAGTGAGCAATGATCCTAGTGGTTGGAACGTTCACTTTATAATCGGTCAACAATTTTAAGTATGGCACGATTATTTCTCTTAATAATAAGCTTATGAAAAATAGGATTTTAATTATCAGTATAGCAGCCTTTTTTAGTCTCGCTTTCGCGAAAGCGCAAAGAGGAGCAAGGGTAGGGTACATAGACATGGAGTATATTCTTGAAAGTGTACCAGAGTATCAAGAGGCTTCAAAACAACTGGAGCAAAAAATGCAAAAGTGGAAAGGAGAGATTGATCAAATGGCAAATGAAATTTCTCGAATGAAAGCCTCTCTTCAAAATGAGCAAGTCCTTCTTACCAAAGAGCTTATTGAAGAAAAAGAAGAAGATATTGCCCTAAAAGAACAGGAACTTGCAGAATATCAACAAAAAAGATTTGGAGCACAAGGCGACTTTTTGTTACAAAAACAACAATTAATACAGCCAGTACAAGATCAAGTTTTTAATGAAATTCAAAAAATAGGAAAGCAAAGAAAATATGATTTTTTAGTAGATAGTTCTGATATTGCACTTTTGTATAGCGCAGAGCGTCACGACTTGAGTGATCAAGTTTTAAGAGCAATAGGAAGAGCAGGGAAGAAAAGAGAGGCAGATCAGAAACAAGAGGATAAAGCTGAGCCATACTTATCTGTACAAGAAGCAGAGCAAAAGGAAGAAAAAGAACAAGCTAGAGAAGACAAAAAAGAAGAAATGCAACAAGTTATTTCTGATCGTGATGCAGCCCGCAATGAACAAAAAAGAATACGGGACTCAACGAGAGCTGTAAAAGCTGCTGAATATAAAGAGCGTAGAGATAAAATGCTGGAAGACCGCAAGCAAAGGAGAGACAGTATTATTGAGGTTAGAGCCGCCGCAGTAGCAAAAAGAAAAGAAGAAGCAGAAGCTAGAAAAGCAGAAAACAATAAGAAAAGCTCACCTGACGGTGAATAATATAGGAACTCCTTATATTTGCACCCGATTTAATACAGAATTTAAAAAAAAATTGATAACAATTATATAAAAATGAAACAAGTAAAAACCCTAATAGCAGTAATCACATTCATCTTTGCAGGTATCCAGCTAGGTCAGGCACAAGATGCACAACCTACAAAGTTATGTCACGTAGCTTCTCAAGAGTTAGTAGAATCGATGCCTAGCGCTATCGCAGCTGACAAGCAGTTGAGAAACCTTGCAAAAACTTACGAAACTAAGTTGACAGCGATGGATAAAGAATTGAAGACGAGATATCAGACTGCACAAGAAGCTGCTCCACAAAGAACTCAGGAAGAAAACGAAAGAATACTTGCCGAGCTTGCAGAAGGTCAGAAGAAGTTAGAAGAGTATTATCAAAACTCACAAAAAGCTATGGGTCAGAAAAGAACCGACCTATTAAAGCCTCTTTACAAACAAGTAAGAGAAGCTATATTTAAAGTAGCTCGTGAAAAAGGTTTTGATTATGTATTAGATTCTACCACAGGAACAGGTATCATCATGGCTGACGGTTATGATCTTACTAAAGACGTAAAAGCAGAGTTAGGTGTAAAATAATTGACATCTGATTTAATTACAAAAAACCGTCTAAGCTCAGCTTAGACGGTTTTTTTATGCCCTAAATTCAGATTTACAACAATTGAAAACCATCTTTCCTGTGCCTAAATGTTTCAAGTAATTCCTTTGCATGAGGTGTTGAAAGCTCTAAATATTTGATGATTACATCTACTTCCGTCTTACTTTCATTCCTGCGCTGTACAGAAATATTTTCAGCCTTTAGGTATTGCTTACTCTCTTGAGGTAAATAATATATTTTGATCTTGCTATGTCTATTTGCTTTGCCACCTTCAAGTTCTTGTAGGGCAACAGCTGGACCAGTATGAATTCTATAGGCAGTAAGCTCTCCAGATCCTAAAGATCTAAAGTCTTTCTCTATTGTATACTGATCATAGAATTTGTTGTAAGTGTCGGAAATAGGTAAAGGCACATACCTAAAAACTGCAAGAATTGGGATCGCAATTATAATTGCCGCCTCTAGGAACCATATAAATAATAGAGCATAATCCGTTACTTGGGTATTAAAAACTTCATAAGCGCCGTAATGGTATAATTCTACGATAACTTCTTTTTCTATAGAATCATAGAATATCCATCCCAAAGTGCGTATATACGACTTTAGACTAGGTAAACCCTCATTGATAAGATATCCTAAATAAGCAGACCACTGAAAGTACAGTGTGAGAATTCCAATAAGAAGAGCGAGGCCTATTCTTATTTTATAGTTACCAACCTTACTTAATTTACACAACACAAGAATAGAATACCCTAAAACTATTCCCAGCCCAAATACTAACAATACATTAATGTAAATAATAGGCATCACTATGGTTATAGCATTATAAAGATATGCTAACAAGAGCGATAAGAAGATTAAGAAGACCACACTTATGAAAAGGCTAGGAGCATGGTAGCTTCCCGATTCTCTGTAGTAGCTTATTTTTTTATCCATCTTACTATTTTAAATAAAAATCCCACTTCATATTACTGAAATGGGATTTTATGCTTGACAAATATAAAACTAAGTTATTGAACTTCTCTTACATTTACAGCGTTCACCCCTTTTTTACCTTCTGTTTCTTCATATTCTACTAGATCACCTTCCCTTATCTCATCGATAAGTCCAGTAATATGAACGAAGCATTCTTGATTTGTTCCTTCTTCAGTAATGAATCCAAATCCCTTAGACTCATTAAAATATTTTTACAGTTCCTTGTTTCATTATAATAAATTGTAATTGTTAAAAGAAAAAATAAATATTTTATGTTTTTGAACTTACACTTTTAATAATCAGTATATATTAAAATAATCTAACAAATGATTCCGATTATACTGCTTTCCCATCCAGATAAATACTGGTTCCTTTTACGCTTCTATCATACATGATGATGCTGCCCGCAACAGCTACGTTAAGGCTCTTAGGAGTATGGAATTTAATAATATGTTGCGATTTTGCTAGCGCCTCATTAGTGAGTCCATGATCTTCTGCACCTAGTAAATAGACGCAATTACGTGGGTGCTTAAACTCTTCTAGCGGCATTGCAGTATCAGTTAATTCGATACCTACGATCATAGCGCCTTTAGGTAAATGAGTGTAAAAATCATCAAAGCTTTTGTAGTGAAAATATGGAATAGCACCTACTGCATTATGGGTGTCGCAGGCTTGTTTTGCATAGCGCTTCCCAATCGTAAAGATAAAATTAGCTCCTAGATTTTGAGCTGTACGCCATAAAACGCCTAGATTTTCTGGAGTCTTGCCATTCATAATTCCAATACCGTAATATCCTTGCTCGAGATTATCTATTTTCATATGGCAAAGTTATTGATTTACCTTCAGACTCCATAGCCAGTTTTTATAGTCTGATAGTAGGAATTCGGGACTGCTTTTATTTTTTTTAGAGTAACTAGGAGGTGATGTTGAGCTCGATTTGATGCAAAATCAGAATAATTTAGCAAAGGAATCTTTAAACCACCGCTTGAAGTTACAAGTGGCTTAATTATTGTTATTTTTACTTTAATGAGATTGTATACAAATAGCCTTAGAAATCGCATCTTTTTTTCCATGATGGTGCTCACCATTATTGCGAGTGTCCTGATTGCCGGAATGTCCATCTATCAATTTCAAGAACAAGCCAAAGATTATCATGAAAAAAGACTGTTTCGTAAAGAACAGGCGATTAAAGAAAATATATCCTACGTCATTGAAAAAACAGATTTTGAGGTCACCACAGACAACCTTAAAAATATTTTCAAAGATGAAATTTATGGATTAAGTGCCGTCCATGAGATGCCCATTTATATGCATGACCTTCAAGGACGTCTCAGAAAAAGTTCTAAAGCACAATTTGTAAGCGATAGCCTACACATTCAGATCTCTAACCGTATTTTAAAAAAATTAAGAGATTCTGAAGATGGCCGTTATGTAGAGAAGTTTGAAACGGATGGGCAAAGTTATCGATCCAGTTATTCCTATCTAACAGATAATCAATTTAAAAACATAGCCATTCTCAATCTTCCTTATATTGAGAACGACGACTTTATGAGCTATGAACTTGAGGAGTTTTTAAAAAGACTCGGCTTAGTTTATGCCTTGATGTTTTTCATTTCGATTGTACTCGGTTATTTCTTAGCAAGGTATATTACCAGATCTATTAGAAGTATATCTGATAATTTAAAACAGCTGGATATATCAAAACGCAATCGCAAATTAGAAATAGATCATAAAGGGACAGAAGAAATTAATACGCTCGTAGAGTCCTATAATAAAATGGTAGATGAGCTAGAAGAAAGTGCCGTAAAACTCGCTACCAGTGAAAGGGAACAAGCATGGAGAGAAATGGCAAAACAAGTGGCACACGAGATTAAAAATCCGCTCACGCCCATGAGACTTACCGTTCAAAGCTTTCAAAGAAGATTTGATCCAACTGACCCGGAGTCCAAAGAAAAACTTAATGAATACTCCAACTCTTTAATCGAGCAAATCGATGTAATGAGCAATATATCAAGCGCTTTTTCTACCTATGCGACTATGCCTGCACAAAAAAATGAGGAAACTGATGTGTGTATGGTTACTCAGTTGGCACTGGATATTTTTAATGAGTCTAATATTTATTACACAGAAGATGCCGATTCCTTGAAAGCGGTATTTGATAGAACCCAGTTGATACGTGTGGTGACTAACTTGGTTAAAAATGCGATCCAGGCCAGTCATCCAGATCGTGAAAATAAAATTGTAGTTTCTGTTAAACATGATGAGAAGAAGATTTATCTCACCGTATCAGATAAAGGAACTGGTGTGTTTGCAGATCATGAAAAGAAAATATTTGAACCTAAGTTTACTACAAAAAACAGCGGTATGGGATTAGGTCTTGCCATGGTGAAACAAATCGTAGAAAATTTTAAGGGTACCATTCATATGAAAACTAGTTACGGAGAAGGAACAATATTTACTGTTACTTTACCTAGAACCTAGTTGATCCTAATATTATAATCTTTTAAATAGGTGTAAATATAAGTTTCCAGGTTGTTTACGGCTACTTTAAAATCTACTCGTGGTATTTCTTTAAATCGCACGGATTCTTCGTCCTTTTTGATTTCATCATTTATGGCATAAAGCATCTGGACGATAAGTTCTTTAAGTGGTTTTTCTTTGCTCATCTCAGCCATTTGACCTCTTTCTATAAGATCATCACAGAGTTTTTCGTATGGTGCAATAAGTTCTTGGACTGCTGGTTCATTTTGTAGCAGCGGCTGCTCTTTAAACAGTTCTTTTACTGTTTTCATAATGCGGCAGATTTCTAGATTTTATTTAATGTGATCTCAAAGGTAGTTCCTTGGTCCTTTTTACTTTCTATAACACGTATTTTACCATTGTGGTAATCTTTGATAATACGTTTGGCTAGAGACAATCCTAGACCCCAACCTCTTCTTTTTGTTGTAAAGCCAGGTTTGAAAACTTGATTCCATTGCCTTTTTGGAATTCCTTTACCAGTGTCCTTTATTTGGATAAAAACGTTGTATACATCTGCTTTAAGGTATATGGAAATCGTTCCTTTTCCTTTCATTGCATCAATACCGTTTTTAATGAGGTTTTCTATCACCCATTCAAATAGGGGTTCATTTAACTTGACTTGTATAGGTTGATCGGGTAGATCGATTTCAAATTTGACCAGTTTTGAAGACCTATTTGCAATGTAATCAGTTGCTTTTTGAGTTTGATCTACTATATCTACTTCGATGAGTTTTGGGATGGAACCGATTTTAGAAAATCGATCAGTAATCATTTTAAGACGGTTGATGTCTTTTTCCATTTCAACGATATAGGATGGGTCAACATTAGTTTCTTTTAAAATGGTAGTCCAGCCTACAAGAGAAGAAAGTGGCGTTCCTATTTGATGAGCACTTTCTTTAGCCATACCAGCCCAAAGTTTGTTTTGCTCGCCTGCTTTGTTGGACCTATAAAAAAACCAAATAACAAAAAAGAACAATAACATAATAATGACCAAAGCCATAGGATAATATTTGGTCTTTGTTATTATGTCACTATTACCGTAGTATATAGTGCTGAAGGGCTTGCCTTCAAATTGAGTTACAATAGGGTCGTTTTCCTGTTTGTAAATTTCAATTAACTCTTTTATCTTTTGTTGGTCATCCCTTATGTTTTCAGGGAGGTTACGTGTCTCTATTCCTCCTTTATAATCAATTACAATCATAGGTACTGTGGTGGTATTACTAGCTACAGTAAAGCCTAATTCTCCTAAATCTGCACCCAATCCTTGATTAGCAAGATCCTTTTGAGAGATTCCAAATTCCTGAATGTTTTTACGTTCATTCTCCTTTAATTGCTGGAAAAAATCATACGTGTTCCATAAAATTAAGGAGGTAATCATTACCGCTACGACAATCATGATCCATCTATAGATATTTTTATTTGAAGTAAATTTCATTCAGGAACTGGGTTTAATAGGATTTAATAACGCAGGTGTTATCAGTTTATTGAATTATTAATCTCTCTTTACAATCAGGTAATAATCGTCTTCCATGGCCAGGTAGCCCTGATCGTAAACAAAGTAATAAACGGTCCCTTTTTTAGTGGTGTAAATACTGGTAAAGAAAGTAAAGTCAAAGCCGCTAGCAAGTAGCTTATTTCTACTTACTTTAGTTTTATCTTTAGGATTGAGCATTTGCAAAACGCGATGGTTTTTACGCAACCTATTATTAATATTGCGCATTAAAGCATTGGTATCTCTGTTCAGTTTGTTGTTTGCTACATTACGACAGTAGTCACTGCAGTAAACCTTATCGGCTCTGCCACGCACTTCTTCATCACATTCAGGACATTTTCTTTTGGTTGCCATAATCAAACATTAAATAGAAAGCCTTAAAGGTACTAAACATTTGTAAATGGATAGGTTGTTAGGTGATTCGAATGGATAATGCTTAAAGTTTAATTTATAATTTTTATGGGTTTTTGATCGTATTTTCTCTATTCTTCATACTATGGCAGCGTACTATTCAATTAACCATTCTTATAATAAACTTAAATGATAACACAGTTGTTTTATAAAGGCTTAGAAGTCTTTACCTTTGTAAAAAATTTATATTATGTACCCAGCAGAATTAGTTCAACCGATGCGTGACGATTTAGGCACCGCGGGATTTGAACACTTATATACAGAAAACGACGTAAAAGAAGCACTAAGCAAAGCAGGAACTACTCTAGTAGTGGTGAATTCAGTTTGTGGTTGCGCTGCTGCAAATGCACGTCCAGGAGCAAAAATGTCTTTAGATAATGCAAAAAAACCAGATCATATCGTGACGGTTTTTGCAGGAGTAGACCGCGACGCAGTAGATGCAGCGAGAGCAGCGATGATTCCTTTTCCACCTAGCTCGCCTAGTATGGCTTTGTTCAAGAACGGTGAATTAGTGCACATGTTAGAGCGCCACCATATCGAAGGAAGACCAGCTGAAATGATTGCTGAAAACTTGAAAGAATCTTACAACGAGAACTGTTAATCAGTTTTAGTTTTAAAATGTAAAGTGCTTTTGTCTTAAGATAAAAGCACTTTTTATTTTCTCAGGATTTTTTGTTGAAATTAGTACAGGTAGTTTTTTGATTTAGGTAAGCACTATTTATTTGAACTTCCCTAACCCCTAAATTACTATGCACGCATATCGATTTAGCAATATCTCGTTCTTTCATGTAAACTAACAAATTACCTTTGCTGGATGCAAAAAATTATTTCTTACCCGTTAACGGTCATACACATCATCGTTTTCTTTTTGTTGTTGCTTATTTTCCATCCTATACAGATGATCTCTTATAAGCTAGGGGGCTATAATGCTCACCGTAAAAGCGTTTATATTCTCAACTGGTTTTTAATGCAGTCCCAATTACCTTTGTTCAATACTTTTAATATTACGTATAAAACTGATTTGCCCCCAGGCCCATCTTATATTTTTGTGTGCAACCACCAGAGCATGTTTGATATTCCGCCATTAATTTACTATCTTAGACATTATCATGCAAAATTCATCGCTAAAAAAGAACTGGCAAAAGGGATTCCTAGTATCTCCTTAAATTTAAGAATAGGAGAAAACTGTTCTATAGATCGTAAGGATCGCAAACAAGCCATTATGGCTTTGATCAAATTTGCAAAAAACGTGCATGAAAAAAAACGCAGCGTGGTGATTTTTGCAGAAGGTACTCGCAGCAGGACGGGAGTTCCTAAACCTTTCCAGACGAACGGTTTAAAAACTATATTTAAATATGTACCAGATGCTGTAGTTGTTCCGGTGACGGTGAACAATAGCTGGAAAATAGACCGTTACGGTAAGTTTCCTTATGGTATAGGTAATAAAATAGAGCTTAGGATTCACGAGCCTATTCCTATTCAAGGAAGAGATCACGATGAGTTAATTTTAGAAACACAAGAAGTAGTTCACAACAGCATTACTTCCACTGCGTTTAAGAGTTAGATAATAATTTCGCTTTCGCGAAAGGAGAACAATTTCAAAACGACTACCTTTACATTACAATATGTCCCATGAATAAACCACTTAAAAATATACGCATTGAGGTGATGCAATCACTGGAAAGCAAAGTAGAATCTTTTATGGATGAATACTTAATTCCAGTAGATAAAATTTGGCAACCCTCTGATTTTTTACCTAATTCTCAAGAAGACTCTTTTTTTGAAGAAGTGCGAGAATTAAGAGAGCTAGCTAAAGAACTGCCTTATGATTTTTGGGTAGCACTTGTAGGGGATACGATCACTGAGGAAGCATTACCTACTTATGAATCTTGGTTAATGGATGTAGAAGGTATTAACCAAGTCGAAGGAAAAGGAAATAGTTGGTCCAAATGGGTACGCCAGTGGACTGGTGAAGAAAACCGTCATGGTGATACACTCAACAAATATTTGTACCTATCTGGTCGCGTGAATATGCGTCAAGTAGAAATTACAACCCATCACTTGATTACTGATGGTTTTGATATAGGTACAGATCGCGATCCTTATAAGAACTTCATTTATACTACTTTTCAGGAACTTGCAACTTATGTTTCTCACAACCGTGTGGCAAAATTAGCACGTGGCTATGGAAACACAGCTCTATCTAAAATGTGCCGCATCATCTCTGGAGATGAAATGCGTCACCACAAAGCTTACAGTACATTTGTAACTGAGATTTTTAAGGTAGACGCTAGTAATATGATGATCGCTTTTAAGGAAATGATGGTTCACAAAATTGTAATGCCAGCCATGTTCCTTAGAGAATCAGGACAGTCTATAGGAGCAGCTTTTGAAGACTTTTCAAACAGTGCACAGCGTATAGGTGTTTACACCGCTCAAGACTATATAGATATCATGCAAAAGCTGATTGAACAATGGGATATTGCTAACATGACCAACCTTACTGAAGAAGCAGAAAAAGCACGTGATTATTTAATGAAGCTTCCTGCTCGTATGGAACGCGTTTCACAACGTATTAAGATACCTGAAGAGGCGGCCAAATTTAGTTGGGTGAATGAGCCTGTTGTAGGCTAAATAAAATAGTCAGCTTAAAATTTTAAATCATAAGAAGGGATCAGATTTTATTCTGCTCCCTTTTTTTAATTTTTGATGTTTTGTTGAGGCGTGACCTTTCAACTATTCCTGTTGGTATTCTTTATAGAAATACCTTTTTAACGTGAGTTCGACGTAATAAAAATGAAAATAACGATGTAAAAAAGAGAGATAATTTGTATGTTAATAGTCTGAAAGCCAAATTAATAAGCAAAAAAACCCTTCATGATCACTGACCACAAAGTTATTGAAATATATTGTCAAATTGACGATTTTATGATTGATTATGATGCTGTTATTAAAAATGCAGGCATAATATCCGATCGTAGGCTCAAATTACGTAAAAGAAAGTTTAGAATGTCTGATAGTGAAGTCATGACTATGATGGTGCTTTTTCACTTAAAGTCTTATCGTAATCTTAAAGAATTTTATTCCACTTATGTATGCAAACACATGCAGGATTTCTTTCCAAAAACAGTTTCATACAATCGATTTGTTGAATTACAAAAACGTGTCATTCAACCATTATCAGTCTATCTTAAATTAAGAGGGTTAGGTAAGTGTACTGGTATATCTTTTATTGATTCTACACCTCTTAAAGTATCTCATATCAAACGTGAGAAACAACATAAAGTGTTCAAGGGGATTGTTGAGAAAAGCTTTGGAACAATGGGTTGGTATTACGGCTTCAAACTACATTTAATAGCTAATGATAAAGGCGAATTATTTGATTTTCTGATAACTAAAGCAAATGTAGATGATAGACAGCCTCTAAAAGACAAAAGTTTCCACGATAAGGTGTTTGGAAAAATCTATGGTGATAAAGGTTATCTAGGCAAGGATCTTTTTGATAAACTATTTACCGATGGTATTCATCTAGTGACAAAACTCAGAAAGAATATGAAGCAGAAAAAACAAGAATTTATGGACAGAGTAATCTTAAGAAAAAGAGCTGTAATAGAGTCCATAAATGATGTGCTTAAAAACATTTGTTATATAGAACATTCAAGACACAGATCTTTTGATAATTTCATAGCAAATTTAATCGCTGGTCTTACAGCTTATTCTTTTTTAGACTCAAAACCATCAGTGAAAATCCAAAATATGCTACCTAACATTGGAATCTCTTAGGTCGAACTCACGTTAGTTAAAAAACCTACTGCTAGATGTTAAACCCCCATTTTTTCTTTTAATAAAGAAAGTCCTATGCGCAGTGATCCATAGTCTATCTTACCGTCAAAATGCTCAAAAACCATTTTGAGGCTTTCTTGATCTTTTATTTGTTCAAAGTCAGCTGCGATAAGGTCGTAATCTTTACCGTCGATCAATTTCTCTAAGTCGATATCGTTATGGGATTCATACCTTTTAGTCAGGTGCGCCATAATAGTTGAAGGTTGAAAGCCTCTTATTTCAGAGATGTCTTTGATCGTTTTTCCATCCCAAAAAAGCTTGACACTTTCCATAACCGTATCCTTTTTAGGGCCAGATACTTTTTTCTTGGTGCTCTTAGGCTTTACGATTTCCTCTCTATAGACGAAATCATCGGTACGGCAATCTTTGAATTCAGAGATCATTTTAAGAAACGGTACTCCATACGTATCGTGCTTATGGCTTCCTACACCAGTAATATCTGCAAATTCATTATCGTCTAGTGGGATTCTAGCAGCCATATCCTTTAGTGTTGCATCACTAAAAACCATATATGGAGCAAGATTACCGGCGTTAGCGAGTTGTAATCTAGTTTTACGCAATGCTTCATAAAGATCGCGATTGACTTCGGTAGGTAATTCTTCTTGAGTTTTTTGAGCTCTTTTGGCAGCCAGTTCTTCAGGTTTAGGAATCACTGCGAGTGACACTTTGCGTCCATCAAAAAGCACTTCTTTACCTTGAGGAGTCATCTTTAAATGATTGAATTCGTGGAAAGCAATTTCTATCAGTCCTTGATTGATCATTTGCACAATATATTGTTGCCAGTCGTTCCAAGAGATTTCTTTTCCAGCACCATAGGTTTTGATTTGCTGGAACCCACTTTCTATAACCGCTGCATTTTGCGCTCCACGCAACACATCTATGAGTAGGTTAAGAGATGCTTTTTCTCCAGTTCTAATAACCGCACTCAAAGCTTTTTGTGCGGACAACGTAGCGTCAAAAAAGTCTGGTTTATTGAGGCAAACATCGCAATTACCGCAGTCTTCGTCTAGATATTCATTAAAGTAAGAAAGCAACATCTTTCTTCTACAAGTTAAGGCTTCAGCAAATTGCTTCATGCGTTCCAGCTTTGCAATTTGAACTTCTGAGTTTCCACTTCCTTCAGCAAACTTGCGCAGTTGGATCACGTCAGCATAACTATGAAACAGTAATGCATGAGAATCGATACCATCACGACCAGCACGACCTATTTCTTGATAGTACCCTTCAATATTTTTAGGCATGTTGTAATGCAAGACAAAGCGCACATTGGATTTATCGATTCCCATACCAAAGGCAACTGTCGCACAAACTATTTTAAGGTCGTCTTTAATGAACTTTTCTTGTACACTTACTCGTTCTTCATGGCTTAAGCCAGCATGGTAGGCTGCTGCGTCATAACCGTATGCAGTAATTTTACTGGCTACGGATTCACAAGTTTTTCTACTCAAACAATAAATAATTCCAGATTCGTCTTTGTTCTTTTGTAAAAAACGCCGCATTTGCTGCAAGCGATTGTTTCCTGGTCGTACTTCTAAGGTCAAATTAGGTCGGTCAAAAGAGGAGACATATTCCTGTGCATTTTGAATGCCCAGTTGTTTTTTAATATCGGCTCTTGTGGCACGGTCTGCAGTGGCTGTAAGTGCAATGAGATTTGCGTCTGGAAAACTAGTTTTAAAATAAGCCAGTTGTGTGTAGGCGGGTCTAAAATCATGTCCCCATGTAGAAATGCAGTGCGCTTCATCTACCGCAATCAAAGAAACGGGTATTTCTTGCAAATGATTGTTGAGCAGTCCTATACTTTCTGGGGCTACGTATACAAGTTTTAAGCTTCCAGATCGCAGTTCTTCTAGCATTTCTTGTTGCTGTGTAGCGTCTTGTGAGCTGTTAAAATAAGAAGCAGGGATACCATTAGCTCGCAGCGCATCTACTTGATCTTTCATCAAGGCGATTAATGGAGATACGACTAAGGTAATGCCATCCAATAATAAGGAAGGTAATTGGAAACACATAGACTTCCCTCCGCCTGTAGGCATGACCACCATGAGGTCTTTACCAGCAATAACATCGTCTATAACTTGTTCTTGCAATGGTCGGAAACTATCGTAACCGAAATACTTTTTAAGGAGTTCTAATTTTTTCATGAGATTGGTTGGAATGGCGTGTAAGTCTCAAAGGTAGTGGTTCAGCCTATTTTTACGAAGTTTTGTTGATAAATTAGACTTATTTTTTAGAGATGTTAAGGATATTTCTGATACCAGAATGACTCTTTAGTCCTTAGTTAATTTGTATTTTTCCACTTTCGAACGGATGGAAGAGGGGCGGCAACTTTATTCTTTTAAGGAAAAAGTAATTAGAATTCCCGACAACATCAATGGAACTGAATCGTTTTTAGGGAAGTCTTAAAAACCCAAGTCGCAAGCCTTATGAAATACCTATTATTACTTTTATCTATCACAACAATACTGTTTGCAAATGCACAAGATGCAGAATGGAATCAGTATAAATATATTATTGTAAATAATCAATACGAATTTCAAAATGACGCTAATGAATACAGCTTTAATGAGCTGATAGTATTTGAGCTCAAAAAGTACAACTTTAAAGCATTCAGAAATTCTGAAGTACTCCCAGACGACATGAACCGTGGAGCGTGTAACACTCTTCAATTAAAAATTGATAAATCAGGAACCACCCGAGTGTATATGGTCTTGCAATTAGAGGATTGCACAGGTACTGTTGTTTTTACCAGTAAAAAAGGAGTAGGGACAACCAAATCCTATGATAAAGCCTATTTTGAAGCGCTAAGAGATGCGATAACTTCTTTTGATGAGGTAGATTATAAGTACAGGCCTAAAGCTGTAGTAGAGGAGCAAGCAATAATTAAAGAAAAAACACCAATTCAACAACCTGAAAAAGCCCCTGAATTTAACACGCAAGTAAAGGATCGTCAAGTTACAGATGCAGCGGCAGTGGAGATGCCGTTTGAATTAACACAAATTAAAAGGGACTATACAACCACAGACCATTCTTTTTCTTTAATGAGCTCTTCTGATGGCTACACTATTTTCAGAGGTGATATGATCATAGGAACCTTAAAGAAGAGTAAAGGAGGTTGTTATCTTGCAGTAACGACTAACTTTATAGGAATAGGTTATAAAACTGCAGGCGGTATTTCTATTGAGCACACTACTGATGGGAAAGATCAGCTGATAGAGTTTGTGAAACAGTAAGTCCCTTTGATTAAACATGCTTTCCCACTTCAAAGCCATATTTCCCTAAATAGTGATTACCGCTCTCTATGGCATCATTTTCTAAGGTGGTACCCATAGAGTCGTTCCATCTATTGAGGTAACCGAAAAGCGATATCACTCCTAGCATCTCTACTACCTCTCCTTCATTCCAATACTGGTGTAAACGTTTTTTTATAGTTTGATCTACACCATTAGGCACTTGGCTGGCTGCTAGAGAAAAATCTAGGGCAGCACGTTCTGCTTCGTTGAAAGCTGGATGTGTACGGTATTCCCAGATGTTGTCTAGTTGTTCCTGTGCTGCTCCATAACGTTCTGCCGCTCTTATAGCGTGCGCTTGACAGTACCTGCATCCCGTAGCATTGCTAGAAACCCACGCGATCATTCTTTTCAATGCGCTGGTGACGCGACCTTCATTTGCCATTACAGCTTTATTAAGGTTTATAAAAGCTTTGGATATCGCAGGACGTCTTTGCATGGTCAGTACAGAATTAGGACAAAACCCCAAAGTTTCGTTGAAGAAATCGGCTAGTGCTGCTGTTTCAGTATCGTGACTTGCGTCTAGTGGGTTGACTAATGGCATTCTTGGAATTTTGTAAGATTGATTCTGCAATTTAGATATTAAAGATAACGGAAATGCCGCAAAAAGGAACCTGGTAAGTCATATTTATATTCCAAGACTCTTTTTTACATCTTATCTTTACCAAATGCGATGGACTCTTAAACCCATACCAGATTTTCAAAAACAACAACAACTTGCTCAGGAATTAGGGATTGATCCTTTTCTTGCTGGTTTGTTAGTGCAGCGTGGTGTGGACGCTTTCGCGAAAGCGAGATCCTATTTCAGACCTGATCTAGAAGAACTTCACGACCCTTATCTTATGAAAGATATGGATCTAGCAGTAAAACGTATTCAAAAAGCGGTGGGTAATAATGAGAATATCCTTGTTTACGGAGACTATGATGTAGATGGGACGACTAGCGTGGCACTGATGTCTACTTTTTTAGAAAGTTTCTACGACCGTGTTTCTACTTATATTCCCGACCGCTATGAGGAAGGCTATGGAATAAGTTATAAAGGAATCGATTTTGCAGCTGATAATGATTTTTCACTCATTATAGCTTTGGATTGTGGTGTAAAAGCTATCGATAAAGTAGCTTATGCTAAAGAAAAAGGGATCGACTTTATTATTTGCGATCACCACAGACCGGGGAAAGAATTACCAGATGCTGTAGCGGTTCTCGATCCCAAACGCCCTGACTGCTCTTATCCTTATGACGAATTGTGCGGTTGTGGTGTAGGTTTTAAATTATGCCAAGCCTTAACAATGGCAAACGACTGGGAATTTGAAATTTTGATACCTTATTTAGACTTAGTAGCCACGGCAATAGGAGCAGATATTGTGCCTATGACTGGTGAGAATAGAATCCTCGCTTACCACGGCCTTAATGTCATTAATACGAGTCCGCGGGCGGGATTTGAGGCGATTATATCCAATTTAAATAAAACAACACTTACGATTACTGACGTTGTTTTTATCATTGCCCCCCGCATCAACGCTGCGGGAAGAATGAAGCATGGACTTCATGCAGTAGAGCTTCTTAAAGAAACAGATATAGAAAAAGCACAAGAATTTGCAGCGTCAATTGAGAACTATAATTCTGATAGGAGGGAACTGGACCAATCGATAACGCAAGAAGCCATACAGCAAATTATAGCTAATAAGGAAGAAGATAAATTTACGAGCGTAGTCTATGATGCCAGCTGGCATAAGGGCGTGATAGGAATAGTGGCTTCTAGATTGATAGAAAATTATTACCGACCTACATTAGTATTTACTAAATCTGGAGATCGACTCGCGGCAAGTGCTCGCAGTGTCAAAGGTTTTGATGTGTATAATGCACTAGAACAATGTGCTGATTATATCGAGCAATTTGGTGGACATATGTATGCTGCTGGATTGACATTATTACCAGAGAATTACGAAAAATTCAAAGTCCGCTTTGAAGAAGTAGTTTGTGCCACTATAGAAAACAAACACTTGACTCCAGAAATTCAAATAGATGCGGTACTTCCATTGGAACAGATTACACCAAAATTTTACCGCATTCTCCAGCAAATGGCACCATTCGGTCCAGGGAACATGACCCCAGTGTTTCTGACAGAAAGTGTGGTCGATACAGGTTTTGGTAAATGTGTGGGTAAAGAGGAAGACCATCTTAAAATTAAAGTAGCTTCAAAAAAAGGGGATAGCATTGCATTTAATGCTATAGGTTTTAATATGGGAAGTAAATGTAAGCAAATTACCGATGGTAAAAAATTCCACATTGCTTATTCTATCGATGAAAATGAATGGCAGGGAACTACTTCCTTACAGTTGAGATTAAGAGATCTCAACTCTTAAAGAACAGAAGGTAATTCTTCTACTTTCCCTTGAAAGGTAAGTAGCTTGGAGGCATCATAAAGTTCTTCCCAATTCGTATCACTGATATCTTTAAAGGAAGGAACGATTCTTTTGATTTGATTTTTAAAGGTATCAATATCTCCCTCGCTTAGTCGTACTGCTTTACGCAAATACTTTTTATTTTCATGAAATATAGAATCGTTTTTAAAAGAAGAATTTTTAACAGTTAAGGTGATTTCGTCTAATGTATTAGAAGACACTTTATGCGCTGTTTCCATTTTTTGAGCAACTGAATGAAAAGAAGTTAGCATAAATAGGACACTAAAAAAAGCAAATTTTATAGCTGAATTTCTCATAATTGTGATTTTAAGATAAAATTTTAAATGACCACACAAAGATCGTTAAATTGATTTATGAGATGCTTAGACATACTTCTTTTAGAATGTTATATAATTCCCTATATTTTATTTTTTGTAAGTAATGTCTTCAAATGTTCCATACAGACGCAAACATATACCGTTGATAAACTCACTTATTCCTACGGCTCTAACCCAAATAGGAGTTCCTTTTGCTGTTATTAATTCCAATTCAAGGTCGTAAGAAGTCCCCTTTGTGATGGCTTGAAAAAAAGCTTTTGTAATTTTCGTGCGAGATGCTCCAGATTTATAAAAGTCGAGTGCTTCGTTTGCTTTTGGAATAAAGTCTTTAGGGGTCTCGTGTATAGTTCTTGTGGCGTTTGACCAGTGTAGCTCACCGTTTATATGGTCGTATTCCCAGGTGCCTATTTGCTTGCGCAAGCAGGCTTTAAAAAGCAAGTCATAATCATACAGGTTCTTTCTCCTTAGTTCAACTGCTTCTGTTAGATCTTCAGTTACTATGATCACTCCAGTAACTTTATCATCATAATTGTGCCACGGCTTCATATTCCATTTTATCCACCGTTGCTTGCCGTTTATTATTAACAACTCTTCGTCACAAGACTCTTCAGAGCCTTTAAGTACCCGTTGGTGTACTTCTTTCCATTCTCTACTTAGTATAGGGAAAAGATCGTAATGATGCATCCCTTTAATGTCAGTGTATCCCAAATTATAATCTTCACACCACTTTGAAGAGTGTGCTACATATCTAAGGTCATTATCTAAAAAAGCTATGGCTATAGGTGCTTGAGTTATGATCTTTAATTGATCAACAATTCTTTCGGAAAAAATACTTCTCATTTTGATAAAATACTAAAAAAAAGCATTAAATGTAGTTAATAAAATAGTAAATAAACAGTTATAAGCAAAATATTATAAGAATACCTTGGAGTTTGATCTAGACGATATAGGAACGTATCCCATGTTTCAAAAATGCATGGTAGCCTATTTAATACCATTCGCGAGCTACTGATCGACTGTCTTCACCTTCCCAATTTTTCTCCTACCTAAGAGATACTTACAGCTGGACAGATTTTTTAGTTCCCAGAAAACAGATGCAGATATGAACATTTTGCGAAACAGCTTTTGCTGAAGTCAGTTTTGATAAAGTGGGGTTGAGGTTAGTTGCTTTTGAGAAATCTATCAAGTCTCAAAACCTCTTAAAGATATTAATGTGTTGATTTATGATTTATGTATGGGATATTAAAACTGTAAAAAATACAGCCTTATTGGTAAGTTACATGACTTCTGTTGTGCTAAAGGGTGTGTTTAAAATAGAAGCGCAAAATGTTAAAACCGAATCAGCTGAAAATCTTTTCCATCAAAGACACCATAGCGGTATTGAGAAATCCAGTCTCCTAGATTGATATAGGTAGATGTTTCCCCTACTTTGATTTGCATAGGTAAGTGTCTGTGACCAAAAACAAAATAATCAAAATGCTCTTTTTCCAGTTTACGCTTTGCATACTGAGCAAGCCATTCATTTTCTTCCCCTAGAAATTGAGCATCCTCTTCACCAGAGATGAGTTTATTTTTTACGGATAGGTGTCTTGCAATACGCACTCCCATATCTGGATGTACCCATCGGAAACACCATTGGAAAAAGGGGTTGGTAAACACCTTTTTCATACGTTTATAACCCTTATCGCCAGGACCTAAGCCGTCGCCATGCCCGATAAGGAACTTCTTGTTATTAAATTCAAATGTCTGAGGGGCATGATACACAGGGATCCCTAATTCTTCTTCAAAATATCCGAACATCCATAAGTCGTGATTACCGACAAAAAAATAGATGGGTATACCACTGTCAACGATTTCTGCTAGTTTTCCTAGGACGCGTACCTGGTTTTTAGGAACTACCGTTTTATACTCGAACCAAAAGTCAAATAAATCTCCCAATAAAAATATAGCAGCAGCATCTTCTTTAACTTGATCCAACCAAGCTAAAAATTTTCTTTCACGAGGTTTGCTCAATTCTTGAGTTGGAGCACCTAAGTGATTATCGCTAGAGAAGTATATTTTTTTTCCTTCGGGAATTTGCATGTGAGCAAAGATAGGTAGATGAAATCACAAATCACAAACAACAAAAACACCTATTGTTTATTCAATGCTTCACTTTTGAATAATTGATGGTCTATTGCCTATTGGTAATTTCACTGTTAATATGAAGTGGTGTTGAGAACATAAAAAAAAGCGTTTGGTGAAGCATGGAACAGTTTTCAGCACTTATGTAGTTGAAACCTACTTCAAATCTCTATTCTATATTCTTTCAGCTCTAACTGCTGAGCTCACCGAAGGAAGCGGTCTTGAATCTTTTTTAAATTTTTGTTGAGATCTAAATTTCTAGTTTATCTTTCAGTCATGATCAATAAACGACTTCTGGTTAAAAACTTGCTGGCGCATAACGACGAGAATAGTTTTTATGATAAAAAACTACGTATTGATCTAAGTAATAAAGAAGGAAAGGCTAAGTTTCTCAAACACATTTGCGCCCTTTCTAATACCAATCCAAAAAATAACAGTTATATCGTTATAGGGATTGACGATGAGATCAATGGTATAGTAGGAGTCGATTTCTTTGACGATTCTAAATTACAAAACCTGATCAATGCTTATCTGACTAATGCTCCTATCATACAGTACGAGAATATTGCTTTCCCTCATTTAGAAATCGGTAAAGTGGTTGGATTAGTAACTATTAGAGCTCAAGATGGACTTACGGCACTGCGCAAAAACATTTGGAAATATTACGGAGGGACGGTCTTCTTTAGAGATGGAAGTATTTCTATGCCTAAAGCTTACGATGTAGAGATCAAAGATGTCAATTCTCAAATTGTAGAACAACTAGAAAAAAAGGCGAGTAATAATATTGAGCACACTTTAGACAGCGTGGTTGAATTTTTAGCTCGTAAAAATCAAGGCTTAGAGACACATTATAAGGTTTTTAAAGAACAATTTGTTATTTGTTGGTCAGGAAAAGTAAAGCGTAAAAATGGCGAGACCTATTATTCTAGAGTAGATATTGAAATGGTGAATGAACAAGTACGACTATTTTACAGCACGCTGGATGAGGTGCAAATTTCTTTTGATGAAGATAGTTTTAGCATATTAGAATTTGTGGAATTAGGAATAGGAAAAAACCAGAAGTACCACCCACTGGAGCGACAGACCTTGCGATTTTTCCCTAACGGGACGTATAAGTTAGAAAATAAAATCCTTTTTAACCCACCTTATTATGACCGCAGGACCTTACACCACATATACAATACTAACTTATCTCTTCTAAACAAGATGACAAACGGTATAGAGCTCAAAGAACAAGAATTGATAGATTTAAGACAGTTGCCAGAAACCATGTTGATTTGTCAATTCAACAACGTAGGTGAGCCAGTAGAAAAGATGAACGCGCATAAAAATTTGCTCAAGGCTTATCCAGAAACATATAAAGCATTTAAAGAAGCTTTGCGCGTACTGCGCAAGGTAAAATACAATTCATAATTAATGAGAACCATTGCAATAGGAGACATTCACGGCGGGTACAAAGCCCTCGTTCAATTAATAGATAAAATAAAATTAAAAGATGACGATCAGCTTATTTTCTTAGGAGATTATGTAGACGGGTGGTCTCAAAGTTATGAGGTGGTGGATTTTTTAATCTCGCTTTCGCGAAAGCGGAAACAAAACAAACAAACTCCTCCTATTTACCTTAGAGGTAATCACGATGAGTTAGTGGTAGAAAATTTACAAGCGGTGCACCCTCATAAAATGTGGTTATTTCATGGAGGTAAAAGCACTGTGGATAGTTATGCAAGCAGAACCAAGCAAGAAATCGAGGCGCATTTTGATTTTCTCAAGAACGATCTTCACAATTATTACGAGCTGAATGGGGATGGGTTTTTTCATGCAGGTTTTCACAATTTAAAGGGTCCTGGATATGAGTACTTTAAAGGAATTACCTATTGGGACCGTACGTTATGGGAAATGGCACTGGCCTTAGACCCCAATTTAAAAGACGACGACGATAAGTATCCTAATAGATTAAGACTCTACAAAGAGATTTTTATAGGTCATACCCCAACACACAGTTGGGAAGAATACCAGCCTATGAACGCTGCAAATGTTTGGAACCTCGATACTGCAGCGGCCTATAAAGGGCCATTAACGGCTATGTGTATAGAAACAAAAGAAATTTGGCAAAGTGACCCAGTGTACACTTTTTATCCAGAGGAGACTGGTAGGAATTAATAGTCTGATACATTTTCAAACTGTAACATAAAAGAGCTCGTTTTGAATTTCAAAACAAGCTCTTTTTCTTCATTTAAACAGCTAATCACCTCAATTTATGGGGACTTGATGAATTTCAGTTTGACCCGCGTGAGTTATATGCATGACATAAGTTCCCGTAGTTAAATGTGAAACATCAAATGACGTTCCTAATTCATGTCTAGTGATGTTTAAAACTTGATTACCACTAAAGTCGTATAGTTGTAGACTCACAAAATAAGTACAAAGACTAGTTCCTCCTATGTCAGTTAATCCATCACTACAGGATTTGGAGTAAAAGCTCCACTCGGGTTTTTGTACCATATCAATAGCGATTACTGTGCTGGCAGGAACTGGCGAAATCACAAAATTGTTACTAACTATGCCACTAGAGTTAGTGTTAGAACAATCGTTGCTACAGTTGTCGATATCCTTCACAAACTCCGCCCATTCTGACCAGCCACAAGCGTTTCTTGCTCGTACTTGAAATCTGAATAACTCATTACAGTCTGGATAGATACCTACCGTGTTATCCCTTCCAGTTCTTTGATCGCTATCCCAGTAGGAGGCAGATATAGGTAGTTTTTGCATTTCTATCTCATCTACTAGATCATAACGCTCTATTCCATTTATGCGTAAAGCTACAAAATCACAAAAGCCATTTGCGGGATATATGGATAGAAAAGTGGCAGAATCTATTTCTGTAAGAAAAGCATTATCAAGATTAGGAGTTCCAATATATAGTTGACGACTAAAACTTTGGCTAGGCCCTACGCCATTGTCTAAAATTACTTGTACGTAAGCTGGTCCGTTTTCTAAAGCCTCAAATTGAGCAGAGTATCCATTTCTAGAGATGATGGCCAGATTGTCACTAATCACGTAAGTAGGTTGCACAGCCACTTTACATTCATCTTCAAACCCCATAGTAACAATATCTCCTACACACATCGTTGTTGGGCTGGAGAAAGTGGATCTATCTACAGGGAATTGAGGTGGTAATACTTGACCATTTGGGAGTTTTAAATTTTCAATAAGCCAATCTATACTATCTTGATTAAAACTGGTGTGTCTCGTATTGATAGACTCGCCATAATAGCTATCAAAAGGAGTGAGCCTATTGGAGTCGCAGGTTAAATCAAAATTTAATGGATTATTCCAGTCTTGATCTGGATTGAGATGTGCAATCGCTGAAAACGAAGGAATAAAGGAATTTATAGGATTCAATGTTCTTACTTGTGTATCATCGGTAGCAGAAGTACCAATAATGTTATCATTAAACCATCTGATCACACCTGTTCCTGCTGTGCCGTAGTCAGGCATATTTGAAGTGAGGTATAAGCTTCGTCTTCCAGTAATTGCATCTGCAAGTTCTTGTTGTGCTAAAAACCATCCGCCAGGAACGTTGTCCATATTACCGCGTTGATTATTGTTAGGTGCTTTTACAGTTTTTGTTGTTGGAATCTTATAAAACTTTGCCACACGCTCATTAGCACCAGAAGACATAAAGTGCGAGTCTAGTGTAGCGATATGCGTACGGAAAACAATGTTTCCTATTGGCAATTCGATTTTGACTCTGGCAAAACTTTTTACACCAAGTACTTTTTCACCGTCAGCAGCATAGGAATAAAAACCTCCATCTTCATTTGGTAAGGTAGATAACCTACTTCCGGTAAGAGAACCGTTAATGATGGCCAAGTTTTTAGATTTCGTAGGAAAGCCATTAGAATTGGGTAATCCATTTATGGCTTGATTATTATAATGCTCTGTAAAAGAAGAATTTCCTCTGTCTTGACCAAATCCTTGCAATAGTGTTTGTGCATTCAATAAATTTTGATCTACATGATGATGGGACTGCCCAGGAGCTTGTCTGTGAAATTCAATGAGTTGTTGCTTTGCAGCAGGAGAGGATAATTGTTTATCGTAAAAATCTTCGGCAGCATCATTGTCGTCGTCTGACAACATTTCCTTTATTAAGAAAATTAATGCTTGATCTCCTAAAGGAATATTTGCACCTAGATGCGGACTATCTATACTCACCCAATGTGATACGTTATGATCCCAGTTGTCACTGTCTTGTGTTTGCTCTTCCATGGCTTCCATATAAGCCAGAGCATAACGAGATATCTGTCCTCCCATACTAGGTCCCACAAGCTTTATTTGAGCGGTACTTCCTGTAGTTGCCATTCTTGACTTCGTTTCTTGAAGCAATTTGATCAAGGCCATGGCATTGCTTTCTATATAATAAGCACCACCATCTATAGTGAACATCTCGCCAGTGTTTACATCTGCGGTATCATAAGTAGGGTGATTGACCATAATGACGTCAAAACCTTCTGCTCTTAGTTTTTCTAAGGCGTTTTGATTATCTTCATTTGAATCTCTAAAAAATTGAAAATCGTACATGCTGTCATGCAAAGCAGGATTAAATTGACCATCTTCCTTATTTGCCGCGGCGCAGTCAAGATCTTGACCACAATCGCAATCTTCTATTTTGCGTTTATCTCCTGGATCAAAACCATCGAGAATAATGATGGGGTTGTCCAACTGGTTGTTACCGGTATCATTTTCTGAATAGAAAATACGGTAATCAATTTCGGCTAAAATAGTAGGATCATTTACTTCATACCCTGTAAAAGGAATATCAGCTATTATTCTGCCATTTTCCTTATACGTATCTCCTGCGCAAAAAGGGGATAATGTTTTAGGTCCTATTTGTGTTTGGTATTTGAAATAAATACTGGATTTTGTAGTGATGCTCGTATTGTCCTCATAAATTATTTGATAGGTAGCTATCTTATCTCCATCAGTGTTATAATTAACTTGTATTTGTTGCGTCTGTAAATTATAGTTATTGATCAGATTTCTAGGAACTCCATCCCCAAAATCTGCCGTAAGTGTCTTAATAGGTTGCTGTTGATTTTGAAAAAGATACGTTGGATCAATTTTGTAGGTGATTCCAGTTCCTGCAATAGCCTTGACTAAGGGTGCAATAACCGTAGTATGTAAGGTATAAAAAGGGGACTGCCCAGGAATTTGAGAAAATTCCTGAGTGTTTTCATTATAGGTTAAACCACCTTGCTGTACCTCTTCAAAACGGTAATTCAGTAGTTGAAAATCGGTATTCAATATACCTAAGGGAACTACATGATTTGTTTCTTGTTGCATCAGACTATCTAATGCTGATCGATTTATAAAGAGGACTTCATTACTCGCACGATGCATCTCGCTTAGTGCTTGTTTAAAATAAGTGTAGTCGGCAGTGTCAAAGTCTGGTTCTCTGTTAAAGTTGTAGAGATTTGCAAATTGTACTACTCGTTCATAAATGATACCGCTAGTAACACTAGCTTGATTGACGGTGACTAGGGCATCATCAAGGGTTTTTTCTTGATTTTGTGCCGTAGCGTTGCATAAGGATAATCCTATTCCTATGCTAAGAAGAATTCTTTTCATAAATTTGAATGTTTAATGGTTAATAAAATGCTTGTTAGTTGTTAAATATTTATGGACTGCCGTTGACGCGGCAGTCTTATTTTAATTAAACGGTGTTGATGGAAGTGAAATACTGTCTAAATCAAATCGACCTAAGTCAATTATTAAACTGTCAGTTTCTGATTGACTATTGTAAAGAACAGCTTGAAATGTTCCCGCATGAATAGAAAATTCTCCTGGTGACCTCTGGAGCTTTGTTATATTGATGGAACCAGAATTATCTTTTGACAAATAAAGTTGATATGAGTTAAACGCTTCACTCCAAATTCTCCCATAAATATAAGTGTGATTAGGACCATCTAACTCTCTTAAACCATTTGCCTGTCTTATCGGATAAAAACCAGTATCACCATCTGGGTTTTCGAATAAGTTTTCAATATGTATAATCAAAGATGCAGTGCGATTACTTTTTCGATCATATGCGTGAATTTCCCAATTATCCTCCTCAGACCTTAATGTTGTTAACCCCTTATTATCACTATTAATAGTACTTCTGCCATCTCGAGGTCTAAAGAACTTACCATCGATCAAACAACCAAAGGTGTTTTCTCCTGTCATGGTAATGGGTGGTAATAAAGATGCTGGATCTACTGAGTCATCACTGTTACAAGCGGTGAACAGTAATACTATGGGTAATAGGTATATGGTTTTCATAATTTTGTTTTTTTAGCTTTCGCGGAAGCGTTATGGTAAATGCTATTCCTATGCTTAGAATAATTCTTTTTTTATGCTGAGCGAATTAGGAATGTCATCAATAAGTTAGTTTACTGGTTGCTAATTTTTGCATTAGTTTTTACATGTTATTGAATGGGTATAGTCGGTGCGACAGTCTATTTTAATCGAAAGATGTAAACTGCAAGGATATAGAGTCTATATCAAATCTTCCTTTACTTATATATAAACTATCGGCTGCGTTATCGATGTTAACTAGATGAGCGTTAAATGTTCCGGAAATGATATAGTAACTTCCAGGGTTATGGTTATCTGCGAGAATATCTATAAAACCTGAATCAATAAAGGAATGATAATTTGAATAATTTTCTGTTTTGGGATTCCAGAACCTTCCATATATGTAAGAATTGTTAGGGCCGTCTATACCTCGAAGCCCATTAGCAGCATTAATCTGATAAATACCTATTGAGTTTACGAAAAAATCTTCGATATGAATATAAAGAGAGCCAGTCCTTTCGCTTTTTCGATCAAACACATGAATTTCCCAGTTGTCTGTTTCTGTTTGAACAACTCTTAATCCCCTATTATCACTATTAATGGTACTTCTACCATCTCGAGGTCTAAAAAACTTACCGTCGATAAGGCAGCCAAAGGTGTTTTCTCCAGTCATGGTAATGGGTGGTAATAAGGATGCTGGATCTACTGTGTCATCGCTATCGCAAGTAGTGACCAGTAATGCTATGAGTAGTATATAAATGGTTTTCATAATTGGTGTTTTTTAGGCTTTCGCGAAAGCGTTACTATCAGCAATCTTTTGAATAATTGGAATGGTTTATAAAATGTGTGTTAGTTGTTACATATTGATAGACTGCCGCTCCAACGTCAGGTAGCCTATTTTAATCCCAGTCTTTAATGTTTAATGTGAAACTATCTAGATCAAATCTTCCCAGTGTAACCAATATGGTATCATTAGTATTTTCAAAATTTACTAATCTTGTTTGAAATGTTCCTGATTTAATATTTGAAGTATTGGGAATTAGTTCATATTTATTTAACTCTAAAAGTCCAGAGCTATCATAACTAAGATATCTAGAGTACTGTTGGTCTGTTTCATTCCAAAAGGTGCCGTAAATATAATTGTGATTAGGACCATCAATCCCGCGCAAGCCCGTGGCATTTTGGATTAAATAATCACCTTCACCTATGGTATAAAAATTTTCTAAATGAATAAATAAGCTTCCTGATCTATCGCTTTTACGGTCATATACATGTAGCTCCAGATTATCATTTTCGGTCCTCACAACTCTTAATCCCCTATTATCACTATTAATCGTACTTCTACCATCTCGAGGTCTAAAGAACTTGCCGTCGATCAAGCAGCCAAAGGTGTTTTCTCCAGTTGTGGTAATGGGTGGTAATAAGGATGCTGGGTCTACTGTGTCGTCGCTGTTGCAAGCGGTTAACAGTAATACTATGAGTAATAGGTATACGGTTTTCATAATTGGTGTTTTTTATCGCTTTTTAAAAAGCCTTAGTGTCAATTCTATCTTTATGTGATAACAATTCTTTCTTGCTGAGCGAAGTAGGAGTGTTTTTGATTAGGGTTTTACTAGTTCTTAATTTTTGTGTTTACTTATAAATATCATTGATAGACTTTCCCTGTCATGGCAGTCTATTAATTAAATGAGGTCTGTTGCACTGTGCCTAATTCAAGGTCAAACCTCCCTAAAGAAATGTTTAAGGTGTCTTGAGTATTATGAATATTTACTAATTTTACTTGAAATGTGCCGGAAAATATGTGATAATTATTTGGAGAATAATCTTTTTTTGATATGACAACATTCCCAGAATTATAAAAAGATAAATAATTATTGTACTGACCATTTTTATAAAAGTTTGCATGAATGTAATTGTTATTATTTCCATCAATCCCCCTTAACCCATTAGATTCACTCACGATATAATTTCCGAGTTCTAAATTTTCTAAATTTTCAAGATGAAGAATTAAACTACCGGACTTCTCACTTTTTCGATCAAACACATGAATTTCCCAGTTGTCCGTTTCAGTTTGAACAACTCGTAACCCTTTATTATCACTATTAATAGTACTTCTGCCATCTCGAGGTCTAAAGAACTTGCCGTCGATCAAACAACCAAAGGTGTTTTCTCCTGTCATGGTAATAGGCGGTAATAAAGATGCTGGATCTACTGAGTCATCGCTGTTGCAACTTGTAATCATTAATAATATCATCACTATTGATAAGGTCTTCATAATTTTGTTTTTTATTGCTTTTTTAAAAGCGTTATGGTCAATTTTATCTTTATGGATCAATGATTCTTTTTCGAGTTGAGCGAAGTAGAATTTCATCGATTAGATGGTTTTTATTTTTTACGGTAGTTCTTATATGTTATTACTTGTTTATTGTTGTTGCGGCAGTCTATTTTAATCCCAATCTTTCCATTGAAGTGAGAATGATTCAAGATCAAACCTTCCCAATTCTATAGATATAGTATCATTGGAAATTTGAGTGTTGATCAATTTTAAATGGAAGGTAGAGTTATGATAATTCGCTTGCCCTTGAATAATTTGGTTGACTATATTTATATTTCCAGAATTAGGATATGTTGCATAGCGTTGATAGCCAAGCTCTGCATTTTTCCATATCCTACAGTGAGCATAACTATTATTTAATCCATCAATACCGTTTAATCCATTAGATTCTTGAAATTGATATATGCTTGAAGAGTTATATTGGAATCCTTCGATGTGAATAAGTAAACTAGACGTTTTTTCACTTGCAAAATCTCTAATATCATATTCAACATTTGTAGTCTCTGTAGTTATGATTCTTATTCCCCTATTATCACTATTAATGGTACTTCGACCATCCCTAGGTCTAAAGAACTTGCCGTCGATCAAACAACCAAAGGTGTTTTCTCCTGTCGTGGTGATGGGTGGTAATAAAGACGCAGGGTCTACTGGGTCGTCGCTATCGCAATTAGTGACCAGTAATGCTATGAGTAATAGGTATATGGTTTTCATAATGTTATTTTTTAAATTAAAATCGATGCTGAATTTGATCCAGTGTGTAACCAAACTCAAAAATTGATAGTTAGGTGTTTATTTTAAAATGTACGTACTTAATGATATGCCAAATGGAACTCAGTAGCTTTTTGTTACTGCTCCGATGCCTTTTGTTTATGCCTGTCTAAACAGTCTCGTCATTACCCTATATCAAGTGTTTATCGTTGCGCTACTTCTAAAACAACAATAATGTTATTTTGGTTTCGGCCTATTCTTTTAACCCCCGTTACCTTATAGCGAACGTCACTTTTTAAAAGATTCTTAAATTGTGATTTAAACACCTTTATAAAGTATTCGTTAACAACAGTTTAAAGATAGCGGATTATACAAGTGCTATGCAAATTGTATTGGTCTAGATTCATGAATACAGAGTCTGTTTTCATGAATATCTAGTAAAATAAAAACAATTTAATAACTGTAAATCAGTTGATTAACTTATATATATGGTTTTTTAGAGAATTACCTATAATAGCAGCTTGAATCATGCAAAAATTGTTCAAATACTTCATTAGCATGACCATATTCTAGATCATTAGACTAATGAATAGCTAAACGTTTACTACATTTATATCTATGTCCTTAATCCTAAATCAAAACTTTTGCGATGTTTAGACTTTTATAATTAGGAGCAATTAGTTCTATTCTATAGATCCCGCTTATAAGAGTAAAAAAGGTAAAAGGAACGGTAACATTTCTTTATTTATAACTACCTATTCTATGGTGTCGGTTATCATTTGACTTTTAAAAAGAACCGAGATCAGCAATAAATGCTATTTTAAAAAAGTACAAAGCACAATTTTCCTCAAAATTAGTAACTTCATAACCAAATTTAAAACCAACCAAAATGGGAATATTTGATAAGATTAAAGAAAAACTGAGTCACGAATTTATAGACATTATCGAGTGGCTCGATTATACAGATGATACGATCGCTTACAGATTTGAGCGTTATCAAAACGAAATCAAAAACGGTGCAAAACTCATTGTACGTGAGGGACAAACAGCCGTCTTTATAAATGAAGGCCAACTAGCAGATGTATTTGAGCCAGGTACTTATGAATTAACCACACAAAACCTACCTATTCTTTCCACCTTAAAAGGATGGAAATACGGTTTCAACTCGCCATTTAAAGCAGAGGTTTATTTTGTCAACACTACCTTGTTTACTGACGAAAAATGGGGGACTAAAAACCCTATTACCTTAAGTGATGACCGCTTCGGACTGGTCGAAATTAGAGCTTTTGGTACTTACGCATTTAAAATAGCTGACTCCGGTAAATTTGTTGTAGACATCGTAGGAACGGATAATAATTTTACCAATTTTGAGATCAATGAGCATCTTAAAAGTTTGATTGCTACTCGATTTACAGATACCGTAGGAGAGGCCAACCTTCCTATAGAATTATATGCGGCAAATACATCAGAGCTTTCTGAAACTTGTCAAGAAGTGATGAAGTCAGAGTTTTTGAGTGTAGGAATTTCCTTAGAGAAATTCTATATCGAGAATGTTTCTATGCCAGAAGAACTCAAGAAAGAGATCTTTGAATACAGCCGTCTGGATAAAATTGACCTAGATAAATTGACCAAATTCAAAACGGCTAAAGCTATTGAAGCAGCGGCAAAAAATGAAGGTGGAACGGCTGGCGCTGGAATGGGAATGGGAATGGGATTTGTCCTCGCGCAACAAATGGGCAATATGATGTCTCCTCAAATGGGTGGTCAGCAACAACTGCCACAACAACAAAATCAAGCTTCGGCCATGCCGCCACCGGTGCCACAAGCCACCAGTTATTTCTATGCACTCAACGGTGCTCAAACCGGCCCAGTTCCTTACGAACAATTGCGTTCTTTATTTGCTAGTCGTACGGTTAATAAAGACACCTTAGTATGGAAAGCTGGAATGGACGGCTGGAAAGCACTTAGTGAGGTGGAAGAATTAAAAGGATTCCTAGGGGGCAATACGCCGCCGCCGCTTCCATAATTGATGTGCGTTGAGGTCGCAAATCCTAAAATCCATTAAAAAAATCAAATTGTCTATTGTTAATTTGCTGCACAAATTTTGATTGGCTTTTACGATTTGTCATTCCGCCCTGGATATAGAATCGGTTAATAATTATCTCAGAGATAGTTTTGAAATTTGAACCTGAAAAATAAAGCAATGGGCAATTCAGTTTTACGAAGTTAAACGCAAATCGGCAATAGAATGAATCGAAAAAAAATAATTGAAGCTATCTTACTTTGAATATAGAACCTGCTAAACGTTCTGAGGGTAAAAAATCTTGTGTCAACTGTGGCGCCGCGCTTACTTATGAACCAGGTACAGATTTAATAACTTGTGATTACTGTGGTCATAAAGAAGTTATCGAGCCGTCTGAACAGCAATTTCAAGAATTAGAACTGCATAATTACTTGCAGCAAATGGGTGCGCAATCCCATTCTATGGAAATCTCTATGCTGCATTGTAGAAATTGTGGCGCTAACCAACACGTAGAAGAAAGCTACAAATCCTTGCATTGTGTGTATTGTACCATGCCGTTGATTATTGAAGATGCTTACCAAGACAATTGGATTTTACCAGGAGCCGTGGTCCCCTTTGATTTTAAACAAGACAAGGCACATCAGATTTTTAAGAAATGGATAGCCGTGCTATGGTGGGCACCTAATAATTTAAAGCGCGCTAGTCTGAGCCCAGAAAACACTAAAGGACTTTATGTGCCCTACTGGACTTTTGATGCAGAGCTGTATGCGCAATATGAAGGGCAAAGAGGAGAGTATTATTATGTAACAGTTACTTCCGGATCAGGTAAAAACAAACGGACGAGGCAAGAACGTCGCACCAGATGGTATCCTTCGAGTGGAGAAGTTTCTGGCTTTATAGATGATACTCTTGTAAAAGGATCCATTCAAAAAGGAGGGCAAATCCCACAGCAAATCGCTTTTTGGAAATTAGATGAATTAAAAACTTTTGACACCAGATTTCTGGCCGGCTACGTAACTGAAAAGTATACGATTCCCTTACAAGATGGACACTTAGAGGCAAAAGAAAAAGCTAGGGATATCGCCACAGCTTTGGCAAGTCGAGATATAGGAGGCGACACACAACGTGTTCATAAACTAGAAATGCAGCTGAGCGAAGAGACCTTTAAGCACATTTTATTACCGGTTTACATCAGTTCTTATAAATTTAATAGCAAACGCTATAATTTTTATGTGAATGGACAGACTGGAAAAATTTACGGAACACGACCGTATTCATTCTGGAAGATTTTCCTAGCCATTCTCGCTGGGTTAATGCTGATAGGAGCGATTGTATATGTTGTGAATTTGAAACAGTAGGTTAAGGCTTTCGCGAAAGCGGAATACATTCAAATAAATTTTGTGCTACCTTAAAAGTGATAAAGCAATTTTAAACGGTACGTCTATTTTCTATATTCCATCATCCATATTCTCTTGCTAAATAACCCAATCCACAGGATTTTGTAATACCTGAAGCAACTTTTCTTCTTCACTTCCAGCTTCTGGATGATGGTCATACACCCATTGAACGTGTGGTGGAAGGCTCATTAAAATGCTCTCGATACGGCCATTTGTTTTGAGCCCAAAAAGGGTTCCTTTATCATGTACCAGATTGAATTCTACATAACGTCCACGACGTATCTCCTGCCAGTTGCGTTGTTCAATCGTATAAGGTAAATCTTTTCTTTTTTCTACTATTGGAACATAAGCGTCCAGAAAATGACTTGCCATATCGGTTTGAAAGGCAAACCAATCTTCCATGGAAAATTGCTCTGAAGCTTTACAGTAATCATAGAATAAACCACCTATTCCGCGAGCTTCATCGCGATGTGAGTTGTGGAAATAGTCATCACATTTTTTCTTAAAAAGAGTGTAGTCTGCTATTTCATGTCGATCGCAAACCTCTTTACATACTTGATGGAAATGACGCGCATCTTCTTCAAATAAATAATAAGGAGTTAAATCCAGCCCACCACCGAACCAAGAATCAACCATTTTTCCTGTAGCATCATACATTTCAAAATATCTGAAATTTGCATGTACGGTAGGAACCATTGGATTCTCTGGATGCAGCACCAAACTCAATCCAGTAGCGTAAAAATTACAGTCTTCGACTTTAAAATAAGCTTGCATTGCTGCTGGCAGATCGCCGTGAACGGCGCTTATACTTACACCCCCTTTTTCAAACAGGTTTCCCTCTTGTATAATGCGAGAGAAACCTCCACCACCTTCCTTGCGATGCCATTCATCTTGATGGAAAGTAGCTTTGCCATCTATTTCTTCTAGTTTTGAAGTAATAGTGTTCTGAAGTTCTTTAATGAAATTATAAAACTGTTCCTTAATCATTGAGCCTTGATTTCTGTATTACGGTTATTGGGAAGTTCTAAATTCTTGTCCTTAATCATTTCTTCCAGTGTCGCGCGAGATGCTGCTGTTACAGAAAAAGGCAATACCAAAATCACTCCTAAAACAGGAATAAATAGCATTCCCATAAACACAATTCCTATTCCTATAGCGATACCACGATTGCGTTTTACAAAATTGACACTATCTCTGTATTTAAAGTGACGTTCTAGGGTGTAATCTATGTTCCCAAAACCTGCATAATAGGCCTGAATGACAAAGGCTAGAAACGTAAAAAAGATTCCTATTATGGGTATAAAGCTCAATAACAGTAAAGGGATAGTAAGCGCTAATTCATAGGTTATATTACGTAAGTTCATACGCAAACCACGCCACAATTGTTCCATATTTGTGGTGTCTCTATGTTGTATATGGTTTCTAGCCTGCGGATAAAAGTGTTCTTCAATACGCTCAGAAACTGGAGACATAAAAGGGGCACTCAAAGCCATTACCACGTGTTTATAGAGAATGAATCCTAAAAATAAAATCACCAAACCGCCTAGTCCTGTAGCGATATTTGTAAAGGTTTCCTTTCCCCATTCCCAAACCCAAGCCTTAGCAAAAAACCTTCCTAGATTATCGGAAAGGCCATACGCTGCAAAAAAGATAGACGTCCCGAAAAGAAAACTGATGGCCATAGGAACAAGAAAAAACTTCCATAGCTTTAATTCATTAATCAGTTTTAAGCTGTCCTTGTAAGAGGTAAGCCCTTTTAGGATGTTTTTAAACATAAATCAAAATTTATTGACCGTATTCCTTTACTGCATCCACAAATGCCTGTGCATTTTCCACTGGGATATTAGGTAAAATCCCATGTCCTAAGTTGGCTATAAAACGGTCTTTACCAAATTCGTTGATCATTTGAGTGACCATTTTTTTGATTTCAGCTGGAGGAGAGAACAGTCTTGATGGGTCCAAATTACCTTGAAGCGTAATGTTTCCTCCAGAGAGGTAACGTGCGTTTCTAGCGCTACAAGTCCAGTCCACGCCTAGAGCACTTGCCCCACTTTTGGCCATATCTCCTAAAGCAAACCAGCATCCTTTACCGAAAACGATCACCTCCGTATGTGGTTTCAAGGCATCAACAATTTGCTGTATGTACTTCCAAGAGAATTCTTGATAATCAGTAGGAGAAAGCATGCCACCCCAAGAATCAAAAACTTGAACAGCATTCACCCCGTGATTTACTTTTTCTTTTAGATAAGCAATCGTGGTATCTGTTATTCTTTGCAATAAGATATGTGCCGCTTCAGGCTGTGTAAAACAAAATTCTTTTGCCTTATCAAAGTTCTTACTTCCTTGACCTTGTACGCAATAACATAGAATAGTCCATGGAGACCCGGCAAAGCCTATTAAAGGCACACGGTTATCCAGTACTTTTTTAGTCATATCTATAGCTTCATACACATAACTTAAGGAGTCTTTTACATCGGGAACGATTACTCGATCCAGATCTTTAACCGTTCTAATAGGGTCAGGTAACCAGGGACCTACACCATTCTTCATTTCTACTTCAATATTCATCGCTTGCGGTATCACAAGAATGTCAGAGAAAAGTATGGCTGCATCTGGACCTATCTGATCTATAGGCATCACGGTGATTTCTGTAGCTAGTTCTGGAGTCTGACACCTCGTAAAGAAGTCATATTTTGCCTTGAGCTTCATGAAATCTGGTAAATACCTTCCTGCCTGTCTCATCATCCATACTGGTGGACGTGCTACTTCTTCACCTCTTAAGGCTCTTAAAAAAAGATCATTTTTAATCATTGCGTAACGCTTTTATTGCGGTTATCAGTGTGTTTTCTACGGTTTGCTTTGTTGCTATTTTTACGTTTTTGTAGTAGGAAGTAGCAGTGCTAGCGGTGGTCTTTCCTATACAAATTGCGGTAAGAGGTTTGTTGTGGGGATTCGCTTTCGCGAAAGCGTGCACACCTCTAGGACTATAGAAAATTACCGCAGCAAAAATACGATCAAAGCTTTTCATGACGGCAATAGATCGGTAAACAAAAAGTTCTTTTAAAGGTATTTTTTCCTTGAGAAATAACGCTGGAAGTTCATCTCTACGTTGCTCACTACATAAATATAGAAAGTTTTCTCCTGGATAGTTATTGATTAATATTTTTGCAAGACCTCTAGCGTTAGGAGCAATGTGTATAGGTTGGACACCATTTTTTTTTAAAGAAGCTGCAGTAACTTCACCTACACAATAAACATTTTTAATGAAGTTATGATGGGCTAATAACGCTGGGATGGCATTCTGGCTCGTAATAATAACTTGGTTCCAATTTTCAGTAGAATCAATGTTAATAGGTTGAATTTTTAGTAAATCATAATGCGTAAGGCTTATTCCAGTGTTTAGAACGAGTTCTACTTGTGACTCTGTTAAAGTCTTTGTGGAAAGAATGCTGTCCTTCATAAGAAGAGCAAGATATTATTTTGGAGTTTAAAAGAAGGTGTTTGCCGTATTAAATTGATGTGAAACTCTTTTTTCACGTCAGGACCAACCATGTTAGATAGGAGCACTTAAGTTCTATTTTCAAAGGCTACTATTTATGAATGAAGTTGCCTTTTATGGAGGCTATATGGTGCTATATGAATCGTATATCTATGATAATAAGTGTTAAAGGCATTTGAGGTTTAAAAAATATTTGTAAGTATACTGCTTATTTGGGGTTAGATTTATGATAAATGCTTATACTTAGTTCAATAAGGCAATTTTTTGTTTAAATTTGTTTAAAAGTTCTGGGAAAAATTTATTTAGAGAAAGAGATCAGTAATTAAATTTAATCTTATGGAGTTACCATCGTTTTTACATGATTTAACAGGAGAAGGAGATAAACCATCACTAGAGTATGCTAATGAGATTTTTAGTATGCTAGAGGTTACAAAGGTGCGTAAAAAACAGGTTTTGTTACATATAGGTGATGTGGCTGATAATATTTATATTGTTAAATCAGGAATACTGAAAGGCAGTATAATGGATGAAAACGGAAAAATGCACACCGTACGATTTGTTGCAGATGGTAGTGTAATGACGGCGATGTATAGCTTTATAGATCAAAAACCTTCAGACTTACAAATAGAATGTATTGAAACAGGTGAGGTTTTATGTTTCAGACATCAAGATTTTGAATACATGAGTAAATTATATTCTGGGCTTTCTCCTGCATTTCATAAACTCATGTTGAAGCGCTATCACAACATGCTCGACGAGAAATCTCGCATGATAAGTCATGATGCTACCACTCGTTATATTAAATTTATCGAGCGTTACGCGCGCGTATTGTAGATCGACTCCCACTCAAAGAGATAGCCTCTTTTTTAGGGATCAGACAACAATCTCTAAGCAGATTACGTGGTAAAATGGATGAGATAAAGAGTTGATCAAATCTGCTAACTATTCTTAATCATTATCTTTGCACTAAAAGTGTAGAGAATGATTACTTCTATGACGGGTTACGGTAAAGCCGTCCACCAATTATCAGATAAAAAAATAACTGTTGAGATAAGAACGCTCAACAGTAAAAACCTAGATCTTAATATAAGACTCTCGTCGCTATACAGGCAGGAAGAGTTGCCTTTGAGACAACTTGTCGCAAAATCTTTATTGCGCGGTAAAGTAGACTTTTCTGTCCATATAGAACAAACAGGCGTCACAGCAAATTCTCAGTTAAATTTGGAATTGGTAGAAGACTATATGAAACAAATGGCACAACTAGAGGGAGTGCTATTTGAAAATTCCGGGCACAAAATGAAATTATTAGAAATGGCCACTCGATTTCCAGATGTCTTTTCGCAAGAAAGTACTGAGGTTCCAAAAGAGGATATTGCAGCTATTCAAAAAACTGCTGAGAAGGCCCTACTTGCCGTTCAGGAATATAGAGACGAAGAAGGTAATGTTCTTGAGTTAGAGTTCAATAAACGCATTACCAATATCAAAAAACTTCTAGAAAAAGTTATCGAAGAAGATAAGGGGAGACTTGCAGGGGTAAGAACCAGGCTGGAAAAGGCTGTGTCTGATTTAAAGGAAAAAGTAGATCAAAATAGATTTGAGCAAGAGCTTATCTATTATCTAGAAAAATATGATATCACTGAAGAAAAAGTGCGTTTAGAAAATCATTTGAATTATTTTAATGAGACTATGGCTATTCCAGAATCTCAAGGTAAAAAACTTGCTTTTATATCTCAGGAAATAGGACGTGAAGTAAATACCATAGGAAGCAAAGCAAATCACGCTAGCATGCAACAAATGGTCGTACAGATGAAGGACGAATTAGAGAAAATTAAAGAACAGCTACTTAACGTATTGTAATGGAAGTATTGCCTAAACTGATTGTTTTTAGCGCGCCTTCAGGTGCAGGAAAAACCACTTTAGTAAGACACTTATTAACTAAAGAAGAATTAAACCTAGCCTTTTCCATAAGTGCTGCCTCTAGAGAAGCACGCGAAGGTGAAGTGGAGGGAAAAGATTATTATTTCTTAGGGACTAAGGAATTCAAGAATCGTATTAGAGCAAATGAGTTCTTAGAATTTGAAGAAGTATATCAAGATCAATTTTACGGTACTTTGACAGAAGAAGTTGAAAGACTCTGGAGGCAAGGTAAAAATGTCATTTTTGATATAGACGTAGTAGGTGGATTGCGTTTGAAGAAAAAATTCCCTAATCGGACAATTTCTATTTTTGTAAAACCGCCTTCCATAAATGAGCTACAAATACGGTTAAAAAAGCGCAAGACAGAAACGGCCGAAAAGATTGCTATGCGCGTAGCAAAAGCCAGTACAGAAATGGCAACAGCACCTCAATTTGATGTCATCATTAAAAATGGCGACTTATCTGCAGCAAAAGCTTTGGCATATCAGACGGTTTATGAATTTATAAATAAAAAAGTCAGTGATAACGAAGAGAAATAACATAGGTTTATACTTCGGCACCTTTAATCCAGTGCATATAGGTCATCTTGCGATTGCAAATTATTTAGTGGAGTGCAGTAATCTAGACGAAATCTGGATGGTCGTCACACCACACAATCCTCATAAGAAGAAAAAGACGCTCTTAGATGATTACCAAAGGCTTCATATGGTACATTTAGCTACTGATAATTATGACAAAATTAAAGCTAGTAATATTGAATTCGGCCTTCCACAGCCCAATTATACCGTAAATACCCTAGCGCACCTTTCTGAAAAATATCCAGAAAAGGAATTTACCCTTATTATGGGAGCAGATAATCTGAAAAGTCTCCATAAATGGAAGAATTACGAAGTGATTTTGGAAGATTATAACATTATTGCCTACCCAAGAGTTTCAACAGGGGATATTCCTAAAGAATTTGAAAATCACACCAAGATAAAAACCATTATGGCTCCTATCATGGAAATATCTTCAACCATGATACGCAACGCCATTGCAGACGGGAAGGACCTGCGATACTTTATGCATCATCAAGTGCAGGAATACGTAGAAGAAATGCATTTCTATAAATAAACAGGTTAAAAAATAAGTTACAGTTATTTTCTTAGGTTTATTTTTTTAGACACAACTAAAAATTAGTTTACCTTTGTATAATAAATTATTTACCTTCACCAAATGCATTCGATTTCCGAAGAAAATTATATCAAAGCTATTTACCACCTTCAAGAAGGTCAAGCGCTGGTTTCTACAAATGATATTGCTGGACGTATGCATACCAAAGCATCGTCGGTTACGGATATGCTTAAAAAGCTTGCCGATAAAAACCTTGCAGAATATATTCCCTATAAAGGTGCGAGGTTAACAGAAAATGGTGTTCAATGTGCAAATCAGATTATTAGAAAACACCGTCTTTGGGAAGTTTTTCTAGTAGAGAAACTAGATTTTTCTTGGGATGAGGTTCATGAAATCGCTGAGCAATTAGAGCATATTCAGTCCCCTAAATTAACTAATGAGCTAGATAAATTTTTGAATTACCCTAAGCATGACCCACATGGAGATCCCATTCCAGATTCCAACGGTAATTATGTGAAACATACTCAAGTTGAGCTTTCTAATGTAGAGTTAGGTCAAGAGGGTATTCTATCAGGAGTGGTGAACACTTCAAGAGGTTTTTTACAATATCTAGACAAACACGAGATCAAACTAGGTTCTAAAATTAAGTTGTTAGAAATAGAAGAATTCGACGGTTCGTGCCGCATTAAGTCAGATACTCGAGAATTATATATATCAAAGCTAACAGCAGATAGTTTATTTGTTAAAATTAAATAGTAAAATGGATTTAAATATGAAGAAGATTTTTTTTATGGTGCTTTGTTTACCATTCATAATGTACAGTCAAGAAAACCAGTCTCAAAAAACACCTGAAACCTTTGTAATTGAAGGTATTGTCAAGAGTGCTCTGGAGACCGTACCCTTTGCTAATGTATACGCGCCAGAATTAAGAAAAGGAATTTCTGCCGATAAAAATGGGGTTTTTAAATTAGAAAATTTACCGAAAGGGCTTATCAAAATTAGTGTGAGTGCCGTTGGTTATAAAAGCGCTGTGGTAGAGGTGAATTTAACAGACGACAAAAATCCATATGTGCTTCAAATAAATTTAAAAGAAGACTTAGGCGCTTTAGATCAAATAGTTATTACGGGTACTCTCAAGCCAGTTAGTAAGTTAGAGAGTCCTGTGCCAGTTGAGGTGTATACTCAAAGTTTTTTTAAGAAAAACCCAACACCTTCCATTTTTGAATCTTTACAAAATGTAAACGGTGTACGGCCACAACTTAATTGTAGTGTTTGTAATACGGGAGATATACACATAAATGGTCTAGAAGGTCCTTATACCATGGTGTTGATTGATGGATTACCTATAGTAAGTGGTCTATCTACCGTATATGGTCTTACCGGTATTCCCCAAGCACTTATAGAAAGAGTGGAGATTGTAAAAGGGCCAGCATCTACATTATACGGTTCTGAAGCAGTAGGCGGAGTGATCAATGTAATAACTAAAAAACCAACAGGAGCAAATAAGCTAAGCTTTGATAATTTCACTACATCATGGGGTGAAGTAAGTACAGATGTTGGAACAGGTTATCAATTGTCAGATAAGACCTCTGGTATTTTAGGGGTTAGTTATTTTAATTATCAAAACCCCATTGATAATAACGGTGACGGATTTACAGACATGACTTTGCAGAATAGAATTTCTATTTTTAATAAAATAAACTTTGATAGAGAAGACGGTAAGGTATTCTCCATTGCAGGAAGGTATGTTTATGAAGATAGATGGGGCGGCGAGATGGATTGGACGAGTGCAGACCGTGGTGGAGATGAGGTTTATGGGGAAAGTATTTATACCAGTAGATGGGAAGCCTTTGGAAGATATGATTTGCCTACTGATGAGGATTTGAGCTTTCAATTTAGTGGGAATGGACATTCACAAGATTCATTTTATGGAACCACTTCTTATGATGCAGATCAATACATAGGATTTGGTCAGCTTACTTGGAGTAAGAAGTTAGGTTCTTCACATGATTTACTTGCAGGTGCAGCTTATAGGTATACCTATTATAACGACAATACCTTTGCGACCTCAACCGCTGATGGTTTGGGAGACCTACCATCTGTAATTCATTTACCAGGAGTATTTGTACAAGATGAAATAGCTATTACAGATCGTAAAAAGTTATTGTTAGGTGTGCGATATGATTACAATAGTATTCATGGAAATGTGTTTTCACCACGTGTAAATTACAAGTGGTCTTCTAGAGATAAATCTAACGTCCTAAGGCTAAGTGTTGGTAACGGGTTTAGAGTGGCAAATGTATTTACAGAAGATCATGCGGCACTCACTGGTGCTAGAGAAGTAGTTTTTGAAGGAGAACTAGAGCCAGAAACTTCATGGAATGCAAATGTGAATTATGTAAAAACCTTTAGAACTAAAAATAATACATTTTTTAATCTAGATGCTAGTGCATTTTATACCTATTTCACCAATAGAATACTGCCAGATTACGAGACTGATTTTAACAGGATTATCTATAGCAATCTTGATGGATTTGCTGTATCACAAGGAGTATCAATCAACGCAGATGTTGTTTTTAGAAACGGTTTAAAAATTCTTGCTGGCGCAACCTTAATGGATGTATCTATAACAGAAGATGGCGAGCGCACGAGACAACTATTAACCGAAGGATATAGTGGTGTATGGAGCATCAGTTACAAGATAAAAGCTTGGGATTTAAATATTGATTATACAGGAAACGTTTATGGACCTATGAGATTACCTCTTATAAGTGATACCGATCCTAGAGATGAATTTTCACCAGTATTTAGCGTTCAAAACATCCAGCTCTCTAAAACTTTTGGGACCCAATGGGAAGTTTATGGCGGTGTTAAAAACCTTTTGAACTTTACGCCGGCATCTAATAGTATTGCAAGAGCATTTGACCCATTTGATGAAGGTGTACAATTTGATCAAAGTGGACAGGCTGTTGCCACACCTGATAACCCAAATGCACTTACCTTTGATCCTAGTTATGTATATGCCAGTAATCAAGGAATAAGAGGTTTCTTAGGGTTTAGATACAGTATTTTTTAAAACGAAGTTTATGAAAACTGTTTTACTTATTTTATTAGTTTGGTTGCTACCATTACTTGCAGTTGCCCAAAAAGACAGTGATTTGAAAAACTACAGTTTTGAAGAGTTGGACATAGCATTGGAGCAAGAAGATAAACCAGTTATCGTTTTTTTATACACGCAGTGGTGTAAATATTGTAAAGCGATGGACGAAGATACTTTTAGCGATAAGCCACTCGTAGAATTAATAAATAAGGATTTCTATTTTGTACCGTTTGATGCAGAAAGTAAGAAAGATGTCATTTTTAGAAATGTAAAATTTAGTTTTAAAGCTACTGGACACCATACTGGAATTCATCAATTAGCTCAAGAGTTGTTAAGGCAAAGTGAAGATAAATCTTATCCTGTATTATTAATTATAAATAAAGATCTTGAGATACTTTATCAGTATTCTGGATTTTTGGATGAGGTAGAAGTGACTAAAATATTGACTCCATTTAATTAATGGTAGTTTCGGAAAAAGCTTATAACGCTTAGTTGATCTAGATATGGAATTCTAGGTTATTACAAAAAACTATGATTTTAAAATGCTCCGCTTTCGCGAAAGCGGAATTATAACAAACATATAATTATGAAAAGAATCTTATTTCTCTTAATAGCCATATTTTTAATAAGCTGCGGCGATAAAAAAGAAGAAAATGGCAAGCTGCGAGTAGTCACTACCACCACGATGATTACAGATCTCGTGGAGAATATAGGTGGCGATTTGATTGAAGTAAATGGCCTGATGGGCAGCGGTATAGATCCACATTTGTACAAAGCCAGTCAGGGCGATTTTAGAAAGTTAGATCGCGCTGATGTGATTTTTTACAATGGTTTGCACTTAGAAGGCAAGCTGGTCGAGGTTTTTGAAAAGATGAACGAACTAGCAAAAACTACGATTGCGATAAGCGATGGTGTAGAGGAGAACACACTAATAGGCAGTGAGTATTTTGCAAGCAATTACGACCCACATATATGGTTTGACTTATCTTACTGGAATGATATTACTATTTATATAACTAAAAGACTTTCAGAATTAGATCCAGAAAATGCAGCAGCTTTTGAAGTAAATCGGGATGTGTATTTAAAGAAATTGAAGGAGCTCAAAATAGGTCTTGATAAGAAGGTGGAAGAGTTGCCTAAAGAGAAAAGAATTCTCGTTACAGCTCATGATGCTTTTAATTATTACGGGAGAACTTTTGACTTTGAAGTAGTAGGTCTCCAAGGAATTTCTACAGCAACAGAAGCTGGAGTAAAAGATGTTCAGCGCATTACCCAGTTCATTATAGACAATAAAATAAAAGCTATTTTTATAGAAAGCAGTGTTCCGAGACGTACGGTAGAAGCCTTGCAAGCCGCTGTGAACGCACAAGACCATGATGTTATTATAGGCGGCGAGTTATTCAGCGATGCATTAGGAAGTGCAGGAACAGAAGAAGGAACCTATATAGGAATGTATAAGCACAACGTGAACACGATTGTAAACGCACTTAAATAATGGAACAAAAAATAGCTGTTGCAGTAGATGACCTTACCGTAGCCTATAATTACAAACCGGTGCTTTGGGATATAGACCTTTCTATTCCAGAAGGTGTATTGATGGCTATTGTAGGACCTAACGGTGCAGGAAAATCGACTTTAATCAAGGCTATTCTTGGGATTATTAGTCCGATAGCTGGATCTGTTTCTATCTATGGAAAACCTTATAAAAAACAACGGGATAAGGTGGCGTATGTACCTCAAAAAGGAAGTGTAGATTGGGATTTTCCCACGACAGCCCTAGATGTTGTGATGATGGGAACTTACGGAGCATTGGGATGGATTAAAAGACCGGGTGCTAAGCAAAAAAAACAAGCGCTAGAAGCATTAGAAAAGGTAGGGATGTTAGCCTTTAAAGGAAGGCAAATCTCACAACTTTCTGGTGGCCAGCAGCAACGTATTTTTCTCGCAAGAGCATTGGTGCAAAATGCAGCTATCTACTTTATGGATGAGCCCTTTCAAGGAGTAGACGCAACTACTGAAATTGCGATTATCAATATTTTAAAGGAATTACGTAAAGCTGGAAAAACGGTCATCGTTGTGCATCACGATTTACAAACGGTACCTGAATATTTTGATTGGGTCACTTTCTTAAATGTAAAACGCATCGCAACAGGCCCAGTAAAAGACATTTTTAATGATGATAACTTGACGAAAACCTATGGGATCAATTATAAGGTTGCGGTGCAAAAATAGAATGAACTTGAACTCAAACTCGAACTCGAATTTGAAACAGATGCCAATTCGTGCGAGAGTTGAGAACGTTTAGAAATTGAGATTTTTAAAAAGGTTTCGACTACCGCTCAACCAGACATTTTTAATAATCTCGCTTTTGCTCTGAATCAAGTTCGGCATAAACTTCTGTTTTCTTTAGAAAATATGAAGTGGAACTGATATAAATAATATAAATAAATGGAAAGCTAAACTTGATTTTAGTTTTTTTTGATTTTGAATTTAAAATGGAATTAACAGATTTCTTTACCGATTATACCTTACGCACCATAACACTGGGAACAGCTATCTTAGGGGCGATTTGTGGAATGTTGGGAAGTTTTGCGGTATTGAGAAAACAAAGTCTTCTAGGAGATGCTATTTCTCATGCAGCCTTACCTGGAATTGCGCTGGCATTTTTGTTTACGGGTCTTAAAGATTCTAACGTGTTGCTTTTAGGAGCACTTATCAGCGGATTAATAGGTACCGTTTGGATACACGGAATCGTCACTAAAACACATTTAAAAACGGATACGGCTTTGGGATTGATCTTGAGTTTGTTCTTTGGGTTTGGGGAGTTGGTATTGAGTTATTTAAAAAAACAGCCAGATGCAAATCAGGCAGGACTGGATAAATATTTGTTTGGTCAGGCAGCGACTTTAGTAGAAAGTGATGTGATGCTAATGGTCATTGTAACCGGAATTAGTCTTGCGGTTATGTTGTTGTTTTGGAAAGAATTTAAGTTGCTATTGTTTGATAAAAACTATGCGTCTACTTTGGGCTTTAACACCCGTTTTATAGATGGATTGATCAGCTTTTTTATTGTTCTTGCGATAGTGATAGGCTTACAAACGGTAGGTGTCGTATTGATGAGTGCCATGCTGCTCGCTCCTGCTGCCGCCGCAAGACAATGGACCAATAGCCTTGGTATGATGGTGCTACTAGCAGCTGTATTTGGTATGTTTTCAGGAGTTTTTGGAACAGCGATAAGTGCGTCTTATAACAACCTCTCTACAGGGCCTGTCATCGTTCTAGTCGCAGCGGTTTTTGTAGCTATTTCTTTTATTTTTTCTCCTGGTCGTGGAATTTTATTCAAACAGATTCGATTGATTAGAAATCGCAGAGACCTAGAATTAAAGAAAACATTGTATTTTATGTATGGAATTGTGGAAAAGCATGAAGATATTTCCAGACCTCATGCTATTAGAATCTTAAACGGTTTTCAAGGGTATACTAAAGGGACTTTAAGTGCTCTAGCAGATAAACATTGGATTACCATCCAGGGTCAGGACTGGTCCCTTACAGAAGAAGGTTTTGAAACAGCTCAAAACTTATATACTACTAATATTCCAGAATCATGAATTCAGAGGTAGCTATCATACTAATTGCTTGTCTTACATCAGTTGCTTGTGCGATACCAGGGGTGTTTTTGGTATTGCGTAAAATGGCATTAATTAGTGATGCGATCAGCCATTCTATTCTTCCCGGGATCGTCATTGGCTTTTTTATTACCGAAGACCTCGCTTCCCCTTGGTTGATTTTATTAGCTGCCTTTAGCGGCATTATAACCGTTGTTCTTGTAGAAGCCATTCAGAAAACAGGATTGGTAAAAGAAGATACCGCTATTGGGCTTGTTTTTCCAGCCTTGTTTAGTATTGGAGTGTTGTTGATCGCTATTTATGCAAGTGATATACATCTGGATGCAGACGCTGTTCTTGTAGGTAGGCTAGAATACGCTGCCTTTGATCAATTGATGATTGACAATGTGAGCTATGGACCCAAAAGCATGTGGACCATTTCTACTACTTTATTGATCACCTTAGCATTGCTTCTAGCTTTTTATAAAGAATTAAAACTAAGTACGTTTGATGTAGGATTATCCTCTGCTTTAGGTTTTTCTCCTGTTTTGATGCATTATGGATTGATGAGTATAGCTTCGGTAACTACCGTGGTTTCTTTTGATGCTGTAGGAGCTATTCTAGTAGTTGCTTTGATGATCGCGCCAGCTGCCACAGCATATTTGCTGACTACCGATTTAAATAAAATGATCCTACTGTCTGTACTGTTTGGAATTATGAGCGCTGTAGGTGGTTATTATTTTGCAGTATGGCTAGACGCCTCCATCAGCGGATCGATCACTACCGTTTTAGGATTGATATTTTTATTGGTCTATCTTTTTGCCCCTTCTAAAGGATTGATCGCAGTACTCTTCCGACAGAAGAGGCAGCGTATTGAAGTTTCCCTGCTGACGTTTTTACTTCACTTGAATAATCATGATAGTGAAGAAGAAAGACGAGTAGGTCATTTACAAGAACATATCAATTGGGGAAAAGTACGTTCTAAAACTGTTCTGAACCTAGCTGAAAACAACAACATGATTACCATTCAGAATCAGGCAGTGTCTCTAACTAAAAAAGGATTAGAATTCACAGAAAAAGCACTGGATTACATCATTACCAATAAGGATGAAAAAATCGAAGATATGAAAAATGATTTCTTTTTGTTTAGAGGATAGTTATAGAGATAGATAAATGGAGATGGTTCCCACAAGTTTTGATCATCACAAATGGTGGAATTAATTCCACCATTTTTGATAGATAACTTATCTTTAAAATATGTCTCGCAATAACATACATGCTTATTTTCATATTGTTTTTGGTACTAAGAATCGAGAACTATTACTTTCAGTTCATTTACAACCAGAATTATATACAATGATTTGGTATAAATGTGAAGAAATAGGTTGTGATCCAATTATGATTAATGGTATGGAAGATCATGTTCATATATTATTACATGCAAATCCGCAACTCGATATTTCAAAGATGTTGAAAGATATCAAAGGCTCAAGCTCAAGATGGCTCAATGAAAATCACAAATTTTTAGATAGTTTTAGTTGGCAGCGTGGTTATGGTTTATTTACTGTAAGTCCTAAAGACGTTAAAATGATAGCCAGATATATTCAAAATCAGAAAGAGCATCACAAAGCAGGTTCTGTAAATGTAGATTTTGAGATTTGATCATCACAAAGGGTGGAATTAATTCCACCCTTTGTGAAATATGCATACTATAAATCTAACTCAACAATTAAATTTACTATTTGATCTTCAATTATATAGGGACTTTTCATCCTAAAATAGACTCCATTTTCTATTTCATATAGCCTACTTAAGTATAACGCAAAGAAGTTAGCATTTAAGTGACCTAGATCATGAACAACTTTAAATTCCGGATAGAATTCTCTTTTTATCCCTTCATTATTGGAATGATGAACAACTAGGGCTGGTGTTCTGCTTATACTATCTCCATAAGTTTTTTTTGTCTGGATATTCATAATCGTCTAGATACCATGCTATTTTATCCATATTTACATCATCTATGGAATCCATTCTATGAAACATAGCTCATTGTTTTGCTTCGTCAGCTTGCTTCAAATCTAAATCATTACTTTCTTTTCTAATAGCCTGATCAGTATCAAATACTTCTTTAAAAAATATTTTTTTTTCTTCCTTAGTTGTAAGCTCTTTAAAATCTAAATTAGCTATAGTTTTGTCAGAATCAGATAGTCTTTGTCGACAAGCCACCATAAAAATCAAAAAGCAGAATAAGGATCGTTTCATATTATGTAGCTGTACATCACGTATCATAAAGGGTGGAATTAATTCCGCCCTTTATGATAACAAGATATACATTGTATTACTAAAACTCCGCCTTGCGTTTTTCTAAAAATGCTGTTGTTCCCTCTACTTAGTTGTAAGCTCTTTAAAATCTAAATTAGCTATAGTTTTGTCAGAATCAGATGGTCTTTGTTGACAAGCCACCATAAAAATCAAAAAGCAGAATAAGGATCGTTTCATATTATGTAGCTGTACATCACGTATCATAAAGGGTGGAATTAATTCCACCTTTTATGATAACAAGATATATATTGTATTACTAAAACCCCGCCTTGCGTTTTTCTAAAAAGGCCTTTGTTCCCTCTACTTAGTTGTAAGCTCTTTAAAATCTAAATTAGCTATAGTTTTGTCAGAATCAGATGGTCTTTGTCGACAAGAAACCATAAAAATCAAAAAGCAGAATAAGGATCGTTTCATATTATGTAGCTGTACATCACGTATCATAAAGGGTGGAATTAATTCCACCTTTTATGATAACAAGATATATATTGTATTACTAAAACCCCGCCTTGCGTTTTTCTAAAAAGGCCTTTGTTCCCTCTACTTAGTTGTAAGCTCTTTAAAATCTAAATTAGCTATAGTTTTGTCAGAATCAGATGGTCTTTGTCGACAAGAAACCATAAAAATCAAAAAGCAGAATAAGGATCGTTTCATATTATGTAGCTGTACATCACGTATCATAAAGGGTGGAATTAATTCCACCTTTTATGATAACAAGATATATATTGTATTACTAAAACTCCGCCTTGCGTTTTTCTAAAAATGCTGTTGTTCCCTCTACTTAGTTGTAAGCTCTTTAAAATCTAAATTAGCTATAGTTTTGTCAGAATCAGATAGTCTTTGTCGACAAGCCACCATAAAAATCAAAAAGCAGAATAAGGATCGTTTCATATTATGTAGCTGTACATCACGTATCATAAAGGGTGGAATTAATTCCACCTTTTATGAAAACAAGATATATATTGTATTACTAAAACTCCGCCTTGCGTTTTTCTAAAAATGCTGTTGTTCCCTCTACTTAGTTGTAAGCTCTTTAAAATCTAAATTAGCTATAGTTTTGTCAGAATCAGATAGTCTTTGTCGACAAGAAACCATAAAAATCAAAAAGCAGAATAAGGATCGTTTCATATTATGTAGCTGTACATCACGTATCATAAAGGGTGGAATTAATTCCACCTTTTATGATAACAAGATATATATTGTATTACTAAAACTCCGCCTTGCGTTTTTCTAAAAAGGCCGTTGTTCCTTCCACAAATTGATCGGTACCAAAACAAGAGCCAAAGTTATCGATCTCTACTTGATAGCCATCTGTTCCATCTATAAATCCAGCGTTTACCGCATCTATTGCTGCACTTATGGCCATTGGACTATTTCTCATGATCTTAGAGGCTAATTTTTCACAAGTTGGTATCAGCTCTTCTAGCGTTACCACATGATTCACGAGTCCGTAAGAATGTGCCGTTGCAGCATCTATCATTCCTGCGGTCATGATCATTTCCATAGCGCGACCTTTGCCCACCAGTTGCGGTAAACGTTGTGTACCACCATAACCAGGAATCACACCTAAAGAAACTTCAGGAAGTCCTAGTTTTGCATTGTCGCTTGCCACTCTAAAATGTGCTGCCATAGCAAGCTCAAGACCACCGCCTAATGCAAAACCATTAATGGCTGCAATCACCGGAGTAGAGCAATTTTCTATTGCATCAAAAAGCGATTCTTGTCCTTTTCCAGCCAGTCTTTTTCCTTCTTCTGGAGAGAAATCAGCAAATTCTGAGATGTCTGCTCCAGCTACAAATGCTTTTTCTCCACTTCCTGTTAGAATAATCACTCTGGTATCTGCATCTTCTTCGGCAGTAGATATCGCCTCGCTCAATTCCTCAATCGTCGCTTTGTTGAGTGCGTTGAGCTTATTAGGGCGGTTGATAGTGATGGTAGTGATGTTATTTTCGGTAGTAACTAGAATAGTATTCATGAATTGATTTTTGTAGTTGACACTTACAAAAATAGAGCAAAATTAATCGGCTAGCCAATAGTTGAGTTGAAACAGGATTAAAAATCATAAGTAAAGCCAAGAGGAAAGAAAATCAGAAGCTTCAAGTTATATCATCTACAGAGACTGCTTACTGGATTCCAGATAAATTTAGCACTTACATTTGGCTTTTTTTGGGAACTTTGAAGCCAAGTTTTCTGGAATGACAAATTAAAACTTCACATCGTTAATCTTTAACCGTTACTTAAATAGCTGTATTTTAAATCTCTGCTTTAAACAGATATCGCCATGGTGGCAATGGATAGTTGAATACCTGGGTTTTTGTGCAACTCTTTAGCGCAAAGTGCGAGAGTCGTCCCAGTAGTAATTACATCATCCACGAGAAGAATGTGCGTTCCTCGAGGGATTTGTTCCATGAGTTCATAAGGCGATTGGGTTTCATCACTGCGTTTTACTTGTCCCAATTGAGCTTGATTAATGGTGTTGCGGCTTTTGATGAGCACGCTTTCGCGAAAGCGAGCCCCCAGAGCAACTGCCAGTTCTTTTCCAAAACCATCTACCTGGTTATAGCCTCTTTTTGCACGTCGTTTAGGATGAACGGGCACAGGAATTACCAAGTCGATGTCTTGAAAAGCAGGATCGTTTTGAAGTGCCGCAGCTAGCCATTTACCTAAAAAGGGGCTGACTTCTTCCCGGCCTTGGTATTTTAATTGATGGATCAATTGCTGTACGACACCTATTTTTTCATAATAAAACAAGCTGGTGGCCGTTTGTACATCAGCGCGAGCAAAGAAGAGTTCTTTCACTTTATCGTCTTTTTCCAAATGATTAAGAGCTATGGGGATTTCAGACCTGCAAACAGTGCATATCACTTGCTCTCCTGTTGTTAAGCTACGAGTGCAACCCATGCAAACTACAGGAAAGAATAAGTTAATAAAGTCAGAAAACCACGTCAGAACAAATTATTTTTTAGATTCGTACGTTATAAAGATAAACAACCCCACATGGCACAGCAAAAAGACAACCGTATTCTTAAGGTTTTATTAGGAATTTTTATTCTATCTCTTTTAGGATTAGGAGTGTGGTCGTACAACACTTACAAAGAAAACGAAGGTATTAAGATCGCATTAAACGATGAGAAAGCACAGATTCAAGAGGAATTGGACAACATCTCATCAGAATACAGCATCGAGATTGAAAAAGGAAATGCACTAAGTGCCGACCTTACCGATGCGAGGGATCGCATTACACGATTGGTTGATAGTGTAAGTAAATTAAAAACTGATGTCAAAGTACTTTCTTTATTACGCAAGGAACTGAGCAATATTAAAAGAGACCGCGATTTACTTCAAGACCGTATCAATACCCTAGAAGTAGTGAATCAAAACCTTGCTTTAGAAAATGAAAACACCTTAGCGGCTTTAAACACCGAGATCCTTAAAGGTCAAGATCAAAATTCGACTATTGCTAATTTGAATTCGAACATGGCTCGAGCATCGGCATTGATTCCTGTTAATTTCACTCCGGTAGGGGTTATTCTTAGAAGTTCTGGTAAGCAAATAGAAAATGACCGCGCACGTCGTGTGGACGACATCAAAGTTTGTTTTACGCTTCCAGAAAATCCAATAGCTACTATGGGTGTGACTACCTATTATCTTCAGGTGATCAATCCAGACAACAATGTGTTGGGAGAAAATAAAACGAAAGAGTTTGATGGGCAAAAGTTGACCTATTCCAAAGTCATCCAGTTCAATTATAAAGGAAAAGAATTAGATCTCTGCGAACTCGTTAATGCAAATGAGGATGCCATCATTAAAGGTCGTTATAGAATCAATTTATATAATGGACCTATACGCGTGAGCAGTAATGAGATGACATTGAGATAGTTTTTCAATATTATAATTTTAAAGCACGCTTTTAAGCGTGCTTTTTTGTTGCTTTAAAAAAGGAGGGCTCCTATAAAAGTAGTAGTATTGTTTTTATTAAAATTAGGAGTTGTGAAAAATAAAGAAGCATTCAGGAACTTTTGGTATCAGTTGTCTCCTGATAGCCGATTCTTACTGCGTAAAATATTTTTTTTACCTCTCGATATAATAGAGAAAATAAAAGGTAGAAACAAATATGTACCTTCTAGAGGTGCTGTTTTTACTGGAGGAACCGCTGGACCTAAAAAATTTCTTGAAGAAGGAAAACTGCAATTACAGTTGTTAAGAAAATATACTGATGTGCAACCAGATCATAAACTCTTAGATATAGGATGTGGAATGGGCAGAACGGCTATTGCGTTTACTCCATATCTAAAAAGCAATAGTACTTATCACGGTTTTGATCCAGTAAAAAAAGGAATAGATTGGTGCAAGAGAGGGATAGGAGCAGATTTTTCAAACTTTCATTTTACTTATGTTGATCTTTTTAATGATCTCTATAAATCAAAAGGTGGTGATGCAGCTATGTTTAAGTTTCCATATTCTGATAATCAGTTCAATGTTTGTTTCACCTTTTCAGTTTTTACACATATGGCGATAAGTGAAATACAGAATTACCTAAATGAAATGTATAGAGTTTCTCATAAAGATGCCTGTTGTCTTTCGACTTTTTTCTTGTATAACTCACATAATGAGACCTATATTTCTACCAGAAGTGGATTTAGCTTCCCAATCGCGCATGACGGATATCGATTAATGCATGCTGATGTTACTGCTGGTAATATAGCAATACAAGAGGATGTTTTGCGATCGATGATTTCAACAGCTGGATTTAGAGAGATTGAAATTATAGATGGTTTCTGGAAGGATGAGAGGTATACAGGCGACAAACTGGAATATCAAGACATCGTCATCTTTAAGAAGTAAAACGAGCTGGATATAGTTATCGCATTCTATTTCTTAAAGAAAATAAAAGTTTCTGTTGAACGTGATTCCCTAGGACAACGAAATACACAAATTCACAAGGTGATCAACCTCCTTTTTTTTTACATTTGCAGCTATGGCAAACAACAACGACGATCAGTTTAAAAAAGTACTCTCTCATGCAAAAGAGTACGGATATGTATTTCAATCTAGTGAAATTTATGACGGTTTAAGTGCTGTTTATGATTACGGACAGAATGGAGTCGAATTAAAGAAAAATATCAGAGAATACTGGTGGCAAGCAATGACTCAGCTCAACCAAGATATAGTAGGAATAGATACGGCTATTTTTATGCATCCTACGGTATGGAAAGCTTCGGGTCACGTAGATGCATTTAACGATCCATTGATAGATAATAAGGATTCTAAAAAACGCTACCGTGCTGATGTTCTTGTAGAAGATTATTGCGAGAAAAACCTACAAAAAGCCAATAAAGAAATAGAGAAAGCAGCAAAACGCTTCGGTGAAGACTTTGATGCAAAAATGTATGCAGAGACCAATCCGCGTGTGATGGGTTACATGAAGAAGGCTACCGAACCTACAGCAAGACTTGCTGAGTTGCTGCAGGTGGAAGATCTTGCTGGTGTAAAAGCTCTAATAGAAGAACTAGAAATAGCAGATCCTGATACAGGTTCTAAAAACTGGACCGATGTACGTCAGTTCAACTTAATGTTCGGTACTAAAATAGGCGCCAGTGCAGATACGGCAACCGATTTATTCTTAAGGCCAGAAACGGCTCAAGGGATTTTTGTCAATTTTGCAAACGTTCAAAAATCAGGTCGTATGAAGATTCCTTTTGGAATCGCTCAGACAGGTAAAGCCTTTAGAAATGAGATTGTGGCGCGTCAGTTTATTTTCCGCCAGAGGGAATTTGAACAAATGGAGATGCAATATTTTGTAAAGCCAGGAACAGAATTAGAATGGTTTGAAATATGGAAAGAAAGGCGCATGGCATGGCACAGATCTTTAGGAATGGGCGATGAGAACTACCGTTTTCACGATCATGAGAAAATGGCTCATTATGCAAACGCAGCGACCGATATTGAATTTGACTTCCCATTTGGTTTTAAAGAACTCGAAGGAATTCATTCCCGTACAGATTTTGACTTGAAAGCACACGAAGAACACAGTGGTAAGAAATTACAGTTCTTTGATCATGAGGAGAATAAAAACTATGTTCCTTATGTATTAGAAACATCTATAGGCTTAGATAGAATGTTTTTGGCCGTTTTTTCTAATTCGTTGGTAGATGAAACTCTAGAAGATGGAAGTGAACGTACAGTGCTTAAATTACCAGCAGTTCTTGCTCCTGTAAAAGCAGCGATTCTACCTTTATTAAAAAAAGACGGACTTCCAGAAATTGCAAACGAAATCATAGACGAATTAAAATGGTCTATAAAAGTGCAGTACGATGAAAAAGACGCGATAGGAAGACGTTACAGAAGACAAGATGCTAACGGAACTCCTTATTGTGTGACGATAGATCACGAAACCAAAGAAGATCATGCAGTAACGGTAAGAGATCGCGACACGATGACACAAGAACGTATAGCGATTAAAGACTTGAAGAACTATTTAGAATCTCGTGTAAGCATGAGTACTTGGTTGAGAAAGATTTAGGAACTCGAACTCGAATTTGAACTCGAACTCGAATTTAAAAAGCGGACTACCGACTGATAGATAATAAATTACATACCGAACCTCACGAGTTTTATACTTGTGGGGTTTTATTTTTTTTATCGACCTTTTGTTTCCGCACTCTTTAGGCGATGTACTGATTTGATCGAAGTAGTTGGGGAATGGAAACGAACTTGAACTTGAATTCGAATTGGAACTTGAAAACCTTTCCCTAACCTTAAAGGGTAGGTTTTCTAAGTGGAGTTTTTTGTTTCCGCACTCTTTAGGCGATGTACTGATTTGATCGAAGTAGCTTGGTGACGGAGTCTATGCAAGCAACAGATCTGAAATAACTAAAAAGCCTCGCAAGTATATACTTGTGAGGCTTTTGTTTTTATAAATTATTTTCAAAACACCCTTGTTGTTTTAATACTAAGGTTTGATTATGGTACAACTGCATCAATAACCACGCATAATTCACCTTCAAAACCGCCAGACACGGTAACGATATCAAATCTAAATTCATCACCAACTGCAGTTCCTGCGCGCTGGCAAGTAACTGTCACTGGATAATTAGTTCCGTTTATACCAAGGTTTCCAGGTCCTATAGCGTTTAAGGTCACAGCTCCAGTAGTTAAATAGATGTTTCCTGGATTAGTTGTTTCATATACTTCTACAGCAGCAACGCCAGGGCCATTATTATTGGGAAAGAGTTCTGTTTGCAACTGTGCTTCTGCTAATAGTGTTTGTGTAGTGCCATCAAAAAAGGTGAGGCCTTGATAAGTACAAAGATTTTGATTGTCAGCCATTCCATCGTCATTATCACAACTAAATAAAAGAACAGAAAGAAAAAAGTAGACGGGTAGTTTAAATAGGTATTTCATTTGTTTGATGATTAAATTTAACTGCTGATTGAGAAGGGAATTTAATTATAATTTAAAATATAATCTAAGATCAATGCTCGTACTGGCGTTTTCACTCCATGAAACTAGGAGTTCATTATTTTAACAAGATGAGATTTGATTTTATCACCTCTTCTCTAACCAGCATTTTTCCCTAACTTAGCCCGATGAATTGGTTGGACATAATTATTTGTATTGTTTTATTAATAGGCCTTTATAAAGGATACTTGAATGGTTTTTTTGTTGAGTTGACTTCGCTAATTGCTCTTATAGCCGCTATTTACGGCTCTATTTATTTTTCAAATTTTGCAGGTGATTGGTTGCGAGTACAGGTAGCGTGGGAGGATGTTTATATTACTATCGCCAGCTTTATAGTTACTTTTTTGGTGATTATTTTTGTCATTACCTATGTGGGTAAGCTGATTACCAAAGTGATAAAAACCGTTAACCTTAGCTTTATCAATAAAATTGCAGGAGCAGCTTTTGGCCTTGTTAAAATGGGCTTTTTAGCTAGTGTGATATTGATGTTTATCAATTCGGCCAGTGGAGAGTTTCATATTATCGGAAAAGACATTAAGGAGAACAGCATTGTTTATGGGCACATAGCGCCTTTAGCTCCGTTCTTACTTCCTAAAATCCTAGAAGAGGCAGATCGGGTGGACAGACAGTTGCGCGGTGATGGTCTTGAAGATATAGATGGAGATCAAGAAGACCTCGAGCAACCTCAGGACTCTACAGGTTTTAGCTTTTTCTAGATTTCTAACTTTTAGGAACTTATTTTTATTATTCCGCTTTCGCGAAAGCGGAAGTTCAAAACACGCTCAATTATTGGTTTAAAAACGGGTACTATTTTTGAAATCTCGCTGGTAACTTTTCAATACAACTATTAGGAAAGCAATGACTACTTTTTTAGTAGCTGCACTTCTTGTTTTAACTTCAACGAGTTGTCACACAGAAATGCAGATAGGAGATGGATATAATGCTCCTACATCGAATGAGGTACTTGTTTCTAACGAAGTGTGGTGCGTAGAATTAAATAGCAAACAAGAGAATCCTAATCTGCCTTTTATGACCCGAGCGTTCACTTTAAGTTTTGACTTGGGTACGCTGTATGCAAATAAAAGTCTTGAAGGTATATATAGCGCTGTAGCTGGACTAGGAATCGATGTTGGTTCTTACCAAACGATATATAACCAACTAGCTATCGATCGCGATATTGATGGGTTACACGATTTTGAAGTGAGGGTGGGGGAATTGGACCGACTGAATTAAGAGATCTATATGCGCATAACAGATGCTCTCTCGATGGTTATAGCAGAAATACGTTCGATTATGATCAGTTGTTTTGCGGTAATATCCGGTACTTCTATCAATAATATCAAGCTTGGGAAAAAGTACATACAAGTCAAGTCGGAGCTGTCGATTATTTTGATCAAACCAACTGCTTGAGATTTTTACAAGAAAATAACGCCCCTATTTTTGAAAGGTCTAAAGATATAAACGGACTGAATATATAGTTCTGTTTTGGGATTTCACGGGAGTTTATTCTACACAAGATCAGATATATGGAAGTATTAACAAGCAATTAACGTTGGATTATGATTTTATAGGGAATGATTTTTTAGATCTTTACATTACCGATAAAAACAGCATAGAACTGCATCAATTATAAGGTGGAACTACCTACATATTTAAAGGTCGCGGATTCATACAATTAAAGAACAGTAGCGACGTTGATAGTACAAAGAATAGAATGCTCGATTTTAATAGAGTTAAGAAAAATAAAAAATAATGCGGTTGATACCGCACAAGAATTTGGTTGGTTGGAAACCGTCTGTGGAGCGTCTTAGCTTGCAGGCGGTTTTTTTGTTGAATTGGTTTTCGTTCCCAATCCTAAAGGGTGCAAAAACATAAGATATATGTAATAGTTCTGATAATGGAGAGATCTTAAACCTAAGATCATTTGAGAATTTTATTTTTCTAATTCTAATTCTAATTCTAATTCTAATTCAAGTTCAAATTCATACCTACTTCCCAGAAATATACTTTTTAGGAGTTGTTCCATATTTCTTTTTAAAGGCACTTATAAAATGACTTCCAGTGCTGTAGCCTACTTTTAAACCTACCTCGTTGACATTGTGCTGGCCGCCGTCGAGCAACTGGCGCGCATAATCCATTTTATGATCTAAAGCAAAACCATAAACAGTGTCACCATACACTTCTTTAAAACCCTCTTTGAGTTTTTTAAGTGATAAACCTATTTCTCTCGAGAGGTCGTTGAGTGAAGGTGGGTCCGTCATGCGCTCGATGATAATTTCTTTAGCTCGTTTGATCTTGCGCATGTTTTCTTCGTCGGCTAGAAATGGGCAGGCATCTATATTTGCTTCTTCCTCGGTATTAAAATAGAGGGAGAGCAATTCATAAGACTTTCCTTTAAAGTACAATTGCTTGATGGTATCGTTGAGGTTGTAATTCATGAGTTGGTGCAATGCTACCGCCATGGAAGGTGATATTTTACCGTCGACATAGTATTTTTTATCCTTATTCTCAGGACTTAGAAAGCTAACATGCTGTGCGTCTGGAGAAAAAAGAGAGTGAAATTTCTTAATAGAAATTAGAACAGAAATAAACCAAGTTTGTGGACCGATATTCAGATTCATAGGTAAATCTCTTGAAGGATTGTATAGTAAATACGAGTTTTGCTCCTTTAAATCCAGTTGGTAGCTACCTTCATTAAAAGCAAGTTGTATATTTCCTTTAAGACAATAGTGAAATTGTAAAAAACTACTGTCTACATGATGTAAAAAGGAAGCTTTTTCATCACTGTCATTTTTTAATCTAATGATGTGAAACCCATCTTCTATAATTGTGATTTCAGCGGCACCTTTAGCGATATTTTCCATGCGTATTCTTATTTAAAACGACTCTAAATAGCGGTTATTTTGCTTTCGTAAAAGCGAGTCATACACCACCAATAGGCTATCATACAGTTTAATAATGCAAATGTAACTCATAGCGACGAAAAAGGAACCTATAGCGTTATTTTTATACTAAAAGCTCGACTAATTTTGTCGACTACTACTAAAAGTAATTTATGGCCGCGGCAGCAGCAATTTATCATACATTTTACGCAATAGGAATCAGTTACCGTAAGGCAGATGCTGAGATGCGCGGTGCGTTCTCTTTAAGCGCAGAAGCGATAGATAATTTGTTGGTACAAGCCAAAGCAGAAGGGATTCCATCGCTTGCTGTGATCTCTACTTGCAACCGTACAGAGTTGTACGGATTTGCCCAGCATCCATTTCAGTTGATTAAATTGTTGTGTGAGCATTCTAATGGAACGGTTGAGGAATTTGAAAAGGTCGCTTATGTTCATAAAAATGAAAAAGCAAACGATCATCTTTTTAATGTTGGTACTGGATTGGATAGTCAGATCTTAGGAGATTTTGAAATTATTGGCCAGTTGAAATTGGCTTTTAGGAAATCAAAAGCCCAGCAACTGATCAATCCGTATATGGAGCGATTGATTAATGCAGTGATTCAAGCCAGCAAACGTATCAAAACGGAGACTGATTTAAGCAGTGGAGCAACCTCAGTGAGTTTTGCTAGTGTGCAATATATCTTAGAAAATTTTGAAAGAAATTCGAGTCAGCGCATCACCTTGTTTGGTACTGGTAAAATAGGCCGCAATACTTGTGAAAATCTCATCAAGCATACGGATAATAAAGAAATTACGTTGATCAACCGTACCAAGAATAAAGCAGAGCTTATTGCTGGTAAATTTGACCTCGTTGTAAAAGATTACGCACAATTAGAAGAACAAATAGCCCAAAGTGATATCCTTATTGTTGCTACTGGAGCGCAGAACCCTACTGTTTCCAAAGATTTGATCTGCACGAATAAACCTTTATTAATTCTTGATCTCTCTATTCCGAAGAATGTAAAAGAAGACGTAAGGGAACTCGCTAATGTCACTCTCGTGCATCTAGACGAACTCTCTAAAGTAACTAATCGCACACTGGAAAATAGGGAGAATTTTATTCCAGAAGCAAATGCCATTATCTCTGAAATTCACGCAGAATTCAAGCTTTGGCAGGAATCACGACGTTTTGCTCCTACTATGAATGCTTTAAAGACCAAGCTCTCTACGCTCAAAGCGGCAGAGATTAAAAGTCACCGAACTAAAATTATCGATTTTAATCAAGAGCAAGCAGACTTTATTGCTGACCGAATCATACAAAAAATTGCCGGTCATTTTGCAAATCACCTGCGCGATGAAGAAGAAAGTACCGAAGAGGCTATTGATTTATTGAACAAGATTTTCAAGCTGGAACAGGTAATTTCATGATTATCGCAAAGCTTTTGCAATGTCCATACTTCTTCAAATCCAAGAATTTTTAAATGCTAATTTTGTAAGACTAGGATTTATAATAATAGTATTCATTTACTTCTTATCATTAGTGCCACAGTTGTCAGGAAGGATAGCCTTGAAAGTGATGAGGTGCTTTCTCCTTACCCATGTATTGCTTATTTGGACGATCACCTTAGTCCGATTTTTACAGGGGGAAGCACTACTTAATTTTGAAAGACCTATTGGGCCTTATGCTTCCATGTATGTAGCGGTGTTATTTTGTAGTATGGTATTGCCTCTAGTATTGTTCATTCCTAAGTTGGGTCATAAAGCTTGGGTTTTATTTTTAGTAAGTCTTTTGTCTTGTTGTGGTTTTTGGATGGAACGATATACTATTATGATATCCTCCTTACACAGAGATTATTTGCCAGCAAATTATTCTTCTGAGATAAGCTTTATTTCAAGTTTTTACCTGCTAACTATAGCTCAGTGCCTATTACTTGCCGTTATCTTTGTTCTTACTGGAACTTGGATAAGACGGTATAATGATAAGAGAATCATTAAAAACCACATTTTTAAACAGTAGTAAATTTATGTCTAGAATTATAAAAATAGGAACCAGAGATAGTGAGCTAGCGATGTGGCAAGCAAAAACAGTGCAGTCTCAGTTGGAGGCATTAGGACATCAAACAGTGCTGCATCCTGTAAAATCTCAAGGTGATCTCAATCTTACAGAGCCACTATACGAAATGGGTATCACTGGTATTTTTACCAAAACACTAGATGTGGCTTTGATCAAAGGAGAAATTGATATCGCAGTTCATAGTCTTAAAGATGTTCCTACGCAGTTGCCTAAAGGAATGGTGCAGGCTGCAGTAATGGAGCGCGCTTCTTTTAAAGATATTTTAGTGTACAAAAAAGGCTTTCATCCTGATAAAGAAATGACTATTGCTACTGGAAGTCTACGACGTAAGTCGCAATGGTTGAATATGTATAGTCATCACCAAGTGGTGGATCTACGAGGTAATGTAAACACAAGATTGGCAAAACTACATACCAACAAAGACTGGAGTGCAGCTATTTTTGCAAAAGCTGGATTAGATCGCATAGGTTTGCTGTCTAAATTGCGTGGCAATTACGGTTTTGAATATACAGATCTCGACAGTTTTATTTCTGCACCTGCTCAAGGCGCCATGATGATTGCGGTGATGAAAGTAAATGAAGAAGTGCTTCAAGCTGTTTCGGCTTTAAACGATCAGCAAACAGCGATTTGTGTAGATATGGAACGTGCATTTCTTCGCGACCTAGAAGGTGGTTGTACAGCCCCTATAGGTGCCATTGCGATAGTAAAGAATGGTCAGTTATCTTTTAAGGGAACCTTGATGAGTCTGGATGGAAAACAACGTTTAGATGTGAATGATTCCATGCCATGGTTTGATAATGTAGAGATGGAAGAATGTCTCGCTTTCGCGAAAGCGCAATCACAAAAAATTCTATCTCAGGGAGGAGCAGCATTGATGGCTGAGATCAAGCAGTCTCTAAAATAGTAATGGTTCATCATAAAAGCTTTAAGCTGCTGCGCTAACAGGTGTCAAGAACTTTTGATATTTCCCAGAACAATGCCTTACCTTTAAATTTCTAAAAAGCTATACAAATGCCTATTCAAGCACCTTTCAATCTCAATAAATGGATTGAAGAAAACCGAGATCTTTTAAAGCCGCCTGTAGGGAATAAAAACCTATATAAAGATGCTGGGGACTACATCGTCATGATTGTAGCTGGTCCTAACGCGCGTAAAGATTATCATTACAATGAAACAGAAGAGCTGTTTTATCAATTAGAAGGAGAAATCGAAGTACACATTCAAGAAGACGGAAAAAAGCGAACGATGAAATTAGGTCCCGGAGACATGTATTTACATCCTTCTAAGGTGCCACATTCTCCAGTAAGACATGAAAACTCTATTGGTCTTGTTATAGAGCGCAAACGTCTAGACATTGGAGCTATGGATGGTTTGTTATGGTATTGCGACAACTGTAATCACAAGCTTCACGAGACCTTTTTTGTTTTAGAAGATATAGAAAAAGACTTTTTACCGAGATTCAAAGAATATTACAGTTCTGAAGAAATGAGAACCTGCGATCAGTGTGGCACCGTTATGGAAACCGATAAAAGGTTTACGGAGTAATAAATTCATTAAAAAAACAAAACCCCAAGCTATTGCTTGGGGTTTCTCATTCTTAACATGTAAAATAGGATTTTACATTTTTGGAAGTAGTACCATATCAATGACGTGAATAACGCCATTAGATTGATTTACATCTGCAATAGTTACAGTTGCCATTCCGCCATTTGCATCGGTGATGATTACTTTTCCGTCTTGCAAGGATAACGTAATTTCTGACCCAGCTACTGTTTTTACTGTTGCTTTACCATCGTTCTTTCTGATAAGTTCGATGACGTCTGTTGCATTAAATTTTCCAGCGATGACATGATAAGTAAGTACTCCTGTAAGAGCTGCCTTGTTTTCTGGTTTTAATAAAGTTGGTACCGTTCCTTCTGGTAGCTTATCAAAAGCTCCATTGGTAGGAGCAAACACAGTAAATGGTCCTTCTCCAGATAGAACTTTCACTAAATCTGCAGCTTTTACTGCGGCAACTAGTGTAGTGTGATCTTTTGAATGAGCAGCATTTTCAATAATGTTTTTTGAAGGATACATTTCTGATCCACCTACCATTACTGTTTTCTCTTTTTTCATCATTTTGTCATTCTGTGCAAAAGATGAATGACCTACAAATAGTGCAACGGCTAGAAGCGCTAAACTTAAAACTCTTGACTTTTTCATAATTTATTTAATTTTAGTTATATAGAGCATATACTAGATTAGCGCAACAACGGTTTTTCAACTCAAGTGCTTTAACTTACTTTTAACCAAAATGAAGGTTTTTTAAGAGGTGCGTGAAAAAGTATAATTTTAGGCGTTTAGACGCTGCAGTGTATAGGATTGCCAGCAAAGGTTTATGGATAAATCAGAAAAAAACTATTTTATAGGCGTTGATGTCATTATAAAAGGAACTGAATTTGGACAAATAACAGACTGCGATGCTATGAAGAGGTGAGTTGGACAGGAGGGCTTAAATACTAAATGTATCATTAGGCGCAGGTATCTTTAAATGGTTAAAGCCAGATAAAAATAAAAATTTTCTATTCGTATCTTTCCATTTTTGGGAAGTCTATTTTAGGACGGGACAGAATTAAAAAACAAAACCCCAAGCTAAGCTTGGGGTTTTTTTCATAAAATGTAATTAGGGATTTACATTTTAGGAAGTAATACAGTATCTATAACGTGAATCACGCCATTAGTTTGGTTTAAGTCTGCTGCAATTACTGTTGCGCTGTTTCCATTTGCATCAGTTACCATCACTTTTCCGTCTTTTAAAGACAAGGTAAGTTCTGCTCCTGCTACAGTAGCTACGGTTGCTTTTCCATCGTTTTTATTGATAAGTCCTATAACATCTTTAGCATTAAATTTTCCAGCGATGACATGATAAGTAAGTACTCCTGTAAGAGCTGCTTTATTTTCAGGTTTCAACAATGTTGGTACAGTTCCTTCTGGTAATGCATCAAAAGCGGCATTAGTAGGAGCAAATACAGTAAACGGTCCTTCTCCGGTTAAAACACCTACTAAATCTGCAGCTTTTACAGCAGCAACTAGAGTTGTGTGATCTTCAGAGGCTGCGGCAGCTTCTACAATGTTAGTTGTTTGTGCATTTGCAAGAGATCCTGTTAAGAAAACCATTGCAACTAGAGCAAAGCTCATAAAGTTTAATTTTTTCATAATTTGAAATTCTGTTAATTAGTTAGTAATTTACTTGTGGCGACTTAGTATACAGACCTTCATATAACTAACTGCTTTTAACTTCGTATTAACGAGAAAGACCTTTTTTTATGAAAAATTGTGAATAATACGATAAATTGCTCTTTTAAAAATTGCCGTAACGCCAGTTTAAAGCAGGAAAAAACTCTAAATCAACAGAAGTAGAAAAAGCTATTTGAAACTGAGGGAGAACAAAAGAATAAGGAGTTGAGAACAGTATTATTTCAATAAAATACCATCCTGGTCCATTACGGGTAATTTTTTAAATGCCTCTTCAGAAATGCTAAATGGAGCAGCGGTATATACCTGGTCGTATAAGGTAGATCCTATAAAATAGGTAAGGACAAATTCGTTTTCAAAAGCAAATACCTCTTCCATGATCAGTTCTACTTTCATAGCTGTTTTTGCATCTATTAATTTAAAAGCATGTCTAAATGTAGAGGTTTTGCGACCATCTTTATGTTTGCCTCTACTCATAATCATTACCGATTCTAGTGGGTCAAGACTGTCATTAATTAGGTACACGAACCAATCATGGGAAGTGAAATCTTTATTCCATTCCTTAACGATAGCAATATAAACGTCTTTTACTACGGGTATAATGATGTCTTTTTTCATGCTTTCAATCTTTCTTGAATTGTTTTAATGAGCGCGTCTGTTTCTGTAATCAGACTCATTTCTTCAGCGCTTAAAAATATATCCATACCAGAATTAGTACCAAAACCATCATTGTAATCCTGTACCTCATCTCTCACGCTCAATAAGATGGGATAACTGTATTTAGGCAACCACTTGGACCAGTATTGTTTTTCAAACTCATCTCTATGTAGGAATTCTAATTTTAGATCTGGGTGGGTAGTTGTTAGGCTTTCGCGAAAGCGTGCCCATAATTCATTTTCTTTAAATACACCAAAAGTAAGATTACATAGTTGACATTCAGAGGTGCCAGGACTTATGATTTTATGAGCACTATCTAGAAGACTACTCAGCCTTCCTGAGTTGGCATTGTAAACAAATAGGAGTTTAGAAATCATCTTATGGATTTAATTTTAAAAGGCCGTGAAATTTAAAAGAGTCCTTTTTTAACTCGTACAAGTCAGAAAAAACTAATTTAGATGCGGCATTTTGATGCTAAATAGAAAAAGCTATAGTGTGTTAGAGAACTGCTTCAAAAAGCGCACATCATTTTCAAAAAACATACGAATGTCGCCTATTTGATATAACAACATAGCGATACGTTCCACACCCATACCAAATGCAAAACCACTGTATTCTTCAGGGTCTATACCGCAATTAGTCAGTACGGCAGGATCCACCATGCCGCAGCCACCTATTTCGAGCCAGCCAGTTCCTTTAGTAATTCTATAGTCAGTTTCTGTCTCCAGACCCCAATAAATATCAATCTCTGCACTAGGTTCTGTAAAAGGGAAATAAGAAGGTCGCAAGCGTATTTTAGATTTACCAAACATCTCTTGAGTGAAATACAACAAAGTCTGTTTCATGTCAGCAAAACTCACATCCTTATCAATGTATAGACCTTCTACTTGATGAAAAATACAATGTGCACGGGCACTTATCGCCTCATTACGAAAAACACGACCCGGAGAAATAGTTCTGATAGGCGGTTTGTTATCTTCCATATAACGCACTTGTACGCTGGACGTATGGGTTCTTAAAAGCACGTCTGGATTTGTCTGTATAAAGAAAGTGTCTTGCATATCTCGTGCTGGATGGTGCGCTGGCAAGTTGAGAGCGGTAAAGTTATGCCAGTCGTCTTCGATTTCTGGACCTTCACTGACGTTAAAACCTATACGGGAGAATACATCTATAATTTGGTTTTTTACAATAGAAATGGGGTGTCTAGCACCTATTTCCATAGGATAACCCGTACGAGTAAGGTCGCCATAAATTCCAGCTTCTTCTTGTTGAGATTCTATATTCTCTTTAAGAGTGCTTACTTTTTCTTTAGTAAGTTCCTTAAGCTCATTGATGGCCAGACCGAAGGCTTTCTTTTGCTCATTAGGCACTTCCTTAAAGGCGTCAAAAAAGTCCTTTAACAAACCTTTTTTACCTAAATATTGTATTCTGAAAGCCTCAATTGCCTCTTTAGAATCGCCTTTGAAGGCTTGCACTTTCTCAATTTGTTCTTTTACTTTGTCCAGCATGGTCTCCCGTTATAAGATGGCAAATTTAATCATTTTTAAGGTTCTTTCTAATCATAAACCGTTCTGAATTCTCGTTGTCCAGATAAATGTACCTCATTAAGAAAAACACAGCAAAACCCCCAAAGCTATGCCATAGCCAGTGTGTTCCCATATATAGAAATTCGACATCAAACTTTTTATCGATCGTTCTAAAAGACACGGCCGTAATAAAAGCCAGCAGGGTAAAAACTACATATTTGAAATGCTTCCACTTATGGCGGTAAGCATACAAGAAAACAGGAAGTAAAACAGCAACTGCCGTTGCTATGTATACTATAGAGTTGCGGTAATCCTTTGAGATAGGTAGTATTCTAGGAATGGTATTCAGTCCGATAATAGCAAGTCCTAACAGGGCTTTTTCCCAAGAGGCTACCGGAGATCTGAAAATAAAATAAAGCGAGCAAGAAAGGCACAAGATAACAATTGGCACCCAATCTAACAGCAACCAAAATTCATGACTGCGACTAGCGTGATATACAGTGCCGCCTACAAAACCAGCAAAAAAAACAGGCATACAAAAAGCTAGAAACCAGTGTTTTTTCTTTGATTTAGAAATTAAAAGACTAAAATAAATAATAGAAGCAAGGAAAATAAGGTTGCTAGCGGTATTAAAAGGCTCCACTGGAAATCTTCCCATGACGGTTTCTTTGTAAATGGGGCCACTATCGTTTACTTGTTGCAGCAAGCTAATGATCATAAAAGTTATTTTGCTATATCAGTAAATAACAGAAATTTGCTTTATCTTTTGGGTTAAATGATTGTGAAAATTTAGCCTTTGCACCTAATGGAATGATGCAGAAACCATTATTTTTCAAATAAATATAAGTAGTAGGATTTCTAACTTACAAGGAATTACATAAAAACTCTTGAGATTCTTAATAACTAGTTAGTCAAAGTGGCTGATCGTTTTATTTAAATTTTTATGTTTGTTATATGCAAATGTCAACCTATATATCAGATTTATTGTACCGACAGGAATGTGTCGTCATTCCAGATTTTGGTGCGTTTATCTCGCGACGAGTTTCTGCTCAGCATTTTGCAAGTAGTCATACCATATATCCTCCTAAAAAGGGTTTGAGTTTTAATGCTCAAATCAAACAAAATGATGGGCTGTTAGCTAATTATGTAGCTAGCGCTGCAGATCTTTCTTATGAAGAGGCTGTTCAAGAAATCCGCAATTATGTGCGATTTTTAGATCAGGAAATAGATGATAACGGCTCTGTTACCATTCATAAGGTAGGAAGATTTTCTCGTAATGAAGAAAAGGCATTGCAGTTTACTCCTATGTACTTGGTTAATTATTTACCAGAGGCTTTTGGCCTTACTTCTCATGAAACTTTTGCGATAGATCGCATTCCAGTTGCTCCAAAGGTAGCGTCTGATAACGGGCGGATTGATGATGTTCCTGTTGCTGTGTTAGAAACTCCCCAAACTAATTCTGGTTCTTGGGTACGCTATGCTGCGGTAGGTGCAGTTCTTTTAGGGCTGAGTTATGCAGGTTTTAGCGGTTATGTAGAACAAGTAGAAAAAGATGCTATAGCTGTAGATCAAATGTCAGACGAGTTGATAGATGCTAAAATAGAAAGCGCTAGTTTTCTTATCAGTGATCCATTACCCAGCATTAATATAAATGTAGCTCCCTTAGAAAGAAATTACCATGTAGTTGCCGGTGCTTTTCGTATTTCTGAAAATGCAGATAAACGTGTCGCTCAATTAAAGCGTAAAGGTTTTGATGCGAAACGAATAGGAGTTAATAAGTACGGTCTTCACAATGTTGCTTTTTCCAGTTTTGTAGAACGCAATGACGCGATTAACGAGCTCCATACATTAAGAGCACTTGGTTTTGATAAAGCTTGGTTATTTACAGGAAAGCTGTCTAAATAAAATAGTTCACTTTACATTTTACCATCATGAGCTAACTACTTAAAGTAGAGAAAACCTTACGCACTACATTTAGACTTTTAGAGAAGAATGATTTCGTTACATGGTTCCCTATTTTTAAAGAAAAAGATGGCGCTAGGTTTCTAGGGATGAAAGTGGATTAACAACAGAGCAAAAATGTAATAAATGGTTTGAAAAGGCTTTTTGGAGGTATGAGAATCGTAGCAGTGGAATGAACGTCATGATTCATCAAGAATCCAAAGAATTTATCGGGCAAACAGGCTTACTTATTCAAACTGTAAACGGGTTGCGACGACTTGAAGTAGGCTATTCTATTTTGCCAGAATTCTGGAATCAAGGATATGCAAAAGAAGCTGCGGTAAGATGGAGAGACACTGCTTTTGAAAAAGTTTATAATAAGGATTTTGGAAACAGCCTTATTTCTGTCATTCACGAGCAGAATATAGGGTCTATAAAGGTAGCTCTACACAATGGTATGACGCTAGAGGCTCCTTATAAAGAGGATTCCAATACAGAACAATTTTTTATTTATTCCATTACTAGAGAAGAATGGGAACGCATAAAGAAAAACAGATAAGTAAGGTCTTAGCAACAAATTAATAATCAAAGAAATAGAATAGTCTATTTTTACAAGAACAAATTAATTAATTATGGGATTACTTATTACCTACGTAGTCATTTCAATTTTTTTTTCTTTTTTATGCTCCATTTTGGAGGCTGTGCTTTTGAGCGTTACTTCTACTTTTATAAAGGTTAATGAACAAGAAGGTTCTTCTTATATAGGGTCTCTTAAATTATTAAAAGAGGATGTAGATAAGCCATTGATTGCAATTCTTACCTTAAACACCTTAGCACACACGGTAGGGGCTATTTTGGTAGGAGTGCAAGCTGAAAATATGGTGAGCGGTAGTGGCTACAACAGTAGTTATTTAGGGATTCCTTTTGTGGGAATAGTATCTGGTATAATGACCATTTTAATTCTCGTAGTGTCTGAGATTATTCCTAAAACTATAGGGGCTACCTACTGGAAAAGCCTTGCTGGCTTCACCACTGCCGCTTTGAATGTGATGATTTTTCCTTTAAAATGGTCAGGTATTTTATGGATTTTACAGCTGACTACTAAGGCCATAGGAAAAAGTGCTCACATGAATACGATGACTCGAGAAGATTTTGTTGCTATAACAGAAACCGCAGAGCAGGAAGGGGTTTTTGCTCCTAGCGAAGGTCAGTATATTAAAAGTTTGATGAATTTTAATAAGATTGAGGTAAAGGATATCATGACGCCGCGATCGGTTATGTTTATGGCTCCTCAAAGCATGAAGATAAAAGATTTCTTTGAGCAAAATCAAGATTTGAGATTCTCCCGTATTCCTGTCTTTGGTGCCAATCGAGATGATATTAAAGGTTATGTCTTAAAAGACCATATTTTAGCAGACATCATTTATGACAAACCAGCAGATACTTTAGAAGATTTAAGGAGAGAAATAGCTATGGTCCCAGCAAACTTACCTATACCTAAATTATTTGAAACCATGATTGCCAGTAAAGAACACATGGCTCTTGTCGTGGATGATTATGGAAGTGTTCAAGGGGTTGCTACTATGGAAGATGTTATTGAAACCATGCTGGGTCTTGAAATTATGGATGAAAGTGATAACGTAGAAGATATGCAGCTGCTGGCTCGTAAGAACTGGGAAAAGCGTAGCGGACGTTTTATAAAATAATCAATTATCTAGAGCAGAATCACTAATGATATATTATTACCTCACCGTTGCATTACAAGTTTATTGTTGTTATGATGCCTATACCAATAAAAGAGAAATTTATTGGTATGCCATTATCCTTTTTCTTCCAGTAATTGGTTCGTTCATTTATTTATTTATGAATGTCTTTAATAATAAAGACACTCAAGGAATAAATAACGAGATCTCCACTGCCATTAATCCCTCTAAAAGGATAAAGGAGCTCACTGAAAAAGTGGAGTTTTCAGACACTTTTGCAAACCGAGTAACGCTTGCTGATGCCTATTTTAAGAGAGAAGAGTATCAAAACGCTCTTCTTAATTACCAAACGGTTCTAGACGGTCCTCATAAAAATGACGTGTATGTTCAAGAACAATTAATAATGACTAATTACTATTTGAATAATTATGAAAAGGTTGTTGCAGTAGCGCAGTCTCTTAAAGCCAATTCAGAATTCAGAGCGTCTAAAATCTTATTCTATTTAGGTTTGTCATATAAGGCTTTAGGTAAATTTAATAATGCCGAGAAAAACCTCAGAGCACTGGATGTACGGTATTCTAATTATCAAGAGCGATTGGTATTAGCTCAATTTTTATTAGAACGAGAAAAACCAAAAGAAGCAAAAGAGCTGGTAGAAGAATTGCTCACCGAATTTAATTACATGAGTAGTCCAAATATGAAATTGCACAAAACTACTTTTGCAGAAGTAAAAAAATTAAGTGACGCTATTCTATTGAATCACACATAAAGCTTATTTTTAAGTCTTTATAATTATCGATAGGAATTAAAACAGCATTATTTAATGTAAAGCTGGAATTAGAAAGTTTGATTAGGTTTTATAATGATCGCTCAAAAGAATTCCTTTTTTAGATTTTACCTAGTAAAAGAAACCTTCTTCAGATGATTAAAGGACCAAAGGAGATTTAAAAAGGAAAAGCAGCAATAGGATAAAAATACACTTGATGTAAACCATAAATTTACTTTATGATATTACATCAATCTATTAAAAATTTGGATTTAGAATCTAGCTCAGACCTTCACCTACGCCTACTTAATTTGTTGTCAAAACAGCTTTACTTCTTCAAAGATTCTAAAATCTCTTGATAGGTTTTTGTACTCTCTGGATGCGTCTCTAAATATTCAAATACTTGTGAGATCACATTTTTTGAAGCTCCTAATTCCTGGAAAATCTTAATGTCTTGATTCCAGTTTTCTATATCTCCTTTGCGAGTAGCAAGGGTTTCGGATAATAAGGTCATTTTTTTTACTTGTTGAAAACCACTAGTCGCTTTTATTTTCTCTACTTCAGTAAATAGATCTTCAAACCTCAGTTGCTCCAGTTGTTTTTCCTTGGTCATCTTGCGTAACATGGCTGACATGGATTCCATACGGCCAAAAAACTTCACATCAAAATCATCTAGGCCACATTCTTTTAACCTCGCGATTTCTTTCTTTAAAGAAGATTCATCTTGAAAACTTCCATCTATTAGAAAATCTAATTTCTTACCTAATAAGCTTTTACACTGATCAGTTAATGGTGTTGCTGCGCTAGCAACTTGTACTTGTGCACTACTTAAAAAAGCAGCACTTATAAACAGTAATAGAAGAGGTAATCTTAATTTCATAGTATAGTAACGGTGCTTATGCAAAGTTCGCATAAATTAAACTTAATGAATCTCAAAACAACTGAATAAATTAGATTCTATTTCCTTTTTATTTCAATTTAAAATAGAACCTTAGCTATTGCTATGGTTAAATTTCCTGTCATATATAAAGAATCCGCTGCGGCGGACATATTTATGATCAATCATTTTGAAATTTATTAAGCATGGGCAAATAAAGTGCCAAAAATAAACAATAAAAAGCCAGAAGATAATTTCATCTTCTGGCTTTCTTTTATGTTAAAAGTTTAAATGAGTTATACTAATTCTTTTTGAGCAACAACAACTTGATCTAATGCTTGAGAAACATCCCATATCAAATCTTCATAATTTTCTACGCCTATAGATAATCTTACCAGTGCGTCAGTTACTCCTATGTTTTCTAAATGCTGTTCGTCTACACCCGCGTGAGTCATGCTCTTAGGATGCTCTGCGAGGCTTTCTGTTCCACCTAGACTTACGGCAAGTTTTACAAGTTTTAAAGAGTTGAGGAATTTAAAGGCTTCCTTTTCACCACCTTTAATACAAAAACTAACCATTGCTCCTGGGCCAGAACATTGTTGTTTGTAAATCTTGTAATTGCGAGTCCCTTCTTGGATAAGTCCTAAGTATTTAATTTGAGCTACTTTCTTGTGGTCCTTTAGAAAATTGGCTACCTGAATAGCATTAGCTTGCATAGCTTCCATTCTTATTTTCAAGGTTTCGAGACTACGCAACAACATCCAGCCAGTGTGGGGTGACGCCATATTTCCTAAAAAGGTACGAAGTGTTTTCACACGCAGCATCAATTCGGCATTTCCTAAAACTGCTCCAGCGATCAAATCACTGTGGCCGCCTATGTATTTAGTAGCGCTGTACATCACCAAGTCAGCTCCGTGTTTTAATGGATGCTGCCATAGGGGTCCCATGTAAGTATTATCTACAGCAACAGTTACTTTTTCTTCTGTCTTAAAGCGGTCTACCACGCGGCGCACCATTTCTATATCGATAAGTGCATTGGTAGGGTTTGCAGGTGTTTCTAGATGAACATGAGTCAACCGGTCTGCATGATCTGAATTTGCAATAGTTTCATATAAGTCGTCTTCAGTCATTTCAGACGTAAAGCCCAAAGTATGAACTCCTATTTTAGGCAGGAAATGATTGATAAAATGATCGGTACCACCGTAAGTAGGAGAGCTAAATAATAGCAAGTCTCCAGGCTTCAAAAATTCTAAAAGAACAGTAGAAATAGCACTCATTCCACTTTCAAATACAGCGCAATCATCTGCATTGTCCCAAAGGCGTAACCTCTTTTCAAGAATCTCCAGATTTGGATTGTTGATGCGACTGTAAATCAGTCCCATTTCTTCTTCGGGAAGTGGCTCTCTTTTTCCATAGGCCAGTTCAAAAAAGGCTTTTCCTTCTTCGGCGGTTTTAAATACAAAGGTAGAAGTTAAAAATACAGGGCATTTTATAGCTCCTTCAGAAAGTTCTGGTTGATAACCATGAGACATCATTAGGCTTTCTGGTTTCATAGATCGGTTGTTCATTGTTTTGGCTGCTTTTGTACGCGCAAGTTAATTTTTTTTGAGAACTCAAACGATTTCGCAAGCTAATTTTATCAACACTTATTTTGAATAGGACTAAAATCAAAACAGACATTTGTTCAATTTTTAGTAACTTTAATCTCTAATTTATAAAACATTATTTTATGGCTTATTCTACTCGACCGCAAATATGGTTCTGGACTGTTGCGATTATTTTTCTGTTGTGGAATCTTATCGGGTTAGGTTTTCTAACTACAGAAATACTTGCCCCAGAGCTGTTAATTGATACTTTGAATCAAGAACAGCTAGAATTTTATAACAATAGACCTTCTTGGTACCTTTTTAATTATGGAATAGCGGTTCTTACAGCTCTTTTTGCTGCTATAGCAGTACTGTTTAAGCGTAAAATGGCCGTTCTCCTTTCCTTGATTTCGTTACTAACGATTTTTATTTCTACGGCTTATAATTTGAATGCTGGTGTGTGGGATATGATGAATAGATCAGATCAGTTCTTTTTTATCCTGGTTCCTTTATTGGGATTGTTATTATGGGTTTTTGCCCGCAACGTGAACTCTAAAGGCTGGCTGTCGTAGAAGTGATATAACTAAAAAACCCAACTTGTTTTTTAAATCTAGCTTTTTAGGTAAAAATAGATCGAGCCATTCTAAACGTATTGGCATGAGCTTCAATGATGGTTTTTATTTCTGGAGAATAGCCGCCGCCCATACTGCATTGAATAGGTATGAAAGAGTTGTTTTTTGATCTCGCTTTCGCGAAAGCGGATAAAGCAAAAAGATCTCGTTCTTTACAGCCATTAAGGGTCATGCTCAGTTTCCCTAGCTTGTCACTTTTCAAAACGTCCACACCACACAAATAGAAAATAAAGTCTGGTTTTTCTTGGGCGATCAAATCGGGCAGAGTGGCTTTAAGTAGCCTGAGATAATCATCATCTCCTGAACCATCAGGAACCGCTATATCTAAATCTGAAAGTTCTTTTTTAAACGGATAATTACCAGCGCCGTGCATAGAAAAGGTAAAAACACTAGCGTCGTTTTGGAAAATCTCAGCGGTACCATTTCCTTGGTGTACGTCCAGATCTACTATCAGAATCTTCTCTGCAAGACCGTGATGTTGTAAGTATCTCGCCGCAATCGCTTGATCGTTGAGTAAACAAAACGCCTCGCCGTGATCGGTGTAGGCATGATGAGTGCCACCAGCAATATTCATAGCGACACGATGGTCATAAGCTTTTAAACAGCCTTCAATGGTTCCTTGTGCAATGTGTAGCTCGCGTTCCAGCAGTTGTTCACTTAAGGGGAACCCCAGCTTTCTAGCCGCCCGTTTATCTAGGGAAAGATCTTTTAACTCTTGAAGGTACGCAGCCGTATGTACCCTTAAAACATCTTGATCATCACAGGATTTACTGGGTTCAAAGAAGTCCGTTTGGATAGCGGTACCTTCATGCAATAATTGTTGCGGTAGCAATTCATATTTGAGCATCGGGAAACGATGTCCTTCAGGTAGAGGATGCTGGTAAATAGGATGGAAGGCAATGGGAAACAATAGGATTAGGCTTTAAAATATAGAGATGAAAAATAGACTCTCAAAAATAAGTCTTAGAATGGTCTATCTAATTACAATAGAATGGAACTTATCTTTGATAAATGAATAGGCATTTCTTTCTGTCCATTATCTTTGTCATTAAATCCGAATTATGAAAAATACGTTATACTTCATCGCAATAGCTTTATTCTCTTTAACGGCTTGTAAAAATGAGCCTACTCCAGAAGAAACCGCTTTACAAGCACAAATAGAATCTTATGAAAGGCTGAAAAGTGAAGCCGAAGAAATTCATGATATTGTCATGGTTAAAGGAAGTGAGATGATGGAGCTGGTTAGTGAGATAGAAGCAAAAACAGAATCTGGAGAATTAGCCGAATACAACCCAGAAAAAATAGTGGGTGTCGTTAGGTATATAAAAAAAGCCGATAAAGACATGATGTCCTGGATGCAGGATTATTCTTCAAAGTTCCCTTATGGCGATCCTTCTCCAGAAACTAAAGAAGCACTTGAAGAAAAACTGCCGATTCTAGAACAAGAGGTAAAAGAAATAGTTCAACTTAAAGAAAGAACTATGGAGGCTATTGAAAAGGCTCAGGAGCTTTTGAAGAAATAGAACTTCTTTTTAGTTTTTAGAAACGGCGGTGCATTTTAGGTGCTGCGGTTTTTGGTTTCCCCTACCTATAACAACTGTTTATCTTGCAGCATAGCGTTCTTGATTTTTTTCTCTTGTTGCTCCTTTTCACAACCTCTTACTAAATACCACGTTGCTTTAAGGGAAACAATTATCTTTGTTAGACTCTATAAATTTTTATGTTAGAATTAGAAAATCACGAATACGAAAAAGCAATTCTTGTAGGTGTTATTACCCAACAGCAAAACGAGGAAAAGCTTAATGAATATATGGATGAGCTGGAGTTTCTAGCTTATACCGCTGGTGCAACCGTTAGCAAACGTTTCCATCAAAAAATGCAAAAACCGAATCCCAAAACTTTTATAGGTAAAGGTAAAATGGAAGAAGTTGCTGCATATGTGCGATCGCACAACATAGGAACCATCATTTTTGATGACGAGCTTTCCCCCGCACAGCAAAAGAACATTGAAAAAATACTCGAGGCAAAAATTATTGATAGAACCTATCTGATTCTTGATATTTTTGCGCAAAGAGCTCAAACCAGTTATGCAAGAACTCAAGTAGAACTGGCACAATACCAATATTTATTACCTCGATTAGTAGGTTTATGGACTCACTTGGAGAGACAAAAAGGGGGTATAGGAATGCGTGGTCCTGGAGAAACAGAAATCGAGACCGATAGACGTATCGTACGCGATCGCATCACATTACTCAAGAAAAAACTACTTACCATAGATAAGCAAATGTCTACTCAACGCGGGAATCGCGGTCAGTTGGTGCGCGTCTCTTTAGTAGGTTATACCAACGTAGGGAAAAGTACGTTGATGAATGTTGTCTCTAAAAGTGAGGTGTTTGCTGAAAACAAACTCTTTGCAACATTAGACACTACAGTTAGAAAAGTGGTGATAGGAAACTTACCTTTCTTGTTAACAGATACCGTAGGTTTTATTAGAAAATTACCAACTCAACTAGTAGAATCATTTAAGTCTACACTTGATGAGGTTCGTGAGTCTGATTTGTTGCTTCACATCGTAGATATATCTCATGAGTCTTTTGAAGATCACATTGCTTCGGTAAATCGGATTTTAGGAGAAATAGACGCTGTAGATAAGCCTACCATAATGGTTTTTAATAAGATCGATGCTTATCAAGCACAAGATTATGACGAGACTGATTTAATGGAAGAACGTACCTCTGCTCATTATTCTTTAGAAGAATGGCGCGAGACTTGGATGGCAAAATTAGGCGAAAACGTCATTTTTATTTCTGCTACTGAGAAAGAGAATATGGAAGATTTTCGTAAAAAAGTTTATGATAAAGTACGGGAGATCCATATAAAGCGTTTTCCTTATAACTCGTTTTTATATCCAGATTATATAGAAGAAGAGGAAGAGGAATAGGTATTCTTCAATTTTGATGTCTATTTAAAATACAAAGCCAAACTAGAAGTTTGGCTTTGCTTTTATAAAGTTATCTTATAATGGGTCTTCTGACCATTTCCAACTGTCAAAGCTCCATTTTTTAATCTTGCTATAGTCATCTGTATTTAATCCTCCGCCGTTTGAAGCTTTACCCACTCCAACAAAACCAATATTTACGTCTTTCCTTCTTGTTTTTCCATTACTCCAAGAACTAACAACATTATAAACCTTTACATAAACATATTCATCTCTTTTGTTGATTGCTCTAAAAGTGACACCATATTCACTTTGTTTGTAATAAAGTGAAACTCCGTTACTTGTTTCATGAAAGGTGTATCCATCCACACTTTGGGAAAGAGATGTAGTAACTCCGCCAATGGTTAAGAGTAGAAATAATAATAATTTAGATTTCATAATAAATTGGTTTTAAGATTTATTAAATATCTAATTTATTTATTATCAACACAATACCCCTTAAAGGGTATATTTCTCAAATCATATAGAGAATAGTCAAAAGTTTTTAGAGAGAATGGGCTTTTTAGGTCGATCCAGGTGGCAGTAATTTGGCAAGATCCGTGCAGTGCTGTTGCTTTAACAAGCATTGTGATTTGTTTTTGCCCTGGAAGCTGTCCATTCCTCATGACGTTCATTCCGTTCAAAGCTATACCAAACAGTTTGATTTCTTTTCAAGTTCCACTTTATTCCCATTTCAATTGCATTCTTTTAATGCGATCGGCTAGTTTTTCACTACTCAGTTTTTCTCTTAAGCGGTCCGTTATAATCGGGAAAGAGAAGGGAGTAGGTCGCTCACAGGCCTTCCAGACTAGAGTTTGATTTTCTATACGTTCAAAAGCTTCTCGCAATCGGTATTCTTCTATTTCTTGCTCGTAGGTTTCTGTATAGGCTTGACGGAAGAGTAAATTGTCTGGTTCATTATCTCTAAAGACCTCAAAAAGCAATTGGCTACTGCTTTGCAGGTGTTTCACTTTTACGGCCTTATTGGGGTAACCCGTAAAAACAAGTCCAGCGATGACGGCGATGTCTCTAAATTTTCTTTTGGCGAGCTCTGTGGCATTGACACTTGCTTCTAGATCTTCCCATATCATTTCTGAAGTGATTAAATTATTATCCAATACATTTTGCATATCAAATTCTTGATCGCTTAAGATTTCAAAGCCGTAATCATTATAGGCCAGTGAAAAACTAATGGGCTGCAACAAACTGATGCGGTAAGCAATCAGCCCAGCCATAGCCATGTGGACCAATCTTCCTTCAAATGGATAAAATACCGCATGGTATCCTTCTCGGGTTTTGAAAGTCTCTATTAAAAATTCATGATTTTGAGGTACGATACTTTCTTGCTGTTGCCTTGCGATGATGTCCTTTAAGGCTTTGACTTCAGGCGTTTGTTTTTTACCAGACTGGAAGTTTTGCATTTCTTCCCGTAGTAACTCGCCTAATTGAGAGCTAAGCGGCATGCGGCTTCCCATCCAGCTGGTTACTTTGCCTTTTTTTTTGGAAGAGTTGCGTACTTGGGCGATCATTCCTTTAAGACGTACAAATTCTAAGGTGCGACCGGCAAAAACAAACACATCGCCGCGCGACAGCTGACTGATAAAATATTCTTCAATAGAACCTATATAGCCGCCAGTGGCATATTTTACCGTGATGTCAGTTCCAGTAACTATAGTCCCCATTTGCAAACGGTGTCGCATCGCAATACCGCGGTCCTCTATAAAATACCGGCCATCTTTATCTATAGAAACCTTTTTATACTCGTCATAAGAGGTTAAGGAAGAACTTCCATAAACGATGAATTTTAAACACCAGTCAAATTCTTCATAAGTCAATTCTTGATAACAAAAAGTTGCTTTTACCTCGGGATAAATTTCTTTGGGATAAAAACCGCCAGAAACCGCTAGCGTACACAGGTGCTGAATGAGTACATCATAGCAGTTCAGATAAGGCAAACGATCTTCCACCGCTTGAGTTGTCACCGCTTTTTGTAATGCGCTGGCTTCAATTAATTCTAGTGCATGAGTAGGCAAGAAGTAAATTACAGAAGTCTCTCCAGGTTGATGACCCGACCTTCCTGCACGTTGTAAAAATCTGGCAACACCTTTGGGACTGCCTATTTGAATAATGGTTTCTACAGGAGCAAAATCTACTCCTAGATCAAGTGACGAGGTACAAACGCAAGCTCTTAAAGACTCGTTTCTAATCGCATTCTCTACCCAAATACGTGTTTCTTTATTAATGGAACCATGATGCATGGCGACTTCACCAGCAAATTCGGGATGTTGGTGCATCAGTGCTTGAAACCATAATTCACATTGCGCTCTGGTATTGGTAAAAATCAGGGTCGATCTACTGCCATTTATAATCTTGACCACATCTTTTAATAAATGCAAACCTAAATGTCCCCGCCATGGGAATTTATCCATGCTTTCTGGTATAATAGATCGCACTTCTATCTTCTTTTTCAGATTTGCTTTGATGAGTACGCTTTCGCGAAAGCGGTTAGAATCAACACCTAATAAAACCTGTCTGGCTTGCTCGAGATTGCCGATGGTGGCGCTGATTCCCCAAATGCGCAAGTGTTTATTTATTCCCGCTAATCGGGAAAGTCCCAATTCCATTTGAACACCTCGTTTTGTTCCCAACAGTTCATGCCATTCATCAATAATGATGGCGTTGCAATTTTGAAATAATTTTGCATGCTCTTTAGTTGCGAGTAATAAATGCAAGCTCTCTGGCGTGGTGATTAGAAGGTCTGGCATGCATTTTTTTTGCGCGGCTCGTTCTTTTGTGCTGGTATCCCCAGATCGTATTCCTACGGTAAACGGCAATCCTATTCCGTCCACAAATTTTTGCGATGTTTGCGCAATTTCTTGCGAAAGCGATCGCAAAGGCGTGATCCAGATGGCTTTTAAGCCTTTTTTGTTTTTTGTTTTATAATCTGGATTTGATTTGATGTATTGTAGAACTATCGCCACCCAAAGTGCATAGGTTTTTCCACTACCTGTAGGTGCGTTGAGCAAACCGTTTTTTCCAGCGATAAATGCGTCCCAAGTCTGTTTTTGGAATGGAAACGCGGTCCAACCTTGTTGTTGAAAATAATCTTCGGCTATATGAAACAGTTCTTTTTTAGTCATGCACCAATTTCCGCGTAGGCGGAAATCTTTTTATTAATTTCTCGATCAATTTTCTCTCTTTACCGCCTTTTGAGCTGTCCTGCCGACAATTCCTTCCAACGGAAACAGGGTCGTAAAAGAAACTTTAATAGTTGCCATTTTGAACAAGACCCGACTCTTTTGAGTCCCTCCACCTGTTTTCGTTCCCCAACCCTAAAGGGTGCGAAAACTACAAACGAATAAATGAACTGTAAGAATACATCATAAAACTGCCGACTTGTGTAAACAAACTTTTAAATTTGAACTTTTAAAGTCCACTTATGTCTGAAAAGCTTACCATTATACAAGATAAACTAGAAGATAGACATCATGTTTTTATGGTGTTTAAAAGCCAAGTCAATAAAGATTTGGAAAGATCTGGATTTGATGCGATAGAGGATGCTAATCCCAAAGAGTTTATTGATTCTCTAGCCTATTTATTAAATGAAGCGATAGAAGAAAGCGATCCTAAATTACAACAACTCTATTATCTGGCAGACGTGCAGGAGAAAAACCTTGAAAACGGAATTATACTCGGTTTTATAATGCGGGAATGGAGTAAAATTCAGTTTAGGTTAAGGCAGTGACATAAGCAAGGTCTATACAATTGTTTCTTGCCTGTTGCTATAAAGTTTTCGCCCTGAGCTGCCTCAGGATACCTATCTAATTCTAAAATAAAATTATAAATCTAAATCACGATTAAAACAACACCCTAATAAAAGGCTGAATCCCGTTTTGATAAACACTGCGTCTCTCATTAAAGAGTACATCATATCTCGCGCCTATCACAAAATTCCCTTGTTGATAACCAGCTCCTAAGAAAAAGGCAGGAACCCAGTAATTATCATCAAAACTAGAGTCGGCAAAGTTCCTGTTTACATGGAGGTATTCAAAGTCTGCGCTGACTTGAAGGAAGTCTATAGGTTGTGCAAGAGCAATTAAGCTACCACCTGCAATAGTAGATTTAAAGTCGTCAAATCTATTGAGGTCTCTTTCTGAATAGCTGTAATTTAAACCAACGCCTAGACCTATGTATTTGTTCACTTGATAAATGGCTTGTGGAGCAATAAGAACCGAACTAAAGTTATTACCAAAGTTAGCCCCTATGTTACCTCCAAATAGAACGCGGTCCCAAAATTTAGACTCTTCTAGTTGCTGACTAAAAGAAATGCAACAAAACAATCCAAATACAGATAGTATACTGATGTTTCTTAAGGAATAGGTTTTCATAACGTATGGATTAATAATTGGTTCGGAATTTCTTAAACTTTCTTACTTCCAAGGGAAAAATAGATCATTTAAAATTAAATAAAGGTTTTTTATTCTTTTACAGCATCGTTACTTTGGCGACAAATGACAATATTTAACTTTAAAACCAAAATATAGGGGTTTATAGAAAGGGTTTTAACGAGTTCACTGTTATAAAAGTACAAAAGCTTATGACATGACGGCACATTTCTTTATTTTTGCAATTACAATTGATAATAAGGATAAATTTCCTTCCATATATGGACAAGTTTTCATTTCTAAATGCAGCACATACTGCATACTTCGCACAACTTTATGATGAATATCTAATTAATCCAGACCAGGTAGAGCCTTCATGGCGGGCCTTTTTTCAAGGTTTTGATTTTGGAATGGAGAGCGCTCACGAGGGCGACCTCGTAGTAGAGCACGCAGGAACTTCTGCAGTTGTTCCAGAAAATCTACAGAAAGAATTTCAAGTTGTAAAATTAATCGACGCATACAGGTCAAGAGGTCATTTGTTTACTAAAACAAATCCAGTAAGAGAACGCCGTAATTACGAGCCTAAGTTAGACTTGGTGAACTTTGGTCTTTCTGATGCAGATTTAGATACTCCTTTTGATTCAGGAGAATTAATAGATCTAGGAAAAACGAGCCTCAGGAATATCATCGCTCACCTTAATAAGGTGTATTGTGAGAGTATAGGTGTGGAGTATATGTATATACGCAAACCAGATGAAATTAAATGGATCCAAAACTGGCTGCATAAAAACGACAACCATCCTACCTTTAATAAGGATCAAAAAATACAGATTCTTAAGAAGCTGAATGAAGCGGTTTCTTTTGAAACTTTTCTTCATAGCAAGTATGTAGGTCAGAAGCGTTTTTCTCTAGAAGGAAATGAATCATTGATTCCTGCACTTGATGCATTAATAGAAAATGCTGCAGATAAAGGAGTGGATCAATTTGTACTGGGAATGGCGCATCGAGGTCGCTTAAATGTATTGACTAATATTTTTGGAAAGCCTGTAAAGGATATTTTCTCCGAATTTGACGGTAAAGATTACGAACAAGATATTTTTGATGGTGATGTCAAGTACCACCTAGGATATACCAGTAAAAGAAAAACAGATAACGGCAACGATATCAATATAAATATAGTACCTAACCCTTCTCACTTAGAGGCGGTAGGTGCCGTAGTAGAAGGGATTACACGCGCTAAACAAGACAGGCACACTCCTGAGGATTTCTCTAAAGTACTTCCTATTGTTGTACACGGTGACGCAGCTATTGCTGGTCAAGGAATCGTTTATGAAGTGGTGCAAATGGCGCAATTAGACGCTTATAAAACTGCAGGAACCATTCACTTAGTGGTCAACAACCAAGTAGGTTTTACAACTAACTATTTGGATGCAAGATCTAGTACTTACTGTACAGATGTTGCCAAGGTAACTTTATCACCGGTACTTCACGTAAATGCAGATGATGCTGAGGCAGTGGTTCACGCCATGAATTTTGCGCTGGATTTCCGTATGGAATTCGGTCGGGATGTGTTTATTGATTTATTAGGCTATAGAAAATACGGTCATAATGAAGGAGATGAACCTCGTTTTACACAACCACAATTATATAAAGCGATTGCTAAGCAAAAGAATCCATGTGATATTTATGCGGATAGATTGCTTAAAGAAGGAGTGATTAATAACTCCAAGGTTAAAGAATTAGAAAGTCAATACAAAAACAGACTGGAAGAGGAATTAGTGACTTCTAGACAAATGGAGAATACCTTGATCACTCCATTTATGCAAGATGAATGGGAAGGTTTTGAGCAGGCTACAGAGGAAGAGATGATGAAGAAAGTAGCGACTGGTGTCGGTCGAGGTATATTAGAAAAAATTACCAAAGCTATCTCTAAGCTCCCAGAAACAGAGTCTTTCATGAGAAAAGTTAAGAAGATCATTGAATCCCGTCAGACCATGTTTGATGAAGATAAACTGGATTGGGCTATGGGAGAACACCTTGCCTACGGTAGTTTGATGATGGAAGGATTTGATGTACGTATGAGTGGTCAGGATATAGAAAGAGGTACTTTTTCTCACCGTCACGCTGTTGTAAAGTCAGAAAATAATGAGCGCGAATTCATTTTACACAATAATATCGATGGTGTAAAAGGAAATATGGATATTTACAATTCTCATCTGTCAGAGTATGCAGTGGTAGGTTTTGAATATGGTTATGCCTTAGCAAGACCTAATACACTGACTATTTGGGAAGCACAATTTGGTGATTTCTCTAACGGTGCTCAAATCATTATGGATCAGTACATCAGTGCTGGAGAAGATAAATGGAAGAATCAGAATGGTCTGGTACAATTATTACCACACGGTTATGAAGGTCAAGGAGCTGAGCACTCGAGTGCACGTATAGAACGTTATCTACAGATGTGTGCTAAGGATAATATGTTTATTGCCAACTGTACAACGCCAGCAAATTTATTTCACCTGTTGCGTCGTCAGATGTTGGTGAATTACCGCAAGCCTTTGGTGGTGTTTACTCCCAAATCTTTGTTGCGTTCTCCTAAAGCAGTAAGCAAGGTATCTGAACTAGAGAAAGGAAGTTTTCAAGAGGTTATTGATGTTGATGGTGACGCTTTCGCGAAAGCGGAAACATTAGTATTTGTATCAGGAAAACTCTATTACGATCTTTTAGAATACAGAGAAGAAAATAACAGAACAGACGTTGCCTTAGTGAGACTAGAACAATTGTTCCCACTTCCGATAGAGCAAATGCAAGAAGTAATAAAAAAATACGGTTCTAAAGATGTCGTTTGGGCACAAGAAGAACCTAGAAATATGGGAGCATATTCCCACTTGATGTTACACATGCCAGAAACAAGAACATGGCGCGTGTGCTCAAGAAGTATGTACGCAGCCCCTGCTTCAGGAAGTTCCACAAGATCTAAGAGAAGACAGGCAAGAATAATAGAAGATGTATTTAATACCAATAAATAAATTATGGCTCTAGAAATGAAAGTGCCTTCACCAGGCGAGTCGATTACAGAAGTAGAAATAGCAGAATGGCTAGTTGCCACAGGCGATTGGGTTGAAAAAGACCAAGCCATTGCTGAGGTTGATAGCGATAAAGCTACTCTTGAATTACCAGCAGAAGCTAGTGGTATCATTACCCTAATGGCTGAAGAAGGAGATGCTGTAGAAGTAGGAGCTGTAGTCTGTCTTATAGACACGGAAGCTGCAAATCCTAACGCCGGTTCTAAAGACGTTGACAACGCACCATCTAGTATGGGTGGCGGCGATGAAGGTGGAAACGATGGAGATGTTGCTAAGGAAATGCAAAAGGATAATGCAGGAAAAGATAAAACTGCCGATTCAAAAGCACCACAACCAGCTCAAGCAAAAGAAACTTATGCTAGCGGTACGCCAAGTCCTGCTGCAAAGAAAATTCTCGATGAAAAAGGAATGGACACTAAGTCTGTATCTGGAACCGGTCGCGATGGACGTATTACTAAGGAAGATGCGGTAAATGCAAAACCTTCTATGGGAACTCCAGGGCCTGGATCTCGTGGCGAGTCGCGCACTAAACTTTCTATGTTGCGTAGAAAAGTGGCGGAGCGTCTGGTCATGGTTAAGAATGAAACGGCGATGTTAACCACGTTTAACGAGGTGGACATGAAAGCTATTTTTGACTTGCGTGCAGCACACAAAGAGGCTTTTAAAACCAAGCACGGTGTTTCTCTAGGATTCATGTCGTTCTTTACTAAAGCAGTAACGAGAGCGCTGGATCTATACCCAGCAGTGAACTCTATGATCGACGGTAAGGAAATGCTTACGTATGATTATAAAGATATTTCTATTGCGGTGTCTGGTCCTAAAGGATTGATGGTTCCCGTAATTAGAAATGCAGAAAACCTTTCTTTTAGAGGAGTAGAACAAGAAGTGAAAAGGTTAGCCTTACGCGCTAGAGATGGAGATATCACTGTGGATGAAATGACCGGTGGTACGTTTACGATTACTAACGGTGGTGTTTTTGGAAGTATGATGAGTACGCCTATTATCAACCCACCTCAAAGCGCTATTTTAGGAATGCACAATATTATTGAGCGCCCAGTAGTAGTTGACGGTGAAATTGTTGCACGACCTATGATGTATCTGGCCGTTTCTTATGATCACCGTATCATCGATGGTAAAGAGTCTGTAGGTTTCTTAGTAGCCATTAAAGAAGCTCTAGAAAATCCTATCGAGATCTTGATGGATAATGATGTGAAGAAAGCTTTGGAATTGTAGATATCCATTATAGTATATAAATTTTAAAATGCCATGCGGTTGATCGCATGGCATTTTTTTATGGTTGGTTTTAAATACGGAGATTTAAAAAAGTTTGAGGACTGATGGTAATTTTAAATTAAATTTATATTTCAAGAACAATTATACTACTTATGAAAAAGCTTTTATTTATTATTCTAGTTTTCATGTGTAGCTACTCTAATTCACAAGAATCAGCAGATATTAAAAATTTTAGTATTGATGGTGTAGATATAGCGCAAATACAAAAAGACTCATTAAGTCAATTGTTTGGTCTTAACTCTATCTGTAAAAATGATAAAATATTTGAAACTAGTTATTCAGTCTTTTCTTTGAATAAAAATTCTTTTTGGTTTAGTTATTCAGACTCCTTATCTCGCATTGAAACAATAAATACTAAATCTTTAGTGTCAATTGATAACATTGAATTCTCTATCGGTGATTCTTTAAATATTCTAATTAATCAATTTAAAAATTCAATGAATATTACTGACGAAGGTATCAATTACCTGCTTTTTGATATTTTAAATTCAAGTATCATTTCAAATTCTGATCACTCAGACTCTTTTATTGAAATAGAATATACTGGAGCAAGTAATTTAGTTACATCTATTACTTACTATACTTTTTTATAATCTGTAGTTAGTGATTTTTAAACGCTGAGAACGATTCTAAAATTCATTCTCTATATTCTAAAAATCTTTAAGAAACACTCCCTTGACTCACTACAGCTTCACGATCAATTTTCTTAATCAATCCTTGCAATGCTTTTCCTGGGCCTACTTCAATAAACTCTGTTGCACCATCTTTGATCATTTGCTGGATGGATTGCGTCCATTTAACGGGAGCAGTAAGCTGATAGATCAAGTTGGTTTTGATATCATCTGTATTGTGCACCGCAAAAGTAGCTACGTTTTGATAAATAGGGCATAGGGGTTGTTTGAAGTCGGTGCTTTCTATGGCACTAGCCAATTCTTCTCTAGCCGGCTCCATTAATGGAGAGTGGAATGCACCACCTACAGGAAGCAGTAAAGCTCTTTTGGCTCCTTTTTCTTTAAGGATCTCACAAGCTTTTTCTACTGCAGGAATAGCTCCAGAAATAACAAGTTGGCCAGGACAATTGTAATTAGCTGCTACAACGACACCGTCTACAGATTTACACACCTTTTCAACCACATCATCTGCCATTCCTATGATGGCTGCCATCGTACTGGCTTGTCGCTCGCAAGCGGCTTGCATAGCGAGGGCACGTTTAGAAACTAGCTGTAAACCATCAGCAAAGGTCAAAGCGCCAACGGCTGTTAGTGCGCTCAATTCTCCTAAGGAATGTCCAGCTACCATTGCTGGAGCAAAATCAGCTCCCATCATTTTTGCGAGAATCACGGAGTGGATAAAAATGGCAGGTTGAGTTACTTTGGTTTCTCTTAATTGGTCAGCAGTTCCTTCAAACATGATTTTTGAAATCTCAAATCCGAGGATCTCGTCGGCTTGATGGAACAATTCTTTTGCTTCTGTATAGGTATCGTATAAGTCTTTACCCATTCCTGTGAATTGAGCTCCTTGACCTGGAAAAACGTATGCTTTCATTTGTATTGCGTTTTTTAAAAAGTAAAAATAATGTATTAGAAGTAAAATTTTTTAATAATTTCTTTCAAGTCACAGTTTTCAGTTGCAGTCACAGTTTTTAGTTTATAAGTAATAGCTTTCATATCAACTTTCCTTCAAGGAATTAATCCATTTGGACTCCAAATTTACCTGGATTGTTTATCATATAATTAATCAACTTTCCGACTGCTATAGTTTTATGTAATAGCGGTTGATGTTGGATTTATGTGATATAACTGCATGCTAGTGAGTAATTAAGTCATACGGAGTTTCTGAATTCTCACCATCAGCATCTGTAATTTTGCTAATAAAATGCTTAGGATACTTACGTTTTCTATAAGCTTCGGCAATATTTGGATTTACACTTCTAGAGGATCTTCTTATTTGATCTGCTAGTGAATAAGTTTCTTCTTTAGTAAATTGTTTGCTTAATTCAAAAATGTCCATGCCATTCCCAAAAGCTTTTTGGATACTAATAAATCTTCAAATTCAACATTTATTACATTCAGCTAATTACACCACTACTAATGTAAATTGGAACTGTAAACTGCTATTAAAACCTGCCCACTCACATTTCTCCTTTTGCAAAGCAAAAGGAGAAATCAACCTGCCTACTAGAAACTATTTCCTCACCCAGGTCTCATAATCAAAGCTGTATTTGTGTTTCTCATCTGCTGGATGGTGAAGAGAGGTTTTGATCTTCCACTTTGTTTCATCTATCTCAGGGAAGTAAGTGTCTACGTCAAAGGTGCCGTGAACTTTAGTCAGTTCGATTTCATCAGCCACGGCGAGTCCTAGTTTGTAAATCTCACCACCACCTATAATAAAAGGATTTTGATCTTCAGAAGCAGCTGCTAAAGCTGTTTGCATATCGTGAACCACTATACCGCCATCGGTCTTGTAGTTTTTATCTCTAGTTAAGATAACATGGGTGCGGTTGGGAAGTGGTTTCTTTAAACTTTCAAAGGTTTTACGTCCCATAATGATGTGATGTCCTGTGGTCAGCGACTTGAATCTTTTAAAATCGTCAGGAAGATGCCATACCAGCGTACCGTCTTTACCCAATTCATTATTCATTCCTGCGGCAGCTACCATGGTAACTTTACGATGAGATGTAGGCGTATCTATAGCAAGAGTTGCCTGTGGCGCTACATATTCTTTTTCTACTTTCTTTTCCAGTTGCGTGATGCGTTCCTTTTGTTTTCTTACCAGTTTGTCATACTGGTTTTTTTCCCATTCTGGACCTAGAAGTCTCTCGGTGATAAATACATTAAAGGCATGATAAGCGAGTAGTAGCAACCAAGCAAAAATGGCCCAAATCCACCATTGTAATCCTAATAATGTAGTAATTTCTTCTACGTTAGGACGGTTTGCGATGATAATTAAGCCTACCGAGCCTAATAGAAAAACCACAAAATGGGTAAAAAGGCCGCGCTTTTGTTTGATGCGTTTTTGTGCATTCTCGATCATTTCTTTTTGCTCTAAATCAATTCCTGGAGTATTTTTTTTCTTTGTACCGAACATTCTCGTTATTTTTATACCCAAATTTACGCTATTATACACATAGACATTCTTAGCAACAAGATAAAATGACAGATCAATTTCCAATTCTCAAAAAATACACCTACCTCAATACGGCAAATCACGGTTTAGTCTCTCAGGACCTTATCGATTACCGCAGGTCGCTCAATGAGAAGATGCGCGATGACGCTTCTATTTTTACAAATAAGCGCAATGTTTTTATTGATGAGGTACGTCATAGCATTGCCAACTTTATGGATGCTGATCCAGATTTTACTGCAGTGATTCCCAATTTCTCAACGGGTTTTAATACGTTGATCAATGGTATGGATCCCAAGGCTATTGTCTTACTGTTAAAAGGGGATTATCCTTCTGTCAACTGGCCGGTAGAGACCAGAGGTTTTCAAACGCATTATGTTGCTATTGACGAGCAGATGGAGGAGCATATCATTAGTGTTTGTGAAAAAGAACGACCTGATTTTTTCTGTTTTTCGATGGTGCAATATATTTCTGGTATTCAAATGGATCTGAGTTTCTTAAACGATTTAAAGAAACGCTTTCCTCATATGATTTTAATAGCAGATGCTACTCAGTATGTGGGTTCTGAAGAGTTCCGCTTTCGCGAAAGCGGAATAGACATCTTTCTCGCGTCCTGCTACAAATGGCTTCATGCTGGAGATGGAAACGGTTTTATATGTGTAAAAGAAGAAGTGCAGAAACATATTTTCCCTAAAGATATTGGTTTTAGAAGTGCTCGAAATGTCATGAATTCTAATGTGACATTTATAAGCCGTTTTGAACCTGGGCATCAAGATATGATAGCCTTTGGAACTTTGCAACAAGCTATTTTAAAGGTACATGAATTGGGCTGGAATAAGGTCTCAGCTCCAGTAAAAGAGTTGTCAAAAATAGCTAAAGTTGCTTTTGAAAAACGCGGTCTTCTTTCTTCTGTAGTTTGCTCTAGAAAAAATCATTCTTCTATTTTTAATATCAAAGGAGGTCAAGATTTATACGACAGATTAAAGGCGCATCACATCATTACTTCTTTGCGGGGGGATGGTATTAGACTTAGCTTCTCTTATTTTAATACTATAGAAGACCTAAATAAGCTGCTGGAAGTTTTAGATTCATAAAACTATGTTGGAACTTTTGCTTTGGATAGGAAGGATTTCTGTTTTGTTTTCGACTGCAATTAAAGTCGTTTCTGAACATAATTAAGACGAAAAATGATACCTTTAAAAGGCTATTTGTCATTTGTCTGATGGGTGTATGCTTCTGTTTTTAGAGGGTAGTTCAAATGTATTTTCTTAATTTTTAATTCAAAATGTCATCTCTAAGGGTCATAATAATTATATAAATGCATAAAAAAAATGTTATACAACGAAAAAAAATGGTTTTTAACGATTTAAGATGTCAAAGTTTAAGGAAAATTTAATTTCCAATGGCAAAGACGTAAATTTGTAACTATGTTTATGAATTTTAAAAATATCATCCCTGTTTTATTTCTTATTTTCCTGTTTAACATCAGTGGAGCTCAAGTAGGTATAGAAACAAGTGCCCCTAAGGCAGCTTTAGACATAGATGCACCTGATTCTGGTGTATTGTTGCCTAGAATAGATTTATTAACAGTTACTGATGCTACTTCTGTTATCAATCCTGATGGTGGTGCTTTAGTAGATGGAACGATGGTGTGGAACACTGCCGTAACAGGTATCCAACCTGCTGGGTATTATTTCTGGCAAGGAGGTAGATGGAATCAAGTACTTAGTAGCAATCAGAAGACGGTTCATTTTGGAAAAATGCTTATTGATGCTTCAGGTACTAAAATAATTACAGGAGTAGGCTTTCAGCCATCTTCCATAGAATTTATCGCGGTGAATAGAGCTCAAGGTTATAATGACGGTGCTTACAGGTCGGCAGGTAACAACAGTAACGATGTTCGTATGGCTGGTGGACAAATGACAGGTTATGCGACAAACCACGGTGGCACAACAAGCCAGCAAGTAATTTCTTTTGGTTCAAATGGTTCTAGTATTAATAACATAGGATCTTATGCTTCCCAAAACCATTGTATTGCTGCCTTTTTTGTGAATAACAATGGGGATCCGATACACGATAATGGTACTGCTTCCGGTGGTAGCGATTCTCAAGATGGTTTGATACGCGCCTCATTGACCACTTTTGATACAGATGGATTTACTTTAGACGTAGATCGCTTTCTTGCAGGTTCCGCTGCTAACAGTAGAACTAATCAAATTGTGGTTATGTTTAAGGCTTTTAGATAGGTTTCCTGTTTCCTCGTAAAAATGGACAAGCTATTTGGTATAGCTTAGAGTTATCTATGCATTATTGAGTGTTGTTTTCTTTATTTACGTATTAAATACTTATAACTTTTGTTAAAGTTTAATAGATCTTACGTGTATATGCCAGTTTATAAACTGAATTAAATCTGTTTCAACGAATTCTTATCTTGATATGTAAGTAAAGGCTGCTTTGGCTCGTCTTATTATTATGTTTGCAAAAATATTCCTATGTTTTTTAAAAGTATCATCCCTGTTTTACTTCTTGTTTTCCTTTTTAATACCAGTGAAGCTCAGGTAGGTCTACAAACTAACGAGCCCAAAGGTGCTTTAGATATAGATTCTTCTGATTCTGGTGTATTGTTGCCTAGAATTGCTTTAACCAGTTTAACTACTGCTGCGCCGGTCACTAATCCAAATGGAGGAGTTCTGGTAGACGGAACCATGATTTGGAATACAGGAACTGCCGGAGTTGCTAAAACTGGTTTTTACTTGTGGGAGAATAATCAATGGAATTTAGTGGTTAGTGAGAATAAGCCACAAATATTTATAGGTAGAATGCTGATTAGTGCGACTGACTTTTCTACCGGAACAAAAACGATTACTGGAATACCCTTCAGTCCTAGAACAGTTGAATTTACAGCTATAAGTAATACAGAAACCTTAAATGGTGGTTATACAAGAAGTGGGGCAGGTAATGACGCTAACAACAGTGTAAGTTATACGTTTGGTTATGCTAAGGTTATCGCAGCATCGCCATTTATAGAGCAAATTGCTATTGCAGGGGCTGGTAGCGGGGCGAGTATTAACAGAGTTGGGAATTATTCGTCGACCAGTAGATGTTTTGCCGCTCAATTTGTCGATCAGAATGCTAACAATCAAGGAAGAACGTCAGCAGCTATGAGTTCTTTTACTAGTGATGGGTTTATTCTAAATATTGCTGAATTTACTGACCCAATCGTTGTCTTGATTAAGGCTTATAGATAGATCTCATAAAAATGGCCTTATCTTGATGAAATCACACAAATCCAAAAGAAATCATACTTTTGTATAGTATTTGTAGCGTTATTTTATTTTATTCATAGGTAAAAGAGCAGTATTTTAGCAAAAAGATTATTTAATGTTTTATTTACGTTTCTTCTTACTGCTATTTTGTGCCAGTCAATTTGCGCAGGCGCAGCAGTTTCCCCTAGACTTTGAAAACAATCAATACCCCTTTACAGGTTTTTCTGGATCTTCATTTTCTTTTGTAAGCGATCCTGTTCAAACCACAAACAATGTAGGTGAGTTTTTTAATAATGGAACTCAGGCTACTCAGGGCTTTTATATAGATGTTAACAATCCGGTAGATCTTAGCGCTGATCCTATTTTAACACTTCGGTTTTATGCTTTTGACCCTAATACGCACACTGTCTTATTGAAATTAGAAAATGGAAATCAGCCAGATATAGAAATGACACAACAGATTGCAGGTGGTGCTAATAACTGGAATGATGTAAACTTTAATTTTTCAAATTCTACGGGACAATACAGTAGAGTAACTATTTTTATCGATTATGGAGCAGCCGCTGCAGGAACTTATTTAATAGATGATATCAATAATGGTGCAACGCCGCCTAATCCTATAGATGTGGTTTATACAGATTTAGTGTGGTCAGATGAGTTTGATACTACAGGAACTAATAATCCTATTGATGCGACCAAATGGTTTCATCAAACACAACTTCCGTCTGGCGGTAACTGGTTCAATGGAGAGCAACAACATTATACCGACAGACTGGATAATTCTTATGTAGAGAATGGTTTTTTAAACATCGTAGCAAAAAGAGAAAGCTTTACCGATCAAGGACAAACCAAGCAATTTACTAGTGCTCGATTGAATTCTAAGTATGCATTTACCTATGGTAGGGTGGATGTAAGAGCAAAATTGCCTTTTGGTGATGGTACTTGGCCTGCCATATGGACTTTAGGTAAAAATATCAACGAAGATGGTGGGTATTGGGACAGTACTTATGGAACCACCAACTGGCCACTTTGTGGAGAAATAGACATTATGGAGCATGGATTGGGAGCTTTAAACCATGTATCTGCAGCATTACACACCAATTGTGCTGGATGTTCTGGAAACACCCGTAATTTTCAATCGACGACATTACAAGACGTGGCTAATGATTTTCATGTGTACTCCATGAACTGGTCGCCACAACAAATCACATTTTTAATAGATGATGTGCCTTTTTATATTTATAATCCTGCTGTAAAGAATATAGATACGTATCCTTTTTATGAAGACCAGTATTTTTTATTGAATGTAGCAATGGGCGGTATAGCGGGTTCTATAGATCCTAATTTTATACAAAGCAGTATGGTGATCGATTATGTACGTGTGTATCAAAATACTTTGAGTATAGCTGGAGAAAACACCAACGAGTCAGATCTAAAAATTTATCCTAATCCAGCCACAGATGTGGTGAATTTAGAAACTTCACAAGCCATAGATAGAGTAGATGTATTTGCTTTATCAGGCCAATTACTAGTGTCAGAAACAGAGGAAACAAACTCATTGGATATCAGCACTGTTAAAACGGGAATCTATATACTTAAGGTATACTCTAGTGGTATCATCATAAATAGAAAGCTCGTTGTACAGTAATATAGTATAAAGCAGGCCCATGTTTTTCTTTTAGGAAAGTAAATGAATCAAAAAAAAGCTCCAAATCAATTCATTGATTTGGAGCTTTTTTTCCACATTCCACATTCCACATTGCTCATGTCATTCTAATGCGCCTCTAACCAATTCTGTCCTATACCCACTTCTACATCTAGCGGCACCGACATTTTATAAGCGTTTTGCATCTCCTCTTGAATGAGTTTTTTCATGTCTTCTAGTTCGTCATTATGAATATCAAAAACCAATTCATCATGCACCTGCAGCAGCATTTTTGATTTGCAATTCATCTGTTCAAACTTTTTATAAATATTGATCATCGCAAGTTTAATAATGTCGGCTGCGCTTCCTTGTATAGGTGCGTTTACAGCATTACGCTCGGCTGCGCCTCGCACCACTGCGTTAGAACTATTGATATCCTTTAAATAACGACGCCTTCCCAATACGGTCTCTACATAGCCGTTTTCACGAGCAAAATTAACTTGGTCATCCATATACGCGCGCAGTTTAGGATAGCTCGCATAATAGGTGTCGATCAGTTCTTTAGCCTCGCCACGAGATAAATCGGTTTGATTGCTCAGTCCGAAAGCGCTGACTCCATAGATAATTCCAAAGTTGACTGTTTTGGCATTGCTACGTTGTTCTCTGGTGACCTCTTCTAAGGCTACATTAAAAACTTTTGCCGCAGTAGAAGCGTGAATATCTTCGCCGCTTTGGAATGCAGCCATCATATTTTCTTCTTCGCTTAAAGCAGCAATGATTCTCAATTCTATCTGAGAATAGTCGGCTGCGAGCAGTGTGTAGTTTTTATCTCTAGGGACAAATGCTTTACGTACTTGTCTACCGCGCTCCGTTCGGATAGGAATGTTTTGTAAATTAGGATCTGTAGAACTCAAACGTCCGGTTGCAGCTACGGTTTGCATATAATTGGTGTGAATGCGCTGTGTTTTAGGATTTACCTGACTGGGTAGTGCATCTACATAAGTGGATTTTAACTTTGCCAGACCTCTGTAGTCCAATACATTTTGAATGATTGCATGATCTTTAGCCAGGTAACTCAACACATCTTCGGCAGTGGAATACTGACCAGTTTTGGTTTTTTTAGGTTTGTCTACCAGTTGAAGTTTTTCAAAAAGAATAACTCCCAATTGCTTAGGAGAGCCGATGTTGAACTCTTCTCCAGCAGCTTCATAAATAGCTGTTTCTAATTGGGCAATGTCTGTTTCTAAAGCTCCAGAAAGCGAATTTAAAAAGGTTTCGTCCAGGTTGATTCCTTCTATTTCCATGGCGGCCAGTACATGCAGTAAAGGCATTTCTATATCTTTAAAAAGGCTGTCAGTTCCTGCACTAGCTAATTCTGGCGTGAAGTTTTCTTTTAATTGAAAGGTGATATCAGCATCTTCAACGGCGTATTCTTTTTGTTTTTCCAGTTCCACATCGCGCATGGAAAGTTGGTTTTTCCCTTTTTTTCCTATCAACTCCACAATAGATTGTGGCGTATAATTGAGATAGGTTTCTGCGAGCACATCCATGTTATGACGCATGTCAGGATTGATCAGGTAATGAGCCAGCATGGTATCAAACATAGGTCCTTTAGCACGCACTCCATATTTGTCCAATACTTTAATATCATATTTTAAATTCTGACCAATTTTTTCAATCTGCTCACTTTCAAAAAAAGGTTTTAGTTGGTCCACAATGCTTTGTGCTGTCTCTTGATCTTCAGGAATAGGAAGGTAAAAGCCCTTTCCTTTTTCCCATGAAAATGCAATTCCTACCAGTTCTGCAGCTAGCGGATCCAGGCCTGTAGTTTCTGTATCAAAACAAACACTGGATTGTTTCATTAAGGACTGCAAGAATAACTTGGTTCCCATTCCTTCTTCCACCAGCTGGTATAAATGATCGCTAGTAGCAAGTGTTTTACGACCTGTTGTTTCGGTTTCTGCGGCTGTTCCTGAACCAGGGGCATCAAAAAGGGAGAATTGTCCTGCGCCCGCGCTCGTAGAATTCGAACTCGCATTTGAACTCGAATTGGAAGAGCTCACTGCCGCAATCTCTTTAGAAAAAATCTTTGCCATTGTTTCCTTAGCGCGACGAAATTCCAATTCGTCAAAAATCTCATGAACGGCTTCTACATCTGGATCGTCCAGCTCGTAGTTTTTGGCATTAAATGTCACTGGACAATCCAGTCGTATGGTGGCTAATTTTTTAGAAAGAAGCCCCAGTTCTGCATTATCGCGTACCTTTTCCTTCATTTTGCCTTTTAGCTTATCGACGTTTGCTAGCAAACCTTCCATAGAACCATAAGTAGCAATGAATTTCTTTGCTGTTTTATCTCCTACGCCAGGCAATCCAGGAATATTATCACTTGCATCACCCATCATCCCGAGGTAATCGATCACTTGCTCTGGTCGCTCCACTTCAAACTTCTTTTGCACCTCAGGAATCCCCCATATTTCAATACCATTCCCCATTCGTGCAGGTTTGTACATAAAAATATTTTCAGACACCAGTTGCGCATAATCTTTATCTGGTGTGACCATATAAGTGGTGAAACCTTCTTTTTCGGCTTGTTTTGCAAGTGTCCCTATCAAGTCATCAGCCTCAATTCCTTCTTCTACCACAATAGGAATATGCATGGCTTTTAAAATACGCTGAATATAAGGAACTGCTATTTTTATCGCCTCTGGAGTCGCGTCGCGATTTGCTTTATAGTCTTCATAAAGCGCTACACGTTCATGACTGCCTCCCTTGTCAAAAGCAACGGCTAGAAATTCTGGTTTTTCTCTTCTGATCACGTCAAATAACGAATTGGTAAAACCCATAATGGCACTGGTATCCATTCCTGCGCTATTGATTCGTGGGTTTTTAATAAGTGCGTAATAACCTCTAAAAATTAGGGCGTAAGCATCTAGGAGAAATAATCTTTTATCGTCTGTACCGTTATTTGTCATCGTAAAAATTTGTGGAGGTTAAAGATAAAATTCTCAGCAGACTTAAATGCAGTTCCTATTATATAAAACGCATTTTTTATACACAGAAAATTTATTTTTTAGTAAAGATGTTGGATACGTGTTCCGCTTTCGCGAAAGCGGAATTACTATAAGAATCACAGAAAGAATAGTCGACTGTTATTCTACATCAGGATCCTCATTATCTTCAAAATCCTTTCTCAAATCCAGTTTTCTAAACGTAGGAGATACCAGTGCTGTGGTAACAACGGTAATCAAAGTCATGGTACCTCCGAAGACTACTGCTGTAACCGTTCCCATCAATTTTGCAGTGAGTCCACTTTCAAAAGCTCCTAACTCGTTAGAAGAGCCTACAAACATGGAGTTGACAGAAGCCACACGACCTCGCATATGATCCGGTGTTTTAAGTTGAAGAATAGTTTGCCGTATGACCATAGAAACGCCGTCAGTAACACCGCTAAAAAACAAAGCCACTACAGAAACCCAGAAGATAGAGGACAAGCCAAAAACAATAATACAGACTCCAAAACCAAAAATAGCCACTAGCAATTTCATACCTGCATTCTTGCTGATTGGGATATAAGCGGTTGCAATCATGGTGAGTATGGCACCTACCGATGGAGCGGCACGCAGCACTCCAAAACCTTCACTACCTACACATAATATATCCTGAGCAAAAATGGGCAGCAAAATAACCGCGCCTCCAAAAAGCACGGAAACCATATCCAGCGTTAAGGCGCCTAAAATGGCTTTGGTTTTGTAAACAAAACTCAACCCTTCTTTTAAACTTTTTAGGATGGGTTCATTAACTTTAGTATTTAATATTGGTTTTTTGGAAATTAGGAAAACGGTAAAAAAGGAAAGCACCACCAAACTAAAAACAATACACAAGGACCAATGCACACCAAACCAACTGATCGCAAAACCAGAAAAAGCAAGGCCAACAACAGAGGCGATTTGCCAAGCAGAACTGCTCCAAGTTGCCGCATTAGGATATGCTTTCTTAGGAACGAGTAGCGCAATCAATGAAAATAATATAGGGCCAAAAAATGATCTTAAAAAACCACCGAAAAAGACCAAAGCATAAATAGCATATAAAACAGTATCGGTAGACCAATCGCCAACGACTTCTGGCCAAGTCAATAAAAATAATCCCAAACTAATCAATGAAAAAGCACCTATACAAAGGGCTAGAAGATTGCGCTTTTCCCGTTGATCCACAATATGACCAGCAAACAAAGCCATGGCAAAGGCAGGAACAAACTCCATCAAACCTATAATAGCAAGAGACCAGGGATCCTTAGTGATAGAATATACTTGCCATTCGATTACAATAAACTGCATGGACCAACCAAACACTAATAAAAATCGCATGCATAGGAAAATATTAAATTCTCTAAATCGCAATGCAGCGTAGGGATCGTTTTTTGACAAAGTGTATGGGTGATGAGGTTTTGGTATATGTTGCAAAACTAAAACAACTGGAGTTCTTATTGCCACTTCTAGAGGTATAAAAAAGAGGAGCTTTTAAATCCCGATTTAAAAAAGCTCCTTTCCTTATTAAAGGAAAGGTGGGCAAATTGGAGCTTGCGGAAATTTGGTCGGAAAGGTTAATGCGGTGCTGGAAATGAGACCAAAATCAGATTGTTCTACAAAGATAAATACCGAATCAACCACTCTGAGATGTCTACGAAATCTCGAATTTAAAAAGCTCCTTTCCTTATTAAAGGAAAGGTGGGCAAAAAGAGCGGTAGCGAATTTTGGTCGGAAAGGTTAATGCGGTGTTGGAAATAAACTACACCGTTTTACCTATCTTCATATCATGAATCGTCGCAAACCCATTCACAACCTTAAGCCTCTAGAAAATAATAGAAAGCAATTGAGAAAGAGACTCACTGCTGCCGAAGCTTTTCTGTGGAATGAATTGAAAAACCAACAATTCCATGGACTAAAAATTAGACGTCAACATTCTATAAAAAACTATATTGTAGATTTTTATTGCGCACAGCATAAGCTTATCATAGAGTTAGATGGGAACTATCATGATGAACCCCTACAGCAAGAAAAAGATGAGGCTAGAGATCAAGAATTAATTGATATGGACTTGACTATAATGAGGTATGAGAATACGTATATTTTTGAAGAGTTGGATCATGTGTTAGAAGATATAAAAAAACATTGTGCGATAGAATAGAGTTTTTGAGAGAAGTTCAAACATCGCTCAACCACTCCGAGATTTCTACGAAATCCCACCTCGCCTATTCTTAGGCGAGGAGCTTTTAGATCTCGAATTTAAAAAGCTCCTTTCCTTATTAAAGGAAAGGTGGGCAAATTGGAGCTTGCGGAAATTTGGTCGGAAAGGTTAATGCGGTGCTGGAAATGAGATCAAAATCAGATTGTTCTACAAAGATAAATACCGAATCAACCACTCCGAGATTTCTACGAAATCCCGATTTAAAAAAGCTCCTTTCCTTATTAAAGGAAAGGTGGGCAAATTGGAGCTTGCGGAAATTTGGTCGGAAAGGTTAATGCAGTGCTGGAAATGAGATCAAAATCAGATTGTTCTACAAAGATAAATACCGAATCAACCACTCCGAGATTTCTGCGAAATCTCGAATTTAAAAAGCTCCTTTCCTTATTAAAGGAAAGGTGGGCAAAAAGAGCGGTAGCGAATTTTGGTCGGAAAGGTTAATGCGGTGTTGGAAATAAACTACACCGTTTTACCTATCTTCATATCATGAATCGTCGCAAACCCATTCACAACCTTAAGCCTCTAGAAAATAATAGAAAGCAATTGAGAAAGAGACTCACTGCTGCCGAAGCTTTTCTGTGGAATGAATTGAAAAACCAACAATTCCATGGACTAAAAATTAGACGTCAACATTCTATAAAAAACTATATTGTAGATTTTTATTGCGCACAGCATAAGCTTATCATAGAGTTAGATGGGAACTATCATGATGAACCCCTACAGCAAGAAAAAGATGAGGCTAGAGATCAAGAATTAATTGATATGGACTTGACTATAATGAGGTATGAGAATACGTATATTTTTGAAGAGTTGGATCATGTGTTAGAAGATATAAAAAAACATTGTGCGATAGAATAGAGTTTTTGAGAGAAGTTCAAACATCGCTCAACCACTCCGAGATTTCTACGAAATCCCACCTCGCCTATTCTTAGGCGAGGAGCTTTTAGATCTCGAATTTAAAAAGCTCCTTTCCTTATTAAAGGAAAGGTGGGTAAAAAGAGCGGTAGCGAATTTTGGTCGGAAAGGTTAATGCGGTGTTGGAAATACTCTAAATACATGTGATAAGCCATATCACTTTCACAGCAGTCGAAGTGTATAAAGTCTGTTTACGGAGCTAGTGATGAAGCGTAAAGTTTTTCACATGAAGGCTTTAACTCTATACCAACGTTTTAAAAATAAAATCGCATTAATTTTGCAACATGACCAGACTCCTTATTGTACTAGCGATTTTTATCGCTCTAGAAATTTATGCCTTTCAGTTAATACGCACCTTATCCGGAGACCACTGGTGGAAATGGGTCTACCTAGCGGTATCTATAGTGGTGATTCTAAATGTGATTTTACAATTTGTATTATATCCAGATCGCGCTCAAATATCGGACTCTAGGGATATAGCCACTACGTTGGTACTGGCCTTCTTTCTGTTAAAACTGGTATTTTTTCTATTTATGTTCGGTGAGGATATTTACAGAAGTATAGAAGGTTTGATCAGCACGCTTTCGCAGAAGCGAGAATCAGATCAATCCTTTTTGCCCAGCAGAAGAGCTTTTATTGCAAAAATAGGTCTGGCAGTTGCAGCTTTACCCTTTGGTGCGATTCTTTATGGAGCATGGCGTGGTAAATACGACTATCAAGTTAGGGAATACGAGCTGTCTTTTGATGATCTTCCAGAGGCTTTTGACGGTTATAAAATTACTCAGTTGAGCGATATTCACGTCGGTAGTTTTGACGATAGGGAAGAAGTGGAGTACGCTGTAAATCTCGCCAATGAACAACAAGGCGATGTGATCCTATTCACCGGAGATCTGGTTAATAATGAGGCGAGAGAAATGGAAGGCTGGGAAGATCTTTTCGGATCTCTTACCGCAAAAGATGGAGTTTATTCGGTTTTGGGAAATCACGATTATGGCGATTATGTTTCTTGGGAACCTAAAAACACTGAAAAATATACTGCCTTAGAGTTGAAAGAAGAGGCCAAAAAGGCTAAAGCAGAAAATATGCAGCAGCTTTATAAAATCCAAAAGGATATGGGCTGGCGTTTATTACTAGATGAAAATGAAAAAATCACTCGTGGCGCTGATTCTATTCAAATAGTAGGGGTTCAAAATTGGGGAGGTGGTCGCTTTCCTAAATATGGAGACCTTCAAAAAGCAGCTACTGGATTGACTAATGAAGAGTTTAAAATACTTTTGAGTCATGACCCTACACACTGGGATTTACAGGTCAAAGGAGACGATAAAAAATACCAGCTTACCTTAAGTGGTCATACACACGGAATGCAATTTGGTATTGAGATTCCTGGTTTTATCAAATTGAGCCCGGCCTGGTTTGTCTATAAAAAATGGGCTGGAATTTATAAAGAGGCCGATCAGTTTTTAAATGTGAACAGAGGTTTTGGTTTTTTAGGATACTCAGGTCGTGCAGGAATATGGCCCGAGATTACGGTGATTACGTTGAAGAAAAGTTAGGCATTAGGGATGAGGTATGTGGTTTTTTAAAATAAGCTTTGAGTTTTTGATTCACGTATAAAGGGAGTAGGTGATGAGGTCCTATTAATGGTGTTTAGTTTTTTGTAAGTTGTTCATCAACAAACAAAGTGGAACAGTCTATTAAAATTAGCTTGTGGTTACTATTATTGTTTTATGTACATTTGAATATACTTAATTTGTGATTATGTCAAAGTTCGGTGAGCTGATTAGTGCAAATGTTCCAGTGTTGTTTAACTTTTTTACGAACTGGAACGAAGATACGGTTGCCATGAATGCGGTGCTTCGAAATGTTGCCGCTGCTCTAGGTGATAAGGCCAAGGTTATTAAAATTGATATTGAGAAAAATCAAGAGCTTTCAGAGGCGCTTAGAATCAAAGGGGTTCCTACATTTATTATCTATAAAAATGGAGAGATGAAGTGGAGACAAAGTGGAGCACAAGATGATAACACCTTGATCCATCAACTACAAAAATTTCATTAGAGTATTGCCGACTTAGATCCATAAAACCGCTGTGCTGTAGGACTCCATAAGCAGGACCGACCCCCATTATATAAAACGCTTTGATCGCATAGGCGCTTATCTATTTGATGCGAAGCTAAGATCCAGAGATAACCCTACTGGTCCATCCATATTCTTTTAGGAATTCTAAGTACGTGGGTAAGATCTCTTCCAGCTGTTTCAAACACTTTTCACTATCATGAAAGACAATAACACTGCCGTTACGAGTATTCTTTTTAAGAGCCTTTAAACAAGAGTCTGAAGTTCTACTGGGATCAAAATCTCCTGAAAGAACATCCCAAAGAATGATCTGATAACCTTTTTCTTTTAAGCCTGTAGCAACTTTATCAGTTATGCGGCCATAAGGTGGTCTAAACAGGCTGGAGTTAACCAGTTGAGAACAATACTCCACATTGTTGAGGTATGCGTCTTTACGAGCGGTCCAAGCGTTTAAATGATGGAAGGTATGATTTCCCACACGATGACCTTTTTCTTGTATCCGATCATAGATTTCAGGGTTTTTAGCTACTTGATCTCCTATACAGAAAAACGTCGCCTGAAACTGGTGTTTTGCAAGTTGGCTCAAGACAAAGTCCGTTGCCTCTGGAGTGGGGCCATCATCAAAAGTAAGGTAGACATTTTTATGTTCCCGATCGCCATGCCAGTGGTAACTAGGAAAAAGGTTAGAAAACCAATCTGGAACACAATCTGGATACCACCCCATCTTTATTCAACCGTATCTGTAGGAATATCTTCTCTTACCGTTGTGACATTATCAACCGCATTATCAAGTAGGTCTCTCAACTCTGTTGCTGCAGCAGAATCGGGAAAGACGCCTTCTATGTTTTCGCCGTTTTTACTGATGTAATAGGCATCATTTAAATACCTGATGAAAGGTTTAAAGTATTCGTTATAGGTAGCTACATGCTTATCGATCATTTTTTGATCATTATAGAAAACAGGTACTTCAGTGATAGAGTTGTATCTAACAACTGCTTGTTGTATACGCGAGTAATTAACTTCTTGCTCAGCGAGTGTTAAAGCGTTGTAGTGATCCAATTCATCTTGGTATTTTAAAATGATCTTGTTCAATAAGTCTCTTGCTTTGTCTTTTCTGTCCAATTCATAATAGCCAGACACAAATGGTTCTAGCATGGAGTAGTTCCCATAATATTCTAAAGGCATGTGTTCCATTCCCAGATCTAAAAGTTCTTCAGCCTTTTTAAATTGACCGTCTTTTGCTAAAGCTTCAGATGCTCGTGCAATATTACTTCGGTAGCCCACACTGTTGCGTCTGGTTTCTACATCGTGATAAATAGTTGCTGAGCCACTATTACCCCATTCCCAATTTTTAATCACTTGATAGGCATAATCAGGATCTATTCTTCCCATATCAAATGGATCACGCCCATCTTCTGGAGTATATTTTATAGGGATCAATCGGTAGGCACAACCATCGAGTTGTAAATACTCCTTCATCCATATATAATCCTCATCACCGAAGGCGCCACCAGAGAAATAAATAGGGCGTTCCCAGTTGTTAGCATTGATAATGTCCAGCATGAACATTCTGTTTTTATAGATCACGTCGTCCTTTATATTGATGACTATTTCATCTACAATTCTATCAGCATCCTTTTGTAGTACGACACCATTTCTAAGAACTGCTTCTTTATTAACAGGTATGGTAATAGATCTTGTAGGGAAGGTATGCTCAAAGTGTTCATTACGCATTTGCTCCTGTGTGACTTTTTTATCACTGGCTACCCATTCCATCCATTCATCTAACTTCATGGTGTCAGGAAACATATAGGTAGCATCTTGAGTCAAGTCTCGCATGCGCTGCTGTATGCGTTCTTTGTCTGCATAGTACAAGGCATCGCGGGTTCCAAACTTGTATTTGCTATGGGTAAGCGTAGAAGGAACAGGTTCACTATCCCAAGCTTTCTTTTTCATATCGTCCATGTACCAGTCGGTACTTAATAGGGAGGTACACACGACACGCACATCAGTGCGGTAACCTTCCACTTCTTGTGCATACCACAATGGGAAAGTGTCGTTATCTCCTATGGTAAAGATCAAGGCATTAGGCAAGCAGCTGTCCAGGTATTTTTTGGCACTAGCGAGAGCGGTGTATTTGTCAGATCTATCGTGATCGTCCCAGTTTTGATATCCCATAAGTAGGGGTGCAGCGGCAAAACAAGCCGTTAAGGAAAGTACCTGTGCGAGTCTTGATTTCATGACATCGCACAGCATTTCATAAATCGCATAAACACCCATTCCTATCCACATGCTAAATACTAAAAAGGATCCTACATATGCATAATCTCGTTCTCTTACTTGAAACATTGCCTGGTTGAGGTATACGATGATGGCCAGCCCGGTAAAAAGAAACAAGGCTAAAGTCACATAAAAAGATTTCAAATCTTTACGTGCGTGAAAAACAGCTCCTAAGATTCCTAAAATAAGCGGTAAGAAGAAGTAGGTATTGCGGCTTTTATTATTCAGCATGTCATCACTTAGTTCGTCTTGTGTTCCCAGTCTCCATTCATCAATAAAACCTATACCGCTGAGCCAGTTGCCGTCATAGGAATCCCATTCTCCTTGCACATCGTTTTGTCTACCTGTAAAATTCCACATAAAGTAACGCATGTACATATAACTGATCTGGTAGTTAGCCATGTACTTCATGTCATTTACAAAACTAGGTTTATCTATATCTACAGCATCACGTAAGGAAACCAGGACATCTATATATTCTTTTATATCTATAGTACCGCGTTGCAACCTGCGCTCATAATCATCGAGCACCGACAAGAGTTCTTGGTTGTTTTTATATTGTTCTTTTACCGTATACTCCAGACCACCCATAAATTCTATATAGTTAGTGGCTCGGGAAGGGTCTGTCATGCGAGGGAAAAATCCTTTATGACGGTCGTTGGTATTAGGTATTGCATCTTTATAATTATTAACGATAACGTATTTACCCAAAGTGTAATCTTTTTCATACTTCGGCTTTTCATCTTTAAAGGCCTCGTTATCTTCTGTGTCGGGATCATCAGGATTGTATCCAGCATACATATCTGTAAAGGACTCACCGTAAAATAACCCAGGGGATGGGTACTGCTCCCTATTGTAATAAGCCAGTAGGGCACGCGCATCGTTAGGGGCATTCTCGTTGATAGGTGTTCCTGCGTTTGCTCTTATAGGCAACATGGTCCACGAAGAAAATCCTACTAAAACAAACATGATGCACAGCGTGATGGTGTTGAGGAGTGGTTTGTTACGCTTTCGCGAAAGCGAGATTAAAAAAGCAAATAATCCAATAATAAGTAATAGGGCGATAATGGTTCCTGAGTTAAAAGGAAGACCGATATCGTTGACAAAAAACACTTCTAAATAACCAAAAATACTGAGGGTGTAGGGAAGCAATAATTTAAAAACAAAAAGCAATACGGCAATAACGGCAACATTTGCCACGATAAAGTTGAAAAGGGTGATTTTCTTATAATGCTTAAAGTACCAAAGCAATCCTATAGCAGGAATGGTAAGAATCCCCATAAAGTGAATCCCGAAAGAAAGTCCTACGACAAAAGAAATAAGAATAAGCCAGCGGTCGCCACGTGGTAATAACATGTCGCGTTCCCACAACAAGCCTATGTAAAACAGGACACTCATCAACAGGGCAGCTGGCGCATAGACTTCTGCTTCTACTGCGTTGTACCAAAAGCTGTCCGTTACTGCAAAGGCAAGAGCGCCTACTGCCGCAGCTCCTAAAACCATGATATCATTTGCTTTATCCTTTAAAATATGTCTTTTTAACAAAAGGGTGAGCGACCAAAACATGAATAGAATCGTAAACGCACTAGAGAATACGGCTAGAAGGTTAACGGTATAGGCAATATCTGTAGCTTCCAACGCAAATATGGAAAAAACAGCACCCATCATTTGGTAAAGTGGAGCTCCTGGTGGGTGTCCTACTTCTAGTTTGGAAGAGGTAGCGATGTATTCACCGGCATCCCAGTAACTCACTGTAGGCTCTACCGTACTCCAAAAAACGAATAATGCTATGGCAAAGACAGCCCAGCCTATGATTTTATTTAATTGTGCGTAGTTGAATTTCATAGTTGTGATTAACTCTGGCGAAAATAAGATTTTATGACCTTACTATACATATAATACGAGGTATGATCTGAATTTATTGGATTAAAACACTGCTTTTTTTTATTCTGCTTCGTTTAAAGAATAGGTTGTGGCAGGTGTTTTTCCTTCACCCTAGCTTGCCATGATCACTTTTATAAACGCAAAATAGGGGGTTAGCGTATGTGATGGAGCCGTGATTTCATAAAAAGGTTCAGGTTGCTTATGGTTTTAGGGCTGATGAGAGCTGGATTTTTGGCTAAAAAAAGACTCCTTATAAATTTATACGATTTTTATTTGCTGAAATTGAGAATTGTTATAAATTTGCGACCGATTTTGTCCCATGGTGTAATGGTAACACTCCGGTTTTTGGTATCGTCATTCTAGGTTCGAGTCCTAGTGGGACAACTGATACAAACCCTTAACAAGCTATATAATAGCGAGTTAAGGGTTTTTTGTTTTACGATAGTACCAACTTGTGTACGAACATTACAAGTTGGTATGCTATTAAAACCCCTGACAGTGCCTTTTTTTACTTAGGAAAGTACGTCTAAGAATAAAGAATACCTTTTTAATTTGCAGTGGGGGATAGGGGAAGCTGCTGTATAAAGCATCCTTAAAACTGGTAAAGTATCATCAAACATGCGTTTATCCGGAGATTTTTAAGGGATATCTATTATATTTGAGTTGATATAACTAGTTGTAAGCAAGCTGAAAAATGAAAAAACTGACAGTAATGATTTTAACATCATTTTGTATTTTTGGTTGCACGGAAATGAATCGAACTGAAAATTTACTTGCCAAAGTTGATAGTTTAAAAATTAAGAATGATTCTTTAAACAAAATATGGACTGAAAAGAAACCTGAATCAAATTATTGGTTCGATGCGGCATATGACGGAGAAAAATTTATTGAAAGCGGAATTACCAAACCAGCGGAATTTATCGAAAAAAATCTTCGTGAAAAAACTGAATTGATTCCTTTACAAGCAGTTTTGGGCGGAACAATGACTTTCGGAAATATTCAACTTTTAAGCAAAGAATGGTTAATAGCAGACTTTGATGATGGACACGTTCAAGGAAGAGCAATTTATAAATACAAATTAAATAAAAAAGGACAATTGGAATTTGAATTACTGAATTCAATCGGATCTGAATAAAAAAAAGCCAGCTTACAGCTGTGTATAATTAATGGCTAGTTCTCGCCTACTTACGAAAATCCTCGCAGATTTTCTATTTGGTTTGTATTTGCTAAATTAGGTTCTTAAACACGCAACAAACCACATACAACAACGTACTACACCATTTGAAAAAAACATTCGTAATTATATTAACCTTAATTGGATTTGTAACTTTTGGACGAGAGAATAAACTTGACCGAATTAGAAATGAAATTAATTTACCAAGTTCAAAAGAGCTGCTCATTGGCAAATGGGTTTTTGTTAAGGCTGTTGATACTTTAGGTAATGAATTCAGAACGGAGGTTGTAAGTAAACCTATGACCGTAAGTATCATAATGTCTGATATCCAAATTAATAACGATTATACATTTCACGAATCACTTCGAATAGATCCTGAAAATATTTATAGAGGAACCTGGAAGATAAAAAATGATAATGAAATTCAATATAAGCGAGAAACGATTGCTGAAAATTCCAATACAGGATATACAACTGACGTTATAATAGAATTAACCAATCAGATAATGATAGTTCAAAACGAATCAAACTGTAAATATATATATATATGAAGGCTGCGGAATAAAAACGGTGTAGAACAACGTATGTGGCTTATAGCTAATTAGTTGAATAATAGAAGTTAAGGTATGTTTGCGAGTCTGCCAAATTTTTAAATTTGACTAATTGCCAAAAACAAAATAATAAGAAATGCGCCGTGGCGATCGGCTTGTGTATCATCCGAAAAGTTAGCATTTATTTATACGCTACATTTTATATACGAGACGTTATAGGGCATTTAAAAAAAACGACACTGTAATTTGAAAAGACGACCATTATATATTGAAACCAAAATAAAAAGTGACTTAAACACCTTGTGGACAAAAACACAAGAACCTTCCCTTCATCAACAATGGGATTTACGGTTTTCCGAAATAACATATGTATCAAAAGATGACCCGACCGAGCCACAAAAATTGGTTTTGGCATTAATGTAAATGGTATTGGAGAAAGTGTTGCAACTAAAACCAAAGACAATGGTGACAGTACCTCTGTTTTAAAGTTTTCATCTGACAACAACATTTCAATAATAAAACAAGGTTCAGGATATTGGAAATATGTGCCTGAAACGGACGGAATTAAATTCTTTACAGGTTATGATTACGAAACCCGTTGGGGACTTTTAGGCGAAATAATTGACAAAATCATTTTCAGACCATTAATGATTTGGGCAACCGCTTGGAGTTTTGATTGCCTTAAAAATTGGATAGAAAAAGGATGTCACCCAAAACAAGCCATCAAAGCACAATTATCGGTTTTGTTAGTAAATATTTCTCTTGGTATTGTATGGATTTATCAAGGACTAATTCCAAAATTGCTTTTCACTGACACAGGAGAATTAGAAATTTTAAGGCAATTAGAACTGTTTAGTGGTTACGAAAAAACTATTCTGACATTGATTGGAATAGTTGAAATCATTTTCGGATTTATATTAATTTTTATTCACAAGAAATCAATTCACTATCTGAATATTTTTGGTTTGCTACTTCTTGCTATGGGAGCAGTTTCTAGCAGTGTGATGATTTTTACACTTCCCTTTAATCCATTCTCATTAAATATTTCAATGATTACCCTTTCAATAATTGCATTACTGAATTTCAGATTTTTGCCAAAGGCGTCTAATTGTATAACTAATCCAAAGAAATGAGTTCAATATATCAGCAGGTTCTAGGTTCTAACTTTCAAAAACTTCACCCTCAAATTCAAAAGCGTTTTGGGTTTGACAGCAATGATAAAATTGCCTCAATTGGAAAAGGACTTATGCAAAACGTATGGTACGGAAAACCCTATACACTACCATTTCTATACATCGGGACTTGGAGAAACATAATGTTTCCACAAAAAGGAAAAGACATTCCTTTTACTATTGAGAATTTTGCATACAAAGACAAGTTTGGAAGAGAAACCGTTACTTGGGTTCGTAAGTATCAATTCCCCAAACGTGAAAGGAGGTTTGATGCAACGATGATTTATAGCGAGCAAAGAAAACGAATTGTGGACTACTTGGGAACGCATCAGCATCTTGCAGTCGATATTGAAATGACAGTTGCAGAAAACGGTGGAATAAAACTTCGCTCAGGAGAACAGCGATTTTATGAAGGTTTTTTAGGCTTTAAATTTCCAATGCTGTTTTCAGGGGAAGCAAATGTTTGTGAGTGGTATGACGATAAAGAGCAAAAATTTAAAATATCGGTTGTAGTAAGTAATAAAACTTGGGGGAACTTATTCGGCTACGAAGGAACATTTGAAACTGAATATATTTCTGTAAATTCACTTACGGACATTCCAAAAGACGTACTGCCAATAAGAGAAGAAATTCGGGAATAGAATCAAATTAGGAAGAAAAAACGCCCTAAAGCAAAGTATAAAAATAATAGGGCAATTGTCACTTAGACCAATGGTAAAAACGCTTTTACGAGGTCGCTACATTTTAAGATTTGGCTTTTGGAGAAAAAAAGACCTGCCTGACGGCAGGTAATAAGAAATCCGCAGTGGCGCACGGCTCGTGTATAATTCAAAAGTTAGCTTCTATTTAAATGCTATGTTTCATATACGGAGACGTTTTTTTGGATTATGAACAACGCAGACAGCGACCATTTTACCATATATAAAAAGCTTCAGTTTATAAAAATAAATAAAGGAAACCCGTTAGCAACAGTATAAATGTATTAAAAGACAGCCCAAACAAACGGTTATATAATATAAAAACATTAGATGTTATGAAATGCGATAATGACCATACTAGATTCAATTACTTCAAGTTATTAAAATCCTTTTGGATGGGCTATGAAAATATGAAATGTGAACAATGCAATACAACATTTGAACACAAGCTATTTAATAGATTTCTAGCAGGACTGATTAGTGGGGTTTCCATTTTAGTTAGTGTTCTAATTTTTGAAGAGCAATCGGTAGTAATATCTATGATGGCATTTATACTTACTGCACTCCTGTTTTCATTATTCACATCCTTTGTGATGAGGTTTAAACGATTACAATAGCAGGAAAATCATATTATTATTTTTAATAATTGGCCTTTGGTCTAGTGGCCAAACTCCAAATATGGTAGGCTACCATGAAATATCTATTAACGGAAGTGATATTAAATCCACGGAGAGTGATTTAATAACAACTTTTGGAAAACCGAACTCGATATCTCAACCAGGTATAGATGCTGGAGCTTTATCTACTGAATGGAATGGCGTCAAGGTAATCTTGTAGTAATGGGACGGAATAAAAATTCATTCTGTTGATGGAATTTTAGAAATAGGAGAGATAGAATAACGAAAAGTGAATACGTTAATAAAAACACCTCAAATAATGATTGACAAATTCACAACACTGTCAGAATTGTAAAAGGCATTCCCGAGCTCCTATAAGATTTAGGAAGAAAAACATAAAAAATATAACTCTAAAATCTTTCGTATTTGGCCGAATGAATTCAGTGATAGCAAATTTCAAATTAGTATTGAAAATGGAAAAATAACAGGGTTCCAGCTCTATCATCCTTGTTGATAAATGAAGGCCAAATGCTTAAATATCAAAAACAAGAGTCGGTTAAAATTTAATTTATCTATTAATATAACTTAAATTTGCACAATAAAATATCCTTTACAAAACCTTTAAACTACCACCTATATTTTGAAGAATTTAATAATGTTCAGTCTTGCCTGTATGATTGGAACAGCAGCTTTTTCCCAAGTAGGAGTAAATACAGCTAGCCCACAAACTACCTTAGATATTACTGCCGAAAATACCGATGCGACTACCGCTGAGGGTATTATTGCTCCTAGATTAACTGGGGACCAAATAAAAGGTAAGGATGCTAAATATACAGTGGCACAAACCGGTGCTTTTGTATATGTAACTGCAGCAGTTACCGGAACACCAGCAGGAAAAACTGTTAATATTACAACGACAGGCTATTATTATTTTGATGGAAGTCTTTGGCAGAATGTAGCTAAGACAGCCGTTGTTTTTACAGCCTCTTTAGGATCTGGAAGTGGATCCGTTACTAGTGCAACAGTTGCACAAAATGGTTTCAATACGGTTCCATTACCCAATATTACCAGAAATTTAGGTGGTGGAACTTGGACCGCGAGCAACAACACTTATAGAGTTCCTATTAGCGGCACTTATATTATAAAATCCAGTATCAGATTGGTGGACAATAGTGCTTCCCGAAATGTTTTTCAAGCAGTGGGCACTACAAATGCAGATATCCCTGATGGTATTTGGCAGACTAATCCAAGTGGTGCTCAGAGATGGACCATGCTGTATACAAGACTCGCTTATTTTAACGAAGGAGATTTACTCCGATTGTACATGTTTTCTGATGGTACGGTCGCTAATTTGTCTGACGCGTCTTTGAATATTGCTTTATTGTAAAACTAAAAGGAGCTCAGTTGGACCAAGTAAGGATATCAATTAAAGTTCTCAACTATTTTATTACAAGCAAAATACATATACCTACCTTCTTGTCTTCCCCTATCAAAAGGGAAAATAAAGAAGGTTACACGTCACTACTCTGTATACTTATTACCTAATGGATTCGGCATCGCTTTGATAAGCGCAGTTGGGGAACATTTCTTGAAATTTTATCCTGATGTCACTTTACCATAAAGGCATGCTGAATTTATACCACACACTATGGTGATTCTTCCAAAATATTAAATGTTGGGAATGAAATTTTAAACGCTGCGATCAATAATAACCATGCTGTACCGGTCCAGAGTTGCTCTACAAATACCGTTTCTACCTTGGTGTTTTTTAGTTTTGAAAAACACATAGTACTCATCTACCTCGTCCACTTTGGGGTGATCATTCTGTTGCTTCGTCTTGCGGTGTTCTAAATGCTTTATAAGTAATTTTTGATAGTGTTTTATAGGAGGCATTCCTTCTAGTCGATTTTCTCTAAAAGTAAGAAGAGGATCTTTCCTTTTATCTGCAACTCTGTGGAACCAGATATAATTTCTTTTAGGAGTAATGATACTTCCGAGCCATTCTATGGCTTTCAATTCAGGGATCTCCTTATACAGTAAGGAAGAAACAGTATCATTCACCCCATAAATTAAATGTTCATAGCCTAATACATAATCGTCATTTTCTTTCAATCCGGTCCATCGCATGCGATTATTAATTAATGCAGCTTAATGCATGTGTGGCTTCACCATCTCAGAGAGAATATAAAGCCGGCCATTTGTTTCTCCGTAAAGTTCAAAATCATTAAAAAAGGTGGATAGCGCTCCATACTTTTTATTAATGCTGTCCACATTAAATATTAAGTAGGACAAAACCACTCTTATATTTTCTTTATCGGTATAATGTATAGAAATGTTTGACTCGTTCATCAAGTATAGTTTTTAAGATTATACGTCAAGAAAGTATGACAAACAGAGAGAGAATCATTTGTTTTTACAGTTGCCCGTATGCTAAACCTCCGTGGCTTTTGTGCTCGGTTGGCACCCATAAAATGCGTTCTTTATACGGTGTCAAAGTTGCTGTTTTATTTAAATAGGATCATAAAAGCTTTGAAATTTTAAAAAGCAGGCTTGTTAAGAGGTGTTCTTTTATGCGGTGTTATTGATAAGTGCTGTAAAATAGGTACGTTGATTAGGAGTTGTTTTTATCTCGCTTTCGCGAAAGCGGGAGCATTCAAATTTACTTGATCCTAAAAGTAATCACAGGCAAGCTGGAGTGATTCACCACGTCTTCACTAACGCTGCCGTTGAAAAAATGAGACAAGCCTTTACGACCGTGATTTGCCATTCCGATAATATCACCTTTTACATCCTTAGTGTAGTTAAAAACACCTTCTTCTACAGAATTGTCGTTATATATGGTGTAATCGGTCGGTCGTACATTGACATTTTTTAAATACTCGGCCACCTTTGCCTCCGCTTCTCTGGTGCTCAAAAAATTGGAAGGGGTATTTACATAAAGAAGGTGTATTTACATAAAGAAGGTGTAGGTTGCATTTTGTTTTTTTTGCAAACGCGCTTGCCTCTTTCAAAGCGCTGGTAGCATTAGGGTCTAAATCTGTTGCGAAAACAAAATCATTGACATCTAATTTCTTTTTCCTGTCTTTTACAACGAGAACTGGAACTTCAGAGTTGCGCACTACTTTTTCTGCATTAGAGCCTATAAAAAGATTGCGCATTCCTTCAGTCCCATGACTTCCCATTACAATTAGGTCTGCATTATGACGTTTTACGGTGTTCATGATACCACTAAAAGCGGCTCCAGTTTCAACATCTCCATGAATAGTAATGCCCTGTAAGTAGTCTGCTTTTAGAAGATTGTCAAACTTTTCTTTTGCAAGTTTCATAAAAAACACGGCCTCTGGGAGGTTAGAACTTGCGTTATTTGCTAAATGTAAGGGTAAATCCAGCTGGTGAAGTAAAAATATTTCTCCGTTATTTTCACGTATAATATCAGCCGCAACCCTTAATGCGTTTTCTGCCTGAATTGAAAAGTCTGTAGGTACAATAATCTTCTTCATAATGGTGGTTTTGAATTACTTAAAGGTACAAAAAAATATAACTTTAGCATGCTGTTTTTTAAGCCTTTGGAAATACTTAAAAAATTAGTATATTTGCCAAGTATTTAAACAAACACGAGGGGACTAAAGTCCCCTCTTTTTATAAATATGTTGAAAGAAAAAGTAGAAAAATTATTAAAAGAGGCGTTTGAAGAGCGTGCAGATTTATTTTTGATTGATTTCAAAATGGGTGCTGGTAACGAGATCAAGGTCATTATTGATGGAGATGATGGTGTTAAACTGTCAGACTGTATGTTTTTTTCGAGAGCAGTAGAACATAATTTAGATAGAGAAGAATATGATTTTTCTATTGAAGTTTTAAGTGCCGGTGCTTCCTCTCCTTTGAGTTTTCCACGACAGTTTATTAAAAACTTGGGTAGAGATATTCAAATCGTGGATAGAGAAAAAAGAACTGAAACAGGTCTTTTAAAGCTAGCAAATGAGGAGGGTATAACCATTGTATGGAAGGCTCGAGAACCTAAGCCTATAGGTAAAGGGAAAGTTACTGTTGAAAAAGAGTGGGCTTTGAAATATGAAGACATTAAGCAAGCAAAAGTTGTTATAAAATTTAATTAAAAAGTAATATGGAAAATCTCGCATTGATCGAGTCTTTTTCTGAGTTTAAAGATGATAAAATGATAGATCGTGTCACGTTGATGGCGATCTTAGAAGATGTTTTTAGAGCCGCTTTGAAAAGAAAGTACGGTGAAGACGACAATTTTGATATTATTATCAATCCAGACAAAGGAGATTTAGAGATCTGGCGTAACCGAGTTGTTGTTGCAGATGACGAAGTGGAAGATGATAACTCTGAAATATCACTGACAGAAGCTCAGAAAATTGAGCCGGATTACGAGGTAGGTGAAGACGTTGCAGAAGAAGTGAAGTTGATACAACTAGGTCGTCGCGCTATTCTAGCATTGAGACAGAATCTTATAGCTAAGATTCATGAACACGACAATACCAATATCTTTAAACATTTTAAAGAATTAGAGGGAGAGCTTTACAGCGCAGAAGTACACCACATAAGACACAGAGCTATTATCTTATTAGATGATGACGGCAATGAGATCATTATGCCAAAAGACAGACAGATCCCATCTGACTTCTTTAGAAAGGGTGAGAATGTACGCGGTATTATTGAAAGCGTAGAGTTAAGAGGTAACAAACCTAATATTATTCTTTCAAGAACATCTCCTAAGTTTTTAGAGAAATTGTTTGAACAGGAAATTCCAGAAGTTTTTGACGGAGTTATTTCTATAAAAGCAGTAGTAAGAGAACCAGGTGAGAAGGCCAAAGTAGCTGTAGATAGTTATGATGATCGTATCGATCCAGTAGGAGCTTGCGTAGGTGTTAAAGGTTCTCGTATTCACGGTATTGTTCGTGAATTAGGAAATGAAAACATCGATGTAATTAATTACACAACGAATATGCAGTTGTACATTGCGAGAGCTTTGAGTCCTGCCAAGATAACTTCCATTACCATCAACGAAGAGACTAAAAAAGCTGAAGTTCGCTTGAGCCCTGAAGAAGTTTCTAAGGCCATAGGTCGTAGAGGTCACAATATTAGATTAGCTGGTAAATTAACTGGTTATGATATAGACGTGATTAGAGAAGGCGGTGAAGAAGACGTGGAATTAACGGAGTTTACTGATGTAATCGACGGATGGGTTATTGAAGAATTAAGTAAGATAGGACTGGACACTGCCAGAAGTGTCCTAGAGCAAGACGTTGCCGACTTAATAAAACGTACAGATCTCGAGGAGGAAACCGTATTAGACGTGGTTAGAATCCTGAGAGCAGAATTTGAAGATTAGATTAGAAATTAAAGTCAATCCTGAACCATTTTATGGCTGAAGTAAAAAACATGAGACTCAACAAAGTTCTAAGAGAATTTAATATCTCTTTAGACCGTGCTGTGGAGCATCTTAATTCCAAAGGAATAGAGATAGAGGCCCGCCCTACCACAAAAATAGACGGCAGCGTCTATCAAGCGCTTGCTGATGAGTTTCAAACTGATAAAAGCAAAAAAGTCGCCTCAAAGGAAGTAGGTGCTGAACGTCGCAAGGAACAAGAAGAATTGCGAATGCAGCGAGAAAAAGAACTTGAGGATAAACAGAAAAGACAAGAGATTATAAAAGCTAAGGCTTCTCTTGATGGTCCTAAACAGGTGGGTAAAGTAGATCTCAATGCTGGTAAAAAAGCAGAGAAAACTACAGAACAACCTGAGAAAACCGTAGAACCTGTTAAAGAAACTACTGCAATAGTAGAGAAAGCTTCTAAGGTACCTGAGCCAGTAGAAAAGGAGCAACCTAAAGGAACCGATCAGGTTTCTAATAGGCCTAAGTCTACAGGAACTACCATTAAAGGTAAAATAGATCTCAGTGCCAATAAATCATCTAGGCCCAAGGCTAGGAAAAAAGAAGAGGCACCTAAGAAGACGGAAAAAGAAACTCCAAAGGCCGCTGAACCGGTAAAAGAAGTTAAAAAGTCAGAAGAAACTATAGCTAAAGTGGCGTCAAAAGAAGCTGCTCCAAAAGAAGCTGCTCCAAAAGAAACGGCTCCTAATGAAGCTGCTGTTAAAATAGTTTCTGAAAATCCAGAATCTGAGGTAATTAAGACAGAGTATAAAAAACTTGGTGGTCTTAAAGTTACTGGAGAAAAAATCGACCTTTCACAATTTGCAAAGCCTAAGAAGAAGGCTGCAGATACCAATAGAGGTAAACGTAAACGTATTTCGAAGCCAGGTGCTCCTGGCGGAGGCGGTGCTCCTGGAAAGCGTCCTAGTAACCCAAGACGTGGTGCGCCGAGTAGTGGACCTGCTCGCAAGAACATTGTCAAAGAAGAGCCTACTGATGAAGAAATTCAGAAGCAGGTAAGAGAGACTCTTGAAAAACTTCAAGGTAAATCTTCCAAGTCGAAAGCAGCGCGTTATCGTAGAGATAAAAGAGATAGTCACCGTGATAAGGTGGATGCTGCAGAGCAAGCACAAGCCGAGGATAAAACCTTACAAGTAACAGAATTTGTTACTGTTAGTGACTTATCTATCATGATGGACGTACCAGTTAACAAAGTTATTGGTGCGTGTATGTCTCTTGGAATGATGGTGACCATGAATCAAAGGCTAGATGCAGAAACGATGTCTATCGTAGCTGACGAATTTGGTTTTGAAGTAGAGTTTGTAAATGCAGACATTGAAGAAAGCATTGCAGAGTTAGTGGATAGTGAAGAGGATTTAGTAACACGAGCTCCTATTGTGACTGTAATGGGTCACGTAGATCACGGTAAAACTTCCCTTTTAGATTATATAAGAAAAGAAAATGTAATCGCCGGAGAAAGTGGTGGTATTACGCAGCACATTGGTGCTTATGGAGTACAGCTAGAAAATGGTCAGAAGATTGCATTTCTAGATACACCAGGTCACGAAGCCTTTACGGCGATGCGTGCACGTGGTGCCCAACTTACAGACATCGCTATTATTGTCGCTGCGGCAGATGATGATATCATGCCTCAAACTAAAGAAGCAATTTCGCATGCACAAGCAGCGGGAGTTCCTATAGTTTTTGCCATCAACAAGATTGATAAGCCAGATGCTAATCCAGAAAAGATCAAAGAAAGTCTTGCTCAGATGAACTTATTGGTAGAAGATTGGGGAGGAAAAATACAATCTCATGATATTTCTGCTAAAGTAGGTACTGGTGTTAAAGAATTACTTGAAAAAGTGTTGCTTGAAGCAGAGTTACTTGACTTGAAAGCCAACCCTAATAAAGCAGCCTCTGGAACAGTGGTGGAAGCATTCTTAGACAAAGGTCGAGGATATGTATCTACGATTTTAGTACAAGCGGGAACTCTAAGAGTAGGAGATTACCTTCTTGCAGGTCCTAGACATGGTAAGATAAAAGCAATGCAGGATGAACGTGGAAACGAGGTTCTGGCAGCAGGACCAGCAACACCAGTATCCGTACTAGGTCTTGACGGTGCCCCACAAGCAGGTGATAAGTTCAATGTGTTTGAAGATGAACGTGAAGCAAAATCTATTGCTGCAAGACGTACACAACTTCAACGAGAACAATCTGTTCGTACACAGAAAACATTATCTCTTGATGAAATTGGTCGACGTATCGCATTAGGAGACTTTAAAGAATTGAACCTAATTCTTAAAGGTGATGTTGACGGTTCTGTCGAAGCTTTAACAGATTCGTTCCAGAAATTATCTACTGAAGAAATCCAAATAAATATCATACACAGAGGTGTAGGTGCTATTACAGAAACTGATGTGTTACTTGCGACGGCCTCTAATGCTATAATAATTGGATTTAATGTACGCCCTCAAGGGAATGCACGAGTAGTTGCCGATAGAGAAGAAGTAGATATACGTACTTATTCTATTATCTATGACGCAATCAATGATCTTAAAGATGCGATGGAAGGAATGCTTTCTCCAGAGCTTAAAGAAGAGATTACAGGTAATGCTGAAGTAAGACAAACCTTTAAAATATCTAAAATTGGTACCATCGCAGGTTGTATGGTAACAGATGGTAAGATATTTAGAAACGGTGGTGTAAGACTTATCAGAGACGGAGTAGTTATACATACAGGTGAACTGGTTGCCCTTAAACGTTTCAAAGACGACGTTAAAGAAGTGGCAAAAGGCTATGAATGTGGTATACAAATAAAGAACTACAACGAGTTACAAGAAGGGGATATTATGGAATCCTTTAGAGAAGTAGAAGTTAAAAAGACCTTAAAGTAATAAGAGTCTGTTATACAAAAAAGCGTCTTCATGAGAATGAAGACGCTTTTTTTATGCGATTGTTTTTGTTAAGGTTTTAAAATAAAGGCGTCTTTATAGTCCTCCTTTATATTAAGTAGGGCGCGATCTGCTTCTAATCTGCTTCGGTAAGTGCCAACCCAGATCTTGTGGTAAGGAGATTCCCATTTTAACTCAGCCTTCCAAGGGAGGTTTAAGGCGTCATAGTTTTCTTTAGTAGTGATCGCTTTATCACGATCTCCATAAAATAATTGTATGGTAAATCTATCTTTAAAATCTCCCGAGCGGTCCATTGCTATTTTAGTAGATATAAGCTGGTCGATTCTTTGCTTGTTTACGGGTTGAGATTCTTGTGCAATTACCTGAAATGCAACTGTGAACAAGGCTAAAGTTAGGAGTAGTGTTGATGGGTTCTTCATAGACATAGTAAGTGTTTTGTAGAATATCTTGCTAAAGCAGGAATTCTATTTAGAATAATTATAAATTATTTTCTTCGTTTATAAGGAGCAAAAATAAACGTTTTATGACCTATTTTTGCACCAGCATTTACGATACGGTAAAATACCGTAATTATTGTGTCAAAGTTATTGTAATATTCATTAAAGAAGATGATAAATAGGAAATTACATTTTTCCGCATGGCAGTTTTTGCTGGCGTTTGTTTTCGTAACACTTAATTCTTTAAGTGTATACGGACAGCAAGACGTTACCACCTCAGATGGTGAGCCTGCGGTACCTGTAGAAGCAGCCGGTGGAGCTGACGCAACAAAGGGAGAAGAACTCTTCAAAGCTAATTGTGCCTCATGCCACAAATTGTACAAAAAACAAGTTGGACCTGCTTTATATGGCGTTTCTCAGAAGTACGAAAAGGAGTGGTTGTACAAGTGGATCACAAACTCTGCCGAATTCATAGCTAGTGGAGATGCGCAAGCTATTGCTATCTACAACGAGTACAATCAATCTAATATGAATGCTTTTCCACAGCTTTCAACAGTAGATATTGATAATATTCTCGCTTACACAGATACCGAAAAGCCTGTTCCTACTATTGCAGTTGCTGGTGCAGATGGAGCAGCGGTTGCTGGATCGGGAGATAACTCAATGACCAACAACCTTATTTTAGGAGCACTTGCACTTGTATTGTTATTGTTGGTAGTTCTTCTTATCGTAGTAAATAAAACATTAAATAGATTTGCTGAAGCAAATGGAATTCAGACAGAATTTGAAGTTGATACGGAAGAGCGCACTCCTATATGGAAAGCTTTTGTACAAAATCAATTTTTGGTTTTAGTTACTGCCGTATTTCTATTATTAGCTAGTGCTTATTTTGGTTACGGTGCTTTGATGAGCGTGGGGATTGATCAAGGTTATGCGCCAGTGCAACCTATTCATTACTCTCATAGGATTCATGCTGGTACAAGCCAGATTGAGTGTAAGTATTGTCACTCTAGCGCTCGTGAATCGAAGCATTCAGGAATTCCTTCCCTTAACGTTTGTATGAACTGTCATAAATCTATAGCAGAAGTGGCACAGACTACGTACCAAGAAGGAATGGATGAGTACGGAATAGATTATAATAAAGAAATTGAAAAGTTATATGCTGCAACCGGTTGGGATACAGACGAACAAGCATTTGTAGGGGAAGAGCAGCCAGTGAGATGGGTGCGTATTCACAATTTGCCTGATCTTGCTTATTTCAATCATGCACAACATGTAACAGTAGGTAAAATAGACTGTCAAACATGTCACGGTCCTGTAGAAGAAATGGAAGTGATGTACCAATATTCACCATTAACAATGGGATGGTGTATCAACTGTCACCGGGAGACTAACGTAGATCTTCAGGGGAATGGTTATTATGAAAAAATTCACAAAGAACTTTCTGAAGCTCGTGGCGGTCGTCAACTGACTATCGCAGATTTAGGAGGACTTGAATGTGGTAAATGCCACTACTAATAAAATAGTTATAGAAATTTATGGCTACTACTAAAAAATACTGGAAAAGTACTGCGCAACTAGATGAAAGCAACGAGATGGTAAAAGATCTTGAGCAGAATGAGTTTGCGAGCGCTATTCCTACTGACGAGTTTTTAGGAAACGATCAGGCGATGGAGGAATCAAACACTTCACGTCGTGACTTCTTAAAATATGTGGGATTTTCAACAGCTGCAGCATCGCTGGCAGCATGTGAAGGTCCTGTCATCTACTCGGTACCTTATGTCAACCAACCGGAGCAAATTATTCCTGGTATGGCTAACTATTATGCAACTACCATTGCAAATGGTTACGATTATGCAAGTGTTTTGGTTAAAACTCGTGAAGGTCGTCCGATTAAAATAGAAAGCAATAGAGATGCTGCTTTTAGGGGTCATGCAAATGCCCGCGTACATGCGTCTGTGTTGTCTTTATATGATAACAACCGTTTAAAAGCTCCAATGATTAAAGGAGTGGAGGCTACTTGGGAAGAACTTGATCAACAAGTTGCGGCTCAATTAGCTCAATTAAATGGCAAAGAATTAGTCGTGCTTGCACAAACTTATGCAAGTCCATCGATGTCCAAAATCATATCGGAGCTAAAGGATACCTATAGCAATGTACGTGTTGTTACTTATGATACCATTAGTGAAGATGGTGCGTTAAATGCTTTTGAAGCCAAATACGGCAAAAGAGCTCTTGCAGATTATGATTTTACAAATGCAGAAACTATAGTTTCTGTAGGTGCTGATTTTGTAGGTGACTGGCAAGGTGGTGGATTTGACAAAGGTTACGCAAAATCTCGGGTACCTAAGAATGGTAAGATGTCTCATCATATTCAATATGAGGCAAACTTGACTCTTTCAGGGGCAAATGCAGATAGGCGTTACCCAGTTACTCCTACAGAGCAAAAGCATATACTTGCTGCGCTTTATAGTAAGGTTGTTGGTGGTGGAGCAAACGTTTCATTATCTGATAAAGTGGCTAAATCTGTTGAGCAAACGGCTATAAGCTTAAAAAGAGCTGGTAAAAATGGAGTGCTTCTATGTGGGATTCCAGATCAAGCAGCACAACAGTTGACGATTGCTATAAATGAAGCTTTAAATTCTTCTATTAGTGATACCGTAGCACCTATAATGACTCGTCAAGGTAATCGTAAATCAGTAGATCAGTTAGTGAGTGATATGAGCGCTGGTAAAGTGGGTGCCATTTTTATTGCTGGTGTAGATCCTTTATACAGTTATGATGATAGTGACGCTTTCGCGAAAGCTTTAGATAAAGTAGCTCTTACCGTATCATTTGCTTCTTCTATGAATGCAACAGCTGCAAAAGTAGATTATGTTGCAACTACTCCGCATTTCTTAGAGTCTTGGGCTGATACAGAAATAAAAAAAGGTCATGTGTTCTTAACACAGCCTACTATAAATACTATATTTAAGACACGTCAATTACAAGAGACCTTATTAAAATGGTCTGGTAATGAGCAGTCTTACAAGGATTACTTAAAAGAAACAACTAGTTCTACTGGAGCGAGTTGGAACCAGTCCTTACAAGACGGTTTTTATAAAAAAACTGCTTCTGATGTAAATATTACAGAAGATGAAGCAGTGAATGAAATGAGTAATGCCTCCGCATTAAATGCTTTGGCAAACGCCAAAAAATCTTCTGGATACGAACTTACTTTATATACCAAAACAGGACTGGGTGACGGTACCATGGCAAACAACCCGTGGTTACAAGAATTGCCAGATCCTATCACAAGAACAACTTGGGACAACTACGTTACTATTTCGCAAGCAGATGCTGAGGCGGTAGGTGTTGTCAATGAGAATGTTGCTAACGGTGCCCTAGATGGTACTCAGGTAGTAGTAACTTTAGACGGTGTAGAAAGAAAGTTTCCTGCTCTTATTCAACCAGGTCAGGCTGCTGGAACGATAGGGATTGCCCTAGGTTATGGTCAGACTGCTGCAATTCAAGAAGAAATGCAAACTGGTGTAAATGCATATCCTTTCTATAAGAACGGTGTTGCTGTACAAGCGGTTACTGTTAAAGATGCTGGTGGTAACCATCAGTTTGCTTGTACACAATTGCAAAATACCATGATGGGTCGCGATATAATTCGCGAAACTGATTTGGCTACTTATAGAACAGGAAATAAGGATAACTTTAATCCAATGCCTGAGGTTTCTTTGAACCACATTGAAACTCCAGTAACTTCTCCAGATGTTGATCTTTGGGAAAGTTTTGATAGATCGGTAGGGCATCATTTTAATATGTCTATCGACCTAAACTCCTGTACTGGTTGTGGTGCCTGTGTGATAGCTTGTCATGCAGAGAATAATGTGCCAGTCGTGGGTAAACAAGAAGTAAGAAAATCTCGTGATATGCACTGGTTGCGTATTGATAGGTATTATTCCTCTACTGATAGTTTTGAGGCTGATGAGGATAAGAAAGATGGTTTTGATGGATTATTTGGAGACAATGGGTCATTAGGAGGTTTTGGAGAGTTGGAGATTCCAGCAGATAATCCAGAGGTGTCTTTTATGCCAGTAATGTGTCAGCATTGTAATCACGCACCATGTGAGACAGTATGTCCAGTAGCAGCATCTTCCCATGGTCGTCAAGGTCAGAATCATATGGCTTATAACCGTTGTGTAGGTACTCGCTATTGTGCTAACAACTGTCCTTATAAAGTGCGCCGTTTCAACTGGTTCCTTTACAACGGGAATGATGAGTTTGATTACCACATGAATAATGATTTAGGTCGTATGGTGATCAACCCAGATGTTACGGTAAGAAGTCGTGGGGTAATGGAGAAATGTTCTCTTTGTATCCAAATGACTCAAATGACTATTCTTGAAGCTAAGAAGGATGGTCGCATGATTAAAGATGGAGAATTTGCTACGGCCTGTTCTAATGCTTGTTCTAATGGAGCTATTACCTTTGGTGATATCAACGACAAGGAATCGGAGATCTTTCAAGTAAAACAACAAGATCGTATGTATCACCTGTTAGAAGAAGTGGGAACTGAACCTAACGTGATGTATCAGGTTAAAGTGAGAAATATATAATTAACTAGGAAAACTAATCAAGACATTATGGCTCATTATGAAGCGTCCATAAGAAGACCTCTCGTTACAGGAGATAAAACATATTCTGATGTAACAAGAGACATTGCAGCGCCTGTAGAAGGTGAGGCAAGTAAGCAGTGGTGGATTGTTTTTACAATCGCTCTCATTGCCTTTCTTTATGGAATAGGATGTATTACTTATACGATCTCAACTGGTATCGGTGTTTGGGGGTTGAACAAGACCATAGGTTGGGCTTGGGATATTACTAACTTCGTATGGTGGGTAGGTATAGGTCACGCAGGGACACTTATTTCTGCGGTACTATTATTATTTCGTCAGAAATGGAGAATGGCAATCAACCGCTCTGCAGAGGCGATGACTATTTTTTCTGTAATTCAAGCAGGTTTGTTTCCCATTATTCACATGGGTCGTCCATGGTTGGCTTACTGGGTATTGCCTATTCCAAATCAATTTGGTTCTTTGTGGGTAAACTTTAACTCACCGCTCCTTTGGGATGTATTTGCAATTTCTACTTATCTATCCGTATCATTAGTATTTTGGTGGACTGGTTTGCTTCCTGATTTTGCAATGATCAGGGACAGGGCAATTACGCCATTTAATAAGAAGATTTACGGAATTCTTTCTTTTGGTTGGTCTGGTCGCGCAAAGGATTGGCAACGTTTTGAAGAGGTTTCTTTGGTGCTTGCAGGATTAGCAACACCATTAGTACTTTCAGTTCACACGATTGTATCTTTTGACTTTGCAACCTCAGTAATACCAGGTTGGCATACAACTATTTTCCCCCCTTATTTTGTTGCAGGGGCTGTTTTTTCTGGATTTGCGATGGTAAACACGTTGCTCATCATTATGAGAAAAGTAGTGAGTCTTGAAAACTATATCACTATACAGCACATTGAGTTGATGAATATTGTAATCATGATTACGGGATCTATAGTAGGTGTTGCTTATATTACAGAGTTGTTTGTTGCTTGGTATTCTGGAGTAGAATACGAGCAGTATGCTTTCTTGAACAGAGCCACTGGGCCTTACTGGTGGGCCTATTGGTCGATGATGACCTGTAATGTAATTTCTCCGCAATTCATGTGGTTCAAGAAATTAAGAACCAGTATCATGTTTTCTTTTGCGATTTCTATTGTGGTAAATATAGGTATGTGGTTTGAGCGTTTTGTAATTATTGTTACATCACTACACAGGGATTATCTTCCATCTTCATGGACTATGTTTTCTCCAACTTTTGTAGATATAGGTATCTTTATTGGTACTATAGGATTCTTCTTTGTGCTTTTCTTATTGTACTCAAGAACTTTCCCAGTTATCGCACAAGCAGAGGTGAAGTCGATCTTAAAAGTTAGTGGGAGTAAGTACAAGAAATTAAGAGAAAATAAAATGACGTCTAATGAAGGGACTTCTTCGGGAGATCCTATCGCACATCCTGGCGAGTAGAACTAAGATATTATGTCAACAAAAATGATACACGCTTTATATACTGACGATGATGTTTTGCTGAGTGCAGTAAAGCAGGTTAGAGATAAGCATTACCATATCGAAGAGGTGTTCACACCTTTTCCAGTTCATGGTCTTGAAAAAGCTATGGGAATTGCAGACACGCGTCTAGCGATAAGCGCTTTCTTGTATGGAATAGTTGGTTTATGTGTTGCTACGGCAATGATGAACTACATGATGATAGAAGACTGGCCTCAAGATATAGGAGGAAAACCTAGTTTTTCTTATTTACAAAATTTACCAGCTTTTGTACCTATTATGTTTGAGTTGACGGTATTTTTTGCAGCTCACTTAATGGTAATTACTTTTTATATGAGAAGTAGGTTATGGCCATTTAAAAAAGCAGAAAATCCCGACGTAAGAACTACAGACGATCATTTTCTTATGGAAATAGATACTCACGGAGCCGATGAAGAAGAAGTTACAAAGTTTCTTTACGACACTGGTGCTGTAGAGATAAAATTAATTGACAAAGAAGCACTCTAATGAATAGATTATTAAAAACGTTCTTTTTTGCTTTAGCTGCTTTGCTTATTGTCTCCTGTGGTGGAGATTCTAAGTCCGTGGCAACAGGTACAAATAGAAGTGTACAATACTTCCCGAATATGTACGAGTCTGTAGGTTATGAAACTTATCAAGAAGGGGAAATATTCCCAGGAAATTTGGAAGCGCAATCCCCAGTGAAAGGATCTGTTTCTCGTGGATGGTTGCCGTATGATTATGAAGATAATAATGATGGTTACGCTTCCGCTAAAGCGAACTTAAAAAACCCACTCCTTTACACAGAGGCAAATTTGGAAATTGGAGCTGAGTTGTATAATATTTATTGTGCGATCTGTCATGGGACAAAGGGGAATGGGAAAGGTCATTTAGTGACTACTGAAAAAATTCTCGGTGTTCCTAGTTATGATGCACGTGAGATTTCACAAGGTTCTATATATCACGTGATGTATTACGGAATCAACTATATGGGATCTTATGCTTCTCAGACTTCTATTGAAGAAAGATGGCAGATAGCGCAACACGTAGATGCACTCACTAGAGATTTAAAAGGACAGCCTCGTCAAGAGTTTGTAACAGTAAATGATGAAATTAATGTTTCTGATCTTATTATCGACGATAGTCAAGAAGGTGATCAACACTCTACAGAAATAGAAACAACAACTGAAGGCCATTAAGCCCTAGAAGATAGTGTAATATGTATAAGGTAACTAGCAAATTAAAGATTTTCGCAATCGTTCTGATGGTTGTTGGAGCACTGTTTACTGCGGTGGGATTTTGGGCAGTTCCAAGTTCGCAAGCTGTAGTTCAACAGATGATCGATGACGATGCTGCTGCTCATGGCAGTGGACATGGAACGGATTCAAACGAACATGGCGTAGCAGAGGATGCCCATCAAGATACAGGTCAAGCAGCTGCTCATAGCTCAGAAGAACATCCAACAGACGATGCTCACGCTGGTGGTCATGAGGACGAGCACGCAGAGCATTTATATCACCAACTACAAAACAGGCCATGGTCAGCGGTATATATCGCAGCTTTTTTCTTTTTTATGATTGGTCTAGGTGCTCTAGCATTTCTTGCTTTGCAAAAAGTTTCTCAAGCTGGGTGGTCTCCTGTACTTTTTAGAGTGATGGAAGGTGTAGGGAGTTATATATTACCCGGTGGGATTATCATGTTTATCCTCTTACTGTTTTCAGGTCTTCACATCAACCATATTTTTGTATGGATGGAAGAAGGGATTGATGTGGTAGGACATGAAAATTATGACGCACTAGTGGCTAGTAAAACAGGCTATTTGAATGTGCCATTCTGGTTGTTTAGAGCAGGGGCATTTCTTGTAGGATGGAACTTGTACCGATGGAATATTAGAAGATTCGGTTTAAAACAGGACGAAGCAAAGGATGGCGATATATCTTGGTATAAAAAAGGTTTTAAACACAGTGCTATGTTCTTGGTATTCTTTATGGTTACAGAATCTATCATGTCATGGGACTGGATCATGAGTCTTGATCCACACTGGTTCTCTACTTTGTTTGGATGGTATGTGTTTTCAAGTATGTTTGTCACTGCTATTACGACCATAGCATTAGTAACTATTTTCTTGAAGTCTAAGGGGTATTTAGAGTTTGTAAATGATTCTCATATTCATGATTTGGCTAAATTTATGTTTGGGTTTAGTATCTTTTGGACGTACTTGTGGTTCTCACAGTTCATGTTAATTTGGTATTCCAACATTCCGGAAGAGGTTACTTATTTTGTAACTCGTATTCAAGATTATAACATTCTTTTCTTCGGTATGGTGGCCATCAATTTCTTATTTCCAATATTGATACTTATGAATTCAGATTTCAAACGTGTTAATTGGTTTGTGGTTACCGCAGGATTATTTATTGTCATCGGTCATTATATAGATATATATGTGATGGTGATGCCAGCGACCGTGGGAGAATCTTGGTTTGTAGGTTTCCCAGAAATAGGTTCGTTCTTATTTTTTGCAGGAGTATTTATATTCTATATATTCCGTACGATTTCCAAAGCTCCTTTAATTCCTAAAGGGGATCCTTTTCTAGGAGAGAGTAAACATTTTCATTATTAAAAACAATAGAAGACATCTGTAATGACAGCATTTCTAATCATATTTATAGCAGCCCTTTTTGCCATTTCAGTTTGGCAAATATCTAAAATTGTATCTCTTGGTAAGGCACCAGAGCCAGATACTGACGCTGTAGAAGTCGCTAATGATGGCGATAATAAACGTCAAGGACAATACATGCTTATGTTCGGTATTGGACTCTATGTATTAATGATAGCTTGCTTTGTGGGTTATCAAGATTATTTTCTACCAGACGCTGCATCTGAGCATGGTGGAGAGTACGACGATTTGCTATTACTTACTACTGTAGTGATCATGATCGTACAGGTTTTAACACAAGGTCTATTGCATTGGTTTTCTTACAAATACCACGGTAGAAAAGGTCAAAAAGCATTATTCTATGCTGATAACGACCGATTAGAGTTTATTTGGACAGCTATTCCTGTAGTGGTGTTAGCCGGTTTAATTCTTTGGGGATTGTTCTCTTGGAATGATATAATGGACGCAAATATGGACGATGACCCTTTAGTTGTTGAAGTTTACGCCTACCAATTCGGTTGGAAAGTTCGTTATAGCGGTACAGATAATACTCTTGGTGATGCAAACGTACGTTTCATTGAAGGACAAAACATATTAGGTATTGACCCTACAGATCAGGACGGTATGGACGATCAAGTAGGAACAGAATTGCACCTACCTGTTAATCGACCTGTGATCTTTAAGTTTAGAAGTCAAGACGTATTACACTCCGCATACATGCCTCACTTTAGAGCTCAAATGAATGTGGTACCAGGCATGGTAACTCAATTTAAATTCAAACCTACGGTAACTTCTGAAGATTATAAGTCGACTGAATTTATGACTAAAAAAGTTCGTAAGATTAACGAAATAAGACGACAGAAAAGTAAAGAATTGATAGCTGAGGGTGATGTGGCTTTAGATCCATATGAATTTGAATACTATCTTCTTTGTAATAAAATATGTGGCGCTTCACACTACAACATGCAAATGAAAATCGTAGTGGAAAGTGAAGAAGATTACAATACGTGGTTAGAAACACAAACAACTTTTGAAAAAACTTTAGCTAACGCTGAAAATTAGAATTATGGGACAAGCTATTGCTGTTACTGCAGATCAAGGACAAAATGATGGTCATCACCATCACAAAGAAACCTTTGTTACTAAATATATTTTCTCTCAAGATCATAAGATGATTGCAAAGCAATATCTTATTACCGGTCTTATTATGGGGGCTATAGGTATTGCTATGTCGGTACTTATGAGAATGCAATTGGCAAATCCAGGTGAGCCAAACATGGTATTTCAAGCTTTATTAGGTAAATGGGCTCCTGATGGGGTAATGGATCCTAATATGTATCTAGCACTAGTTACTATACATGGTACGATCATGGTTTTCTTTGTACTTACTGCAGGTTTAAGTGGTACATTTTCTAACTTTTTGATTCCTTTACAAATTGGTGCACGTGATATGGCATCAGGATTCCTTAATATGGTTTCCTATTGGTTGTTCTTTATTTCGGCAACTATAATGATAGGTTCTTTATTTGTAGAGTTAGGTCCAGCTGCCGCTGGATGGACTATTTACCCTCCATTAAGCGCGCTCCCCGAAGCGATGGGTGGATCTGGATTAGGGATGACCTTATGGTTGGTTTCTATGGCTATTTTTATTGCATCTTCCTTATTAGGTTCGTTGAATTACATTGTCACCGTAATCAATTTGAGAACTAAAGGAATGTCTATGACGCGTCTTCCATTGACGATTTGGGCCTTTTTTGTAACAGCAATCATTGGAGTTGTTTCTTTCCCTGTATTATTAGCTGCTGCACTATTACTGATTATGGATAGAAGTTTTGGAACTTCCTTTTTCTTGTCAGACATTTATATAAAAGGAGAGGTGCTCGCACATCAAGGTGGTTCACCAGTTCTTTTTGAACACTTATTTTGGTTCTTAGGTCACCCAGAGGTCTATATTGTATTGCTCCCAGCTTTAGGGATTACATCTGAGGTTATAGCAACCAACTCGCGTAAACCTATTTTTGGATACCGTGCAATGATCGCTTCTATACTAGCGATTGCATTTTTATCTACTATCGTATGGGGACACCACATGTTTGTATCAGGTATGAACCCATTCCTTGGATCGGTATTTACCTTTACCACTTTATTAATCGCTATTCCTTCGGCGGTAAAAGCATTTAACTACATCACGACCCTCTGGAAAGGTAACTTACAAATGAATCCTGGAATGTTATTTTCTATAGGATTGGTTTCTACTTTTATCACAGGTGGTCTTACTGGTATTATTTTAGGAGATAGTACACTAGATATTAACGTACATGACACCTACTTTGTAGTAGCTCACTTCCACTTGGTAATGGGTATATCTGCTTTATATGGTTTGTTTGCAGGTGTTTATCACTGGTTCCCTAAAATGTTTAATCGCATGATGAACAAGAACTTGGGTTATGTACACTTCTGGTTAACAGCAATTGGTGCTTATGGAGTTTTCTTTCCAATGCATTTTGTAGGTATGGCTGGACTACCAAGACGATACTACACCAACACTAACTTCCCGTACTTTGACGATTTAGCAGACACTAATAAACTGATTACGTACTTTGCTATAGCAACTGCCTTTGCTCAGTTATTCTTTGTTTACAATTTTGTAAAGTCTATTTTCTACGGTAAGAAAGCTCCGGCAAATCCATGGAGCTCTAATACCTTAGAATGGACTACTGGTGACAAACATATTCATGGTAACTGGGATGGTCCTATACCGACTGTTTATAGATGGCCTTATGATTACAGTAAAGTAAATGAAGATGGTGAATACGTTATCTCAGATCAAGATTATGTTCCACAACACATTCCGATGCAGGAAGGTGAAGAAGAAATGAATCACTAAATAGTAAAGAATTATTTCAATAAAAATGCCGCTCCTAGAGCGGCATTTTTCGTTTTATTAGTAATAGGTGTATCAGACCTCTCCTCTTGCAGGATATTGTTTATTTTCTATATAATCAATTGCCTGAATGACATCGTCCAACTTCGGTCTTGTAAAAGGCATTGTCTGTACGGAAGAGAAGTATAAGGTTTGGTCAGCTTTTATTAAAAACATCCCTGGTTCAGAAAATAGTTCTGGCTCCTTTTCATTAATACCTGTGGATAAGTACAGTCCCCATTCTTTGGCTTGTTCTTTTGAAAGCCCATAACCTATAGGTAATTCTTCTACAGCCCATTCTTTTCCGGTTTTTTTAGATTTTTCTTCGCTATCCATACTGATGGCAATAACATGTATTCCTCTTTCTATAATTCTGCTTAGATTTTCCTTTACCTCTTCCAATTGCTTTCTACACACTGGGCAATGATATCCTCTGTAAAATAGGATTAGGGTATATTTATCTGCCTCTTGTTTTTTTAGGGACCAACTGGTATCATTGATAAGGGATAATTCTAAATGAGGTGTTTTTTCTCTTGGTTTCATTTTTTATTTTAAGATACACTTCTAAAGTGTCTGACCTTCACAAGGTCTTATTAAATGTACTACATCTTTTTAGTATTTCGCTTTCCTACCTGCTGGCATGTATGGCGGGAAAGTGAAACAGGGATTATAATTCATATATCACAATAGGCTCATACTTATTACAGAAATAATACAACTCACTGAATATGGAGTAGTATCTTTGAGATATGAATGAAAATATTGATCCTAGTGGTGACCATTTTTCCAATGAGGAAAACGACTTAGATAGAGCCTTAAGGCCATTGTCTTTTGACGATTTTGCGGGGCAAGATCAAGTATTAGAAAATTTAAAGATCTTTGTTGCCGCCGCTAATGGTCGAGAAGAAGCATTAGACCACACGCTCTTTCATGGACCTCCTGGTCTAGGGAAAACGACCTTGGCGCATATTCTAGCTAATGAACTAGGTGTGGGAATAAAGGTTACGTCTGGTCCCGTATTAGATAAACCAGGAGATCTCGCCGGATTGCTTACTAACCTAGACGAACGCGATGTTCTTTTTATAGATGAGATCCATAGATTAAGTCCTATAGTTGAGGAATACTTGTACAGTGCGATGGAGGATTATAAGATCGATATCATGATTGAGACCGGTCCCAATGCTCGAACAGTACAAATCAACTTGGCTCCGTTTACGTTAATCGGCGCTACCACGAGATCTGGATTGCTCACTGCTCCTATGAGAGCGCGTTTTGGTATTGCTTCTAGATTGCAATACTACAACACTGAAATACTTTCTACTATCGTAATAAGAAGTGCCGAGATATTGAACGTTCCTATAGTGCACAATGCAGCTATAGAGATCGCTGGTCGCAGTCGTGGGACTCCACGTATTGCAAATGCATTATTGAGGCGTGTGAGAGATTTTGCTCAAATAAAAGGTAATGGTACTATAGACATGGCCATAGCTAAATATGCGCTGGAGGCATTAAACGTAGATGCGCATGGTCTTGACGAGATGGATAATAAAATTCTCACCACTATTATAGATAAATTTAAAGGCGGCCCTGTAGGCATTACCACCCTGTCAACTGCGGTGTCTGAAAGTGCAGAGACTATTGAAGAAGTATACGAACCCTTCTTAATACAACAAGGTTTTATTATTAGAACTCCTAGAGGTCGCGAGGTAACTGAACATGCCTATAAGCACTTGGGGAGAGTGAAAGCAAACAATACAGGTGGTTTATTTAGTCAATCATGAGAAAAATAGAACAGATTCCAGCGCTTACTTTCCTTTCAAAATCACGACAGATTTATAAGGATCCGTTGCCATTTCATAGAGAGAATTTTAAAAAGTATGGCAATACGTTTAAAATAAGTCCCAAGCCAGGATTAATGATTCATTTTACCTGTGACGAAAAAATCACACAGCACATACTTCAAAAAAACCAAAAGAATTTCAATAAATCTACTTTACAAACGGAAGATCTTGGGAAGTACATAGGTCACGGTTTACTCACCGAGAATGGAGAAAAATGGCGTGCTAATCGCAAATTGATCCAGCCAGCCTTTTATAAAAAATCCATTTCGTCTCTGATGAGAACTATGGATGAAGTGATCCAGGAAGAATTTAATAAAATCAAAACAGACGAAGCAATTGACGTTTATGACGTCTTCAATGATTTAGCTTTTAAAGTTGTGGCACGTAGTTTATTTGATTTGGGTGATATCGATGATCTCGAAGGTAAAATATCAAGACTCCAGTTCATTACTGAGAAAGCTCAAAAAATGCTCATTAAAGAACTGAGGATTCCATGGATGAAATGGTATTTTGATCGGGAATGGCTTTCGGGAGAGAATAGCATACCCTATTCTTTAGAGCTTATTGAAGAAGCTCGAGATATTCTTAGAAACATCATTAATAACCGCAGGTCTAGCGATAGAGAACCTGGAGATCTTCTCGATATGTTATTGCACAGTACCTATGAAGATGGCTCCTACATGGAAGACGACCAGTTGGTCGATGAGATTTTGGTATTGTTTATTGCAGGTCATGAAACTACCGCAAATGCACTGAGTTTTGCCGCACAGTTGCTAGCTCAGCATCCAGAAACAATTGTTAAAGCGAGTAAGGAAATTGGTCATCTAGAAAATGAAGATCTGATGACTGGCTTGATGGCCATGCCGTATATCAAACAATGTGTGGATGAAACCCTAAGGATGTATCCTCCTGCATACGTGACTGATCGTGTTGCCTTAGAAGCAGATAGTTGTGAAGACGTAGAGATAAAAAAGGGCAGTATCTGGTTGATATCCTTTTATGAAATGCACCGCAGAAAAGATCTTTGGGAGGAGCCAGAGACTTTCCATCCAGATCGTTTTGCACCAGATAAGGCAAAGGCGTATAGAGATTTTTATTTTCCTTTTGGTGCCGGGCCTCGCATGTGCGTTGGGAATAATTTTGCGGTTTTTGAAATGATTTTGGTCATCGCTAGAATGTTGGAACGCTTTGAAATTACACCAGTACATGAGGATATCGATTACCATCCATTGATTACGTTGAGGCCTAGAAATGCGGATTTGGTTTTTAAAAAGAAACCAGACGCTTTATAAAGATTGGTGGTAGTTTTACTTTCTAATTTATTTTTAAAATAGGAGTTTATCCTTAGGTAGCTCAGTGCGAAAACAGCATCCCAAAATCCAAAATCCAGTTGCAATATTATCAAGTTCACAAATACTTAAAGCCACAATAGCATTACCTTTGTTTTTACTAAAATTCAAGTGGATTTATGAGTGAAGAAAGCAAAAGAAGAGAGGCCTTGGTATATCATGCAAAGCCTACTCCCGGAAAGATAAAAGTAGTTCCTACAAAGAAACACAGCAGTCAGAGAGATCTTGCGCTTGCCTACAGCCCTGGTGTAGCCGCACCTTGTTTAGAGATTGCAAAAGATAAATCAAATGTTTATAAATATACTGCCAAAGGAAATCTGGTAGCTGTAATTTCTAACGGTACAGCGGTTCTAGGACTGGGCGATATAGGTCCTGAGGCTTCTAAACCTGTGATGGAAGGAAAAGGATTGCTCTTTAAGATTTTTGCAGATTTAGATTGTTTTGACATTGAGGTAGATACCAAAGATGTGGAACAGTTCATACAAACAGTAAAAAATATCGCTCCTACTTTTGGAGGGATTAATCTGGAAGACATCAAAGCTCCGGAAGCTTTTGAAATAGAAAGAAGGCTCAAAGAAGAGCTGGATATTCCAGTAATGCACGATGACCAGCATGGAACAGCTATCATCTCTAGTGCTGCTTTATTAAACGCGCTAGAAATAGCAAATAAGAAAATAGAAGAGGTAAAGATCCTTATTTCTGGTGCTGGTAGTGCAGCGATTTCTTGTACGAGTCTTTATGTAAAATTAGGGGCAAGGAAAGAAAATATCATGATGTTTGATATCGACGGATTGATCACCAAAGATCGAACTGATTTAGGTCCAGAACAGATGCAGTTTGCTACAGATAAGCCAAAGATGAATTTACGGGAAGCCTTTAAAGGGACGGATGTATTCTTAGGACTTTCGGCAGGTAATATTGTGGATGGAGCTATGTTGAAATCCATGAATGAATCTCCTATTGTTTTTGCCATGGCAAATCCTACTCCAGAAATAGATTACCATACCGCGATGGCTTCTCGAGAAGATATCATTATGGCAACTGGGAGAAGTGACCATCCTAATCAAGTGAACAATGTTTTGGGTTTTCCATTTATTTTTAGAGGTGCGATGGATGTTCGAGCTACTAAAATTAATGAAGAAATGAAGTTGGCGGCCACCTACGCCATCGCGCAATTAGCCAAAGAACCCGTTCCTGAGCAAGTAAATATTGCTTATGGGGAATTAAAGCTAGCCTTTGGGAAAGACTATATTATTCCAAAGCCATTTGATCCTAGATTGATCTCAACTATTCCTCCAGCCGTAGCAAGAGCAGCTATGGAAAGTGGTGTGGCAAAAGAACCTATTACAGACTGGGAAAAGTACGAAGAGCAGTTGCTTAGTCGCATGGGGTCAGATAATAAACTGGTGCGTTTGTTATTGAATCGCGCAAGAACCAACCCTAAGAGAATTGTATTTGCCGAAGCAGATAACATCGATGTACTTAAGGCAGCGCAAATTGTAATGGAAGAAGGTATAGGGATTCCTATTTTATTAGGTCGTCGCGATATGATAGAAGAATTGATGGAAGACCTAGGCTTTGATCAACCTTGTATGATCATCGATCCTAAATCTGATGAAGAAAAAGCGCGTCGAGATCGATATGCTGATGAATTCTGGAAACTCAGACATAGAAAAGGAACCACACAATTTGACGCAGGAAAAACATTAAGGCAGCGTAATTATTTTGCCGCTATGATGGTGAAATTAGGAGATGCAGATGCGTTGATTACAGGCGTGGCACAATCTTACCCTATCTCTGTACGACCTATGATGGAAATAATAGGTAAAGCGCCTGGAGTAGATAAAATTGCAACGACTAACCTGATGATAACTTCACGAGGGCCGTTATTTGTGTCAGATACCTCTATTAACATCAATCCAGACGCATTAGAACTGGCTAAAATTGCTCAAATGACGGGTCGCACTGCAGCTATGTTTGGGATTTCTCCTGTAATTGCGATGACTTCTTATGCTAACTTCGGCTCTTCCTCGCATCCTCATGCGACAAAGGTTACTGATGCCGTTAAATATTTACACAAGTATTATCCTGATTTAGTAGTGGATGGAGAGTTGCAAACAGATTTTGCTTTAAATCCAGAGTTATTACAAAGTAAATTCCCTTTTTCTAAGCTCGCTGGCAAAAAAGTAAACACGCTGATATTCCCCAACTTAGAAAGTGCTAACAGTACTTACAAAATGCTCAAGGAATTGAACGGGATAGACTCGATAGGTCCTATCATGATGGGAATGCAAAAGCCGGTTCATATCCTGCAGTTAGGAGCAAGTGTAGATGAAATTGTAAATATGGCTGCAGTTGCCGTAATCGATGCGCAGCAAAAAGAAAAACACGCGAGTAAAAAGCAATAAAAGCCTTTATTGTCTTGACATTTGGTCGTTTATATTTTCTTACATTTGGCATCTTAAAATTTGTTAAATAATGATCGCACAACTGCAAGGAAAATTGGTGGAAAAAAATATGACAGATGTTGTCATTGATTGCGCTGGTGTAGGGTATTTGGTGGAAATCTCTTTACATACCTATTCTTTAATTCCTGAGGGGGAGGCTGTCAAATTATTTACCTATCAATTAGTCCGAGAAGATGCACACCGTCTTTTTGGTTTTGCTGAAAAAACGGAGCGAGAGGTTTTTAAATTATTACTATCCGTTTCTGGTATTGGAGCAAATACTGCTCGGACCATGCTATCGAGCTTAGATCCCAACCAAATTGCGCAGGCAATTGCCTCTGGAGATGTAAGAACCATACAGAGCGTCAAAGGAATAGGTGCAAAAGGGGCACAACGTGTCATTTTAGATTTGAAAGATAAAATATTGCAAGTGCTCGATAATCCACAATTAACAATGGTTTCAAGCAATACTGGAAGAGAAGAAGCGTTATCTGCTCTAGAAACCTTAGGATATATGCGCAAACAAGCTCAGAAAGTGGTGGATACAATTCTCTCTACTCAGCCAGATGCCACTACAGAACAACTTATAAAACAAGCACTTAAACAATTATAAGATTTGAGATATTGTAATAATAATCTGAGGACTTTTGTATTTCTTTTGTCTTTGTTTGTTTTCGCTTTCGCGAAAGCGCAAGAGCCACCAGAAACTCCTCAAGACTCTATTAAAACAGGGGTCCAATTAGGTTCCTTAAAATTGCCAGATCCACCTAGTATAACCACATTGTACACCTATGATGCAAATCTTGATCGTTACGTGTACTCCAGTTCTTTTAATGGTTATAACATTGATTTCCCATTTATTCTTACTCGTGAGCAGTATTTAGATCGCGTACTTAAGCAACAAATGAAGGATTACTTCAGAGAAAAAGCGGCTGCAATAGCTGGTAGAAATGAAGAAGATAAAGCTAAACAAAAAGATTTACTTCCCAACTTCTATGTGAATTCTGATCTTTTTGCTTCTATTTTTGGAGGCTCAGAAATAGATATCGACCCCCAAGGATCTGTAGAAGTAGATTTAGGTTTGTTATTCAACCGTTCTGATAACCCAAGTTTCTCGCCTCGTAATCGACAGAATCTTACTTTTGATTTCAATCAAAGAATTAATTTAAGTCTGGTAGGTAAGGTAGGAACACGTTTGCAGGTAAATGCCAACTACGATACACAAAGCACCTTTAATTTTCAAAATCAAATCAAGCTAGATTATACCCCTACTGAAGATGATATTCTTCAGAGTATAGAAGTAGGTAATGTCGCGATGCCACTTAATTCTCAATTGATACGTGGTGCACAAAGTTTGTTTGGTATCAAAACAGAATTGCAATTCGGTAAAACCAGCATTACTGCCGTATTTTCTGAACAACAATCAGAATCTAGAACCGTACAAGCTGCAGGTGGAGCGACCGTAAATGATTTTGATTTTTTCTCCCTAGATTACGATGAGAATAGACACTATTTCTTATCGCATTACTTTAGAGATAATTACGATAGTTCTTTACAGAATTATCCGTTTATCAATAATAATATACAGATCACACGTGCCGAAGTATGGATTACCAACAGAGGTAACAGAACTCAAGATGTACGTAACTTAGTGGCCATTCAAGATATAGGAGAATCGGACCCTGCTAACGTAGGACTAGACACAACACCTAGTGGATTTTTAAATGTGCCAGCTGGAAATTTCCCAGATAATGCAAACAACGACTTTAACCCTGAAGGAATTAACGGTGGAGCGCAAACGATTTTAAATTCTCAAATTCGAGATATAGCTACGGTACAAGCAGGTTTTGGAGGAGCAAACGTGAATGAAGGTTTTGATTATGTCACTTTAGAAAACGCTCGTAAATTAACGCCTCAGGAATATACGTTAAACACTCAACTGGGGTATATTTCCCTAAGGCAGCGATTGAATAATGATGAAGTTCTTGCGGTATCTTTTCAATATACCGTAGGAGGAAAGGTGTATCAAGTAGGAGAATTTGCAAACGACGGTATCATCGCAACAGACGTAGTCGCAAACCCCAATCCTAACCAGCCGCCAGTAAACAATCAAAGTTTGGTTGTGAAATTATTGAAGAGTAACCTAACTAACGTTAGCGAGCCTATTTGGGACTTGATGATGAAAAATATTTATAATCTAGGTGGTTTTCAATTGACCCAAGAAGATTTTAAACTAAATATCTTTTATCAATACCCGCCAGAGCTCAATTACATCACTGCAGCAGAAGGTACCATGACTAATCCAGCAGTCGCTTTACCAGCCGATGTGGATCAAACCACCTTGATACGGGTTTTTAACCTCGATAGATTAAATCAACAGCAAGATCCACAACCTGCTGGAGATGGGTTCTTTGATTTTGTTCCTGGACTCACCATAGACCCCCAAAATGGGCGCATTATTTTTACTACGGTCGAGCCTTTTGGTAGTCATCTGTTTAGAAAATTAGATAATACGCCCGGTGCCGGGCCAGAAGATTATAATGATCCTACTACTTATAACGCTAACCAAGCGCAGTATGTGTACAGAGATATGTACCGCACCACAAAAGCGCAAGCTTTGCAAAGTGCTGATAAAAATAAATACTTAATAAAAGGAGAATACAAAGCAACTGGGCAGGAAGGAATTCCTATTGGAGGTTTTAATGTTCCCAGAGGTTCTGTTACCGTAACAGCTGGTGGAAGAACACTTCAAGAAGGCATAGATTATACAGTGGATTATCAATTAGGTAGAGTGATTATTCTCGATCAGGCATTGTTAAATTCCAATACACCCATCCAAGTCTCTACAGAAAACAATTCTGTTTTTAACCAGCAAACCAAACGTTTTACGGGTATCAATGTAGAACATAAATTTAGTGAGGATTTCATATTAGGAGGGACCTTCTTAAACTTAAAAGAACGACCGATTACTCAAAAATCTACCTACGGATTTGAGCCTATCAATAATACCATTATGGGTGTCAACTTCTTGTACAATACAGAAGTTCCTTTTCTAACCAGACTGGCAAATAAACTCCCTAATGTAGATACAGATGTCGCCTCAAGTTTATCAGTAAGAGGAGAGTTTGCATATTTATTTCCTGGATCTCCTGCTGGTGATAATTTTGGGGGTCAAGCGGCCGCATATGTAGATGATTTTGAAGGTTCACAAACCTCTATTGATATTTTGACACCATTCTCTTGGTCACTTGCTAGTGTGCCTAAAGCTTTTGAAGGGGTAGGTAGTACAGCAAATCAACTGGCTTATAACTTTAGTCGTGCTAAGATGGCTTGGTATACTATCGATCCTATATTTTATGGAAACCAGCGACCAGCTGGAATTACAGATCAAGATGTTTCTGATTACCGAACAAGAAGAGTGTTTGTAGATGAAATTTTTCCTAATGTAGATTTACAACAAGGACAACAGCAAGTCATCAACACCCTGGACATGGCTTATTACCCTAATGAACGTGGTCAGTACAATTATAATCCGCAGGCGGCTGGGACAAACATACTTCCCAACCCACAAGATAATTGGGGTGGAATTATGCGCCAGTTTTCCAGTACAGACTTTGAACAGACCAATGTGGAGTATATGCAATTCTGGATTATGGATCCATTTCCATATGACAGCACCAATGATGGAGGAACCATATCCATTAACTTAGGAAGCATTTCTGAAGATATTTTAAAAGATAATAGGAAGCAATTTGAAAATGGACTACCTAATGATGGTGGTACCTTACTTACTACAAATACAGCTTACGGAAAAGTTCCAGTAAATCAGTCTTTAGTTTACGCGTTTGATACGCAAGGAGCCGAGCGTAATAATCAAGATATAGGTCTTGATGGGTACAGCGATAATGAAGAATTAACAGATTTTCCAGCTTTTGGGCCTCTAGATCCAGCGGGTGATAATTATGAGTTTTTTGTAGCAGCAAGTGGAGATATCCCTATGCGCTATAAGAACTACAATGGTACAGAAGGTAATTCACCGACAGCCGTTACTCAAGATAATCGCGGTTCTACCACCTTACCCGATGTAGAGGATATCAACCGGGATAATACGATGAATACTATTGATAGCTATTACGAGTATGATATCGACATCTATCCGGGAATGGACGTGACAAATAGCGAGTATATTTTTGACACAAAAACAGTTCAGTCCACACTACCTAATGGGAACCAGATCAGTACAAGATGGGTGCAATTTAGAGTGCCATTAAGTGATCCCAATCGAGAGGAAATAGGCGGTATTGCAGACTTTAGAGCCATACGTTTTATGAGAATGTACCTTACAGACTTTGAAGTAGATACGTTTTTAAGATTTGGTTCTTTAGATCTAGTACGTGGAGATTATAGAAGATTTACAGATTCATTGGACGAGACAGATCCAATCGCATCAGATGATCCTACCGTTTTTGAAGTAGAAGGGGTAAATATTGAGAACAATGAAGCTCGTACACCTATTCCATATAGATTGCCTCCGGGAGTAGAAAGGGAGGAGCTGAGAACTCAAAATCAAAACATACGCCAGAATGAACAATCCCTTGCTCTTAGGGTTTGTGATTTAGAAGCTGGTGATGCGCGTGGAGTTTTTAAGAACATTAGAATAGATATGCGTCAGTATGAGGCACTTCAGATGTTTGTACACGCAGAGTCTTTAGTCAATGAGATGTCTGCTGGAGATGACGAACTAGAAGCATTTGTTAGAATCGGTGTTGATTATACTCAAAACTTTTATGAAATTCGACTCCCATTAAAACCAACGGCATTTGGTACAGATGTGCGAGAAGAAATCTGGCCTCTAGCAAATAATTTTGATATAGATCTTGCTTTACTTCAAGAAATTAAAGCTCGAGTTTTAGGAGACAACGGTTTGAATATTAGTGATCTTAATTTCTTTGATCAGGTAGATCTTGATCCTAGTAGTGCTGGAGAAGAAAATCAACAAAAATATGGTATCAAGGGGAACCCTAATTTCGGTGATATACGCGCCATGATGATAGGTGTGCGTAATGCTACTAACAGTTCTATTTGTGGTGAAGTATGGTTCAATGAAATGCGACTGTCAGGATTGAAAAATCAAGGGGGTTATGCTGCGGTGATGAATATGGATGCAAACATTGCAGATTTTGCCAGTGTAAGCGCTACGGGAAGAAGAAGTACGATAGGTTTTGGAGCTATTGAGCAAGGGCCACAAGAGAGAAGTCGTGAGAATCTCACCCAATATGATGTCACCACTAATGTAAGTCTGGGTAAACTACTTCCAGAAAAATGGGGCGTTTCCTTACCCTTTTCTTATAGCATAGGAGAAGAAACGATTACACCACAATTTGATCCTCAGTTTGAAGATATAGAGTTAGAAACAAGACTTGATAACGCCATTAGTGATGCAGAGCGCGATGCTATAAGAGAACAGTCTGAAGATTATACTAGAAGACAAAGCGTTAACTTAATAGGGGTGCGTAAAGAACGAACTGGCGATGCAACACCCATGCCTTATGATATAGAGAACTTCACCTTTTCAGGCTCTTATAATCAGACCGACCAACGTAATTTTGAGGTAGAGAAGTTTCAAGACCAGTCTGTAAATGTAGGTGGAACTTATAATTATGCTTTTCCTAAAGCTGATTTAGAACCATTTAAGAATGTTAAATGGTTTGATAATTCCTATTTAAAATTTGTAAAAGACCTTAACTTTAATCCGCTACCTAATAATTTCTCAGCAGGGTTAAATGTATTGCGACAGTACAATACTCAAAAATTCCGTGATTTACAGTTGGACACAAACCCAGTAGATTTAAATGGAGATGGTCTCCCAGACGCTCAGAATATTACGCTGGCACCCTTGACCAACCGTAACTTTACCATGAATCACCAATATGCTATTAATTGGGATCTCACGAAATCATTACAGGTAAATCTCTCTGCAAATAACGACCGTTTGATACGTAGCTATGTAAATGAGGACAGTACGATTGATGAGACTTATACCTTATGGACAGACTTTTTTGACGAGGGAATTCCCAACTCGCACTCCCAACAATTGCAACTTACTTATAAGCTGCCTTTTGATAAGTTTCCTTTTCTTGCTTTCGCGAAAGCGAACTACACCTACACCTCTAACTTCAACTGGACTCGTAACCAGCAACAATTTGCGCAGTTGGACGACATTCCAGATTTAGGAAATTCCATACAAAATGCCAATACGCACCGTATTAATGGTACGCTAGACTTAGACAAACTTTACAAGTATGTTGGTTTAGAAAAAAAGAAATTTGGCTTTGCCGCAAACAATGCGACCAGATCTAGAAATAAGTCTAGAACGAGAACTAGAACACCACCGCCTCAAACCGAAGAAAAAAAGGCTGATCAACCAAAAGTTCCTAAAAAGAACTTCGGTAATCAAGCATATAATACGTTGATAGGCGTAGTGACTTCGGTAAAAAGAGCACAAATTAACTACCAAGAAACAAATGGTATTTTCCTACCAGGTTACACTCCAGATATAGGTTTTATAGGTACTTTAAAACCTACCTCGGGTTTTGTTTTCGGCAGTCAGGCTGAAGTGCGAGATCTTGCTGCAAGACGCGGCTGGTTAACGCTATATCAAGATTTTAACCAACAATATAGTGAGGTAGAGACACGTCAACTTGATTTTAATTTTAATGTAGATTTATTAAAAGATCTTTCTATTGATATTTTAGGAAATCGTGCCTTTCAAGAAACTTATTCAGAAAATTTCCGAATAGACGAAGACGACTTAACCTATCAATCGCTTACCCCTAACAACTTTGGTAACTTTAATATTACCAATTTAATGATAGGTACGGCCTTTCAAAGTAGCACTATAGACAATTCACCTACTTTTGATACATTTAGAAGCAATAGACTAGCCGTTGCTGATCGACTGGCGACTGAGTTTTATGGAACAAATGCTTTTACAAGAGATACAGATGGTTATCCACAAGGTTTTTCTAGAAATAGTCAGCAAGTATTATTGCCGGCCTTTTTAGCTGCTTATGAAGGTAGGGATGTTGGTAAGCAGGATTCTAATGCTTTTAGTGATATTCCATTACCTAACTGGACAGTGAAGTACACCGGTTTGATGAATTTAAAGTGGTTCAAGAAGAGATTCCGGAGGTTTTCCATCAACCACGGTTACCGCTCTAGTTTTACAATCAACCAGTTCCAGACCAATTTGGATTATGCAGAAGGTAATGGAGCGCTTACTTACCAAGATCAAGTAGGAACTAATGCATTGAATCAAAACGGCGATTTTAAATCTAGAAACCTATACTTCAATATCAATCTTGCAGAGCAGTTCAGTCCCCTTATCAAATTAGATTTTGAGATGAAGAATTCAATTTCTGTCGCTGCCGAATTGAGAAGAGATCGAGCTATTTCTTTGAGTTTTGATAACAATTTGCTTACAGAGATTAATGGTAATGAGTTGATACTAGGACTGGGTTACCGTATCAAAGACTTGAGGTTTAAAACTAAAGTAGGAGGTAGAAGTACCGTTATCAAGAGTGATTTGAACTTGAGGTTAGATGGTTCGGTTAGAGATAATGTCACTATTGTAAGATATCTAGACTTGGATAATAGTCAGGCAACGGCTGGACAGACTATTTATGGTCTTAAGTTTACAGCAGACTATAATTTAAGCACCGCTTTTACGGCGATTTTTTATTACGATCACACGTTCTCAGAATTTGCCATTTCTACAGCCTTTCCACAAACTACTATACGTAGCGGATTTACGTTGAGGTATACATTTGGTAATTAAAATTTCAGGAAATTGGATTGATTATGGTCAGGGATGGAAGCAACGTATTTCCAAATCCCCCTAGAATTTTCCAGTATTTAATTTGATTTATAAAAACAAAAGATCGATTAATAATAAATAAATCTTTTAGCGTCTGAGTTAATAGATAGAGTTATCTTAAATTTACGCTTTCTAAAATATACACAATGAATATCCCATCAGAATTAAAATACACTAAAGATCACGAGTGGATCAAAATAGACGGAGACGTTGCTACAATAGGTATCACAGATTTTGCTCAAAGTGAGTTAGGAGATATCGTTTACGTAGAAGTAGAAACAATAGATGAGACCCTTGATCAAGAAGAAGTTTTTGGAACGGTAGAAGCAGTTAAAACGGTTTCTGATTTATTTCTTCCACTAACTGGTGAGATCACAGATTTTAATGAAAAGTTAGAAGATGAGCCTGAATTAGTAAATTCAGATCCTTATGGAGCTGGATGGATGATTAAAATGAAGTTTACAGATGCTTCTCAAATTGAAGGTTTGCTTAGTGCTGACGCTTATAAAGAGCTTGTAGGGTAATGCAAAGACTTATTTACTGGTTAGCGCCATTATACACTGCTGCTATCATAATAGCATCATTAATAAAAAATCCTGCGCCACCAGTAAATGTTCATCATGTAGATAAAATATACCACGCTGTTGCGTATTTAATTATGACACTAGTATGGTACTTCTATTTTTACACGCGTTACTTGAGTAAACAAAGCTTCACTTCTATTAGAGTAAGCACCATTCTTAATAATTGGTCGCGTACTATCGCTATAGGAGCCGCAGTTTTCTCTTTTTTGGTGGGTGTTCTTGTTGAATTTGGACAAGAATATATCGCAGTGAATAGAACTATGGATTTTATGGATGTGCTGGCTAATATTGCTGGCATTATTATTGCAATGTTTATGCTATTAATTATAGATAAATTTTTTAACAAACAGAAAACAGCATAAATCTTTTATTAGCACAAAGATTTGGTTATTTTTAGCCTCTTAAATACAGCCATTATGGAAGTAAAGAAATCGGAAAAAGCAGATTTACGTAAAAATATTACGCTATATGCCCTGTCAGGGTTAGCGTTTATGCTATTGCTGTCGTGGCAAGCATTGGAGTATGAATCTAGAACCGTAGTGGTTGAAGAGGTTTTTCAGGAACCAGAAGAATTCTTTATTGAGGAGGAAATTCCTATCACTCAAATGCTGGATACACCACCACCACCACCACCACCGCCACCAGCGCCGGAAGTTATTGAGATAGTTAAGGATGAAGTGGAGATAGAGGAAGTAATTATTGAAGATACAGAAACTGACGAGCAAGAAGAGATCGTAGAGATTGATGAGGTTTCTGAAGAAGTAGGTGTTGAAGAAGTAATTGCTGACGTTCCTTTTGCGATTATCGAAAATGTGCCAATCTACCCTGGTTGTGAGGATATGAAAAACAATGCAGACCGCAAGAAATGTATGAGTGAGAAAATTACAAAATTTGTAAACAGAGAATTTAATACAGGTCTAGCAAATGAATTAGGTCTTTCAGGAAGACAGAAGATTTCTGTCCAATTTAAAATCGATTCTAAAGGGAATGTAGTAGGGATTCAGTCCAAAGCAAAACATCCTAAACTGCAAAGTGAAGCTGCTAGAGTTATCAATAAATTGCCTGCTATGACTCCAGGAAAACAACGAGGTAAACCAGTAGGGGTTATCTATGCATTACCGATCATATTTTCAGTACAAGATTAAAAAGGTACTTTTTAATATATGAAATCCCCAACCAGAACAGGTTGGGGATTTTTTTTGGTATGCTTCTTGACTCCTCCTTGGAATAACATAAACCATTTATTATGAATACTTCAAAAGAGGAAAGAGGTGCTGCAACACCTCAGAACACTCGTAGAGCGGATAAAAAAGCCGCGAACACCAAAGTAAACTCAATTATTAATTTCCAGATTGGATTGATTGCTGCGCTGGTTGCCGCTTTCCTTATTATCGAACTGACGACGGCAATACCAATAGAAAAGAAACCGTTAGCAATCACAGTTGATATGCCCTCTGATGAACCCTATTTAGGTAAATTCATGATCATACCCAACGAGGATTCTAAGCCTAAAATTGAAAAGGTAAAGCCTAAAACTCCTAAAGTAGATTCTAATAAGCCGCCTCAAGTGATAAAAGATAATACTCCAGATCTTCAGGATTCAGATAAAACACCTGAGGTGCCTGTAAAGACCACACCAGTAAAAACCGGTACAACAGAAACAAAAACAGCCCCTTTAGTACCTAAAAATGAAGTGTTAACTTCTGTTCATGAAGTGCCACTATTTCCTGGCTGCAATGCTGCAATGGATCGAGAAGAACGAGTGGTATGCCTGAATAAAAAAATGGCGCGTTTTATACAGCGTAAGTTTGATACAAGTCTCGCAAATTCTGTAGAAGGAAAAGATATGGTAACCATATATGTTCAGTTTACGATAGGTACAGACGGGTTCCCTAAAGATATAATAGTAAAAGCTCCTAATGAGGAATTAGAAAGGGAAGCTTATAAAGTAATTTCCAAATTGCCTGAAATGACCCCTGGTAAAATTAACCATAGGGCGGTTAACGTGATTTACTCACTGCCTATCAGATTTCAAATAAATGACTGATTCCAGTTGTCTTTTCTATTTTTAAAGCCATGAATTTTCATGGCTTTTCTATTTTAGGACACTTATTAAAACAAGTATATTTGCTACTTATTAAGAAGCTATGAAATTTCTATATACGTTCCTTTTCTTGACACTATCTAGCGCTGTCTTTGCCCAGTCAGATATTGAGAGATTCCCTGTTTTTGAAGAGTGCAAAGATAAAGCTATCGACCAATTAGAAGATTGTTTTTACAGTACACTCTATGGGCAACTTAAAGAGACCTACCAGCATCCAGTAAAGAACGATAGCATACCTAATCAATCAGTCACCATGCGATTTGAAGTAGATCGTGAAGGTAGTTTTGTTTTGATACGAACAGATGCTTTAAAAGCTTCCTTAAAGGAGGAGATGATCAAGGCATTTGAAAAGCTACCTAAGGTAGAGGCGCCTACTTTTAATGGCGACCCAACTTACATGCAGTTTATCCTTAATATTCCTGTTCCTATGAAGGAATCTGGTTCTTTTCAAGTCTATAGCAATTCCAATAATGATGCAAAAAAGCAGCAAAGAAAGAAGCAGGTGGAAGACAGTCTCGCTTTCGCGAAAGCGAATGAAGATTACAGCAGCATCATAAGCGACCAGTACGATAGAAATCAACTGAGGTCTGATGCCATTATTCCGCTCTCCTATCAACGATACCATCGATACGAAGCGGCTATGAATCGTGTAGGGAATAACGCGCATACCGCTGTAAAACCTTATACCTTCAATTATGTGGATCAGTATTTTGACCTAGAAGCAGAAAGAGAGTCACTTCTTAAAGATCAAAAGACTTGGTTAGGTCGCAAATGGTATAATGAGCACTTTTTTGAAGTAGCTGGTAAAGACTATTGGTTTGTGGTAGATCCAGGAGTAGACCTACAAGTCGGTAAAGATTCTAGGGATGATGTGAATACATACAATAATACCAGATTAGTAAATGTAAGTGGTGGAATAGGAAGTCAGATTACTTTTGGTACGAATATACAAGAATCTCAAGCAAGATTTCCAGGCTATTTTGAACGCGAAGTAAGACTGCGTGCCCCAGATGGTGGTAATCCTGGGATCGTTCCTGGAAGAGGTATTGCTGAGGATGGCGGTGAAAATATCTTTGATTATCCAGTAGCAACAGGGTATATCAATTACAAGCCCAGTAAATACTTTGATTTACAATTAGGTCATGGACAGCATTTTATAGGTGACGGTTACCGCTCTTTAGTATTGAGTGATAACTCGCAACCATTTCCATATTTTAAGCTTAACGCTAAATTCTGGAAATTAGATTACACGGTTTTATATACCTCTTTAAGAGATGTAAGATCTGAAGTAACTGCTGACGATTCCTTCCGCACGAAGTATATGACGCATCACTACTTAAGCTGGAACGCAACAAAAAGATGGAACATAGGGCTTTTTGAAAGTGTGTTGTGGCAGGATGATAACCAGAGAGGTTTTGATTTCAATTATGTTAACCCGGTCATTTTTTATCAATCCATAGAATTACAAACAGGTTCTCGTGGTGGAAATGCCTTATTAGGTATTACGACAAAATATAAATTCAGTGATCGTTTAACCGGTTATGGGCAACTAACTCTAGATGAATTCTCTGGAGCCTCGGTAGCTAGTGGTAATGGAAGTTATCAGAATAAAAGTGCTTATCAGCTGGGTATGAAATGGCAAAACGCGTTTAAAGTACCTAACTTAATGATGCAATTAGAATACAACAGGGTACGACCTTATACCTATTCTCATAATACTGTCGTTCTTAATTATGGTAATAGCAATCAAGCACTGGCGCATCCTTGGGGTGCTAATTTTTATGAAGCCATCTTAATAGGTCGTTATACAAAAGACCGCTGGTACGGAATTGCCAAAGCTATTTATGGAGAACGAGGTTACGATATCCTTCAAAATGGAGATAATGCTTTCTATGGAGGGAATATTTATGGTTCTGAAGATGATCGTGTTTCTGATAACGGGAATGAAACCGTGCAAGGTAATATCTCTAATTTCTTTTATGGACACCTAGAAGCCGGCTATGTAATCAATCCTGCCAGCAGGTTAAAAGTTTTTGGTCAAGTCATTTACCGCAGTCAGAATCCGCGATTTAATAATGATTTTGTACGTAGTGAAAGCACTATGTGGCTCAATATTGGATTGCGTACTGATATTATGAACTGGTCTTTTGATAGATAAATCAACGGATCATTAATTACTTCTAGCCTCAAAGATTTTTATAAATAATATACTGGCCATATTTCGAGCACGTCTTATGGCAAGATCTGCTATTGGGCCTTCATACAATTCATTTATGGTTGCTATCCAAAGGTTGATCCAGATGCCAAAGTGATTCATCTCTATAGAATTATTTTCCTGTTGATCTAGTTTTTGATGCGCTGTTACTGGGTTTCCTTGATAGCCTTTAGTTATGAATAAGCTGCTTTCCCAAAAGTCAGTGATATGATCTAAATGAGCAGGCCAGTTCTTTATAGTCCGATTAAAAATGGGTCCTAAAGTATCTTCAGATCTTATTTTCTTATAAAACTTGCGCACTAGGATTTGAATATCTGCTCTATTTGTTATGTCTTTTTTTTTTGGTTTCAAAAGCTTTTTATTCAAGTTCTCTGCAAGTTAGTTTTAAAGTTAAGGAAGTAGAGCTCTGCTCAAAAAAAAATTATTTCATTTGCTTTCAAAAACTTAACTTTAAAGCTTATTGTTCTAAACAATAAACTATGATGGGTGGTGATTTAACACGTTATTATATCATCGGCGGACTCGTAATGCTGGTGAGTATGTTGGTCAGTAACAAGCTTAAATCTAAATTCAAGTATTACTCTCATCTAAGACTTAAAAAGGGTATGAGCGGTGCAGAAATTGCTCAAAAAATGTTGGATGATAACGGAATAACAGATGTAAAGGTGATTTCTGTAGCAGGCCAACTTACCGATCATTTTAATCCAAAAGATAGAACGGTAAATCTAAGTGAGGCTGTTTATACGCAAAGAAATGCGGCTGCTGCGGCGGTTGCAGCGCACGAAGTAGGGCATGCGGTACAGCATGCTACAGCTTATTCTTGGTTGGGCACGCGTTCTACATTAGTTCCTTTAGTCCGTATTGCTTCTAAATATTCACAATGGGTGATTATAGGAGGAGTAGCTCTTGCGGCAAGTACGGCCTTGGGCCAATGGGTCTTGCTGTTAGGAATCATCATGTACGGGATGGGAACTTTATTTGCTTTTGTAACGCTACCTGTGGAGTATGATGCAAGTCATCGTGCTCTGGCCTGGTTAGAAAATAATAGCATGCTGACTCCAGAAGAACATGCTGGAGCAAAAGACGCCTTAAAATGGGCAGCTAGAACTTATCTAGTAGCTGCTATAGGTTCACTGGCTACCTTGCTTTATTTTATTTCTATATTGTTGACTAACAGATCTAGAAATAATTAAGTAAATCAAAACAGCCTGTTGTTACTTTGGTAACAACAGGCTGTTTTTTAACTTAAAAGATATTAGTTCTTACTATAAATGCAGTTTATTATAGCCTAGATATTCAGTCTCGTTTTCGCGAAAGCGAATGCCATGCTCTTCTAATTCTTTAAGAATAGGATTGTATACAGAAGCCTTAATTGGGATTTGCACACCAGGTTCTGTAAACTCTCCATTTAAAATTTTCAAGGCGGCAATGGCAACAGGAAGCCCAACGGTTTTGGCCATGGCAGTTTGTAATTCTCCATCACCTAAACATACCATGGTGCTGTCTATTTGTTTCTTTTCGCCATTTAATTCATAGCCGAATTTATGATACATCACAATCATATCTTTTTCGCCTGGTTGCAATGTCCAAGAATCTTCTAATATAGATTGCAGCATTTGTGCTGGGGTCGCTTCCTTAAGTCCGGTTTTTTTCTCGTTATTAAATATATCCAGCTCCTCTAGTTTGAGCCACATAATATCATCTTGATCTATTTTTAGTTCGTGGCGCATCTTTAATTCCACACTATCAGTAGGAGAATAAGGAAGAAAACTATTGATAAAATCACGGTAGGTCATGTTTTCAGATCCTTCTAGTACATAGGTGTCATCTGTCAATCCTAGCTGTACGAACATATTCCATGCTTTGCTAAAGCCTACACGTCTCATAGTACCTCTATATAAGGTAAGAATATCCTTGAGGCCATAAATATCTTTATACTTAAGACTGTTTCTGTTTGCCAAGGCTTCAAAGCGTCCGTAGCCTTCGACATCTAGCATCTCAGTTCTTCTAAAAAGTCGGTTATATGGGATGTATTTGTATTTGCCTTCTTGAAGGAATTTTGCGGCACCACCTTGACCAGCGGTGACTACATTACGAGGATTCCAAGTAAATTTATAATTCCACAGATTGTTATCGTCTTCTGGGGCGACTAGTCCGCCTGTAAAAGATTCAAAAAGCAGTAATTTACCTCCTTGGCCTGTGATGCGGTCAATAATTTGCATGGCGCTCATGTGATCTACTCCAGGGTCAACACCTATTTCATTCATAAAAATGAGTCCCTTTTCTTTCACTTCTTTGTCCAGAGATTCCATTTCTGGACTCACGTAACTAGCGGTAACCATGTTTTTATTAAAAGCGACACAGTCCTTAGCGACTTCGATATGAAACCTTGCGGGCAGCATGGAGATCACGATATCGGCTTTTTGAATCTGTTTTTTGCGTTGCTCTGGCTCAAAAATATCTAATTCCAACGCGGTGGCGTTTTCATGGTTTTTACTCAGGAATTGAGCGCTTTGTAAATTTTTATCGGCTATAAGGAGCTTTAAATTATGTTCCTTAGATTTGTTTAAAAGATGATCTACCAGTACTCCTGTAGATTTTCCGGCACCTATTATTAAGATGTTTCGCATGGCTGTTGTATTTTAGTGCCAAGTTAAGAGTCTTAAGTTAAATTTAAAATATAATGGAAAGAAATTTGTTAATTGCTGGATGTAGTTTTGCTGTAATGGCTGTAATTCTAGGAGCATTGGGTGCTCATGCTCTTGAAAAAGTATTGGAACCGCAACAAGTAAAAAGTTTTGAAACCGGTGTGCGATATCAATTATTTCATGCCATTGCTTTGATTGCTTTTTCTCAAGTGAATCTACTAACGGATGCTTCAAAAAACATTCTATTGTATCTATTTGTAATCGGAATGATTCTTTTTTCTTTTAGTATTTATGGGCTTTCTCTATCTAAATGGCTCCATATAAATTTAAAATTCCTAGGACCTATAACCCCTTTGGGAGGTTTAAGCTTAATTTCGGGATGGTTTTTTGCATTGTGGAAAATCATTTCACATAATTCTATTAATAATTAGTGAGACCCATTTTAGTGTTATATTTTTGTGCGATATCTAACTAAACGGATTATCATGGGTTCAAACACCTCTACCGCGCAATCGATTGCGCTAACCGAATGGGGAATCGAAAATTCCAAAATTAATTACCAACTCACACCTGAAATTCTACAAGAAAAAACTGTCAAGGATTATGGCGGCAAAGAAACTGATAATGGCACACTAGCGGTCCATACTGGTGAATTTACTGGGCGTTCTCCGCTGGATCGTTTTATTGTTAAAGATGATGTGACTAAAGATAGCGTCTGGTGGGGTAATATCAACATTCCTTTTGAGTCAGATAAATTTGATGCGCTCTTGCACAAGGTGACTGCTTATTTAGATGGTAAAGAACTTTTTGTACGCGATGCTTATGCTTGTGCTCACGAGGATTACAGTCTTAAATTAAGGGTTATTAATGAGTACCCTTGGTCTAATATGTTTGCATACAATATGTTTATCAGACCAACGGAAGAGCAACTCGATGGCTTTGATCCAGAATGGACTGTTATAAATGCACCAGGTTTTATGGCTGTTCCAGACCAAGATGGAACAAGACAGCACAATTTTGCTATTCTTAATTTCACTAGAAAGATCGCTCTTATTGGAGGTACAGGTTATACTGGGGAGATTAAGAAAGGTGTTTTTAGTGCTCTCAATTTTATTTTACCTGTGTATAAAAACACCTTACCAATGCACTGTAGTGCAAACGTAGGTGAAGATGGTAATACCGCTATCTTCTTTGGATTAAGCGGTACTGGAAAAACAACACTTTCTACAGATCCAGAAAGAGAATTGATAGGAGATGACGAGCACGGTTGGACAGAAGATAATGAAGTCTTTAATTTTGAAGGAGGTTGTTATGCCAAAGTGATCCACCTGGATCCAGAAGGAGAGCCAGAAATCTATAACGCCATCAAGCCAGGTGCGATTTTAGAAAATGTCATTTTTAATAAAGATAACAGTGTTAATTTTGCTGATACTTCTATTACTCAAAATACACGAGTAAGTTATCCTATTGATCATATTGAAAATATCAAGGAGCCATCTGTAGGTAAGAACCCTAAGAATATCTTTTTCCTGACAGCAGATGCTTTTGGTGTATTACCTCCTATATCTAAATTGACTCCAGGTCAGGCCGCTTATCATTTTATAAGTGGTTATACAGCAAAAGTTGCTGGAACTGAGGCTGGTGTTACGGAGCCAGTTCCTAGTTTTTCAGCCTGTTTTGGAGCTCCTTTTATGCCTTTACATCCTACTGTATATGCAGATATGTTGAGCAAAAAGATGAAGGAGTCTGGCGTTACAGTGTGGCTTGTAAATACAGGCTGGACTGGTGGTCCTTATGGTGTCGGAAATCGCATGAAATTAAAATATACCCGTGCTATGATTACTGCGGCTCTTGATGGTTCTTTAGAAGAAGCTAACAAAGGTAATTATCACTATCACTCTATGTTTGGTGTAGCGCAACCGTTAACATGCCCTAATGTACCCGCAGAAGTTTTGAGTCCTCGTAAATCTTGGAATAATGATAAAGGTTATTATGAAACCGCCGAAAAATTGAGACAGTTCTTTATTGATAACTTTAAAAAGTTTGAAGAGCAAGCCTCAGAAGAAATTCTTGCTGGTGGCCCTCCCAGAAAATTATAATCCTTAAAATTATAACTGATAAAAAAACGGCCTGAATAACTAATTCAGGACGTTTTTGTTTGTTATAATAGGGCCTATAATCTAGGCTGAGGTAGCTCAGGGCAAAAAAGGAATAAAGACTTAACCCTTATCCTTAATATAATTCTCTATAGCCATAGTCATTGATGGAGATTCTGGAGTAGGTGCTTGAATATCAACTCTCAAACCCTTGTCTGTCGCGGCTTTCATAGTCGTATTGCCAAACACCGCAATGCGAGTTTGCTCTTGTGTAAACCCAGGGAAATTTTGAAACAGTGATTCAATCCCACTAGGGCTAAAGAATACTAAGACATCATACTTTACATCTGCAAGATCTGATAGATCACTGATTACAGTGCGGAAAAAAGTACCACTCGTCCAATCTACTCCTAGTTTATCCAATTCTGTTGGAGTAGAATCTCCTAGCTTATCAGAACTAGGGACTAAAAAGATCTCGCTTTTATGCTTCTTTATAAGAGGACATAACTCTGGAAAAGTTCTTTTTCCTACATAAATTTTACGCTTTCGGTATACTACATATTTCTGTAAATAATAAGCAACAGCCTCACTTTGACAAAAATATTTTAAAGAATCCGGAATTTTAAAGCGCATCTCTTCAGATACTCTAAAGAAATGATCCACCGCGTTACGGCTTGTTAAAACAATAGCAGTAAACTTAGACAGATCAATTTTTTGTTCACGTACCTCTTTTGCCGAAGCTCCCTCAACATGTATGAAGGAACGAAAATCGATTCTCACTTTTGTCCTGTCCACCAAATTTTGATATGGTGAATTTTCCATTTTAGGTTCAGGTTGGGAAACTAAAATTGTTTTCACTTTCATATATGTTTTTCTATTAGAGTCAAGTTTTCACAACATAAAATACTTATATAAAAGTAGATAGGGCGTGATTTCAAGCGCGCAAAGGTACAAAATAAAATACAAATGAGCAGAGAATAGAAGGCTTCGGTATGTATATATTAATATCAAATGGTATACAAAAAGAACAAATCCAATGATAATCAGGGAGGTGAGTAGAGCCGTTTCATTCATATCGCACAGATAAATAATAATGCAGTTTATAATAAGTAGGGGGTAAGCAAACATTGCTCTATAAATATTCCTGTGGTGATCAACGATAATTAATAATTGCTCAAAATTGCAAAGGGTTGCGATAAGCTTTCCAATAAAATGTTGGGTGAGAAAAAAAACAGATAGGAATGTCAAGCTTAGTAAAAAGCCGTTAATTTCTATCGGAAGTTGTTTCTCCTTTTGATAAAATACATATATAAATAAGGCTATGTTGATGGTGTATACGACCACATTACCTGTAATTAATACGGAAGAACCCTCTTCTCCATTCCTAGAAAGTTTAATAAATCGGTCTTTAAAGTAACAGCTTAATAAATCAGTAATATGAAACTTAGAAAACCATCTCGCAACAGCGAGAATCAACACACAAAATAATAAGGTGATGCTGATCCAGTCGTTGAGCTCCATATGTCGTAGTTCTATATGCATTTAAGATGGTAAAAATAATATGATTTAACAAACGTTCACAAAGCTGGTTGATTTATTGTTTATTTTAGCCGCTGATTATGAAAAATACGCTAATTATTATTCCTACATTTAATGAGTTGGAGAATATCCAATTGATGGTAGATGCTGTTTTAAATCAAAATCAACACTTACACCTGCTTATTGTGGACGATTCCTCCCCAGATGGTACTGCTCAAGTGGTGAGAAATAATTTAAAGCAATACCCTGACCGATTATTTATAGAAGAGCGCGAAGGTAAACAAGGACTAGGAACTGCTTACATTCACGGATTTAAATGGGCTTTAAAAAGGGACTACGAATATATTTTTGAGATGGATGCAGATTTCTCACACGACCCTAACGACTTGCCTTATCTATACGAAGTTTGTTCAAAAAAAGGCGCCGACCTCGCCATAGGAAGTAGGTATGTAAAAGGAGTAAATGTAGTGAACTGGCCTATGTCACGAGTCTTGTTATCTTATTTTGCCTCAAAATACGTAAGATTGATAACAAGAATGAATATTCACGATACTACTGCTGGATTTGTTTGTTATCGAGCCTCTCTTTTAAGAAAATTTAATTTAGATAAGATTAAATTTGTGGGCTATGCGTTTCAAATAGAAATGAAGTTTAAAGCATTTTTATTGAAAGCAAAAATTGTAGAGCTCCCCGTTATCTTTACAGATAGGTCTAGGGGACAGTCTAAGATGAGCAGTAGCATCATAAGTGAAGCTGTATTGGGAGTAATGATTATGAAAATGAAAAGTTTGATAGGGAAACTAGAGATATGAAAAAAACTTTAATTAAAAATGCAAAGATTGTTACCGATGGTGTAACAAAGCAAGGCGATGTTTATATAGAAGGGGATACAATTATTGAAATTGCAGAAAGCATCAGTGCTAAAAATGCAGATACGGTAATCATTGACATAGAGGGGAATTATTTATTACCTGGGGTTATTGATGATCAAGTACATTTTAGAGAGCCAGGCCTTACTCATAAAGCAACTATTGCAACAGAAAGTGCTGCCGCAGTCGCTGGTGGAATCACGACATTTATGGAGATGCCTAATACAAACCCCCAGACCACAACTATTGAGGAATGGGAAAGTAAAATGGCAATCGCTCAGCGAGATAGTCATGCAAATTATGCCTTCATGTTCGGTGGTACAAATGATAATCTAAAAGAGATTTTAAAAGTAGACACCTCTAGAGTACCCGCATTAAAACTTTTCTTAGGCTCCTCAACAGGTAACATGCTTGTAGATGATAAAGAAGTGTTAAGGGAGATTTTTTCGAATGTAAAACTGCGCATCGCTCTTCATTGTGAAGATGAGGCTACTATCACTGCAAACTTTAAAAAAGCCTTTGAAAAGTATGGAGATGATATCCCTATGGATCAACATCCCGTTATAAGAGATGAAGACGCCTGTTATATAAGCAGTAGTGGAGCTATAGAATTAGCAAGGGAAACTGGTGCTAGAATACACGTATTCCATTTGTCAACAGGCAAGGAAACAGCCCTGTTCTCTAACAAGCAAGCTATCGTGGATAAACAAATTACTTCAGAAGTCTGTATACATCACTTGTGGTTCAGTGATGAAGATTATGCGACAAAAGGAAAGTTTATCAAGTGGAATCCTGCAGTGAAAACAGCTGCTGATCGAGAACAATTATGGGAAGCACTTCTTGATGACCGCATAGATGTCATCGCAACAGATCACGCGCCACATACACTAGAAGAGAAATCAAACCCTTATACTTCTTGTCCTAGCGGTGGGCCTTTAGTCCAGCATGCGTTACCCGCGATGTTACAATTTGTCCACGATGAAAAAATCACTATGGAGAAAGTAGTAGAGAAAATGTGTCACAACCCAGCCTTATTGTTTGATATAGAAAAAAGAGGTTATATAAGAGTAGGCTATAAGGCAGACCTTGTTGTTGTAGATACCAATAACCCCTGGACCGTTACTAAAGAAAATGTGCTAGCAAAATGTGGCTGGTCACCATTTGAAGGAGTTACCTTTAAAAGTCGCATTATGCAAACTTTTGTAAATGGAGAACTGGCTTATAAGAATTTTAAAGTATCTAAAAATAAAAATGCTCAGGAACTATCATTTGTAAGATGAATAAAATAATAGCAGTAATTTTAGTGCTTTTTACAATATCATGTTCTGATGTGGAGAAATCTCCTGAACCAAAAATTTTTTTTTCTAAAGACAAAATGGCTGCGTTAATAACAGATTTATACCTGGTCGAGGGAGCTATTTCTTCTAATAAAGGGGCTTATCTTAAAACTGGTATACAGCCCAGTTCTTTTTTGTATGAGAAGTATGATATGGACAGCATTACTTTTCAAGAGAATTTGAATTATTACACAGACCGAGTAGAAGAGTATCTGTTGATCATGGATGAGGTTCAAGAAAACTTTAAATCACTACAGGATTCTTTAAACGCAAGACAAGAAATAATTAATAAAGAGGAGCAGAGGCGTGTTTCTAACAACACACCTAAGGATCCCGGCAAAGAACTTGAGAAATCAGATCCTGACGAAGAACTTTAAATTAGTTCCTCTGCCTATAAAAAGTAGCAACTCGATCAATAGTTTTCTGTACAGGTGTCAACTCAAAGTTCAATACTGATTTAATTTTAGCATTAGAATACTTAGTTTTTGATGTCATAGACTGCACTTTTGCCATACTTAATCTAGGTGTAAAACCTAATAAATTAGGAACTTTAAGCAGGTAATAAATGAATTTTAAAAAACCGCTTTTGAGTTGAATATTGGGCTTAGATTTCTGTAAGCTTAAAGCAATTTGATCTAAAACCTCGCGATAGGTTTTGTTTTCTGCAACGAGAATATACCGGTCATTTTTAAGTTCGCTTTCTGTAAGGTATTGCATGGCTCGTGTGACATCTCGCACATCTATAAAACCGCTACTGCCCTTGGTATAAAATTTATTTCCAGAGGCCATTTTACTGATCAGTTGACCAGAGCCACTTTTCCAGTTTCCTTCTCCTATGATAACACCTGGGTTAACGATGATAACATCCAGGTCTTCTTGGGTTCCTCGCCAGGCTTCCATTTCTGCGCCAAATTTAGTGATCGCATAATTGGTATTCAGTCCGTCTAGATTGAAAAAATCGTCCTCATTTACCGGTCTATTGCCTATAGCTTCGCCTAGTGCTGCTATACTGCTTACATGGCAAAATTTCTTAACGCCTAGAGCGAGAGCTACATTTATCATATTTTCTGTACCGCGCATGTTGATATTTTTCATTTCCTCAAAAGGAAGATGATCTATCGCAGCGGCACAATGATAAACCGTTGTAACATTTTGCATTGCCATTTCTAGGCTTGGTGTTTCTAGAATATCGGACTGTTTCCATTGAAAAGTATCTACTAGGGCACCGGCACCTTTTTCATAAGATTCAAAGATCTCCCGAGTTTTATCTAAGCTTTTCATATCACGATAGGTAGCAATGATATTTTTTCCGCTTTCGCGAAAGCGGTATAACAAATGTCCCCCTACTAATCCTGTTGCTCCTGTGATTAAAATCATAGTGTAAAAATAAACAATACAAGGCTTAAAAAACCTTTAAAAACAGCCAAACCACATATATTTGCAGCCGTAAAACTTCAATTATGGCTTACAACTTTGTACAAGAATTAAAATGGCGCGGGATGATACATGATATCATGCCAGATACGGAAGAAATGCTTCAAAGTGAAGTTGTTTCTGGTTATATAGGTTTTGATCCAACGGCAGACTCCCTTCACATAGGAAGTCTTGTACAGATCATATTACTCATGCATTTACAACGTGCGGGTCACAGACCTATTGCGCTTGTAGGTGGAGCAACTGGTATGATAGGGGATCCTAGTGGTAAAAGTGCTGAGCGTAACTTGCTGACCCAAGATATTCTCGATAAAAATATCGCAGGAGTAAAAAGTGTGATCGCTAGATTTATAGATTTTGAGGCTGGTGAAGAAGCTACACGTGCAAAGTTGGTCAATAATTACGACTGGATGAAGGACTTTAGCCTTATTGATTTTGCTCGCGATATCGGTAAGCATATTACCGTTAATTACATGATGGCAAAAGAGTCTGTAAAAAAACGTGTGTCTGGAGAAGGCGACGGAATGAGTTTTACAGAATTTACCTACCAGTTATTTCAAGGCTATGATTACTTACATCTTTATGAAAAGGAAGCTTGTAAATTACAAATAGGAGGTTCTGACCAATGGGGAAATATAACCACAGGAACAGAATTGATACGTCGCAAGGCGAGAGGTAAAGCTTATGCAATTACAACTCCTCTGGTAACAAAAGCCGATGGAACAAAATTTGGTAAAACGGAAGGTGGAAACATTTGGCTGGATGCAGATAAAACTAGCGTTTATAAATTTTACCAATTTTGGATCACAGCAACAGATGATGATGCTGTCAACTGGATCAAGATCTTCACTTTCTTAGATCAAGAAACCTGTGAAGCTTTAATTGAAGAACATCAAAAAGATCCTGGTTATAGAGTGCTACAAAAACGCCTTGCTGAAGAGGTGACCACTATGGTTCACGGTAAAGAAGCTTATGAAACTGCTGTAGAAGCTTCTGGAATTCTCTTTTCCAAAAAGGTAACTCCAGAGCAATGGGGTAAAATGGATCAAGCGACTTTATTAGAAATTTTTGATGGCGTGCCGCAGGTAGAAATTGAAAGATCTTCTATTGCAAATGGAGTGGACATCGTTAGCTTTATGAATGAAACTACAGGTTTTTTACCTTCTAACGGCGAAGTACGTAGAGCACTTAAAGAAAACAGTCTAAGTGTCAATAAAAATAAGATTACCGAAGACAAGATGATTACTGAAGAAGATGTGATTGCTGGTAATATGATCTTGTTGCAACGCGGTAAGAAGAATTACTTTTTGGTGGTTTTAAAGTAAGTTTTTGTTTAAGTATTTCATGTTTTTGACAAGGGGAGACTTAAGTCTCCCCTTGTCAAAAACCAATTAGTACAATTAGTATTTTACTAATGGAGATGATGGAGCATAACTTATTCTACTATAGTAAACCTAGATTTACAACCTTCAAAGCAAGAAAAATTTAAAGGCCTTAATTCTAAAAGTCCATCAATAAAACTATAAGAGTATTTGAAAACACCATTAGGAGATTCATAACCTGCGGTAAAATTAAAGCAGCGATAATTGAATTCTATTTCTTCAGAATATACGGTGATTGCTCCATTAGTACATTCTTTAAATGGTGAGGAGATATAAGTATTGCTATTTGTAACTGTGATTTCAAAACCATCTGTCACATCACTCCATCCATTAGCAGTAGTTGGGTTAGAGTAACTTTGAATCAACTTCCATGTTGCTATTATAGTCTCTTTACCGTCTTATGAATCGGTTTCTATTACATCATTACTACTACAGCCAGTGAAAGCTATAATCATAAATAACATATATTTAAATAGTTTCACATTACTTATTTTCATAATTATTAAGTTTAAATAACTAAATAACTACCAAGCTTTTTTGATGATTCAACTAAGTACCTAATTACTTTAAAGGACCTCAGATTCTAATAAATGAAGGAGTGTTTTTAACTAATTCTCAATCCACCGCCATCAAATTGCAACCTCTGATATCAGAATGGTCGAATCTTCCAAGAACTTGAAAACTGCCATCTTCAAAACTCTTCCCTAAGTCCTGCGTTGCAATGAACGAGCAAGAATTATAGTTCGCAAGATCAATAATATTGAGTCCGCCAGTTTTGCCGTCATCTATTGCTGATAGAGGATCGTTAGTGTCTCTTGTACTTACTTTCATCCATGGCGGCGTCGTGAAGTTGATACCATCACTAGCATAGGCTTGTGAAAGTAATTCGGTCATTCCGTATTCGCTTTGAATACTAGCGTTAGGAAATGCTGTTCTAAGTGTGTTGTGGAGCTCTGGTTTTACAATCTCTTTGCGCATCCCTTTCATTCCGCCAGTTTCTATAATGATGACATTCTTTAAAGGCATGGAATGTTCTTCAGCAAGTTGTAAAAGAGCAAAGGTGACTCCTATTAGAATTATTTTTTGATTGGTTTTTTCAAAGCTTTTTAAAACTTTAGCAAGTTCTTCTAAGTTGTTGAGGTAAAAGCCACTTTCTGATCTTGTAGAATCAGTTATCCATCGTTGTGCCATGTGAACTAGAGAAGAGCCGCTGCGATCTAAATAATGAGGCAAAAGGGCAAGAATTACATAGTCTTTACTATCGCCGTAGGTTTCTATAAAACTATGATCTAAACTTTGATTATAGACATGTAGATCGGTAACATGATGTTTTGAGACAATACTGCCTGTGGTGCCACTGCTGGTAAAAGTGATTTGGACTGGTCGTTTATCGCTTACCACGGTATGCGATTTGAAAAACTGTATGGGTATAAAGGGGATCTCTTCTAGACGAGAAGCTTCAGTTTTATTGATGAGGTGACAGTACTGATGATAAACAGGGTTTTCTCGTAATTGATAACGATAAATTTCCAAAGCGATTCTTTCAAATGCTTCACTGGAATGTATATCAAAAACGGGAAATTTCACAACTAGAATTTGAGACAAAAGTAAATAAAAAAGCATCACTAACTGTTATCTGGCCGTTGCTATCAACATCTAAAGTCAGGTTAACCAAAATCTATGGCAAAGCTAGATGTTCCTCTACCATTACGGGGCATGACATCATTATTTGCGTTGATAAAACGCTCCGTATCTATTACGGAAATAAATTTGTTACATTTTTTAGGAATGTAGGGTTTTCCTAAAGTGTACTCCACGGGTCATCAGTTTTTACAGTAGGCTTATAGCTATAGAAAACTATTTGACAACCACGTTTTTATGCTTTGTTTTTAAAGTTTTATGTATTCCGCTTTCGCGAAAGCAGAATACATAAATTATTTTCATAACTTCCATCTTTTAAAACACGGAGTTAACCTAAAGCTAACATGAATTTAAAATCATTGCGCAACTATCTTATTAATTTAGCCTTCTAAGCATATGAAAGAAGAAATGAAAGACGCTAAAGCCAAAATTCTATTAGTAGATGATGAGCCGGATATTCTAGAAATAGTAGCATACAATCTGAAAAACGAAGGGTATCAAGTCTATACGGCAGAGAATGGTGAAGAAGCCCTCAAAAAAGCAAAAAAGAAAAAGCCAGACCTCATTATCTTAGATGTGATGATGCCAGTTATGGACGGAATCGAAGCTTGCGAGAAAATGCGTAAACTACCCGAGCTGGACGGTACTGTGATTACTTTTCTCACTGCTAGAGGAGAAGATTACTCTATGATTGCAGGTTTTGATGCAGGAGCAGACGATTATATTACTAAACCCGTAAAGCCACGTGTTTTAGTTTCTAAAGTGAAATCACTCTTAAGACGTAGAGAAAGTGCTGCTGCAGCAAGCTCAAATATTGTAAAATTAGGTGATCTTATCATCGATCGTGATCAATACAAAATAGTCTACAAGAAAGAAGAAATGATCTTGCCTCGCAAAGAATTTGAATTACTTTCATTACTCACTACAAAGCCAGGTAAGGTTTTTAAACGAGAAGAAATTCTCGATATAGTATGGGGTAACGAAGTCATTGTAGGTGGGCGTACTATAGATGTTCATATTAGAAAGCTGCGGGAGAAACTAGGTGATGATAGTTTTAAAACGGTCAAAGGGGTAGGTTATAAGTATGTCAAATAATACGACATCACAAAGAAAAAGTTACCGATTTGCAATTAGATCATCGATCTACATTACAGCCTTCTTATTTTTAATTTTATTCTTGATCACCTTTATTGATGGGGTGCAATTCCCTGTTCCTGTACTTTTAGGGACGACCATAGCAAGTTTTATTCTGTGTTTTGTGATTATTCAATACCGAGTGCAGCGATTTATTTACCGTCGTATCAAACGTATTTATGAAGATGTTTCACTTCTAGAATCTAGTAATTTTACGGATCGCGAGATTGCGACAGACATGCGCACACTGAAGGAGCAAGTAGAACGATTTGCCCGAAATAAAAAGATCGAAATCGAAACTCTTCAAATACGAGAAAACTACAGGAAGGAATTCTTAGGTAATATATCTCATGAATTGAAGACACCTTTGTTTACAGTACAAGGTTATATAGACACACTTATAGATGGCGCGCATAAAGATAAAGCCATTCGGAAGAAATACCTGGAACGAGCTCAAAAAGGCGTGGAGCGACTTACGTATATTGTAAGGGATATGGATATGATTACCAGACTAGAAGTGGGTGATATGAGTCTGGATAAGGAAAACTTTGACATCATTACCTTGATAAAGCAGGTTTTTGATCAGTTTGAAATGAAGGCAGCAAAGAAAAACATTTCTTTAGTCTTTGATATGAAATACGATCAACCTATTATGGTCCATGCAGACCAAGAAAGAATACTTCAAGTAATTTCAAATCTCATTGTAAATTCCATTAAATACGGAAAACAAAATGGAACCACCGAAGTAGCAGTGGAAGACCTCATCAACAATAAAGTAATTTTAAGGGTAACCGATAATGGTGAAGGAATTAAACCAGAGTTTATTCCTAGGTTATTTGAACGGTTCTTTAGAGTCGATAGAACTGGATCGCGTAAAGAAGGAGGCTCTGGATTAGGGCTTGCGATCGTTAAACATATTGTGGAAGCACATGGAGAGCGTATTTATGTAGATAGTGAGTTAGGGATAGGGTCTGAATTTTCATTTACGCTAGAAAAAGTTTCTTCTAATACCGAAGACAGCGACCTTGAAGAAGACTGAATACTTCCCAACCCTTTATAGTGCTCCACGCGAGATAGCATTTGTATGTGAAATTCTTCTTGAGTAGCGCAGGGAACAATTCCTTTTTGATCTAATAATTCGGCGAGGTATTCTTGTTCAAATTGGCCTGGAGTAGGAATGAAAAATGCTTTTTTACCCATTTTTTGTAGGTCCATAATAGTCGTATAACCACTTCTACTCAATACCATTTCAGAACGATCTAGTGCTTTCTGTAATCCATCTGTAGAAAGATAGTTGTAGTAAGTAAGGCGTCCTTTTTTCTCTACCTTTTGTTCCTTCTCTACTTTACCGGCTATAAATAACACCTCTCCCTCATATGTTTTGAGCTCAGCAAGCAATTTTTTCTCTAGAATACCTCTTTGAGGCTCTGGGCCAGATAGCAATACCATTAGATCGTATTTTTTTTGGTAATTACCAGTATTCTTAAATCTAGAAAGAGGTCCTAGATACACTTTTTCAATTTCAAAATCGTCGTTATAGGAAAGTTTGCCAGATAGGTTGTCTGGTCCATCTACATCAGGAATCCAACAGTAGTCGTATTTTTTTATATAATGCAAGTGCAATTGCGTACTCAACCATGTGGTGGTGCCAGATAATACTTGTAATTGATGTGTTATAATTACAGAAGGTACGAGGTTGCTATAAAGTCCCAGCCTATTGTCAGAGATGATTCCTGAAATATTATGTTTAAGAATGATTTCTTGAAGCATCTGTTGCTCATTGCGTATAGCCATCCATATTTTAGGGGAGTCCTTAAGCATTTTGAGCTTTAAATTTTGCCCTTCTTTGGCATATTCTATGTCATAAGAAGGAAGCTCTATAAAGGTTTGTCTTGGATATTCTTTTTTAAGTAGCGCTAGTGCTAGTCCATCACTAGCGATAATAGGTCGGTTACCCTTTTTAATAATTGCATTTATAATAGGAATACACCTAGTGGCGTGACCTAACCCCCAGTTTAGCGGGGCAACCAAAATGTTTTTGGATTTTTGCATGGAGTAAATATACAATGACTTTGTAATCAGGTATATTTGTAGGTATTAATTAACCTTTAAATAATTGTATTGGGAAGTAAGAATAAACTCAAACGATTTAACGAAAACGAAACATTCAAAAATGTCATTCAGCCCTCTCGGGAGGAGGTGGTCTCTGGTTTTAAACATCAGGGAAAATGGAATGAGTTTTTTGGAAATAATCTCCCTATAACTCTTGAGTTGGGTTGTGGTAAAGGGGAGTATACTGTTGCGTTAGCCCGTAAATACCCCGACCGTAATTTTATAGGTATTGACATTAAAGGTGCGCGTTTCTGGCGTGGAGCAAAAACGGCTCTAGAAGAAGGGCTCGATAACGTTGCCTTTATGAGAACTCAGATTGAGTTGGTAGATTTCGTTTTCGCGAAAGCGGAAATACAAGAAATATGGATCACATTTCCAGATCCTCAAATCAAGTATAAACGCACTAAGCACAGGATGACCAACCCTGATTTTCTATCCAAATACAAACACATCTTACAACCTGATGGTGTTATGAACCTCAAAACAGACTCTGAGTTCATGCACGGTTACACCTTAGGATTATTACAAGCAAGAGGGGAGGAAATCCTGTATGCTCATCATGATATTTATTCTAATACAGAGTCTCCAGAAGAAGTAACAGGAACTCAAACCTTTTATGAAAAACAATATTTAGAGACAGGAAAAGCAATTACTTATATCAAGTTTAAATTGAAGTAATGGTAGGATTATTACACTTGTTTTTTGGTCTTGTAATCGGGTTTGTAGGGGTTATCCCTCCCGGATTATTAAACCTTACAGCAGCTAAAATAAGTGTCAAACAAAACAGAAAAGCGGCTGTAATATTTGCTTTAGGCGCTTCCTTTGTGGTGGTAGGGCAAGTTTATATAGGTGTTTTTTTTTCTAAATTATTGAATGCTAATCCAGAAACCCTATTGCTCTTAGAACAGTTTGCTGTAATTGCTTTTGTTGGTCTTTCCATTTTCTTTTTTATTAGGGCTGCTCTTGATTCTGGAACTCCAGTGGTAAAGCAGATCAATAGGTCTGCTACTAAATTATTTGCTCAGGGAATTATCTTATCTGTGTTAAATATTTTTCCGATTCCGTTTTATATAGGATTCAGTTCCTTTCTTGCGGGAAAAGGATTGTTTGTCTTCACTTACCCAACCGCGCATTTGTTTATAATAGGAGCTTCTTGTGGTACGTTTTTAATGCTACTGGCCTATATAAAATATGTAAAGAAATTTGCTTTTGACAGCAATACTTTTGCCCGCAAGGTTAACTACATCTTGGGGGGACTCACCTTATTGATAGCCATATTTACGATCTTTAGAATATACGGATGAGTACTAAGGACTTTTATCTAAGAGTATATGAAGTGGTCAAGCAAATTCCTTATGGTCGAGTCACCAGTTATGGGGCTATTGCAAAAGTTCTCGGTACACCTCGAAGCAGTAGAACTGTAGGTTATGCTATGAACGCGTCGCATAATGACTCTGAAGTGCCGGCTCACAGAGTTGTAAACCGCAATGGGGTTCTTACGGGAAAGCATCATTTCTCTGGAACTCATCTGATGCAACAGTTATTAGAAAGTGAAGGTCTTATTATTGAACAAGATCAAATCAAAAATTTTAAAGAAAACTTTTGGGATCCACTAGAAGAATTAGGGATACAGGAATAAAAAAAGGGCTATTGAAATTCAATGGCCCTTTTTGTAATAAGTTATCAAGTGGTTTTATAAATAGAAAATATACCCCACGTTAAACCACCATATCCAGTCGTTTGCTCTGTTATTAACATTGTTAGGACTCAATCCATCTACATAGTTGCTGTCGACATAATAGTGCCACTTAGAAGAAATCAAGAGGTCACTTAAAGGGCCTACTTTATATCTAAAACCTATATCCCCTGTTATGGCTATAGCACTTCCTTGTGAGGTGTCTATACGATCTATAAAAGTAGGGAATGTAGTTATTGGGTTTCCTAAAGGTCCTAAAGTGCTTGTGGCTTCAGGTCTGTAATTTACATAGCGAGCTCCGAATCCCAAGTAAGGAGCAATTTTAGGTTGTCCTGATTGAAAATCTCTTATACTCAGTGGGTACCATTCGATCTGTGCGCCAGCTTCAAACACTTTTGCTTTACCTTCCATGGACCTAAGTTGTAAACCGCCTAGTGATAATTTTTCTGATTCAGGACCTAAATGATTTAGAGTAGTTTCATGATAAGCAATCTCACTTCGTATTTTAAAGTGGTCATTCCAGTAGGTATCAGCACTATAACAATCACAATCTGCACGATATGCAAAGTTGATGTAGTGCACTATTCCAACACCTATTCCTACGTTTCCTTTGTTCGTATTAAAATCGTAGCGCTCCCCATAGTCGCTTTGAAAAGCCACTGGGCCAGTGATAAAACCTAGTTCGTGAGAAAAACCTAATTGTGCATTACTAACTGTTACTATTGCAAAGAATAGCAAGACTGTAGCAATATATTTATGTGAGTGCATCATTAATAAAAAGACTTTATGCTAGCGACAAATATAACAAAATGTAGTTCATACAAACATTAAACTTTAGGCATAATACCTTTAGCATTAGATGAACTGCAAATTTTACCGCAACATGGTCTGTTAAAGCTAAGGTTATAACTGTAAATATATTGGTAAAAAAAACCATTCAATACGCTATAATATTATATTTGCACCACGAACGAAAACGTTTTCTTAAAGGAAAAAATTAAAGATAATGGAAAAAAACATCCAAGATTTTATCGATTTGATAAAAAGTAAGAACCCTAACGAACCAGAATTCATCCAGGCAGTAGCTGAGGTGGCTGAAGCCGTTATACCTTTTATCGAGAATAATCCCAAATACGCTAGCGATAAACTGCTAGAACGTATGGCAGAGCCAGAACGTGTAACCATGTTCCGTGTGCCATGGACAGATGATAGTGGGGAAGTGCAGGTAAACCGAGGTTATCGCATTCAGATGAATAGTGCTATAGGTCCCTATAAAGGTGGATTGAGATTTCACCCTTCTGTGAATTTGAGTATTCTTAAATTTCTTGCTTTTGAGCAAGTGTTTAAAAATAGCCTGACCACATTGCCCTTAGGTGGTGGAAAAGGTGGTGCTGATTTTAACCCTAAGGGAAAGTCAGACCGTGAAGTGATGCGTTTTTGTCAGTCCTTTATGGTAGAGCTTCAACGTGTTATCGGTGCTGATACTGATGTTCCAGCAGGTGACATAGGTGTAGGAGGACGTGAGATAGGCTATCTTTTTGGTTATTATAAAAAATTGAGAAATGAATTTACAGGTATTCTTACCGGTAAAGGACGTTCTTATGGAGGTTCATTAGTACGTCCAGAAGCAACAGGTTACGGTAATGTTTATTTTGCCGAAAACATGTTGAAGACACGTGGTGAGAGCGTAAAAGCAAAAACCGTTGTGATTTCTGGATCTGGAAATGTAGCACAATATGCTGCAGAGAAAATCCTTCAAATGGGAGGTAAAGTAGTTACCATGTCAGATTCTGGTGGTTATATTTACGATAAAGACGGTATCGATGCAGATAAACTAGCGTTTATAATGGATCTTAAAAATAACAAGCGTGGTCGTATTTCTGAGTATATAGATACGTATCCAAATGCTACCTATCATGAAGGGGAACGCCCTTGGTCTGTAAAATGTGATATCGCATTGCCATGTGCTACTCAAAATGAGCTTAATGAAGAAGAGGCAAAAACACTTGTTTCTAATGGATGTATTTGTGTAGGTGAGGGAGCTAACATGCCATGTACTCCAGAAGCGATCGAATATTTCTTAGAAAAGAAAATTTTATTCTCACCTGGAAAGGCCTCTAACGCTGGTGGTGTTGCTACTTCTGGCCTTGAAATGTCTCAAAACTCTATGCGTTACAGCTGGAGTGCTGAAGAGGTAGACAATAAACTTCACAGCATCATGAACGATATTCACGAAGCTTGTGTAACCTACGGAAGTGATAAGGATGGATTTGTAGACTATGTGAAAGGAGCAAACATTGCGGGTTTCGTTAAAGTTGCAGACGCTATGCTGGCACAAGGAATTGTGTAGTACTACAAGATTGATATAGCTTTTGCTTTCTGTTTTCTTAAGGAAATAGAAGTTCAAGCAGAATTTGATTCAGTGCGAAAGCGCAATTAAAAACAATACAAACCTCTGTAAAAGCTACAGAGGTTTTTTAATGCCTTAAATTAAGTTTATTTTTGTGCGTATTCATCATATACTAAAGATGGGTACGTTATAGGTGTATGAAAAAAATTGTCCTTATTGTTTTATTGGTTTGCAACTTCACCGTTGCTCAAGATTTTTCAAATTCTTGGGAAGGTCTTTTCTCGTTTACTACTATTGTAGATATTGAGGAATCGGCAACATCAGTTTATGCTGCCAGTGAAAATGCCGTCTTTATATACGATCTCAGTTCGAGAACATTTACCACCTTAACAACAGTGAATGGCCTTAGTGGAGATGAGATAAGTCAGATCCATTATAGTGAAGATAAATCGGTATTGGTGATAGGTTATGAAAACGGTTTGCTTCAAATAATCGATCAAGATGGAGAAGTAATAGACGTAGTGGCTATAAAAGACAAACAAGTCATCCCTCCAGATGATAAAAGAATCAATGAGTTTAAGGAAAGTGGGGACCTTATTTATATTGCTACAGACTTTGGGATTGCGATTTATAATTTAGACCGATTAGAATTTGACGACACTTACTTTATAGGCGACAATGGTGGGCAAATTGAAATCTTATCCATAGAGATTTACCAAGACTTTCTTTATGCTGCCACGAGAAGCTCAGGGATTAGAAGAGCGAGTATTATTGACCCGTTTTTAATTGATTTTATGAACTGGAGTGAGATCAATGGTTCCTTATTTAGTGAAGTCACTAGCTTTAATTCTCAGCTATATGGACTTTCTCTCTCCAGGCAGGTTTTTCAGATGGGAACGGCTAATTTTCAACCTACGACAACTACTTTAAATGCGGTAGCGATAGATGCGCATTCAAGCGATGTATTTTTTACAGTAGCCACACCTAATGCCATACAGGTCTTTGATACTAATTTTGTCGAGATACTGAGTTTAACAACCTTAGGAGGTCTCAATTATAATTTCACTCAAGCGATTAGTTTAGGTAATGATCTGTTCATAGGAACCGAAACTGCGGGGATGATTAGAGTAAATATTCAAGACCAGACCGACTTTGAATTTATTGTAGCAGATGGGCCTACTAGAAACAGAGCATTTTCTATAGCAGCTTCCCCAGATGAGTTATGGGTGGCCTATGGAGATTACGATGAGTTGTACAATCCATTCCCATTAGAACGATTAGGAGTGAGTCATTTAGTAGTAGAGGAAGGTTGGACTAATTTTGAAGCTCCCGATGTTTTAAATATCGCCAGTATTTCTACGATTACAATAAACCCAGATAATACTGATGAGGTATACCTCAACTCTATGCATGATGGATTGTTAGAGTTTACTGATGGAGTGGCAACTACTTTATACGGGATCAACAACAGCACGTTAGAAAGTATTCTTCCTCCGGCAATTGACTTTGTAAGAATTTCCAATAGTGTTTTTGACAATCAAGGGAACTTATGGAGTCTGGCAAATAAAGTGGATAATGCTCTCAATAGAAGAACTCCTTCTGGACAATGGACCAGTTTTGATGTGAGTGAAGAAGTCGCTAGTATTGCTATTGATCAAGGAATAACTAGAATAGTAGCAAATAATAACGGGACTATTTTTTTCGGTACCATTGCAAATGGTCTTGTAGGATTTGATCCTGCTACAAATCAGTTTGCAAATCTTATTGACGACGTAGGTTTAGGGAACTTAGTAAATAGTTATGTAACCACCTTGCGATTAGATTTAAACGGACAACTATGGATAGGATCTAATCAGGGGTTAAGAGTTCTTTTTAATCCCAACAGTATGTTTTCAGAAAATCCTAGTGATGCAAGATCTATAATAATAGAAGACACTAACGGAATACCGCGCGAGTTGCTAGCAGATGAGGCTGTCCTAGATATCGAAATAGATGGAAATAATAACAAATGGGTAGCAACTGCTAGTTCTGGTGCCTTTTTATTCTCTCCTTCTGGTAGAGAAACTCTTTTTCAATTCACAACAGATAATTCACCGCTGCCTACAAATTCTGTAAACGATATAGCTATTGATGAGTCGACTGGCAAAATTTACTTTGCGACCGATAAAGGTATTGTCGCCTTTCAAGGAGAACGATCCAGTAAACCACAAGAAGATTTAGAAAATGTAAGAGCTTTTCCTAACCCGGTACGTCCAGGCTTTGATGGTAATGTTACTATCGACGGATTAACTGATAGGGCTCGTGTAAAAATTACAGATATAGAAGGAAACCTTGTTTATGAAGCCGTTTCACAAGGAGGAAGCATTCCTTGGGATACCCGGAGCTTTTCTGGGAATAAAGTAGCTTCTGGAGTATATTTTTTGTTTATTTCTACTAGGGATAATATAGAAACTACTGTTTCTAAATTGATGATTGTTAGATAAATGCTTGTAAAAACACCAGCAATAGTATTATCTGCTATAAAGTACAGCGAGTCAGACCTTATTGCAAGATTATATACTAGAGAATTAGGTACGCAATCCTTTATTCTTAAAGGAATCCGTAAATCTAGAAAAGGGAAATTGCGCAGTTCCTTTTTCCAGCCGTTGACCCAACTAGAAATAGAAACTCAGCATAAAGGAAAAGGAACGCTGGAATATATCAAAGAGGCACGGGTTATCTTTCCTTACCAAAACATGCATAACGATATTGTAAAAAGCAGTATGACTCTGTTTTTTTCTGAAGTACTGTCCCAACTTCTTACAGAGCAACAGCCTGATGAAGAGCTATTTGAATACCTTTCATCTGTTTTTCAATACTTAGACCAGTCGGAACATGTAGCAAACTTTTCCATTAAAATATTACTGGATATGACCTTTTTTTTAGGCTTTCAACCAGATGTGACCACTTCAGATGCTACCTACTTTAATATGTTGAATGGGAATTTTGATGAAAACGGGTTACAACCACATCACTTAACTGATGTGGAAAGTGAGCAATTAAAAACCTTCATAGGCACGAACTTTGATAACCTACATAAAATAAAAATGAATCGAGAACAGCGTAATGGCCTATTAAATTTGGTCATTGCGTATTTTCAGATACATTTGCAAACTTTTAAAAAACCCCATTCGTTATCAATTTTAAAGCAACTTTTCGACCATTGAAATTAGCACCTATCTTGTTTGTTTTTTTAGGCTTTTTTAGCACAGCACAAACGGTTACGATTTTAAATAAAGTCACTCAGGAGAAGTTAGCTTCTGTAGCTGTTTATAATAAAGACAAAAGTGTTAGTGCTATCTCTGATTTTGAGGGGCAAGTTTCCTTAGATATGTTTTCAAAATTTGACCGTATCTATTTTCAAAGTATGGCTTTTGAAACCTATGTTATTGATAAAAGAGATATAAAAAGTAGGGGCGAGCAAATCCTGATGACCCCTAGATCAGAAAAAATAAACCCTATCGTTATTTCTGCATCTAAGTTTGAACAACGCAAACAAGATATTCCTCAAAAGATCATCTCTCAAAGTGCAGAAGAGGTGCTGTTTAGTAACCCACAGACCAGCGCAGACTTATTACAACAGTCAGGACAAGTTTATGTTCAAAAATCACAACAAGGCGGCGGAAGTCCCTTAATAAGAGGATTTTCAACTAACAGATTATTGATTACAGTGGACGGAGTGCGCATGAACAATGCTATTTTTAGAGGCGGGAATCTTCAGAATGTCATTTCTATTGACCCTTTAAGTATTGATCATACGGAGGTTATTTTAGGTCCAGGAAGCGTTGTTTATGGTAGCGATGCGATAGGTGGGGTAATGAATTTTTACACAAAAAAACCTCAATTTGCCTCAGATTCTACTTTGTTTTCTGGGAATGCAGTTCTAAGATATGCTGCTGCCAATAATGAAAACACAGCGCATTTAGATTTTAATTATGGTACAGAGAAGTTTGCTGCTGTAACCAGTATCAGCATGAATTCTTTTGGAGATTTGAAGATGGGTTCTCATGGACCAGATGAATACCTTAGAAATCAGTATGTAGATAGAATTAACGTACAAGATGTGCTTATAGCTAATGGAGATCCAGAAAAACAAATTCCTACAGCTTACGATCAAATAAATTTATTACAAAAATTCAGTTACCAACCTAATCAACGTTGGGAAGTTGATATGGGATTGATTTATACAGCTACAGGTAACTTCTCTAGATACGATGTGCTGACCAGATATAGAGATAATGGAAATCCCCGTAGTGCACAATGGTATTACGGCCCTCAAAAATGGTTGATGGTAAATGCCAAAGCTACACATAGAGGTGATGGAAAATGGTACGATAAAGCTATATTCTCTCAAGCATATCAGCAGTTTCAAGAAAGCCGCAACAACCGCTCTTTTCAAGATTCAGAGCTGTTTCAGACCAAAGAGCAAGTTGATGTATGGACAACTTCTGTTGATTTTGAAAGGCGCAACAGAGAGAATAATGTGTTGTTTTACGGCACAGAATTTATTCACAATCGCGTAGGCTCTATAGGTAGCGTATTTGATATTGATACAGAGCAACGGGGAGCTGCGCCGAGCAGGTATCCCGATGGTTCCTCCTGGAGATCACTAGCAGCATATGCAAATTACCAATGGAGAGTAGATTCCAAGCTTGTCGTGCAGTCAGGGTTGAGGTACAATCACATATGGCTAGATGCTCGATTTGACGACCAATTTTACGACTTCCCTTTTGAGGAGGCACAATTGAGTACTGGTGCATTAACGGGTGCGCTTGGGGCCACATATCTTCTAGAGAAAACCTGGGAGTTGAGAGCTAATTTCAGTACGGCTTTTAGAGCACCTAATGTGGATGATATAGGTAAGATCTTTGACCCTAGCCCAGGAACCGTGATTATTCCTAATCCAGATCTAGAATCAGAGTATTCTTATAACTCAGAGTTAGGGGTTAAAAAACGCATCAATGATAAATTCACTTTTGACATTTCGGGTTACTATACTTATTTAAAAGATGCTTTAGTTCCTAGAAATTACCAACTCAACGGTGAGGACATGATTTTGTATCAAGGAGAATTAAGTCAGGTACAAGCCATACAAAATGCCGAAAGCAGCATTGTTTATGGCGTAGAAATAGGGGCACAATACGAGATTAATGACCAGGTGCGCATCTACGGCCATTACAACTGGCTCAATGGGGAGCAAAAGGAACTTGATGGTTCTAAAGTGGCAGTGCGCCATGTGTCCCCTAGTTTTGGTGATGCGCACATGGTGTATCAAAATGATCGATTACAATTGGACGCTTTTGTTATGTTTAACGGTCAGTTTGAATTCAATGACTTGGCACCTAGCCAGCAATCTCGCCCTTATTTATATGCGTTGGACAAGAATGGAAACCCTTACTCGCCGCGATGGTACACCATGAATTTGAGATCCAGTTACAAAATCAACAAGGGTTTAACGGCTACGGCAATTTTAGAAAACATAACAGATCAACGTTACCGTACCTATTCTTCGGGAATTGCTGCCGCTGGACGCAATCTTATTCTCTCGTTACGATATGTTTTTTAGAAAGGTCTTGTTGCTACTCTTGTTTTCGCCCTGAGCGAACTCCTGATAAACTTCTATTTCAACAGAAATAAAAAGCGTAGTACTCATCCATCTGTAAAGAGATAAATAACTTATTAGCATTCACAATCAGCTTAGAAAATGGCATTAAAAGTAACACTTCAAGATCAAACCTTTCAATTGCATCGCAGTGGTGCGTGTTATTGGGAAGAGCAAGATGTGATTCTCCTCGCTGATGTTCACTTAGGGAAGAGTGCACATTTTAGAAAGCACGGTATGGCCGTCCCTTCTCAGGCAGACGATCAGGAATACGATAAACTCAACCAAATCATAGAAGAATTCCAGCCTTCTAGATTGTGGTTTTTAGGAGATTTATTTCATTCTTATAAAAATACAGAATGGCATTTCTTTGAACAGTGGATGCGCTCTCAAGAAATAGAAATTGCGCTGGTTATGGGAAACCATGATGTTATTTCTAGAGACTCTTTTGAGCAGTTGGGAATGAAAACTTACGATGTGCTCCATATGGGAGACTTATTTCTGACACATCATCCAGAAGAAATACAAGGGAAGTATAACATTGCTGGTCATGTACATCCATCAGTAAAACTACAGGGAATAGGAAGGCAAAAAATAAAACTTTCCTGTTTTTTTTGTACAGAACACGGGATGATATTGCCTGCTTTTGGAGATTTTACGGGAACCTACTCATTACCACCTAAAAAAGGAAATAGAATTTTTGTCATAGCAGATGATGAAGTGGTGGAACTTCACTGAAATTGAAATTGAAAAATGGCAATTATTCATTCCAGGCTACACTTTTGGATATGAATTTGTCATTCATATCAGATCTTTAGACTATAAAACTTCAGAAAAATTAAGCGGATGTCTTTAACCTTGTCAAAAGACTACCTATCTTTAGAACATGTCTAGAAAACTTACTTCCATTTTAAATTTATTAAGCGTCATCATTCTTATTGCGTGGAATGGATATGCTAACACAGGAAATTACAATGGTAAAAGCGTGGGGGAGCTAAGTGCCGAGTACGATAATCTCTTTACCCCAGCTTCTTATGCTTTCTCTATTTGGGGGGTTATTTTCTTGATGTTAACGATTTTTGGACTCTATGGAGTTTACGTTTCCTTTTCTAAAAAGCATCAGGCAGAAAAGAAAAATTATAAAACTGATTTTATACTAACCACAAGCCCTTGGTTTCTTGCTGCAAATATTTTTTGTGGTTTATGGGTTGCCTTATGGTTGGATGAGCACATTGCCGCTTCTGTAGTGATGATGCTGGGAATCTTATTCTGCTTGTTAATGTGCGTGCGTCAGTTGGATATGGAAATTTGGGATGCTCCATTTCCTATTATTGCATTAGTCTGGTGGCCTTTGTGTTTGTATTCAGGTTGGATAAGTGTGGCAACTATTGCAAATATTGCTGCTTGGTTAAATGGAACCTATGAAATTGCCTTGGATACTCAAGTCATAGTCACCATCCTAATGATTTTTATCGCTTTTGTGATTAATTCGCTAATGATATGGAAGCGTAGCATGCGCGAATTTGCAATGGTGGGTGTTTGGGCGCTTGTTGCTATTTTCGTTCGCTTTCAATCAGAAACAATATTGGATGCATCTAGTGCACAGTTGATCGCCTATACTTCGTTAGGTCTTGCTATCGCTTTATTTATACAATCAGGAATTCACGGATCTATAAATGGCAAAAGCAATCCATTTAAGAAATTTCTGGAATGGAGAGCAGCTAACGGCTAGATTATTTTCTTCTTTTTAATCAGCGACACTTCTTTTTTAGTGGGGCTTTGTACAAGTAAATGCAACTTCTATTAAAGAAATCTCAATATTCTATATAAACTTTAACTAGAACGTATCTTTGCGATCCTATTATGAGTTTTACTACTATTCAAAACCAATTTTCACAAGCTGCACCAACGCAAAGCTTGAGGCAAATCGCAGCACAGTCTCAAGGATTGTCAACGATAAGCGGGCTCAACGGGAGTTCCATTTCTATTGTTCTTAAAACTGTTTTCAAGGATGCTGACAAGCCTTTTATGTTGATCTGCAACGACAAGGAAGAAGCTGCATTTTATTTGAACGACCTAGAAAAGATGGTTGGCGAACAAAACGTACTGTTCTATCCTGGAAGTTACCGGCGACCTTACCAAGTAGAAGAAACAGACAATGCAAACGTACTCTTGCGCGCTGAGGTGCTTAACCGTATCAACTCACGCAAAAAACCAGCAGTGATTGTTACTTATCCAGACGCGCTTTTTGAAAAAGTAGTTACCCGTAAGGAGTTAGATAAAAACACGCTTAAAATTGCGGTAGGTGATCAAATATCTATTGAGTTTGCTAATGAGGTGTTGTTTGAGTATAAATTCAAGCGAGTTGATTTTGTAACAGAACCTGGAGAGTTTTCTCTACGCGGTGGAATTCTAGATGTGTTTTCTTTTTCGAATGACGAACCTTATCGCATCGAGTTTTTTGGAAATGAGATCGATTCTATACGCGTATTTGATGTGGAAACACAACTCTCAAAAGAGCAAACAAAAAAAATCTCCATTATTCCTAATGTGGAGAATAAGCAGTCTGAAGAAACTCGGGAGAGCTTTTTAAAATACCTTTCTAATAATACGGTGGTTTTCTCGATGAATATGGATTTGTTATACAGTCGTGTGGATTCGCTTTTTGCGAAAGCGGAACAGGCATATAATGAGTTGCAAGGAGAAGTAAGGCAGTTGACACCTCACGAAATTTTCAGTGATAGCAAGTTGATCAAAACACAGCTTAAGCAATACAATCATATCGTATTTACTACCTCAAGTGGGGTAGTAGTTTATAACACATCACCGCAGCCTAGTTTTAACAAGCAGTTTGATTTACTGATTGAAAATTTAAAGGAAAACGAGTCAGCCGGATATAAAAATTACCTTTTTTGCAGTAGCGAGCAGCAAGCCAAACGTTTTCATGACATCTTTGACGATATGAAAGCTGAGGTGCAGTATGAAACATTCGTGATGCCTCTGTATCGAGGTTTTATAAGTCATGATTTGCGAATGGTTTGTTATACTGATCACCAAATATTTGATCGGTACCACAAGTTTCATTTAAAGAACGGTTATGCAAAAAAGCAGGCGATCACCTTAAAGGAACTCAACGTATTAGTCATAGGAGATTACGTAACACATATTGACCACGGGATCGGGAAGTTTGGCGGATTACAAAAGATAGATGTGAACGGTAAAAAGCAAGAAGCGATCAAGCTGATTTATGGGGAGCGTGATATCTTATATGTTTCTATACATTCTTTACACAAAATCACCAGATATAGCAGTAAGGATGGCAAGCCCCCGAAGGTATATAAGTTAGGCAGTCCAGCATGGAAAAAATTAAAGGCTAAAACCAAGACGAGAGTTAAGCAAATCGCCTTTGACCTGATTAAATTATATGCCAAACGTCGTGCACAAAAAGGATTTCAATATGCGCCAGATGGGTATTTACAAAATGAGCTGGAAGCTAGCTTTATCTATGAAGACACTCCAGATCAAAGCAGTGTGACGGATGATGTAAAGAAAGACATGGAGAGCGACCGTCCTATGGACCGACTTGTGTGTGGTGATGTAGGCTTTGGAAAAACAGAAGTGGCCATAAGAGCAGCTTTTAAGGCGGCCGTTAATGGCAAGCAAGTGGCCGTGCTTGTTCCAACTACTATCCTTGCATTTCAACATGCAAAAACATTTAATGAACGCCTTGTAGATCTTCCTGTAAAAGTGGATTATTTAAATCGATTTAGAACTGCTAAAGAACGTAAAGGAGTCTTGGAAGGGCTAGAAAATGGCTCTATTGATATCGTTATCGGCACGCATCAATTGGTGAGTAAATCTATTGTTTTTAAAGACCTAGGACTGCTAATTATTGATGAAGAACAGAAATTTGGTGTTGCGGTGAAGGACAAGCTCAAAACACTTAAAGAAAATATAGATACGCTTACATTGACGGCCACACCTATACCTAGAACTTTACAGTTTTCTTTAATGGCGGCACGTGATTTAAGTGTGATTAAAACACCGCCACCTAACCGACATCCGGTAGAGACCAATGTGGTGCGTTTTAGTGAAGAAATCATACGAGATGCGATCAGTTATGAGATTTCTCGTGGAGGACAAGTATTCTTTGTTCACAACCGTATTGAGAATATCAAAGAAGTCGCTGGAATGATACAGCGTTCTGTTCCCGATGCAAAAATAGGTATCGGTCACGGACAGATGGAAGGAAAGAAACTAGAAAACCTGATGCTTGCCTTTATCAATGGAGAGTTTGATGTGCTGGTTTCTACTACGATTATTGAAAGTGGTTTAGATGTTCCTAACGCCAACACGATTTTCATCAACAATGCTAATAATTTTGGACTTTCAGACTTGCACCAGATGCGTGGTCGTGTAGGTCGCAGTAATAAGAAAGCATTTTGTTACTTTATTACACCTCCTTATGATGTGATGACTGAGGATGCTAGAAAACGTATTCAAGCATTAGAAATGTTCTCAGATCTGGGCAGTGGGTTTAATATTGCTATGAAGGATCTTGAAATAAGAGGCTCTGGAGATATTTTAGGTGGTGAGCAAAGTGGTTTCATCAACGAAATAGGCTTTGATACCTATCAAAAAATATTGAGCGAAGCCATCACAGAATTAAAAGAAAATGAGTTTGCTGATCTTTATGAGACCAATGATAAAGAGAAGAAACACGTTACTGAGGTCACTGTAGATTCTGATTTTGAATTGCTCTTTCCAGATGATTATATCAACTCCATTACAGAGCGTTTGTCTTTGTATTCTAAGCTCAACGAGGTGGAAGATGAAAAAGCTTTAGACACTTATAAGAAAGAGCTTATAGACCGATTTGGGGAACTTCCGGAAGAAGCAGAGAATTTACTGACTAGTGTAAGAATCAAATGGGTGGCTACTCGATTGGGATTAGAAAAGATTGTGATGAAAGAAGGCAAGTTTATAGGATACTTTATCTCTGATCAACAAAGCGGTTTCTATCAAAGTGAATCCTTTTCTAGAGTCTTAAAAGCGGTGCAGACCAATCCTAAGATTTTAAGGATGAAAGAAAAACAAACGCGTTCAGGATTGCGATTGCTGCTTACGGTAGAAAATGTACGAACGGTAGATCGAGTTTACGATATACTGAACACGATTATGCCGGTTGCAGCAGCAGCAAGTAATCAAAACTAAAATATTGAAACAACTCACCCATTACGACATAAAAAACAATCAAAAGCAATTCCCCATTACTATTGTTTGTGATGCCATTAGAACTCCTGAAAATATAGGGATGTGTTTTCGTATTTCTGAAAGTTTGGGAGTTGAAAAAATATATTTTCATGAAAACTCACCTGCTGTTGAAAATAAAATCGTTAGGAAAACAGCAAGAAATACGATTCATCAAATAGAACACGATACCTATGCAGATTTTGCCTCAATCATACATAAATTAAAACAAGAAGGTCATGCGATTATTGGACTAGAAATTACTGATAAAAGCATGCGTATTCAAGATTTCGAATTCAAAAAGTATCAGAAAATTGTGTTGCTTTTGGGTAGTGAAAGAAGCGGAATTGAACATATAGATGCAGCAGATCATACGGTATCTATACCTATGTTTGGTGTAAATTCTAGTATGAACGTCATACACAGTTTGGCTATATGCTTGTATGAGATCACCAATCAGCTCTCCGTTAATGGCGGCGAAGAATAGTTTTAAAAAGCTGTAGTTTATTACTGGGATTATAATTTAATTTTATGATTGAAAACCCATTCCTAGCCCATCCCAAAAGTAAAGTGATTTAGGTAAGGACAACTATTTTTTAATACATAGTAGCCAATTCTAATTTGTAGTAACGCTAAACTATACTACAGCCATTTAAATACAAGTTTCAACAGTTTTATTTCCAAGATCTTATAACAAAATGCCTCGATCAAATGAATGACCGAGGCGTTTGTGTTTGTTAAGCTTTCGCATGCAGCTGCGTTAGGATCAACATTCTAAGAAAAAAATAGACAGCAGTATGAAAACATTTTATAACCACTGATTCCATGGCAACCTAGAAAGGACGACTAGAAATGCGAGGGTATAAAAAATAGCAAGCATTTTGAATTTGCCATTACTAACGATTTTCTTCTTGTGTTTGGAATAACCAACCGTAAGTAATGCTACTGCTATGATCATCATCAAAGGATGCTCTAAGGCTAGCAATCTTATTTCTGGTGTGCTCATTACTGTGGAGGTGTCATTGAATAACATGCTAGAGTATGGAGAAAGCGCCCAAAGTGCCAAGCCTATTAATAACTGAATATGTGTTACGATGAGTCCAACCAGTGCTAGACTGAAATCTGTGTTCCCAAATTCTTTCTTACCAAAATAACCTATTATAGCGTTGATGGTAGCTATGGCTAGAACCAGTAAAAGAAGGTAAGCCCATCCAGAGTGAGCCGATTTTAAAATGCTATACATAATGAAAAATATTTGGTTCAAAAATACTTTAAAAACAAAGAACCCTACTCGTTTTGAGTAGGGTTCTTGAAATTATGTTGAAAGTAACTCTTAGTTAAAGATATATCTAAGACCTACTTGCATTTGCCATCTGGAAGAACGAGTTCCTGCGTCATCAATTATCTCAAGTCCTTCCGCAAAGTTAGGGTTGAAAGAGAATTCTGGATCAACTCCATTTCTTTCTACTTCTACAATACCTACGTTAGAACTAATAAATCTTTGCTCACCCCAATCTTTGTTCAAGAAGTTGAAGAAGTTAAAGATGTCTAGAGAAAGTTGGAAAGTGTGTTCCTTATCGTTAAAGTTCAAGCTGAAATCTTGAAGAACTTTTAAATCAACAATGTGATTCCATGGTCCACGATCTCCGTTACGTTCTGCATATTCACCACGACGCTCACTTAAATAGTCGTTACTGTCTATGTAAGCATCAAGAGCTGCCCACTGATCTGCTGCAGAGATACCGTTGTTCTCTACCAAGTTGATTTCACTTTGATCTCTTGGGATATAGAACAATGCATTATCATTAGAGTCATCATTTAAGAGATCTCTTCCTTGATAAATATAGTTGATCGTACCACCTTGCTGTCCATTATAGAACATACCAAATGTAGTTCTGATATTCTCATTCCATTTTATTTCATATGAAGCGTTAGCAGATACTCTGTGTCCAAAGGCAAATTCAGAATTACCTATTCCAGCAGTATTTTTACCATTAACAGTTGCTACACCTCTCCATTGAGAACTGTTTTGTGAAGAAGTACCTTCAAAGATAGATTTTCCTTGTCCATAAGAGTAAGAAACCTGACCTCCAAAACCATTTTCAAAAGGCTTACTGATACTAAAAGTACCGTTGTATGACCATCCTTCGCTAGTATTAGTTCCTAAAATAACTCTTGAATAGGTGTCATCTACTTCGTCACGGCGATCATAGAACGGACGTCCATCAGCATTGTTTAAAGATTCTGTTGATGGAGTAAGGTTTAAGTTTTGATAAAAAATGTTGTTGATGGTCTCGTTGTACAAAAAGTCTGCACTTACGATTAATCCCCAAATATCAGTTTTTTGATCAATACCGATGTTGTACTTCATTACTTGAGGCAACTTGAAATCTGGAGCAAAGATGTCAATTTGTCCTCCTACAGCACCACTACCTGGAGCAGGAGCGCCATTCAAAGGTTGGTTAAAAGGATCAGCTACAAAAGTTTGGCTATCAAATGCATTAGCCTCACCTACACTTAATCCGTTGTTATTATAAGCACCACCTGGCCATACTAGAGGAATTCTAGAAGTAAAGATTCCTAAACCACCACGTATTTGAGTAGTTCTGTCACCAGTTACGTCCCAGTTAAAACCAGCACGCGGAGAAACATGTATCTGACTCTTAATTTTCTTACCTACTCTTGCACCTTCTAAATCATAACCTTCTGCTTCAAGCAGTCCAACGGTTCTGTTATTAAAGTCATCATTTACTGCTCCACTTTCAAAGAAAGGAACATCAAAACGCACACCATAAGTTAATTTAAAGTTATCAGCGATACTCCATTGATCTTGAGCGTAAAGTCCTAATTGAGAATATTGAAATTCAGCAGCTGCATTTTGAATGGCATCTCCAGAAGTTCCAGCTGGATCTACTAAAGAATAAGAATGAAAATAAGAATCTGCAAGAGCATCGTTGGTTGCATCATTGTCAAAATACGTATTGAAGTCTGCAAGTGAATTAAAGGTGTACTGACCATAATTTTGTCTTACAAATACGTTTCTGATGTTATAATTCTCAAAGTTACCTCCGAAAGTCATGTTGTGAGCTCCTTTAGAAACCTCAAAATTATTGGTAACTGTAAAGATGTTTTGTTCCAATATGTTAGCAGTTGAGAATGCTTCAGAACCAAAAGTGATGCGACCATCACCATCGTTGATCTGCACTCTTGGGAAAGGATTTCCTAGTGGATCACGGTTGTCATTTACAGAAGTGTAACTAACGATGAAATTGTTAGATAGGTTTCTACCATTAGTAGTGTTCCATTCTATGGTAGAGAAGTTCGTTTCGGATGGGAAAAATATACCAGCGTTAGCAAAGTTGATGTTTCTGTTATTGCTTTGGCTAGGAGATATAGATTCACCTTTTACATAATTATGCTTTGCAGTAATGGTGTTCTTGTCATCAAGATTATAGTCTAATTTGACAGTGAACTTTTCACTATTTAGTTCTGTAATAGTGTTTTCATACCCACCAGGATTGTAACCGAATGTGTTGATGATGTTGTCTCTTAGCGTATTGATTTCGGCAATACTGCTGTCTCCGTTATAGATATCAGATTCAAATGGTCTAGGCTCTTGTTCTCTTTGAATCTCTGCATTTACAAAGAAGAACAATTTGTCCTCAATGATAGGTCCTCCTACGCGCACACCATAAAGGTTTGCAGTAAAGTCATCTAATTTCTCACGGTTATCTTCACTGATACCTACTGGTGTTTTTCCAGCAAGATCTTGATTACGTGTATAGAAATAAGCACTTCCTTTTACTTCATTAGTACCAGAACGGGTAATAGCGTTGATAGCACCACCTGTAAAACCAGATTGTCTTACATCAAATGGAGCAACGTTAACTTGAATCGATTCAATCGCATCAATGGAGATAGGATTCACACCTATCTGGCCACCGTTAGTACCAGAACCTGCAAGTCCAAAAACGTCATTGTTTACCGCCCCATCAATAAAGATAGAATTGTAACGGTTGTTTTGACCTGCAATAGAGATCGCTCCACCTTCAGAAACTTGAGCTTGAGGAGTTTTTCTTAAGAAATCACCTAATCCTCTAGTTACAGAAGGCATGGTATTGAGTTCACGTTCAGAAATGTTAGTTTCTGTCCCCGTTTTACCAGAATCAAATATTCCATCTCTTACTGCATTAATAACGATAGTGTCAAGAGCATTAGATTCATCTGTCAAAGTGATACTGATTCTTTCAGACTCCCCTAATTGAAGGAAGATGTTTTCTAATTTTTCTTCTCTCTTACCTACGTAAGTAATACTAATCGTGTAAGGTCCACCTACACGCATGTTTGAAATACGGTAATAACCTTCTATGTCCGTAGAAGTAGCGTAGTTTGTTCCTGTAGGACCATGTACTGCGACAATGGTTGCTCCTAAAAGAGGTTCTTGGGCAGTATCTATGTTCTCCATGATACGACCGTTAATGCTTGAGGTAGTAACCTGCGCACTAACTGCGATGCAGCTTAAGAAAAGCCCGATTGCAAATAAAGTGTGTAATGTTCTGTTCATTTCAGAATAAGTTTAGTTTGATGCTGCAAAAATACATGTAAAATCAGCAAACCAATATTAAGCTAACATTAAGAAGTGAACAGCTTGTTAACGTTAATTAACTGAAAAAGAGAAATTTAATTATTTAGAGCAAAAAACTTTTGTAAAAGAGCGCTTGTGCTGGCGTCATGGCCGTCAGATTTGGAGTTTTCAATGTCGGTTAGAATAGCATCGGCTAAGACCTTTCCTAATTCTACTCCCCACTGATCATAACTGTATATGTTCCAGATCACTCCTTCGACAAATATTTTGTGTTCATACATAGCCACCAGCTTACCTATACTTTGCGGTGTAAGCTCGTCTATTAATATGGTAGTCGTAGGTTTATTTCCTTCAAAGACTTTGAAAGGAACCAGTTGGTCAATTTCAGTTTGTGGTTTTCCTGAGGAAGCTAAATCTTGGGCTGCTTCTTGACTTGTTTTTCCATTCATTAAAGCTTCTGTTTGTGCAAAGAAATTTGCCATAAGCTTGTTTTGATGGTCTGGGTGGTTGTATTTCGTTTTCGCGAAAGCGATAAATTGAGCAGGAATCAATTTAGTTCCTTGATGTATCAATTGAAAAAAGGCATGTTGTGAGTTGGTACCTGGTTCCCCCCAAACGATGTTCCCAGTTTCATAATTCACGTGATTTCCATTGCGGTCCACACTTTTACCGTTGCTTTCCATTATGGCTTGCTGTAAATAAGCTGGAAGTCTATGAAGGTATTGAGTGTAGGGTATTACAGCTTCACTTTGCGCTTTAAAAAAGTTGTTGTACCATATAGTAATTAAAGCTAACTGAACTGGAATGTTTTTATCAAAAGAGGTATTCCTGAAATGGATGTCCATATCATGAGCACCATCAAGCAAGCTCTGAAAATTTTTAGAACCTATTCCTAAGGCAACAGACATCCCTACGGTACTCCACAAAGAAAAACGGCCACCTACCCAATCAAACATAGGGAAAATATTTTCTTGATCAATTCCAAAATCTACGGCTCGTTGTACATTGCTACTTACCGCAATAAAATGCTTTGCTACTGCCGATGCTCCTACTTTATCAGTAAACCAATTTCTAATGGTTGTTGAGTTAGTAAGCGTTTCTTGCGTTCCAAAAGACTTAGAAACGATAACGAATAATGTTGTTTCGGGCTGGATCTTTTTTAAGGTTTCCTCCACATGATCTCCTTCTACGTTAGAGACAAAATGAAGGATAAGATCATTTTTATAAGCTTGCATGGCTTCATAGATCATCTCAGGTCCTAGATCGCTACCACCTATTCCTATATTTACAACGGTATCAAATTTCTTTCCATTTGCAGCAGTAATCTCTCCCTTATTTACGGCATCTACAAAAGCAAACATTTTCTTTTTGCTGGCAATTGCTGCGGTTACTTTTTCTCCTACTTTAGAGTTAGTGTCATGGGTTCTTAATGCGGTATGTAAAACGGCACGATTTTCTGTCACATTTATTTTCTCAGCATTAAAATAAGAATCAATAGCTTCTGTAAGATGACATTGGTTAGCGAGGTCTACTAATTTCTCTTGTGTTTCCTTAAGAATCAAATTTTTAGAAAGGTCTAAATAAAAATCTCCGTCTTGTATGGTCAGCTCTTTTGCACGATCAGGATTGTTTTGAAAGGCTTCTTTGAGGTTAAAGTTTTTTGCTGTTTTGTAATGATCTGCTAGCGCTTTCCATGCCGCAGTAGAAGTAGGGTTGATGTTTTTCATGATACAAGGAATTCTAAAAAGATCTATGAGTAATAAAGTTGGTGGTAAGGAACTAGTTTAAAGAATAGGGTTGCTTTCTTTGAAAGGTAATTGATCTATTTCTACTTTTAATGGAGCGACAAACTGAAGGTATTCCTCCATTTTTGCTTGAGGTAAGGGTTCTGCGCTAGGTAAGTTTTGTTTGTAGGGATCTACTTGTCTTCCATTGACCCAAAATCTATAACAAACATGAGGTCCAGTAGCGAGTCCTGTGCTTCCTACTGTTCCTATGATCTGACCTTGTTTTACACGCTGGCCCACTTTTACTTTACGCTTCGTCATGTGAAGGTATTGAGTAGAGTAGGTACTGCTGTGTTTTATTTTTACGTAATTACCGTTACCGCCAGTATAGCTGGACTTTGTGACCGTTCCATTTGCAGTGGCAACTATAGGAGTTCCATAGCCCGCGGCATAATCGGTTCCTTTGTGTGCTTTCCATCTTTTTTGAACTGGATGAAATCTTCTTTTTGTAAATCGGGATGAAATTCTGGAATAGTTCACGGGAGCTTTAAGGAAAAAACTTCGTAGTGTCTTACCTTTTTCATCATAGTAATCGCTCATTTGAGTCACTGTATCTGTGGTATAATCAAAGGCATAGAACGGTGTTTGATCAGTTTCAAAAACGGCAGCTTCTATTGATTCTATACCTGCGTAAATAGAGTCGTTAATGTAGCGCTCCTTGTAAATCATTTTAAAACGATCTCCTTTTTGAAGTTTAAAGAAATCTATGGACCATCTGTAGATGTCAGAGAGTTCATAGATAGCACTTATACCTAGACCTTCATCCTGCATTGCTTCCGATAATGTCGATTTGATGGTACCACTCGCTGTTTTTCTTTTGAAAGAAATGGGATGTTTATCTATATAAGCAGCTATGGTGTCGTTAAATTTCACCACTACATAATCCATTTTGCTAAGCTCGTAAATAAAGGCTTCTGGAGTATGAAGGCTGTCTTTTCTTTTTAAGATTTTAAAGGGTTTTCCAGCTTGTATTCTACGTAAATCGTAGATTTCATTGAGCCTATTTGCTGTTTGGTAAGCACTTTGTCCTTTGACAATATGATGGACGATTAAATCATTGAACGTCGCTCCATTTTTAACCGTGTCTGCAATGATCTCATATTCATTGAGGTCAAAACCATATTTCATTAAAGGCTTCACAATCTTAGGTGTGATTTTAACGATCTCTATTACAGATTCTCCAGTATTTTCTTTACAAGCCGTAAAGCTCAATGCCAGTGCTATACCAGCGATGAAATATTTATTCATCATTTATTTTGTGTTTAATAAGTGATCTACCCACTGTTTTCCCCAGTTATCGTGCTCTTCTTGCGTCCATAGCGATGGAAAAAATGAGATTTTTTGAAAACTAGGTGGTAGAAATTCCTTCCAGTTAGTTCCTCCAGTTGCTTTTACTGCTTTTCCTTCTTTGCGTAAATACCTATGTGCAGCTCCCATATGCATGAGCAACCAATTGATGTTTGCATTTTGGTCTAATACGCGCAATGCATCCTGAAGCTCTTGTGTTTGTTCTTCTTTTGGTAGTGCTAAGTAGCGTTGATTTAAGTTGGTGTGTTCTACTTCTTTTGCAATTCTTAAAAGTCTAGGAGTGTAACGCTTTTCAAACTGTTTTAGTGTGAGCGTTTTTTCTCCAGTATGCCTATCGATACCTCCTTTTTTCCAGTAGATATTTTCAAATAATTCTAGTTGTGTGTGGTTTTTTCCGCTTTCGCGAAAGCGAGACCTAACAGAGGGATGAACTAAATTAACTAAATCACTGCTATAGAACTCTATCATTCTAAACTGAGCACTCTGGAAGCCACTTGCAGGAAGTAAAGACATTCTAAATTTAAGAAATTGGTCGCGTTCCATTCCTTGAATCATCACTTCAAAGGAGTTGATCAATACGGTATAATACCTGTTGATACGTATTATTTTTTCTTTAAAGAATGTAGCTGTAAGCGGTTTGCTTTCTATGATTTGCATTTGTTCATGAATGATCAACTTGAAATACAATTCTGTGATCTGATGATAACTTATAAATATCATCTCGTCAGGAAACTCTGTAGACGTTACTTGAAGACTTAGTAAGGTGTCTAATCTTATATAATCCCAGTAAGTGGCATAGGTGTCATAAAGCAGTCCGTCTAAGTAAGATAGCATGTCTTGACCAGAATTTTTAAACTTATCCTCGAGCAATTTAATGCGCTGGGCAATTTCTGGGCTGATTTCTTCGGACATGTTGTTCATTTAGAATGACTGGCAAAAGTAGTGAACCTAGCGGGTTCTATCAATTCTTAAGGCCATAGTCTTAACTATATTTAACCTAAATACGATCAGGACTTATTTTCTTTATTATTAAGGCCTTAAAAGGGCTAGTTATCTGCTATAATCTGGAAAGAATGCTTCAGTCCTTTAAAGGATTCGAGGTCGGCAGTCAGGGAGCCTACAGCAAGTTTTGCGTTTATTCTCAAGGGTATTTTATTAGCATCTTTTGAGATCCACACGGTAAGACTTTCTTCTTCTTTAAAGACGCGACCTGATTGTACATAAGGTCTAAACTTCAGGGAAGCGACTTTGCCAAACTTTGTTTTTACGACTTCTTCACCTAAATACTTCAATTTAAATTCGAAATTCTCTTTGTCAAAAAACATAGGTAAAGTGAATTCATCTCCTAACTGAAGCGTTTCAATGTCTACCATATTTCTTAGATGATAAAAAGCACTGATCATATCTTGAGTAGAGGGCTCAATTTTTACCACAGTTTTTTCTTTATTCTTCTTATCGTTCACTAAAGCGGTGCCGGCTTCATGATCAAAATCTATTTGTATATGCTTAGTGTGTCCACCTTCGTCTATTTCACGTATAAAACGATATGGTTTTACCGTTTCACGATCTATATAAGTTTCATAATTATCATCTACTTTAAAGAAGAGGTGCAGTAATCCAGTAGATTTCCCTTTTCCTTTAATATGATAAACAGGCTTACCTTTAAGTCTTGCTTTATTCACTTGGAGTTCAGCATAGCTGGCATTAAATACACCGTAGTGAATTCTGAATTTAAACCACTCACCATCTTCAAAGGCCAGCTGCTCTGCAGCGCCTGTCGATAACGTACCTGGAGTAAAAGCTGTAGTTGTTACAAAAACAGCTATCATTAAAAAAATAATCTTTTTCATATTTATAAGAGTTGATCGTGAATTAGTCCCACCACCTTCTATTGCAAAGTCTATTCCAAAATGATAACTAACTAACTATCATTTTATTACAAAGTACCTCGTAAAGCTTGTTCTCTTTCTATTGCTTCAAACAGTGCTTTAAAGTTTCCTACTCCAAAAGATTGTGCTCCTTTGCGCTGTATAACTTCGATAAACATAGTCGGGCGGTCGACAACAGTCTTTGTAAATAATTGTAGTAAATAGCCTTCTTCATCTCTGTCTATAAGAATACCGTGTTTTTTCAACACTTCAACATCCTCGTCTATTTCACCTACACGTTCTATAAGATCGTCGTAGTATTCTTCTGGTACATAAAGAAACTCTACACCTCTATCTCTCATTGCGCTTACGGTAGCTACAATATCATCGGTAGCAACGGCAATATGTTGTACCCCAGGGCCATTATAAAAATCTAGGTATTCTTCAATTTGTGATTTCTTCTGTCCTTTGGCTGGTTCATTGATGGGGAACTTCACTCTACCGTTCCCGTTGCTCATCACTTTGCTCATCAAGGCAGTGTACTCTGTCGCAATATCATCGTCTGCAAAGGAGATGATTTGTGCAAAGCCCATAACTTCTCCATAGAATTTACACCAGGTATTCATTTCATCCCATCCTACATTTCCTACTATATGGTCTATAAATTTAAGGCCAACTGGTTCTGGGTTGTAATGAGATTCCCATTTTTTATATCCAGGGAGGAATATTCCCTTGTAGTTTTTACGTTCTATAAACAGGTGAACGGTTTCTCCATAGGTATAGATCCCAGATGTTACAACTTCACCATGCTCGTCTTCTTCTACGGTAGGCTCGAGGTAAGGCTTTGCCCCTCTTTTAGTAGTTTCTTCAAATGCTTTTCGAGCATCTTCTACCCAAAGGGCAACTACTTTTACTCCATCACCGTGAACGTTGATGTGCTTGTTGAGTTCTCCATCTTTTACTAGAGGCGTAGTAAGAACTAGTCTAATTTTACCTTGTTTTAAGACATAAGAAACTCGGTCTTTAAGTCCCGTTTCCAAACCGGCATAAGCTTCAGATTGAAAGCCAAAAGCAGTTTTATAAAAATGAGCACTTTGTTTGGCATTACCTACATACAGCTCTATATAATCAGTTCCCAGAAGGGGAAGAAAATCTTCGGCTTCTTTAAAAAGCTTCTTAAGGGAATACTCGGTGTTTTGTAGGTCTTTTAGGTTTTTGATATCTGCTGGCATATTGTATTTTTTAATGGAATAAATAAAGGGTTCTAGTAGTAGTAAAAGAAATCTTTACTACCACATGGCTCTTAAGTGAGTTGTTATATCTATACTTTTAAAAATCATAATTTTTTATTTTTGAGAAGTTTCTTCAGTGATTACCTCTTCTATTGGTAAGGCGGAATCAGTTTTTGTTTCCAATGTATCTGGTTCATTATCATCATCGTACTTCCGTTCCTCCTCGGTCTTAGAGGCTTCTGTTTCTTCAGAATTCCAAGTATTATTTTCGTAATAATTATTCCATTCTTTATCTCCCATTGTTAAAGTACTTTGAAATAAGGGAGTAAAGCTTAAAATTATCGTAATAAAGCTTACGATGGCCATTACTAAATTAAAAACTTTTGCATTGTATACGGATTTGTATGTTTTTTGAGAAAAATTATTTGGGTTTCCTTCATACTTTTTAATGCTTTTATGGGCAATTACAAAGCCTATGGTACTCAAAACAAAAGCAAAATAATAACCTCCAAAGCAACAACATAACATAAATAATACGGTAGATATGATCGCTAAAATCATCGCTATATTATCTGCAGGCAATTTTTCTCCTTGATGGGGAAATTGGTAATTCCCTTGGTTTTGGTATTGCTGCTGCTGTTGTCCATAATTATTAGACTGCTCCGATGAATTAGAATAATTAGGGTTGTTATTTTCCAATGTTATTTTTAAAATATTAAATTAATCCAACCAGCTTTTGTGATAACTGTCGTCTGCAATTTCTAATCCTTCTTTAGTAACCATTAAAGGTTTAAAAGTATCTACCATAACGGCGAGTTCTTCGGTCTTTGTTTTTCCGATACTTTTTTCAACAGTTCCTGGGTGTGGTCCATGAGGTATTCCAGCAGGATGCAAACTGATATGTCCTGCCTCAATATCATTGCGACTCATAAAATCTCCATCTACATAATAAAGCACTTCATCACTATCGATATTGCTATGATTATAAGGTGCAGGAATACTATTGGGGTGGTAATCGTATAATCGGGGTACAAAACTACAAACCACAAAAGCGTCTGTTTCAAAAGTTTGATGCACTGGCGGCGGCTGGTGAATGCGTCCTGTTATAGGTTCAAAGTCATGAATAGAAAAAGCATACGGGAAATTGTAGCCGTCGTATCCTACAACGTCAAAAGGGTGTGAAGCATAGACCATGTCAAAAATATCGTCTTGCTTTTTTACTTTTATTAAAAACTCCCCTTTTTCGTCATGTGTTTCTAGAGTTTCTGGTCTTCTCAAGTCTCGCTCACAAAAAGGGGCATGTTCTAACAATTGGCCAAACCAATTTCTATAGCGTTTAGGAGTATAAATAGGGCGTCTACTTTCAACAATAAAAAGTCTATTATCAGCGGTGTCAAAATCAATTTTATAAATAATACCCCGCGGTATCAATAGGTAATCTCCGTATTTAAAATCTAAATTTCCTAAATGAGTACGCAGTGTTCCTGTTCCTCTGTGGACAAAAAGCAATTCGTCTGCGTCGCTATTTTTATAGAAATAATCCTGAGTAGATTCTTGTGGTGCAGCAAGAATAATAGCTACGTCACTATTCATCAAAACGGTTTTACGGCTTTCTAGATAGTCGGCCTCGGGTTGTATTTGAAAACCTTTTAGACGGTAAGATTTAAGATGATTTTTCAGTGCTATTTCTGGTTTGACACTGTATTGATTTTTAATTTCTTTAACCATAGTAGGTCGGTACATATGGTAAGAATTTGTGGACATCCCGTCAAAACCTATGGTTCCAAAAAGTTGTTCTGAATAAAGAGAACCATCGGGTTTTCTAAATTGCGTGTGTCTTTTGGGTGGTATTTTACCCAGTTTATGGTAAAAAGGCATAGCTAGAAATTAAATCTCTCAAATTTCGGAAATTCTTTAGACCATTCCATGATTAAATGCTATTATTTAATTTTTTTATATTCGGAATGCGTTGATTTTATGTTCCACACCATATTAATTTCGCTTTTTTTAGCAACACTAGAGCGGGTACAGCATAGATTTAAAAAAAGCAGAAAGTGATTTGATCAAAATTTAAAACCGATATTCACAAATACCTGTCCGTCTTTCTGTTGGGGAGAGAAGCTGTATTTTAATTCTAACGGACCTAAAAAGGTTTCTATACCATAACCTACGGCATAACCAGTATATCTTGCATTGCTGAACCAGTCGCGTTGTTCAAATAAATTGTCTTGTGTGCTTGCAAAATTAGCGCTGAATACAACATGATTTTTTTTGAACACTTCATAATCTGCTTCAAAAAGCACCTTAATTAGGGAGCCACCGCTCATACTTATAAAATCATATCCATAAAACGGAATTAGATTATTGATTCTGCGGGAGCCATACCCTCCTAAGAAAAAGTCCATAGAAGAATTATCTGTATCACCCACGGTAATACCTAGATGTGCATTTCCCCGTATCGTAAAATTACCAAACCTCTGGGCATGACCAACTTCTACTTGTGCCATAGAGAATTCTTTAAACCGTTCTCCAAATTCGGTATTGAAGGCATATAAGTGAAAATCACTTTCTATTTTCCATCCAGAAGAAGGGAAAAGCGCATTGTCATAAGAGTCTACCAGTACTTTACCATAAAAACTTCCCATACTCCCGTTTGAGAAATCGGTTGTGTCGTTAGTAGGGTCTCCAGTGCTCAATGTTTCTGTAAAAATATGAAGTGATTTTACTTCAATTCCTGCAACAAAATTCACCGATTTATTAATTCTCGTCTGTAAAAAGGCTTGTTGTGTCCAGTCTCTATATTTTATTCTAAGGCTATTGACACTTAGTGATGTAATGTCAATGACATCCTCTACAAACGCGGCATTTACATTTTGTTCAAAATTTATAAATTCACTGTGCAAGCCTATGGACCAGTAACGGCCTTTATCGATATAATAATCAAAATTGTACCTAAGATTATCTCCTATGATCGCGTCAGCTGATATAATATCGTTATCAAAAAATACATTTTTGCGAGCTAGATTGATAAGTGCTGCACTGCGCAACAGTTCATCATAGTGTAGTCCCAGTCGTAAATAATTACGCGCATCGCTTTCAACTAAATCTATTTCTAATATGGAGCCATCATCGTCTGTGATGATTTCATAATTGATTTTAGCAAAATTATCGGTTGCCTGCAAATTGTTGATACCGCTGCTCAAATCTTTATAAGCCACCATACCAGGTGTTTTTACCTTAAACCTGCCTACAATAAAAGCTCTGGTATAATTCTTATTTCCCTTTACATTGATCTCGTTGAGATAAATACTGTCAGCAGTTTTTACTATTAATTCTGGTCTGGAATAGTTGTCAAAGACCAGGCTTTTAAGTTGGTCTGCATGTTCTCTGGCCGCTTCTTCTCCTTTTTGAATAATCTCGCGACCTTGGTCAAAAGAGACTACCGTATAGGCTGCTATATCAGGAGCGATGTAGACATCTGTTTTTGGAGCTTTCACCTTCATATCGTTAATCGTACGGAAGTTATTGATCTGCGATAGGATATCTAGTGCGCCACGTAATTCTTGTAGCGACTTTAAATCTTCCTGCACATCTACACCTATAATGAGGTCCATGCCGCGTTCTTTTAATTTATCGATAGGATAATTATCGGTTACCCCTCCATCTATAAGCAGTTGACCGTCTATATCTACGGGTGCAAATAGAGAAGGTAACGCACCGCTTGCATTTACAGCTTTTGGTAAATAACCGCTATCCAGTACTACTTCTTCACCAGTAGTAATGTCTGTAGCTATACATAAAAAAGGAATGGGTAGTTTGCTAAAATCGTCTATGTCTTTAACATGAGCAAGTAATCTAGAAAGTAGGTCATAGATATTTTGCCCTTTACTCAAGGAGGAGGGAAGCAGTACTTTAAAATCTTTAAAAGGCAAAGTTACCGCATAGCGTTCATTGCTTCTGCGTTCATAATAGGTTTTTGAATTACGGGGTATATCGTCAGAAATGATTTTGTCAAAATCAATGATATTAAAAATAGAATCGATTTGTTTACCAGTATATCCAGAGGCATAAAGAGATCCTACGATCGCCCCCATGCTTGTTCCTGCCACGTAGTCGACTTTTATTCCGAGCGAATCAATGATTTTCAAAGTTCCTATATGAGCCAGTCCTTTTGCTCCACCACCAGAAAGGACCAGTCCGATTTTAGGTCTAGAGGTAGGTTTGCTTTCCTGCGTTTGTAAGTGGTCTGCTTTCGTGCTGTTTTGCAACTGGATAGTCTTTTGTTGTTGCGCTTTCGCGAAAGCGAAACAACAAAAAGCAAAAACCATAAAAAACAAAAGGACCCTACTCTTCTTCATCTTTATAAAAATCTATAATTTTTTGAGCTTTAGAAACTCCTACAATTTCAGCCAGCTCTTTTTTTGTTGCTATCTTAACTCGTTTAACGCTTCTAAAGTGTTTGAGCAAATCTACCACTGTCTTTTCTCCTACTCCAGGAATCTCGTCAAGTTCGGTTTCAATAGCTTGTTTGCTGCGTTTATTTCTGTGGTGCGTGATTCCGAAACGGTGCGCTTCATTACGCATTTGCTGAATGACTTTTAAGGTTTCCGAACGTTTATCTAGGTATAAAGGTACAGGATCGTTGGGATAAAAAAGCTCTTCCAGTCTTTTTGCAATTCCTATTATAGGTATTTTACCTCTTAATCCCAGTCGTTCTAAGGCAGTAACACCACTGGAAAGTTGTCCTTTTCCACCATCAACAATAATCAGTTGAGGTAAGGGCTGGTCTTCTTCTAGCAACCTGCGGTACCTTCTGTAAACCACCTCTTCCATACTGGCAAAGTCATCTGGTCCTTCCACTGTTTTTATATTGAAATTTCGGTAATCTTTTTTACTGGGTTTACCGTTTTTAAACACTACACATGCCGCAACGGGGTTAGTTCCTTGAATATTAGAATTGTCAAAACACTCTAGATGTCTCGGTTCTTCATCCAGATGTAAGTCGGCTTTCATCTGGATCATAAGCCTATTGGTATGTCGGTCTGGATCTACAATTTTAATAGTTTTGAACTGTTCCTGTCTAAAGAATTTGGCATTGCGCTCTGATAAATCAACCACTCTTTTTTTGTCCCCTAGTTTAGGCACGGTTACTTTAAGATTTTCTCCTACTTCTACCTCAAACTGGGTGTAAATCTCTGTTGATTGAGAATCAAATCTGTTGCGCAATTCTACAATGGCTAATTCTAGCAATTGTTTATCATCTTCATCCAGTTGTTTTTTAAGCTCCATGGTATGCGAGCGTGTGATTGCGCCATGATTGATTTGAATATAATTCACATAACCAGCAGCTTCATCACTTACTATTGTAAAGATATCCACGTTAGAAATATTAGGGTTGACTACGGTAGACTTGGCTTGGTATCTCGTAAGAATTTCTAGTTTCTCTTTTAATTGCTGTGCTTCTTCAAACTCCATATTTACGGCATGTGCTTGCATCAACTCGGTAAAATAGGAAACGGCTTCTTTAAAATCTCCTTTTACAATTCCTCTTATAGCTTCTATACTGCGGTTGTATTCTACTTCATGTTGCAATCCAGTACAAGGACCTTTACAATTACCTATATGGTATTCTAGGCATAATTTAAACTTGCCCTCATTGATCTTGTCTTGTTGTAAATCGTAATTACACGTGCGTATTGGGTAAAGCGTTTTTACTAATTCCAGCAAAGTTCTTACTGTTCTAACACTGGTGTAAGGGCCGTAATATTCACTGCCATCTTTGATCATTTTACGAGTTAGAAAAACCCGTGGGAAGCGTTCTTTTTTAATTACCAGCCAAGGATATGTTTTATCATCTCGCAGCATGATATTGTACCGCGGATTGCGACTTTTTATCAAGCTATTTTCTAATAAAAGAGCGTCTGTTTCTGTATCTACCACTATATGTTCAATACGATGGATATTTTTTACCATCGTTTTGATACGGAAACTGTCGTGGCTTTTTGTAAAATAAGACGAAACTCGTTTTTTGAGCATTTTTGCTTTTCCCACATAGAGCAACTGGTCTTTTTTGTTAAAATACAAATAGACTCCTGGAGAAAGCGGCAAGGTTTTGATCTGAACCTCTAAAGGTGGTAATTCCATAGCTCAGTAAAGATAGGGATTATGATGATTTCGCTTTCTATTTTTTAATATAAGTTTATACCTTACTCGCAGCATATCTACTGCTGGATAATTGATGCCACCCCAGCGGTCCAACTAAGGTGAACTGGATCTTTTTGACTTTCAAAACTTTAATTTGAAGGTGAAAATAGCTATTTAGGTGTGGTTATCTTAAATTGCGAGTTCATTCAGTTACGAAGTCATTAATGAAAGTGTATCCTTTGAAATTCGAGCCTGTTTTTCACTATCGTATTTGGGGTGGAGAAAAGCTGAAAACAGATTTTAATAAAAATTACGATCAAGAATCCATTGGGGAGTCTTGGGAAATAAGCGCAGTACCTGGAAGTGAAACTCTAGTGAAGCAAGGATTGTACAAAGGAAAAACAATCAATGAGCTTATAGAATTATATAAAGCCGATTTTCTAGGAGCAGCAGTTTTTCATCAATACGGTGGGGAATTTCCCTTACTCATCAAATTCATAGATGCAAAAAAACCGCTGTCTATTCAAGTACATCCTAGTGATGCGCTTGCTAAAGAACGGCACAATTCCTTTGGTAAAAATGAGATGTGGTACATCATGCCATCTTATGAAGATGCCGTGATTACTGTAGGTTTTAAGGAACAATTAGATAAATATTCTTATCAAAAACACCTAGAAAACAATACCATTACCGAAGTTTTAAATGAATTTCCAGTAAAAGCAGGAGACGCTTTTTACATTCCTACAGGAAGAGTTCATGCGATAGGTGCTGGAGTCGTGCTTGCTGAAATCCAGCAATCTTCAGATGTTACGTACCGCATTTATGATTACGACCGCAAAGATCTAAAAACAGGAAAAACAAGAGAGCTTCATACAGAAATGGCAATGGAGGCCATTGACTTTAAACTACACGATAAATACAAAACGGACTACCATAGGAAAAAAAATCAAGCGAATGAGTTGATCAACTCTCCTTATTTTAAAACTAATTTTTTAAAGATAAAAGGAGAGCAAGAACGAGATCTTTCTCAAATCAATTCGTTTATCATATATATGTGTGTGAAAGGAAGTGCTTTTTTGCTTTATGAAAACGAGTCTTACTCGATCAATAAAGGAGAATGTCTTTTACTGCCAGCAGGAATAGGCAAGGTGTTATTTCAGGCCACATCTACTCAGCTTATTGAGATTTATTTGTAATTATAAGGTATAGGTTTCATTTACTTTTGAGATTCTCTAAGATCCAAGTAAGCTGTATAAATCGCATTGTAAATGCCTTGCTTAAATACAAACGCATCGCAGATGCGCTCGACTTTTTAAATTTAGATTTAAATCTTTTGATTAATGGTTTTGTTTTTCAAACCTAAAGTGTGAGAGAACAAAGCTGTTTTACAGTTTGCTCATCAACTTTATTTAAACTTGTATTTTTGATCTTGTAATAGCTTACCGAGAATATAATGGCATTTGAACCTTAAAATTTATGGAGCCTATCTTAAATTTAAGTTTAGATTTTGATTTAAACTTTTACAGAAAGCTATCTTTGAAAGATAAATATGTCGAGTTCCAATTAAAATTCGATTTCAATTCATCTCATGTCCAGCTTTAAAGAACTTACGAATAGCGATACTCCTGTATTAATAGACTTTTTTGCCACTTGGTGCGGTCCTTGTCAGACCATGATGCCAGTTTTGGAAAAATTAAAAGAGGACTTGGGTGATGAGGTGCGTATTCTTAAAATAGACGTGGACAAAAACAAAGCGCTCGCTACAAAATTCTCCATACGAGGGGTGCCTGCATTCCTGATTTTTAAAAACGGCAAACAAGTCTGGAAAGGTGCCGGTGTGCAACCACTTCACGAATTGAAAGCTCAGCTTGAGAAGGTGTCATAATTTTATTATATGTTACCTTAACCTATTCATCAGTCCATCTTTCTACATTTCTAACACATAAATTTTTGCTTCTGTTTGGGAACCCTATAGGGTAAGAGTCCCAACTATAAAGAGCTTTTTTACAATTGTTTATGACAGAAACTATAACAAATTCTAATTCTAGCCATCTATACACTATTATAGTTCATAGACCGTAATCATTCAAAAATGTAAAGCATAGCCATTTGATTCTTCCTATGTCCACGTTCTTCTCCAAACGAATTTTCAAAGATTATGAAAGGATTAAAAATAACGAATTCACTTTTTCCCGTTTAAACACACCTAAAAAAGTCCATTCACGACATTTTTACCGCCATTCACGACATTTTTTTAAATTAAATAGGTGGAACCACTAATTTAGTTCCAAATTGATTTATGATATACATAATGTCTTATCAAAAAATCTATTTACTTTATTACAAGAACAGCAAATTAAATTTATGAAATATTTTACAAATAATGCAGCAAGGATTTTTCTCTTTATGAGCATTCTATTATCAAGCGCTTTAAGTCATTCACAAACCTGGAGGCAACTAGGTATCGATTTAGATGGTGAAGCGTCTATTGACTACTCTGGTTTTTCTGTTAGTACAAGTGCTGATGGACTTACAGTTGCTATAGGTGCGCCATATAATGATGAGAATGGAAGTGATTCTGGTCATGTAAGGATTTATAGTTATGTAAACAATAGCTGGCAACAACTAGGTGCAGATATTGATGGTGAGGCGGCAGGTGATTATTCAGGACAATCCGTAAGTTTAAGTAGTGATGGGACTATAGTTGCTATAGGTGCGCCATATAATGATGGGAATGGACTTGATTCTGGTCATGTAAGGATTTATAGTTATGTAAACAGTAGCTGGCAAAAACTAGCTGCAGATATTGATGGCGAAGCGGGAAGTGATTATTCAGGAGAATCCGTAAGTTTAAGTAGGGATGGAAGTATTGTGGCAATTGGTGCGGCATATAACGAGTAGAATGGACTTGATTCTGGTCATGTAAGAGTTTATAGTTACGCAAGCAATAACTGGCAACAACTAGGCACAGATATTGATGGCGAGGCGGGAAGTGATTTTTCAGGAAAATCCGTAAGTTTAAGTAGTGATGGACTTACAGTTGCTATAGGTGCGCCATATAATGATGTGAATGGACTTGATTCTGGTCATGTAAGGATTTATAGTTATGTAAACAATAGCTGGCAACAACTAGGTGCAGATATTGATGGTGAGGCGGCAGGTGATTATTCAGGAGAATCCGTAAGTTTAAGTAGTGATGGGACTATAGTAGCTATAGGTGCGATATATAATGATGGGAATGGAAGTGACTCTGGTCATGTAAGGATCTATAATTTTGTAAACAATAGCTGGCAACAACTAGGTGCAGATATTGATGGTGAGGCGGCAACAGATAGTTCAGGTTATCCTGTAAGTTTAAGTAGTGATGGAAGTATTGTGGCAATTGGTGCGATATATAATGATGAGAATGGACTTGATTCTGGTCATGTAAGGATTTATAGTTATGTAAACAATAGCTGGCAACAACTAGGTGCAGATATTGATGGTGAGGCGGCAGGTGATTATTCAGGTTTTTCTGTAAGCTTAAGCGGTGATGGAGCTACCCTTATAATAGGAGCGATAACTAACATCGGAAATGGAAGTGCTTCTGCTGGCCATGCACGCGTTTTTAAGTTGGTGGCAGAGGCTGAGATTAGTGCAGCAACTGATTATGTATGTGCTGCTGGTGATGCTATTATTTTTAACATAGAGCTGTTAATAAATGATCACACAGAATTAAAAATTTATGATACAGACCCTAGTGTATGCATGCCCATTGCTATTGCAACTATTCCATTAGTAGCTGGAACGACTAGTTATTCTTATACCGCAACAGTAAGCGCAAACACCACTTATTATGCAAGAGGTGAAGGTGGTGCAACACTTGGTGAAGCTTCTAGTTTATCTATAAATGTAGGAGATACAGTTGCTCCAGTACCAGATACTCTTGTACTTACTGACTTTTCAAATTGTACGAGTACGGTTCAATTAACTGATCTGACTATTCCTACGGCAAGCGATGTTTGTGATGGAGCAATAACGGCTACTACAAATGCTGTCTTTCCTATTACAACAGACACTACCATTACATGGAGTTACACAGACGCTGCAAATAATACGACAACACAAGATCAAATCATTACATTAGATACAGCAGGTCCAGTAATTTCTACCCAAAGCATTACCGTAAATGCAGGGATCTCATTAAATGCTGGTATGTTAACCACAGCTGCCACAGATAATTGTACCGATGCCGCAAACTTGACCTATAGTTTTAGTCCAGCTAGTTTTGATTGTAGTCAGCTAGGTCTATTAGCGACAGAAAATCAAGTACACCAGTTCTCACAGGTATTTGCTGGTAATCAAAATTACGGCGGTACGCTAGGTGAAGATTTAACCGTTTTAGCAGGACAAAACCTTACTATTACTCAATTAGGAGTTTTTGATGATAATGATGATGGGATAATAGGACCTATTTACATTGATATTTATGATAAAAGCACACAAACAAAAATACCTGGAACTAATATGGTATTTACTGGTGGCAGTGATGAAGTGTTAAAAAATGGATATAGATTTAAGCCTTTAGCCACTCCATTAGTGTTACCTAATGGTAATTACATGGTGGTCGCTTATGGTTTTTCTGACAATGATAAAAATGGTAATAGTAATCCAGCACTTAGCGGTGGACTACCAATTACCTATTCTAGAGATTCAGGAAATAGTATTTTCAGCATGGGTATACGATTTAATGCAGGTGTAGATCAGTATCCTGGTAACACATCTCAAAATAGCGATTTCTTTGCTGGAGGTACTTTCTTGTACGTTGCAGATGCGCCTTCTATCTCTGTACAGCTGCATGCTAGCATACCTGCTGATGGTGATTTTTCTGGTAATCAAGATTGGGCCGGAACGGTAGGTGGTAATTTTACACTTACAGAACCTGTAACAATTGATAAATTAGGAGTTTTTGATGACGGTATAAATGGTAGACAGTCAGCAGGAGTTTTTACGGTTGCGTTATTGCAAAATCAAAGTGGGACTAGAGTAAACATTGCAGAGCTTACTATCGGTCAGAATGACGGTGATATAATCCAAGGCTATCTATTCAAAGCATTACCTACACCTATAGTTATCCCAGCTGGTGAATATACGATTGCAGCTCATGGTTTTAATTCGCAAGATCGCAATAGCAACACTGTTAATGTATCTTTTAATCGAAGTAATATTAGCAATAATACGTCTAATGGCTTGTTCATTATGGGTAGTTCTCAATTTGATGTTGCTGCAACAACACCTATAGTTTATCCTACATTATCAGGAACAAGCTTACCTAATGGTTATCCTGCGGCAACCTTGTCCTATAAACTTATTAGTCAACCATTAGTGACAGTAACAGATGCTGCTGGTAATTCTACTACAGCTCCTTTATTAGTTACTGTGGTAGATGCAATCGCACCAGTAATTACCCTTAACGGTAATGCGGTAGAAGAAGCTATTTTAGGAGTTCCTTTTATAGATTCAGGAACTACTATTACAGATAATTGTGACGCAACTGTTTTAACTGCTGTTGTAGCGGGTGATGTGGTAGATGTAAATACTGCAGGAAGTTATACGATCACTTATAATTTTACCGATGTAAATAGCAATGCTGCCACAGAGGTAACACGTACCGTGAATGTTACGAAAACGTATGTATATGAAAGTGGCGCTTGGACACCTAATGATCCAAGCCATGCGGGCGACCTAGCAAATTTTGATGATAATGTGATCATAAGAGAAGACGTGACTATTCCGAGCAATTTTAGAGCAAACAACCTGACAATAGAAACAGGAGCTACACTTACTTTGGGTGCAAATGTGGAGGTGTTGATCGATAACAATATAAACGCATTAGGAACTCTGGAAGCCAGTAATTCTAGATGGATCGCTTATGGACAGACCGCTGCAAATACTTGGGACATTGCAAATGCTAACATAGGTGTCTTAGACCTAGCAAATGCAACTCTAAGTATTACAGGAACTTATAGAATCAACGAGTCTATCTTTAATGATGACACCGCAAGTACATCAGTTCTTAATATCACAGGAGCTAGCGTCACTTTAGGTAGTACAGCAACTAGAACCGCACTTATCGATGGATCGCAACTTACAGTAATAGGTGACTTGACTGTTGAGCAATACTACAAAGACCGTAGAGCTTTTAGGTTTGTAAGTTCGCCAGTGACTACTACCACTAGCATTTATGAGAATTGGCAAGAAAATGGTAATTTACCAGTAGGTTATGGTACGCATATTACTGGAAATAATGGTGCAAATGGTTTTGATGTTACAGGATCAAATAATCCTTCTATGTTCGGTTGGGATAACATCAACCAGACGTTTAGCCCTCCATCAGGTACTAATGATGCAACAGATGTTCTTGTGGCTGGTCAGTATGCAAGATTATTGATAAGAGGAGATCGTAATATAGACCTCACATCTAACCTAAGTAGTGGTTCCACAACTTTAAGAACCAAAGGGCAATTATTAAACGTAAATTATACGTTGCCTAGTATAGCTTCAACAGACGGTAATTTTATAATAGTAGGTAATCCATATCAAAGCAAATTACCTTTAGGAAACGAGCTCAATAAATTATTTAATCTTGCCGCGACTAATATCAATGCCGTAAAATCTAGTTTCTATTTTGTTTGGGATCCTATGGCAAATACTCGTGGCGCTTACCGTACGTATGGAAGGCAGCTCAATCAAATGATAGGAGCAACTCCAGCAAATTCTGATTATGACGAAGCAGGATTTTTACAGCCGGGACAGTCTGCCTTTATGGTAGCCTCTGGAGTTTCAGCAGCTAGTTTTGTTTTATCTAGACCTTCTAATGCCATAACACCACCACCAACGAGTATAGCAGTAGTGCCTCAAGGCGAGTTAAAGATCTCTTTATACGAGACCAGTCAATTTGCACAAGGATCGGGTTCCATAGATGGAATGTTAGTAAGGTTTGAAAACGCTGCTAATAATGGAGTGGATACTAATGATGCGATTAAATTTAGCAATCTAGATGAAAATTTGGGACGATTGCATACTGATGGTTCTATTTTAAGTGTAGAAAGTAGAGGTATTCCACAACATGGGGAACTACTACCCCTAGAATTAAACAATTACAGACAGCAAAATTACACCTTAGAATTTGCTCCAGTAGGTTTTATGGCAAAACAAGCTATTTTAAAGGATAATTATACCAACACACTTACTGATTTGGATAACAATCAAAACACGGTTTATAGTTATAGTGTTGATCCTAGCGATGCATTAAGCATAGCAGCAAATAGATTTGAAGTACTATTTGAAGATGTTACCTTAAGTGTTGGTGATGATCTCGCTTTCGCAGAAGCGATAGCCATATACCCTAATCCAGTTGTAGGAACTGAATTTTTTATCAATTTTGCAAATCAAGCAGGAGTAAAGTCGGTAACTTTATACAATTCATTGGGTCAGAAAGTAAACAGTTATACTACTTCTGAAATAGGAGAATACCAGGTGAACACGGAAGCCTTAGCAACTGGTATATACTTACTACAGATTGAGAAAGGCGATTCAAAATTTGTATCTCAACTCATTGTGAAATAATTTTTAGGGAATCTTATTTTATGATGTTTAAATATCCCAGTCAGCTATGACTGGGATTTCTTTTTATATCTTATCATGCTTAACTGTTTACCATTTCTTGTTTACCATTTATTAAATTATCCTTTAAACACCTATCTTTAGGGTCTAATTTTGAACTAAATTTATTAATTGAACTCATGAAAACAACACTCCACATCACTTTTTGGATCATAGTTCTACTAAGTTCCCTAGTATCAAACGCACAAGAATTTGAAGGTTCTTGGACAGGAGGAATTCAAGGCATGCCACTCGTGTTTGAAATCTCCAATACGGATGGTGTGTATACCGCAAACATGCAAAGTCCCATGCAGTCTAAAAGTTTTCTTCCGATGGACACCACAACGGTACAAGGAAATAAAATTACTTTAATTCTCAATGCGTATAAAATTAAATATGCAGGCGAGTTAAAGGGTGATAAAGTAATGGGAACTTTTACCCAAGGAAGCTTTTCTGGAGAGCTGAATTTAGAGAAGAAAGCCTATGAAGAAGTAAAACCCAACAGGCCTCAAGAACCTAAAGCCCCTTTTCCTTATAAGGTGGAAGAAGTCTTATTTACCAATGCAAAAGCAAACAACATCAAATTAGCAGGAACATTAACCTTGCCTAGCGAGGTAAAGAATCCGCCGGTGGCGATTTTGATTTCTGGCTCTGGACCTCAAGATAGAAATGAAGAAATAGTAGGCCACAAACCCTTTTTAGTGCTTGCCGACTATTTAACCAGAAACGGAATAGCCGTGTTGAGGTATGATGATCGTGGTGTGGCGCAATCTGAGGGAATACATAAAGATGCCACTAGTGCTGACTTTGCTACTGACGTAGAAGCTGCGGTGAACTATCTCAATACTCGTAAGGATATCAATAAAAAACAAATAGGACTTATAGGACATAGTGAAGGTGGTTTGATTGCTCCTATAGTAATTGCAAACAATAAAAAGGAGGTAGCGTTCTTTGTCTCACTTGCAGGACCAGGTTTACGAGGTGATCAAGTCCTCTTACCACAAATGAGAAAAGGAGCCGAGCTTAAAGGTGCACCAGAAAAGGAGGTGAATTTTGAAATAAACTTAATGGATCAAGTATTTCAGAAGATTATAGTTTCTAAAAATGCTACAAACGAAGACCTTCAGCAAGAACTTAAAATAATGATGACCGCTGCAGCAACTAAAGCACCAGATGCCTTACAGGCTAAATATTCTGAATCCTATATAACAGAGGTAAGCAAGCAATTTGCTGGTAGCTGGATGCGTTTCTTTTTAACTTATGATCCTGCTACTAATTTGGAAAAAGTAAGTTGTCCAGTTTTGGCGATTAATGGTTCGTTAGATTATCAAGTAATCCCTGAAATCAACTTATCTGGTATGAAATCCGCTTTCGCGAAAGCGGGAAACAAAGAGGTAACTTTAAAAACATTACCAGGTCTGAACCATTTATTTCAAAATGCAACAACTGGCAGTGGCTTAGAATACGAGCAGATAGAAGAAACCTTTGATCCAGCAACCTTGCAACTTATAGCAAGCTGGATAAAAGAACGGTTTAATTAATAGTTAACCACGACGGCACGATATCGTCTAAAGGAGTAGCGGTTCGTTTTAAGAAAGATAGCTGTTATTTTTAACCAGTAACAGAGACTCAACTAAAAACAGAATAATGTCGAACTATTTATTCCTACTCCTATTTTCAATTCCGCTTTATACTATGTCACAAACTACTGAAAAATCCACTGCTTTAAACGTGCTTGGCACGGCATTAGAATCTTGCTGCAATGATCCTATGACTGGTTATTGGAGGGATGGTTTTTGTCGTACAGCAAATGAAGATCAAGGCACTCACGTGGTTTGTGCAGTCATGACCGAGGAATTTCTAGCGTACACAAAATCAAAAGGGAATGACCTTACCCGAGCTATTCCTGCTTACCAGTTTCCGGGTTTAAAGGCGGGAGATAAGTGGTGCTTGTGCATTTTAAGATGGTTAGAAGCTGAAAAAGCTGGTGTTGCTCCAAAGGTTGCACTTGCTTCTACAGATGACAAAGCGCTAGAGTATACGACTCTAGAAATGTTGAAGAAATACAAGGTAGATGAGTAGAGGTTTTGTAAGAGAAGGAGATCAAGAAGAGCCAGTAGTTATACCGCAGCGAGCAGTATTGCCTGATAACGTGATTAATTATGTCACGCCCAGCGGCATGAACCAATTAAGAGAAGAACTAAATAGCTTAGAAAAAGATTTTGCAGGAATAGCGGTAGAAGATGAGAAGGAAAGAAGACGCGAACAAACGCTAGTTCTTGGAAAGATAAAATTACTCAAAGAGCGAATGAATTCTGCTCGTCCCATTCTTTTAGAAGAGCAGCCGCAAGATGAAATACGTTTTGGCGCCACTGTAAAGGTTAAAAATTTAGAGCTAAAGACACATCAGGTGCTGACCATTACAGGAGTAGATGAAGCAAATGTAGCTCAGGGTAAAATAGCTTTTACTACGCCTATCGCTCGAGCGGTCATAGGCGCAAAAGTAGGAGATACCGTAGACTTCAAATTAGGACACGAGAATAGGCCGTTACGCATAGAAGACATCCAATACGGAAGCGGTACTTAAATAATAAAAGATCGTATTGAAGCTATTCGTTTATTTCAATACAGAAATGGATGTCGCAATCGACACGGGGTTAAAGTGGTATAATGATTATCTATTCCTTTTATTTAGAATGATTTTTAATTACGAACTCTGAGTAGTACCTTTGTAACATTATTTATTAGTTAAAAATACGCTTGAAATAATTACAGTGATATCAAGTCCAAATGGAATAGAAAAGCAATCTACGTGCTGAGGAGCGCGATTGTATTGTGATATAGAACTACTGGCTGGATAGTAACGAATCACAAGGGATACTTTAAATGATCAATAGAATAATACTCTAAAATTCAAAATGAAAATAGAAAAGAAAGACGTTTTTAAAGCATTGGAAACCATTTCGGTTCCAGGTGAAGGAAAAAACATGGTAGAAAGCGGTGCGATTAAAAATGTACTTGTTTTTGGAGATGAGGTAGTAGTGGATGTAACGATCAATAACCATAGTCTACAAGCAAAGAAAAAAACAGAGGTTTCCATCTTACAGGCGATTCATAAAGAAGTGTATGCAAAAGCACAGATCAAGGTGAACCTTAAAGTAGAAGCGCCAGAAACGGCCGATAAGAAACCAGAGATCAAAGGAAAAGCGATTCCAGGTATTGATAATATTATTGCAGTAGCATCTGGTAAAGGTGGGGTAGGTAAATCTACTGTTACAGCAAATATTGCGGTAACTCTTGCAAAAATGGGTTTTAAAGTAGGTCTTCTGGATGCAGATATTTACGGTCCAAGTTCTACTATCATGTTTGATATCGTTAATGAAAAACCGCTGTCTGTAAATGTCGATGGTAAATCAAAGATGAAGCCAGTCGAAAGTTATGGAGTAAAAATACTTTCTATAGGTTTCTTTACACAACCAGATCAGGCAGTTGTATGGCGAGGTCCTATGGCATCAAAAGCATTGAATCAAATGATTTTTGATGCGGCTTGGGGAGAGCTTGACTTTTTAGTTGTTGACTTGCCACCAGGAACAGGAGATATTCACTTAAGTATTATGCAGTCCTTGCCTTTAACGGGTGCGGTAGTAGTTTCTACACCTCAAACGGTGGCACTGGCTGATGCGCGTAAAGGAGTAGCGATGTTCCAACAAGAAAGTATCAATGTTCCTGTTTTAGGAATCATTGAGAACATGGCTTATTTCTCACCGCCAGAATTACCAGAAAATAAGTACCATATTTTTGGTAAAGACGGGGCGAGAAATCTCGCTGAAGATTTAGACATTCCATTTTTAGGTGAATTGCCATTGATACAATCAATAAGGGAAGCTGGAGATGCAGGGCGACCAGCAGCGATGCAGGAGGGAACAGACATAGAAAAAGCATTTATTGAAATCACTAAAAAAGTAGTTTCAGAAACGGTGCGTAGAAACGATGCCTTGCCACCTACACAAGCAATTAAAATTACAACTATGGCAGGGTGTAGTGCTGTAAATAAAAAATAATTATGACTGGAGCAGAGCTGACAGCGGCGATAGAAGCAGGATTACAAGAGATCAGACCTTTTTTACAAAGAGATAAAGGAGATATAGAACTGGTTTCTATAGAGCAAGATAAGTTTGTAAAAGTTCGTTTACTAGGTACTTGTGTAGGTTGTCATGTCAATCAAATGACCCTTAAATCTGGTGTGGAACTCACCATCAAAAAACACGCGCCGCAAATTGAAACCGTCATAGATATTTCAGGGGAAACTTTAGAAGAAGATAACAGAGATCCTATAGAGCTGTAATAGTGGACTATATAAAGATACAAAAGCCGATTCATAAGAATCGGCTTTTGTATTTGGAGTTAAACCAATTCTAATGCTGACGAATTGATTTGTTTTAAGATACCGTCAAATAATGTAATTCTAGACTCTAGGGCCTCTTTAGAAACTTGAGCTGCTTCTTGCCATTTTACCTCATCATCTCCACAGAGCAAGGCCACCATTTTATGTGACATAGGTCCGTGCTCATCGCCGTCTAATTCAATATGTCTTTCAAAATAGTAGGTAATCGGTTCCAGATCAGTTTCTATTTTTGTTGTTGCTAATCCGCTAAGAATCTCTGTAAACATTTCAGGAATCAAGTCTTCTCTACCATAAGTAAAAGCGGCTGCAATCTCGTGATCTTTTCCTCTGTTAATGATGGTAAAGGTGGATGTCAAGAACTGTTTGATATGTGAAGCTAATGTGGAGCAGTCAATTTCTTCCAGGATTTGATTGGACTGAGATAATGCTGTAATATTATTTTGGGCTTTGTCCGTAGAAACTCCTGCGGCATTCATGGCATTGAGGTACATTTCATAATGGCTCAACCTGTTGCCATGTTGATCCCTATCTGTTTCTTCAGCGAGTACGATCTCATTGATGAGGTATCTCAGGTCTGGATTTCCTTTGGGCATCCATGGGGTAGAGGTGCAGGTAAGTGAATTTTGTAAGGCTTTTAAGAGCGACATAAAGTCCCAAACAGCATAGACATGAGAAGACATAAAAGTCCTTAGGTCTTGGTCCGTTTTTATTTGAGAGTAGAGTTCATGATGCAATAATCGTTTGCGTACGTCGCTGATATGGATGGATATGCTATTCTCGTTCATGGTCATTTATTATACCGCAAAAATAAAGACTGGCTTTGTAGTTTTCACTTTAAAAAACGGAATTAATAAATGATTAACTCTTTTTTTGAGTGATGTCTATTCCATTTTCAAAAGCGAGTTAAAAAGTATATCCAATTTGAAAAGAAATCCAAGGTAATACGGTAGTATCATTTCTGTCAGCATCTAAAATTTGCCATAAGACCACTTTCAAAATTAAGATGCCAGTGATCCCAGTAAGTGCGTTGAATATCGTAAGCCATGCCTGCAATTCTTACGGATTCTGTACTGCGATGGTCTGTTGCTGTTCCGAAATAATTGGTAAATTTTAAAGCTACAAAATTACCAGTATTCTTAACAATTGTTTTTCCTTTTTCAATTCTGCGATTAAAATTAGTGTAATATCTGACTTGTAAATCTATGAAAGGGATGAAAAAGAATCCTTCCTCACTATTACTAAACAGATTGTTGTTTTTATAATAACCTGGAAATAGGCCTAGATTTCCAACCACAGAAAAATCTTTGTAAACGTCTTTTTCTATTTCCAGTCCGGGTAGTAGGATATTGATCCTATAAATAGTTTCGTCTTGAAAATTAAGGATAGAGTCGTTTTGGGCAAAAGATGAAATGGAAGAAAGTAGGAGTAAGGTATAGCATAGGTTTTTCATAATTGGTGTTTAGAAATTAAAAAAAGGCTTAGAAATATAAAATTTCTAAGCCTTTAAATAGGATGCCTTTTTAATAAATGCTACTTAAAAGCGTTCTCACCAGTAATATCTAGTCCAGTAATCAATAAATGAATATCGTGAGTACCTTCATAAGTAATCACACTTTCAAGATTCATCATGTGGCGCATGATACTGTATTCTCCAGTAATTCCCATACCGCCTAAAATCTGTCTCGCTTCACGAGCGATATTAATGGCCATTTCTACATTGTTACGTTTTGCCATAGAGATCTGTGCCGATGTTGCACGACCTTCATTTTTTAATTGTCCCAAACGGAAAGCAAGTAACTGCGCCTTTGTAATTTCGGTAATCATCTCAGCTAGTTTCTTTTGTTGTAATTGAAAAGCAGCAATTGGTTTACCGAATTGGATGCGTTGCTTTGCATAACGCAATGCCGTATCATAACAATCCATGGCAGCTCCTATGGCTCCCCAAGCAATACCAAAACGAGCAGAATCCAAACAACCTAAGGGTGCTCCTAATCCAGATTTGTTAGGTAAAATATTGCTTTTAGGTACTTTGACATCTTGAAAAATCAACTCACCGGTAGCGCTGGCTCTCAGTGACCATTTGTTGTGAGTTTCTGGAGTTGTAAATCCTTCCATACCACGCTCCACAATAATCCCATGTATGCGTCCTTCTTCATTTTTTGCCCATACAACAGCTACATCACAAAACGGACTGTTAGATATCCACAATTTTGCGCCGTTAAGAATAACGTTTTCTCCATCTCCAGCATCTTTGAAATTAGTGATCATTCCAGACGGATTAGAACCATGATCAGGCTCTGTAAGACCGAAGGATCCCATAAACTCACCGCTAGCAAGTTTAGGTAAGAATTTCATGCGTTGCTCTTCACTACCGTATTTCCATATCGGGTACATGACTAGAGAAGATTGTACAGAAGCCGTAGATCTTACACCGCTATCTCCACGTTCTATTTCTTGCATGATCAATCCGTAAGAAATATGATCCAGTCCAGCACCACCGTATTCCTCAGGAATATACGGGCCAAAAGCTCCGATGGAAGCTAGGCCTGGGATAATGCTCTTAGGGAATTTTGCATCTTGCGCTGCTTGTTCTATAATAGGGGATACGTCACGTTTTACCCATGCACGGGCAGCATCGCGTATCATTTTATGTTCTTCAGTTAAAAGGTCGTCCAGGTTATAATAATCTGGTGCTTCAAATAAATCTGGTTTCATTCTTTAAATGTTAAATACAAAACTAAAAATACAAAATTTAAAGGTTTTGTTATTAGAGTAATTTGGTCGTAAAAATAATTGATTCTTAAGGAATCTGGCCTAATTATTTTTAATCTTTCAATCGATTGCGAGTTGTTTTTCTAAGTATCGTAATAATGCTATTCTACAAATCTTTACGAGATGACGTAAAATCTACATTTTCAAGTAAAAGTCTTTTGTAAGACCTATATAAACTTCTGTATAATCGTGTCTTGATTTTTCAATGACGAGCGTTTCTATTTTAGGAATAGCAGAGTTGTTTTTCACGCTTTTCTGCCTGCCGGCAGGCATGGCTCGAAAGCGAAATTCCATCAAGCACCTTTTTACTTTACTGTCTTCCGTGCCTTTAACGTATGTCGTGCGCACGGGTTCTAACTGAAAATGAGACGTTATTTCTAGAAAACGCTTTTCTCTATCTTTAGGAATAATGCAGGCAAAAGTCCCATCGCTTTCCAGCAATTGATAAACACCATAAACCAGTTCTTCAAAAGCCAAGGCGTCATCAAATCTAGCTTGCTGGCGTTTGTCCTCGATCTGTTCTGTATTCTTGACACTGACGGCATCATAAAATGGTGGGTTACTCACAATGAGATCGTAACGTTCTTCTACCTCTTCATAAAACTCTTGGAAGGCAGCATGAAAACAAAATAAGCGATTGCCCCATGGACTGTTTTCAAAGTTTTCTGTTGCTTGCTCGTAGGCATCTACATCTATTTCCACAGCTTCTATATGGGAGTTGGGAAACCTTTGTGCGAGCATCAAAGAAATAACTCCGGTACCACTTCCTACATCAAGGATGGTTCTGGGTTCTTGAGAAGTTCTTACCCAAGCGCCCAATAAAACAGCATCAGTGCCTATTTTTTGAGCACAGCGGTCTTGAGCTATGGTAAATTCTTTGAATTTGAATAGGCTCATGATAAAAAGTAATTTATACCGCTTAAGAAAGATACAGGTCTATCAACCCGTCTGGTGTGGTAACAGTAATGGTCTTGTTTTCTCGGTCTAATTGATCAATAAAATGATCATTGACCGGAATCAGAATTTCATCTCCGTTGTGATCTACTACAAAAAGTGCTTGAGTAGTCATATCGTTGATACCTGTAATGGTGCCTATATCGCCATGATTGGTATCTATCATCTTATAATTGATGACTTCATGGAAGTAAAATTTATTCCCTTCTAGTGCAGGAAGAAAAGAAAGAGGTAGATAAAGATCTCTCTTCATCATTGCGTCTGCCGCAGCTTCGTCATCTATATCTTCTATTTTTATTCTAAGAAGGAGTGATTTGTGCAGCTGACTAGATTCAATAAAAAATGGAACCAAGTTTTTACCGATCTCGATAAAAACTGATTCCATTTCTGTAAAAAGCTCTGGTTCGTCTGTGTCTAGTTTAACTAGTAACTCCCCTTTAAAGCTAAATTTATTAACTACAGTACCAACGTAAAAACATTTTTCTTTACGCATGGCCTTGTTTTTTACTCTTCTTCTTCTGTTGCATCATCACCTACAGCAGCTGGTTCTTCAACTACTTCTGGAGTATTTGCTGCGATACGAGCTTCATTTACTGCTTTTTCAGCTTCTAGAGCTTTTGCAGCCATTGCGTCAGCATCTGCTTGAAGACCTGATGCCTTACCAGAGATCGTACCTTCTTTTTCAGATAGCCATGCCGTGAATTTCTCCTCAGCTTGCTCTTCTGTAAATGCACCTTTAAGAACACCACCTTTAAGGTGTTTCTTCATCATCACACCTTTGTAGCTCAATAAGTTACGCGCTGTGTCTGTAGGTTGTGCACCATTTTCTAACCAAGTTACAGTACCATCTACATCTAGATTTACTGTTGCTGGGTTGGTGTTAGGGTTGTAAGTGCCTAATTTTTCAAGGTATTTACCATCTCTTTTTGAACGTGCATCAGCTGCAACGATCCAATAAAATGGTTTTCCTTTTTTACCGTGTCTTTGTAATCTAATTTTTACTGGCATAACTATTAAAGTTTATGGGTGCCCGACCCTGATTATTAATTTGAGTTTGCAAAAATATCATTTATTTAATAATATACATCATATCTTTATATTTTATTTACATTTGTTGCAACACATATTTTATTCTATGAAACTGATTAGTAAATACTTGTTGATAGCTCTTGCTGTCATCTCTTTTGGATCTTGTTCTGAAAATTTAGAAGAAGATAATACACCTGCGATCCAAGCGGTACGCAATGGAGAATTTTTTAAGTCCTCCCAAATGAGCGCTACGGTAAATGCAGATGGAACACTTAGGGTAGTTGGACAAAATCCTCTAGAAACATTGGAGTTTAACCTTGACGGTGATGGTGTAGGCACGTATAGATTAGATGCAGGTTCTCAAAGTGAGGCTATTTATACCTTTAACGGTTCTGAGAGTTTCTCTTCTAACCTAGGAAACGGAAACGGAGAAGTACGTCTTACTTCTGTAAACGCTCAAAGTGGGGTTACGGGAACTTTTAGTTTTGTGAGTTACTTAGCAAATAATGCAGACTCTCTCTATATGAGAAGAGGTATTATTTTTCAAGTGCCATTTGGTGGAGCATTAGGTACAGGCGGCGGTGGGTCTACTACAGACAGCTTTAATGCAAATGTGGATGGTGTTGCTCTCAACCCTCAAACGGTAGCTGGTGTGGATTCTTTTGGAACTATTTTAGTAAGTGGTGCTAATAGCTCAGCGGCAATAACATTAAGTTTTCCAGGTGCGATAACTCCTGGTTCCTACCCATTTGCTTCAAGTGGCGATTATACAGCTACTTATACGACTAGCGGTGGTGCTAGTGCCATCTCGGTAACGGGTACTTTAGAAATTTTAACAGCAGACCCTGCAGCAAATACGGTTTCTGGAACTTTTAACTTTGTGACCGGTCCACCCAATAATTTTGATATCACCAACGGAACCTTTAGTGTTTCCTATTGATGACAACCTCATTTAAAAAAAAGCCTTGATATCACTATCAAGGCTTTTTTTATGGCTTTAAATACATCTTTTTGCCTTTGTAATCTATAATTGCTTTTGCAGCGATCAAGAAGTCGGCTCCTAATAATCCTTGTATAGAACGCATTCCTTCTGTTTTAAGGGCGGTATTGATAAAGCTCATATCCATACTTAATAAGGTGACATCTTCATCTGACCAATCACTTAATTCTAAGGTATTGTGATGAGAAATACGTGGTCTTAGAGAACCACTAGCTGTACCTATTTGTCGGTCCATAAATTCTGTTTCTAGTTGAAATTCTTTATACATGGCTTGATTTACGCAAGTAGCACTGGCACCTGTGTCTATAATAAACCTTCCCAGATGACCATTTATGGATGCTTTGGTAACTAGATGACCACTTTTTGATGCCACTCTGAGTTGGTGCGCTATATAGCCTTGGGATAGAAGTAATTTTTTAAGCGATGCCATGAAATAGGTTTAAGAGGTAAATATAATGGAGCTTTCTTAGGTCAACAACTGTGGTATGCACTTCTTTTAAAAAAAAGAAAGCAAAACAACTGCAGCGCAAACTTCTTCTAAAAAAGGCAAAGCATGCCTATAGCAATCCTTATTTTTGCCTTATGATTTTGACAGATACACATACCCATTTATACAGTGAGGCTTTTGATGAGGACCAAGAGGCGATGATGCAACGAGCTCTTGATGCTGGAGTAGAACGTTTTTTTGTACCAGCCATAGATGCGAGTTATACAGATGCGATGCTGAGTCTTAAAAAAAAATATCCAACTCAAGTTCATTTAATGTGTGGTTTACACCCGACACATGTGAAGGAAAACTACAAAGAAGAGCTGGCTCATGTTTCAGAAATGCTAGAAAAGGAGCCTTATATAGCAGTGGGCGAAATAGGGATGGATCTGTATTGGGATAAGAGTTTTCAATCGCAACAACAAGAAGCTTTTCATACGCAAATCCAGTGGTCTATCGATAAGAAACTGCCTATTGCCATTCACTGTCGGGAGGCTTTTGACGAAGTCTTTGAAGTCCTAGACGATTATAAAGGAACGGCACTTCATGGCATTTTTCATTGTTTTACTGGTGATTTAGAACAAGCACAACGCGCTGTAGACTTAAAAATGAAATTAGGAATAGGTGGGGTGGTTACTTTTAAGAACGGTAAAATAGATCAGTTTCTCCATCAAATTCCGCTTTCTGAAATTGTAATAGAAACAGATGCCCCTTATCTCGCGCCAGCCCCTTACCGCGGCAAACGCAATGAAAGTGCCTATTTAATTCAAGTAGCAGAGAAGCTAGCTCTGATTTATAACAAAGAGTTTAAAGAAATTGCAGAAATCACAACTTTAAATTCGCGCCAAGTCTTCGGTATATAAAAAGGAGATCATTACATTTGTTTTTATAGCCCAAAGATTTGAATAGATACGACGACATACGGTTTTTTAATGACGCTGAAGTACAAATTGCGCTTCAGAGCGCAGTGCGTCACCCCATGATAAAATCACTTTTCCAGTACACGTTTAAAGACATGGACTACGAAGAGGCAAAAAAGATCATACTCTCTTGTAAATCTATCAATGATTTTCAGCGTGATGTGATTTGTAGAACGGTTGAGACCGTGCTAACAGAATCTAGTGCAGGACTTACTACTTCGGGTTTTGATCAGTTAGATCCTAAAAAGAGCTACCTCTATATTTCAAATCATAGAGACATTGTTCTGGATACTTCTTTGATCAACCTCACCCTTTTTAATAAAGGTCTGATACGAACAGCAAGCGCTATAGGAGATAACCTGGTACAGCGTCCTTTTGTAAACGCACTAAGCCGTCTTACTCGTAATTTTATAGTAAAAAGAGGAGTTAGCCCTAGGGAAATTTTAATGAGTAGCAAGAAACTCAGCGAGTATATCAACTCCTTAATTCACGAAGACAATAGAAGTGTATGGGTAGCGCAACGTCAAGGCCGTACTAAAGATGGTAACGATATCACCGAACAAGGCGTGCTTAAAATGATCGCTCTCGCGGCTGGCAAAGAAGGTTTAGAGAGTTATTTGAACAATTTGCGTATTGTCCCGGTGTCGATTTCTTACGAGTACGATCCGACTGATATTTTAAAAGTGCCAGAACTACTTGCTAAAGAAGCCGACGAAGAATACATCAAATCTGAAAATGAAGATTTTAATAGTATTTTAAAAGGAGCCTTAGGTCAGAAAAAGCACATCCATATCCACGCGGCAAAGCCCTTTCATATAGAAGCTCTTGAAGAGCAAAGTACCAATCAAGTGTTGCAACGCATTGTACAGCATCTGGATAGAGAAATACAGACCAATTACCAGCTTTGGCCTACTAATTATGTAGCTCATGATTTACTGACAAACAGTTCTAAATACAAAACGCATTATTCAGACCACGACATGCAGCAGTTTGAACGCAGGTTGCGTTTACGTGTTAATGTAGAAGACCGTAAGGCAGTAGAAAGCTTCTTAAACATGTATGCACGACCCGTGTTGAACAAAGAAAAACTGGCAGTCACTAATGAAGCCTAAAATACTATTGATTTATACCGGTGGAACTATCGGTATGATGAAAGACCCGGAGACCAAAGCTTTAAGAGCTTTTGACTTTTCAAAGTTGCTTGTTCATATTCCCGAAATAAAACAGCTGGATTGTGAGATAGATACCTTTTCTTTTGACGATCCTATAGATTCTTCAGACATGAACCTAGAAGAATGGCGCAAACTAGGTGATGTCATCAATAAGAATTATGATGATTACCACGGCTTTGTGGTGCTTCATGGTAGTGACACCATGTCTTATACGGGTAGCACGCTCAGTTTTATGTTTGAGAATCTTACCAAGCCCATTATACTTACCGGTTCCCAATTGCCTATAGGTGATTTACGTACCGATGCCAAGGAGAATTTGATCACTAGCTTGCAACTTGCGGTAGAGCAGGATCAGGACGGGCCGATCATTAAGGAGGTTTGTATTTATTTTGAATACCAATTGTATCGGGCTAATAGAACGGCAAAGATGAATGCTGAGCATTTTGAAGCCTTTAGTTCGCCTAATTACCCACCACTAGCGATTAGTGGGGTGAATTTAAATATTGATAAAAGTTTATTGTGGAAATGGCAGGTTGATGATCCCGCTTTCGCGAAAGCGAAACAAGAAAAAACACCTGTACCGGATTCCAACCGCATGCGATACCGACCTGATCTTGTGGATCGCGTGGTTGTTTTAAAACTATTTCCAGGAATTACCGAGGAAGTAGTGGGAGCGATATGCCAGATCAATGGTTTAGAAGGTATTGTTTTAGAAACCTATGGAAGTGGTAACGCTCCTACTCAAAAATGGTTTGTAAACCTTTTAAAAGAGGCTTTAGAAAAGGGCATCAGAATGGTGAATGTGACACAGTGTATAGGCGGCGCAGTGGCGATGGGGAAATATGAAACCAGTATACAGCTGCAGAAAATAGGACTGGTGTCTGGTAACGATATCACCACCGAGGCGGCACTGGCAAAAATGATGTACTTATTGCAACACACCGATAGTCCAGCAAGTTTTAGAAAATACTTTGAGACCTCCTTAAGAGGAGAAATAACCGAATAGACTTTCAGATAAAAAATTGGCTTAAATAGGTATATTATCTTATTATTGCAAACGCTAACAATAATTAGAGAGGTGGCCGAGTGGTCGAAGGCGCACGCCTGGAAAGCGTGTAAACGGCAACGTTTCGAGGGTTCGAATCCCTTCCTCTCTACAAAAGTGAATCTAAAACCGCCTTTTCGGCGGTTTTAACTCTTCAAAAAAAAAAAGAGCCACAAGCGCAGCTTGATGGCTCTTTTTTTTTGAAGAGATGCCATCCTGCTTTTCAGCAGGATGAAGATTCACATGTTTGTTCAAGATTCCCTTTTGGGATCAATGGAGTTAATCCCTTCCTCTCTACTTTTAACCTCATAACTAATAGGTTATGAGGTTTTTATTTTTTTAGGGGCATTATTGGGGGCATAAATATTTTCCATTGAACTAATAAACAAGCCGTACTAAAGCCACTTGATCACTAAGTTACTTGTCAAGTTAAGCAAATTTATAAAATCGCTTCTAAAGCATTTTTTTATGGATGGTCTTTGTCATAGCAATAAACAACTATAGGAAAAGAATCTATTAAATGACTAAGGATATAAATATAAGTTCATATGCTAACTGCCGAAGCTGTTTATCAAATCGCAAAAGAACTTTCTAAAAAAGAGCTGTGCTTGTTGCAGGATAAAATCAATACCGATTTAGAAGAAAAAAAAGCTCCTAGGAAGAAAGCTAAAAAGTATTCAAATGAGATCTCAGAGGACCAAATAATGGATAGGGTATTGCAGCGATTTTTTAATAGTGACACTAGTAAAGAGAGAAAAGGCTGGTGTATGCTGTTTGATTAATTTGTTGACCTCATACAGCCCTCATTTCTTTCTACTCCCACAGCACCTCCCAGTTTCATCTACAATCACATCTATTTCCTCTTTAGTATAGAAACACAACAACTTAATTTAAAAATAATAGCCCAATTGCGGAAACCCGTACACTTATAACCATAGTTTGATGTTTATTTACACGTAGATAGGGATTAAAGCAAGTAAGAATCATAAAATAGGTGTTCGAGGCAAGCAAAATTGACAAACTAAATAGGGGTATTTATACCTATGTAAAACAAAGCCTTAGCACTTAACTTTACCTAGATGCTAATTTGAGTAAATCCTTATAGAAGAAAAGGCTGCTTTTTTAGATTTTGATAAAATAGATGAGCAGGTTTCCCATCAATAAGATGCTGATGAATCATAATTTAAAAAGAATGCACCTGGATAAAAAACATACAAACATAAGTTTATCCAGAGATCCTTAGTGGATAAATAGTCATATAAGCATGATATAACAAGTTGGCAAACATTTAATGAAAGAGAGAATACCATACTTATTGGAAATTTATCAAGCTTTTAAATCAGATAATATTATGTCTCGTTTAAAGCATTTTGATATTCTCACAAATTCCCTCTTTACCCTAACTCAAAGTCTTTTTGACTACAAAGTTCAAATCGAACACCATCATGCTGAAATTGAAAACAAATATTTTCGATATGGCATGGCAAATCATAGTATAAAAAACCTACTTACAGGAAACCGTTTTTTTATAATAAACAAACAAATTGAAATTACCGACTTATTTTCTGCATTTGCTTTGACTAGAATGCAAATTGAGTCTTTTGCCATCATGTACTATTTATTTTTTGACGAAGTAGGAACTATTGAAAAGGACTTCAGATATGACATCTACAAATTGCATGGACTTCAAAAACAAAACAAATTTCCAGTCGAATTCAAGAAAAACTTAGAGAAAAAGAAAAAAATCGAAAACGATATCAAAACTATAATAGATAAAGTAAAACTTTATTCAAAATTTCAAAATTCAAGCCTGAAAGAACAAAAAAACTATCTGAATCCGAGTCGCGCGAAATTAGAGTCTACTAAAGATATATTAACAAAAAGCGGAATTGATGCCAACCGAATTAATGATATGTGGAACTTGTATTCAAATCACGCGCATGGAGAGCATATAAGTGATAGGCAATATAATTACATCTACAAAAACAAGAAATCAACACTGGAGGAAACCATGACTGTTATATCGATTAATACAATTTTGACTTCGACTCTTTGCAAATTAATCTCTGAGGAATTTGAAGGAGTTAAAAAAAAATATGATGACCTTCACTTGGGAGATAAAGTACAGATTGAAGTATGGACTAATTTAAAGAATAAATAAATATGGCAAAGTTCACAATAAATGTAATGGGAATAGAACAGGAAAAAGGAATCATGAATGTAATTATGCAGTCCGTTAGTCGTGAAGGCAAATATGAATTACCCGTGAGAAATAATGTTCAACCTGAAGATTTAATGGCGAATAAATTAGTTAATTATAAGGTCTTGACAAGAAACCTAGTAAGAAATTATCCTAAAGCAACTGATGTTTATGAATATAATGCTGGGGAAAATTTTACACAAGCAGAAGTCAAAGGTGCACAGAAATTTCTTGAAGAAGAAAAGAAAAGAATAACTAAGAAAAAACCGTTTTTAACTACCTACCAATACATATACCTTCCAATTTTTATAATTTTTGGATGCTTTGGTATTTATAAATCATTTTTTGACAAAGATTTAAAATCTAATTATGAAGATTTAAAAATTAGACACGATTCTTTAGAAGTAAAGTATAAACATGTCGTGACTAAATTTGACTCTCTTGAAATAGATTATAATAAAGCTTTAATTGCATTTGATTCTCTAGCGAAAGAAACAAAAATTTTAGAAACCAAGAAAACAAACGACACGTTGAATGTTAAAAACTGAAAGACAAAACAAGAAAAACGATTTGCCAACAAAGAACTGAGGTAAAAAACAACCTTTTTCTTCATTAATTTTGAGACACTATTATCCTAGACTCAGAGATTCAATTGATTGATTCTTTGAGTTTTTTATTGTAAATTTTTCTAATTATCTAGGCAAGACAGAAACGTAAGTTTCGTCATAAGGTCTTCCAGATTTTGCGATAGCGAAACACTGTTTAATTAGCTTATTTGCAACAGCAATTAGCGCTAGTTTTTTGCTTTTACCTTTGTTCACTATTCGCTCATAAAGTTCTCGACACGCTTTGTTGTACTTACAGGCATTAAAAGAACATAAAAACAATAGATTACGAAGCTTTCTATTACCAACCTTACTTATCCGTGCCCTGCCTCTAACACTGCTGCCAGAGACTCTTGTCGTTGGTGTAATGCCTACATAGCTGCATAACTGCGAGGCTGTTTCAAACTTAGAAAAACCATCTGTAACGATGATTAAAAATAAAGCAGTCTTCTGGCCTATTCCTGGTACAGAAGTTAGCAAGGTGAGCTGTTCTTGCTGCTCCTCTTTTACTAGGGAGAGAATCTTTGCTTCAATTTTTTTAATCTCGGTATCATAATACTTCTTAGTTCTTCTCAAAGATTGATATGTGAACTTTGACGGTATCCCTAAAACCTCTTCTCCGTGCATTTTATTCTTTGTAGCAGTGCGGTGTTTTATATAATTATCTAGGGTTCTAAATAATTGCAAACATTCACTCTGAACATCTGTTAAGGCATTATACAAAGGAACCTCGTTAATTATTCCATACTCACAGATCATCTTTGCATCGCTTTTATCTGTCTTAACTTTTGCTAATTTCATTTGTATAAAACGCTTTACAGACAAAGGATTAACAACAGAGACTACCACTTCATTTTTGTAAAGAAACTGAGCAAGTCGATAATGATAATAGCCCGTAGCTTCCATAACTACTAAGGATTCCTTAGGTAAGTCTTTAAGAAATTTCTTAAAGCCAGTCGCATCGTTTTTATACTGATTGTGCCCCGAACTACTGCCGTGCACATCAAAAACATCTTTACTGATGTCAACTCCATAAGTTTCTTTATATTTATTCATAAGAATTGATTTATGAAAGAACCAGCTACTGGTATTACATCGACTTGAAAACGAGATCTAAAGTCTCACAGAACTGATCGTAATTAAAGTAGTAAAAGAGAGAGGATTATCAATGTTGTCGAAGTCTGAAGCTTCACCGTATATAGTAACCTTAATTCTCTCCTTTGTTCTTTCTGATTAATAACTAAAACTAGGTGTTTTAATATAAATCAAACTTAAGACGTATAAAAATAATAGGGTAATGAGTGCTTAACCCAATGTAAATTGCACTTTTGCAATGTCGCCAAATTTTTAAATTTGGCTTATTGAGAAAAAAAGATAATAAGAAAAATTTAAAAATTCGGCTTTTGTATAACTGAATTGTAGCTGCGTTTTACCGCCCTACTATATTTATACAAAACCGTGGTAAATAATTTAAACAAACACTATGAACAAAACAAACATTTATTTTTTAATACTAATCAGTCTAATAATACCATCTTGCTCATCAGATGATGATAACAATGAAAGTAATACCGATGGATCTATAATAGGATTATGGGAAATTGAAAGTGCAACATTTAACGGACAAACAGAAGTTGATACAGAAACGGTTTTTTTTATGAATGACAATACGGTTAGATTTGATTATGTTGGGAATGATTTTGGAAATGCCACTTGGACCAAAAGCGGAACTCAACTCGTTATGGATTTTGGAGACCCAGAACCTTTTGTAGTTGAAATTCTAGAACTTACGGATAACAGATTGCAATGGCGTGAAGAGGATAACGGAGGTATTCTAATAGAAACGTTTACTAAACAATAGAAAATAAAAATTTTGGTAATGGTTAAGCAAAATATTTTCATTTATTGAAAATGTTCGATTAACAATTTATTAATGATATGAAAATCGAAACGCGAATTAAACTAAACATAACACCGCATAAAAATAATAGAGCAACTATCACTTAACTCAATGGTAAAGGCACTATTGCAAGGTCGCCAAATTTTTGTTTAACCGAATGGTAGTTGCTTTTTTACCACCCTAATTTTCATATACCTAACGTTGAAAAACAGCAGTCATAGTCCTAATTTCTCAATTATCTCCTGTACCTTTTTTTCTGTATTTCTCAGTTTCTCCTGGCAGAGTTTAGATAGCCCAGCGGCTCGAGTCACGACTGATTCTAATTTATCAATACTAACCTCATCATTCTTTAATTTTTCTAGGATGTCATCCAATTCTTCTGCTGCCCGTTCGTAGGTCATTTCTGAAAGCGTACGGTTTTCCATTATGATTGAGTTTTTATGTATTCGGTTAATATGAGTTTATCTTTAAACTCTAGAGTTATTATTGTCCCTTTACGTAGCGTCTCGCCTTGATATAATTCATTGTTGACCCTAGGTATTACAAAAACTTTTAGTAATATTCCTTTAGGACTGTTGGAAGAGGCAAGCAATATGGTATTGTCAATACGCAAGCGCTCCTTGCTTATGTAAAGATTGGTATGTAGCAATATTCTCTCTATCCTATTCTCATTTATTATGTTCTTATCTGTAATTAACACGGTACTTTCATTATTGATATTTGTTGAATAAATAGAAATGTCATTATTACAATCGCTAATGATTTGATGTGTTTTAGATACTATTTAGTTTAGCCCCCAATAAGTTCGGAGCGATATTTTAAATTTCAATTAATACCTTTGAGATATGAAATACAAGAAATGGAGTTTAGAAGAAAAGTTAAAAATTCTATCCACATCTGAAGAATTAGGAATCGTTGAAGCCTGTCGTAAATACGAGGTTAGTACGGGAACTTTTTATAGTTGGAAGAAGAAATGATACCCAAGGTGAAGCAGGCTTAAAAGTGACCTATAACACGCGTAGTAAAGAGTTAAAGCAATCAGAAGAGGAAAATAGAATACTTCGTAAGCTTTTAAGCAACAAAGAGATTGAGCTAGAAGTCCAGCGAGAACTTTTAAAAAAAAAGTTTGGGACGTCCGATCCAAGAAAGATTTAGTAGATACTTTTTTTAACACATATAAAATCAGTAAAACTAGCATAATCAATATGGTAGGAATGGTTCACAGCAGTTATTATCGCAGACCAAGCTTTGGGAGAAAAGGAAATAAGCCAAGTGAGTTTACGTATCATTATAAGAATGGATTAGTTACTCAGGATTCTGTTATGGAGTCTGTAAAGACCATACTAAGTCATCCTTTTATAGATTGTGGCTACAGATTACTGACCTCTTATTTGACTCGAGATGGTTATGTAATTAACCATAAAAAGCTGTACAGAATAATGAAAGAAGCGAACCTATTGAAGTTAGAAAACCGTATTGACAGGAGCGGTTCTGGGCGCAAGTTTGTTAAATTCAGAAAAGTAAAAACCACAAAACCCTTTGATTGTTTAGAAATGGACATAAAGATGGTTTGGATTCCTAGTGCTGGTAAAAATGCTTATTTACTATCTGTAATAGATGTTCATACGCGAAGAATATTAATAGACCTTTTTGCTTTTTCAATTAAACAAGCTCAAGTGATAACATTGTTGTCTGACTTATTTATGAACTATCAATACCCTAATAATGTAGTGATTAGAAGTGATAATGGAAGTCAATTTATTGCCAAGAACGTAAGAGAATATCTAGGAATTATAGGCGTGGCCCAAGAATTTACACATATAGCAACACCAGAAGAAAATGCTCACATAGAGGCTTATCACGGAATTTTAAAGAAAGAAGTTTTTCAGAGATTTGAATATAGAACCTTTGGAGAAATAGAAAAAATCCTTAAAGAATATGTTCTATTTTACGACAGCGAAAGGCTTCACGGACTATTAGGAAGAATAACACCAATGGAAAAATGGAACGCTGACAAACACTTAATTTTAATGAATAAATTAACCGCATAATTTAACTAACGAAATTTAAAAGAATACTCTTGTTTTATAGGGGTCAAAACACCCTGTTTCATTTTAAGATTTCAATTAAATTATTAAATCGTTATTCAGAGGTAATTTATTAATTTCTAGTGGAAGTAATATTGAATATGCTAATGTTGTATTTCCTGTTTTAAACGCTCGTTTTTAACTGGTATCAGTATGGGTAATGGGTCAAAATAGTTGATGGAAATAAAATGATTAACAAAGCATTGTAAGACAATGATTTGAAATACTAATTGACGAGTAAAAGGATGGACATAGAGTTCATCCTTTTCTTTTTGTACCTATTAAAAGGCATTAAAAGTCGTTATTCCCCACGTCGCGCGCGATTGCATCGCGTTCGTATGAACGGAGCATTTGCAATGAGACAGCACTACGAAAACAATTTAAGAAGGGAACGTCAGCAATAGCCTTCTTTTTTTGTTTTAAAACGAGGCCATATTTTTAGTAAAGAAATTATGGAGCTCTTTTTATCAATCCAAAAGATCGGCTAACTCTTTACCTATTAAACTGCCTATAGCAATACCCATACCTCCTAATCGCACGCCGCAAAACACATCCTTACTAAGCTGTTTTACAATAGGCTTTTTAGTAGCTCCTATTCCCATAATACCCGACCAGCGATGGTCTATTTCAAAAGGAGTGTGCGGTAAAATACTGGTTTTTAAAAGTTCTTCTAGCTTGTTTTGGATCAGTGCCGTTTGATCGAATTCAGTAGTTTCTTCTCCTTTAAAATCAAGATTCCTACCGCCGCCTAATAAAATTCGGTGGTCTATATTTCTAAAATAATAGTAGCCTTTATCCAGGTGGAAAGTTCCTTTGATGTATAAGTCTTTTATAGGTTTAGTAATAAGCACTTGTGCTCTAGCCGGTTTAACGGTTTCATTTAAAAGTCGCGAGGCAAAGCCATTAGTCGCTATAAAGACTTTTGAACTTAAAAATTCAAAATGATCGGTTTTGATGTGCACCTGAGCTCCATTTTGTGAGATATCTTCTACTTTGATATTGTTTAAAATCTTGATGTTCTTTTTTAATACCAGTTGTAATAAGGCAGTCATCATTTTACCCGTGTCAATTTGACCTTCAAAAGGATTAAAGCTGTAATGCTCTTTGATCTTGTTAAAGTGAAAGCTGTTCTCTTTTAATGAAAATACAGGAGCGTTAAAAATAGGATGTAACAACTTGTTGACTTCATCTCTTTGATGATCGCAAGTGGCATAGAGTTCTTCATCAGACTCTAAAAAGAGCTCATAGCCGCCTAATTCTTGATAATCTATGGCCTTATCGCCCAAAGTGGTGCGCAGTAATTGTAATCCAGATATGCGTTGTCTTACCAGTTGCAATACCTCTTCTGGGCGGTGATGTTGTAAATCATCTATAAGTTCGCTTAAACTTCCAAAACACGCAAAGCCTGCATTTTTAGTACTGGCGCCTTGAGGTAAAACACCTTTTTCCAAGATTAATATATGGGCTTTTGGGAAGCGTTCTCGTAGTTGCAAGGCACAATTAAGACCAACGATACCGCTGCCTACGACAGTAAAATCTACGTCGGTAAGCCAAGACTTTATTTCCCAATAGGACAAATTCATAGCCTGTGTTGTTGAGTTGCAAGCAAAGCGTCGCTCATTAAGGAGCGAATTTATGAAATATGTAATAAAGTACAGCAGTTACCCAGATCATCTGCCTTTTAAAAATAGGTGTTGGAAAAGGATAGGGACTTAAAACCAGAAGTCAACATCTAAACCAGCCCATAGAGACCCAATGCTGCACAGCTCAAAATATTTAGATAAGGAACATTTAAGAACTTATGTTTGTATTTGTTTGCCATTTTGATGCTAAGGCAATTGCTATCTAAAACTCACCCAACATATCAAAAGGTTGGAGAAGTCTTTTTAATTTATTATTGGTGCTATTAGATTTGTCTACGTTGAGGTAAGCGATAAGCGTTTTTAAGTCTTCAGAATTTTTTACAATATCAAAGGTTGATCTATAATTCTCAAAGACTGGATGAGTAGTACGTTTGTTATATACTTCGTACATCTCTCCATGTCTCGGGTCTACTTTGATCCTTTCAAACAATTGCAGCAGGTGCTTTTCATTTCCTTCTAGAACTTGAAAAAAATTATCTAAGGAATGCAAAAGAATACCGCTTACTCCGTTCTTATTATTAGCCTTGGAGGTGTAGCTGAACAACTCCTCTATATCTTGCTCTTTAAGCTCCGGTGCTGCTTTACTAATGTAACAAATGGTATATAAAGATTTCATAAAAATAGGTTGATGGTAAAGATATATTATTTGTACGAAATTAGAGAGACGTCTTAAACACATATTTTAAAGTATTGATATACAGCTTATTAATTATGAAAGTAACAAATTCTGTGGAAGATATTTAGTAGAAATAAGCCTACTGTGAAACATAGCGAGAATTTTACTATCTTAATAGCGTTTTTAAAATCAATAAGTTATGGGAATCAAGAACTTTATGGGAAGAAGAGAAGTCGCAACTGGTCATGTTCCACAATTATTTCAAGTAAAGGATTACATGACTCGCAAGTTGATCACGTTTTCTCCAGACCAAGGAATTACAGAAGTCATGGAAACCTTGCTCAAGCAAAGAATTACTGGTGGACCTGTAGTGGATGCAAATAATAACTTAGTCGGTATTATAAGCGATACAGATTTGATGCATGTCATAGGAGAAAGTCGTTACCACAACATGCCATTAGGCAATAGGAAGGTGAGCGACTACATGTCTCCACAGCCTGCCACAATAGATCAAGAAGCAGATATATTTGATGCTGCTGCTAGATTCCTTAAAAGCGGTCATAGAAGGTTTCCTGTTACTAAAGACGGGAAGTTAATAGGTCAGATCTCAAGAATGGACGTCATTATTGCGGCTACTGGACTTAAAGGAGATCAGTGGCGTTAACCAGATGATCAAGCAGAGTACTTTGATTTCTGATTCTGTATATTTTTGATGATCACCCGTTTAAAAATGCTAACATCATAAGGTTTTATGATGATATCATCCATACCTGCATCTAGAATATTCTGTCGCATTTCTGCAATTTCTACCGCTGTAAGTGCTATTATGGGTACATGATGATCTCTTTTGATGAGCTTCGTAGCTTCTAGTCCATTCATAACAGGCATGTTCACATCCATAAGAATAAGATCGTATACGCTTGTTTTTACCGCATCCACCGCTTCCTGGCCATTCTCTGCAATAGTGCAAAAGGCACCATCCTTTTCGAGAATCTTTTTAGTTACCATTTGATTGATCTGGTTATCTTCTACGATAAGGATATTTTTTCCTTTTAGCACAGCAGTGTTTAGGGGTACTGGTTGAAAATTAGTCGCATCGAGCGGATTTTCTTTTTGGACAATTTGATAATCCAGGTCAAAACTAAAGATCGAACCTTGACCTATTTCTGTTTCTAAATGAATATCAGATCCAGATATGTTTAACAATCGTTTTACGATAGGCAAGCCCAGTCCTGTACCTTGATAGTTGTAGCTGTGAGAGGCCCCTTGTTTGAACTCTTCAAAGATGTATTCTTTTTTATTTTGAGCGATGCCTTCACCATTATCCTTAATGGCAAATGTAAGGCTGATTTGATCATCTTCAATTTTCTTAGTTATTAAGCTAATATCTATGATGCCGTTCTCTGTAAACTTATTGGCATTACCTATTAAGTTCATCAGTATCTGAGATAGCCTGGTAGCATTGCCGTGGAGTAGAAAAGGGGTGTCGTTTGCCAAATGCACATGGATGACATTTTTGTTTTGTCTACGCATGTATTCAAATGTGTTGACTATGCGCTCTATTAAGTCCCGCAGATTAAAATCAACCTGCTCGTTGTCTATTTGATTAGAATCAATTTTATTGATTTGTAAGACATCATTGATCAAAGCAAGTAAATAATCGGCCGAAAACTGGAGTGATTTTAAGTCTTCTTGGATGGCCGCCTCTTTGTTGTTTTCTAATAAAATGGTACTCAGTCCGATAACCCCATACAAAGGCGTGCGTAATTCATGGCTTACCGTACTAAAGAAATCACTTTTTGCACGAGCCAGCTTTTCTGTTTTGGTCTTTTCATCTAGATACAGCTTGTTTTTTTCTTTCAGTGCTCTATTGAGTTGTTTGCGTTTTTTAGAAAGATTGAAAGTGAAGAAAAGCCCTAAAATAGCAATTAAAGAAAGCGCGATAAGTCCATAGTTAAAAAATGTTTTCTCTTGCATTTTCTCTTCTTGCAACTGACTTTCTGCTTCCGATTTTGCGAGGTCTTTTTTATATTGATCTATTTGAAAAGTAGCGGCTATTCTATTATTTTCAACAGCATTTTTTTCTTTTAAATTAGCCTCATGAACCTTCTCGAATTTCAATCTGTATTGAAAGGCTTCATTGTGTTTTTCTTGAATGGCAAGACTGCGAGAATAGTAATCGTAGGCAATTTCTAACTCTCCTTTGAGCCCGCTTTTTTCACCTAAAGAGATAACATTTAATAGTAAACTATCTGCCTTTATACAGCTCCCGGTATGGTAATAATATTCTGCCATCATATTATCTATGCTAGCCCTATAGATATTATTCATATGATTTTTAAACATGTCCCCATTCAGAAGGTCTAGAATAGGCTTGAGCTCACTCCATTGCTCTTTTTCTTTAAGAGCATCAGCATAATTGTGATAGATGTATTGAAGGCCTATAGTGTCATTTGTAGCCTTATAAGTTTCAATAGCTTTAAGGGTATACGCTGTACTGATCTCCGTTTTACTAGAGTCTAAAGAATAAATACTAGCAAGGTCTCCATAGGTATTTGCTAGAATAGTTGGATCTTTTAAATTTAAGGCAAATTGATGCGCTTTTTTAAAATTTTCAATAGCTGCTATAGTATCTCCTTGATTTAAATAATCATAGCCCAAATAGCCGTAAGCTTTGCTGGTGTATAGCAGATCTTCTTCTTCCAGAGCGATTTTTAACGTCTTTATGTTGAGCTCAAAAGATTCTTTATAGGCTCCTTGAGTAAATAGGTCATAAGACTTATCCAACAAAGAGTCCATAAGAAGCGCTGTCGGACTTCTCTGTTGAGATTTTGGTGTTGTAAACTTTTGTGCGTTCAGGGTGAAACTCACTAAAACAAGGCAAAGGGTGTAAATATTTTTGATAGGGATCTATATAAATAATAGGTGCAAAAATAAAATCTTTTTTAGTCTAAGACTCCTTATAGTACTCTAAAGTGGACTTTAAGCTATAATAATTACAGTTCGTCGATATAATATTGCTTTATGATCGTATTTTAAGGTCTTGTTTTGAGCTCTTTAAACAAACTCCTACACAATAGGCTTTTATCCTTTGGGTCTAAAGCTTATTTTTGATCATGCCCTAAATGCATTCTTTACAAATGGACGATTTTATCTTATACATGACAGAAGGTTTCTACCACGTTATGAACTTTAATGTTGGCGCATATGATCATGTGCTTTTTTTTATTCTTATAGCTGTTCCTTTTCTTTTTAACAGTTGGAAAAAACTAATAGGTTTAAGTCTCGCTTTTACGGTAGGGCATATTTTATCTCTATTGTTAGTGATCTACGGCAAGGTTACTTTTAATAGTTCGTATATAGAATTTTTGATCGTAGTGACCATAGTAGTAGCTGCCTTATACAATATTTTTACAGCTGGAAATCGCCATAGGGATAACCACAATTGGATCACCATGATCATCGCTTTGTTTTTTGGAATTGTTCATGGTTTTGGATTTGCAAATGGTTTTAAAATGCTCGCTGCAGGAGCAGAAAGTAAGTTGCTGATGCTTTTAGAATTTGCATTGGGAATTGAGTTGGGTCAATTACTAGTTATTCTGGTGGTGATCATATTTAACTTTATCTTTACGGGACTCTTTCGCTTTAATAAAAAGGAATGGGTACAAATCATATCTTCCATAGTTTTAGGAATGGTGACACCTTTATTGATTGTCAGGTGGATTTTTTAGGTCTCGCTTTCGCGAAAGCGAAACAATAACATGACTACAAGGCATTCACATCTAAGGAGATGCTAAGAGTAATGTCTTAGGAAAGTAGAATTACTAAGAGCAACTCGCTCACATTAATTTAACAGAAGAAAAGCAACTACTGCAAGAGGTAGGCTTCTTTGATCCAAATATAGAATTGAAAAAGGAAAAACAACACAGATACGATGTCGCTTATTTAAGAATGGCAATGGAGTGGGGCAAACTCTCCCATTGCAAGAGACGTCGAGTAGGAGCGCTTATCGTAAGAGATCGCATGATTATAAGCGATGGGTACAATGGAACACCTAGCGGCTTTGAAAACTTCTGTGAAGATGAAGAAGGCTATACAAAATGGTATGTTCTCCATGCAGAGGCCAATGCTATTTTAAAGGTAGCAGCCTCTACACAAAGCTGTCGAGATGCGACTTTATACATCACCATGTCGCCCTGTAAAGATTGTAGTAAATTGATACATCAAAGTGGTATAAATCGTGTAGTTTACATGAAAGCTTATAAAGATAATAGCGGTCTGCAATTTCTAGAGAAAGCAGGAGTTATTATCGAACAAATAGAACAAGTTAATTAATGAAAAAAAGTTATCTATACTACCCATTATTTTTAGGGATCTTCTTTGCTATAGGGATATGGTTAGGCAGCGTTCTTAATCAAAATAGTATAGGTAATGACTACATTGCCTCTTCTAGTAGTGTAAAAAAACGCAAGCTCAACAGATTAATTGACCTTATAGACCAACGCTACGTAGACAAAATCAATACCGATAGTATCGTAGATGTGACCGTAAATGAGATCATGCAAAACCTTGACCCGCATTCGGTTTATATTCCTAGTGACCAGACAGAAGATGTGGAGAACAGCATGCGAGGTGATTTTGTGGGTATAGGAATTCGTTTTTTTGTGAATCAAGATTCTATTTCTGTGTTGCGAGCCATTGAAAATGGACCTAGCGATAAGGCGGGTATTAAAGGTGGTGATAAAATCCTCTATGCTGATGGAAAGCCGCTTTTTGGATTAAATGCCGTTTCTACCAATGCACTCAAAGGAGAAAAAGGATCTAAAGTTATGTTGGGTGTTTTAAGACCTGGTGATCAAGACATCATCAATATTCCGGTAACAAGGGGTAATGTGGCTATAAAAAGCGTAGATGCCAGTTATATGTTGAGCAGCACACTAGGCTATATAAAAATCAATCGCTTTGCAGAAACCACAGAGGCAGAATTTAAAAAAGCGATTAAAAATTTAAAAAGAGCTGGTGCGACACAAATCGCACTGGACTTAAGAGATAATCCAGGGGGTGTTTTAAGTGCCGCGGTAGAAATAGCAGACGAGTTTCTAGAAGAGGACAAACTTATTCTCTTTCAAAAAGATAGAAATAACGAACGCAAGGACAGCTATGCTACCGATAGCGGTTCCTATGAAAATAGCAAGGTGTTTATATTGATCAATGAAAATAGTGCCAGTGCTAGTGAGGTAGTTGCTGGAGCCTTACAAGATAACGATAGGGGTACCATTATAGGTCGTAGGAGTTTTGGTAAAGGATTGGTACAACAAGAGATCAAGTTAGGAGACGGAAGTGCCGTACGACTTACTATTGCGAGGTATTATACGCCTACCGGTAGAAGTATCCAAAGGCCTTACGACAACGGTAATGAGGATTATTTTAAAGAATATATAGATCGTTATAACAATGGGGAGTTAGAAAATGCGGCCAATATTGAAGTGAACGATTCTCTAAAAAAAGTCACGCCTGGTGGTAAAGTTGTTTATGGAGGTGGAGGTATTATTCCAGACGTTTTTGTGGCCAGCCCAGACGGTTATGTATTGCAAACCTTAGACTACTTTGGTAGAACAGGTTTTGCAGACCAGTTTGTAAACAAATACCTTCAAGAAGACGGGCGTGCCATGAGAGCCATGTCTCAAGATGATTTTATAACCGATTATAAAATCTCAGAACAATTGATGGAAAAATTTATACAGTATGCTCAACTCTACAATACCAGTATGAAATTACCTGGTTATAGGAATGAAATTGCACTGATTATAAAGTCTGCTATGGCAGAACAGTTATTTACCACACAACTCAAAGTGGAGTTGTTAAATAAAGAGGACATTATGATTAAGAAATTGCTCGAATTGAGCAGGAATTGATGAATTCCAAAACAAATTTCATAAACCACTAGGTGTCTCTAATGTAATAGGTGTCATCACTTTGTTTGCAACAATATGAAATGAGAAACACATGGTATTTACTGATATCACTTTTGATGTTAAATCCCTGTGCATTAAATGAAGGGTCATTTAGAACTGAACTGCCTAATGACGCATCTGATATTAAAGAATTCAGTTATTCCGAAATGGATTATACATACTACTTAAAAGTCAATATTTCGAGAGCCCAATTTGAAGTATACATTTCTCATTTTAAAATGAGTCTACATGGAGATACTTCAACCTATTCAGACGATACTATTTGGTTAGATACTAAGTCAACATTCACGGATGAAGTAAACTCTTGGTGGGATTCAGAGCTAAAAAAAGACTCCATGTATGTATCCCAGAAAGGAAGGGAATGGATAATTGCTCGATTTTCAAATGGATCTATGTATTTGAATGTGCACAGCCATTAAAAAAAGAACAGTTGCTAACAACTTGCCATACACCAAAGGTTAGCCTATTAATTATCTTCGTATTTCTGAGCAATTTTATTAGAGATAATCATTATTCCCATTAATGCCGCCACACATAACGCAGCAATAATGCTTATGGCAGCTATCTGACTGTCTCCTTGAAGAATATGATTAAAGTCCAGTTTAAATACATTGAAAACAATGCTAGCAACTGCTAAAATCCCAATCAAGTAAAATACGTATTTCATAATAGTAAGCTTCATTTAAAAATAATTGGTAATAAATACCGGTGCAAGTTATAGAATTTATACCTCTTATCAAGTTAAAGAAATCTTGTTTTTAAAAACTTAAAAATAGAAGAGAAATTTTTAATGTCACTTATTTTTTAAAGAACAATAAGAACGTCTTTTTTCTTTTACTGATGAGTGTCTAGTATTTTGATTAACTCAACACAAACCTGACGCAGTCAGTCCCCTTTCTCCTTTTTAAAATAATTCTTTAATGTTGGAAGTAAACAATTTTACCGCAATCGCGAGCAAGATGACTCCAAATATTTTCCGAATCACATTAATTCCTTGTTTCCCAAACAATTTCTCTAAGCGTCCAGAGTTTTTTAATACGATGTAAACAAAACCTATGTTTACAATAATTGCGATAATGATATTAATAGCTGAGTATTCAGATCTTAAAGAAAGTACGGATGTAAGCGTTCCTGCTCCTGCAATTAATGGAAAAGCAATGGGTATGATAGCAGCTGTTTCTGGAGCATCATCTTTGTAAAGTTGAATTCCTAAAATCATTTCTAAAGCAATAAAGAAAATAATAAACGCACCAGCGACAGCAAAAGAATTGACGTCGATCCCTATAAGACCTAACATACTTTCTCCTACAAACATAAAAACGATCATTAAAATACCAGCAACTATAGAAGCTTTTTCACTTTGAACATGACCTACTTTACGTCTTAAATCAACAATAATAGGAATACTACCTATGATGTCGATGACCGCAAAAAGAATCATTCCTGCTGTAAAAGCTTCTTTAAAATTAAAGGCAGAAAAAAAGTTTATAAGAGCATTATTTTCCATGTAGTCTGTTTTTTTTAGCCTGCAAAAGTACTGCTAATAAACAGTTTAGGGACTAGTAACATAGATTAATTAATCATTAAATCTGTGGGACCTATTTTACATATCAAACGGTTAAAATTCCATAAAATAGTTTGAAAAAGAAACTTTGGGTGGAGAAGAAAATCTCGTGTTCTTATCGAGTTATGCAATTGCTGCAACGTTGAAAAGAACTCATATAAAACACATGAATAGCTTGATCATTTCTCAGAAAAGCTAAATTTTAACCATTAACTAACTATTTGCCAGCGCTCTCAAGCTTTTAATAGTCGCTTCTTGATCTGCAGATTTAAACACATAGCTGCCAGCTACCAAAACATCTGCCCCAGCACCTACAAGTTGTTTGGCATTTTTATCGGTTACGCCACCGTCTATTTCTATAAGCGTATCACCACCTTTGGCTTGAATCATGTCTTTAAGCCTGCCTACTTTATCATAGGTATTCTCTATAAAACTTTGCCCGCCAAAACCAGGATTCACACTCATTAAACACACCATGTCCAGATCCTGAATCACATCTTTTAATAACTCCACTGAAGTATGCGGATTCAAAGCCACACCAGCTTTCATGCCGTGGGATTTAATTAATTGCAGCGTTCTGTGCAAGTGAGTACAAGCTTCATAATGAACGGTAAGAATGTTACAACCTAGTTGTGCAAAAGTTTCTACATAACGGTCTGGATCTACGATCATCAAATGACAATCGATTGTTTTAGTCGCATGCTTTACAATATCGCGCAACACAGGCATCCCAAAAGAGATGTTAGGAACAAAAACACCATCCATAATATCGATATGGAACCAGTCTGCTTCAGAACGGTTGATCATTTCTACATCACGTTGTAGGTTAGCAAAGTCTGCTGCGAGTACTGATGGAGCGATAAGTTTAGACATGGTTTTGTTTTTATAGGTGTTGCAAAGTTAGGTTTTTGATTTCGTTTTTTGTTTTTTTTTCGTGAAGTTTATACTTAAGTAGCTCAGGGCGGAAGGGAAATGCTAATTAATTGCTTTGCAAAAACGAAGGCTACTTCTTTAAGTATTCAATTTGCAAATTAAAAGCACCCTTCCTCAGTCCTTGATCATTTGTTAAGACAAGTTTTTGGGATGGGAAAGGTGGGCAAAGCGAGCGGTAACGAGTTTTGGTGGGAAAGGTTGAAGCGGTGCTGGAAATGAGACCAAAACTAGAGGACTCCACAAAGATACTTACTGTTCAACCACTCCGAGATTTCTGCGAAATCCCACCTCGCCTATTCTTAGGCGAGGAGCTTCTATATCTAGAATTTAAAAGGCTTCTTTCCTTATATCTTTTATTTCTATTACAAAAAAGCGCGTCAGATGCAGGTTTCTTAGGCGAGGAGCTTCTATATCTTGAATTTTGATCATACTCTGCATACTAAAAAGCACCCTTCCGCAGTCCCTGATCATTTATTAAGACAAGTTTTTGGGATGGGAAAGGTAGGCAAAGCGAGCGGTAACGAGTTTTGGTGGGAAAGTTTGAAACGGTGCTGGAAATGAGAACAAAACTAGAGGACTCCACAAAAACACTTACTGTTCAACCACTCCGATATTTCTGCGAAATCCCACCTCGCCTATTCTTAGGCGAGGAGCTTCTATATCTTGAATTTTAAAAGGCTTTTTTCCTTATATCTTTTATTTGTATTGCAAAAAAGCGCGTCAGATGCAGGCTTCTTAGGCGAGGGGCTTCTATATCTTGAATTTTAAAAGGCTTCTTTCCTTATATCTTTTATTTCTATTGCAAAAAAGCGCGTCGGATGCAGGCTTCTTAAGCGAGGAGCTTCTATATCTTGAATTTTGATCATACTCTTCATACTAAAAAGCACCCTTCCGCAGTCCCTGATCATTTATTAAGACAAATTTCTGGGATGGGAAAGGTGGGCAAAAAGAGTGCAACGAATTTTGATCGGAAAGGTTGATGTGCTATCCCATCTTTTCGTTAAAACAAACATTCTTTACGAGATACTCTTGCATTAATGATTTTATATATAGGTAAAAAATTTGCGTAACCTTGAGAATATCGAGAATGTTCCATTCTTAAACAAAATATTCTCAACGAGTTAAATAATTGTTAAAACTCTATTAATTTAATCTTGAGAATTTGCCTACAAATGGTTTTAGTTTTTAATTATAAAGGGTTTGCAAATCAAACTATAATTTTACTAACGAGATAAGCCGTAAATCGTAAAGAGTAAGCGTAAATTTAATTTTATTACAATGAAAATAATTTTTAAATCATTACCGATTTGTTTACTTCTTCTATGTTTTTTATCAACTACAATTCAAAGTTGTACTGCAAATGAAGAACCAACTGAGCAAGTTGCTGATCAAACTTTAGAGGATGTAAATCTTTTTAAAAGTATGAATGCCATTCAAAATGAATTGTCAAATAATAAAGAATTAGTTAATAAAATAAGAAATAGTTTTGTTTTAAAATCTTCAGGGTCTAGTCAACAATTTATTGATCAACAAAGTCTTGACTATTTGTTAGGTGTTGCTGGTATATCTGAATTAGAAATTTCTTTACAAGAAGTTAACACTATAATTGGAGAAAGATTAGCAGCTCAGAATGTTGGTGTTTTGACCCCTATAAAACAAGAGTATTCTTTTAAATTTCGTTAGTTAAATTATGCGGTTAATTTATTCATTAAAATTAAGTGTTTGTCAGTGTTCCATTTTTCCATTGGTGTTATTCTTCCTAATAGTCCGTGAAGTCTTTCGTTGTTGTAAAATAGAACATATTCTTTAAGGATTTTCTCTATTTCTCCAAAGGTTCTATATTCAAATCTCTGAAAAACTTCTTTCTTTAAAATTCCGTGATAAGCCTCTATGTGAGCATTTTCTTCTGGTGTTGCTATATGTGTAAACTCTTGACTTACTCCTATAAGTCCTAGATATTCTCTTACATTCTTGGCAATAAATTGACTTCCATTATCACTTCTAATCACTACATTATTAGGGTATTGATAGTTCATAAATAAGTCAGACAGCAATGTTATCACTTGAGCTTGTTTAATTGAAAAAGCAAAAAGGTCTATTAATATTCTTCGCGTATGAACATCTATTACAGATAGTAAATAAGCATTTTTACCCGCACTAGGAATCCAAACCATCTTTATGTCCATTTCTAAACAATCAAAGGGTTTTGTAGTCTTTACTTTTCTGAATTTAACAAACTTGCGCCCAGAACCGCTCCTGTCAATGCGGTCTTCTAACTTCAATAGGTTCGCTTCTTTCATTATTCTGTACAGCTTTTTATGGTTAATTACATAACCATCTCGTGTCAAATAAGCAGTCATTAATCTGTAGCCACAATCTATAAAAGGATGACTTAGTATGGTCTTTACAGACTCCATAACAGAATCCTGAGTAACTAATCCATTCTTATTATGATACGTAAATTCACTTGGCTTATTTCCTTTTCTCCCAAAGCTTGGTCTGCGATAATAACTGCTGTGAACCATTCCTACCATATTGATTATGCTAGTTTTACTGATTTTATATGTGTTAAAAAAAGTATCTACTAAATCTTTCTTGGATCGGACGTCCCAAACTTTTTTTTTAAAAGTTCTCGCTGGACTTCCAGCTCAATCTCTTTGTTGCTTAAAAGCTTACGAAGTATTCTATTTTCCTCTTCTGATTGCTTTAACTCTTTACTACGCGTGTCATAGGTCACTTTTAAGCCTGCTTCGCCTTGGGTATCATATTTCTTCTTCCAACTATAAAAAGTTCCCGTACTAACCTTGTATTTACGACAGGTTTCAACGATTCCTATTTCTTCAGATGTGGATAGAATTTTTAACTTTTCTTCTAAACTCCATTTCTTGTATTTCATATCTCAAAGGTATTAATTGAAATTTAAAATATCGCTCCGAACTTATTGGGGGCTAAACTAGTTGGTTATGATGTTTATATTCAGAATAATATTGTTGTAAGTAGCAGTGCTAAAACTTATCTAGGAGATATTATGTCGAATGAAACTTTTATAAATGGTTTGGAGCTACAGCAGCAGTATTTACAATTGCCTTTAAATGAGCAGGAAATGTTAAGTAATCTTAATAATAATATGAAGAATTTCCAAAACAGTATTAATGATGACTCATTTTTCAATGATGGTTTTTGGAATGGATCTTCGGTAGGAAATTTAGTTGGGATTGTAGCATGCGGTCCTCTATGTGGCGTAGCAGGATGGATTATTGGAGTTGTCATTGGCTCTTTAACAAAATAAATTACTTTTATCAAATGAACTATTCAATTAAATTATTATCACTATTTTTCTTTTCTGTATGTGTGAATGCTCAAGAAATGAATAACTCAAGTTTGTTTAATGTCTCACTCAGATCTGGAATCTCTACTTACGAAGTTGAAAATCAATTCAAATCTGTAGCTGTAAATTATAGTGCTCATTTATTGAAAGAATTTAAAATAAGTGATCAAGGAGCATTAAATTTAGGATTAGGCGTTAACAATTTTCATTTTGATTTTGTGGATTCAAATGGTTTATTCATCAATGCACAAAATACCTTTCTTGAATTACCCATTGGCTACAAACGTTATACTTATAATGAGAATAGAACAAATGCATTTGTTACGGAATTAGGAATACTTAACAGGTTGAAATTAAATGAAGATTTTACAACTTTTCCAGAAACTGATTTTAAAGAAGATTTAGGATATCATCTTGCCTACATGGTAGGATTAGGTTATCAAACTACTATTAATGATAAGATTGGTTTTGCCGTTGGATTTATTTATTCGTCAGACTTATTGGATAGCCGATATGATAATTCTAATCGAATAGAAAACCAAGTAAGCATTTATTTTGATTTCAAATTCTTTAATTAAGTTTTTAAATTTCTATACGGTAAGCATTTTACTGTCGTTTTCATTAGTTAACTGTATCGGTGAAAATATTGATGATCGTTTAATTTCGGCAAAAAAAGTGTACTTAATTTATTTAGTTACGGACTCTAAATTTGGTATGATTTCTTCTGATTATAATGTTAATAATAGCGATTATACTCATGTAGGGTTTTTAATGAAAGTAAAAGACGTTTTGATGGTATATCACGTTTTGCCTAGCAAGCAAAATAGTGATTTTAAAGTTGAATCTTTAAGTCAATTTTTGAATCCGACCGTTCATAAAGTTAAGGATTATTCAATTTATGAAGTTAAGGGTATAGACCATGATCAAACCTTGTTTTTATTAGACAGAATGCAAAAGGAAAAGATTTTATTCGATAAAAAAATTGAATTACATAATGATAAGTTCTATTGTTCTGAATTAGTTTGTTACATTTTAAATAAAGTAGACGGTTCTTTTGTAAACTTCCCCTTAAACCGAACTGTTTAAAAGTAGAATAATTATCTTAATTTTAAACAGTATTATGAGAAAGAGTAAATTTTCACCACAGCAGATTGCAAAGATTTTAAAGGAGTTCGATAACGGGAAGAGCGTAGACCAAATCAGTCGCGAGCATAGCGTCAGTGTTGCCGCTTTTTACAAGTGGCGTTCCAAGTATGCCGGAATGAACCCCAAGGAACTAAAAAGGCTCAAGGAGCTGGAAGAAGAGAACCGAAGGCTCAAGCAGATGTATGCCACTCTAGCGCTCGACCATCAAATGGCGAAGGAGATCATTGAAAAAAAGCTCTAAAGCCCTGGCGTAAGAGAACTATTGGCAATGAACTTATTCATTACGGTATCAGTAGGGCGTGCCGTGTTCTAAATATGAGTAAGAGTGTTTATTAGTATAGACCATTGCCAAAGGATGATACAGAGATAGAAATGGCGCTGCAGAAAAAGGCTATAGAACATTCTGAAGAAGGTTTTTGGAAGGCCTATGACAGATTGCGCAACGAGGGAAAGCCTTGGAACCATAAACGTATGCACAGGGTTTACGTTGCATTGGGACTTCCCTTGAAACGAAAAGTCAAGAAGCGATTGCCCGCAAGGGTGAAAGAGCCATTAGGGGTTCCCGATGAACTTAACCATACTTGGAGTATGGACTTTGTAACGGATGTTCTAGAGAACAAAAGACGCTTTAGGGCCTTTAATGTTATTGATGATTATAATAGAGAAGCGCTGCATATTGAGATTGATTTTTCTCTTACCAGTAACCGTATCGTATGGGTGCTCAACCACCTTGTCAACAAAAAAGGAAAACCTAAAAAGATCCGGATGGACAACGGGCCTGAGTTTATTGCCCATATTGCCAATGACTGGAGTGAGATGCACGAGATAGAATTTAAATACATCCAGCCTGGAAAACCTACGCAAAATGCTTTTGTTGAGCGGTTCAATGGATCTTATAGAAGAGGGGTTCTCAATAAATACATCTTTGAAGATATAGATCAGGTAAGAGAACAGACACAAATATGGATGGACGATTATAATAACTATAGACCGCACGATTCACTGGGTAGTATATCACCTGTAAGATATGCTCAAGAGCAGCGTGTCGCTGCCGCTAGGCTCACTTTAAAATAGATTGGCTTTAAAGTAATAGTATGAAGAGAAAGCCAACCTATTTTAAAACGGAAAAAAACGATACATTTGGATTAACAAACAGTTCTAAATAGGGGAAGCTTACACAATGTTAGCTTTAAGTGATATAAAATTTGAGGAACTAGATGAAGATACAGCCAAAACTTTGATATTACCGATTATAGTTAAAACTGTTGCACAATTAGAATCTGAGGGTATTTCAAAAGAAGAGATTATCGAGGAGTTTGGTAGCTTAGAAAATCCAGAATTAATTTATATGAGTGTAGCTATGGTTGCTGCAGATAATGTCGATATTCAATCAGATACAGTAGATTGTATACTTCGAGCTACTGGGATACAAGCTATTCATGAAGCATTCTGGGGTAATTTTACAAACCGAAGAGTGCTTCTGAGAGCTGTTGGCAGACTAGCCACGCGAGCAGCTGTTTGGATAGGTGCTGCTCTCATAGTTGCAGATTTTGTTTTATGTATGAACGATAATTAATTTATTATGGAGCTATTATTTAATATATTATTTTCATTTTTCTTTGGTGTTTTAGGTCTCGTTTTTTTGTTTAATACATTTAAAGGAAGAGCGGTAGTAAAGAGAAAAATCTTAATCAGAAATTTTGGAATAAGTTTATTGTTAATCTTAGTTTCGATTTGGCGATTTACAAATTCGGTAATTGATTAATATTTATATTATTTTAAATAGACCCTGATTAGCTTTGTATAAAAAAACAAAAAAATGCCTCTTGAAATTTCAAGAGGCATTTTAAATTTATAACATTATCAAGCATTGTGATTCTCGATATGCTGTTTCAATTACTCAGATTTAGAGTCATTACTGTCGTTACTTGGACGTCTTGGACGATCATCACGACGTGGAGCGCGACGGTCATTATCACGTCTTGGACGGTCTTCACGTGGACGTGCTGGACGCTCTACATAACCTTCTGGCTTAGGCATACATTCTTTGCGAGATACTTTTTGCTTTTTAGTACGTGGATCTATACCCATGTATTTTACATCAAGAACATCTCCTACACTTAATACAGTAGAAGGATCTTCAATACGCTTGTAATCAAACTCACTTACATGAAGTAAGGTTTCTTTACCAGGCTTCAATTCTACAACAGCACCAAAGTCTAACATCTTCACCACTTTCACCTCATATACAGAGCCTACTTCTGGTTCAAAAATGATATTTCTGATACGTTCTAAAGCTGCTTCAATTTTAGCGCGATCTGTACCTGCAATTTCAATGATACCCATATCGCCATCTTCTTTGATGTTGATAACAGTCTCTGTTTCTTTTTGCATTTCCTGAATCACTTTTCCGCCAGGTCCTATAACAGCTCCAATGAATTTTCCTTCAATTTCCATAGATTCCATCTTAGGAGCGTGAGACTTCACATCTGTATTAGGGACAGCGATAGTGTCTGTCAGTTTTCCTAGTATGTGCATACGACCATCTCTAGCCTGCATTAAAGCATTAGTAAGGATTTTATAAGAAAGACCTTTTACTTTAATATCCATTTGACAAGCAGTGATACCATCTGCTGTACCCGTTACTTTAAAGTCCATATCTCCTAAGTGATCTTCATCACCAAGAATATCAGAAAGAACGGCATATTTATCACCATCTGTGATCAATCCCATGGCGATACCAGAAACTGGCTTTTTCATAGGTAGACCTGCATCCATCATTGCCATAGTACCAGCACAAACCGTTGCCATAGAAGAAGAACCGTTGGATTCTAATACTTCAGACACAATTCTTACGGTGTAAGGAAGGTCTTCTGGAAGCATTCTTTTAAGTGCACGTTGAGCCAAATTCCCATGACCTATCTCACGACGAGAAGTACCACGCAATGGGCGCGCTTCTCCTGTACAGAACGGTGGGAAGTTATAGTGCAAGTAGAAACGCTCTTCTCCTTCTTGAGAGGCCATGTCTATTACGTTTGCATCTCTAGAAGTTCCTAGAGTTACTGTTGCAAGTGCTTGAGTTTCTCCACGAGAGAAAATAGCACTACCGTGAGTAGATGGAAGGTAATCTACCTCACACCATATATCACGTATGTCTGTAGTCTTACGACCATCTAGACGTATTCCTTCATTAAGTAGTACATCTCGTACTGCCTTTTTATGAGTCTTGTTGAAATACTTACCGATCATTTTTCCATGACTGGCAATCGTTTCTTCATCAAAAGTGGCAAATAAAGCTTCTTTGATCTCTCCAAAAGCTGCACTGCGTTCTTTCTTACCGCTTCCTTTTTTTGCTACCTCATATACTTTATCATAAGTAAATTCAGCAATTTTAGCTTCGATGTCAGCATCTTCATCCTCACGATCGTATTCACGTACTTCTTTCTTTCCTACTTCTTCAGCAAGAGCAATTTGAGCAGCACACTGATCTTTAATAGCTTCGTGAGCAGCTTTTATAGCCGCGATCATATCTTCTTCAGATACTTCGCTCATCTCACCTTCAACCATCATTACAGAGTCGGCACTAGCACCTATCATCATCTCCAGATCTGCTTCAGCAAGCTGCGCATAACTTGGGTTAACGATAAATTCTCCTTCTACACGTGCAACGCGTACTTCAGAGATCGCACATTCAAAAGGAATGTCAGATAATTGAAGACAGGCACTTGCAGCAAGACCAGCCATAGCGTCTGGCATTACTTCTGGATCATGAGACATCAATTGAATCATTACCTGTACTTCTGCATGGTAATCTTTAGGGAATAAGGGACGCAATACACGGTCTACAAGACGCATAGTAAGTACTTCCCCATCATTAGGACGTGCTTCACGTTTGAAGAATCCGCCTGGGTATTTACCAGCCGCGGCAAATTTCTCACGGTAATCTACCGTAAGTGGAAGAAAATCAAGTCCAGTTGATTTGTAGCCGGACACTACAGTTCCTAGAAGCATTGCTTTTCCACATGTGATCACAACAGATCCATGTGCTTGTTTTGCAAGCGCTCCAGTTTCGATAGTGATATCAGGCCCATTGGCCATTTTGATCACTTGTTTAAAAACTTGTGGTTTCATAAATATAGTTAAACGTTCATCTCAAGTTGTGTGTGGTAGAGAAGGTGTTTAGAACTTGAACTTGAACCTGAAATCGAACTTTGAAAATTCAATTTTTATTTGAGCCCTGAGGCTTTCGATGGGCGATTCAATGAATAAGAACTGTTACTTTATGAGAAACCAGCTTTTGTTATGTCGCGATGATTTGTTTTAATTCTGCTTTCGCGAAAGCGGAATAGAGATAAGCTCTCCTAACTATCATATATGGTGTAAGTCGTTACACCAAAAATAAAAAAAGGGGACACGAAGTCCCCAATTCATTACTTTCTAATACCTAATTCTTTAATCAACTCACGATAAGCAACGACGTCTTTCTTCATCTTGTAATCAAGAAGGGAACGACGCTTTCCTACCAACTTCACAAGGCTACGTTCTGTGTTGTAGTCGTGACGGTTGTTTTTTAAGTGTCCTGTTAAATAGTTGATACGGTAAGTAAACAACGCGATTTGTGAATCAGTGTTACCTGTATCCTTTACGTCTTTACCGTATTTTGCGAAGATTTCCGCTTTTTTTTCTGGTGCTAAATACATGCCAAAATTATTTTATAATGAATATTATGTATGTCAGACTCTCTGACGATGCCTTGAGATTCATTCTCTTAGCGCCTGCAAAGATACGATTTAATTATATTATCAAGTATAATGTTTTTATTAGCTTATTAGTAATATTTTCTCATCAAGATTAAATACCATTTTCAATAATTTGTTTAATTAGAATGATTAATTGTCTTTATATAACTTAAACATTTGTTTTACATGTAGTTAAAAATATTTTAAAGAACTTTTAAATCTGTCTTAAGTCTTTTGTTGTGATGTTTTTTTTTTTTTCATTTGTAGGGATTTGCAAATCAATCTTTAGTATGCAAAAGTCGAAAAGCAATATGAGTAGGCATAAATTATCATTAAAATTATTAACTATGAAAATTATTAATCAGAAGTCAGGTATCCAGTTCATTGCATTTTTCTTTGCTATGACAATGATGTTTTATTCTTGTCAGCAGTATGAAGCATTGAATATTGAAGAGACTAATACTATTATGAAAAATACTAATACTATTGAAAGTAATTTCACAAATTTACAAGTGAATCTTCAGGGAGTTTCGGATTTAAATGAAAGACAGAGTATATATGATGCGTGGATCAGTACCTATAATTATTCTCAAACTGGAGCTGAAAATTTTCAGAATAATAAATTTTCAAATTTTCAAAATGTTATTAGCGAACTAGAGAATGATGGAAGATTTTCATCTCAGCTGATTAATGCTTACGCTAACATTGAAACTAATTTAAATTCATCCCAAGATTTTCAATATGCAGTGAATGCATTTGAAAATGAATCTTCTAGTTTGGAATTATCTGTGTTTGAACAAGAAAAAGTTAATTTATTCCTTCATACGTCAACATTTATTCTTAATACAAATATTAATCAAAACGCCATTGAAGGTGATTGTAATTGGTGGGAATGGACGCAGTGTGGTGTTGCGACTGCAACGCTTGCGGCTGAAGTTGCAGGTTTAACTGCGCTTATTGCAACAGGTGTAGGCGCTGTTATGGCTGTCGTTGGTTATCTTTATACAGCAGTTGTATGGTTACAGACTTGCGATCCATGTTTATCAAGATAAGCAATATGAAAAATAAAAGATTAAAACACATAAAATTATTGATCATATTTTTAGGTTTTTCTTGGGCGTTCTTTTTTTACGTTTACTTTATAGTGAAAAAAAATACCTTTAACGATATGTTTAATGATGTCCCATATGGTTTAATAGGAATATCATTTTTTCTATTAGCGTTATTATATGAATGGTTTAGTATTATTAAGAAAAATAATAGTGTCTAAGGAAAACTAACTACAATTTTATGAATAGACCAAGCCATTTTATTTTAAATAAAATGGCTTTTTTGTAATTATTTCCTCAAAAATCAATGATATTCTGGAATAAAAAATTAATATCATAATGACGATTATTTGCAAAAGTTTAAACAATCACAATTCATTTTTATTAACTCTATATTCAAAATAGGATTTTTTCAATTTTACTTTACATTTCGTACATAACCGATCTTTGTATCAGTTCTCTTATCAAATTATTGGCGTATGCTGGAAGTAATTTTGTATCGTATGGTATTTATACCATAAGAACTTCTCAATTCAACATCAATATCAAGTTAAGATTCACTTTTTCTTTCAACTAGTGACGTGGCAAGATAAAGTCAGGAAATCCTTTTTCTAATAAACAATTATATTTTTGAAATCTTTCTAGTATCTTACTTTTAAACAATAAATGAGCGTTAAATAATGCGTGTTGTCATAAAATCGTGAACTCTTTAACTTAATTTTGCATTCATAAATCTTTCTTTTTGAATACAAAAAACTCAAATTGCCTCATCATATTTACTCGCAATCCTGAATTGGGAAAGGGCAAACGACGTCTCGCCGCAACCGTAGGTGATCCAGCTGCTTTTGAGATTTATAAATTTCTTTTAGCACATACTCGAGAGATCACTAAAGACCTAAATGGCACTAAGCAAGTTTGGTACAGTGAAGAAGTGCAAAAGAATGATGATTGGGACACTGCTATTTATGATAAATACGCTCAGGAAGGGGAAGATTTAGGCCTGCGTATGAAAATTGCTTTTCTAGAAGCATTTAAAACACATGATCATGTCATTATTATAGGATCTGATATGTACGATATGAATCAAGCCGATCTTGAAAATGCTTTCGAGCAACTTAAATCGCACGATGCGGTTATAGGACCGGCAGAAGATGGCGGTTACTATTTACTAGGATTTACTAAAAAACTAGTAGCAGGTGTTTTTGAAAACAAAGAATGGGGTACAGAAAGGGTGCTAGAGAAAACACTCAACGATCTTAAAAACGTAAATTGTGCCGTGCTGGAAGAACGCAATGATGTAGATTATTATGAAGATATCAAGGATATTCCAGTATTTCAACAATTTTTAAAACATATATAATGCTCAGTAAAAAACAACTTTCTCAATCTATAAAATATTTACAATCACAAGGTTTTGACGCGCCAGAGGTAGGTATCGTTCTCGGTACAGGATTAGGTCAATTAGTCGATAGTATAGAAAACCAAAAAGTCGCTCATTACAATCAGATTCCTTTATTTCCACTTGCCACGGTAGAGTTTCATACAGGTAAGTTGATTTATGGAGATTTAGGAGGTAAAAAAGTAGTGGTGATGCAAGGTCGTTTTCATTTATATGAAGGTTATGACTTTATAGATATTACGTATCCGGTAAGAGTGATGCACGGTTTGGGAATCAAAAATTTATTGGTTTCTAATGCTGCAGGTGCGATCAATCCTGATATGAAAAAAGGTGATATGATGCTTATTGATGATCATATCAATTTGCAAGGTGGCAGCCCATTAGCATTTAAAGGTGTGAGCGAGTTTGGGGAGCGGTTTACAGACATGAGCGCCCCTTATGATAAAGAAATGAATGAGAAGCTCAAAAGTGTGGCCTCCAGTAAGGGCATAACTCTTAGAGAAGGAGTTTATGCCAGTGTTGTAGGTCCACAGTTAGAAACTAGGGCAGAGTATCGCATGCTCAAAATTTTAGGAGCTGATGCCGTGGGAATGAGTACGGTGCCAGAAATTATTGTGGCAAATCATTTGAATCTACCTGTAAGTGCTGTCTCTGTACTGACAGATGAGTGTGATCCAGAAAATTTAGCACCGGTTAATATCAGTGAGATTATTGAAATAGCAGGAAAAGCAGAGCCCAAAATGGTAGCTTTATTCAAAGGTCTGATCGAGCTGCTTTGATGGTACTCTTATAGATACCTGTTACAACCTAGTTAATTGTGACAGGTATATGGAGGCTTCTTAGTAATTTAAAGAAAACGCCAATTTTGAAGATTTTTTTATTTCTGTTTTTGTAATAAAAACAGAAGCTGATCTCTCTACTATTGGGGTCAAAACCTTCATACTACCTCATGAGATACACCGCTATATTAGCACTCGTGTTATTAACAGGATCTTATGTAGGTGGTGGAGACCTTTTTTAAAACCTTACCAGAAAATCAAGTCATACCTTCTGATAAAGGGCAACTGGACCACAATAAATGGGACGTATTGCTTAAAAGTATTTGGTTGCTGACGGTTTTATAGATTATCAAGGTTTTAAAAAACAGGAAGAGGAGTTGAAAGAATATTTGGATTACCTCAATGAAAACCCACCTCAGAAGACTTGGAGCATCAACGAGCAATTTGCTTATTATATCAATCTTTACCATTCAGATGCCATATATATTATTTTAATCAACGACCTGCCTGACAGCATCAAGGATATCGATGGGCCTTTGGGATCAGTATGGTTAAAGAAATTTATTAAAGTAGACGACAAAGAATACGCTCTTGCAGCTATAGAAAAAAATGTGCTTCAAAAAATGGGTAATGCAAGGATACATTTTGCTATTAACTGCGCTAGTTATTCCTGTCCTAAGTGTACAAAACACCGCATTTACCGCAGCAAATGTGAATGCGCTTATGAATAAAAGCGCAAAAGAGTTGATCAATTCAGATAAAAATGATTTCAGTGATCCAAACAATCCTAAATTGAGTTCTATCTTCAAATTTTATACGGAAGACTTGACTAGAAACGGAATGACGCTTGCTGAATATATCAATCAATATGCAGATACTAAAATTGCAGAAAAGGAAGAATACTCCTTTATCACCTACGATTGGTCTTTAAACAAGCAAAAATAAAACTCTGTGCTTATCTCTTACGTATATTTGATCGTATGACAAGCATCATCATTCCGGTTCTCAATGAAGAATTATGTATTTTAAAAGTACTCCACCACCTTCAAGAGCATGCACAAGAGGCAAATTCTTTGGAGCTAATTGTAGTGGATGGGGGAAGTACTGATGCGACTGTTCAATTAGTTACCGACTATGCCCCGAAACTTAATTTTAGTTCCATTAAAATGATCACTTCAGAAAAGGGCCGAGGCAAGCAACTGCATCATGGCGCAACACTCGCATCTGGAGAACTGCTATACTTTCTGCATGCAGATTCCTACCCGCCTAGAAATTACGACGCACATATAGTAAAGGCAGTAAAAGACGGAAACCCTGCAGGTTGCTTTAGAATGAAGTTTGACAGCTGGCACCCATGGTTAATAATCATAGGCTGGTTCACTAGGTTTTCATGGAAAGCGTGTCGTGGTGGGGATCAATCCCAATACATTACAAGAAAACTTTACGATAAAATAGGAGGTTACCATACCGAGCTACCTATTTACGAGGATTATGATTTGATCACAAGGCTTTACGAAAGCGATCAATACCATGTCATTCCAAAATGGTTAACAACCAGCGCTAGACGTTATCATGATAAAGGCGTTTTGAAATTACAGTGGTTTTATATGACGATCTATTGGAGAAAATATAAAGGAGCAACCATAGATGAATTATATGAGTATTACTTGAGTAAATGTGACTGATATACAGCGATCTATAATTAAGTACGTATATTTTAAAAATTCACACGTATTGCAAAGACTAGGTTAACTCTTACTGTAGAGAAAGATAATATCGAGCAGGCAAAAGAATATACTAAGGCTACTGGTGTTAGTTTATCAGAAATAATTCAAGATTAGCTATCGAAAATTGTTAGCGCAAACAAATAGGATACAGTAAATGAACCTATTTAGAGGTCTTAGAATTGAAAAATATCTGAATCCAACTGTTTTTTGATATTAATACGTATGTTTAAATTAAACACATGTGTGATGAATAGAAAGTTAACTTTAACTGTAGAAGAGGAAATCATAATAAAAGCAAAAGCTTATGCTAAGGAGACTGGACGTAGTTTGTCAGATTTAGTACAGAATTATCTTGATAAAATTACTAAGGATTATTCAGTCCATACAGACTTAGACAAAATAGCAGAAGAACCAAGTAGATATAGAAAAATGGCTGGAATTATTACGTCTAATCTCGATCCAGTCAAAGATCGCGACGAGCTTAGAGATATAAGCTTAGAAAAGTATAACAGATGATTTATTTTGTAGATACTAATGTTATTATAGATCTTTTATTGAATAGGCAACCTTTTTCTGAGAACGCCAATAGAGTTTTTGAAAGTGTGGATAAAAATAAATGGACTCTTTACACATCAGATAATGCGATAACGACCGCTTACTTTTATTTAAAAAGAGAAATAGGTGTAAAATTTGCAAAAGCCACTATTGCAAATTTTCTCGTGGATATGTAAATAGTTAGTGTTACTAAACAAATGCTGGCAACTGCAGCAGTAAGCAAATTCAATGTTTATGAAGATGCAGTCCAATTTCAATGTGCTATAACAATTAAAGGAATAGACGGCATCATATCAAGAAATAAAAGAGATTTCAAACACTCCACCATCCCATTTTTTGCTCCAGAAGAAGTACTTTATTAGATCAGAATTCAGAATTTTAATGATTGCCCACTGCTACTGAAAACTACTCATTATATTACTCTCCGGTCAGTTCTTGAAACATCGTTTCTAAATTTTTATTCCTTTTATTAAGTGATAATATCTTCAATTCATTATCATGTGCAAAATCAAACACCGCACTGCGCATGTCTTCTTTAGTTTCAAATCGCAAGCTGTAGATAAAACCAGGTATATTGATAAGATCAGTTACTTCTCGCACGCGATCGATTTGTTGCAGCAGTTCAGGCTCTACTTTATAATCAAATTCGACCTCGATCACCTGTACCGCATCGCTTTTTAAATTCTTCAAATAATCGTCAGCAACTATGTTACCTTTATTGATAATGATCACTCGATCGCACATCGCTTCTACTTCTTGCATGATATGCGTGGAAAGAAGAATAGTCGTGTTTTTACCTACTTCTTTAATGAGTTGGCGTATTTCTATAAGTTGATTAGGATCTAATCCAGTCGTAGGCTCGTCTAGAATGAGTACTTTAGGTCGGTGCAGCAGCGCATTTGCCAGTCCTACACGTTGCTTATACCCTTTAGAAAGTTCGTTGATTTTCTTCCCTACGTGAGAAGTCAGCCCGGTTTCTTCGATGACTTCGTCTATTCGCTTTTTAGAATCGGTTAATTTATAAACCTCTGCACTAAAAGAAAGGTATTCTTTTACATACATGTCTGGGTACAAGGGATTATTTTCTGGAAGGTATCCTATTGATTTTTGAACCTCGCGTTGCTCTTCCACTACATCATGACCGTTCACACTAGCTGTTCCTTCATTGGCATTTAGATAGGTAGTGAGAATGCGCATCATGGTGGATTTCCCAGCACCGTTAGGCCCTAAAAAACCAACTATCTCGCCACTTTTAATGGAAAAACTAACTTCATCGAGCGCTTTTTGCTGCCCGTAATATTTGGATACTTTGCTTACTTCTATAGACATAGGGTAAAGATATAAAACAATAAGATATTTGGTTGATTTTATATTTATTTATAATGTTACGGCTATAATCTACTGGTAAATAATTGATTTTGTTTGGGTTACTTTTTTTTCTTAAAAAGGGTTTGTAAATCTATTTCTGTTCAACTAAAAAAAATATAATTATTACTAACACAATTAAAAAATGTTTATTCCATTCAGTAATTATTTGTTTCACTTTTTTAATCCTTTCATCTTGTTCAGAAAAAGATCCAGTTGATTCAAATAAAGGAAATGGTAAAAAGTTAGCAGCGATTGAATATTTCAAAGCGATGAACCAAACAAAATCTGTAATTCAAGGATACGAGGGTTTTGAATATACTACCATCGAACTTGAAGAAAGTACAATAATACCCATAGTTTACGATGATGTAAAGGCTGTCGCTTTTGCGATGGATGAAAATGATGAAATTCTAGGTACAATAAATATGAAAATATCTGATTTAGGGGATGGTAATTCAGATTTAGTTTTATTTGTTAATGACACCGAAATGGAAGGTTTTTCTTATATGGAGGGAGAATTAGTAAATTCATTTGTCGCCTCTGGCTTTAGTACTATGTCAGATTGTGAAGAAATGGAAGGTGAGTCATGCGCAGGTTGTCATTACAGAGAAGCAATGGATAATATGACCGGCGATACACAAGCAATATGTGCTATGACCCGGTCAATATGTCCGTTTGTTGCGTATGTACGAGCAACTATACATTGTAAGTTTAACCATTAAAATAATTAAATTGTGAATACAGTACAAATATTATTTTGGTCAATTAGTCTACTGATGCTTGTAGCTATTATTTCTGTATCTGTAAAGGTTTACAAAAAACAGCTAAGTACACAATCCTTAAGTTTGGATTTTAGCAATTGTATTTTTACCATTACTAGGGAGCTTATTATATTTTGCCTTAGCAGTAAGATTAGACAAGAAACTAGCGTAGATATTGTACATGATAAATTAGGCATAACAATCTACAGATTGTTATGCCTTTATTTTTTTATAAAAAATCCCTACTACAACGATAGAGTTCTAATTTCCATATAAAAGTCATTGGAAAATCACATAATTAAATAAATCTATTTTACATTAGCTGCTTATTATGACAACAACTAATTATTTCTGGACAGGATTCTACTTCTATTTTATAGAAGCGAGGACGGTATGGTAATATTTGAAAAATATAAATAACTATAAAGTCCTGATCTGATCAGGACTTTTTTTTACTCAAAAATGAAAGTAGCTATTCAAGGAATTCAAGGTTCTTACCATCATCAAGTGGTAAGTCATTTATACGGAGACGTTTCTTTGCAGGAGTGTAGTTCCTTCGATCAGCTAGCTATGGCTGTGGCAAATGGGGATGCTGACAAAGGGGTTATGGCTATAGGGAATTCTATCGCTGGAAGTATTCTACCTAATTACAGTTTGATCAAGGAACAAAAATTAACTATAACTGGAGAGTTTCACCTGAATATTAAACACCAATTGATGGCGTTGCACGGTCAGAAAATTAAAAACATTGATGAGGTACAGTCACATCCTATGGCATTATTGCAGTGCAAACCTTTTTTTAGAAAACACCAACATATCAAGCTGGTAGAAACAGACGATACTGCTGCTGCTGCGTATAGAATAGCAAATGACAAAAAACGCGGTGTTGCTGCTGTCGCCTCTGCTCAAGCGGCACAATTGTATGGGCTAAAAATTATAAGTAAGGACATACAACAAGTAAAGAATAATGCTACCAGATTTGTAGTTGTAGAAAAAACAAATCGCCAAATAGAAAATGCCAATAAAGCAACGATCAATTTTACAGCTGGGCATCAACCTGGAAGCTTGGGTAAGATACTGACGGCATTGGGCAACTTAAACATCAACCTTTCTAAAATACAATCGGTACCTGTAATAGAAAAGCCTTTTTTATGCTCTTTTGTTGTAGATCTTGAGTTTCAAGACCTGGCGCAATTTGAGGCAGCACAATTAGAAATAGGGATTCTTGTGGAATCCTTAGAGATTTTAGGTATTTATAAATCACATAAGCTATGATACAAGCGGCCAAGAGACTGGATAGCGTTCAAGAATATTACTTTGCAACAAAGTTGCGCGAGGTGAGAAGTTTGATCCTATTGGGCAAACCTATTATCAACGCTGGAATAGGCAACCCAGATTTATTGCCTCCAGAGCATGTAGTGCCAGCACTTACAGCTGCCTTGCAGGACACTAGCGCTCACGGGTATCAAAGTTATTTAGGATTACCAGAATTGAGAACTGCTATGGCTGGCTTTTATAAAAAGCAATATCAGGTGGTTTTAGATTCAGATTCAGAAATCATACCCTTAATGGGAAGTAAGGAAGGTATTCTTCATGCTTCCATGGCTTTTTTAAACCCTGGAGACGAAGTGTTGATTCCAGATCCTGGTTATCCTACTTACGCCAGTGCGACAAAATTGTGTGAAGCAACAGCGGTATCTTATGATCTTACAGCAGACCATAATTGGATGCCAGATTTTGATGCCTTAGAAAAATTAGATCTAAGCAAGGTAAAAATTATGTGGACTAATTACCCTCATATGCCCTCAGGAGCACCTGGTTCCCTAGAATTTTTTGAACGTCTTATTGCTTTTGCAAAGAAGAATGAGATTCTTATAATAAATGATAATCCGTATAGTTGTTTGTATCCCGATAAAATAAGCATCCATCAAGTGGCTGGATCTATGGAAGTAGCGCTAGAATTAAATTCTATAAGCAAAACTTATAACATGGCTGGCTGGCGTGTAGGAATGCTTTCAGGAAAAGCTGAGGTATTGAAAGAAGTCTTGAAAGTAAAAACCAATATGGATAGCGGTATGTTTTACGGTGTACAGAAAGGGGCTATTGCTGCTCTAGAAACAGATAATAGCTGGCTAGAAAATCAAAATAAGATGTACAAAAAACGTCTGGTGTTGACTGTGGAACTAGCCATGTCTTTAAATCTGCAACCACAAGAGCAATCTGGCGGCTTATTCGTTTGGTGTAAGTTGCCAGAAGGAGAAAAAGACGACAAGGCATTTGTAGATCACTTGCTTTATGAGAATGGTATTTTCATTGCTCCGGGAAGTATTTTCGGAAGTAATGGAATAGGCTATGTTCGTTTTTCACTTTGCGTAAAAGAAGAACAAATAAAAGAAATGATAGAAAGGGTTTCCAAAAAGATAGAAGCATGAAAAACATCTTTCTAATAGGAACTGGATTGATAGGTGGCTCGATGCTTAAGGATTTGCGTAGGCATTACCCAGAGGCTGTTTTGTACGGCATTGATAAAGTGGAACTACACCTCCAAAAAGCAAAAGAAAATAAGATTATCGATCAGGTCGCAACACTGGAAGATCTAAAAATTGCAGACCTGGTCATCGTCTCTATTCCGGTAGATGCGACTTTAAAAGTTTTGCCTCAGGTGCTGGATGTAATTCCTGAACACGCCTTGGTTATTGATGTAGGTTCTACTAAAGAAGCCATTTGTGACGGAGTAGCAACTCATAAAAATAGAAGACAATTTCTAGCAGCACATCCTATTGCGGGAACCGAATTTTCTGGACCTGACGCGGCAATATCTAATTTATTTGTCAAGAAAACCATAATTGTATGTGAGGTAGAGAAAACGTCTTTTAAATTGCAAGAAATTGCAAAGCTGGTCTTTGATCAACTGGGAATGCGAGTGCGGTACATGACTCCAGGGGCTCACGACCGGCATATTGCTTACGTATCTCATTTATCACATATATCTAGTTTTATGCTGGGAAAGACCGTGATACAAGAAGAAAAAAATGAACGAGATATTTTTGATCTCGCCGGTAGCGGTTTTGAAAGTACCGTAAGGCTGGCAAAGAGTTCGCCGGCTATGTGGACGCCTATATTTGCACAGAATAAAGAGCATGTTTTGGCCAGTCTGGATGGATATATTGAGAATTTGTCTCGCTTTCGCGAAAGCGTCAAAAACAACGATCACAAGGCCATATTTAATGATATGGAACAAACAAATAGAATTAAAACGATACTGAAAGGAATAGAAAATGGAAAATAAGAAGGAATTCAGAAACTGGTTAGACGCGCACCAACTGGAGCACCCCATAGTTATAGCTGGACCATGCAGCGCAGAAACAGAAGACCAAGTGCTTAAAATTGCACATGAATTAAAAGATACGGACGTGACTTACTTGCGTGCAGGAATATGGAAACCTAGAACACGCCCAGGAAACTTTGAAGGAGTAGGAGCGATAGGCCTTAAATGGTTGCAAAAAGCCAAAGCAGAAACAGGTCTTTTAACAGCGACTGAAGTAGCTAACCGAGCTCACGTAGAGTTAGCATTAGAACACGACATCGATCTTTTATGGATAGGTGCTCGATCTACCGTTAGTCCATTTATCGTTCAAGAAATTGCCGATGCGTTAAAAGGAACGGATAAGGTGGTGCTGGTAAAAAACCCGGTAAATCCTGATTTGGCTTTGTGGATAGGCGCTGTAGAACGTCTACACACAGCTAACATTAAAAGGTTAGGGGTGATTCATAGAGGTTTTTCTACTTACAGCAAGTCTAAATACCGCAACAATCCAGAATGGCAAATTGCTGTTGATTTCCAGACCCAATATCCAGATATTCCATTGATTTGTGATCCCTCACATATTACCGGAAAAAGAGATATGATTCTTGAAGTGTCTCAAACCGCTCTGGATTTAAACTTTGACGGATTGATGATTGAAACACATTATGATCCAGATAACGCTTGGAGCGATGCCGCTCAACAAGTGACTCCAACGGCCTTGATGCAAATTTTTAAAGATTTGCGTATCAGAAAAGAGCAAGATGACGAAGCTGGATACCAGTCCAAATTAGGCGTTCTAAGAGCTCAAATCGATATTATTGACAATTCCATCATTGAATCATTAGGTAAGAGAATGAAAACTGCAGACGCGATTGGAGTTTTGAAAAAAGAACGTAACGTAGCTGTTTTACAATCTAAAAGATGGAATGAGATTCTAGGCAAGATGATACTTGCTGGTGAAGAGCATGGATTAAGTGAAGAGTTTATTCTCCGAGTTTTTAAAGCCGTGCATCAAGAATCTATTATACACCAAGAAAAGGTGATTAATAATTAACATGGGTCATAAAGGCTGGAATTAATTCCAGCCTTTATGATGGGTTTATAGCACCTATGTTGAGAACAGCTGCTTCAATCAAACATGCGAACTCCAAATTCTTATTTTCTCTCAAGGGAAAACGTTAATCTTGGGAATGGTATCATTTATTCTCTATAGCTAGAATTTATTGGGTTTCCCCTTCTTGCATCAGACGAGCTTAAGCGAGAGGAATGCATAATGCCGTTAGGTAAAGGGTGTTTGCAGTGTCACAATTCGGTTCAAAAAAAACTAGTAAATCTGATATGCCAACTATTTGTGTTGGCATTGTCTAGGTTTATTCTCAGTGTTTTATGGAAAACAGGTATGGACTTTTCAATTTAATCATGTAGCCAGATACCCCTATCTAATTTTCCCACCTTGTAACTGACAAAAGCAGGGATAGGGATGCCTTATTTTATTTCTGCACGAATTAAATAAGGGGTTTGCAATGCTGAAATTTTATTTTTAAAAACTAGTAAAATCTGATATGCCAACTATTTGTGTTGGCATTGTCTAAAATTGATCGCAATGCTATTGTTACTTCTCGCTATAAACTACTTATAAAAGCCTTAATTTTGTTTGATGAAGAACACACAACTCAATTAATGACTGGAACCGTATATAGATCTACAGGAAGTTGGTATGAAGTAAAAGGTACTGACGGTGCATTTTACTCCTGTAGGATAAAGGGTAAATTTCGTTTACAAGGAATTAAGAGCACCAATCCTGTTGCTGTAGGGGATGAGGTAGATTTTGAAATTGAGAAAAAAGGAGATGAAGAGATAGGAATCATTAATGTGATTCATGAACGCGATAATTACATCGTCAGAAAGTCGGTGAATTTATCAAAGCAAACACATATTATTGCTGCAAATGTAGATCAGGTTTTTTTATTGGTGACCTTAAACAATCCGCCTACGTTTACTTCTTTTATAGATCGAGTTCTAGTCACTGCCGAAGCTTATCATATACCTGTGGTACTCGCCTTTAACAAGGTAGATACTTATAACGATGATCAAGGCGGTATCATGATTGACCCAGAAACTGGAGAAGAATTACTTACCATGACAGAGCTGGATGAGGTAAGGTACTTGATGAGTCTTTATAAATCTATAGGCTATGAATGTATTGCTATAAGTGCAGAAACAGGTAAGAACATCGATCTAATTAAAGAGAAAATGAAAGGCAAGACCAGCATGTTTGCCGGTCATAGTGGCGCTGGAAAAAGCACCCTAGCCAATGCGGTGCAGCCTGGATTACAATTAAAAACTAAACAAATCTCAGAACAACATAAACAGGGACAACATACGACTACGTTTGCAGAGATGTTTGATTTGGACTTTGGCGCACGTTTGATCGATACACCTGGTGTCAAAGGCTTTGGGGTAGTGGATATGGAAAAAGAAGAAATAGGTGATTATTTTCCTGAAATTCACGAGTTGAAGCAGCAATGTAAATTTCACAATTGCATGCATGTAGAAGAGCCTAAATGCGCGGTAAAAGAGGCAGTAGAAAATGGAGAAATGGTTCTGAGCCGTTATGAAAGTTATGTGCAAATAATCAAAGGAGATGAAGATAATTACCGACAGGATAAACATCAAATACAGCCGTGAGAATAGTCATTCAACGAGTTAGTGAAGCAAATGTAACTATTGATGGAACTGTTCATGGAGCCATTAAAAAAGGCTTGCTTATTTTATTAGGTATTACCCATCAAGACACGCAAGAAGACACCGACTGGCTTGTGAATAAAATCTTAAGTATGAGAATCTTCTCAGACATAGACGGTAAAATGAATTTAAGTATTCAGGATATCGATGGGGAAATTTTAGTCGTCTCACAATTCACTTTATATGCCAATACTAAAAAAGGCAACAGGCCTAGCTATATTGAGGCTGCAAGACCAGAGGTAGCGGTACCTTTATACGATGCTTTTATAAGAACCCTTTCCAGGAGTTTTGAGACGAAGAAGTCGGTGCTGAGCGACGGTAAAGTACGAAAGCGGAACAAAGAAATAGCTACTGGAATATTTGGAGCTGATATGAAAGTACAATTGATTAATGACGGCCCTGTAACTATCCTAGTGGACAGTCATCGAAAATAACCTTAGAATTTCTTGATTATGGAACTAAAGTGAATTAAATTCCTTTTTTTTACAATCTATGAAATTTACTTTTCCAACAACTTTACTGTTCTTTTTCTTTTTTATTAGCCTTGTAAACGCGCAAGATGCCGATCAACTTTCTTCCTATACCATACCACAAAACTTGCTAGAAAATGCAAATGCGGTGATCAGGCAAAATGATGTGACGATTATTATTGACGATTACGACAAAGTTGAAATTGTCACTGATCGAATAGTAACTGTTCTCAATAAAAAAGGATTGTCAGATCAAAAAGCCGGAGAATCCTATAACGATGATACGGAGATCAAAAAGATAGAAGCTACTGTGTATGATGCTTCAGGAGAGAAAATAGAGCGATTTAAAAGCAAGGAGTTTAAAGATGTTAGTGCCGTGTCAAATGGTACTTTATACAGCGATAGTCGAGTAATGTACTTGGATTACACACCGCGTAGTTATCCTTTTACCGTTCACTTTACCTCTACAGTGGTTTATAAATCAACCGCTTTCTTACCTAGTTGGGTTCCTTTAGAATATTTTTATGCCAGTACGCAGTCGTCCCGCTTTATGGTGGAAAACAACTCTGATGTAGAGGTGAAATTTAAAGAATCCCATTTGGGTGATTATTCTATTCAAAAGAATGGTCCTTTAAACTATACAGCTTCCAACATACCTGCCATAGTACCACAAGCTTACAGCCCTGATTTTTCTACTTATGGACCTATAGTAAAAATAGCCTTGAAAGAATTTAGCATGAAAGGTGTAGCTGGTAAGAATAACAATTGGAAGGACTTTGGCAAGTGGATGAATGATGCTTTGTTATCTGACGTAGGGGCGTTACCTCAAGAAGTTATAGAAGAAATCAACTCCTTAACAAAGGATGCAACCACTCAGAGGGAAAAAGCGATGATTGTGTATCATTTTATGCAGGAGCGTTCTCGATATATCAGTGTTCAAGTAGGTATAGGTGGATGGAAACCTATAGATGCAGAGAAAGTTCATAACCTAGCTTATGGCGATTGTAAAGGACTCTCTAATTATACGAAGGCACTTCTTAATGAGGTGGGTATTGAGTCCCATCACGCCATTATATATGGGGATAGAAATATACGCAGCGTGGATAAGGATTTTTCTTCCACCCAAGGTAATCATATGATACTCTATGTTCCTAAATTAGATGAGGAAGAAGATATATGGTTAGAGTGCACCAGTAAGACAAATCCATTTGGTTATATAGCTGGATGGACGGATGATAGGGATGCTCTAGTAGTAAATGAAGAAGGTGGAAGAATTCTTCACACCACGGTTTATGAAACAGAAGATAATTTACAACAATCTACAGCTCAAATTGAACTTTATAAAGAGGGCAGTGCAACTGCGAGCATTGAGATGAAAACATCTGGATATCAGTATTCGTTTCGAGAAAGTCTTGATAAACAATCTGAAAAAGATTTAAAAAAGATGTACACTTATTTTTGGAGTCATTTAAACGCTGTTAATATTGCTGAAACAGAAATAGTTAATGACAAGGAACGAATAGAAGTAAGAGAAAAGGTAAATCTTTCTGTAGAAAAATACGGTTCTAAAACAGGAGATCTTCTATTGATACAGCCGGTATTTTTTAATAGAAACTCGACCGAGCCAGCCAGATATAGAGACCGGTATAATGATTTTGAGATTGACAGAGGCTATGTAGATATAGATGATTATGAAATTACTTTAGACACGGGTCTAAAAGTAGATGCCCTTCCAGAAACGGTGAAGATGGATAATAAATTTGGTGTCTATGAGCTTAGCGTTACAGAAGCAGTCGATAACAGGCTTATGGTAAGACGCTATTTAAAAATCAATAAAGGCTATTTTAATAAAGAAGATTACAATTTGTATAGAGGTTTTAGAGCTGAAATCATAAAAGCAGACAATTCCAAGGCTGTTTTAAAAATTATTTAATGAAAAGAATAGTAGTACTACTTCTGATTGCGGTCAACTGTATGTATGCACAAGATCTTACTTACGGTAAAGTCACTGTTGAAGATTTTAAAGTGGAATCAGAAGATAAAACTGATGAACATGATGCCGTGTATATACTCAATAAAGTCACGGTGAATTTTGTCGATTACAAACAGTATATCTCTATCCATCAACGCATCAGAATTGAAACAGAAGAAGGTTTAGATTACGCTACAAAGCAAGTAAATTTATACACCTCAAAAAATGGAAATGAGACCTTAGTTGGTCTTAAAGGTGCTACCTATAGTCTGACAGACAATAAGGTGGTACGGTCAGAACTAGGAGAAGACATCTTGTTCAAAGAGGATTTAAATGACAACTATGTATCTCAATCTTTTACTATGCCAGAGGTAAGGATAGGCTCCATAATTGAATATTCTTATGTGATTAAATCTCCTTTTCCTTACATTGATGATATCAATTTACAGTACAGTATACCTACAATCAATCTAGATGTCGCTATTCAATTCCCAAGCTATTACACTTATAATGTCGTTTTTAATCCAAGGTCGAGCTATAAAATAAACTTTGATCCAGAGGACTTTAAAGAAGGTGTTTCTTTCTCCATGATTAACCCTGAGGATAGCGACGATTTTGAGGAAAGTCAAAAAATACAACAATTGAGGATTTCCAATCAAACCATAGGTTTTATGGAAAAAAACATACCAGCATTATTGCCAGAGCCTTTTTCAGGGGATCTTGATAAGTACAGAGCAAAGATGATCATCAATATTGCAGCCTTTAATAACCTACGTACAGGTACCATTAAGAAATACGGCACAAGTTGGGAAGCTGTGGCTAAGAGCATTTACGATAGTGAAAAATTTGGTAATGAAATAGAACGGTCTACTAGATTTTTTAGAAGAGACCTAGAAGAAGCTATGTTAGTAGTATCTGATCCAAAGAAAAAGGTAGATGCCGCTTTAAATTTTTTAAAGTCTAAAGTAAAGTGGAATGGCGATTATGGTTTATTCACAAAAGAGGGGCTTAAAGACGCCTATAAAATAGGTTCTGGAAATGTTTCAGAAGTCAATCTATTGCTGGTTTCTATGTTGAGAGAGTTGGGAATCGAAGCTGATCCAGTACTGGTAAGCTCTACAAATAATGATATTCCTATATTTCCTACAAGAGAAGGATTTAATTACGTCATCGTTCAAGCCAATTATGGCGGTGAAAAGGTATTGCTAGATGCGACCGAAAAATTTGCAGGCATTAACTTGATACCATTAAGAGCTGCCAACTGGAAAGGCAGGTTGATTAAGGAAGATGGAAGTTCGGAGTGGATCAATCTCACTAATTACACCAAGTCTACGGAAACTGTTTTGTTGACTTTAAAACTAGATGAAAACTCTCAAGCTATAGGAAAAGCTAGTAAGAGATTGACTAGTTATATGGCTCTAGATTATCGTATTAAGAACATCAACTCTACAAGTGATGATTTAGAGAAGTACATTCAAAATGATAAGGTAGGATTGCAAATTGATGAAGTAAGTGTGACTGGGTTAGCATCTGTAGAGGATTACGTTACCCTTAATTATAAGGTTGCTTATAAAAATGCATTTGATAAAGTAGGAGATAAGATTTATATCACGCCCTTGTTATTTGAGTCTAATGAAGAAAATGCTTTTAAATTGGATTCCAGAAAGCTGCCTTTAGATTTATCCTACTTAATTCATGCTAAAACTATTGTGAATATAGAAATCCCAGAGGGTTACGAGGTAGAGTCCTTGCCTGAAAGTATAAAAGCGGTTTACAATAACGACATTGGTTATTATCAATATGTAACTGGCTATACAAACGGATTGATATCTACGGTAGCTACCTTTAACATGGAGGTTTCTGTTGTTCAACCAGAGGATTATAAAGCTTTTAAAAAGTTTTTTGAGGCTATTGTGTCAAAAGATGCAGAAAAGATAGTCCTTAGAAAAATCTAATAGGAGCTTCTATAAACCTCCATGAGTTCTTTGTTTGAAGAACATTAGTAAGGTTGTTAAAGCGCGTAGCTGAAGTGGTGTACATCACTTACAGTGCATCCTTATGGAGAGTATGAGAATAGCACGATCTTAGATTATTAAAAAAAATTAATTACCAAAGTAGAGCAATTAAAATAAATCATTAAAGTTAAAAAGCAAAAAATGAAAACAGTTGTAAGAATTTTAATAGTCACATGCTTATCATTTCAACTCGGTGCCCAAGATTTAGAGTATGGGGAGGTAGATGAGGTAGACTTTACTTTAGAAGCAAAAGATGTTGAAGAGCAACCAGATGCAGTAGTAATTTTAAAGAAAGTGGAAGTTGACTTTAATCTAAGCACAAAAAGCGGTATTACAAAAAGGAGAACGATTCACGAAAGGATAAAAATAAATTCGGAGGCCGGCTTAGAGTATGCTACTAAAAGTATCACTTTATATATGTCAGATGGTAGTATTGCTGAAAAATTTAAAGACTTAGAGGCTGCAACTTATAATCTAGTTGATGGAAAAGTAAAGAGAAATAAGCTTAAAAAGTCAGGTGTTTTTGAAGAAGATGTTAGCGATCAATACAGAGTAAAGTCTTTTACTATGCCTAATGTAAAAATCGGTTCAGTAATAGAATATACCTATGTTATAGAGTCACCGTATCCTGTAATTGATGACATTGTTCTTCAATACGGTGTGCCTATTCTTAACATAGACGTTAAAATGGTATGGTTAGAGTTTTATCAATATCAAATGCACTTTAATCCTAGAGCAACCTATCTTCCTAAATTTGAGTATAGTGATGGAACCAAAGAGGTTACCGACTATTCAGTACGGCGTTCAGGTATCAATAATAACACCCATAGTTTTAATACTGGTAGTTACGAATTAAAAACACGTATAGTAGAGTTTAAAGACACTGATATCCCAGCACTAAGCTATGAGCCTATGGCAGGAAATCTTGCTAATTACAGATCTGAAATTATTGTTGAGCTAACCGCAAGTAAAGAAGTAGGTTATGGTTATAAACAATACTCCAGTACTTGGGATGCCATTTCTAGTACTATTTTAGATAGTGATAATTTTGGAGGTCAAATTAATGAGAGACGCTTTTTCAGAGATGATTTAGGATTAGTAATTAAAGATTTGAATACTGACAAAGAAAAAATTGAAGCTATTTTACAATTCGTGAAAGGAAAAGTAAAATGGGATGGGTACTACGGTAAATACGCTAATAATGGAGTAAAAGATGCCTACAAAAAGGGATCAGGAAATGTCGCAGATGTTAATTTACTTTTAATAGCTATGTTTAAAGAAGCAGGGCTAGAGGCATTTCCGGTTCTGGTCAGTACAAAAGATAATGGAATCCCATTTTATCCTACTAAAGATGGATTCAACTATGTCATTGCGAGTGTAAAAAATGGAGATAAGACTTACCTCATAGATGCAACCGATAAACATACCGCTTTACATGTTTTGCCTTTAAGGGTTATGAACTGGAAAGGTAGATTAATACGAGAAAATGGGCAGTCGGAATGGGTAGATTTATTTCCAAATGAAAATTCTACTGAAATTAGTTTAATTAACGGAGAATTTAATCAGGATGGCGAAATTGATATCAAGGTTAAAAAAAGACTGACAGAATACCTCGCATTAAATGCTCGTAATAAATATGCAGGTGCCAATACATCTGCTATGCAAACTGGTTTAAAAAGCGGTGCCTCTAACATGGAGATTTCAAATATAGAAACAGAAAATATGGATGCTGAAGATGTTCCACTTTCTATTTCTTACGATGGTGTTGTAACTAATGCTAGTGAGGAAATAGGAGGAAAACTTTATATCACACCATTGTTACATGAGGCTAATGAAGAGAATCCCTTCAAATTAGAAAAGCGTAAATACCCCTTAGATATGGACTATCCATTAGCTACAAAGACGATTGTAAATTTGAAAATTCCAGAAGGTTATATGATAGAATCTTTACCAGAAAGCGTTAAACTTGTTTACGCCAGTGGTTTGGGGTCTTATACGTATCAACTAAGTGATGCTAACGGTATGATCAGCATAGTTGTAGATTTCAAATTAGATTCTTATTTGATAGAACCAGAAAACTATCAAACCTTTAGGGAATTCTTTAGTTCCATAGTGAGTAAAGACGCAGAAAAAATAGTCCTTAGAAAAATCTAATATGAGCATCAAGAAATCACAAGAGCAAGTAGATCAATGGATCAAGGAGCATGGAGTTCGTTATTTTAATGAGCTGACCAATATGGCGCAGCTTACAGAAGAGGTAGGGGAAGTAGCGCGTATTATAGCACGCCGTTATGGGGAGCAAAGTGAAAAAGAGAGCGATAAAAATAAAGATCTAGGAGAAGAGCTGGCAGATGTTATGTTTGTCGTGCTTTGTCTAGCCAACCAGACCGGAACAGATCTGGAAGCCGCTTTTAATAAAAAGCTCCAAATAAAAACGGAGCGCGATCACGACAGGCATCACAATAACTCCAAATTAAAATCTTAACTGATGGATCTAAGATTGTCTAAAGTCTCCTCGCCTAAAAGCAACATAGCGCTTACTATTTCTGGTTCTAAAAGTGAAAGCAATCGCTGGTTGATATTACAAACGCTTTATAAAAATTTAAACATTCAAAACCTATCAGATAGTGATGATAGCGACCATTTGAGTGAAGTACTTCAAAGTCAGGAAGATGTGCTAGACATAGGTCATGCGGGCACGGCGATGCGTTTTGGTACTGCTTTTTTTGCCATTCAAGAAGGAAGAGAGATCACACTTACGGGAAGCGATCGCATGAAACAGCGCCCCATAGGCATACTGGTAGAAGCACTTAATAAGTTAGGAGCCGATATTTCTTACCTAGAAAAGGAAGGTTTTCCGCCCTTAAAAATTAAAGGCAAAAAAATAAAAGGAGGCAAACTTTCTATCGATGGAAGTGTTTCCAGTCAGTTTTTAACCGCTTTATTACTGGTGGCACCTAGTTTTGAAAAAGGGCTAGAGCTTCACATCTACGATCAACTCACCTCTAGACCTTATCTAGAAATGACCGTAGATATTTTAAAACAATTAGGGGTGAACCTCCGCTTTGAACCGATCACCACATTACTTAAGAAAGCTGCAGATAACGAAGAATTACAGATTATAAATGAAGTGGTTCAAGTACAACCACTGTTACAAACTGCTTTACAAGAGGCTAGGGTAGAGAGCGACTGGAGTAGCGCCGGCTACTGGTACAGTTGGGTAGCTATGCAAGAGCCGGGCTATAGGATGCACCTTTCTTTTTACAAGAACGACTCCTTACAAGGAGATAGTGAGCTGGTAGCTATTTACAAACCATTAGGTGTTGCCACTACTTTTGATAAGAAAGGAATCCAGCTAGTTAAAGTGGATCAAGAGTTGCCAGATACTGTCATGCTGGACCTGACTAACGAGCCGGACCAAGCGCAAACTATATTTGCAACTTGCATAGGATTAGGGGTTAACGCTGATTTAACGGGATTGCATACGCTTAAAATTAAAGAGACCGATCGTATAGAGGCTATGAAGATGGTGGGATCCCGCTTTCGCGAAAGCGTCATTAAAACAACAGACCACTCCATACAATTGCATTTTACAGCAGCAACAGCATTCCATCAAGAGGTGATGGTAGATACCTACCAAGATCATAGAATGGCAATGGCTTTTGCGCCACTTTCTATGAAAACAGATGTGATCATTAAGGATGCTTTGGTGGTTACTAAGAGTTATAAAAGCTTCTATAAAGATCTTAAAAAGGTAAATGTAAGTATTACAGAAATTTAACTCGCTTTTTACTTGACAAGGCCTATGCTCAAATTGTATATTTGCAGCTTATCATAAAAATGAATTAATGAAGTTATCACAATTTGGATACGAGCTTCCAGAAGATCGCATCGCACAGCATCCAGCAGAAAACAGAGACGAGTCTAAGTTGATGGTTTTGCACAGGAAAACGGGTAAAATTGAACATAAAATGTTCAAGGACGTTATCGATTACTTTAATGAAGATGACATTTTTGTGATGAACGATACCAAGGTTTTCCCAGCCAGATTATACGGTAATAAAGAAAAAACAGGAGCAAGAATAGAAGTTTTTCTTCTTAGAGAATTAAACCCAGAGACAAAATTGTGGGATGTTCTTGTAGATCCTGCGAGAAAAATAAGAATAGGAAATAAATTATACTTTGGCGAGGATGAAAATCTAGTAGCTGAGGTGATCGATAATACGACCTCAAGAGGACGTACCTTACGTTTCCTTTATGACGGTAGTTATGAAGAATTCAGACGAGCACTTAAAGAACTAGGAGAAACCCCATTGCCTAAAGAATTGAACAGAGATGTAGAGCCAGAAGATGAGGAGCGTTACCAGACTATTTTTGCAGAAAAAGAAGGAGCTGTAGCAGCGCCAGTTGCTGGACTTCACTTTTCAAAACATTTATTAAAAAGACTTGAAATTAAAGGGATCAAAAGAACTGCCGTAACCATGCATATAGGTCTAGGAACCTTTGCTCCGGTTGAGGTAGAAGACCTTTCTAAGCATAAAATGGACAGTGAGCAAGCCTTTATCACACAAGAAACTTGTGATATAGTGAATCACGCTATAGATACCAGAAAGAACGTTTGTGCGGTAGGAACAACTACTATGCGTACGTTAGAAAGTGCCGTAAGTAGCGATGGACATTTAAATACTTTTGGCGAGTGGACCAACAAGTTTATTTTTCCACCATATGTGTTTACGATTGCAAATAGCATGATCACTAACTTTCACCACCCTAAGTCTACTTTAATGATGCAAGCAGCAGCTTTTGCAGGATATGATTTTCTTAACGAGGCGTATCAAGTCGCTTTAAAGGAAGGCTACAAATTCAGCACCTACGGTGACGCGATGTTGATTATAGATTAGTTAACTGATGTAAACTTTTATTAAAGGTTTTACAGCATATTCTATTGATTTATGATGGGAACCACTACATTTTTATTTAAAACCCTATTGAATATATATTCTTTAGGGTTTTTTTATGATAGTTTCTTATCTTGTCGTTCTAAATTCAAAACATGAAAAAAATTACTTTTTTGCTAGTGTTGTTTGTTGCGCAAGCTTTACTAGCTCAGAACGATTTTTCAGGACCTCAGCCATTGTCTTGGAAGTTAACCACAGCATATGATGCTTCTATTGAGAAATTCAAGAATGTTCCTTTTGAGGAATTGGCCAAAGAAGATGCTAAAAACGACTTGGATAAAAGTATTCCATGGCGATTTGGTTATGACTTTTCTGTAAATATCGATCCCGACACGCACGGTCAAAAAATCACTTTAGATAATGGAGACCAATTGTGGAGAGTTAGAATACAGTCCCCTGGGGCAAAAACAATCAATATCTTTTTTGATTGGTTTGATTTAAGACCAGGAGCATGGATGCGAGTTGCCTCTCACGATCAGAGCGACCTTTCCAAATTATTTACCTATGAACAGAATAATGTCAATAAGGCTTTAGGAATATGGCCAGTAGCATCTGATGATGTATGGGTAGAGTTCTATGAGCCAAAAAATAGTATTGGTCAAAGTAGACTAGAAATAGGGAATGTGGTACACGGTTACCGAACCGCTATAGATTTTAATGAAGCAAAGGCTTTAAACGATTCAGGAGACTGTAATCAAGATGTAGATTGTGATATCACTCCACCTGGTGCAGACCCTTTTAGTATCAATCAAGTGAAAGAAGATGTAAAGAAAAGTGTTGCTATGTTAGTAAGTGGTAATACAGGTTTTTGTACAGGATCTTTAATCAACAACACGGCAAACGATGGAGCGCCTTTATTTATTACTGCAAATCACTGCGGAAACTCTGTAGCAGGATGGGCATTTCGTTTCAACTGGAGAAGCCCTACGCCTTCTTGTGCAACAACAACAGCTAGTCCTAATGGAACCTTTAATCAAACAGCATCTGGTGCCACATTATTAATGAATAACAGTGGTAGTGATATGCAGTTAGTGAGAATTACAGATACAGGTTTTTTCAACGCTAATCCAGATGTAGTTTGGAATGGATGGAATAAGTCTGGTACTACCATTCCTTCGATGCAATTTGGTATCCACCATCCATCAGGAGATATACAGAAAACATGTAGAGACGATCAATCAGCCGCTAAACAAACAACTTCATTTAACGGAGATCCTACTACAGAAGTTTGGAGGATTTCTGATTGGGATTTAGGAGTTACAGAGCCAGGTTCGTCAGGTTCACCTCTATTCAATCAAGATGGACAGTTGATAGGAGTTCTTTCAGGTGGTGCAGCTGCTTGTAACGGTACAAATGACAACAATGCCTTTGATATTTATGGTAGATTTGATACCGGATTTTCAGAAGGAACTACTGCAGCAACTAGACTAAGCGACTGGTTGGACCCAAATAATACAGGTCAGGTTACGTTAGGTCAATATCCTCCTTTGCAAGTTTTTGCTATAGATGCAAGTGTTGCTCTAAATAACGTTCCTTCAGAAGTTTGTTCTGGAGCTATAAATCCAGTGGTTCAAATCACCAATAGGGGATCATCAACTCTTACTAGTGTAGATGTGGTATATACTTATGATAGAGGAGCTACTAATACCACTATTAATTATACAGGTAGTATTGCTCAAGGTGCTATTGATACCGTTAGTCTACCTGCCTATACGGTAACAGCTGCTACTACGTTGAGTGTAAGGCTTGTTAATCCAAATGGTGTTGCTGATCAGAACGGTATTAATAACCTAATTAGTGCTGATTTTGATTTAAACGTCTCCCCTTCATTTGCAGCCAATAATACGGTGTCATTTAACATCACAACAGATAATTTTGCAAATGAAACCTCTTGGCAAGTAACAGATAGTTCTGGAGCTATAATTGCATCTGGTGCTGCAGGATCGCTGGCTAATGCAACTACCTATAACCTGCCTTTTAATATCGTGACTGGAGAGTGTTATGAATTTACGATTTCTGACTCTTATGCCGATGGTATTTGTTGTGGTTTTGGACAAGGTAGTTATACGTTAACTACAGATACAGGTATACAAATTTTCACAGGAGGAAATTTTGGAGCTGCTGAAGTGACGCCTTTTAAAATAGATAGTACAGCAGGATTAGAAGACGTATTGCAAAATTCAATAAGTGTCTTCCCTAACCCGTCATCAGGAATTTTCAATGTAGAATCTACTCTTGATGCTGTTAAGTATGATATTTATGACCTAAGCGGTAAATTAATCACATCTGGCAATTTAACAAATGGCAGATCTGAAATTAGTTTAGATGCTGTTGCAAATGGCCTTTACCTTATGAATTTATCCATAAATGAGGTTCAAATCACAAAGAAGTTGATTAAGAGCTAAGAAACTTCAGAATTCATACCAAACGCGTTGTAAGATCATGTAATTTTGCAATGCGTTTTTTTATACCCTATGTTGAAAGAAAAAAAGAAAGATATCAGAGCTTTAACTAAAGAACAGTTAAGAGACTTTTTTGTAGATAATGGCGATCAGGCTTTTAGAGGTAACCAGATATACGAATGGTTATGGAAAAAAGGTGCGCATTCCTTTGATGCGATGACTAATCTTTCTAAAGAAACCAGAGCCTTCCTAGAAGCGCATTTTACCATCAATCATATCAAGGTGGATGACATGCAAAGAAGTACAGATGGTACTATAAAAAATGCGGTTAAACTACACGATGGATTGACCGTAGAGTCGGTATTGATCCCAACAGATACTCGAACCACCGCCTGTGTTTCCTCCCAAGTAGGTTGTAGTTTAAATTGTGCCTTTTGTGCTACCGCCAGATTAAAGCGCATGCGTAACTTGCAACCTGATGAGATTTATGATCAGGTAATTGCGATAGATCAGCAAAGTAGGTTGTATCACAACATTCCCTTATCAAATATTGTATTTATGGGAATGGGAGAGCCCTTGATGAATTATAATAACGTCTTGAAGTCCATAGAAAAAATAACTAGTGAAGACGGACTTGGGATGTCTCCTAAGCGCATCACCCTTTCTACTAGTGGTGTCCCTAAAATGATGATGAAACTGGCTGACGATGGTCCTAAATTTAATCTGGCACTATCCTTACACAGTGCTATCGATGAAAAAAGAACCAAAATCATGCCTTTTAACGAGCAGTTTCCACTTGCTGATATCAAGGAAGCATTGAAGTACTGGTATGAGAAGACAGGAACAAGGGTTACTTATGAATACGTAGTTTGGAAAGGCATCAACGATACAGAAGAAGATGTGCACGAGCTCATCAAATTCTGTAAGGTGATTCCATGTAAAGTAAATATCATTGAGTACAATTCCATAGATGATGATAGGTTTGAACAAGCCAGTAGTAAAGCTATTGACATGTATAAAACACTATTAGAACGCAGCCGAATCGTGGTTAATGTAAGGCGTAGTAGAGGTAAAGATATAGACGCTGCTTGCGGCCAATTAGCAAATAAACAGTAGGTTATTAAAATATAAAAGCTGGAACTATTCTTGTCTAAAGAACGGTTCCAGCTTTTTTATACGCGTATTTTAAAGTCCCAAGGCGGTTACTCCTGGGTAATTTCTCTCGTAACTTCTAGACTTAAATCCCGAAGAATCTATTTCTAATACGCCATCAACCGCTATCCTGGCATCAAACTCCCAAAGCACTTCGTTCTCATAATTTACCTCTCGTATAATAGCTCCAGAGGTGCTGGTTATTAACGTATTGCCTGAGGATAGTCGCTGTGCTCCAGAGGTTCTAGCCGAGTAGATCTCGTCGCTAGAGTAACTCCATGTAGGAGAAGCAGGACTATTGCCTGTAGACGGTATCGCATCATAAACTCCATCTGCTGTGACATTGATAGAGATTTCTTTAACCGTAGAGAAATTAGGATCGTCTTGATTGTCAAAAACTAAAAAAGTACCTCTAGATAAACTGTTATTACCTACAAAGGTAGCATCGTGCTGGTCATGTAGCTGTCGGTCCAGGCTCGTTCCAGAATTGTAAGATTCAGGATTCCCCCATCTGTAAAGGATTTCCCCACCTTTATTGTACCTACCACCAGTATTAGAAGCAGCCTCTGCTGTAGTTATACCGTGATCTATGATGATAAATTCGTTAAGTACTCTACTGTTTAAAATTATTTGATCTAATGATGGGATGTAATCCAAACCATTGACATGAGTGAAATTTTCACCTTCTGTAGATTGATTGATGTCAAATAGGCTTCCATTACTTGCATCTCCAAAATTCAGTTGGGAAGCATCAAAATCTTGTACCAAATGATTCCATAAGGACCATTCCCAAACAATATTTGCTTGATCAGTGCCCACAGGTTCAATTTCTATTACTTTATCGATGACCAGTCGGTCTGCTACTAGAGAACTGGGGTCTCTACCATTTGCAATACATGTCGCTCGATCTTTAACGACCCATACAGAAGCTAAAATATGCCCGTTAGGCAGGAGAGCGATATCGTGATGTAAGGCTTCTGTACTGCTGTCTAAGGTCCATTTCCATATTTGATTATTGTCTTTATCAATAATTTCAATGGCTCCAGTTTTTCCTCCTATAGTGATGCCGTTATCGACACCAGTAACTATAGAACGCACCACAGAACCATCTTCCCTTAAATACCCCATTAAGGTAGACTCAGCACTGGACCAACGGTGTAAAACAGTCCCTAATCGATTCATTAAAAAGGATGAATTACCTCTAAAGGGAGAAATTAAAACATCATCATCTGTCAGTTGATCCTGATTATAAACGGTAATATTACTCTGTGGGATATCTTCTGGAACAGCAATAGTGTCGTCATTATCTTTACAAGAATAGAGTATTACGCAACTAAGAAGTATGAAAATTACTTTGGAGTACATGCTGGAAATTTTAAAAGGCAACAGTTTGATCGTCTTGAAACGGGGTGTTTATTTATAAATAGAACTGCAATATTAAAGATTAGTTCGCATAACTTTATTTCTAAATTTATAATATGAAGTCTAAACCACCTGTATTTGGAATGATTTATACATATATTTATAAGGTATTTAGACAAATAACCCTGTTCTTGATCTATTTTATTACTGTCTTAGCTATTGAAATTCAAATAGTTATTCTGCTCTTTTTAACATAACTTTTATCAAAGCCTACTTTATTTTATTATTTTTACAGTAAAATCCAAAACAATGAAAAAAACACTACTCTTAATTGGAGCGTTTGCTGTTAGTCTGACCTCTTCTGGTCAGGTGTTACAACAAGAAACATTTGACAATCTTACCTTGGGTAATGTCGGAACAGCCTTTGACGGTTCAACAGCAGGTCAAGCTAGTTTTCTTACCTTTGCAAGTAATGGCGCCGCAACTTCTACTACCACTACAACTACCAATGCAGGTAATAGCAATTTTGTTATAGCTTCTGCCGCAGGTGCTGCAAATCAAACTGTTGACATAACTGGACCTAACGGTAATGAAGGTGGTAGGTTTTTATGGCAAGCAGGTTTAGATACAAGTTGGACAGCAAGAACTGCTGGTAATGATGTAATTGATATTGAATATACCTTTAATACGGGACCTGTAACTACAAGTAGAACTAGAGTAGGTATGACTCTATATGATACTGCATTTAACCCTATAGTAGGTTATTTTTATTCCACAGACACTGGGATACTAACAGGTCAGGCTAGGTTAAATAACGGTGGTAGTATTGGTAACTTTAATATCAATTTTGCTACAGGAGGATTATCTTTAATGGCAAACACAACCTATTCATTAGGTATGTCTTACAATGTTGTAACTGGTGAAGTGTTATGGAAGTTAGATCCTACTGCTGGTAATATTAGTGTTAATTCTGCAGTTTATTTATCAGGTTTAGTTCCTACTGAATTAAATTTCGTGGTAACCGCAGCTCCATTTAGTGCAACTGCAACTCCACCAACAACTCCTAATGCACTTGCTGCAACTAGATCATTTTTTGATTTTAAAGCAGAGGCAGTAGTTACTAGCGATTTATTAACTACTAGTGAAGAGTTATTAAATGATGTTAGTGTAAGAGTATATCCTAACCCAACGACAGACATCCTTAATATTACTAGTGATACTCAACAATTCACGGCTGTAGACATCGTTGATCTTAATGGAAGGTTGATCAAATCACTTGAGGTAGATGCTAACAACGTAACTACTAATGTTCAGGAGTTGAAACCGGGGCTTTATATTTTGAACATTTCCAATAAGGAAGGAACTGTTTCTAGAAAGTTTATAAAAGAATAAGTTAGTATTTATACTAAGCTTACAATTGTAAAAAGGTAGCCTTTAAAAGAGGCTACCTTTTTTATGTCATCATCGCATTCTTTAAAGAATTGCTATCTTAAATCTAAATGTTAAGTTACAGCACAAGGATTGCATTTTGACTATCATTATATTTGCAGCTTATGAAAATTGTGGAGCAAATTAAGGAGCCTATAGCTCATGAAATGGAACTTTTTGAAAAGAAGTTTCACCTATCCATGGCCTCTCGTATCGCATTGCTCAATCGTATTACTCATTTTATAGTAAACCGTAAAGGAAAACAAATGCGTCCCATGTTTGTTTTTTTAGTGGCAAAAATGGTAGGTAAAGGACAGGTAAATGAGCGTACCTATCGCGGTGCCTCTGTTATTGAATTAATTCATACTGCTACCTTAGTTCACGATGATGTGGTCGATGATAGCTTAAAACGCAGGGGATTCTTCTCGGTAAATGCTTTATGGAAAAATAAAATTGCCGTTTTGGTCGGTGATTATTTGCTCTCTAAAGGGCTGCTGCTCAGCATTGATAACAAAGACTTCGACTTGTTACAAATAATAAGTGTTGCAGTACGCGAGATGAGTGAAGGAGAATTGCTGCAGATAGAAAAGGCGAGAAGACTGGACATTACAGAAGACGTCTATTTTGATATCATAGGTAAAAAAACCGCAACTTTAATTGCGGCTTGCTGCAGTTTGGGCGCTTGCTCTATCGCTCCAGAAAGTGAAGATGTAGAGAAGATGCGCAAATTTGGAGAGCTAATAGGTGTAGCATTCCAGATCAAGGACGACCTTTTTGATTATGGTAACCAGCGTATAGGAAAACCTACTGGTATCGATATCAAGGAACAAAAAATGACCTTACCTCTTATTCACTGCCTCCAAACAGCTACTCCCAAAAATAAAAAATGGTTGATCAACTCTGTTAAAAGGCACAATCGCGATAAAGCTAGAGTGCGCGAGGTCATCGACTATGTGAAGGATAACGGTGGGCTGGATTATGCCATTACCGCTATGTATCACTATAAACAAGAAGCACTGGAGATATTAAATACTTATCCGCATTCTGTATATAAAGAATCGCTTTTGAAAATGGTGGATTACGTGATAGATCGCAAAAAGTAAGGAGTTCTTCTCTATAATTAATAGGTACATTCCCTCTTAGATATACCTATTTCGTTTTAATTAAAACAGGTTTTAAAACCAAAAAAAGCACTTCATAAAGGGTTGTGAAGTTTGTATTTATTCCGTTTTCGCCTTGAGCTACTTTAAGATGAACTTCTATTTTCAAAATAGAAAATAGAAAGCGGAACATTTATCAAACATCTTATTAAAGCAACTGCTCTGATACTCAATAAAAAACTACCTTTGCAAACGCAAAAAATGCCATCATGAGTATAGTAGCAATTGTAGGGAGACCTAATGTAGGTAAGTCCACTCTTTTTAATCGTATGATTCAAAGAAGAGAGGCGATTACTGATTCCGTAAGTGGTGTCACAAGAGATAGACACTATGGAAGAAGTGACTGGAACGGTAAGGAATTTTCTCTTATCGACACCGGTGGTTACGTGATCGGAAGTGAGGATGTTTTTGAAACAGAAATCGATCATCAAGTAGAGCTCGCCATAGACGAAGCAGATGCTATTCTTTTTATGGTAAATGCTGAAGATGGAATCACTCCTATGGATGAAGATGTTGCTGAGCTTTTACGTAAAGTGACAAAGCCTGTTTTTCTAGTGGTGAATAAAGTAGATAATAACCAGCGGGAACAAGATGCTTACGAGTTTTATAATCTAGGTCTAGGGGAGTATTACTCTATTTCTAGTATGAATGGAAGTGGAACTGGAGATTTACTTGATGATCTCGTAAAAATACTGCCAGAAACCGAAGAGGAAGTAAGAGATGACCTACCGCGATTTGCAGTAGTCGGAAGACCTAACGCTGGGAAGAGTTCTTTTATCAATGCATTGATAGGAGAAGAGAGGTACATCGTTACTGATATTGCAGGAACGACTCGCGATTCTATAGATACCAAGTACAATCGTTTTGGCTTTGATTTTAATCTGGTGGACACAGCTGGAATTAGAAGAAAAAAGAAAGTACGTGAGGATTTAGAGTTTTACAGTGTGATGCGTAGCGTAAGAGCCATTGAACATTGTGATGTTTGTATCGTTATGCTGGATGCAACAAGAGGCTTTGATGGACAGGTACAAAATATATTTTGGCTGGCACAGCGCAACCGAAAAGGTATCGTTGTACTGGTTAATAAATGGGACCTTGTCGATAAGGAGACCAATACGGCTAAGGAGTTTGAAGCGAAGATCAGAGAGGAAATGGAGCCGTTTACAGATGTGCCTATTGTCTTTATTTCGGTACTGAATAAGCAACGTATACACAAAGCTATAGAAACGGCTGTTACTGTTTATAATAACCGTACTAAAAAAATAAAAACCAGTCAGCTTAATGAGATATTGCTTCCATTAATAGAGAAGTATCCGCCGCCATCATTGAAAGGTAAATTTGTAAAAATTAAGTTTGTAACACAGTTGCCTACACCGCAGCCACAGTTTGCTTTTTTCTGTAACCTACCTCAATATGTAAGAGATAGCTATAAAAGATATTTAGAAAATCAGCTTAGAAAGCATTTTGATTTTCACGGTGTACCTATCAGTGTTTATATGAGAAAGAAATAATACGTTTTGAGATGGACATAAAAAAAGCACCCTATAATAGGGTGCTTTTTTTGGTCATTTTTTTAAATCAGCAGGCCGTCAGACAGGTTTTTTCTTAACAAACTGTTAAGAGGCCTTTTACAGCAAAATTTTCCTAATATCATTGCGTTAACTTCTTAACCAAAGTGAACTAACTAAAGCTTGATTTTTATGAGATTATTTCTTGCTATCATTTTTATAGTGACGTCTTGCGTTACAGTAACAGCACAACAATTCAATATTATAGGGGTTGTTAAAGATTCTATTACTAATGAAAAGCTACAAAGCGCTACTGTATATCTAGAAAGTGTTAAAGACTCGACACTAATAGCCTATTCCATTACAGATGCTGAGGGTGTTTTTACGTTAACAGCTAATACCGCTTATGAAAAAGTAAACTTCATCACTTCATTTCAAGGTTATAAAAATTACACTGCTTTTATCAATCTTACGGACGGTCGCGATCTAGATTTAGGAGAAATTATTTTAAGTAGTGATATAGAAGCACTAAATGGTATTCTGATTACTGCTCGAAAAGCGCCTATTACTGTTAAAAAAGACACATTAGAATTTAATGCAAAGTCTTTCAATACAAGGGCTGACGCTACTTTGGAAGACGTCATGAAAGAACTGCCAGGAGTAGAAGTAGATAAAGATGGAAAGATTACCGTAAATGGTAAAGAGGTGTCAAGGATTTTAGTAAATGGGAAAGAATTTTTTGGTGATGATCCTCAAATAGCACTGAAAAACTTACCGAAAGAGATCATTGACAAAATCCAAGTAACAGAGTCAAAAACCGATACTCAAAAAGCCACTGGAGAAGCTGGTGATGCCAATGCTAGCGAAATCAACATCACTATAGATGAAGATAAAAATAAAGGTTGGTTCTCTAGACTTACCGCCGGTGGAGGGACTGATGAACGGTATTCCATGAGCGGAATTGCCAACTACTTCAACAATGATTTTAAATTGAGCGTCTTAGGGAGTAGCAATAATATCAATAGTCCAGGATTCTCTTTTGACGAGATTTATGATGCGATGGGCAGCAGCGCTTATTCTATTTCGAGAAGTAGCAATGGGAGTTTTGGTATCAATGGGCAGAATTTTGGTGGTAGCGGTGGTATTACCTCTAGCGATAGTGCCGGCCTAAATGTGTCAAACGATTGGGGTGAAACAGTAAGCGCCCAAATGAATTACTTTTATGGCGGTAACGACACAAGGTCTGCCGCTGACAGTCGTCGGGAAACCTTCTTACCAGACCGTACTTTTATTACAGAAAGTTCTAACCGTGGTGATCGTTTGGGAGACAGTCATCGAATAAGCGGTCGTATAGAAGTGAAGCCAGACACACTTACTTCGTTTAATATCAGGCCTAATGTCAATCTTTCTAATAACTTCAGTAACAACACAAGCAGCTCTATCTCAAGCGATGAAAGTGGCGCTGCTATAAACGAGGTGAGTACTTCCAGCACTTCAGATTCTGATAACCAGTCTTTGGGAGCAAATTTTTCTTTCTCTAGGAAAACTCTAGAAAAGGGAACCTATTTTGGCTTTTATGGGAATGCCAATACAAATCAAAGTGATGCTCAAAGTGATTTTAATAGTACACGTACTACTTTTGATGAATTTTCTAATCCAGAAACTCCGGTAATTCAAGATCAACTTATCAATAACAACTCAAAAAGCTCTAGTTTTTCTTTTACGCCATACTTTAATAAGAAACTTACCGATGCGCTAGGGCTTGCTTTAAATTACAACGTAGAGACGGGTAATCAAGAAAATAAAAGAAGCATTTTTGATAGAGATGGTTCTGGAGATTTGTTTTTTAATAACACCTTAAGTAACGATTATGAGGTGAAGAATACGCAGCAAAGACCTAGTTTAGGATTGCGTTATAACAAAGGAGATCTCCGATTGGACGTATATGCTGGAGTTATACATCAAACTTTAGAGAGTGAAGACATTTTGCTCAATACTAGTTTTGATAAAGAGTTTACAGACCCATATGTTAGAGCAAATGTGAATTATAAATTCGGTAAATACGGTAGAGCTTATGTGAATTATAGCAATAGTATCAATGTGCCCAGTGTAAGACAGTTGCAGCCAGTAGAAGATAGAACCAACCCGCAAAATATAGTGATAGGTAATCCAGATCTGGATGCCAGCCAGCAACATAATATCTACTTTAATTTAAGTCGATATGATTGGGAAAAAGGATCTGGTTTCTATTCTGGTGGAGGTTTTACCTATACAGATAATAGCGTCGCTGCAATCTCTACCACAGACGCTGATCTTATTAGAACCACTACCTACACAAATATCAATGGAGAATATAATGGTTATTTATACACCAGGTTTGCAAAAACATGGAAAAAGGATGCCAGAGAAATAGGTGTTGATCTAAGTCTGAATGGAAATTTATCCTTAAACAAAGGCTTTACTAACGGTACTGCTTTTCAGTCAGAAAACTATAGTTTCACCCCGGGAATATCTTTTGAATATTCTTTACAAGACTATATAGATGTAGAGTTGGAATATGAGATAAGTGCTAACAGAACACAATACGATATCACCTCCATCACAGAGCAAGATTTTGTAAATCAAAGAGTCGCTCTTGACATTACGACGCTGTGGCCAGAACATGTGATTCTTGGGATAAGAGGAGAGTACAACAAGTTTGGTAATATTACTGGCGATTTTGATGATGACTCCTTTGTTCTCATTGGGAGTCTAGGCTATAAATTTGCTAAGGATAAGGCGACAGTTAAGCTCAAAGCTTACGATATACTCAATCAAATTATTGATACAAGACGTAGCATTACAGATGATTTTGTTGCAGATACCAGTAGCCTAGTTTTACAGCAGTACTTCATGCTTAGTTTTACGTATAAGCTTTCAAAATTTGGAGGTAAGGATCCCAATAAAGAAAAGGGTTTTTAATTAGATACCGTTATGTAGGTGTTCCCTTTCCTGATTTTATTAAAAAAAGAGAACATATACAGCTGATTACTAGAGGCAATAGTTAAGGAATTATTTGAAATTTAAAACAGAAAAGTTAAAAAAGTAAATCTGCATTTATTTGTGTGCTAACCCATTCATAATGGTTAAATTGCGGCATTTTTCAAACACTTTGTCCTGAGCACAACACCTATTATAAGAGTTTTGATTCCTGCCTATAATGAAGCAGGTTCCATACCACTGGTCATTAACGATATTCCGTCTATAGTGACAGAGGTAATTGTATGTAGCAACAATTCTAACGACGACACGGTAATAAATGCGCGTAATGCTGGGGCAACAGTAGTAGAAGAGCCTGCTCCTGGATACGGAAATGCTTGTCTTAAGGGAATGGAATATGTGGCTGCTTTATCTAATCCTACCGACATCATCGTTTTTTTAGATGGAGATTATAGTGATTATCCAGAGCAACTTACTGAATTAGTAGCGCCGATTTTAGAAAACAACTTAGATTTTGTAGTTGGATCAAGAGTTAAGAAATGGAGAGAAAAGGGCGCTATGACAATTCCTCAGATTTTTGGGAATTGGCTAGCCACAGCCCTTATGAGTCTTTTATTTAAATCAAAATTCACCGATTTAGGTCCCTTTAGAGCCATTAAATATGATAAACTTATTGAGTTGGAAATGGAAGATCGCACATATGGGTGGACGGTAGAGATGCAGTTGAAGGTATTAAAAAAGGGATTTAGTTATAAAGAGGTACCGATGAGGTACCGCAATAGAATAGGTGTTTCAAAGGTTTCAGGTACGGTTAAAGGTGCTATATTTGCAGGTGTTAAGATATTAGTATGGATTTTCAAATACGGTTTTAAGAAATGATATTAGTTTGGATTTGCATCGTCGTTTATTCTATTTCGCTTATTTTGATTTTGTTCTACGCTTTTGCGCAGCTCAATCTTTTGATCAATTACATCAAGTCTCAAAAATTAGTAGATAATGCTCCTCAATTGGATTTAACTAATCCAGAAGAAGTTCCTTATGTCACCATACAGTTGCCTGTTTTTAATGAGGCATATGTAATGGACCGTCTATTAGATAATATTTCTCTTATAGATTACCCTAGAGAAAAGTTAGAAATTCAGGTTCTTGACGACTCCACAGATGAAACCGTTGAGACTACAGCAGCCCATGTCAAAAGACTTGCCGCAACTGGTCTGGACATGGTTCATATTACAAGAACTGATCGCAGCGGTTATAAGGCTGGAGCACTTAAAGAAGGTCTTGAAATCGCAAAAGGGGAGTTGATTGCTATTTTTGATGCAGATTTCCTTCCAGATGCAGATTGGTTGTACAAGACCATTCCCTATTTTAAAGATTCAGAAATAGGAGTAGTGCAAACCAGATGGGCACACCTTAATAGAGATTATTCTATCTTGACACAAGTACAGGCATTTGCCTTAGACGCTCACTTTACACTAGAACAAGTCGGGCGTAACTCTAAGGGCCACTTCATCAACTTTAATGGAACAGCAGGAATCTGGCGCAAAGAGACTATTTATGATGCTGGAAACTGGGAGGGAGATACCTTAACAGAAGATCTGGACCTGAGTTATAGAGCACAATTAAAAAAATGGAAGTTCAAGTACCTAGAACATGTAACTACTCCGGCAGAGCTTCCTATAATCATCAGTGCGGCGCGCTCTCAGCAATTCCGCTGGAACAAAGGTGGAGCAGAGAATTTCAGAAAAATGTTTAGAAGAGTGATCTCTTCAGACATGTCGGTCAAATCAAAGTTTCACGGTATTCTTCATTTATTGAACAGTACGATGTTTCTCAATGTATTGATTGTAGGTTTGTTAAGTGTTCCTATGCTGTACATCAAAAATGAATACGGTCACTTGCGCGAGTATTTTATAGTGATGAGTTTCTTTGTGATCAGTACTATTATCTTTTTTGTTTGTTACTGGTACATGTATAAGAAAACCTATGGTGGAGGCTTTAAAAACTTTATATCTTATATAGGTATGTTTTTTACCTTCTTTTCTATCGCTATGGGCTTTTCCTTCCATAATTCTATTGCTGTTTTAGAAGGTCATGCAGGAAAACGCAGCGAGTTTGTAAGAACACCTAAGTTCAACCTAAAAGCAGTGGGCGGCAATTGGAAAACAAACAAATACATACTTAAAAAAATCAGTCCTCATGTTATTATTGAAGGCATACTCATGCTTTATTTTGCATTTGGTATGTACTCTGCCTTTGTGGTAGGGGATCAAGGTGGCGATTTTGGACTATTTCCTTTCCATTTAATGCTTTTTATTGGTTTCGGATTCGTCTTTATACGCAGTATTACAGATAAACAGTAATGAAACATAAGCTGGGTAATATTTTTGGTATTATCAGCATTATTAGTGTGGTTCTTTACGCTGTTTTTTTCTCGCTTTCGCGAAAGCAATTCACAGAAACATTCTTAGTTTACAGCTTGCTTTTTCTATGCCTATATGCATTTTACAAAGTGAGCAATAAGGCATTTCAAGTAAATTATCGATTCTTATCCAACAAGTGGAGCGGCCGTTTTTTTAACTCAGATGTGCTGCTGTTGATTCTAGCAGTTGGAGTTATCTGTAGAGTCTCCCTTATTACTTATACACCTAATCTTTCTCAAGATTTCTTCAGATTTATATGGGATGGGAATCAATTATTAAACGGTTACAATCCCTATTTATATTTGCCTGATGAAGTGATGCGTTCAGGGGGGTCTTCTATTCCTAATGCAGCCTTATTACATGCAAATATGGGGGAACTGTCTAGTGGTCATTATACCAATTACCCTCCGTTGAATCAGTTGTTTTTTGCTGTAGCCGCTTTCCTAGGAGGTAAAAGTATTTTTGCCACGATGCTATGGATACGTGTCTTTATTATCATAGCAGATGTGGGCGTTTTTTTCTATGGATTAAAACTATTAAAACTTTTAGGTAAATCACCTTACCTCATACTCTTGTATTTTCTGAATCCGTTTGTGGTGATTGAGTTGACAGGAAACTTACATTTTGACGGCATGGTGGCTTTCTTCCTGCTTTTATCTGTGTATCATTTGTTGAAATCACAACAAATTAAAAGTGCTTTATTTCTCGCTTATGGGGTGCTTTTAAAACTGTTGCCGCTTATCGTATTGCCATTGCTATTTAGAAAGCTACGTTGGAAGAGGGCTAGTTTGCTTTATATAGCGGTGGGTGGGATAGTTCTTATGGGTTTCCTTCCTTTCTACAGCAGTGACTTATTAGGAAAGTATTCAGGTTCTGTAGCTTTGTGGTTTGGGAATTTTGAATTCAATGCCAGTGTTTTTTATGTGATACGAGCGATAGGTTATGAGCTTACGGGCTATAATGTGATCGAGACGGCTGGTGTCGTACTGCCTATGATTACTTTCTTATCGGTGCTGTTTATAGCATTTAAGCGAAAAAACGAAATTCCAGAAGTGCTATTGAGCAGTATGGTATTTTCATTTTTTATTTATTTACTTTTATCCACGACGGTGCATCCTTGGTACCTGACCATTCCTTTGCTATTTTCTATTTTTACCAGGTACCGATTTATGCTCGTGTGGAGTTTTGTAGCTTTTCTAAGCTATTATACCTATTCAAATACCGATTTTACAGAGAATTTAGGACTGGTGGGATTAGAATATGCCTCAGTTGCTGCTGTGTTTTTATGGGAAGTTCTATTTTCTAATAAAAATACACCTTCAAAAAGAGAAGTTTAAAAATCATTAAATCAGTGTATGGACAGGTTTGTCATAAAAATGACGTGAACACTTCTGCGATAAAATGACGTACCAAGTTCTATGTCGTATTAGCTTTGTTCCTAACAAATCAAAAACCAAAACTATGAATCCTATTGGAACAAAAATTAAAGAGATGCGTTTTAAAACAGGAATGTCTCAAGAGGAGTTAGCAGAGAAATCTCAGGTAAGTCTTCGCACCATACAACGCATAGAAAATAACGAGAATGAACCTCGTGGTAAAACCATGCAATTGATTTGCGATTCATTAGGAGTTCCTATTGAAGAGCTGTTGGACTTCGGTAAAAAGGAAGACTTACAGTTCCTGATGTTTTTTCATTTGTCTGTTCTATCTGGTATTGTAATACCACTAGGCAATATCATTTTGCCGTTAGTGTTATGGCTTACCAAAAAAGATAAAATTCAAGGATTACAAAAAATAGGGGCACGGCTTTTGAATTTTCAGATCGTTTTTCAGGCCATGACTTTTATTTTAATAATGCTTGCAACTCTTGGGAAAATTCTTCATTGGGAAAATCTTCATTTTTCAAATTTATTTTTAATGGTTTTTTTCCTTGTCTCGTTAAACGGTTTATTTGCTATTATTTTTGCGATCTCTAGTCGCAGAGGCAAACAAATTACTTACCCAAGCAGCATTCCTATGATTAAATAAAAAAAGGGGTTCTAATGTTATTTAGAAACCCTTTTGAAATAGTTATAACTCTTGTTCTTTTACTTCTTAGTCACTTCATAAAGATCCGTACGACGATCCTTAAGGTTTTTTACTGCCCCGTGATTGTGTAGTTGATTTAACAATGTAAGATCAACGTCGGCTACTAGAATCATCTCTGTGTTTGCAGTAGCTTCTGCTTTGATACCGTTGGATGGAAATGCAAAATCACACGGAGTAAATACAGCGCTCTGCGCATAAGAAATATCCATGTTTTCCACAGCGGGCAAATTTCCTACGCTTCCTGCAATCGCTACATAGCATTCATTTTCTACCGCACGCGCTTGGCAGCACAATTTTACTCTAGCAAAAGCATTCTGAGTATCGGTTAAGAAAGGAACAAAGAGCATTTGCATCCCATCTTTTGCCATAATACGACTCAATTCTGGAAACTCGCTGTCATAACAAATTAAGATTCCTATTTTACCGCAGTCCGTATCAAAAGTCTGTATGTTTTTACCACCTTGAAGCCCCCATACTTTTTGCTCATCTGGAGTTACGTGTATTTTTTCATAACGTTCTATAGTTCCATCTCTACGGCAAAGGTTCCCTATATTGTAGAGTTGGCCGTCAATAATTTCTGGCATGGATCCAGTAATAATGTTGATATTATACTTGATAGAAAGTTCAGAAAAACGCTCTCTAATCATTACGGTGTACTTAGCAAGTTCTCTTATGGACTGGCTTACACTTAAATCGTTGTAAGCCGCCATAAGAGGCGCGTTAAAATATTCTGGAAATAAGGCAAAGTCTGCTCTGTAAGCGGCAAGGCTATCTACAAAATATTCTACTTGCTGCATGAGCTCTTCAAAACCAGAGTAAGGTCGCATTTGCCATTGAACAATACCTAATCGTACCGTGCTTTTAAGTGCTGCTGTTTCGGTAATAGGTTTTGTATAATAAATATTATCCCATTCTAGAAGTACGGCAAATTCCATAGAGGCTTTATCGCCGTCTAAATAATTTTTAAGAACACGTGATACATGGAAGTCATTAGATAATTGGAAGTTCAACACCGAATCTGTGATCTCCTTATTGCGTACTTTTTCAATGTATTGTTTAGGAGTCAAGTCCTTTGCATGATTGTGATAATTAGGAATGCGACCTCCAAAAGCAATACCTCTCAGATTCAAATTCTCACACAATTCTTTGCGGTAATCATATAATCTACGACCTAATCGCATTCCTCTATATGGAGGTTTTATAAACACTTCGATGCCATAGAGCACATCACCAGAATCATCATGTGTGGTGAATTCGTAATTTCCAGTAACCTGTTCGTAGGTATACTGACCACTAAAGTCTACATACTTTACAATAATAGACAGTGCGCAAGCAACGATTTCTTCATTCACTTTAAGAACCACTTGGCCTTCAGGAAATTTATCGATAAGCGTTTTGATTTGCTCTTCTCTCCAGTAAGAATCTGGCAAGTTGGAGTAAGAATCTATCATCGCATGTTTCAACTCTTCATAATCCTTGAGTTGTAAAAACTCCAGATTCAAATTGTCAATCTTACTCATATTGGTATCGCTCATAATATTATAGGATCTAAATATACTAGGGTAGAGATGCGATTTGATTCCTTTAAAAAAATCAACGCAGCATTGTTTTGTTAAATAACTTAAAGATTTTATCTCTTTTTCGCGCCACAGCTACCGACATGCAAAAAAGCAGAACTATCAAAACTTACAAAACTAGGATGACTCTAGAGTCTTTGAAGTCCTAACCGCAATTAGCATTATAGAATTCAACGATTTCTTTAAGATCAGATTTTTTCAAATCTCTTCCTTCTAGTTGGGTAACCAGGCTGGGGCAATCTTCAAAATATTCAGCTGCTCTTTTCTTAAAACCTTTAAAAAGACTGACGTGATTGATAAGTTCTGCCTCTTTTCCATCACGGCACACCCATAATTGATTGTGTTGTGACCAGTTTCCTGTATAAATAGGTACGGCAATAGTACCAGCAGCACCTGGCATCCATGCTCCATTGTTTTGAGTCACTGTCCTCCCATAAAGACTCACCCCACCTACAACTACTTCTTGCATAAAGCCTAAATAATCTTTCCTTTTTCTTTTACTAATAAGGACGGGCACGTAAGTTTCAAACGCTGTATTTTCTATTCGCTCACCATTCACACGTTCGTTAAAAGTCACTGTAAATAAGATGTTATCAACCTCTTGAATTTTGTATTTCTGCTTTTTAGACTTTCTTTCTGTACGGAACTTTACTTTTTCCGTACCGCCAAAATTGAAAGCAGCCCCTACCTGAGGTATTTTTGCTTCACCAGTAAGAACACTGCCGTTTTTAAGGGTCACCACTGCTGGTGTCCAAGAATACTGGCTATACACCAAGCTCGAAAATAAAAAACCGATAATAAATAGAGTACTTCTCATAAAATTACATGTCTAGTAAGTAGGCAAAAATTAACGGTGCTACAATAGTAGCGTCGCTTTCTACAATGAACTTAGGGGTGTCTTGGTCGAGTTTTCCCCAGGTGATTTTTTCATTGGGAACTGCTCCAGAATAACTTCCATAACTGGTGGTTGAATCTGAGATCTGACAAAAGTAACTCCAAAATGGTGTGTCGGTGCGCTCCATATCTTGATACAACATAGGCACTACACAAATAGGGAAATCCCCTGCAATTCCTCCACCTATCTGGAAGAAACCTATCCCTTTTTGAGAGTTGTCTGTATACCAGTCTGCTAGGAAAGTCATGTATTCAATACCGCTTTTTACGGTACTGGCTTTTAGTTCTCCCTTGAGCACGTAGCTGGCAAAAATATTACCCATAGTACTGTCTTCCCACCCTGGAACAACAATAGGCAGATTGGCTTTGGCAGCTGCATACATCCATGAGTTCTCTATAGGGATTTCATAGTACTGTTCTAGAACACCGCTAAGTAATAGTTTATACATGTATTCGTGTGGGAAATAACGTTCCCCATTTGCTTCTGCATCTTTCCATATCTTAACGATATGCTCTTGTAACCTTCTAAAAGCTTCTTGTTCTGGTATGCAGGTGTCTGTAACTCGATTGAGTCCTTTTTCTAGTAAATCCCACTCATCTTGCGGAGTTAAATCGCGATAGTTAGGAACTCTTTTATAGTGACTGTGCGCTACAAGATTCATCAAGTCTTCTTCAAGGTTGGCTCCAGTACAAGAAATGATATGTACTTTATCTTGACGTATCATCTCGCCAAAAATCTTACCAATTTCGGCTGTACTCATTGCTCCAGCGAGAGAAACGAGCATTTTTGAACCTTGGTTGAGTTGTGCTTCATAACCTTTGGCAGCATCTACGAGCGCAGCACTGTTAAAGTGTAAAAAGTATTTTTCTATAAAATCTGTTATCGGTTTTCCCATGTGATTTTTGAAGATTAATCTTCTATATTTTTCATTTTTTTCAATCCTGATTTTGCAAAAGTATTGTTAGAATCATAACCATCTTCTCCTGCTAGAGCGATGTCTTTAAATTTATAACTCAACATTTTATAATACAATTTTGCTGCAAGAAAGTCAGACGATTTCTCAGCTGGATTAGGGCATAATTCTACAATATCAAATCCTACGACGTTCTTCTCTGCAAAGACCATTTTCAAGAAATCAAGCATTTCGTACCAAAACATTCCACCAGGTTCTGGTGTTCCAGTAGATGGACATATGGACGGGTCAAATGCGTCTAGATCGATGGTGATAAAAACGTTCTCGGTAAGTGCCTCTGTAGCTTTTTCTGACCAGTAGTCGTCTTGAATCATCTCGTGACCGTAGAAAACTTTCTCATCATCATTAACGCCTACTTCTATACTGTCCATAGATCTAATTCCTACTTGAACCAAATTAGCCGTTTGACTTGCTTCATACAAAGCGCAAGCGTGATTACAAGTACTGCCTTCGTATTCTTTTCTCAAGTCTGCATGAGCATCAATTTGAAGGATGCTCAGATGCTCATACATTTCATTAAATGCACGGATACTTCCTATGGAAATGGAGTGCTCTCCACCGAAAAGGGTAACAAATTTATTTTTTTTGATGTACTTTTTGGTGGTGGCATGAACAGCAGCTACCATAGCTTCTGGAGAGCTATTTTCTGTAACAGCCTCTGCTAGAAAAACGCCGTGATGATAGACTTCTGTATCTGTTTCAATATCATATAATTCCATATTGGCGCTGGCTTCTAGAAAAGCTTTAGGACCTTTATCGGCTCCTTTTTGCCAGGTACTGGTACCATCGTAAGGGACTGGAATTAAAACAATAGATGCATTATCTAATCCAGCATATTCATCTGGGATTCCTGCATAGTTTGAATTGCTCATGTGGTGAAGTTAAAAGTTGGTTTTAAAGTTACGTTTAATTTAGTGTTTTCAATTTTAGCAATTATTAATAGAGGAAGTTGATTTGGTATCGACAAGTGCTACGCACGATCTCGATCCTAGCTCTTGTGTTTTCAAATTCATGTCCGACTTCGATTTCAAGTTCGTTTTCAACTGGAACTAGAACTTCAGTTTCTAGTATCCTAAAATATCCAGCATTTGTTCTGAGGTTTGTTGTTCTTTAAAAACACGGGTTTGAATTTTTCCATCTCCGTCCCGGTCGATCAAAATATGCTTTGGTGCTGGGATCAGGCAGTGCTGTATACCTCCAAAACCACCTATACTTTCTTGATAAGCTCCTGTATTGAAAAATCCTATATATAAAGGTTTATCTTTATGGTACTTAGGCAAGTAAATGGCGTTTACGTTTTGTTCACTGTTGTAGTAATCGTCACTATCACAAGTTAATCCGCCTAATAAAACCCGCTCGTATTCCTCACTCCAGCGGTTGAGCGCTAGCATGATAAAACGCTTATTAATCGCCCATGAATCTGGTAAAGTGGTGATAAAAGAACTGTTGATCATGTTCCATTTCTCCCGATCATTTTGTTGTTTTTGGTACAAGACTTTGTAAATAGCACCGCCGCTTTCTCCAACGGTGAAAGAGCCAAATTCTGTAAAAATATGAGGTACATCAATACCAGCTTCATCGCAAACCTGTTTGATTTGAGCTACGATTTCATCGATGATATACTCGTAGTCAAAATCAAAAACTAAAGAGTTTTTGATAGGGAAACCGCCACCTATGTTTAAACTGTCCAGAGAAGGACATATCTTTTTAAGGCTGATGTACACCTTAAGGCATTTGTGTAATTCATTCCAGTAATACGCATTATCCCTTATACCTGTATTGATAAAGAAGTGCAACATTTTGAGTTGTACTTGATCGTTAGATTCAATTTGAGTTTTATAGAAATTAAGAATATTCTTATAACCTATTCCCAGCCTGCTGGTATAGAATTCAAATTTAGGTTCTTCTTCACTCGCGATACGTATCCCACAATGGAACTTTTTCTTTGTGGCATCTGTCAACAAAGTTAATTCTTCATAGTTATCTATGATAGGAATACAATTCTGTCCAGAGTCAATTAACTCTGCTATGTTTTGAATGTACTGGTCTCGTTTAAAACCATTACAAATGACAAAAGTGTCCTTTTGGATTTTACCTTCTGCTCTTAGCTTGTTAACGATATTGATATCAAAAGCACTAGAAGTTTCAATGTGAATATCATTGGATAAGGCTTCATCCAGCACATGCTTAAAATGCGAGCTTTTAGTGCAATAGCAGTAATGGTATTTTGCTTTGTAGTCCGCTTTCGCGAAAGCGGAATCAAACCAGCCCTTTGCTCGATTTATATTATCGGAAATTTTAGGTAAATAAGTGAATTTTAAGGGCGCACCATATTGTTCTACGAGAGCCATAAGGTCTATACCGTGGAACTGTAGCTGCCCATCTTGCAGCTCAAATTCTTCCGTTGGGAAGTAATAAGTCTGATCGATGAGATCTATGTATTTTGTATTCAAATTATGGGGTTAATTTATATGGTAAGGCATCGTCGCCTTACTCACAAAATTGCTCAAATGTAAATCAGTATCTGTTAACGGGGCGTTAATTTTTATGGAATCATTTTCAGATTAATCACCTCTTGATCAGTCAGTCTGCGGTAATGACCTCGGGGCAAATCTTTTTTAGTTAGTCCGCCTAATACCACTCTATCAAGAACTTTAATTTCATATCCTACAGATTCAAATACACGTTGCACGATGTTATCCTTACCACTGTGGATTTCAATTCCTACCTCATTATTTTTACCGTTCTCAACGTAGCTGATCTCTTTAATCTCTACTTCTTCACGATCCAGTAAAATACCATTACGCAATTTCATTAAATCGTCGTGTTTAAAGCTGCGATCTAATGCAACTTGGTAGATTTTCCGTAATTTTTGTTTCGGGTTATTCAGTTTGTTGGCTAGTTCAAGATCACTAGTAAACAACATGATCCCTAGGGATGCCCTTCCTAAGCGCCCCACAAAATGCAGGCTATTAGGACTGGCATTTTCCATAAGATCTAGGACAGTTCTTGTAGAACCTTCTCCTTTGCGCGGAGAATTAAATCCTTTGGGCTTATTAAGAATAAAATATTCTTTTTTAGTAGGCTGTATAGGTCTGTCGTCAAAACGCACTTCATCTCCAGGCATTACTTGATATCCCATTTCTATAACAGGTTTGCCGTTGACACTTACGCTACCCGCTTGGATATAGATGTCTGCATCGCGACGGCTACAAAGACCAGAGTTTGCGATATACTTGTTAAGCCTTGTACCTGCTTTGTCTGTTTTTCTTTTGGTAAAGCTTTCAGACTTTTTACGGTCTATATATTCTTTTTTGGTAACAGGCTTACCAGAACGAGAAGTTCCAACTACCTGATTTTTACCACCACGAGTAGTAGGACGGTCATCAGAATCTTTGTCGCGAGAAGGAGATTTCCCTTTGTTGTCAAATGATTTTTCATCGCGTCTGTTATTGTTTTTTGAAGCACCAGCGCTTTTGCCATCACGGCGACCGCTACCTTTACCTTTTGATCCTTCGTTACCTCTACCCATCGTGTGAAATTTTTTGCAAATATAGCCTTTTAGTTATTTGAAAATCAAGTTGTTTTTTAAATTAAAATGTACTTGCTTATTCTGTGAAACTTGACTCTAAAAGCTATCTTTTATTAGAAATAGGAGTCAAAATTCAACTTAAATCTTAGCGAGTTCGTCTATTGTTTACTTTCATCAACTTGCTGGATTTAAATGTAAGTCCTTCCTAATGGAAACCAATGACAGTAACTATTGGAGTGTATACCCGTTAAAGATAAAAAGAATATTTTAGGCATTGTGAAGTTATCTAAATCCTACATTCCAGTCCTTATGGCTTCTACAGGATCGAGTCTTGCGGCTATAATAGCAGGAATGATCCCTGCAACAAGTCCTATTATCGCACTCACGCTTGTTCCTAGTAGGATGTTTGAAGAGGATAAAATAAAGGTAAAATCTTCTACGAAGGTATTTGCAATTAAAGTGGCTATCCAGACAAAGAGCAGTCCAAATAATCCTCCAAATAAAGCAAGTATGATAGATTCAAATAAAAATTGAGAAAGGATAAATCGTCTTTTTGCACCTAAAGATTTTTGAATCCCTATTAAATTAGTACGTTCCTTAACACTTACAAACATGATGTTTGCTATCCCAAAACCACCTACCAGCATCGAGAAACCAGAAATGATAATTCCTATAAGGGTTAATACAGAAGTCACTTGATCAATCAAATCAGCCAGTCCCCTGATTGGGTTTATAAAAAAGTTTGATATTTCATCTTGTCTTAAACCTCGGTAAACTCTTAATTTTTGCTCTAAGACGGCGTTAAACTCTTCTACGTCAATTCCTTTTTTAGGTTTTAATATAATTGCGGGCAACCTGAACTTGTTGTTGTCTCCATAAATTTTCCTAACAAAGCTAACGGGCACGTAAGCACTGCCGTCTTTAGACGGTCCTATATTAAATCCTTGACCTACTTTTTCTAAGACTCCTATAACGGTAAATTTATTTCCGTATAGCCGTACCCTTTTTCCTATAGGGTCTGTGTTTCCAAAAAGGCTTGTTGCCACCTCGCTACCCAATACAGTTACTGGGCTGCCGTTGTTAGATTCGGCGCCATTAAAAAAACGACCTTCCGCTAATTTTAAATTATCAATGTCGTAATAACTGTCTGTACCTGGTACGACACTCACTCCGGTCGCAGTTTTATTCTCAAATTTTATATTTTCTGGACCAGAAAAAACAGTGTAGGTCATGACATCTATGTCTTCCATACTGCGTTGTAGCATCTGGAATTCGTCATAAGTGACTTTAGGAAAACTCTCGTATTGATAAGGTTCTAATTCTGTTGGGCCAAAAGACTTACTCGTTACATAAATAGTAGAAATATCTAAAGAACTGAGTCCATCGGTCACCTCGTTTTCTAAAGAATCAATTGCCGCAAGAACACCAATGATGGAAAAAATACCTATGGTAACACCTAGAAGTGACAGAAAGGTACGAAGCAAATTGGTGCGTAACGCATTAATGGCAAAAAAGAAACTTTCCTTTAAAACTCTAAGATAAATGAGCATGGACTGATTTTAGATGTTCGGCTGGTTAAAAATACGCTTAATCATTGGACACTACAGAAGCTTATTTGTTACAAATAAGATTGTTTTTATTCTACTTGAATAGGGAATCAAGTCTAGAAATGGCTTTTTTTCTTCAGAAAAAAGAAAGCGGAACTTCAAACATCTTCTAAAAACATTTCCTAACTTATCTTTGCAACTTAAATAAGGTGGACCATTGGAAGAGCATTTTAAACTTAAAGATCAGGTAGAATTAAAGGAAACGCTAGCTGCAAAATGGCAAGCGCCTTCTAATATTGCTTTGGTAAAATATTGGGGAAAGCACGGTATGCAACTACCGGCAAATCCATCTATAAGTTTTACGCTCCACGCTTGTCGTACCATTACTAGTGTAAAAGCAACCAAGGGGAAACCGGGTTTTAGCATCAGTTATGACGGGATTGCAAAACCTGAATTTGCGCCTAAGATCAAAGCTTATTTGGAGCGTATTGTTGACTATTGTCCATGGACAGCTAATTATTATTTTGATATCGATACGCACAATACATTCCCGCATAGCTCTGGAATAGCGAGTAGTGCGAGTAGTATGGCTGCTTTAAGCGCTTGTATGATGGACTTTGAAAGTGAACTTACTGCTACCCCGCTGGATTATCATAAAATGTCATTTTTAGCTCGTCTAGGCTCTGGAAGTGCTTGTCGCAGTCTTCAAGGAGCAGCTGTTTTATGGGGGGAGCATAAAGACACTTCAGGTAGTTCTAATTTTTACGGAGTGGATAAAAGTGAGTTGTTGCATCCGGTTTTTCAAGATTTTCAGGACACTATATTATTGGTTGATAAAGGGGAAAAAGTAGTCAGCTCTACGGTAGGTCATGATTTGATGAATGGTCACGCTTTCGCAGAAGCGAGATTTGAACAAGCCCAAGAGAATTTGACTATTTTAAAGAAAGCATTACAAGAAGGTGATTTAGACATGTTTATCAAGATCACTGAAAGTGAGGCACTGACCTTACATGCCATGATGATGACCTCGCATCCTTATTTTATATTGATGAAACCGCAAACGCTGTCGATCATTGAAGAAATTTGGGCTTTTAGAAAACAGACACAAATACCCGTATGTTTTACACTGGACGCAGGAGCAAATGTGCATATGCTATATCCTAGCGAGCACAAAACCGCGGTCGATGAACTGATTAACAACAAATTGACGCGCTATTGTCAAAACTCTCACTATATTTGTGATCAAATCGGTACAGGTGCAAAAAAGTGCTAACTTAGTCATATGAAAGGACCCTTATTTTATTCTAAGATTCTACTCTTTGGTGAGTACGGTATTATCAAAGATTCTAAAGGTCTTTCTATTCCTTATAATTTTTATAATGGAGCCCTTAAAATCAGCGATGAATTAACTGATGCTTCCGCACAGTCTAATAAGAATTTAGACCGTCTGGCGACTCATATAGAGTCACTTCAAGAGTCGGACAAAGATTTTCCTCAGTTTGATATTTTAAGTCTCAGAGCCGATGTGAATGCAGGAATGTATTTTGATTCTAGTATCCCACAAGGGTATGGAGTAGGCAGTAGTGGTGCTTTAGTTGCTGCTATTTATGACAAATATGCTATTGATAAAATTACGGTTCTAGAAAATCTAACTAGAGAAAAATTACTGATCTTAAAAGATGTTTTTGGAAAAATAGAGAGTTTCTTTCATGGAAAAAGCTCTGGCTTAGATCCATTAAACTCTTATTTAAGTTTGCCTATTTTAATTAATTCGCAACAAGATATAGAACCAGCAGGAATTCCATCGCAGTTAGCGACAGGAAAAGGAGCTGTTTTTCTATTGGATTCTGGTATAGTAGGAGAGACCGCGCCAATGGTGAATATTTTCATGGAGAATATGAAGCAAGAAGGTTTCAGATCTATGTTGAAGGATAAGTTTGTGAAATATACAGATATGTGTGTGGAAGATTTCTTGAGCGGTGATGTAAAAGCACTGTTTGGTAACGTGAAGAAACTTTCTCATGTAGTATTAGATAACTTTAAACCTATGATACCTGCTCAGTTCCATGATTTATGGAAGAAAGGACTTGATAGTGGTGATTATTACTTAAAACTTTGTGGTTCTGGTGGTGGTGGTTATATTTTAGGTTTTACAGAAGACCTAGAAAAAGCAAAAAAAACCCTTGAAGATTATAAACTAGAAGTGGTGTATTCATTTTAGAAAAACAAAATTTATAAAAATACGCCCAACTGAAAAGTTGGGCGTATTTTGTTAGGGGGTTTTCTTTGTTCTTTAGAATCAAATTTATCTAGAACACTTCTATTAATAGTTGACTTCAATAATTACTTCTCCTTTTAATCACTCCTTTAATTTTGGGTGTATGCCTTTGATATGCTCTTCCAGATAGCGATTGATGCGTTCTTCACTTATCTTATCCATTCCCATGATATTTTCTGATCTAAGGAAAGTAACTAAATCTATGGTATTTAAATAGTCGTTATACCGCTTTCGCGAAAGCGGAATATAGCTATAATGCCACGGCTCATATTTAAAACCAGTGCGGTTGTGATTCATGGTGTAAACGAGTTCAAAATCATATTCAGGACTGTGCTGTTCCATCCAGTCTTTGAGCTTGCAAAAAGGGCCAGTACCATGAAATTTAGACGGTACTAAAACGTCTCCAGAGTAGGTGGCATTCGTATCAATAATATCGATATCCGTTCCCCAATGATGTCTCGAGGTTCCTGGTACCGTGCTGTATTCTACAATTTTATCAAAAATGGCATCCGGCTCAAGGCCTTGTGACTCGTATTTTTTATACTTGCGATTCCAGATTTGTGTCTGTCTGCTAAAACTCCGGTAACCAGAAACTACCCTCAGTTGAATACCTTCTTTTGCCGCTGCTGTTTTCATAAGATCAAAAGCAACTTGTGTTTCCTTTTCTAATAGATTTTTAGGGTTGGCACTTTGCCCAGTGAGTTCTTTTTGATCTATTTGTGGGGTAATCGTTAATGTAAAAAGCATCATTATTCCAATGAATCGCATCATAATATTTTTATCATTTTAAAGTGATCTCCTACGTTAGGAATGACAAATAAGTCGCTCACAACTTCATAACCCATTTTTTCATAAAATGGCACTGCTGCAATACGTGCATTGAACCATATCACTTTAATGTCTTTCTCTTTGAGTAATTGTTCTGCTCTTTTAAGCAATTTCTTTCCTACTCCCTTTCCTTGCATCGTTTCTAGAACTGCCATGCCTCTTAGCTGATAGCAATGGTGCAGTTTAAATTCCCTAAGTTTTTCAAGGCGCACATCTTTATTCATTAAACAAGTGGTGACACCTATTATTTTATCCTTCTCAAAAGCGCCTAGATGAAATGTAGTTCCTAATTCATCTCCAGAGAAATGGCAGTCCTCCATAGGCCTTCCCTTTCTAAGAACCGGACGCCTTACAGAAAAGGTTTCTCTAGCGGTTACTGCTTGTATGTCAATCATTTTTAATTAATTGGAGTTATTGAGATAGGTTTCTCTAGTGATTTTATATTGTCTGGCAGGTTCTCTGCGGTCCCATAAAAAACGATGTTCCAGATGCATTCCTAGTTTTTTTGCGACCACTTGCGAGCCGTAATTCAGTTCATGAACATGAGCTACTAATTGATTCAAGCCATGATCCTGAAAACCGTGTCTTAAAACTTCGAGCCCAGACTCTGTAGCATAGCCTTTTCCCCAGTATTTCTTCAGGAAGCGGTAACCTATATCCACAAAATCTTCTTCTTTATGATTTTTTAATCCCGACCAGCCTAAAAATACACCATCTGCTTTTCTAATAACGGCTTTTCTTCCCATATGATACAACGCACACTGTCCTTGCGAATTTGTAACATAATCGACTGCAAATTTTCTTGCAGCCTCTAGGTGTTCAAAAGCATGGTCTCCAGTGTATCGCATCACTTCTTCGTCGCTATTGAGGTCAAAAAGAAAAGGAGCGTCTTTTTCTTGAAAAGGTCTGAGATACAGCCGTTCTGTTTCTAATATCATACTCTAACCTTATGCCAACTGTCATTTTTGTCAAAAAGAACTTCAGCAAACGGACATAGCGGATGGATCTTACGTCCTTTTTCTTTAGCAAAATGGTAGCTTTCTGTTACGAGTTGAGTTCCTAAGCCTCTTCCTTCTTGAGAAGAATGCACTTCTGTGTGATCTATCGTCATGACGTTATCTTTTAAAGTATAGGTCAACTCTGCTATAGTTTTATTGCCTTCTTTAAGGTAGAAAAGACCCCTAGAGTCATTTTCTTTATGTTGAATAGATGCCATAATGTTTGGTTTTTTTTAAATGATGTGATGTCTATTAAGCCTAAAGATAATCGGTTCATTTTAAATTAGTCTAAAAATTATTTAGTGAATTTTATAAAGTGGAGCAAAATCGTATCCAGGGCTCACTTCTATGGCGTCGTTGCCTTTTGTGAAAATTCTAGCGGACGCTGTACCACATAAAATTTCTTCTTTGCCTTGTACTCTGATATAACTTCCTTCACGCAATCCTACTACAGCCAAATCATTATAACAGTGAAATTCTTTGATACGTTGCTCTCTAGTTTCTCCCATATGGGTGGAGTTAGGGTCTGGGTCAAGGTAATGTGCATTGATATTATAACCTATGGCTCCTGTGGTTTTGAAACTTGACGGCATGACAATAGGCATGTCATTGGTGTTCCTCATGTTAAGACCGCAAATATTACTTCCAGCACTAGTTCCTATATAAGAGGTTCCTGCATATATTTTTTTACGCAGCAAGGACATGAGATCTAAGTCGTGAAGCATTTTCACCAATACAAATGTGTTGCCGCCTCCAGTGAAAATAGCTTCGGCACTTTCTAAGGCCTCCTGCGGATTTTCAAATTCGTGTATTCCTTTTACTGTGATAGGGGTCTTTTGAAAAGCAGTTCTAACTCTTTCTGTATATTCCTGATGAGAAATACCGCCTGGACGCGCGTAAGGAATGAATAGAAGTTGTTGTATATTATTTTTATCAAAGTCTTCTAATAGAGTGGGGAGTAAATAGGAAAGGTATGCGGTGCCATGAATAGTAGATGTGCTGGCAATGATCATGTTTTTCATGGTTTGGTTGTACTAGGTTAAACATCGTTAAACTCTAACAATGATAGGATTATTTGTACGTTATTTGTGTATATTAAATTTGTTTTGACATTATTTTAAGTCAATTAATACCCCCCCCCCCTATTATGAAAAAGATGTTACTGTTTTTATTGTTTGTCGGTGGATTGGCCAGTGCTCAAAAGGAGCGCGTACAAATACAAGGTGTTATCAACAGCATAACCAATAAACCACTGGAAGGTGTCACTGTTTTTAATTCAGGTTCTTTAGAAGGTACAGTTACTAATAAACAAGGTGGTTTTTTTATTCATGCTCGAGAGACTGATAAACTTTCTTTTAAAGCGGTACAATTAGAATCCTTTTCTTTAACAATTACTAAGAAAATAATGGACGATAAAAAGGTGCTTATTTCTCTTAATGAAGGGGTGAACCAGCTCGATGAAGTGATGTTAGTTGATGGTCTTATGCGTATTAAAGTTAAAAAAACACCCTATGTGGATCCTAAGATTGACGAAGTAAGCGATTTTAATTTGAAAACAAGAGCTGTAGACCGTATGGAAAATACGATGTCTGACCGCATCAAACAGCCAGAAGAATATGCTGTAAGGAATGAGGCTTTTAATCAAAGCCAGCCACGTTTTAACATGAGTAATATATTTGGAGCACTTGCTATGATGGCTTTAGGAGGTGTTTTTCAAGCAGTTGAAACGGGAATAGACCCGGGTCCTAAGCAACCCACGCAAGAAGAATTTAATGTTTATACATTAAAGAACAAGTACAGCACAGAATACTTGCTGGAATATTTAAAAATACCTGAAGAACACCTTTATGAGTTCATGTATTTTGCTCAAGACAACGGCCTTAATTCAACTATGTTTGAGCCAGAAAGAGAGCTTGATCTACTTCAATTCCTTTCAAATCAAGTAACTTTGTTCAAAGCAAAGAAAAATTACCCCAAAGAAACAGAAGGCCTCTCTCCTTCTACTAAAGAAAAAAAGCAATGAAAAATAATGCACTTAAAAATACCCTTTACAGTTTGTTCGCTCTATTTTTATGTAGCCTAATATCTTGTGATAGTGATGATGACCTGCCTTCAGGACCTTCAATAGTGGTCAACTCATTTTCTTATGGAACAGATGCTACCAACTCATTTGAGTCTACTGCGGGCTATTATAATGATGTGGTAGAAGCGCAACAAGGTGTATATAGAACCGTCGCTTTTGTAACTGATGAAAATCTAACTTTAGATGTTAATAGTGAATTTCAAGGAATGGGTGTGCTATTAGATATAGTTCTTTACGGAAATCAGGAGAGTGCATTTCAAACAGGTACTTATAGAATAGATGCTGATCAAGACTCAGGGAATGCCTATGTTGCTTATGATATAGATTATGACTCTAATGATTCACTGAATCGCGGAGTACCGTTAATAACAGGTTACGTAAGTGTTACTCCGTATCAAATGGGATATGCCATTGAAATAGACGGAGAAGACTTAAATGGAGATCGTTTTCACGGTATCTATTTAGGCAACCTTACTTTATTATAAAAACGAAGATAAATTCGTCAAAATTGATCTTTCACGATCTTGTGTTTTTCTGATAGGAACAGCATACTTTAGTATGGATCTTAAAAAATTAAAATGCTCAAAAAATTAAAGTGCTTGCCTCTAGTAGTTATGGCTGCTATCCTACTGGTATCTTTCTCTAATATGGAGGATACTAAGGTTTCTAGTAATATCGATAAAGATGTTGAGCCGTTACCCTTTTCCTTCGACGAAATCCGGACGACCGGAAAAAGCGAGAATAATAACCTACATAAATACTATATATCGGTCTCTAACGCCACGTATAGTAAAAGTGCCAAAAGCATGCAGATGGTGACCAGGTTTTTTATAGATGATATGGAGGACGTTCTCAATTCTAGAATTGAGAACCCTATCGTATTAGGCGATAAGTCTACCATTGAAGAGGTATACCCATTGTTAAAGAGTTATATAGCTAAAAAATTAGAAGTGCAAATCAATGGGGTGAATTCTATTCCTAGTTTTATAGGTGCAGAATATGAGTCAGATCAAATAGTACTCTATATAGAACTGCCTTCTCCAAAGATGCCAAAAGTAATAACGATGCGATTCAATGCATTTATAGAGCTGTTTGAAGAGCAGAAGAATTTGGTTCATATGAAGATCAATGGCGTGCGCCGTAGCCTGCTTATGGATAAAAACAAATTAACAGATACTGTAAAGTTTTAGTTAAAAGCTTTATAACTTATTCATTATTGTTAATTTAGCGATGATTAATTTAAACTAAACACATGAAAGCTATTAAACTATTGTTTATCAGTATGATGCTGGTTTCTTATGGTTCTTTTGCACAAGAAGAAGTTCAGAAAGAAGAGCCTAAGGCTGAAGAACATGCTAACATCAACAAATTCCGTCAGTTGTATCAGGAATTTTCTACACCTAACCAGTACCGCAGTGCCAGTGGTGCTCCTGGTCCTAAGTACTACCAGCAACGCGCTGATTATGAGATGGACATAAGATTGGATGACGAAAATCACCATATTTATGGTTATGAAACGATCACTTATACCAATAACTCTCCAGATGTATTGGATTATTTATGGGTACAGTTAGATCAAAATATGCGTGCTAAGGATTCTAAAACTCCTCTTATTGAAGGTGGTGGTGTACAGCCTTACATGCAACCAGCTGGTTTTGCAGGTGCTTATTTACAAGAGCCATTTGACGGCGGTTTCAATATCAAAAAAGTACTTGATAAAAACGGTAATTCTCTAAAATACATGATCAATCAAACGATGATGCGTGTGGAACTTCCAGAAAAACTGAAGTCTGGAAAGGATTTTGAATTTGATATCGAGTGGGATTACAATATTAATAACCACGTAGAAGGTCGTGGTCGTAGTGGTTACGAGCAGTTTCCTGATGGACACAGAGCTTATGTAATCGCGCAGTTTTATCCAAGAATGGCCGTTTATAATGACGTAGAAGGATGGCAAAACAGCCAATTCTACGGGCGTGATGAATTTGCATTGCCATTCGGTACTTTTGAAGTGAATATTACGGTGCCAGAAGATCACTGGTTAGACGGTACTGGTAAATTGACCAATCGTAAGGATGTATATTCTAAAACAGAAATAGCTCGTTATGAGCAAGCACAAAAATCTTTTGAGAATCCAGTAGTGATTAGAACTCAAAAAGAGGCTGAAAAGCTTGCCATGATGCCAGGGGCTAAAGCGATGAAGACTTGGAAATTAAAAGCAGATTATGTTCGTGATTTTGGATGGACATCATCCCGTCGTTACGTAGCAGATGCTATGGCAGTAAAAATAGGAGGAAAGGATATCATGGCAGTGTCTATATATCCGCCAGAAGGTAATCCTTTATGGGAACAATGGTCTACAAAGGCTGTCGCTCAAACATTAAAGTCTTATTCAAGAATGACTTTTGATTATCCATATCACAAAGCCATTTCGGTACACGCAAAGAATCAAGGGATGGAATATCCTATGATATGTTGGAACTATGGTCGTCCTGATACGGATGGAAATTATTCTGATCGTGTAAAATTTGGTATGATTTCGGTAATTATCCATGAAGTAGGTCACAACTACTTTCCGATGATTGTAAATTCTGATGAGCGCCAGTGGACATGGATGGATGAAGGTTTAAACACTTTTGTGCAGTATGTTGCAGAGCAAGATATGGGAGAAAATTACCCAGCTTCTATAGAAGGATTAGATGCCTATCCATCTAGACGTGGGCCAGCAGCTAATATTGTCCCTTATATGGCCGGAGATCAAAGATATATTGCTCCTATTATGAGTAAAGGTCTCAACACCTACCAGTTCGGTTCTAACGCTTATGGTAAGCCAGGTACGGCTCTTAATATCTTAAGAGAAACTGTAATGGGACGTGACTTATTTGATTATGCATTCCGTACGTATTCTCAAAGATGGATGTTTAAACACCCAACACCAGAAGATTTCTTCCGTACCATGGAAGACGCTAGTGCTGTAGATTTAGACTGGTTCTGGAGAGGATGGTTTTATACCACTCAGTTTAATGATATGGGGATCAAATCTGTAGAAAAGTATTTTGTTTCTAATGAGAAAAATCAAGCTATGAAAGACTTGATGAAAGCAAGAAATATAGATGATAGTAATATACCTGCTTTAGTTTATATGGTTAAAGAAGGAAGTGCTGACTATAATGATGATCTTAAAGGGAAAGAACCTGCTGAAGTAGTAGGAGAGTTAAAAACCTATATGATGGATAACTTTACAGCGACAGAAAGAGCCGCTATGAAATCTCCTAAATTCTTCTATGAAATAAAAGTAGAGAAGCCAGGTGGATTAGTAATGCCTATCATTATAGAGTATACTTATGCTGACGGTACAACTGAAACGGTTACGCACCCAGCAGAAATCTGGAGGTTAAACGATAAAGAAGTAGGATTAAGCAAAGCAAGTACTAAGGAAATTACTAAAATAGTAATTGACCCTAAACTAGAAACTGCAGATGTGGATACTTCTAACAACACATGGCCAACTGCTGCTGAGGTAAGCAAGTTTGACCAAATGAAGAAGTAGGAAATACATTTCTCAAATAATTTTAAAACCAGATTCACAATGAATCTGGTTTTTTTTGTTATCCATTTAGCTTGAATTGGTTATTTTCATATTTAAATAGTATCATTAATAAATATCTTTGCGGTATGAAGTACACCTCCTTTTTATGTTTTCTCTCTATTCTCTTTATTTCTTGTAATGATCCTTCCCTAGATCAACAAAACAATGAAGCTGATGGAATAGTAGAGCCTATGCCAAATCTGACCAGATTGAGCAGTATTCAAATAGCCCAAGATGTAATGACTAACATGACAGAAAATGTGAGTATCGTCTATAATGAAGAGGAATTGATCGGTCAAGTCTCCTTTACTGGGGCAACAAATGTGGTTTATGATTTTGAGTATACGGCTAACAATAGATTGGTAACAGCCACTAAAGCAGCTGGAAGTACTATCATATATAATTTCACCTATACCGACGATTCTGTGTTTCTAGATTACACAGATTCAAATGGAGAACAGGTGGAAAAACAACTTTACACCGACATTCAAAATAGGATTGCTAGAGTAGTCACTAGGATTACAAATGGAGCTGGTATTGTTTCGCAAACGGAAGATTTGCGTTATCAATATACCGCAAACTTCAATGTGGATCGCATCAATCGTGTAGATACAAATGGATTTACTATTATAGGGTACACGGAGTTTACCTATGAGTTTAATAACAACCCATTTAAGGACATGAATGATGTTTTACGTCTTATTATATTTCCTAAATTCGTTCCTTATACAAGATATTTACCTAACAGTAGGATAGATTACACGGCCGTATCTGGTAGTTTTGTGCCAGATCGTTCGTTCTCCTATAGCTATACACTGCAAGAGGATCAATTTCCCAGTTCTCGAGAAATAACTAAAACTGAATCTGGCACTAGCACTACTATATTTGAATTTTTTAATTATCTATAGGTCCAAACTCTAATTAAAAATTGTCCTATCGTATATTTGCACTATGAAAATGATACTTTTATTTATCAGTACTCCAGAGCTTATGATAGTAGGCTTAGTAGTGATATTAGTCTTTGGCTCAGATAAGTTGCCGGAAATTGCTCGTGGTATAGGTAAAGCGATGAAAACAGTGCGAAATGCAACTGATGACATTAAAAATGAAATTGCTAAAAGTGCAGACGAGCACGGATTCAATAAAGACGTCAAAGAAATTACTAAAAAAATAGAAGAAGTGAAAGACCAGATAGAAGACTCGGGGTCTATTAAACGCAAGTTCTAAATGTTAGAATCTCTTGTAGAAATTGATCAGGATATTTTAAGATGGGTCAATGGATTTTGGATAGGGAAATTTCAATTCTTTTGGCTTTTTGTTACCCGTATAGAAAACTGGTTGCTACTTTATCTATTTTTCTTTTACCTTCTCTTTAGAAAATTTCAAAAACCAGTGAATTACATCGCTTTATTAATGTTGCCGCTGCTTGTTTTTGTTACTTTATCGCTAACCAATCTTGTTAAAAATACTGTGGAACGGTTGCGGCCATATAACGACCCATTATTAAGGGACAGCATCCAAGTCTTACAAGAGCCAGAAAGTTTTAGCTTTTGGTCGGGTCATAGTGCCGTGAGTTTTGCGGTGACTACATTTATAATACTAGCATTAAGAACAAAAGCAATGACAAAGTGGGTCTTGCTTTTCTACCTCTGGCCAGTAATTTTTGCACTTTCCAGAGTGTTTATAGGAGTGCATTACCCAGGAGATATTGTTGTGGGAATGCTGGTAGGTTTTCTTTTGGGCTGGGGATGTTTTATGCTATTTTCTAAAATAGAAAAAAGACTACAACACTCGGCTTAAGGTAAGTCCGTCACGAACTGATAAAAGTACTGTTTGCAATCGGGCATCTTCTTTTAATAGCTTATTGTATTCCAGTAGTACAGGTGTTGATTTGTCCTTTTCATTCAGATCTTCCACCACTTTACCATGCCATAAGACATTGTCAGAAATGATCAAACTTCCAGCGTGCACTTTGTCCATAATAAGATGAAAGTAGTTCACGTAATTAGGTTTATCAGCATCTATAAAAATGAGATCAAAAGTTCCTTCCAGCTCTGGAACCAATTGTATCGCATCACCTACTTTTTGAGTTATGGAAATATTATTGTTTCCGCTTTCGCGAAAGCGCGCAAAATATCCAGCAGCAAAATCTTCCAGCTCTTCATTGATATCAATCGTGATCAGTTCGCTATTTGCCGGCATTCCTTCAGCAATGCAGAGTGCAGAGTAGCCCGTAAAAGTGCCTATTTCTAGAACGCGCTGAGGCGCTTTCAAATGGGAGATCATGCTCAACACCCTTCCTTGATAGGGTCCAGACAACATGATAGGTTGTAATACCTTTTGATGGGTTTCTCTGGCGAGGTCTTGAAGGATTTGTGGTTCGTCTTCAGAATGAGCGACGATGTAATCATCAAGGTTTTGAGGAAGGAAAAACATAGGCAATTATTAGAACTACAATAGTACGAACTCTGTGCTAATTTTATTTAACAGCAACTACTTCTATTTCGATTTGAGCATCTTTTGCAAGCCCAGATGCGGCAAAAGTGGTACGAGCAGGCTGATGAGTAAAATGCGTTACATAGACTTTGTTAAAAGCATTAAAATCTTTAATATCCTTTAAAATAACACTCACTTTTATTACTTGAGAAAGGTCGCTATCGTGTAATTCTAGTACCTCTCTTATGTTTTCTATAGCTTGTTTTGTTTCTGGAACAATACCACCATCAACTAGTTCTCGTGTGTTATGATCCATACCTATCTGACCAGATAGAAATAAAAAGCCGTTTGCTTCCACTGCATCGCTAAAAGGGGCTTCTGCCTTTTCTGGATAATGAGATTTGTGGAATTGAGGAGATTCTTTGCAGCTCGATAGGCAAAAGCTTACCAAAATCAACAGTAGTACGTTTTTTTTCACTTAATCTCTTTTAGGAATTTGTAAATGTATATGATCATCATGCCTTACTGCATGACAGCCATGGTATCTAATTTTACTTCGTTGGTAAGCCGGTAATTTATCTAATTTTAGGAGGGGAATGAGATGCGGTTCTATAAATATCTTTTCTACTGATAATAAAAGCATTTCTTCAATCAAGAGCTTTGTAAAGGCTTCGTCGATGATCAATTCCTTATGCACGTTCACACCTATATATGTAGCATAATCATACTGCCAGAAACCAGCATCCATACATTTTTGAGCTTGTGTTAATTGATGATCATTGGGTTCTACATAAACACCATAGCCTAAAAGAGATGGTGTCCTGTCCACCAGTTCTCCTTTTTTATTTTTGTACTTAAATGCAATATCTATTTTGCGGCCATCATCATGGCTTAGATGCGGTAGTAATGGAAAACCGTCGATAAAAGGAAAGCCTGCATCTAGATATACCAATTTATTTGAAGAGCTTCTTTTGTAAAAACTTTTAGATGCCTGATGTAGGTATTTATATAAATCCTTATGCACATAATTACGGCACAACAACACATAGCTTAAATTATGAGGACCGATATGATCGTTAAAAACAGGAAGTGCTCTTCTGTTATTTAAGGGAGCAAGAACGGGTGTTATAAAGAAGACGCAAAGCATATACACTAGAGAGAAACTGAGAATTCGCTTCCTTTTATTCCAGATGGACTTGCGATACTTAAAATAACTAAAAACTGCAATCCAAATCAGCCCGCCCACTTGAGTAATTAATGTCAAAAGAACCACGATGAAGATGTGAAGAAGTGCTTTAAAATATTTCAAAAAGAGGGATTTATAGATGATCAATGATCGTAACTCATTCTATGGGCATCCAGTTTGATAAAGATAAACAGTAAAATGGTGAATCCCATGAGTCCGCTACCCCCATAACTCATGAAAGGCAAAGGTATTCCTACGGTAGGCAAGAGTCCTATAACCATTCCTATGTTCACAAAAAAGTGAAGGAAAAATATTCCGGCGACTCCGTACCCATAAACTCTCGCAAATTGATTGCGTTGTCTCTCGGCCATGATGATGACTCGATAGATCAAGAGCATGAAAAGTATGATGGTAATACTGGTCCCTAAAAGTCCAGATACCTCGCCTATGGCGCTAAAAACAAAATCAGTATGCTGTTCTGGCACATAGCCACCTCTAGTTTGTGTGGCCTCTTCCAGAGGTTTTCCTGCCCAACCACCATTTCCTATAGCGATCATGCTTTGGTTGATGTTGTAGCCTATTCCCGCGTCGTCCTGCACTCTGCCCAACACAATATTGATGCGGTTTCTGTGCCTTTCTTCTAGAAGATTATTAAAGATATAGCTGGTAGAAAACGTATAAGCGACACAAATTACTGTAGCTATTACAAAAAGATGTACCCGAGGTCTCGTAAGTCGTTTTTTGTGTTTCCGCTTTCGCGAAAGCAAATAGATAACAGTAATAATAACCACAATAGCCAGTATGATCCACCAAAGATTAATGACTAAAGCACCTAGGAATAATACCACTGCGATAAGCCCTAAACTCAAATACCAAAGCGATAATCCTTCTCTTTGTAATGCAAAGAAAAAAGCGGTGTAAATCAAGGCGCTTCCAGGGTCTGGTTGGGGTATGATCAAAAGTGCAGGTAAGGCAATAATCCCTGCGACGATCATAAAATCCCTAACATTTTTTAAGGAGACATTAAGTTGACTTAAAAATTTTGCAACGGCAAGAGCGGTAGCAAATTTTGCAAATTCACTAGGTTGGAAGGTAAACGGTCCTATGGGATACCAAGATGTGGCGCCATTTACTTCTTTACCAAAAAGGTAGAGACCAGCAAGCGAGACCAGTGAAATGACATAAATAAGCCCAGCAAATCGTTCGTAAAACTTAACCTCTATAGATAGTATGACAATGATGAGTAAGGCACAAACTCCTATAAAAAGGAATTGTTTACCGTAGACTTCATTGATATCGGTGATAGAAGTATATTCTATAACTGGAGCAGCGCTATAAATACTAAGCAATCCAATAAAAACTAGTGCAGCATAGATAAGTATTGAGGCAATGTCATACTTGGGTTTATCTCCTATTCCCATATTAGTCTAGGATATTAGGCTGAAGGCTGTCCAAAAGTTGTCGCAGGTTTCTTTCCTTTTCTACGGTAATCAAGCCTTGATCTATGGCTTCATTAACCTCAAAAGGTTCTTTGCCCAATTTCTTTGCGTATTCATATTCAAGGCTATGAGTAAGCAAGTAATCTTCAAGATCGGTTCTTGTAATATCACCTTTAAGGTGTTTTTCAATTACTAAACTGGCCATTTTAGCCGCATACCTGGAACCCCAGTAGCCGTTTTCAATAAATACCGCTACCGCTATTTGTGGGTTGTCTTTAGGAGCAAATGCAATAAATACCGAATGGTCTGTGAGTTGCTTGCGCTCTCCATTTACTTTGGTAAAATTCTCTACAGTTCCCGTTTTACCACAAATCTCAATTCCTGGAATTTGAACGTATTTTGCTGTTCCAGAATGATACACTTCATTCATTCCTTCTACAACAGGTTCAAAATGTTTAGTATCTATAGTGGTGTAATTCCTCTTGGTGTATTTGGGATTTTCAATGGGTATGCCATTCATTTCTTTAATAATGTGTGGTCGGTAAAAATAACCTCTGTTAGCTATAGCAGCGGTCATATTAGCCAGTTGTATAGGTGTTACAGCAATTTCTCCTTGACCTATGGCATTAGAAATAGTCGCAGGAGCATACCATTTGTATTTATAACGGGAGGTGTAATAATCTCCATCAGGTATCCTTCCAGGCTGTCCTACTGGTAGATCATAGCCTAAGAAATCACCCAATCCAAAACTAGCTACATGATCGTGCCAGATATCCATTCCTTTTGCTGGGTCTTTTTCATTTTCAATGATTCTCCTGTACACTTGAGCAAAGTAAGCGTTGCAGCTCTCTGAAATTCCTCTATTCATCGCCAGCGGACTAGCGTGTGAGTGACAACCCAGAGGCTTTCTACCGCCGTAATTATACCCATGATTACAACTAAAGCGTTCTTGTGGTGTCACAACACCTTCTTGCAGTGCTACTAGTGCATTGATTACTTTAAAAGGAGATCCGGGCGCATACTGACCTTGTAGGACCCTATTGACATCTGGAAGTCTTACGGTATCTCTCAAAATAGCATTGATGTTTTTGGAGCGATCGCGTCCCATTAAAAGACTTGGATCATAATTAGGAGCAGTTACTAAAGTCAAGATTTCACCCGTTTGAGGTTGGATCGCAACGATGCCTCCACGTTTGTTCATCATTAACTTTTCTGCGTATTCTTGCAATTCTCTATCTAGAGTTACGGTAAGGTCCGTACCCGCGATAGGAGCCATGTCACTGGAGCCACCTTTATAGGATTCTATAGCGCGACCGTAATGATCCCTGGTGTATTTTTTATAGCCTTTTATACCCCTTAACTCTTCTTCATATTGAAGTTCAATACCGCTTTTTCCAGCGAGGTCGCCCTGAACGTAGTAATCGTCATTTTTAATACTGTTTTGATTTACTTCTCTGATATATCCCAAAACACTGGCGCTGTGATCCACCATGTACTTGCGTAAGGATCGTCTTTGAATATAAAACCCTGGAAATTTTCTAAGCTGTTCCTGAAGCGGTGCATACTCTACTTGAGTGAGTTGAGGAACGATGACACTGGCTTGCTTAGTAGACCATATGCTAGCCGTCTCAAGTTTTTTTTCTAGCCTTGATTCGTCAATTTTAAGCAATTTAGCGAGTTTACTTATGTCTACATCTCCAGTTTCTCTAGGGATGACCATAACATCATAAGCAACTTGATTAGCTACCATTAACTTGCCGTTACGGTCGTAAATAAAACCGCGCTCTGGATAATCGTAGATTGTTTTTACGGCATTGTTCTCTGCTTCCAGTTGCAATTCGTCAGATAGAACTACCTGTAAGTAAACCATCCTTCCTAGAAAGGTGATACCTACTAAAGTGACAATGGATAAAAGCAGTAATTTTTTCATGCTTTAATTCGAGGTTTTAAAAGGAGTAATAATAGACTGTTTAATACTAGTGACGCAAGTCCCACGCTCAACGTTAGTTTTAAGGTATAAAGTATTTGCGAAGTGTTAAAAATGACTAAGCTATAGAAAACAATATGATGAACACTAATACATAAAACCATTAATAATACAAGTCTGTCAATAGGTGTTCTAATAACTTTCAAGTTTTTCATTTTATAACTTTCTCCATAAACCAGGCGCAGCCAAAAAGGTCTCGTAAAGGCTAGGGTCAAGCAAGCAGCAGCATGTGCACCACCAGTATCTTGAAAAGTATCAAGAACAATGCCTAGAGCAAAAGCGAGTATCATAAAACTCCAACTTTTGTTCTCGACAGGAAATAATATAATGAAAAGAATATAAATCATCGGATTTATATAGCCCAAAAAATTAATCCGATCAAACAAGAATATTTGTAGCACAAGCAAGCCTACAAAACGGAGAATATTATTTAAAAGAGTTCTATTCATTGTTTCCTAAGGTATCTATGACTTGTAATGCGGCTCTATCTCTATTCTTAATGACGTTTACATAGTCCAAATCGGTCATGTCATTAAATAACTCTACATCAATTTTATATCGAGAACCGTTTTCAATTAGTCGCGCGTCTTTGATGCTCCCTATTAAAATATGAGCAGGAAACACAGTGGATTGTTTTCCAGTTATGATGGTGTCGCCTTTAGAGACTTTTGCAAGTCTAGGCACATCTTCTAGGCTCATCATGTATGGGTCATTACCGCTCCACTTTAAAGACCCTATGGTAGAAGTTCCCTTTATTTGAGCATTCAAAGAGACTTGTGAGTTTAAAATAGAAATGACTCTAGAGAAATGGGTACTGCTTTTGTCTATGACACCTACTATTCCGTTAGGAGATATCACCCCCATATCGGAGCTTATTCCTTGATCAGTTCCTATATCTATGGTAATGTAATTATCTGATTTGTAGAAATCGTTTTTGATAACTCTCGCCGGGAAAATACGGTAAGGAATGCTATCTGAAAATACGAATGTGGATTCTTTTCCCAGAAGCGTATCGGCTATGTCTAGAAGTTGCATTCTTAAAAGTGCATTTTCTTCACTCAACTTATTATTTTGATTCTTCAGATCGAAATAATCAAAAATTCCGTTTCTGGTGTTCAATAAGTTTCCAGTAACATATCCTGTGGAATGTATGGTCGTATTGCGATGGTAATCATGCGTCTGAATAGTAAAACTAAGAGCAACGACCATTAAAAACAGATACAACAACAAGTTTCTGTACTTGATCAGAAAATTGATTATTTGTTGCATGTGGTTAAGTCAATAAGTTTTTAGACTAAGATTTTAGTACTTGTTAGCCAGTACACTTTTATATTTATCTAGATTTTTAAGAGTAATTCCTGTACCGCGTACGACAGCTCTTAAAGGATCTTCAGCAATATAAACGGGCAAGTCTGTTTTTTGTGACAGACGTTTATCAAGTCCACGTAGCATAGAACCACCACCGGCAAGATAAATCCCTGTATTATATATATCTGCAGCTAGTTCAGGTGGTGTTTGAGATAAGGTTTCCATGACCGCATCTTCTACACGTAGAATAGATTTGTCCAGCGCTTTTGCTATTTCTCGGTATCCTATTTTAACTTCTTTAGGTTTTCCTGTTAAAAGATCACGACCCTGTACGCTCATTTCTTCTGGTGGTACCTCCAAGTCTTCTGTTGCAGATCCTATTTGAATCTTAATTTTCTCAGCTGTGCGTTCTCCTACATAAAGGTTGTGTTGTGTACGCATGTAGTAAACGATATCATTCGTAAATACATCACCTGCAATTTTAACCGATTTATCACAAACGATACCTCCTAACGCGATAACTGCAATCTCAGTTGTTCCACCACCTATATCAACAATCATATTCCCTTTAGGCTGCATGATATCCACACCTATTCCTATAGCAGCTGCCATAGGCTCGTGAATGAGATAAACTTCTTTACCGTTCACTCTTTCAGCACTGTCTTTTACAGCTCGCATCTCCACTTCGGTAATTCCAGAGGGAATACAAATAACCATACGTAGGGAAGGAGTAAACCATTTTTTCTTCAAAGCAGGAATCTCTTTGATAAACATAGAGATCATTTTTTCACTGGCATCAAAATCTGCAATCACACCGTCTTTCAATGGTCTGATCGTTTTGATATTTTCATGGGTTTTGCCTTGCATCATCGCTGCCTCTTTACCTACGGCAATAATTTTACCAGTTGTTCTATCCCGCGCAACGATAGATGGACTGTCTACAACGACTTTGCCGTTATGAACAATGAGCGTATTTGCCGTACCGAGGTCGATAGCAATATCTTCTGTAAGAAAGTCGAAAAATCCCATAAATGAGCAGTGGAAAAACGTTAATAATTAGGGTGGTGTAAAGTTACTACAATTCTAGTGTTTAAAATGCCTTGTACCTGTGAAAACCATCGCAATATTATTTTTATTACAGTAATCGATAGAAAGTTCATCTTTAATAGATCCACCAGGTTGGATAACAGCTGTAATTCCCGCATGATCAGCGATTTCTACACAATCTGGGAAAGGGAAAAATGCATCGCTTGCCATAACGGCTCCTTTTAAGTCAAACTTAAAGGATTGCGCTTTATGAATGGCTTGGTTTAAAGCATCTACACGAGATGTCTGACCAGTTCCACTGGCACAGAGTTGTTTGTTTTTTGCAATAACAATTGTGTTTGATTTAGTGTGCTTACACAACTTAGAAGCAAATAATAAATCTTCGATTTGTGCTGCAGTTGGAGCTAATTTTGTCGCGGTGTTTAAGTCTTCTTTCTGATCTGTTTTTAGATTAGGGTCTTGAACTAAGTATCCATTTAAAGAAGCACGCACTTCCAGTTTGTTGGTGTCTCGCTTTCGCGAAAGCGCTCCTTCAACAAGCTCTAACATAATTCTATTTTTTTTCCCTTTTAGAATTTCTAATGCATCGCTGGCAAAAGATGGAGCAATCACCACTTCACAGAATAATTTATGAATCTCTTGAGCCGTTGCAGCATCAATTTCTACATTGGAAATCAAAACACCTCCAAAAGCAGAAACTGGATCGCCAGCAAGTGCATCAACATAAGCTTGATGAATCGTCTCTCTTTGTGCCACACCACAAGCATTATTGTGTTTGAAGACACCAAATGTTGGAGCGTCATTTACAAACTCACTCATCAAATTAACAGCTGCATCTACATCGAGCAAGTTGTTGTACGATAGTGCTTTGCCATGATGCTTAATAAACATTTCGTCAAAGTCACCATAGAACCATCCTCGTTGATGTGGATTTTCTCCGTAACGCAGAGGCATTACCTTTTGCTCGCTTATTTTAAGGGCTTTTTCTTCAGAATTACCAGCAAAGTAGTTGTAAATCGCACTGTCATAATGAGAAGAAATATTAAAACAAGTAGCAGCAAATCTCTTGCGCTGATCTAGAGTAGTCGTTCCTTTACCAGATTCTAGTACTTCTAATAAATTAGAATAATCAGCTACAGTTCCTACACAAAGAGTATCCTTATAGTTTTTTGCACCAGCGCGTATTAATGAAATTCCGCCTATGTCTATTTTTTCTATGATATCCTGCTCTGTAGCGCCACTAGTAACCGTCTTTTCAAAAGGATACAGATCTACAATGACCATATCTATTTGAGGAATGTTAAACTCTTCTAATTGTGCTTCATCACCTTTATGATCACGTCTGTTTAAAATACCCCCAAAAACTTTTGGGTGCAATGTTTTTACACGACCTCCTAAAATCGATGGATAGGAAGTGACCTCTTCAACAGGAACGACGTCTATACCTAGGTCTGTTATAAACTTTTCAGTTCCTCCTGTAGAATAGATGGTAATGCCTAGATCGTTCATTTTATGAACGATAGGAGCGAGACCTTCTTTACTGAATACAGAAATTAAGGCACTTTTTGCGGTGATGTTACTCATGATGTGTGTTGTTTTGTGTGGGAAAGTGCAAAAGTAATTAATTGAATCGGTTTAAGTTTTTTAGAAATTGTAATTAATTAAGTCTTTTATGAACTAATAATAATTGGGTAATCATTTATACTACTGTTTAAATATGTTGCAGCTACTTGTCACAAAGTAGGTAGCACGCACAAAGAATAACAATAATTTATCAAATTATCTCAATGGCATCAATAATAAATTTTAGTTTTACAGAGAATTAAAGAGAATGATTCCATATTTTAGCAAACCTTTTTAAACATTTAGAGATGAAGATAAAAATTACTTTAGTTGCAATGCTTTTCAGCATGCTATTTATGACCGCTCAAACTGCAGAGCAGAGAGCCCAAATTGTAAAAGCAAACAATCAAGAAGAATTACAAAACTTGATAGTGGATTTGAAAGCTAAGAACTTAAAAGATCAAGAAAAAGTTTTAGAGTATTCAAGAGCTAAAAACATTCCGATATTTAGAGAAAATCAAGATGGATCTTTCGATCAATTGATGAGGATTACAGATGCAGGTGTTCCTGTTTATTACAGTATTGATAACGTGGATGCAGCGATCAGTACGAGAGCAAATAGGTTACATAATGGTAATTCTTTGGGTCTCAATATTGAAGGTCAAGGAATGACTGCATATGTTTGGGATGGCGGGCCGACAAGGATTACACACCAAGAATTTGGGGCAATCGCTGGGCAAAGAGCTAGTAGAGGAGATGCTCCTTCTACTTTAAATAATAACAGTTTTCATGCTACCCATGTAAGCGGTACCATTGCAGGTTCTGGAGTTAATGCCTCAGCAAAAGGTATGGCGCCACAAGCACAAGTAGTTACCAGTGATTGGACCTCTGACACTTCTGAAATGGCAGCCTTTGCAGCTAACGGGGCGCTTATTTCTAATCATTCTTACGGAATTCCTATTGCTAGTTTTTCTAGCGCACCAGAATTTATTGGAAAATATACAGGCGCTGCAAGAGAGGTAGATCAAATCGCATATAATGCGCCTTATTACTTACCAGTTTATTCTGCTGGAAATGATGGGAATAATTCGAACCCTAGTCCAATAGGTGCATTTGCTGACGTTGATAAATTGACAGGAGATAAAGTAGCAAAGAACATCATGACAGTTGCAAATGCTCAAGATGCTTTAATTAATCTTGATGGTTCATTAAACTCTGTGGTGATCAGCTCTGGAAGTAGTCAAGGACCAAGTGATGATTTTAGAATCAAGCCAGATATCGCAGGGAATGGTACAGGTTTAACGAGTAGTTTTGACTCTTCAGATAGTGCTTATGGTACTATAAGTGGTACTTCTATGGCCTCCCCTAATGTAGCCGGATCCATGCTGTTGTTACAACAATATTACAATAATAAAAATGGTGTTTTCATGAGAGCAGCAACCTTGAAAGGACTGACACTTCACACTGCAGATGATGCAGGAGCTATTGGTCCAGATACTAAATTTGGATGGGGACTTATGAATACAATGGCAGCTGCAAATGCCATTTCTGAAAATAGAATAGAGTCAAGAATAGTAGAAGAAGAGTTAATGAGTGGACAGTCGTATTCTATCACAGTAGAATCTGATAATGTAACTGCTTTGATAGCATCTATTTCATGGACAGATCTGCCAGGAGGTATAAATACAAATGGATTAAACGATGCAGCACCAGCTTTAGTGAACGATCTAGATATTAGAATCACTCAAAACGGTACTTCTTTTGAGCCTTGGAAATTAACAAGCGTTTCAACAAACGGCACTGGAGATAACAGCGTAGATAATTTTGAAAGAGTTGATGTTGCAAATGCTTCAGGAACATATACGATTACAGTTACTCATAAAGGTACTTTAGTAAGTGGTTCACAGGCATTCAGTTTAGTAGTAACTGGAGAGAGTAATGATTTTGCCATCACTTCTTCTCAAAGTACTATTGAAACTTGTAATGATCAAACGGTTTCTTTTCCTTTAGAGTTTTTAGCTTCATCCAATTTTAGTGACACAGCTGTTCTTACAGTATCTGGAGTGCCTAACGGAGTTAACACTAACTTTACCACAGGATCATTTACTGCGCCTGGTAACGATACGCTCTCTATGACAAATTTGAATGCCGCTGCAGACGGGACTTATCCTATTGTTGTGACCGCTGTGACTTCTTCAGAAACTAAAACTCTTGGTCTTACTCTAAGGATAATGAGTGATAATATAAATACTCTAAATTTAAGTTTTCCATTGGATCAGGCTACTCGCGTGAGCACCTCGGCTTTATTAGATTGGGATGATGAATTTAATGCTCAAAACTACGAGATACAAATAACTACAAATCCTTCTTTTTCTAGGACTTTAGTTACTCAAATTGTCAGTAATTCTTCTTATGCTTTAAGCCCTGTCATTTTTAGTCCTTCATTTACTTATTATTGGAGAGTTAAGGCATTAAATGATTGTGGACAAGGAGCTTTTACAACTCGATCTTTTACTACCTTTTCATGTAATGAGATTAATGCTGCCGTTCCTACACCTATAAGTATACCGGACAATAACAATACGGGAATACAAAGTACGCTAACGGTTAATGAAGCGAATAATATTGCAATAGGTAAGTTAACGGTACAAGTGTTAAGTACTCACGAGTATTCGGGTGACCTCAACATCACATTGACTTCTCCTGCAGGAACCGTCGTAGCTTTAACCAGCCCAAATGGTTGTGCTACTCCTAACCTAGATGTAGTTTTTGATAATGATGCAAGACCTTTTACCTGCAATACCACAGCAGGAGTGCCAGGTTACACAGGTCTTGTTGCACCAGTAGGAGACTTGTCTTTATTTGATGGACAAACTATAAACGGTACTTGGATACTTACTGTGAGTGATCGTGGTCCTGCAGATTTAGGAACTTTGAACAATTGGAAAATCACCTTTTGTGAAGAGCCTGTAACTTTAAGTAATCAAGATATAGAGGATTTAGAATTTACTGTTTATCCAAATCCATCAAATGGTTTGTTTACTGTTGCTGCTGGATCAAATAACGTGAATACTGGTGATGCTGTTATTTACCTTCTTGATCTTAATGGTCGTGTTGTATTTACTAAAGAAGTGCAAGATGCTTCAAGATTAAATGAAACTATAGATGTTCAAAACTTGACTAATGGATTGTACTTATTACAAGTACAACAAGGGACTTCTAAAACAGTTAAAAAGGTGCTTATCAATAAGTAAGTTCTTCTTCACATAAAAGCAAAAATGCGATCCATTAGGATCGCATTTTTTTTGCTTTATACTTTAACTCCACATTTAATTCAAATTCGTTCTTATAAGAAATGTGAACTAATGACTATCGATGGTTTTAGATCAATCCTTTCAATTCTTCAAAATCTAAACCTCCATAATTACCGCTGCTCATCAATAGCAAAGCACTCTTGTCTAAGGACTGTTTAAACAGCCATTCTTTAAATGTGGCAGGATCTGTCATAACTATTAAGTCATCTCTATCAAAAGCTTCTAATATCTGCTCTCTGGACACAGGGGCAAGCTTTTTAATCTCTACTGCATGCGGACTGTAAAAAACTACGGCGACACTTGCTGGGTCCAGTGCGCTTTTATACTGTATTAAAAATTCTGGATCCAGGCTGGAGTAGGTATGCAATTCTAAGCAAGCGATAATTTTACGTCCTTTGTATTGTGCTGCAACTGCTGCTGTTGTAGCAGCAACTTTACTAGGGGAATGTGCAAAATCTTTATAGATCACCGCATCTGAATTTTCGGCGATTTTTTCAAGGCGTTTGGAGGCTCCTTTAAAGGTCGCAATAGCTTCATAAAAATCATCTTCATCAATGCCCATGTGTTGACACATCCATTTAGCACCAGCGAGATTGCTCAAGTTGTGTTTACCAAAAATTTCAATAGGCATATCTCCTTCAGGAGTGTCCAGATAAGTAATACCATTGATGATTTGATGTGCTGGAACTGTATAAGAATGTTTTCTAGTAGGTTTTGTAGCCGCTTCAGATATTGCTACAACTGCCGCATCATCTTCATTGTAAACGAGAATACTACCGTCTTTCATCAATTCAACAAACTGCTCAAACTGACTCAAGTAATTTTCCCAAGTAGGAAAAACATTGATATGATCCCAAGCGATGCCTGAAATCAATGCGATATTAGGTTGGTACAAATGAAATTTAGGTCTTCTATCGATAGGACTAGAAAGATATTCATCACCTTCTAAAACTATAAATTCATTTTCTTCAGTAAGATGCACCATGGTATCAAAACCGTCCAGTTGTGCACCTACCATATAATCCACTTCTTTTTCATGGTAATGCATGACATGAAGAATCATAGAAGTAATGGTTGTTTTACCATGAGAGCCGCCTATAACAACACGTGTTTTGTTTTTAGACTGTTCATAGAGGTATTCGGGATAAGAATAAATTCTAAGCCCTAATTCTTGAGCTTTTAATAATTCCGGATTGTCCTCTTTTGCATGCATTCCTAAAATTACAGCATCGAGATCTGTAGTGATCTTCTCTGTAAACCAGCCAAATTCTTGTGGAAACAAACCGTACTTGTCCAGTCTGGACTTACTTGGTTCAAAGATAGTATCGTCGCTACCTGTTACATGATCACCTTTGTGATGTAAAGCAAGAGCAAGATTGTGCATGGCGCTGCCGCCTATCGCGATAAAGTGTACGCGCATATAATGAGTTTTTGGTAAGTTATAAAACTTAATTGATGTTACTCGCTTATTTGTAGCCGTGTTTCTAAGCTAGCGATATCGAGAGCAAGCTGATAGTCTTGGTGTTTTTGTCGGGCGCGTTTGAGAACTTTTAGGGCTTTGTCATAATTCTTTAATTTATTCTCATACACCGCTGCTAGTTTTCTATAGGTAACTAAAGAGCCACCAGTTTCTACCGCTTTACCATAAGAAACCACCGCCTTGTCATAATCTTCTTCATATTCATCTATAAATCCATGTGCCAGATGTCCATCTACAGGAGATAAATTTAAAAGCTCGTTAGCATAGGAGCGGCTTTTCTTAATAGAGCCACCTACTAGGCCAGGTAGTTCACAGTATAATTGAGATAACGCATGTCTTGATTCTATATGATTGGGATCCAGTCTGGCTGCTTTTTTAAGATACATTTTGATATCGTCCAGCATGCCTAGTGCCTTTAACTTGGAGCAACTTTTAGCATAAAGTCCCATGGCACCGCCGTATTTAAAGTTGTAGTGGGCATCTTTTGGTTTGTTTTCTAACAATATCTTGTAGTAGCTCATTGCCGTTTTAAAGTCTTTTTTATGACCGGCTATGTCTCCTAAACGTTCTATAACGTTTAAGTCAGCACTGTTCTGCTTATACAATTTAGTAAATGATACCAGGGCTTTGTCGTATTTCTCGCCTCTGTATAATTGTTCCGCTTTCGCGAAAGCGGACTGACCATAAACAACTGTGCCCGTTAAAAACAATAGTGTGATTAAAATCTTCTTCATCTAACAAAAATATCAAAAACTAAACCAAAATTGCATTCCCTCATTGAAAAGGTGCTTTTACTCATTCTATTTTTTCTAAAGCTAGGAATCAACGTACCTTTATTACAAACTAGAAGAATCATGAAAAAGTATCTTTTCATAATATTACTACTGCTATCAGGCAGTCATCTGGCGCTAGCACAAGATTTTTATACAGACAAGTGGCAACAAGCCGAAAAATTCGAACTCGAAAATAAAATAGACGATGCCAAAAAAGTGGTGGAAGAAATTTACAAACGTGCCAAAAGAAAAAAAGACGGCGACCAGCTGGTAAAGACTTTTATGTTTCGTGCCAAGTTTGATCTCATTAAAGAAGAAAAAGCACAGCAAAAAGTCCTCAACGAATTAGAAGCCCTGATCGATAAAGCAAAACTCCCCCAAAAAAACATCTATCATTCCATCTATGCAAAGTTGCTCAACGACTACCTAAGCCAGAACCGCTGGCAAATACAAAACCGAACTGCTGGCGGAGTCATGGATCATAGCGATTTTCTAACTTGGGATGCAAAAATTTTCCTTGCAGAAATTTCAAAACACTACCAGCTTTCCTTAAAGGATAGCCATAAGCTCGGTAAGATTCCAGTATCAGACTTTTCTGCTATACTCTACGCGCGACCTTTAGGAAGGGAATGGAGACCTACCTTATTGGACCTACTCGCTAGGGAAGCTTTGGACTTTTACAAAACGGGATACAACAGACTGACTACTCCTAGAGAATCTTATGTCATCACAGTGAAAAATGCGTTCCTACCAACTCAAGAACTTCAAAAATTAAAAAGACCGGCCGGAGATACTATTTATTCTAAATATGATGTCGTACAACTTTATGCTTCTTTAGAAGAATTACACTTCTCACAAAAAGAAGAGGCTCCTTATGTGAGTATTATTTTAGAACGTTTAGAATATGAGCGCAGTGTTTTGGGTTATTCAGAGGCACTTCCAGGTTATGTGGCATTTCATGAGCGGCTATTAGAACAATATAAAGGAAAGGCTTTGAGTACGCTGGTAAGTCATCAATTGGCACAATATTACTATGCACGTAGCAATAGCCTAGATATAAACACAAGACAAGCAGCTAGAGATACAGCTATTGAAATGGCAAAAGAGGCCCTAGAGAAATACCCAGATTCTTATGGCGCTTTAAAATGTGCCGCCTTACTTTCAGATATCTACCGACCTTCTTTAGATGTGCAGCATCAAGATTTAATTATTCCCAATGAGCCACATCGAGGTGTAGTTTCTTATCAAAATGTAGATAATGCTGCGATGAGTTTTATAAAAGTTTCTTATAATCATAACAGCAAAAATGGCTTCAGAGATTCATTGTATCGAGCCGAACTCAAAAATTCTCAAAAAGAAAATCGCATCGCATTATATAAAGAATTCAAATTGAGGTCTTCAAAAGACACCTACTCGCACACGTATGAATACGACGCAAAAGGTCTCGCAGCAGGAACTTATTTAGTGATCCTAGAAACCAATCAAGAAGATAAAAAAAGTATTTCTGGAAGTTATATGACTGTTTCCCAAATGACTCTTTTTAAAAGAGCTGTAGGCAACCAAGTAGAAATTCAAATACTGGATAGAAAATCGGGAAAACCCATAGAGAATGTCGAGATAGCGACATCTATTGAGGATGGAATATACAGGAATAGAGGAAAAACAAATAGGGAAGGAAAACTTTCTTTTGTAGCCTACAAAGAGCAAAGGAGGTTTGATATCAAGGCTACTTTTAAAGATGACGTTCTGACCACAAGTTTGTATCACTATGAAGGAGGAACACAAGATTTTACGGAAGATCTGGAAGTAAAAACATTTCTGTATTTAGACCGAGCGATTTATAGACCAGGACAGACGGTCTATTACAAAGGAATTGCTGTTTCAAAAAAAGGAGAAGTATCTAAAGTGGTGGCAGGAGAAGAATTTGAAATTCTCGTGGAAGATGCCAATTATGAAGAAGTCTTTAAAACCAACGTTACTACAAACGAATACGGTAGCTTTCATGGAGAATTCACTTTGCCTAAAGAAGTGCTGACTGGAGAATTTACCATCGAGATCGATAGTGAGCAAGATTCTGATTTTTGGGACGCCGTGGACGATTTTGAATACGGCGAGTTTGGTTTTATGGTCGAAGAGTACAAAAGACCACGTTTTAAAGCCGACTTTAAAGAAGTAGAAGCTACCTATCAATTAAATGATTCAGTTACAGTTACTGCTCATGCGAAAGCATTACTAGGTTCTAACATCACAGATGCAGACATACATTATAAAGTAACAAGAAGCGCCAGTTTGCCTTGGTGGAAATATTCTGGATATTATTCTGGTGAGCAAATTATAGCCGATAGTAAAGAGCTGGAAGGCGATTTTAAAACTGATCATCAAGGAGAATTTGAGATCAAGTTCAAAGCCGTAGCAGATTCTACCCTAGCAGGAAAAGATGTGCATCCTATTTATTCGTATCAAATTGAAGTAGAAATCACCGATGTGAACGGAGAAACACGAACGGCCTCTACTTCTGTAAGAGTGGGCAAGCAAGCACTGGAATTAAGTGTGATCAGTCCATCTACTCTAGATGTGGAGAATAATGAAGTGAAAGTAGTTGCCAAAAACCTCAATGGAAAAGCTATAAATGCGGTCATAGAGCTACAAATCAGACAACTCCAACAACCAGATCATGTGGTCATCAGTTCTGGACTACCACAAGCCGAATTTCAAGAACTCAACGATGTGAATTACAGACAGCGTTATCCTTATTCAGATTTACGACTTAGCGAGCAAGCTGGAGAATGGAAAGACGCGCCTGTACTATTCAAAAAACGCATGACCACAGATTCGTTAACAACTATTGAAATTCCGATTACCAAAAACTGGGATAATGGCAACTACGTGATCTATGCAAAAGCCATAGAAGTAGGAAAAGGAAAAAGCCTGAATCAAGAAGAGGATGTTGTAGAAGAGATGGTAAAAAAAGAGGTTTGGGCAAATAAAAATCGATCCATAAATCCTGTGATGGTTTCTCATCATCTTAAGATAGAAGACGATTTTGCTATAGTAGATTTCTTTACGGCTATGGATGGCGTTTATATGCAACTTCTGACTTATGATAAACGAAAAATCATAAAAGAAAAAGTCATCTTTTTACCCAAAGGAAAAACAACTAAAAAATTCAACCTTAAAGAAGCTAAGGGTCAACAAATAGGATTTAGATATGCCGTTCAAATTGAAAATGAGTATGTAAGCAATCAATTCAGCGCAGCAATAGAAAAAGCAGCAGTCAGTAATTATCAAATTACCACCAATACCTTTAGGGATAAACTCTATCCAGGAATGGAAGAAGAATGGTCGTTTACCATAAAAGATCAAGATAACACCGCCATGAATGCTGAAGTACTGGCTAGTATGTACGATAAAAGCCTGGATGAGTTCACTACAGCTTCTTGGAATGGTTTTAGTTTTTATAATTATAATAGTGATTTTGAGCCAGACTTTTTTAATGAGTTGACTGGACTTAAAACTGGTTATAATTACAATGGTATTTCTGGTAATTATGTGTCTATGCCATCTTTGGATTTTGATCGTTTTAATTATTACGGATTGGACTTTATTCCTAATTCCTATCGATATAAAAGATACAAGCAAAAACTATCCAGAAAAATGGAGACTCCTAAACCAATCCAAGGGAAATTGGTAGGTAAAATATATGACAATAACGGAGAGCAAATTGTAGGAGCAACTATTTCTATAAATGGTAAAGAAATAGGAGCTATATCAGACTTTGATGGATATTATATACTTGACCCTGAAAAAGGAGATACATTAATTTTTCAATTTATAGGATACATCAAAAAAGAGATCAAATACAAAGGTGAAAAAATCTTAAATATTCAGTTGGAAGAAAATGGTGATTCTTTAGATGAAGTTGTTGTCATGGGTTATAGTAACAATGCAAGGCAAATGTCAAGTGTTTCTTCCTCTGCAATTAGCGATGATTCTGAGTCACGGAGTCCTAATGATAGCATCGGCGGGATTCTTCAAGGTTTTGTTTCTGGATTAGAAGTTTCTTATGCAGATGGACAGCCTGGAGCAAGTGCCGAGGTGGTGATCAGAGGCTCTAGTTCTTTAAATGGAAATCCCCAACCATTGTATATTATTGACGGCGTTCCAATGGATGAAGCAACGTTCAAAGCAATAAATTCTAGTGATATTAAAGAAATAGCAACACTTAAAGGAGCAAACGCCACAGCCATCTACGGCAGTCGCGCTGCAAACGGAGTGATCATTATCTCCACAAAAGAAGGGGTCAGCGCCAACGACTTGGTTCTTCAAGAAATGGCATTGAACAACGTTCAAATCAGAAAAGACTTAAAAGAAATGGCTTTTTTCTTACCAGAATTAAAAACCGATACAGATGGGAATTTGAAATTCTCGTTCACCTCGCCAGAGATGTTGACCCAATGGAAATTAAGGCTCTTTGCTCATAACAAACAAGCTGAGACGGCTTATCTAGAAAAACAGGTTGTGACTCAAAAAGAATTGAGTCTGGTTCCTAACGCACCGCGATTTCTCAGAGAAACAGATACGATACGATTCTCTACTAAAATCGCAAATCTAAGCGATACAAAAATGGAAGGAATTGCAACCTTGAAATTATTTGATGCACTTACCATGCAACCTATTGATCAAGAATTGAAAAATACCAATGCACTTCAAAATTTCACTGCAGAGAAAGGTGGCAACACCTCTGTGAATTGGACTTTTGTAATTCCAGTTGGTACCAAAGCAGTTACCTATCGGGTCATTGCAAAAGCAGGTCAATATTCTGACGGAGAAGAAAACACCTTGCCTGTGCTTACTAATAGAATGCTGGTCACAGAATCCAGATCGCTTTGGGTACGTGCCGGCGAGACCGAAACTGTGGTGATGGACAAGCTAGAGAACAACAGGTCTACAACGCTAGAAAACCATCAATTGACTTTTGAATATACCTCTAATCCGAGTTGGTATGCGATCAAATCCTTGCCTTATTTAATGGAATACGAGCACAATTGTGCCGAGCAGGTTTTTTCTAGATACTATGCCAACTCTATGGCAGCACATATCTTAAACAGCAGTCCAGAGGTAAAAGAAGTTTTTGAGAGTTGGGCAGCAAATGGAACTAATAAAAGCAAGCTGGAACAAAACGAAGAGTTGAAATCGGTTATCCTGGCTCATACACCATGGTTGCGAGATGCACAAACAGAAGCCCAAAAACAACAACGTCTCGCCACGCTTTTTGATTTAGAAAAGACGGCTCTTGAGAAAAAGAAAACACTGGCAAAATTAGAAGAGAAGCAATTGTCTTCTGGAGGTTTTCCATGGTTTAGTGGGGGGAATATGAATGAATATATCACTCGACATATCGCAGCAGGAATCGGTCATTTGAATAAATTAGAAGTGAACGATGAAGATAGACCACAAACCGATCGCATGTATAAAAACGCTATTGCAGCAGTAGATCGCGCATGGGTAAAACGTTTTAACGACTACCTCAATAATCAAAAGAGTTTGAAGAAATTTGATTTTGGTGCGAGTTACTGGCATTATCAGTATGCACGCAGCTTTGAGAAGTCGGTACTCGATCAGAAGATGGATAAGGTGTTGGAAAATGGTAGAAAGTTAGCTTTCGCGAAAGCGGGAAAAGAATTTGCTTCAAAACCTTTATACACACAATTGCTCATGGCTATAGTTTTGCATAGAAACGGGGAATCAAATACGGCAGCCAAAATTTTAGAAGGCTTGCGACAAACCGCAGTGATGAACAAAGAAAACGGCATGTACTGGAAAGAAAATACGAACTCCTGGTACTGGTACAGCAGCGATATAGAAACGCAAGCACTGGCAATCGAGGCATTTTATGAAATTGAGAAAGACGCCAAAACCGTGGAGGAATTGCAAGTATGGTTGCTTAAAAAGAAAAGAACCACCCAATGGAAATCCACAAAAGCTACCGCCGATGCTACTTATGCGTTATTACTACAAAACGGCACTTGGACAAGTGTTGCCCTAAACAATAGAATCACTTGGGCAGGAAAATCCTTGCCGCAAGAAAAACTAGATGCTGTTAAAAAAGAAGCTGGAACTGGTTATTTTAAAATCTCTTTAGATAAAAATGAGATGACAAAACAGCATGCTAGAGTAGAAGTAAAGAACAAAGGTGAAGTGACTGGTTATGGCGGGTTGTACTGGCAGTATTTTGAAGATCTCGATAAGATTACTGTAGACGATAATGGACCCTTATCGGTAAAGAAGAAATTATTCAAAAAAATAAGCAACAACTCTGGAGAAGAATTAAAAGAAATCACTTCCCAAGATCCACTAGAAATAGGAGACCTGATCACCATAAGAATAGAAATAAGAACCACTGCCGATATGGATTTTGTCCACCTAAAAGATATGCGTGCCAGCGGTTTTGAACCGGGGAATGTACTATCAGAATACAAATGGCAAGATGGATTGGGGTATTATCAGAGCACCAAAGACATCGCAACTCACTTCTTTTTTGATAATGTCCCAAAAGGAACCTATGTTTTTGAATACGAAGTAAGAGCCAACAACGCAGGACATTTCTCCAATGGGATCACCATCCTAGAAAGCATGTACGCACCAGAATTTTCTAGCCATAGTGCTGGGGAACGAGTTCGAATTGAAGAGTAGGATTTATAAAAAGCTCCTCGCCTAGTTGGGCGTCTGGAATGAAAATGCTAGAGTAAATACACAAGAGTAAAAGTCAGATCGTGAACTGGTTGGGCATCTGGAATGAAAACGCTAGAGTAAATACACAAGAGTAAAAGCTCCTCGACTGATTGGGCGAGGAGCCAGATTGTGAACTGGCTGGATGTCTGGAATGAAAACACTAGAGTAAATACACAAGAGTAAAAGCTCCTCGCCTAGAACTTGCATCCGACAAGCTTTTGCGAGAGGAATGCACAGGACAGAATTTCTTGTAGCGATAGCTGGGATAAAATCAGGAGTGGTGGATAACGGTGTTTGTTGAAGCCGCAATTCTTTTAGTTAGGAATGAGCTGTTTAAAAATCAATTTCAGGATTGGTGGACACAGAGTTTGTTGAAATCTCACTTTCTTTTAAAAGAGATACGTTTTAAAAAGCAGATTCTCAGGAATGGAAGACGACAGGCTACTTGAATGGAAGACGACAGGCTACTTGCTTGTATTCTAGCGGCTTTATTCATCTGGAATACCTTTAAACTCCAAGATTAGAACACAAGCATTTCTTAATATTTCAGGTTTGTAAGATTCATGTCTTAAATTAGCTACGTGAAAGTAGAGCAATCATATCCACTGAATAAGCGAGTAGGTTTAAAGACACTTTTGATAAAGTCTTTAAGTCTCTTTTCAAGCGTCCGTTTATACAACGTTATTGTTGTTGCTATTGCTCAATTTCTGGCAGCGATTTTTATCATGGCACCAGGGCTTTCTATAAGGTCCATCTTAGCAGACTATAAACTATGGTTGATCATCCTCGCAAGTAGTGCCGCAATTGCAGGTGGCTATATCATCAATAATTTTTACGATAGAGAAAAGGACCTGATCAACAGGCCTCAAAAAACGCTGTTGGAGAACCAGGTACGTCGCTCTACCTTATGGTCGGTGTATTTTGTAGTTAACGGCATCGCTTTTATTCTAGGAAGTATTGTTTCCTGGCGTGCAGGACTATTTTTTGCGGCCTATATTTTTGCGATGTGGTTCTATTCTCATAAATTAAAGCGAGTACTATTTTTAGGTAATTTGATGGCAGCACTGCTCGCTGTACTTCCGTTTTTTGTACTTTTTATGTATTATAAAAACTTCTACCCCGTGATATTTGTCCATGGCGGATTCCTATTTTTGATTTTAGGGATGCGAGAGTTGGTCAAAGATTTAGAAAACTTAAGGGGTGATCTGACCCACAATTATAGAACGATTCCGGTGGTATTAGGAGAAAGGCTAAGCAAGCAGTTTTACACTTTGCTTACCTTCCTAACAATTGTTCCTATTGCTGCTTTAATTACTTATTTTGAAATAGGTTATATGCAGTATTACTTTACTTTAATTTTAGGAGCATTGCTAGTGTGTTTACCATTGATCTGGTCTTCTAGACGTAAGCGGGAGTATTTATTGATACATTTTATTCTTAAAATCATTATAGGCGCTGGAGTATTTTCTATTTTATTAATCGATTTACCTGATATCTTATCAAGATTACAAACCATTTTTAACTAATGAATTCAATTATTAAAGTAGCCTTGGCTCAGATTTCTCCTGTATGGCTGGATAAAAAAGCTACGCTAGAAAAGATATTATCTACGCTGGAAGAGGCTGTAAAAGAAAAAGCCGAGTTGGTTGTCTTCGGGGAAGGATTGTTGCCGGGGTATCCGTTTTGGCTCGCTCTTATGGATGGAGCTTCTTGGAATAAAAAGGAAGTAAAAGAATTGCACAGGCATTATGCGCTGAATGCCGTTTGTATAGAAAAAGGAGATTTGGACGCTGTTTGCGCTTTCGCGAAAGCGAAACATATATCCATCTATCTAGGAATTATAGAAAGACCTGAGGACCGCGGCGGTCACAGCCTTTATGCGAGTATGGTTTATATAGACCAAAATGGAATCATCCAAAGTGTGCATAGAAAACTACAACCTACTTATGATGAGCGATTGACTTGGTCGCCTGGGGATGGGAATGGACTGGTCACTCATAAATTAAAGGATTTTACTGTTAGTGGTCTCAATTGCTGGGAGAACTGGATGCCTTTAGCTCGTGCAGCCATGTACGCGCAAGGGACTAATTTACATGTAGCTTGCTGGCCTGGTAGTGATCACAACACTAAAGATAGTACTAGATTTATCGCTCGAGAAGGTCGTTGTTACGTGCTTTCAGTTTCTAGCACTATGTTTAAGGAGGATTTTCCAGTAGGAACTCCTTATCTAGAAGAGTTATTAAAAAATACTCCAGCGGTGCTTGCTAATGGTGGCAGTGCTATTGCTGGACCTGACGGTGAATGGATCGTAGCGCCTCAAGTAGGAAAAGAAGAAATTATTTACGCCACCTTGGACTTTAATAAAGTGCTGGAAGAGCGCCAAAACTTTGATCCTGTAGGCCACTATTCGCGTCCAGATGTGACACAGCTGCAGGTGAACAGAGAACGACAGAGTACCGTTAAGTTTATAAATGATTAAGGAGTTAAAGCAAGTCATCTTGATAGAGAATAAGAAATTTAAAGCGCACGGTAAATTTTTAATAACAGGTGAATACGCCGTGTTGAACAATGTTCCTGCGCTCGCTATGCCTTTAAAACTAAATCAGTATTTAGAAATTTCTTATAGAAATGATCAAGAGATCACTTGGAAAAGTCATAATAGTGATGGTGATTTATGGTATCAACTAGCTACAAATGTAAAGGACTTGTATTCAGATACAATCCATTGTTCTCATCCTATTACATCTAAATTAAGGGAGGTTTTAAATACTGCTTTGGAGCTTACTTCTAACAATTCTTTGCGAGGTTTTGACGCGGTGATGACACTGGATTTTGATCGTCATTCGGGAATGGGAACTAGTTCTACTTTGATTTCCTTGATATCTCAGTGGTTGGGATGTGATCCTTACCAATTGCAGTTCAAGTGTTTTGGAGGCAGTGGTTACGATGTGGCATGCGCGACAGCAGACCGAGCATTGATTTATAATTACAACGATTCAAAACCGCTTGTGGAAGAAGTCAACTTTGATCCAGCTATTAAAGATCAAATTTTCTTTGTGTACCTCAATCGCAAGCAAGACAGTAGAGATTCGATTGCTATGTTCCAACAAGAATTATTAACGGATGACTTGCGAGAAGAATTAAGCAACATACCAGAAGGGTTTATCAGCGCTTCTAAAAATCTTTCTAAATTTAATAACATCATAGAAAGACACGAAGAGATCATCTCTAGCTTAATAGGCTTAGCGCCTATAAAGAACCAGCTTTTTACAGATTATAAAGGTGCTATTAAGTCTTTAGGTGGTTGGGGCGGCGATTTTATCATGGCAACAGGGGGTCTTGCTGCTCGTGATTATTTTAAGAATAAAGGTTACGGCGAGATTCTAGAATGGGATGAGGTAGCTTTGTGAGTTTAAGAAAATTGACTATACCAAAAACGCCACTCTTAGAGTGGCGTTTTTTAATAGGATGGTTTTTTCTAGTAGAATACAGTTCTATTATCTTCAATTTCTACGGACTTTTTCAAAGCTTCTACAAGTTGAGAAGTAGATTGATTTGCAGATTGTATTGCAATAGTATTTGCATTTGCTGCATAGCTCTGCAAATCTGGAGCATTTTCAATAGCGATTACTTTGATGACAAAAACACCATCTACTCCAGCGATAGGCTTAGAGGTAGCGCCCTGTGCAAGACCAAATGCTGTACCTACCACTAGTGGCTCTTCACCTACTCCAGGAATAGTTGGGTTCTTGCGGTTTACGGTAGAAGCTGTTTTAGTAGTTTGTCCTTGGTTGGTTGCAATCTCGGCAATGTCTTTGGAATTGATTTTATCCATAATCAGTTGCGCTTTCTTCTTTTTCCTTAAGATAGGTGCCACTTTGGAACTAGCTTCTTCACTAGACATGTTTCCTGCTTCACTCTTTTTGGTAATCTTTACGATGACATATCCTTTTGAAGTTTCAAAACGGTCTACATCGCCTAAAGAACGCTCTTCATTAAATGCCCATTTAACGATACTTCTGTTTTTACCTATTGTAGGTAAGGTTTCATCAAGTGTCTTTAGATTTTTAACTGGCGTCGGAGTAACTCCGTTTTCTTTTGCAAGAGCAATAAAGTCTCCTGATTTTGCTGCTTGCTGAAACTTTACTGTTTTCGTATACAAGTCTTTTCCAGTTTGTTTAGAAGCGAGTATTTTTTTAGAAACAGTGGCTAGTTTAATAGCGTCTTTTGCTGCTGCAACATCATCTATTCTTATAATTTGATAACCGAATATGGTTTCTACTACACCTATTGTTTCTTTATCATTTTCATATAGGAACTCGGTAAATTTAGGCGAATAATTTCTTGCATTTCCAGAATAGATGACCCAACCGATGTCTTGACTGTTTGCTACTTCTTTATTTTCTTTAAAGTAGTCAAATTTAGAATCAAAGCTTGCTTTGTTTTGTCCTATGATGTTAAATATACTATCGGCTATTTTCTTAGCAGCTTCTTTATTTCTAGTAACTGAAGAAGCAGTTCTTTGAGCACCTGCATAATCAATGACGATACGTCTGTTTTGTACACTATCATTAATCACCTTTTTGTTTTCAATAAGTGATAACTTCATATATTCTCCATCTTCATACGGTCCAAATGTTTGTCCTTTCTCTAGTGAGGTTACAGCCATTGCTGCCGCAGGTAAGTTAGAAACCATGGTATAGCGATTGTTGTAAGGCAAGTCACTGTTTTGAGATACATAAGCTTCAAGATTTGTCGCGTCGGTAATTGCAGGAATGGTATAGTCTTTATTCGTGCTTAGATTGCGTTGTGTTTGTGTAGTAAGCAATTTATTCAAGTCGGTTTTAAGAGCCTCTTTGTCAGCTGGAGATGCGTTGTCTTCAAAAAGAACAAATTCTATATCTCGTTGTGCTTCTACTTTAAACTGGTCTTTGTGCTGGTCTACATAGGCATCAATTTCTGACTTAGTAACTTCTACTAGGCCGTCTGCAATGGTGTTGTATGGAATATTAACAAATGTAAAAGAGCGCATGTCGTTCTCCATTCTGTATTCCATCTCGCCATCTACATTTGTAGCGATAAGACCTGATTTTAATAAATTGAAAAATTGTTCTTGTCTAGCATTTGCTGCGATATCTAAAACATAATCATTCCATACAGATGGATCGATACGATCTACTTCAGCCTTGAAGGCTGCCTCAGAGAAGGAACCGTCTTCGTTTTGAAATTGTGGATTGCTCTTGTAGTTTGCTTTTACTATTTCTGCAACTCTTTCATCTGTTACTTGAATTCCTGCAGCTTTGATTTGTTGATCTAGCACCGCGTTCCTTACTTCTTGTTCCCAAACAGAATTTACTGCCTGCACTTGGGATACATTAGCACCTCCACGTTGAGAAGCATTTTCTACTTTTCTCGCAAAATTCTCTCGATCAATTTCTGTATCACCTACGTAACCTACAGCGTCAGACTGTTTTTGTCCACTTGAGGTGAGGACACCTTGAATAATAAATGCAAATAATGCTAGTGCAATTACTAAAATCAGAATAACTCCTTGATTTCTAATTTTACCTAATATCGCCATGGTCGTTTATTTAATTTTTTTTGATGAGGGCGAAAATAGTGTTTTCCGCCTAATAATTAAAGCATCAGACTGCTTTAAAACTATGTTTTTAAAGATTAAATAGAATAGCGTAGAGGAACTTTGTGGTTTCCGCTTTCGCGAAAGCGAGATACCTATTTCCCTCATAGGAAAGTAGCATGTTAAAGTGGCGTTTAAAATACTAGTGAGATCACTCGATTTCTCCTAAGGTGAGATGGACTAAATCTATCTTATTATCTGATTTCTCTAGTATTTTATAGGTATTTCCATCAATGATAACAATGTCTCCTTCGTCTGGAATTCCTGCAGTTTCATTAACAATAAGACCGCCTAAAGTCTCGTACTGGTCGCTTTTTGGGAGGTCTAGTTTATAGTTTTCGTTAATTTGGTCTACTTCCAGGCGAGCACTCAATTTAAACTCTGTTTCACTGATTTGTTGATCGATTAATAAGTCAGAATCGTGTTCATCTTCAATTTCTCCGAATAGTTCTTCTATAATATCTTCTACGGTGATCAAACCACTTGTGCCTCCATACTCATCTAGTACGATGGCAATACTTTTATGTCGTTTAGTAAGTAGGCTTAAAACATCTTTTGCGAGCATTGTTTCTGGAACATTGATTACGTTACGCTTAACCTTTTGGACACTTTTAGGGGATTTAAATAGGTCAAAACTGTGTACATATCCAGTAATGTCATCTATGGTGTCCTCGTGAATAAGTATTTTTGATAAACCTGTGGCAACAAACTTTTTATTCAGCTCTTTTACTTCGGTATCTTGATGTACTGATATCATTTCTGTTCTGGGGACCATGACCTCACGGGCTTTGAGACCGCCAAAATCTAAGGCGTTCTGAAAAATCTGGATTTCTGTATCGAGATCTTCTTGCAGTTGGACACTTTCCATCTGCTCAGTAATATAATTACCTAGTTCTAGTTTAGAAAAGGTTAATTGCAAGGCATCTCCATCTGATTTAAAAAAAGCTTTGAGTATAAAATCTGATATCTGTATACAAAACCAAGAAACCGGCCAGAAGAATAGGAAAAAGATATAGGCAGGAATGGCAAAAAACTTCAATAATTCATTGGCGTAGATTTGGAAAAACACTTTGGGTAAAAACTCTGCGGTAAGGAGAATTATTAAGGTAGTAAAAACGGTTTGAGTAAGAAGGTTATTTAAAGCATCGGAGTATTGAGGAAATGCCTCTACTAAAAAACCACTCATTAACGTCTCCATAGCAAATCCATAGATCACTAGCGAGATGCTATTACCTATAAGCATGGTGATAATAAACTTAGAAGGCTGTACGGTAAGCTTGCGCAGTACGCGTCCTATGAAGTCATTTTGTCGTTTTTCTAATTCTATATGGATCTTATTAGAAGACACATAAGCGATTTCCATTCCTGAGAAAAAAGCACTCAAGACCAGCATTAAAACGATGATAAGAATCTGTAGGAGCATTGTTATTTATTGCGTTCTTCAAATCTACGACGAAAACGTCGCTTAAAGAAGAACATAAACACAGCTACCGCTGCCATTCCAAAAAGCATATAGGATTGATTGGGGTTCTTACTTAATTCTATAAAGCCAGTAATTATAAAAGCGGTTGCAAAAATTAAATAAGCATACTCGAAATATTTAAAAAATTTACTCATTGTTTTGATTTTGATATAAAGGTATCGTCTGGATTTCTCGCTTGGTAAATCTTAAGGTCTTCACTTGCGTCCAGAACAGTTGCTGTAATACGTCCTACTTCTTCTTTTGTTTTAGGGTCTTTCAAAACAATTTCAAAGGGTGGTTGGTTGGTAAAAATCCATTTTGCGGTCTGGTCCCAGTACAGCTGTTCTCCTGTAAAGGTATTTCCATCACTGGTGATGATTTTTACATTTCCTTTTAAATCGACCAAATTGGTTTTGTCATACAAAGTACCAGCGTTTGCGGTAATGGTAGTTACCTCTGTTTGATTATTTCTGTATTCGTAGACTTCTACTTTTATTCCATCTGGAAATTGCGTGTATGGGAATTCATCATTAGAAAAGTCCAGCATTTTTTTTCCTTGCAGCGTTAATTTTAATTTGCCGCTGTCGGTATGTTTTAATAGCATGTTTTCTCCTTCACTTGCAGGTTCGTTAGAAGCTATTTCCATTTTTTGAATCTCCTTAAGATTATTATCACACGATGCTAAAAAATAGATCACGGCTAGTGCCGTGATCGTGATTTTTAATATGTGAAAATATGACCTCACTAAAAGTTAGGTATTCTTACAGATTCTCCAACCCAGCAATTAAATGTGATGGTGTCACCAGTATTATAGTTACTGTTAGAAAAGACATCTCTTTTACCAGGTGCAGCACCGTTATATGCCGCTGCAGCTCTTGTTGCATTGCTTTTTAATGAAGGATCTACTCTTGCCGCTTTTTCAGCATAACGAGCAGCTACCCAGTTAACAGCTCTTTTCTCAAATGGATTTGATCCACAGCTACCGGTGCTTTTAGCAATCATTTCTGCAATTCTTAAATAAGGTAATCCAAAAGATGGTCTTAAGGCAGTTGCATTAAGGTATTCTCTTCTAGCGCTGCCATACTGACCTTGACCTCTATAGATATTGCCTTTCTTGTAATAGATAGTGGCTTTGGAATCATTATCTATCCCTAATTCAATGGCTTGATCCCAATATTGAAATTTCTCTTGGGTACTATCTGCGATATTACCCAGTCCTAACGCTGTTTTTGCACTTGGATTAATGGCGTGTAATGCTTTTACAGATTTTATGTAAAGGGGTGCGTCTGTACAGTCTTTCTTTTGTAATCTAACCAACACGTTACTCAACCATTCTTTACTATCTTTATTGATGTCAAACTCTGCATCGTACAAAGGAATTAATTTTTCACAGTCTGCTAGTTCTCCTAGTGTTCCATTTACACTACCCATCACTATACTGTAATTTTTAAGGTTAGCTTCTTGGTACCCGATTGTCTTTTCCTCTTTTTCTGTAAGAGCAATAGTTTCTTGTTTTAGCAGTAAATCGGCTACAACTTTAGATCTTTCGTCTTGAAGAGACTCTATATGACTTGTCAATTTATCATAGATATCAAAAAGTAATTGTAGATCTAATTGACCGACTTCGAACTGCTTTTCAGCAAGCGTAAAGTAGGTGATCATTACTTTAGGATCTGTAAAGTTGTCCTTGTCTTTGTCGAAGTCTCTGTTCAGGATATTGAACTGATCTTCTTGAGTCCCAATATTGTATTTATACATTACAGAAACCATTTCTGTTTCTTTCTTAGTAACGTTAACTAAGTCTGGATACTTTGTAACTTCTGTTTTAAGCATCTTAATCAACCCATCTACATTTTCATTAACATCACCTATTTCGTTTTTCAATCTGTATTCATAAATCATTTCTCCGTACTGGTAGATGGCAGCACTTTGATCAGGACATTTTTCAATTAAAGGTCCTAATTGCTTGTATGCCGCTTCATATCTTTTTGCTTTTGCATCTTCTGCAAATAAGCTTAACATGATATTGCAATCTCCTGCTTCTTGCGCTTTCGCGAAAGCGAAACTAAAAACAGTTAAGGCTATAAGTAGGGTATTTTTAAGTTTCATAATAATGATTTGTATTGTTCTTAATTATATTTTCTTTTAATGAACCAAGTGTCGTTTAGAGATAGTCCAAGGGAGAAGTTAAAAAATGTTTCTCTAATCAGTCCAGCATCTTGAGTACCTCTTTGTCCGAGTTCAAACCCGACGTTTGCGTTTGAAAAACCAGTTCTACGTCCGATAGGTAGTCCTAAACCAAAAGATATGCCAAACTCATTTATACTTGAAGAATTTATACCATCCCCACTCACTTCAAGGCCTAGCTCTTCATAACGTATTCCGCCTCTATAAACTACGCGATCCCAATACTTTGTGATACTGTTATAGTTAGGAATATAAAACCCGCCAACCCTATAAGATTGAGCATCGTTAAATGTGGTTCCTGCTGGTGCAAATGATCTGGAGCTAATGGCACTACTACCCTGAATAGAGTACTCTGCACCTAAATTCCATTTAAGAGGTTGACCAATAGTTACTCCAAAAGTTAATTCGGAAGGTAGTTTAAGGTTTTGCTCACCAAATTCGGTATCTCTAGCACTTACAATATTCTCATCAAGGCTTGGGGTAAGTAAGAAAGCAGATAAGGTACGCTCGTTTTTTGCATTTAAATTACTTTCTGGACTGTATACTGCGCTTGCTTGAAGCTCAAGCTCGTCACTGATCATTTTTTGATAATGCAATCCAAAATTAAAGGAGGCACCACTGAAATCTGTTTCATTAACTTCATTAGTACCGAATTGGACGGTGTTAGTTGCAACACTGGAAGAGTTGGTTTCTTCTCCGAAGTTGTATCTGAATTCTCCACCTAAACTTAATTCTGGAGTTAATTTATAACCAAAGCCAAAATAAGCTCTGGTGATACTTCCTTCTCCTGTAAATCGAGAATACAATGCATCTGTTATACTTCCTATTTCATAACCCACAGAATTGAACGGTACAAGACCGAAGCCGAAACCAGCTTTTTTACCTACAGGAATACCTATACTTACGTATTCAATGGTTGTGGCATCGTAGGAATCACTCTCGGTTTCTGTAGAAGCCCACGTTTTAGAATGAACAGCACCTAGTGAATAGGTAGTTACCCTAAGGTTTCCATAGGCTGCTGGGTTTCTTAAATTGATATGGACACTATCTACGTAAGTACGCATGCTCCCCATACTGCGGTTTTCTATCGTGCCTTTAAAGGTTTGTTGTCCTAAACCAAAGAAGGAATAGGGTGATGAAGTGCGCGATTGAGCAAAGCCGTTTAAACTGGTTAAAATCACTACCGCGATTATTAAACTTCTGATCATAGGTTTTTATTAAATAGGTACAAATTATAGATGCCCTGTAGCATCAAAAAAGGCGTGGCAAAGAAACGGTTTTTTAGTTGTTTTATCAAGAGCTCGCTATCACCACCGGTTATAAATACTTCTAAATCTTTATGAGACTTTTTATAGCTCTTAATAACTCCTTTTATTTCTAAACTCAATCCGTTCATAACTCCACTGTGAATCGATGTTTCAGTTGTGTTTCCAACTATTTCTTTTACTTCTTGTGGTTCTAATAACGGTAGGTTTGCCGTAAAATTATGGAGTGATTCATAACGCAATCTTAATCCTGGAGAAATGGCACCACCACGGTAATTTTTGTCTTCGTCTATAAAGTCATAAGTCACGCAGGTACCAGCGTCTATCACAAGTAAAGGCTTATTTTTACCCGATAAAAAAAGTGCTCCAGCGACTAGTGCCATGCGGTCGTTACCCAACGTTAAGCTTTGATAATGATTGTTAAATGGCAATTGTATACTGCTGTTAACTTCAAAAACTCTTTGGAATTTTACTTTGAGGTATTGTAATAATTCTTTTGGGAATTTACCCACATTACATAGTGCCACTTCATTTATATCTGGATAGATGTCTAAGAGGTTTTGTAAGTCGGTAGTGAAACTGCTGAGGTTGGATCGTTTGGCTTTATAAATATTTAAATGATCCATTACAGCAATCTTGATGGAGGTGTTACCTATGTCTATCGCTATAATCATAAGAATATCAAATTACGTAATTAAATAAAACCTTTTTTAAAAACAAAAAGCCCGATCTTCAGATCGGGCTTTTGTGGTACCTCCAGGAATCGAACCAGGGACACAAGGATTTTCAGTCCTTTGCTCTACCAACTGAGCTAAGGTACCTTTTGCTCGTAAGCGGTGGCAAATTTACATAATTATTGATTTGATAAAAGCTTTTTACTACTTTTTTTAAAAAAGATTTTAAGAAAGCCATTCTTGGTCTTTTAATAGCCGCTCTAATCCCATTCCTCGAGATCCTTTTATCAGTATAACTTGCTCTTTGTCAGTATGTATTTTATAAGAACTACAGAAATCATCTAAACCTTTAAATTGTAGTGCATAACTTGTTGTGGGTTTGCTAAAATGCTCTCCTATTAGGAAAATGTCATTTATTTTTAAATCCTCTGCTAGTTTGGTGATGTTTTGATGCTCTTCTAAGGTGTATTCTCCTAGTTCAAACATGTCTCCTAATACAGCTACTTTATGAGGGTATTCTTGTATTGCTAGGTTTTCTATAGCCACCTTCATACTGCTTGGATTTGCATTATAGGCATCGAGAATGATTTTTGTTTTCCCTACTTCAATAATTTGAGATCGATTATTACTGGGTACATAACTTTTTATTCCTTCAACAATGTTTTCTAGCTTCATATCCATTATAAGCCCCATTGTGAATGCAAAGAGCGCGTTGTGATAATTATATACTCCTGTAAGATGTGTTTTAATCAAGTTGCCTTCTGTGATAAATGTAATAAAGGGTGTTTCCTGATATAAACTGGTGTTTTCAGGGGTAAATACTTGTTGAATTCCAACTGATCTTACGATCTGTTCTGGGTCCCATCTTCCAATAATAGCGGTGCCCTTGGATTTTCTTAAAAAATCATAGAGCTCGCTTTTACTGGTTTTAACACCTTCTACACCTCCAAAACCCTCTAAGTGGGCTTTGCCATAATTAGTAATTAGACCAAAATTAGGTTGTGCAATCTCACATAAAGCAGCTATTTCTTTGGGATGGTTGGCTCCCATTTCTACAACACCTATTTGATGACTAGAGTTAAATGACAGTAGGGTAAGAGGCACACCTATATGATTGTTGAGGTTTCCTTCTGTTCCTTTTACGTTGAACTGAGTCGATAAAACCGACAGTATGAGTTCTTTTGTAGTCGTTTTACCATTGCTACCAGTTAATCCTATTATAGGTATATTGATATGGTGTCTGTGAAATGTTGCGAGTTGCTGTAAACATTGTAGCACCTCTTTTACAACGGTAACCCTATCATCTTTATCCCATTTTGAATCGTTACTTACTGCATGAACAGCTCCTTGTTTAAGAGCTTCCTCCATATAAAGATTACCGTCAAAATTTTCCCCAGAAAGGGCAAAGAATACTTGTCCTTTTTCTATAGTTCGGGTGTCTGTATTTACTCCAGTAGAGCTAAGGAATATTTGATGAAGCAGGTCGATCATAAAAGTTCATTTTTTGGGTATTAAAAAAGCCCTTAAAAATAAGGGCTTCTTTATAATTATAAAAGTACTCGTTTTAATTATCGAGGAGTTTTTGTCTTTTTAGCTTTAGAGCCAACTCTTGACATCGCACAACGGAAACCTAAGTCATCCTTTGCCATATCTTGAGGGTAAGACCTTCGTGCTGCTGGATCTAACCAGTAGGCTCTGTCTCTCCAGGAACCACCTTTGATAACTCTTACTTCGTTGTTGATAAGGGAAGTTCTATTGGAGTTTGTGTCATACTGACGATCTAAATTGCCTAATGAGTCGATACTGACCGTGTGATTAGGAGAATTGTACATTCTGTTACTAGGATCGTTTTGTGCTTTTTCATCTGATGCAAAATATTTTGTAGACTGTGCATCACCATCACGGAAATCACGGTTGTCACTTCTATCAAAATTGGTCCTTAAGTAGGTCTCATCAGCATCTACAGCTTCTTGTTGGATCTCTCCTGGGAAAGCGCGAGCAATCAATTTACCGTTGCTTAGTGTGTCATAAGGGATAGAATCTGTACTTACTATAGCGATCATTCCATCTTTACCTATTTTATTTCTCGTATAAACGTTACCGCGGTAGTAGTTAAAGTCATTGAACTCATCATCTATCATAGGGCGATAAACATCAGCAACCCATTCAGATACATTTCCAGCCATTTCATAAACACCAAAATCGTTAGGTTCATAGAATTTTACAGGAGCAGTAATATCTGCACCGTCATCACTCCATCCGGCAATACCACCGTAATCTCCATCACCTTGTTTAAAATTGGCTAAATGATCACCTCTAGTTTTGCGTTTTCCGCTTCTGGTATACTGTCCATCCCAAGGGTATTTCTTTCTACCTCGGTAAGAATTGTATTCACGTATGCTTCCTAAACCTAAAGCCGCATATTCCCACTCTGCTTCAGTAGGTAATCTATAGCCAGGTAAAATAATACCGTCTTTTCTTGTTACGTAAAGGCCTTTCACCTCTGTACTGTCTTTAGCGGCTCTTGCCTCTTTCTTTTTTTGTAATGAAACAGATCTTTTCCCTCCTTTAGTTAGGGTAGAATCTCCTCCGTAAGCTAGGATAGGCGCGTTTAAATAGGTTTCTGTGTTAAAGGTTTTTGATGCGTCTCTTGTAGATAAAACATCTTTACCTGTATAACCTTGTTCGTTGAGGATAAGCTCATTGACACGTTCTGTTCTCCAGTTGGCAAATTCAACAGACTGGATCCATGTAACACCTACAACAGGATAGTTTTGGTAAGCAGGATGACGTAAGTAATTCTTCGTCATCTCTTCGTTATAACCTAAACGGTTCCTCCAAACGAGTGTGTCAGGAACGGCTCCGTTATAAATATTACGGTATTCTTCATCTTCTGGTGGAAAAACCGCTTTGATGTATTCTAACATTTCTAAATACATTCCGTTAGTCACCTCGGTTTCATCTATATAAAATGATTGTACGTGCTGTTGATTAGGAGTATTGTTCCAATCGTGCATAGGGTCATCTTTTACGCGACCCATAGTGAACGTACCACCTTCTATAAATACAAGACCAGGGCCAGTGTCCTGCTCTTTGTAGTTAGTGTTTAATTCAAATCCGTTTTTACCCGTTACGTCCCAACCGGTTCCACGAGATGTATTGGTGTAATCGTTTCCACCACCACAACTCAGCATCGCCGCACTGGCGAAGAGAGCAAAGACTGCTTTTACTGCAAAGTACTTCTTCATTTTAGGAATTTGTTTTGAAAAATGAATCGCAATATAATTATTTCCCTCAAATACGAAAGCATTAATTAACATTATTCGCATTACATTTGTCGTTCAAGCATATTAAACGTCGACGAAAGGGGTTTATTATTCGATTTCATAAAACTTTGTGAATATTATTTACATACTAATTACTCGTAAGGACCGTTAAACTATCGATGAGGCATTTTTTATCTTATATAATCTTCTTTTTAAGCGGTGTGGCTCTTGCCCAGAGTGGTAGCGAGTTAGTTGAATGGCGTGGATTTACATCTTTTGATATAGGCAATCAGCAGTTGGAGGTCCCTTTTTTTAACCAAAATAATATTTTTAACGGTGAAGAGTTACTTTGGTCTAAAAGTTTCCAGGTCAATCAACGAGTGAACGAATTTTCTGTCAATATCACCAATTTAAGAACTCAAAACATCAGCAGTTCAGAATTAGGGCAGCTGGATCGTTCACTAATTCCTAATAGGTTACAATATACTTTGAGAAATGCGCTTTCGCGTAAGCGTAACTATGCTCAACTGAATATCTCTCCCATATATAAAGAAGGAAATCAGTTCAAAAAGGTACTGTCGTTTAATTATACCTATGAATTTTCCCCATTTACTGCTCGGGCCAAGAATGCGAGTTTTGGCAACTCTATATTAGCCTCTGGAGATTGGTACCGATTCAAAGTAGATAAAACAGGAGTGAACCGCATCAACAGCTCTTTTCTTTCTAACTTAGGAATAGATGTGAGTCGGATGGACCCTGCTCGAATTAAAATATATGGTCATGGTGGTAAATCCTTGCCATTGGTCAATAGTGATGAGCAGTTTTACGACCCGCCAGAGATTGCTATAACGGTAACCGGTGCTACTGACGGTCGTTTTGATAGGAATGACCAAATTTTCTTTTACGGTACCGCTACAGATTCTGATTATGTATCAGAAAATGATAGTTTTATCAATCCATATACAGACGATTCTTATTATTACATCACCGCAGATGGTGTGGCAGGGAAACGTATCTTGCCTCTTATTCAACCTACTGGTGTGGCTGCGATTACTTATGACTATTATTACGCAAAACAGCACTACGAGGTAGATGAAAGAAATATTGCCTCCATAGGTCGTATCTGGTATGGAGAGCGTTTTGATTTTGAGCCCGAGCAGTCTTTTGAATTTGAATTTGAAAATGTAATCAGTACGCTACCAGCAAGAATTAGAATCGCTACGGGTGCCGTAGCAGATAATGCTACTTCTATGTCATTTAACGTGAATGGGCAAACCATAGGAAGCTCCAATCTCTCTGGAATAGCCGGCCAAAACATACGTGCTGCAAGTCGTGCTATTTTTTTTAATAACAGTGCTAATATCAATTCAAGTGCTGTAACAGTTAGTCTTTCTTACGAAAATAACGGAAACCCAGGTGCTTCTGGGTATCTTGATTATATAGGTCTTGAAGTGCCGCAAAGTCTCACTGGGGTGGGGAAACAGTTTAGGTTTACTGTTCCTAATGCGACTTCTCAAGCAGGGGTGGTAGCATACCAATTCTCAAATGCTTCAGAGATCAATGAGATTTGGGATATTACAGACCCTTATAACGTACGTAAGGTTTCTAATACGGCTCAAAGTGCTGCTTTTTCTTTTGTGGATACCGCCGGTGAGGCCAAAGAATATCTGGCTGTTGATGCTACTGATTACTACAATGTAGTTTCTATAAGTAACAGCCGTGTCGCAAATCAAAATTTAAAGGGGACTATCTTTGATGATCGTTCTGGAAACTTTAGCGATATCGATTACCTCATTGTAACCCCACAATTTTTGCGATCTGAGGCACAACGACTGGCCAACTATCACATCACTGAAAGCAATCTCAATACTAAAGTGGTAACCTTGCAAGAAATCTATAATGAGTTCTCAGAAGGAAGGCAAGATATCAGTGCGATTAGAAATTTTGTACGCTACATTTATGACAACGCTTCTTCGCCAGCAAATAGGATTCAATTTTTGAATCTCTTCGGTGATGCGAGTTATGATTATAAGGACAGAATTAGAGTGCGTGATAATATTGTGCCGTCCTATTTTTCGGCAGAGAGTACTTCTTTAACCACTTCCTTTTGTACAGATGACTTTTTTGTTTTTATGGATGATGGAGAGGGTAATGTAGTAGCAAATGATTTAATGGATATTGCCGTAGGTCGTATGATCGTGAGTGATCTACAAGAAGCTAGGGAAATGGTAGACAAGGTAATTAGTTATACAGCAGAGCCTGCTTTTAATAAATGGAGGAACAATATCACGCTGATAGGAGACGATGTAGACATCGCTTCTGATGGTATTTTACAAGAAAATGTAAATGCCTTAGGTGATGAGATTTTCTTAAACCGTCCAGATTACAATATCAATAAAATCCTATTGGATAGTTACCAGCAATTCAGTACAGCGGGTGGTCCTAAATATCCTGATGCGGTAAATGATATTAGAGATGCTTTTGAACAAGGTTCTTTGGTGATCAATTATTTTGGTCATGGAAATGAAGATGGATTAGCAAGAGAATTTGTGATAACGCAATCCTTGGTAGAAAATCTGCGGAACCCAAATACACTTCCTTTATTTATAACAGTTACTTGTGAATTTACCCGTTATGATAATCCATTGCGAGTAAGTGGTGGGGAGTTGACATATTTGAATCCGCAAGGTGGTGCAATTGCCTCTGTGGGGACCAACAGATTGATTTTTGTAAATGTAGGTGCGGGATTTAATAATATTATAGATGAATATTTATTCAGTTATAATAATGTAGAGCCTGTCTCTATGGCCGAGGCTTTGAGACTTTCTAAAACAGATCCTCGTTTTCAGTCTAATTCTACTCGTCGGGTTATAGCGTTTGTAGGTGATCCTGCTTTAAAACTAGCTTTCCCTAAACCTCGTGTGGTATTGAACTCCGTAAATGGAAATCCGGTTGCGACCAATACAGACGTGCTTAGAGCTTTGGACCGAGTGACTTTAGGGGGTGAGGTGCAAACTTTATCTGGTACACGTATCAATGATTATGAGGGTACTTTGTTTGTAACCGTATTTGATAAAGACATCAGTCGGGAAACACTGGCAAATGATAATACCAGGGAGCAAACTGGTTCGGGCTCTCCGCCAGGGGCTGTTATCAGGTTGCAATTCAATCAGTTGGGGGAAGCTTTGTTTAGAGGCCAAGCAACGATCACTAATGGCCAATTTGAATTTGATTTTATCATGCCTCGAGATACACAAATCCCGATAGGCGCTGGACGAGTTTCCTTCTACGCCAAAAGAACCAACCTTGCAGAAGATCAAAACGGCTTTTCTCAAGACCTGCAAATAGGAGGTATTAACCGCAATGCTCCTGCAGATGATATAGGTCCAGAAGTAGGTTTGTTTATGAACGATACCAACTTTGTTTCTGGCGGTATCACCGATAGCGATCCTTTTTTATTAGCGTTTTTAAATGATGATAGCGGTATCAATACCTCAAGTGGTATAGGCCATGACATCACGGGGATTTTAGATGGAGATGAAACCAATCCGTTTATATTGAACGATTATTACGAAGCCGATGAGGATGATTTTACTAAAGGAAAAGTATTTTTCCCTTTAAGAGATATAGAGCCAGGATTACACACCTTAAAAGTAACTGCTTGGGACACTTATAACAACAGCGCAATGAATGAGGTTCAATTTGTTGTTTCAGAATCTGATGGAGTGGAGCTGACTAGGGTTTTGAATTATCCCAATCCGTTTACTACCTACACAGAGTTTTGGTTCAATCACAACCGACCTTTTGAGCCGCTTGATGTTCAAGTACAAGTAATGACTATAAGTGGAAAGGTAGTATGGAGTAAGAATCAGAATCTTACGACAACCGGTTTCACCTCTCGAGAAATTACTTGGGATGGTAGAGATGATTTTGGTCAACGATTAGGAAAAGGAGTTTATGTGTATAAGATTACCGTAAAATCTACGTTAACTAACAAGTCAGCGAGCAAGATTGAAAAGCTCGTTATTTTATAATAATATGGATTAACATATATTTGCGATCCCATAAAATTTATTAATGAAGAAGATATTTTTACTTTTTGTAGTAGTAACATTTGTAATTCCTAGCTTGAGCAAGGCTCAGGATAACGATACCAGAGTAATAACCACAGCGCTGCCTTTTTTAAGAATTGCTGGAGATCCTAGAGCTGCCGGAATGGGAGATATGGGGGTTGCTACTAGTCCAGATGCCTGGTCACAACAGTGGAATCCTGCTAAGTATGCCTTTAGCAACAGTCAACACAAATTTGGAATTGCCTACACTCCTTATTTAGGAAACCTTGTGGATGATATCGCCATTGCACAATTAGTTTATTCTAATAGAATCAACGAGCAAAGTGCTTTTGCAGGTAGTTTAAGGTATTTCTCTTTGGGTTCTATCACATTGCGTCAAGACGCAGCAGATCCTGGTAGAGAAGAAAACCCTAACGAATTTATCTTAGACGGTACTTATTCTCTCAAATTAAGTGAACAGTTTGCTATGGCGGTAACGGGTCGTTTTTTAAGATCTGATTTGCGTATACAAGGCGTGGACAGTGATGCCACTGCCGCAAATAGTTTTGGAGTGGATGTTTCAGGTTATTATCAGTCTGAAGAAGAGGCTTACGATAATTTTAATGGTCGCTGGAGAGGTGGTTTTAACATTAGTAATATAGGCCCTAAAGTATCTTACGACGCTGGAGGACAGGAAAACTTTATTCCTACAAACATGGCTTTAGGTGGAGGATTTGATTTTATTCTCAACGACGGTTTTAGTAAAATAGGAGTGACCGCTGAGGTGAATAAATTACTGGTTCCTACACCACCTATTAGAGAATCTAATGATGAAAACATGAATGGTGTTGATAGGGAAATCATTAGTGGTCAAGACGATGATGTTACCTTTATCACTGGAATGTTTCAATCATTTGGTGATGCCCCAGGGGGTTTTAGTGAAGAGCTTAGAGAATTCACTTGGGCATTAGGAGTAGAATACACCTATAATGATGCTTTTGCAATGCGTATGGGGTATTTCAATGAATCAGACGATAAAGGAGCTCGAAAATTCTTAGCATTAGGTACGGGATTTCAATTCTCACAAATCAATATTGATCTTTCTTATTTGTTTTCTACGAGCCGTATCAACAGTCCGCTAGAAGGAACTTTAAGATTTGGTCTCACCTTTAATTTTGGTGATGAATTTACAGAATACTAGATCATTAAAAAGCTAGAATTACATGCGACTTTAGAGGTCTACGACAACAAAGAAGAGCTGGCTGCAAATGACGTCTCTTTAATGGAACTGGCTATAAAAGCCCGACATCGCGCTTATGCGCCTTATTCTAATTTTACTGTAGGTTGTGCTTTGTTATTAGACAATGGCGAGATCGTTACCGGTAACAATCAAGAGAACGCTGCTTATCCTTCGGGACTCTGTGCAGAACGTGTCGCAATCTTTGCAGCTGGAGCACAATACCCAGGTGTTGCTGTTTTAAAGATGGCTATTACTGCAAGTCCTAAAGATGATTCTTTTCACAAACCAGTACCGCCATGTGGTGCTTGTAGGCAATCTATTGCCGAGTATGAGAACAATCAAGATAATGATATCGAGCTCTATTTTATGGGCGCTGCAGGTAAGGTTTTGAAGTCTCATTCCCTACGCGATTTACTGCCACTTGTTTTTGATAAGAAATATCTATAACGTTTGCGTGTTATTTTAACCATAAAATAGGTTTTTCCTTAGTGTTTTTTCGTCTATTTTTGCTCATCGCTTTGTCTAAAGTTGGGATATGATCTTTATATTTGATCTTTACGTTCCGCTTTCGCGAAAGCGGACTACTTAACAAGCAATTACATGAAAAAAGTCACTAAAGACGTCTTACTCAACTGGTACGAGGAAATGCTTTTCTGGAGAAAGTTTGAGGATAAATTAGCCCAAGTCTATATCCAACAAAAAGTACGCGGATTTTTGCACCTGTACAACGGCCAGGAGGCCATACTTGCGGGCTCCTTGCACGCCATGGACCTGACTAAAGACAAAATGATCACTGCTTACCGTAATCACGTACAGCCTATAGGAATGGGCGTGGACCCTAAACGAGTAATGGCAGAGCTTTTTGGAAAAGCAACTGGGACTTCTAAAGGTCTAGGTGGATCCATGCACATTTTCTCTAAAGAACATCGTTTTTACGGCGGTCACGGTATTGTAGGGGGACAGATTCCTCTGGGAGCTGGAATAGCTTTCGGTGATAAATACCATGGAGTAGATGCAGTAACGCTTACGTTTTTTGGAGATGGAGCGGCACGTCAAGGTGCGTTGCATGAAGCTTTTAACCTGGCCATGCTTTGGAACCTTCCAGTAGTGTTTTGTGTGGAGAACAATGGGTATGCCATGGGTACTAGTGTAGCTCGTGCGGCAAACCATACCGATATATGGAAGCTAGGATTAGGTTATGAAATGCCTTGTGGACCAGTAGACGCTATGGATCCAGAAAAAGTAGCTGAAGCGATGCATGAAGCAATTGAAAGAGCTCGTTCAGGTGGAGGACCTACATTTCTTGAATTAAAGACCTATAGATACAGAGGTCATTCTATGAGTGATGCTCAAAAATACAGAACAAAAGACGAAGTAGCCGAATATCAAAAAATAGATCCTATCACTCAGATTAAAGAACGTTTGATGAAGGACCACAATGTGACGGAAGAAGATTTTAAAGTTACAGCTAAGCGCGTTAAAGCACGAGTAGCAGAATGTGAGAAGTTTGCAGAAGATTCTCCATTCCCAGAAAAGAATGTGATGTACGACGCCGTATATGAGCAAGAAGATTATCCATTTTTACCAGCAAAACTATAATTCATGGCAGAGGTAATTAACATGCCACGATTGAGCGACACCATGGAAGAAGGTGTTGTTGCAGCGTGGTTGAAACAAGTAGGAGATACAGTTGAAGAAGGAGATATCCTAGCCGAAATTGAAACCGATAAAGCTACCATGGAATTTGAATCCTTTCAAAATGGTACATTATTACACATAGGTGTTCAAGAAGGAGAAACAGCTCCTGTAGATCAACTATTGTGTATCATAGGAGAAGAAGGAGAAGATATTTCTAGTTTACTAGAAGGCGCTGCATCTTCAGACTCTGAGGAAGATACCAAGTCCGACCAAAAGGCAGAAGCATCTTCTGAAGGTAAAAAAGAAGCAAGTGACGATTCAGAACTTCCAGAAGGTGTGGTTATTATAAATATGCCACGCTTAAGTGATACTATGGAAGAAGGAACCGTGGCTTCCTGGTTGAAGAAAGAAGGGGATCAAGTAGAAGAAGGCGATATCCTTGCAGAAATCGAGACCGATAAAGCTACTATGGAATTTGAATCTTTCAATTCAGGTATCTTGTTAAAGATAGGAATTCAAGAAGGAGAAACTGCTAAGGTGGACTCACTTCTTGCTATCATAGGTCCTAAAGGAACTGATATTTCTGGAATAAGCATGGAAAAATCAGCTGCTCCTAATAAAGAAGCTAAGGCAGAAGATAAAAAAGAAGCTCCCAAAGCAGAGAAGAAAGAAGAAGTTGCTAAAGAGACCCCAATAGCATCATCTCCAACTGTTTCAAATGCGACAGGAGGAAGAATATTTGTATCTCCATTAGCTAAGAAAATGGCAGAAGAAAAGGGAATTGATTTAGGTCAAGTAACTGGATCTGGAGAGAATGGTCGTGTTGTAAAAAGCGATATAGAAAGTTTTACACCTAGCACTGCTAAAGCTGCTGCTCCTGCTGCTGCTGCTGCTGCAAGTTCATTCGTGTCTGTAGGAACAGAAACTTTTGAAGAAGTTCCTAATTCGCAAATGCGTAAGACGATTGCAAAACGCCTTGGAGAATCTAAATTTACGGCACCTCACTATTATTTAGGTCTTGATCTGGATATGGATAATGCGATCGCAAGTAGAAAAGCAATTAATGAATTGCCAGATACTAAGATCAGCTTTAATGATATGGTGATCAAAGCAGCAGCAATGGCTTTGAGAGTGCATCCTAGAGTAAATACACAGTGGACAGAAAAGAACACGATTATTGCAAAGCATATCCATATAGGAGTTGCTGTAGCGGTAGAGGATGGACTTTTAGTACCCGTGTTGCCGTTTGCAGACCAGATGAGTATGCAACAAATAGGCGCTAAAGTAAAAGAACTTGCTGGTAAAGCACGTAACAAGAAATTACAACCTAAAGAAATGGAAGGAAGCACGTTCACCATTTCTAATTTAGGAATGTTCGGTATAACAGAGTTTACTTCTATCATCAATCAGCCTAATAGCGCCATAATGTCTGTAGGGGCGATTGTACAAAAGCCAGTAGTAAAAGAGGGACAGATCGTTGTGGGTAACGTGATGAGAATCACACTTGCTTGTGATCACAGAACCGTAGATGGAGCAACAGGAGCTGCTTTTTTACAAACTTTTAAGTCTTATATTGAAAACCCTATTGTGATGTACGTATAACATTTTAATTTATAGTTTTAAACAAAAGCCAAATCGAGAGATTTGGCTTTTTTTATTTCCATTCTCGAAGTACTTTAGGAAGGCAGTTCCGGCTATAAAGAGTTCAGGAAATTCTTAGCCTATTAAGATTGCTTGCCGAAAAATTTCAACTTTCACGGTGCTAAAGGACTGCTTTTGGCCGTTGGGATAAGTAAAGTAGTTTCATTCAAAACCACATCTAATTACTTCCTTTAAATAAAGTCTATATATTATCTTTACTTCACTTAAACAACCATCATGAAAAAAACACTATTACTTCTATCCATTGCAGCAATTCTAAGTGCTTGTAGTTCTTCCAAGGGAATCGACAAGATGAGTCAGGCCCTTGATAATATGAGCCAACTCACAGAAATTAAGATGCCTAAAGCCAGTGCGGTTCAAATCGCGTTAGATGTAGAATATTTAGCCAGTGATGAATTAAAAGGTCGTGATACAGGATCTGAAGGAATAGAACAAGCAGCTGTTTATCTTTCGGAGCGTTTTTCTCAGATAGGTATTTTACCTTACCGAGGGTCGTATATGGATCATTTTGAAGTTAAAGGACAAGAAGCCTTTAATGTAGTCGCTATGATTCCTGGGACTGATAAGAGTTTAATGGATGAGGTAATAGTTATAGGAGCACATTATGATCATATAGGGATGATACAGGCTGTTGCAGGCGACAGTATTGCAAACGGTGCTAATGATAATGCCACAGGAACAGCAACAGTACTCGCTATTGCAGCAAATTTTAGAAAGTTAGATTTCAATAGAAGAACGGTTGTTTTTGCACTTTTCTCTGCAGAAGAAAAAGGCTTATTAGGTTCCAAACATTTGGCGCAGCGTATGAAAAAAGAAGGAGTGAATGTAGTGGCCATGCTCAATTTTGAAATGACGGGTACGCCTATGGTAAACCGACCGTATATCGCATATCTTACTGGTCATGATACTTCTGATATGGCGGCTGTTTTTAACGAGGCAAATAAAGACCGTGTAGTGACTGGAAAGTTAGATCAGGCAGCACAATTAAACTTGTTTATGAGATCAGATAACTATGCGTTTTTTCAAGAATTTAAGGTACCATCACAAACCTTTAGCACCTTTGACTTTACCAATTTTGATCACTACCATCAAGTAGGAGATGATATTTCTCAAGTAAATACGATTCATATGGCGCAATTAGTTGATGCGGTGATGCCGGGAATCTTTAAAGTTGTGAACGCAGAACAATTGAAATTAACACCTAGTACCAATGAGTAAAAGAATAGTCATTACAGGAACCAGTCGCGGGATCGGATTTGAACTCGCTCAGTTATTAGCAAATGCCGGACATGAGGTGGTAGCGCTTTCGCGAAAGATAGATTCCATCCAAGCCCTAGAAAAGAATTCGATACACGCGATTTCCACCGACTTGAGTGAGCAGTCCAGTATAGATGAAGCCGCTAAGAATATACTAGATAAATGGGATCGCATTGATATTTTGATTCACAACGCAGGAATGTTAGTGAACAAGCCTTTTGAAGAACTCACTCCAGCAGATTTTCAGCAATGTTATGCGGTAAATGTTTTCGGAGTAGCATCTTTGACCCAAGCTTTAATGCCGGCTATGAATAAGCATACTCATGTGGTAGCTATCAGTTCTATGGGAGGTATTCAAGGAAGTGCTAAATTTCCTGGGCTTGCTGCTTATTCCAGTGCCAAAGCAGCTGTCATCACCTTATTTGAACTCCTAGCTGAAGAGTACAAAGAAAACGGGCCATCCTTCAACACGCTTGCTCTAGGAGCGGTACAAACCGAGATGTTAGAAGAAGCATTTCCAGGCTATAAAGCTCCCTTAACGGCAACCGAAATGGCGAGTTACATAATGGATTTTGCACTGACGGGCCATAAATTCTATAACGGGAAAACGCTTCAGGTGAGTGCGAGTACTCCTTAGGGATGAATGATTGTAAATTGGCTATATTTGAATAAATATTGTTGATTCGTTTACTTTGACGGGAGGTCATAGGTCATAGACTTATTAAGGCATCAATAGGTTAAGTAGCTGCTATAAAAGTTCCATTTTAAGCCATTGCTCCTCAGCATGTTTTCCCCACAAGCAAAGAATTTGAATGAAGTGATAAAAAAGGATGGGCAATCTACAAGATTTTAAAACTTAGATCAATGAACAAAAACAAATTGTTGGCCATTATTGGAGTTCCCGTTGTGTTTTTACTCGCTTATCTTGGGGTGAAAAATTTTGGTATGTACTTTGTTTTTGCGATTCCTATACTTTTATTTTTCTTTATAGGGATGAAATACCTGCTGTCTAAAAGTAAATAGAGATCCTACTTTTAGAGGAGCTATTCCTTTAAGAACTACGGAAGAGTAAAACAGGCCAAATAAATGACAGATCTAGAGGCTTGTGTTCTATTAGAAAGTCTTTTTGTAAACTAAACCTGCATAAACTTGGTTTGGAGAGCTCCATAGTTGAATAAAAAATCAGCCCTGTGTTACATTTAAATGTAGTATCTTTTTACACGCTATCTTTTGTAAATGAGGTAGATGTGGTTATTTCACTTTAGGTTCAATTTAAATTACAATCGATGAAAAATTATTTAGCAATCTTACTAATAGCAGCGCTTTTCAGCAGCTGTGAAAAAGATAAGAATACCAATGCAGTTGCAGTAGATCAAACAACGATCAAACAACATATAGAACGGCTCGCATCAGATGAGTTTTCAGGAAGAAAGCCATTTACGGCTGGCGAAGTCAAAACAGTGAATTATTTAAAAGAGGAGTTTGAAAAATTAGGCCTTTTACCAGGAAATGGGGATAGCTATTTTCAAGATGTGCCCTTGGTAGAGATCACAGGAACACCCTCTGAAACCATGACGATTACCGGCCAAAAGGAACGTTTTGATTTATCCTATTTAAAAGATTTTGTTGCTACCACTAATAAAACAGTGCCTGAAGTGAGTCTTAAAAACTCCGAACTTGTGTTTGCCGGTTATGGGATTGTTGCTCCTGAATATGGATGGAACGATTATGAAGGAGTGGACTGGGAAGGAAAAACGGCTGTTGTATTGATCAATGATCCGGGTTTTAAATCAGGAGACTCCACCTTGTTCAAAGGAAACGCAATGACTTATTACGGTCGTTGGACATATAAATATGAAGAAGCAGCACGCCAAGGAGCAGCTGGAGTAATCATCATTCATGATACGGAGCCAGCTTCTTATGGCTGGAACGTGATTGAGTCGAGTTGGAGTGGTGCAAAATTGGTTATCGAAAGTGATTTACCACTTTTAGATGTAGAATCTTGGATAAGTGGAGAGAGTGCCCAAAAAATGTTCGATATATCAGTCATGAAGGGACAGGATTATAAAGCTATGGCGCACAGTAAAAGTTTTTCACCTATTCCGTTAGACTTAAGTGTTTCGGTTGGTATTCAGAATAACATTAAAAAAGATATTTCTAAAAATGTAGTGGCCATGATACCGGGTACGGATCAGAAAGATGAATTCATCATCTACTCGGCACACTGGGATCATTTAGGGATTGGTAAAGCTGTAGATGGTGATTCTATCTATAACGGAGCGGTAGACAACGCTTCTGGAACTGCTGGACTACTAGCCATTGCAGAAGCATTCCAAAAAAGTGACCCTACAAAACGCTCTATCGTATTTATAGCACTTACAGGTGAAGAGCAAGGTCTATTAGGCTCCTCCTATTATGCCTCATACCCTATTTTTGAACCGACAAAAACAGTAGCCAATATTAATATGGACGCTTTTTATAGCCCTGGCAAAATGAAAGATTTAACCATTACCGGTTATGGTCAGTCCGAAATGGATGAATATGCCAAAGCAGCAGCTAAAGATCAAGGCAGGTACATTATTCCTGATCCAGAAGCAGAAAAAGGATATTTCTTCAGGTCAGACCATTTTAATTTTGCTAAAATTGGAATACCTGCTTTGTATGCTAGCGGTACTTATGAAGGCTTTGACAAAAGTATTGAAGAGATAAAAATACTCAATGAGGACTACAACTTAAATAAATACCACCAACCATCAGACGAGTATACTCCCGAAACCACAGACCTAAGTGGTATTCAATTGGACTTGCAATTGTTATATCAAGTTGGATTGAAATTAGGAAATGAAGATTATTTTCCAAAATGGTATGAGGGAAGTGAGTTCAAAGCAGCAAGGAATTAGCTGTGATTTGATAATTCTGATTTTATTTCTCCTCCATTTCCTAGGACTTCTTGAATTCAAAATTGCCTTGGTATTCCAAGGAAGATCACAGAATTTTACATAATTTTAAGATGCTGCAGACTTTGTTGAGATATCGCTTTCGCGAAAGCGAGAACACCACAATCCTTATGTTATGGGGATCGTGACCTGATGTTACTACTAGAAACATTAAAAGTTTCTTTAAACTTATTTCTAAGATTGATCTAGAAAAGAGTCAACTACTTTCATCATTAGCATCCTATAAGAAGCTCCGTACCGATTTTGAAAACAAAATCTATAGACGCACCGACCCTGTACTTATAGAGAGAACTACATATTTAATAGTAAAAGAAAGAGCGGGTTTCCTTGTTATCAAAGTCTAGAATTGGTCTTTTAAAGCAAGCTTGATTTGCGCTATTGTCCTAAGTTTAAATGAAGTCAAACTTAAGATATGTAAAATTAATGGTTATTTTTAGATCATTAAAGTGTCGTTGGTAATCAATTGAGAAAAGCAAAAAAGTCATGAAAAATATTTTGGGATTCTTTTTATCATTAGTTAGTACTTCTGTGCTATGTCAAGATGGGCAATTAGATTATTCTTTCAATCCATACGTCAATCTCAATAATTCTGTCATCTCAATTGCGGAACAGAATGACAATAAAATTCTTATAGGAGGTTCGTTTGGAAGCAATAATAATAATATTAAGAGACTGAATGTAGATGGAACTACCGACACTAGTTTTGGCGCTGTGATAAATTTTCCTATTGTCAATGACATCTTTGTGCAAAATGATAATAAAATTGTGGTGGTAGGCCGTTCTCCGTCCTATATTAAACGGCTCAATGAAAACGGGAGCTTGGATGCCACATTTAATTTCCCAGGAGCTACTATAAATGGTTGGATCAATAAGGTAGTAGTCCTCAACAATGGAAAAATTATTATCGCTGGGATATTCAATCAAATTGGTAACATTCCAAGGGAGGCTGTTGCGCGATTGAATCCTAATGGTAGTTTAGATACTTCCTTTAATTTAAATTTGCCTCCGGTCACTGGGATTCGGGCTATGGATGTGCAGCCCGACGGGAAAATACTTATTGCTGGGCAGAATGATGAAACCAGTAATCAATACCGAATCTTCAGAAGGTACCTTCAAAATGGCACACTCGACACGAGTTTTAACGGAGATGAGGAACATTATATTTACGACATCAAAACGCAACAAGACGGTAAAATAATGATTTCTGGCCCTTTTGATGATTATAGTAATATTATTAGGTATAACGTCGCCCGGTTGAACAATGACGGCACATTAGATCCCACTTTTGATTCGTACAATATACCGCAGAACGGAAGTATTTATACCATTTTTGATATTGCTATACTTGATGACGGCAAATACATTATAAATGGTAGTTTCAGTATCTACGACCAAGTTACCAGTAATTATATTGCCAAAATTAACCACGACGGTACAATAGACACCTCTTTTAATATTGGTTTAGGGCCAAATGATTTTGTACATGAAACATATGTGCAGCAAGACGGAAAAATTCTAATTGGAGGCAATTTCACTACCTACAATGGCAATTCTATCAATCGAATTGCACGTTTAGATAATAGCCTGCTTTCAACCGATCCCTACCTGTTGGGAGATAGCATTACTATTTATCCTAACCCTACTAAAGACAAAGTGGACATTAGATTAGATAACGGGTTGGAAACGGAATCTATCTTGACTATTTATAGCTCAACCGGGCAACTCCTAAAAGTTGAAGAGTTTACCAATCGTAAAACCATAGATTTAAGTTTCCTAACGAGTGGAATGTATGTTTTTTGTATTAAAAATGGAACACAAATAAACACTTATAAAATTTTAAAACAGTAAAACGTTTGCCATCAACATATAAATTGAATGTTAGTTCTAGCTTGTTAATAGATCCTTAGAGTAATAGGTGCGTATTTGTTAAATGTCATTGTTGGTCAATGGCCTGCTAGCTTTTAGGAAAGAGTACTAATCTTATACAATCACTTTATTATTAATTTATACAGATATGACTAAAGCACTAACTTTTCTACTAATTTTTTTCTTCTCATTTTTGTCTTTTGGACAACATCAAAGAGACATGTCTTTTAAGTTTTCCATCACACCAGAAATGCAAGAAGCATTTGGGGGCACGGGAAAATTAATGGTTTATCTCACATTGAAAAATGACATTCAGCCAGTACGTTTATCGGCCAATCAAGATAGCACATGGGTTTTTGGGCTCCAGGTGAAAAATTGGAAAAAAGATGAACTATTAGAAATAGATGCAAATACTAACTGGACCTCCACTGCAAACTGGACATTGAATAACATTCCATATCAGGATTATTACCTTCAAGTGATCTGGGATGAGTCTAAAATAGAGCAGCGTGCAGAAGATCCATACAGTATGGTCACTCAAGTATTAAAACTAACTAACGAAAAACCTCAAGAAGTTTCCGTTGCCTTTTCTGAAGGGGTATCTAAATCTACCCTTGTGGAACATGATCTTATAAAGAAATTTTCGCTTGAAAGCAGTGTGCTTTCTAAATGGTGGGGTAAATCCATTAGTATTCATGCTGCTGTACTTCTTCCATCGGGGTATGCAGATAACCCTACAAAGAAATATCCTGTTTGTTATAGTATTGGAGGTTACGGTAGTAGGTATACCCGAGTAAATCAAATAGTACAAAATTCAACAATGCAAACCTGGTGGACATCAAAGGAGGCACCGCAAATCATTACAGTCTTTCTGGATGGTTACGGTCAGTATGGCGATTCTTACCAGCTGGATTCCGAAAACAATGGACCCTACGGGACCGCGTTGATTGAAGAAATTATTCCTGAAATTGAAAAAAAATTCAGAACAGAAGGTACTCCAGAGTCTCGTTATACTGCTGGTTGTTCGACGGGAGGTTGGGTTTCTTTAGCATTACAGTTGTATTATCCTGACCATTTTGGCGGTTGTTTTTCTTACAGCGCTGATCCGGTATCATTTTATAAAATGCAACTCATCAATATCTATAAAGACAAAAATGCCTTCTATAACGACAATTCAATAGAACGTCCTAGTAAGAGAAATACAATGGGAGAACCTGAGTTTACCATTAAAAAAGAAGTTTGTACGGAGAATGTAGAAGGGTATACCAATTCTTATATCACGTCTCGAAATCAATGGGGAGGATGGAATGCCGTATATAGTCCAAGGGATAAGAAAGGCTTTCCAATGCCAATATTTGATCCTATTACTGGAGCAATAGACCCAGTAGTTGCAGAACATTGGAAGAATTATGATTTGCTAAAATATACAGAAGAAAATTGGTCGGAATTAGGGCCTAAAATTCAAGGTAAAATACACATTTGGATGGGAGACATGGATAATTATTATTTGAATAATGCTATGCGGGATTTTGACAGTTACTTGATGTCCACTACCAATCCTAAATCTGATGCAGAAATTTTATTCTCACCCACCAGCGGACATTGTGATAGCTTTTCCATCAGAACTTATTTAGAAGCAATTCAAAAACAAATGATAACAAAACCCAAACGCTATTAATGCCGCCTTGCCAAGCAGTTGCACTTCCTGTATATCCTATAAATGCTAATACGATTAATGAAGTAATATCAAGGATTTATTAAACGGGTTTACTTGGAAATATACTTTTTAATGCTATAATTCTTTAATTATGAAAACACTAAAAAGCCTACTTGTTTTAGTTCTTGTCTTAAACGTTACATCTATTCAAACTTAAAATCTAAAGCGGCAAAAACAATACCTCACTAAAGTTATAAAGAAGATGAACGTCTATCTAGGTTGCACAGAAGAGCAAATTTTAGATAAATGCTCTAACTGTGAGGATCAAAAAAACCATGAATCTCTTAGGGATATTTACTCATTCAAATTTGAATGATGAGCAGTTTCAATCTGCTGGATTCTATATCGGCACAAGTTAGGCAGAAGTTTATGAAATGATTTTTACAGCAAAAGATAATAACGATATTACAAAGTGGCAAAGCAACTTTTTGAAAGTTCAAACACAAAAAATGGAGCGAAACCTTTTTATACTGAGGATACCAAACAAAGATTTACCATAGCTGTTTGGTTTTATAAATCAAGCTGTTAATTGCAGGAAGTCTTCTAGGTAGTGAATGGGAACTTGATTTGGAATAGGATAGAAGCATACAGCACCAAACAAGGAGTGTGATTCACATAGCTGCACTAGGCATTAGAACCTTACTTAGGTAAGGTCAAATGAACTAAAAAGGCATATACCCTGACCTACAAAACCTATACTTAGCAGAAGGCCTTACGCCTTTTTTGCACCGCTTTTTAGGGGTAAAACTGTCAGTAAACATTATGATTTGACTTGAATAATGGCTAGATAGTTTTTCTTAAGTTTGATTCTTCTTTTGATGAACTGCAAATGCACCAGACCTAAAGTCCATACCATGAAAAAAACCAAGCTTTTTTTACTCGTACTTTTTATTGTTTCAGCATCCTTTGCACAGACTGCAGATTCTATTTTTAAATCGGTAAAATACAGAAATATAGGCCCTTTTAGAGGAGGAAGGTCTGTTGCTGCATCTGGTGTAGTAGGAGATCCTATGACTTACTATATGGGAAATACCGGTGGAGGGCTTTGGAAAACGGAAGATGGTGGTCAACTCTGGCAAAACATTTCGGATGGGTACTTTAAAACCAGTTCTGTTGGAGCAATAGCAGTTTCAGAAAGTGATCCCAACATTGTATATGTAGGAATGGGAGAGCATGCGCCTAGAGCCGTAATGACATCTTATGGAGATGGTGTGTACAAATCTACTGATGCAGGTAAGACATGGAATTATGTAGGGCTAAAAGCGACTCAACACATATCCAGAATAATAATACATCCTAAAAATCCAGATATTCTTTTCGTAGCGGCTCAGGGAGCATTATATGGCCCCAATGAAGACCGAGGTGTTTTTAAGTCGGTAGATGGTGGTACCAGCTGGAAAAAAGTGCTCTATGTAAATGATTTAACCGGAGCGGCTGAGTTGTCCATGGACTATAACAATCCTTTGGTTATGTACGCGGCGATGTGGGAACATCAGCGTAAGCCTTGGAAAGTTATCAGTGGAGGTGCCGGAAGTGGGCTTTACAAAACTACCGATGGAGGAGCATCTTGGAATAAAATTCACAAAGGCTTACCTGAAGAGAAAGGTAAAATGGCGATAGCAGTGAGTCGCTCCAATTCAGACAAAGTCTATGCTTTAGTGGAGAGTGATTCTGATAAAGAGTTGGGTGGATTATTCGTTTCTAATACGGCAGGAGCAAATTGGTCTAAAGTATCTTCTGACCACAGTCTTATTCAAAGAGCTTGGTATTATATCGAATTGTTTATCGATCCTAATGATGAAGAAAAAATATATGTGCTCAATGCCAGCGCACAACACTCCATCGATGGGGGTCACACGTGGACAACCATAACAGGAACCCATGGAGATCATCATGATCTTTGGATCAACCCAGACAACACTAAAAATATGATCATTGCTAATGACGGCGGCGCTGCAGTATCTTATAATTCAGGGCAATCATGGTCTCGACAAAACAGAATGCCAACAGCGCAGTTTTATAGAGTGAATACAGATAACCTGTTTCCTTATAATATTTATGGTGGGCAACAAGATAATTCTTCCGTAAAAATTAGCAGTCTCGCTCTGGGTAGCGGCGGTATAGATGAACAGAATTGGTCGGCTTCTGCAGGTGGAGAAAGCGCCTTTTTGGCTTTCGATCCTGATGATCCGAGGTATGTAATGGGGGGTAGTTATTTAGGTACTATTGAAATACTAGATACCAAAGCAAAAGCCAGTACGCAGGTCATGGCTGCTCCTATCCAATATTTAGGAAGAGATTCCAAAGACATGAAGTACAGATACAATTGGAATGCTCCAATTATCTGGTCACAACATGAAAAAGACACCTATTATCACGGTGCACAACTATTATTGCGCACCAGAGACAAGGGTGTGAATTGGGAAGAAGTTTCTCCCGATTTATCGAACAATGAAAAAGACAAACAAGGCAAAGGAGGCGGGCCTTACACTAATGAGGCGGTAGGAGCAGAGAATTACGGTACCCTAGCTTATGTGGTGGAATCACCCTATGAAAAAGGGGTTATCTGGACCGCGACTGACGATGGAGTTGTACAGTTGACCAAGGATGGTGGTACGACTTGGGTTAATGTCACTCCTAAAAATCTTCCTGAGACCTTGATCAATTCTATTGAAGTCTCTCCACATGATAAAGCAACAGCTTATATTGCGACCACTAGATTCAAATTCAATGATTATACCCCTGGCATTTATAAAACTACAAATTACGGTAAATCATGGACCAATATCAGCTCTGGTATTCCAACAGGCGCTTACACTAGAGTCGTTAGAGAAGATACAAAGCAAAAAGATTTGCTTTTTGCAGGAACAGAACTAGGGATGTATATCTCTTGGAATGGAGGGAAAAAGTGGCAAGCCTTTCAATTGAATTTACCGATAACGCCTATTACCGATTTAAAAGTTAGCCATGACGACTTAGTTATTGCAACGATGGGTAGGTCTTTTTGGATATTAGATGACTTGAGTTTGATCAGACAGTTTAAAGGTGAGGAGACCTCTTTTGCATTATTTCAACCCGAAGATGCAATTATAGGGAATTGGAACAGTGCATTAAATAATAATTCAGATGACTTTGATGGCACTGATGATTCTCAAGGGGTTAATCCTGCAAATGGTGTTGTATTTTACTATTATGTACCCGCTTTCGCGAAAGCGGAACCATTAAAATTAACCATTAACGATAAGGACGGAAATTTGGTAAGAACGATTAGTTCTAAAGAAGATCCTAATTATTTAGAATATCCTGGAGGCCCTTCAGCAGAGCCTTTACTAACAAATAAAGTTGGGCTGAACCGTTTTGTATGGGATATGAGTTACAACAGTTTGCCCGGAATACCCACTGCTTATATAGAAGGATCTTATAAAGGTCATAAGGCGATGCCAAATGAGTATACAGCTAGCATCACGCAAGCAGATCAATTATCTAACGTGACCTTCCATATATTGCCCAACCCATTATATGAAGTAACTGAGGAGGACTATCAAGAAACTCATGACTTCAAAACTAAAACAGAGGCAACTCTTACAGTCATGCATAGGAGAGTTAATAAATTAAAAGAAGTGCAAGATCAGATAGCACAAATTTTAAAGGACTTACCTGAAGAACAGACATATAGCAAGGTGATATCTGAAGGTGAAGCTCTAGTTGAAAAGTTAAAATTTTGGGATGAAGATATGGTACAGCGCAAATCCAAGGCTTATGATGATGTAGAGAATTTTCCAAATAAATTCACTGCCGAATACATCTTTCTAATCGATCAAAACAGCAGCGACTTACCCAAAGTAAGCCAAGCGTCAAAGGACAGACTTAGAGTGCTGGAAGCAAAATGGGAGCTATTGAAGAACAGATCAGAAGCGCTTATAAATAGCAGCATTCCTGCCTATAATAAATTGCTTTGGGATCATGGTATTGGAGCTTTAAAATTAAACTAGAACAACTTATGGAAACTTGTTGGAGACAAGTTTCCTATACTATTAAATAGCGATGTGCGACGTATCAGATAAAATAAAGTTTTGTACCTGTGTGGATAAAAATACAGTAATAGAAGAGCTTGATCATTATTGGGTGTTGCATAGGTATCACAAGGATAAAAACTTAAAAGTCATGGGGCTTCCCATCTTTCCTGATCATCTTCACCCCAAGTTTGAAATAAATGCGCAAGTAGTAGTTCGTGCATTAAATTCTGCTGATGCTTTTGATCAAAAAATGCTATTGGAAAAAGGAGACAGGCTGGAAGTTGTATTGTGTAATAACGCAACTGATATTCAGGATTCATTTTACTACAACTTTAGGTATACCGGCACTGTTTGGGAATCTATAGAAGCAGATTATTTTGATTTAATGAGCAGGTTTGATGAGGTCATCTCAGGGCAAGTAAAAGAAATAAAATAAGAAACCTGTCGCAGCACGCAGCCTAAAATAAACTTATGATTCCCGCGCAACTAGCTTTGTATAGTTAGGTCTAAGAACATGGAAATAAAAAACGAGAAAGAACTATATGAAGAAAAATACTAAAGTAAAGAAGCAAGCTAAATTGCTACGAGTCACCAGGAAAATACACAGGACTTTAGGAGCGGTTTTATTTATTTTTTTCTTCTTTATTGCTGTAACCGGCATATTACTGGGGTGGAAAAAAAATACCGGTGGAATCATTCAGGCCAAATCATATTCGGGTATTTCTACAGATTTTAAACATTGGCTTCCGGTAGATAGTTTACATACTATTGCTTGTAATGTGCTTAGAGACTCGGTGTCAGCAGACTTATCCCAAGAGCTCGATAGAATTGATATCAAAAAGAATAAGGGAATGATCAAGTTTATCTTTGTAGAAGATTTTTGGGGCGTCCAACTGGACGGTGCCACAGGAAAACTTTTGCATATAGAAGAAAGACGTTCTGACTTTATTGAAAAAGTACATGACGGTTCCATACTCGACTACTACTTGGGAACCACAGGCGATCAGGTTAAATTGGTTTATACCTCTATAATGGGTACTTCTTTATTGATGTTTACCATTACAGGATTTTGGCTTTGGTATGGACCTAAACGAATGAGAAAAGGAAAAAGAACATAAGCTATAGGTTTTCTAGTTCCGTTTTTTGGTGGGTTCCAGAGAAAGAGAGTTGTCTTACTCATTCAGCTTGCTGTTTTTTATGCTGAAGAGGTGTAGGTCACCTAAGAAGATCCAAATTAGTAAGCGCTCTATTATTGCAACTTGAGTTTCAAATGGTTTTTGATCCAGCCTATGAGCTTCCACGACCTCCATTTTATGGCAACCTACAGAAGTGTCTGGTGTATGGAAATCCTTATAAAGAAGAGCAGTAACAGGCACCCATACTTTTATTTCAGAAGTTAACGATCTATAGATTATATTTGAGACGGTATAACTTGTTATAAAACAATTGATTAGAGCATTATTTAAATAATCCAAACTATGAAAACACTAATTTTAGTCATCTGCTTTGTATTCTTAGGGTATTTTGAAATGACAGCACAAACGGAATTCGTGCTGGAACCTTCTCAAAGTATGATAATGACTGGAAAAGGAGCTGGTCAAGACGCGACAATCAATCCTTATTTGGGAGAAAATTGCTTTGCGATAGTTAAGAATATTGGAAACAGGAAATTCTCTATCAGAGTTCAACAAGAGGGAACAATTATAAAAGAAATTTCTATTCTGAAAGGGGAAATAAAAAAAGTGAAGCTTCTAAAAGGTTATGAATTATACTTGGATCCAAATCCAAAAGGAATTACAAAAGCTAGTGTGGATTATGAAAAAATAAGTAAATAAAAAACCTGTGCTCATTTCAGATGTAGATAAAAAATAGCACAACTGACTTACAAACTTAAGTCCTCGTCGTACTCGCTAGTCCGCCAAATTTTTAATCGGACAATTCCCATAATATTATAATTAGTACCACTCAAAAAATTAGGTTCGAGTACCACTCGAAGAGCTCGCATATTATTATAGCCTAATAGCCCTGAACAAAACAGTTTGTGGTAATTTGATAAAAAAATATAAAATGAAGTCAGCTGATTATTTGATAGTTGCCATTCAATCACTAAAATACTTTATAAAAGTTCGGGACATTTAGAGATCTAGTTGTTCTATTATTAAATGAACTATAAAAACTCTTAACCAAATGAAAATCTCAAATTTTAAACTACTTACAATTGCAACAGCAATCACGCTATTTCTTGGTGTATTTACCTCTTGTTCCAATGACGATGGCCCAACCGTAAATATAACCGTCAATGAAGGGCCTGATGGCGATATAGGCGGAGACTTTACTGGAGATGGCGGTAATGGCTCAAGAATTATTAATTGGACGAACAATTTAGCTACAGCCGATTATAATGCTGATATAACGAGTACTTCTTCTGGGACATTTCAAATAGTAGTTGCCGATGCCAATGGGGCTGTGGTACTTGACAGAAGCATTAATGGAGCGACTGAGCCAGATACTATTGGCGGTGTTACCAACACTGGCGCGCCTGGTAACTGGACAGTTACTATTACTTTGGAATCCTTTAATGGAAACGGAAGTTATTCATTAAGTGCAGGAAACTAATAAAAGCACACTTCTGAGTTATAGCAAAGGCTGTCTTTAATAAGGCAGCCTTTTTTAATACACTACAGTTAACAACCAAGCCACCACCTGGAAGATGCTTTTATCACTTAGGTTAAAGGGCTACGAGCCATATACATCACCGTTGTGCTTCATTATCAGGAACTGCTAACCAATGATAAAATTCTTTAGAACAATCCGTCAAAAAATGATCACTGAAGGTAAATTCAGTAAGTATATACTTTATGCCATTGGAGAAATAGTTCTTGTGGTTATTGGAATTCTAATTGCCTTATCCATAAATAATTGGAATGAAAAGAGAAAAGACAATATTCTAAAACAAACCTTTCTTTTGAAATTAAAATCTAATCTTCAAGATGATATATCAAAATTTAAAGAAGTAGGCGTACTTATAAAAAGCAACATCAGGCCACTAAGCATTCACCATACAGCTGGTAAAGAATGCTTTTTAATTGCTTCCATTCAATTAAAATATATGGAAAACCTTTGATATTCAATTTTTTACGATATTGCAATAACTATTCATCCGGGTTAGATTGTTTAATGATGGAGGAATACAAAATTTTGACTCTTGTAAAATTCCTTACTTATGAAATACTGGCCACTACTATTACTCTTTATTTTCTCCGGTTGCAAAACATCTCAGTTGAATGAGGATATTTTCAAGGAAGGTAAAAGCTTTCGAAATTTTCGAGGTTATGAACCAGTGGATCCGGTAGAATTTGAAGATAAAATCTTGATAAAGAATACGGACGGTTTGCTAGAGTCCAAACCTATAAAGCTTTTAAATAGGGAAGAAACCTTGGGCTTCTTAAATAACGAAACGGTCTTGGTGGCTATAGGGGAATTCAAGCAGGAGGGATCACTGGAATACCTTCCTATTGCATTCTCAAAAAAGAATACCAGCTATAAGATCACCATGGATTATATGAAATATGCCACTTTGGCTCAGTTCTCAGATCAAAAATTTATTGGATCCAGAAGGGTAGGAGTTGGTTTGCGTTTGATATCTCTGATCTACACTGCTGAAGAGGGTATCAATATAAGTGACCTCTATTCTATAGGTCTTGCGGCAAAACAAGAAAAATTGAGCGGTACACTCATCATTGAAGTTATAGGTATTAAATCTAAAGAAGTGACCTCTTTGATCCCTTTGCCTTCTGAAATCAACCAAACTACGATTCAAAATGCAATGCAGGCACTAGCGACCATAAAGTCCAAGATTTATGATGAAGAAACCAGTTTATATCCTCAGGTCATGGCAATCAAAGAATATCGTGGAAAAGAAATTATAAATGATGCCAATGATCAAAGCCCTGTTTCTCCTGTGCAAGACCTTGCCGATCGAAGTATACAATTACAGTTTGGGAATATGGATTTTGGATCTGAGGAAAGAGAAAGGGAAGCAAGCAGGCTTTTACAAGAGGCACTGCTCGCTGCTTTAAATAAAGATGTAGAAAAAAGTATATCCGCTTTAAAAGAGTATGGTGATAAATTCCACGAGTACAATCTCAATTTGATGCTGAGGGATTTGGAATACCACCGGACTTCATTAAAAGATCCAGATGCTCCTAAGTGGAAAGAGATTTATAAAACCATCCTGAAAGAGCATCGAGATAAGCTCCCTAAGGATATCATAGCCAGGCTGGAATCTGCTCTCTAAATTGGAAACATCGGAATAGGGATCTCCAATAGGTGACCTGACCAAATCTGATAAGGTCATTTATGGATTTTTAGAATTAAAGCGTTGGAATTTTTATCAACACAAACCAACTTTTGGTCGTGAAGAAACCAAAGAAAGAACAAAGTTAAAAATAAAGATGAACGTCTATTTCAAATCAAAATATCTTGACATAGAAAACAGGAACTGAAATAAAGCCAGTTGCTAACACCGCATATAGCTTATCAGTTGCTTAATAGAAGTTCAGGTCTATTTACAAGTCTGCCAATTTTTTTAATTAGGCTTATTGAGAAAAAAGGTAATAGTAAAATTAAAAAATCGGCTCGTGCTTAACCGAAAAGCAATCGGTATTTTGCAAGCTACGAGCCGTACAGTAACCTTATACTTCATTACAACTAACCGCTAACCAATGATGAAATTCTTTAGAACAATTAGACAAAACTTGTTGATGGAAAACAAAACTGGAAAGTATTTCAAATATGCTGTTGGTGAAATTATTCTTGTAATGATAGGTATTCTCCTTGCATTACAAGTTAATAATTGGAATGAAGGAAGAAAGGACCGAATAAAAGAACAGGTTGTCCTCAAACAACTACAGGAAGATTACCAGGCCAATCTCATACAACTGGAAGAAAAAATGACGACCAGGGACAGGGTCATTTATTCAGCAATGAATTTATTAAAGAAATTTGACCAACCCGTAGGAATTATTCGTGACAGTCTTGTTAAAGAACTTGCTAATACTTTCCACGACCCAACTTACGACCCTATACAGAATGACTTAACAAGTTCAGGCAATTTAATTCTAATCCGCAACCACAAATTAAAACGCTTACTTTCAAATTGGTCGTCAGATGTGGTAGGGGTCCGGGAAATTGAAGTAACCTGGAGTAATTCTGTAAATGGTGAATTTGATTTAATTCTGTCAGAATTAGGTTTGGGCAGAGATGTCTCTAATAGTTTTATGAACAATTCTCAACATCTTTGGTTATTAGATCATAATGAGGAGTCCTATAAAATTGAAATTGGAACATCAAAGCTGGGTGCTCCTTTGAATGAAATATTAACCAGTAGGAAGCTGGAAGGTATGCTTGGAAGTGCTATTTCTCTTAATAAAGCTGCAAATCTGCAATCTGAGGCCTTACGCGCGAGAATCCTGGAGATTTTGGATTTGATTAATTCCGAACTAAAGAAATAACGAAAGCACAACAATGGCCTTAAGTAACAGGGTTTTTGTTGCTTATCCCAAAGTTAAGAGCTTTTAAAGGAAGCCGCGAAATTTCTTAATGGGACCAATCCCCAAAAGTCCAGATCGAGTACCACCAGAAGATTTATTACTTAGTTTCACCCCTACTAAGCATTCACAAACACCTTATGGAGCACTAGAAAAATACCCTTTACAGGGTATTTGTAGGTACTATTAGTATTTGTAATTTTAGATAACCAAATGTTTGAAAACCAAGATCAAAGATGAAAAGAATATTTTTTATCACGCTAATTGGAGTGTTTATAACAAATATTCAAGCTCCAGCTTTTTTACATCAGACGATATAGTACATACTGTCCCAAAGGAATAGGAGGGAATAATTTGGCTAATTGAAAAAAAGTAATAATAAAATTAAAAAATTGGCTCGTCCTTAACCACCGAAAAGTAATCGCTATTTTTCATGCTACGAGCTATATACATTGCAGTTAGCATTAAATAAAAACAACTATCATGAAAAAATCAATCTATTTATTTATTACAATCGTATTTATGTCTTTTATAACTAAAGCTCAAAATGGATTGGACGAATCAAAACCATTAGGATTAGTGGCGTATTTAAATACAATTAAGGAAATTTCAGAGAATAAAATATTATGGTCTGAATCGAAGTTCATCGAGCGAAATTCTAAAAGGTTAGAACTGTTAAAAAACGCATCTATTACTGACGCTGAAAAATCTAAAATTAAATCTGAACAAAGCTCGGATATTCAAATAAGAGAGGAAATTCAAAATAAATATGCAACTTTGAGATGGAGAACAAATTTACTTATAAACCAATTTTCAGCTGATATAGTTGAAAAAAACAGTATGTCCCTTTATAGAAATATGGATAAATTTATAAAAGGAGACAAGTCTGAATTATGCTCAAAGTTGAAAAAATTTAATCCACTAATTTTAGAAATTGAAAATAACTACAACCAACTTTTTGATTCTAAATATCAAACAGAAGCAATTCAAAGTTTAGCTGAAGCACAAGAATTATTTACACTTGCTGGAATTAACCCATATACAATTTACAAAGATATTAAGGCTTCTAAAGAAAAGAAGATTTTAGCTCTTACAGGATATATTAAAGAGATGAAATTAAAGGCGTTGTCTGAATTAAAAGCAAAACCAAAAGAAGAGTAAGCAAAAAGCCTGCACATAACAAAGAACTGAGGTAAAAAACAACTCTTTTCTTCCATAATTTGAGACAAAAATATTCCAGGCTCACAGATTCCTATGTTTGGATTCTTTGAGCTTTTTTTTATGCCATCTTAGTTCTGTTTACTTTGGTATTACAGACACATAAGTTTCATCATAGGACAGCCCTGATTTGGCTATGGCAAAACACTGTTTTAGTAGCTTGTTGGCCACTGCAATCAGCGCTAGTTTCTTACTCTTGCCTTTGTTTACAATACGCTCGTAGAGCTCTCTGCATGCCTTGTTATGCTTACAGCATTAAAGGCGCACAGAAACAATAGATTCCGCAGCTTTCGATTGCCTACTTTGCTGATCCTTGCCCTACCTCTCACACTGCTGCCAGACTCTCTGGTGGTGGGCGTGATTCCCACATAGCTGCATAACTGTGAGGCCTTTTCGAACTTAGAAAAGCCATCGGTTACTACAATCAGAAACAAGGCTGTCTTCTGCCCTATTCCAGGTACTGAAGTTAGAAGCGTGAGCTGCTGCTGCTGATCTTCTTTTACCAGGGATAGGATCTTTTCTTCAATCGCTTTGACTTCCTTGTCCAGATGCTTCCTTTGGCGTTTTAAAGAACGGTACACGAACTTTGAGGGAACTCCCAAGGCTTCTTCTCCGTGGATCTTGTTCTTCACGGCAGTGCGCTGCTTTAAATAAGTGTCCAACAGGCGAAACAACTGTAGGCATTCACTCTGCACTTCGGTAAGCGCATTGTAGATGGGAACCTCGTTGGTCTGAGCATACTCACAGATCGCCTTTGCATCACTTTTGCCTGTCTTCACCTTAGCCAGTTTCATCTGGATAAAACGTTTGATGGACAAAGGATTGATAACTGATACTACGACTTCATTTTTGTAAAGAAACTGTGCGAGTCGGTAATGATAGTAACCTGTAGCCTCCATGGCTACTAATGAGTTCTCTGGTAGTGCTTTTAGGAACTTTTTAAACCCTGACTCATCATTGTTAAACTGCTGGTGCACGCTAAGGCTACCATAGACATCAAAAACATCTTTACTGATGTCAACTCCATAAGTTTCTTTATATTTATTCATTAGAACTGATTTATGAAAGAGCAATCTATCTTACTCACAACAACTTAAAAACGAGATCCAAAGTCTCACACCTGCCTGCCAGCAGGCAGGGAACTGAACGTGGTTGAGATAGTAAAAGAGAGGGGATTATCAATGTTGACGAAGTCCAGGCTTCACCGTGTATAGTAACCTTAATCCTCTCTTTTGTTCTTTCTGATTTATATCACAATTTAATAAGAATCAAACTTAAGATGTATATACAAAATAGCGCAAGTTACTGCTAATACTATAGCTTGAGTATTTTGAAAGTTTCTAAAATTTTTAATCGGACAAATTCCCCAAATAAGATCATTAGTACAACTCAAAAAATTCAGATGCTGCTTAATCGAAAATATTTTATAATTTGGACACTAGGTTTTATACACAAGGCCTGTGCAAACAATCAAAAAGAGCAGCATAAAATTAGAAACTACTAGCAGTTTTATTTATTACTCCGTAAAAAGAAAATGATTTTAGAACAAGAGCAAAAATTTAAAGAAGTACTTTCTAAAATAGAAGGAAAAATTAATGAACAAAGTTTTTTTAATAAGTTCTTAGAACTCTATCCAGCCGCCTGGAAAAAACATAAAATGGCATTTTCAAAATTTAAGAGCAGTAAACAATTTGGAAAAACAATTCCGTTACCAAAACCTGAAGTTTCTTTACGAAAGGAAATTAGGCTATGGCTTAAAAAACAATAAATGACGTCTTAAAGTGTATGTAAAAACAGAATGGATAAAAAAACTTACCGCTCATCATCTTCACAGGATTTTCATTTGGTTGGTAATTTGCTAATTTAGTAGCTGAATCACTCAAGAAAATCGTAAACAAAAAGTTGGATAGCCATTGATGCAGCCAACAGCAAAATAGTTTAAAGTGGTTGAAATTATTAAACCTTAAAACGATGAAATCTAAAACACTAGTATGTATCGCCATAGCTTGCATATTTATTTTTTCTATAAGCATGGCGCAAGACAAGCCATCTCCAAAATCAGGAAACTTCGACATTGAAAAAGATTTATTATTAGCCCACTTTGATTGTAAAACTGATGTAGATGACCTTCAGACTGCAGCGGCTTTAGCTACATTAATGTCTCACACCAACTATTCAGAAATAAATTATCACGCTGTTGCTGGCACTTATGGCATTCAAGAAGGATTATATGTTCCACCTAATGATTTATTTCAACTCGCATTTGGAGACCACTGGACAGACGCACATGAAAACACGCAAAATGCTATAGCACAGGTTAAAGTGATCGCTACAGCAACCCTCAAAAACCAAGGTGATGTTTGGATTGCAGATGCGGGACAATCTGATTTTTCAGCAGAACTGATAAAAGCCATTCAAGCAGATTTACCAGATATGGATATGTCGCAGCGTATTCATATCGTACAGCACAGTGATTGGAACGAAGAAGTAACATCACCCGCTTACTTGGATTTTGTCAAGAAAAATATAGATTATCAGAAAATACCTGATGGTAACGGAGTCGGAAATGGAACACCTGGATTTAGATCTCCTGAATACCACCAATGGAAGGATAAAATCAAGAATCCAAAATTAATTCAGGTATGGCAGTTGGCTATTGATTTATCAAACAAGTACAATGGGAAAGACGGCAGGTACAACAATGAGGCAATTGCAGCAGGCGGATTGGACTTCTCTGACCTTTCTGAAGTTTGTTGGATATTGGGATTACAAGACTTAAGGATACAAAACATTTTTTCAATAGTTATGCGCATTAAATAGATAGGCAGTAAGGATTGCAGCGGTATAAATAGGTTTTAGCCTCAGCTACTTCTATAAATCCTCACAGATGTTGATGGATTGGGTAGTTGTTAGATGAGGTGGTGTAACACTAAAAGTCATAACCAGCCATATGTACACAGATTATGGTAAACCGTAAGATTCCTTCCACATTTTGAAATAGATTTATACCCCTTAACAACTAGCAACAAAAGGAAAAGTAGGGGTGTTAACAAGGAGCAGGTGCTGTGGCAACAACAGTACAAGCACATCCTCTTCATGACTAGAAAGATGCTTTTATCTCATATGTTAAAAGGCTATATATTATATTTGAGGCATATAGCCAGTCAGCAAAAATTACCTTAAAACTTTATTATGAAAAACCTGATTTCTTCAATAGTATTATTATTCACAATGACTCTAAGTGCTCAAGAACTATTTGTGGCTTATGAAAACGAAGACTACAAAAAGTTGAAAGAATTGTTAGAAAATGGTGCTGATCCAAATCAAATTAATGAATCTAATGGTATGACTCTAATGTTCGATACAGCTTGGGACAATAATCTTGAAATTGCACAACTTCTCTTCCTACATGGAGGTAAGGTTGACATGAAAAGCTCAAAGAATGATGTAACTCCTCTGTTACCGGCTTGCCAAGAAAACTCTTTTGAAATAGTAAAATTCCTTGTGGAAAATGGGGCCAATGTAAATCAAAAATATAAGGTAGCAGGAAATCAAACCCCAATTCGCTTTGCTTGCAAGACCGGAAATATTGAATTAGTCGAATACTTAATTAATAACGGAGCAAAAATAGAAGATAATCCTGATGACGGAATTACACCACTAATCCAAGCTTCAAGGAGTAACCACTATAATTTAGTAAAGTTACTGATCGATAAACGCGCTAATGTAAATGCACATGCTCGCGATAAAGAATGTGCATTGAATCAAGCCATTAAAAATGGTAATTATGACATTTCAAAATTACTAATTGACAATGGTGCCAAATTAACTTTAGAGGACAAAGATGGATATTCAAGCCTGAGATTAGCAAGGAAGAGTAAAGACAAGAAACTAATAAAACTAATAAAGGAAAACCTGAATTAAATTTTGCTAATTATGTATATTAAAAATAGCGCAAGTTGTTGATAGCACTAAGGTTTGGGCATTTTTGGAAAGTCGCCAAATTTTTAAATTTGACGATTTCCCAGCAACTAAAATAAATAGTAAATTTAAAAAGTCGGCTTGTATATCATCAGAAAAGTAAACGCTATTCAGCATGCTACGAGCCATATACAACACCGTTGTGGTTTATTAAAACACACTTAAAAAAAGAAAATAAAGACCACTAAAATGAATTATTTAAAAATATAAAAAAATATTATGGAAAACATATTTGAAGGTGTAATTAGATTTATAGTTGTAATACTAATTATATTTTTCTTATGGTTTATTCCTATTTGGTTCGGACTAAAATGGGCGAAAATCAAAGGAGTTTCTAAACTTTGGATGCTTTTTGGATTTCACCCAATGACTGGATGGATTGCGTATTTAATTTTGAGATACGGAATTGACCCAAGAAAACAATGTGATAAATGCAAAGAATCGATTAAAATTGAAGCTCAAATTTGTCGTTATTGCGGAAACCAAATGAGCCAAGAAGAGATAAATAGTTCAATAAAAGAATTTGAGGAAAGAAAAAAATAACAAACCACAACACCGTAGAAAAATAATTGAGGTTTTGTGCTAAATCAAAGGTAGTTGTGTCTTTGCTACATCTGATTTTCCTACGGAAAATCCTCGCGTGCAAACCCGTAACTATCCTTACACATAAACCTCATTAAAAATTAAAAACAAACTAAATGAAAAAACTGATTACCTTAATTTTAACTGTTATTTTATTGACAAGTTGTGGAGTATCAATTAAGTCTTTAGTAGATAGTTCTGCAATAAAAGAACCTTATAAAAACCCACTAATTGTTATTCCATACGAAAAATATAGTAAAGAGAATTTTTCTGAAAAATTAATGGAAAAGTTGGAAATTGAGTTCTATAATGAAAATAAGAAAGTTGAATTTTTACTTGTCGAACAAGGGAGTGAAGAACTAGCTCTTAATCAAAATGACGATATAAACTCAAAAATTGATAACGCTATAAGAAATGATCCAAAAGATATTGTTTTGATTTTCAAACCGACAAATTTAGCATACTATAATGGCGCACTTCAATCAGCCACCTACCAACTGACTGGAATTGAATTTTTTACGAAAAAAGAAGTCTGGAAAGCTACATTTAATTCAAACAGCTCATTTGGACCTGCTTTATTTGCAGAAAAGTCAGCACAAAAAATTCTTGAAAAATTGAAATCAGATAAAGTATTATAAATAACTTTTGCTTAACACCGTATACACTATTTGCGGTTTAGTACTATTACAAGGTAGTGGTGTGTTTGCTGCATCTGATTTTTCTTCTGAAAATTCCCGCACATAAACCCGCAACTATTTTTATATAACAAGGTTGCCACCATATAAACCAACAGAATGCATAGAACAATAATCACACTTTTACTTTTAGCACTATTTACAAATTCGGGATATGCTCAATCTGAAAAAATTACTATTAAATCAGACAATTTAAGTGAGTCTAATTATCTGAAAATGGATGATTTTTATTTAACTCATTATTTATACATCGACCTATTTTTAAGAGAAAATCTGTTTCCAGAAGCAAGTTCAGAAGAAGTTTTCTCAATTATTAAAGCGCTTAAAAAATATGTTTCAGTTGATAATAATTTAGACATCGAAATTGAAAAGCCTGGAAAAAGAAATTACTTCATCCGATTTGCAATTTTAAAGAAAGATGATGGAACCGAACTTTTAATTGCTTTTACCAACTGGAGTGTAAAGGAAAAGAAATTTGAAAGAGAAATTAAAATAGAAAATGATTCCTATACGAGATGGTATTTTCTAAATGGAAATAAAATGACCTATAGAAAAGATATGTCCAATCAGAATGATTACTCCAATATGAGTAAAGCTGACTTGGCTAATGCTTATTTAATGGATGAACTATCTGATAACGACTCAGAGATAAAAAGCACATTAGATGAGGTGCTCAATCAAAAAGATTTAAGTGTGACAGATAAAATTATGGCGAATTTAATTCTCTTGAAATATCAAATTTTGCAAAGAGATAATGACAATGTGATTAAGCAAGAAGAGTACTTGAATGAACTATTTGAAAACAACAAATCGGAACCAAATCTCAGAGGAATAAAAATGGCATTTGATGCCACCTGCTTTCAAATAGAACTGATGAAATAAATACGGTATACAACAACTTATATATGATAATAGATAGTTGATTAATAGAAATTAAGGTATATATGCGAGTCCGCTAAATTTTTAAAGCTTGTGCTGAGTTTTTGTCGAAGTATGGCTTATAGAGAAAAAAAGACCTGCCTGCCGGCAGGTAACAAGAAATCAGCTGCGGCTGCCGGCTCGTGCTTCATCCGAAAGTAATTTTATATTTTGCAAGTTACGAGCCACACACAAAAACCTTTTATGCATTTGACAAAACCAATCGAAAAATGAAAGAAGTTGACAAAATAGCGTTTATTCAAACGAAAAACGGACAAATATTAAGCACAAAATCCAAAGGAAAATCTAAATACTATATTCCAGGAGGAAAAAGAAATTCTGGTGAAACTGATGAACAAACTCTTGTAAGAGAAATATCGGAGGAATTAAGCGTGCAAATTAATAATAAAACAATTGAATATGTTGGAACTTTTAAAGCGCAATCGGATGGGGAAAAAGAGGGGGTATTAGTCAAAATGACTTGTTACAAAGCCGAATATGAAGGAATTTTGAAACCTGCAAATGAGATTGAAGAAATAAAATGGCTAAATTATAAAGATTTGGATATTGTATCCGAAGTTGACAAAAAAATATTCGGATTTCTAAAAGAAAAATGTGAACTGAAATAAAGACGCATTATAATAACATATAAAAATAATTGCTAGATCTAGCCTACTTATGAAATTCCTCGTGGGCTTTCTATCGGGGATTTATTTATTAACTTTAGTGCTTGAAACACCTAACAAGCGAGACACAACAACCTTGTAGCACATTTGAGAAAAACCGATGATTAAGTTTTTTACATTACCACTTTTAATGATTTTTTCGTTTCTGACTTTTGGAAATTTAACCGAATTAAATACTCAGAATGAATCTGAATACGAGAAAAACTTAAATACTGCAGCTGAATTATATTTAAAGGAATATAAAATTCCTGACTCTATTTTAATAAAACTTGTTCCTAAAAACCATATTGAATTTGAATTATATTATCGAACAACTGGACCTGAACATAATCTTGGCAAAACGGATTTTTTCTATGAAACGACAGGACTGATTTTTGAACAAGTGATTTCTAAAAAAAAACTCTGATTTTTATTTACCGAGTCTAAAGCTAGTAAGTTTCGCAGACGGAGAATACGCAGAGGACTTTATTGCGTATTTAGAAATAATTATAAAAATGGATAAAGAGAAATTTTGTAAATCTATAAATGGCAAGGAATACTTAAATCGCAATCCGATTAAATACTATTCGGTATTAAATAAATGCGAATAAAAACCTGCTGCAACACAATAAGAAAGGCAGGCGATTGTTGAGCATCCTTATGGCACGATGAAAAGACAATAGGGGTTTAATCACATTACAGCCAAAAAAAAGCTAAGAGCTAGTGCAGATGTTGGATTTATATTCATTGTATACAACCTTACCAGAATTTGGAATCTATTAAAACAATGTAAATACACTTTTTTTAAAGTGTATTTGTTACTCATAAACACGCTATTCTCAATAATAACTGTTTTAGCACTATTTAATACGGTAAAGACAAAAAGAACAATCTTATTAAAGTTATAAAACGAAATATGCAAATTTGTATGTAAACTAAACATAACACGGAAGTTTTCTAACGAATTGCCGTTAGCGGTCATGGTAAAGAGACACTACACAAAAGAGAAAAACTAGTGAGTATACCCTTTTTCTTTTTAAACATTACACAGTTAAAATTAGCTTTTTTTTGTAAAATCAAATTTTATTGTATATTTAAGTTTCAATTCTTTCACCTGAAAAGCTTATTTAAAAATCATCGCTACAAAACAGGTGTGTGGAACGTAATTGATACGTTGTTTTACATATAATACCATTTGCTAAATTAATTTCTTATTCTATGCTGAAGTCTCATAATATTCTCTTTTGGGTAAGCGGAGTTGCTCTAGGTCTGATGGTTTGTGCCTTTTTTTCTTGTCCGCACTGGAAGGTGGTAATGCCAGTCATGTTGATCCTTTCGATTGTTGCTGGAATAAGTGGGTTCAAGAAAAAGAAAGAGCTAGAAGACTCCTGATTTTACCCACATGAGACTTTGGACACATAGGCCCGTTCCCTTAGGGTACATCTCAAATTGTCGATACGTCATATGTTTGACGTGAACAATTGACAAGCTATAGTTATTCTTATAGCCTCACAGTGAGACTGTATCTCACCATAGCCCGCAGTTAAACGCCATAATCCTTGAACTTTGACAATCAGCGTATCCTTGTTCCCTGCTCCCGAAAGTTTAAAACCTAGAAAAGTTTTTCATCTGTAGTCAGCTTAAGGGCAGGAACAACTGAAAGCTAACGCACCAAGACACCGAGTAATCGATAGAAACGCCATGACCAAAAAAACAACGAACCGCTAACAGCACTTACCCAGAAGGCAGGGTTTCGTGTTTCAAAGACAGTTTTGTGGTTAATGGAAGTTTAGTTTTTCAAATGCAGTTTTGCGGCAATAGTAACACTCTTCGGGCAGCCGCAAAACGTTAATAGCCAACCATTCTCTTCGCTAACTGTATTGTCTCCAAATCTCCGGTGTGCTTCTCTTTTACATCACTTAATTTTACTACGTGTCTATTATTTATAGAAACCATCTTAATTACTATATTCAAAGCCTTTATGCCTACGTCATTTGTGAAATGTGTGCCAATTCCAAAGGAACACTTAATCCCAATATCCTTGCAGTGTTTTTTTAATTCTATTGTTAAGTCTACATTAAGACCGTCAGAAAATACTATTGTTTTAGAAATGGGGTCAATACCGAGATGTTTATAATGACCTACAATCTTTTCTGTAAACTGAAATGGGTTTCCAGAATCATGCCGAACACCATCAAATAATTTTGCGTAAAAAGTATTAAAGTCTTTAAGAAAAGCATCAAGGCCAAAAGTGTCTGTCAGGGCTATGCCAAGTTCGCCTTGATAAACCTTAACCCAATCATCCATCATATTTTTATTAGCATAGCTATATCCTTTTAGAGCAGCTATTCCGCTAATCCACTCATGGGCATGAGTTCCTATTGGTTTAATACCTGTTACCATTGCAATATGAACATTGGAAGTTCCTGCCATAAATTGAGTTCCATTATCAAAAACTGAAAGTAAATCCTGCACTACCTCCAAATGATTGGCGTAAGAGTATCTTCTTCGGGTTCCAAAATCAGCAACCTTAACATCATTTTTATAAAACTTAGTACCCTTCTCAATATTGTTTTTTAATCTTTCCTCACGACTATGTATTGGCTCGCCCGTCATTTGAAAATAAAGCTCAGAAATTAGAGCCAAAAGAGGTACTTCCCACAGAATTGTTTTATACCAGTAGCCAGTAATAGTTAAAGTAAGTTTTCCTCCGTTCTGGGTAATTTCTATTTCAGACGAATCATAACGATATGATTTTAGCAAGTCGATGTATGTTGGTTTTAAATATCCTCCACACTTTTTTATAAGGAAGTTAGTTTCTGATTCTTGCAAAGATAATAGCTCCATCTTTTTAAGTTCCTGTCGAAGTCTAAGGTCAAATTCATATGGGAATGCTGTTTTTCCCCTATTGATGAAATCGTACGTAACACATTCTCTTTGGAATAGTTCAACAACGGCCTGTTGTTGAGTGAACTTATATAAGTCATTATCCAGTATAGACTTTATAATTCCTACTTCTTGGTTCATGCATTTATATTTTTGATTATACTCAAATGTATTAAATATGTTACAAAATGGTTGACATTGAGATTTTGATGCTAGTGGAGTAAGCTTACTTTTAAAAAGGCGCCAACTTACATAACTTTCTAAAGGTGATTAAATTTTTCTTATGAAAAAATGTAACAGACATATGGATTATGATTTTTGACTATTCTCCGTTTGTCAAAAATGAATTTACAAAATCTAATGACGACTCCCTTAACTTTAACGTATCAGTATATCACTTGCACGCATCAACAAATCACTTTAAATCAACAACTCATATTTTATGCAGCCGTTCAACTGCTCCCGAATTTGGCGTATTGCTTGCTGTGATTTCAGTGGGTGGTATCTTTCCCTTAACTAGTTGCCGAGCTTCGATTGCATTATGCAGTTTTAGCAGCTTTCACTAAATTAGTAGAATTAAAAAACACTAGCACAAGTGCCTTAGCCAAACGTTAGCGTGCATCAAAAAAATGAAGAAATATATTTTTTCATTTAGCTTATTCATAATAGCGCCAGGATTAGGAGTACTCCTCTACAAACTCTTAGATTTATTATTGATTAAAGATTATTTGAGCTGTAGTCTATCCCATTAGTGGATCATTCCTTTGCAAACTTTGGTATTTATTATCGATAATATATTTATCTGTTATACCGTATCCCATAATTTCAATGATTAAATCGCAAGCTTTCTGTATTTTTTCTTCTTTAATACGAGTTTTTAGTCTTTTTAGTTCTTTAGCAGTGTAGTCTTCCTTTTTCAAGGAGTTTTTGAACCCTTTTTTTTGCATTAAAATAGGAGTCGTATACTCTTATATGGTTATCTTTTATTGCTTGGAAGTAACTAATATCATCATCATATTTTTTCTGAGCTATTTTCTTAATATTACCGATGAAATTCCAACCGTTTACACCATTTATATAACCATTTTTATCATTATCAATTGGATTATCTGATACTTCCTTTGAATTATTCCAAATATGATTTTTTAAACCAACATGATTTATATCTATTTCACTATCAATAACGGCAACGATAACTTCTTTACTTTTCTTATTGACTAAAAGACTGTCATAAGCTCTTTGTAAGCTAATACCAGGAACAGTATCCAGTTCAATATCTTGTAGGTGCCAGTTTTTTGAGTCGATTTGAGCAGATCGTTGACTAATTGAATTTGGAGTTTTTATGATTTCAAAATGGCTTCTTTTGCTACAAGAGAAGCAGGTCAATAATAAAGCAGCAAAGAGAGTTGGTATTTTATTCATGATGGTATCCTATTTCTATCGTATTCATGATGGCGCATTGAAGGCTATAGAAAATGTTTTATGGTTCCCATTCCATGGAGCTCACTTGCAATAAGCTCCTTTTTTGCTCGATTTCTTATACCACATTTCCCAGAGCCATCGTCTGCGGCTCTCGCTTCATGTTTTCCTAAATTTCAGCGTTACCATGGCGGTTCTCCGCTGGATCCATCGATGGATCGATACGTGATTTGCTAGAGTGACCACCCCTTCATTGCAGTTGATAAATGATGCGCGGTACTGGTATAAGCACCTAGCTTCTATGACTTACTGGTATGGTGTTTTTTCCGCTTTCGCGAAAGCGGGTATTACCTCATCATCAACCATTAACATCTCATTAGAAAGTCTTCTAAGATTCTCAAACACATGTTCAGGTAGAGCAACTCTCTAGGTTTGTTCATAGGACAATCGAAAAAATGGGCGCGTTAAAGTATCCGCTGGTACTAGTAATACAAAATTCAAATAGAAGGCCCACCTAAACTCCTGGTAAACAAATCAAGTTAAAATCTATGGCTCAACACATTTCATAAACTCATGGCGAGCAGGACGGATGACGAGCTAATTCAAGGAACCATAACATTCAAAATAAAATGTTAAATGAAGCTTAATTTGTAGTAACTTTAGAAGTGCCAGTAGGCGGGTTATAAATTTGATTTATGAGCACAGAAATTAATAAGTTAAAAGTAATTTGGGAAGAAGGGCAAAAAAAAGCCCATCAAAATACGCAACTACCTCTATTGGATTTTGAAGCTCTGGTTAGTTCGATTATCAGTGTGGGGCCTTTCTACTATTACATTATCGACTTTTTTGATATGTCTTTAACAAATGTCAGTCCCTCCATTTATGACATCCATGGATTTGATCCTGAAACAGTGACTTTTGATGATATTTTAGGTTCCATTCATCCAGATGATATGGATTTTGTATCTAAGGCAGAAGCGGCAAACATCGATCTGGTATACAACAAATTAGGTGGAAATGATGTGCTCAATTATAAATCAAATTATTCATTTAGGAGTAAAATGAAAAACGGAGCCTATGAGCTGCTTAATCATCAAGCGATCGTGCTAACGGTTGATGGGCAGGGCAGGTTTGGCAAATCTCTCAATATTCATACGAATATCAATCACATCGCCACAAGGCATAACAACACCTTTTCGCTATTGAGCCTCAAAAATGAGACCTCCTACATCAATATAGAGATCACTGCGGAGAATGATCAGTTCACGTTGTTTACCAAACGTGAAGTAGAAATTATACGTGGTATATCAGAAGGTAATTCCAATAAAGAAATTGCGATTCGACTAAATATTAGCGCTGGTACGGTTAAAAAGCACCGCAATAATATCTATTCAAAATCTGGTTGTAAAAACTCCATTGAGCTGGTAAATAAGAGCATGCTACAGGGGCTCATTTAAATGAAAATATACGCAATTGTAGGTATTGTATGAGTTGAAATAAATATGTTATTTGGTGCTAACAAAACCTACCGCCAAATGACCATATGGATCATCCTCAGATCATTACAGCTCCAGCTGCCACTTGTTCTGGGTGTGTTGTGCTTCTTGAGCACCTCCTTTGCGGTTGCCCAACAAAACGAATCGCTTGTTGGGTTATGGACGCTGGAAAAAGTTGCATACAAAAAATTAAAAATCAACCCTACTTCTACTCAAGAAAACCTAGTCGACCTCTTTAAAGCGGCGTTGTACAACACTTTAAATAACAAGCAACAACTGGTTGTGGAGGAATTGGATCTTATCAATGCAAAAGCCGGAGAATTAGCTCACCTATTGTACCAAAGCACCATTGATTTTCAGGTCAATCGTGCTTTTTATAACCGTTCAAAATTATTGGAACGACCTACTTCTGGGGAATATTTGTTGGATGGAAAAAAACTGTTTATGGAATGGGAAACGGCAGACAAATACACTTATAAAATATTAAAAATAAATGCTTCAGAACTCGTATTGAAAGATGTGGATTTGAAGGTTATTTATTATTATAAAACCAAGGCTGATTAGTTCATACAAACAAATTTATTATAAAGATAGATCAATCAATTAACATCATTTTCACAAGTAACATGAAACATTTTAATAGAGACTAAATGACACAACTATTACTCACCGCTGCTGCACTTCTATTTTTCCTGAATATTCCTGCTCAGCAAGAAAAACCTTTTCTACTTATTAGTCGGTACAATATGGAAAAAAGTTTTATGTGCAGTCCTCGTGCATGGATAAGTGAAGAAGTAAACGACCGTCAAGAATATGCCTTAAAAAGGAATGAATTTGTCCAAGAACATAAAACAAGCAACCCAAGCACTGAATTTATCTCAGCAAAAGAATGTGTGACCGTTTATGAATATAAGAAAAAACAATCAGGTTTTGATTGTCAACCAACAGTGCATGGCATTGTAAAAGGGATGACAATCGAAAGTTATAAGGAACAATTAAAGAATCGTATAGAAAAAATGCTAGTGAATATGCCCCCCAACCCAAAATAGTATTTACCTGGTCAGGCAAAAGTGCGGGAATGCCGTAGCATCAATAATGAAAACTGTCATAAAATTCCCAATGAATATTATAAAGTGAAATTTCAATACCAATCCATAAGGATGAAAAAAAGCCTCTAGAAAAGGAGCTAACATGTCCAAATAAAAAAATAAATCCGATCTAATCATGAAAAATCTACTCGCCCTTTGCTTTATTATGGCAACAACAGGTGCACTTCATGCACAAAATAAAGAATTTTTAAAAATAACAAACGCCTTACAAGAAGAATTGATCGGCAAACAGTTCCTTGGAGGAATGTATGACCCACCATGCTATAACATAGAAAAAATAAGTGTTTTAGAAAACGGTGAAATTTCCATTATAGGAAGCGATAAGGGATGCACAAAAACAATTTTAATAAAGGATTCCCAAACAACCATCAATAATTTGAGAGTTAAAATTTATCAGGCAGAACCAAGAATAAACATAACCTTTTTTACAGAAAATGGCGATAAAGTCTATAGATCGTTGATAGAATTAAAAAATATTTTGAAAAGATAGCATGATCGGCCGTTATTTTCTCATAACGGATGCGCCGTGAATTATAATTTTAAATGTCTACACTAATAATAAAACTGGCTTATGAAAACAATAAAAATAGTATGGGTTGTTACCATCTTCTTATCATCACTGCTATCAAATTCACAGGATTTTGATAGCGCTGATCCCGATCACTGGAAATACTTAATAGAGAATACCACGTATGATGATATAAAAGAATTCATGACATCTCTAGAATATGCTCTACAGGAAGAAACTGCTGAGGGTGCAAAGGAAGTACTTACATTTTCCAATAAAAGTGATCATAAGATCAAAATGATTTATATAAACAAAAAGCTCTCTAAAGTGGGGAGTCTTATTTTTATTATGAGTTTACCGTTATTTTATACTGAATTAGAGGAAAATGCTTATACCATCATCGCCAAAGAAAAGGTAAAAATGAATGGTAAAAAGGAAGAAGCTCGTACTTGGGGAAAGGCCAATTCCCGATATAAGTTCACGACGATAAGCGGTGGCGTTTTCTTTACATTACTTCAAATAGATATTTTGGATGATTCTAAAATAACACACGTAAGTGCTGAACCTTTTCCGTCTGTTCAAAAATACTTGGATAAAATTGAAGGTAAAATATTTGAGGAGAACTCTTCTGTTGATAAGATGATAAGTCAGCGTCTTTCAGTCAATACACACACAAAAAATTCAATAACTATTTCTTCTAAAAACATATATAAATCTGTTTATTCAAATATCGACTGGAATAAATTTTCTCGTGTTACAATGCATTCTGTAAAAAATGAGAAAAAATATACGGAATGTGTTTTTCATTTTTCTAGTGATATAACCTATACTTCATTTAAAAACGGAGAACAATTTGCGACAGGCAACCTAGAAACATTTTCATGCTTTATTTATAAAAAGGATGAAGAAGCCTTCTTAAAAGCGGTCAAATATTGGGGAAAAAGCAGAAGCCTAAAATAAATATTTAATACATAAACACTAAACCTATGAAAAAAATAATCGCAATCTGTATTTTCATTATTTCATCCAATATAGCCGTTGCACAGGATAGACCTGCAACAATAAATAAGCTCAAAGAGCTTATAGGATATAAGGCGAAAGAAGTAAAGAATAATTTAAAAAGTAAGAAATATAAGTATGACGAAGACGATACTGATGACGAAGGGTATTACCATCAATATTTTACAGATAAAAATTACGATGCCGAAATAGATATTTTATATTTTAATAATATTTCACGAGGTGCTGGGTTTGAAGGAATATCTGAAACTGAATACAACCAATTAATACGTTGGCTGAAAGAAAATGACTTTTATTTAAAGACTAAAGGTGATTCAGGAATTAAAAGGCAGGATTTGTGGGAAAGCACAAATCAAAATTGGCGTTTAATAATAACTTATAACGTATACCCAGAGCTGGAACCTCTTAAAATTATGCTTTATAAAACTAAATAGACAGGTAAAAAGCTTTAACGCCATTGTGGTACCACATATGTTACTCAAAAAAGCAGTCAAAGATGGAGCCAACAGTAGGACCTGATATTAATATAGAATACATAAACACTAAACCTATAAGAAAAACAGTCACAATTTGCCTATTAATCTTAGCATCGATAGCAAGCACTAGTTTTGCAGTAAATGAAGCAAACAGTATTCCTCCTATTCAAAAATTTTTAGATAAAATTAAAAGGGATGATAGTTATACAAAACCCACAAGAGTTTCTCAAAAACTCACCGGCAACACCTTCATTGTTACCTTAAATTCTAGCAGTATGAATTTGCAAGAAACCTATTCAGGGATGGACTGGAGTGAATTTTATAGATATAGTTACAAGGAATATAAAGATTATTTCGTTGTCGAATTCTGTTTTTTTAATAGTATAGCGTACCAATTGGATGATGAAGAATTAGGTATTACAAATGAAGTGGTCGATTCCTTTAAATGTAATTTTTTGCCAGAAGATAAAGAGGAGGTTTTAGCAGTTCTTGAAACTTGGGAAGAAAATCTAGAGGATTAAAAATGGAGTATTTTAATGCTGATAAAAGCCCATCAAAATTAAGAATATGAAAATAAAACTAATCATTTTAATTTCAAATATTGCTTTTGCGTTGAAGCATTTGGCGGATTATTGTAATGGTACTGTATACTTCTCGTATTTCCTGATCTATAAATCTAAACTGCCGTAGTTTACTTTCCATTGTCAGGCGAGCGTCTTGAAATTCAAAATCCAGATCGTCTAACCAATTGCGGTAGTTCTTTACCAGATCATTTCTTCTTCTAAAAAGACTGCGCAGCTCTTCTCTCCTCTTATCTGTAACGTGAATACTGTCTAAACAACCATCTTTCAGCTCCTTTGCGATGAGCTGTGCATCGATGCGATCGGTCTTTGTATGGCGTTCTTTACCTTTTCTGAAGATATCGGTTGGATTGACCACTAAAGAGCTCCAACCTTAAGATTTAAAACAACGGTGAGTGACATAACCACAACAACCAGCTTCGTAAGCTGTTGTTACTTCGTAGTCAGAATAATACTTGTCAACGTACCCTTGCAGCTGTTTGGGCAATGGTGGCACGGAGAATGTCTTTCCACCTGAGAGATCTGTGGCACGGTGTATTTTCCAGCTTCGCTTGTGTATATCAATACCAATGAATAACTTAGGTGTCGCAGTTTGTGGAGTGTTCATATCTTTTAGTTTTTGTGAATCTTAAAGATACTCGACAGGCTGCTTTTACATGGATACTAAAAATAATAGGGCAATTGTGGCTTAACCCACTGGTAAAGGAACTTTTGCAAGGGCACCAAATTTTTAAAGCTTGTGCTGAGCTTTGGTCGAAGTATGGCTTATTGAGAAAAAAGATAATAAGAAATCCGCGTGGGGCTTACGGCTTGTGCTTATCCGAAAAGTAGTGGCCTATTTTCCGCCCTAGGATTCTTATACAAGGAAAATGTGCAACCCTAAAATGACTCACATTGCTAACATCAAAATTCGTAATATTGACCCAATAGGGAAGATACAAATATAACAGATGACAGACAGTATATAAAAAAATCAAAATGGCTACTTCAAAAAAAAAATAAAAATAAACCAGAACCTCCTGCCACCGTGCAGAACTTCCCTATTGTAGGTATTGGCGCATCTGCTGGAGGATTGGATGCTTTTAAGCGGTTGCTCGCAGCAATACCCGAAGTTTCAGGGATGGCGTATGTGCTGGTTCAGCATCTCGACCCTACTCACGAAAGTGTTTTGCCAGAAATTTTACAACGGGTAACAACAATTCCTGTACTCGAAATTACGGATGATATACACCTTGCTCCTGACCATATTTATGTAATTCCCTCCAGTAAAATGCTTTTCTCAACCGATGGTGTGCTCAAACTTATCGAACGAGAGAAGAATGCGCTCAACCTGTCCATTGATATTTTTTTTACTTCTCTTGCCGAAGTGCATAAAGAGTTTGCAGTAGGTGTCGTGCTATCTGGCACAGGCAGCGATGGCACATTAGGACTGAAAGCCATTAAAGGACACGGAGGCATTAGCATGGTGCAGGATTCAGAGTCGGCAACTTACGACAGTATGCCGCAAAGTGCAGTAAATGCAGGCGTAGTAGATTTTATTTTAGCACCTGAAAAAATTCCGTTACAGCTTTTGGAAATCAGAAGTACTTACAAAACGAGTCATTTTTTCAAAGAACATGAAGAAATGCCAAAAGACGATGAAGGTATTTTTAAACAAATTCTTTTGCTGCTTCGTCAGCGAAGCGGAGTTGATTTTACTTATTACAAGCAGCCCACTTTTCACAGGCGTATAGCACGGAGAATTGCCATTGTAAAAAAGAAAGACCTGGCCGACTACCTGAAATTTTTACGAACCAACAAGGCCGAACAAGATGCACTTTTTCAGGATGTGCTCATTCCGGTTACTTCTTTTTTCCGCGACCCGAAAACATTTCTCGCATTAACCGAAACAGTTTTTCCTGCTATTCTAAAAAATAAAGCGGCAGACAAACCCATTCGCATTTGGATTGCGGGCTGTTCTACAGGAGAAGAGGCCTATTCTATTGCCATTTGTTTGCACGAATTTTTGGGAGAGAAATCGGCTTATCCTAAAATTCAAATCTTTGCTTCCGATATTTCTGATAAAGTAATTAAAAAAGCGCGTACAGCCTTTTACACCAAAGCCGATGTAGAAAAACTTTCTGAAACTCAAATCAAGAATTATTTTATAAAGAATAACAATGGCTACGAAGTGAATAAACTTATACGCGACATGTGCGTGTTTGCTCCACACAATTTTTTGAAAGACCCGCCATTTGCAAAAATGGATTTGATTAGTTGCCGTAATGTGCTTATTTACATGGATTCTTTTTTGCAAAAGAAGGCATTCACTACATTTCATTACGCGCTTAAAGAAAACGGTTTTCTGCTTCTTGGAAAATCCGAAACTACAGGCGCAACGTCCGATTTGTTTACACAAGTTAATAAGCCCGAAAAAATATATTCGAGAAAGCCCGTTCCAGGTCGGTTTATGCACGTAGCCTCGGAAAAAGGGGATTTAAAAGCTTACTCGTTTAAGGCAAATGTTACCCATAATTCGGTGGTAGTAGAGTCTGATTTTAGAAAAAGCGCAGAGGAGATAATGATTTTAAAATCTCCTGCAAGTGTAGTTGTGAATGAAGATATGGACATCGTTCATATTCATGGAGACATTACACCTTTTCTACAAGCCCCGCAAGGCAAGCCCACGCATAACCTTATAAAAATGGCACGTGAAGGATTAGCATTTGAATTACGCAACGCCATTCATAGAGCAAAAAAGGAACAAATAGCCGTCATTAAAGAAAATATTCCTGCCAAGGTCAACGAAAAACAATTTTTAGTTACAATAGAAATTATTCCTATTACCGATACCGTTGAACCGCATTGCTTAATTCGCTTTGAGCAAAAAGCAACTCCTATTGCGGAAGAACAAAAACAATCTTTTTCAGGAAAAATGGCTGAAACATCTCGAAAACTTTCGGGAAAAAACCAACAATTGGAAAAAGAGCTTTCGCAAAACCGCGATGACATGCGCTACTTAACCGAAGACATGGAAGCCACGAACGAGGAACTGCAAAGCGCCAATGAAGAATTGCAAAGCAGCAATGAGGAAATGCAAAGTTTGAATGAAGAATTAGAAACCTCAAAAGAAGAACTGCAATCAACCAACGAGGAACTCATTATTGTAAATCAAGAGTTGCTTGATAAGCAGGAACAAATCAATGTAGCGCACGCATTGCAGTTGGAAGCCCACAGCCGAATTGAAGAAAGCGAGAAGGAACAAATAAAATTGGCAAGTCAATTAAAATTAGCCACTGATTCTGCTAAAGTAGGTATTTGGTCATTAGACGTTAAAACAGAAAAATTAGAATGGAATGGGCTGTTAAAAAAAATGTGGGGTTATGATGAAAATCTAGATAACCTAATTTTTAAAGATTGGGCAAAATTAGTTTTAAATGAAGATAAAGAATTGGTCTTTCAAAAAATAGAAGAATCAAGAATTAATCACAGTATTTATGATGCAGAATATCGTATAAGACGTGCCAATGATGGCGCTATTGTGTGGATGAAATCGACTGGGCAGTATCAATATGATGAATTTGGTGAAGCTATTACCCTTACAGGAATTAACCTTGAAATTACCCAACATAAAGAAGCAGAAGAAAAAATTCGCGAAAGCGAAGAATTGTTTAAATCTATTTTTGACAATAGCCTTGCGGCAATATTGGTGGCCAATGACCAAGGAAATTATTTATCTGCTAACAAAGCAGCAAGTGAACTTTTGGGCTATTCGGTTAAAGAATTATTGAAAATGAATGTAGGCGATTTAAATACGACTGAAAAACATGGAGCAACTGAGCGTTTTGAGCAATATATGATCAAAGGTGAAGAAAGAGGTGAATTTGACTTTACAGCAAAAAACGGTGAACGTAAATTTGTTCAATACCAAGCAATTCGTATTAAGGCAGATTTCCACCTAAGCATCATGATGGATATTACGGGGCAAAAATTGATTGAAAAATTATTGGAAGAAGCAAAAAGCAAAGCTGAAAATGCACAAGAGATAGCAGAAAATGCGGTAATAGCGAAACAGCAATTTTTATCAAACATGAGCCATGAAATTCGTACTCCAATGAATGCAATTATTGGTTTTACAAAAGTGTTGGCTAAAACAGATTTGACAGAAAAACAAAAGGAATATGTAGGAGCCGTAAAATCAAGCGGGGATACTTTAATAGTGCTTATTAACGACATACTTGATTTGGCCAAAGTATATGAAGGTAAAATGATTTTTGCAAATGCCCCTTTTAAAATAGCAGACTCAATAGCCACCATTCTTAATTTGTTCGAAATAAAAATTCAGGAAAGCAATTTAGAATTAGTAAAAGAATATGATCACAGCATTCCCGAAATAGTGCTGGGCGATGCAATACGTTTGCATCAAATTCTTATTAACCTTTTAAGCAACGCTATAAAGTTTACAGTAAAAGGTAAAATTACGGTTAGTGTTGTTAATCTCCTTAGCGAAGATGCAGAAAAAGTAAGCATCGAAATTAAAGTAACCGATACTGGAATTGGGATTGCACAAAATGAAATGGCAACCATTTTTGAAAATTTTGAACAAGCTCAAAACAACACATCAAGTTTATATGGAGGCACTGGCTTGGGACTTGCCATTGTAAAACAATTGGTAGAAAAACAGGGCGGAACTATTTCTGTAAAAAGCAAAGTTGATGAAGGGTCAACTTTTAGTTTTATTTTAAGTTTTGAAAAAACAACTGCTTCCATAGTTTTAGAAAATGAAACAGGACAATATGAAACTGAAATTAAACCATTAAAGGTATTGGTGGTAGAAGACGTTAAGCTCAATCAATTATTAATGAAAATTGTATTGGATGACTTTAAATTTGATTACGACATTGCCGACAACGGACAAATAGCTATTGAAAAACTTCAAACCAATTCCTACGACATTATTTTAATGGACCTACAAATGCCGGTAATGAACGGATTTGAAGCCACTGAACACATCCGCCATAAAATGAATTTACAAATTCCAATTATTGCATTAACAGCCGATGTAACAACCGTTGATTTAGAAAAATGCAAGGCAGTAGGGATGAACGATTATACTTCTAAGCCTCTTGATGAAAATATATTGTACAGCAAAATTTTGGAATTGGTGAAACTGTAGACATAGGACAACTATTTGTGAGGACAGAAGGCTAGTACCTAAAAGAAATTGGCGGTTCAGTGGTTAAATGAAACTTTGTACTTCGTATCAAGTTTTGTGGTGGCAGACAGTTTAGTGCTTCGTAATCGCCAACTTCTTTTAGCTGCAAAACGTTGGCAACATGCTAAAAAAATCAGACTAAAATTAAAATGACGGAAAAAGACAACAAAAAAGAATTCTATTTTAATTTATTTCTAAATAAGATTCCTACTTCAAATATAGAATTAAAAAAATTTAGCCGTTCTTTTTTGACTCTAAAAGAGTACAACAAGAAGGAATTTTTATATAACAGTGGCGAAATACAAAAAGAAGTCGGTTTCGTATGTCAAGGGCTTTTGAGAAAGTATTACGTCAACGAAAAGGGAAGTGAAATAAATACAGGCTTCATAAGTGAAAATGGTTTTGCTACCGACTATCCTTCTTTTTTAAGACAAAAACCTTCCAAATACCATATACAATGTCTCGAACCAACAATCATTGTGAAAATACCCTATGAGAAATTGCAGTAAGCTTACCAAAAGTATAAAGACAATGAAATGTTTGGAAGGTTGGTAGCTGAAAACGTTTTAACAAGGGAAACAGACAGAGTCGAAAGCCTCTTATTTGAAAGTGCCAAAGAAAGGTACCTTAATTTTATGCACCAAAACAAAGATATCAGCAATAGAATTAGTTTAACTCATCTAGCTTCTCTTTATTATAAAAAGATACCACCATCTGATTGCAATGGGTATTTCCTTCTGGATCATGTACCACTCCTTGTTGCCCAAAAAGAAACTGTTCTAACTGAAAATGCGTTGTATTCTTAATAGTTTCTAATAGCATGGCCACGCAGGTTGTGTTTTTTAAATGGATCAATAACTTGTTATCTTCTTCTATAAGTTCTACCTGATCGGGAAGCTGCAAAGAGCCTTGCCAGATTCCTATTTCTATCAGTATTTCATGACTTTTAAATAGGCATTAGAAGATTTCGGTTTCTATATTCCACCGCGCCTTAGAAAAAATAAGATCGCCATAAACCACCCTAGGTAAAAAGACCTGTTTTTTATGTTTTTAATCACTCCTACCGCTAATTTGGCACACTGCTTTTTGCTTTCCAATACACTACCCAAGCGACAGGGCAAAAGTCAAAGAGCCAAATTGCCAACGCACTTGAATAAGAGGTTAATAAGTAAAGACGTTTTTCATTCGATAAAAGGCAATAAATTGGTTACTTTGTAGATCATATAATCGATTTTCATAAGAAAACATGATAACAGAAAATACTGAAATAAGAAAATTTACTTTCTCTGGACACGACTCTTTTCAGTGTCGACAGCTTTGGCTAAAAAAAGGCTACGATTATGTTATAGAGAATAGAAATTTCAATGATGAAGATGCAGTTGTGCAGCTTGGGGTTGGAAAAAATATGGTTTCATCAATTCGGTTTTGGTTGAAAGCTTTTAACATTGTTGATAACAAGGATTTTCCAACTGAATTCGGAAAACGATTATTTGACGATGATACTGGTTATGACCCTTTTTTAGAAGATGAAGCTAGCTTATGGCTTTTGCATTATCAACTTGTGAAAACTGGATTTGCTTCAATATACAGCATCATTTTCAATGAATTCAGAAAAGAAAAACTTTTTTTTAATAAAGAAACATATGTGAATTATTTAAAAAGAATTGGTGAAAGTGATAATAATTTCAATTTTAATGAAAACACAGTTGCTAAAGACTTTAATGTTTTTACCAACTTATATAAAAATGAATCTGACAGCAAGAATATAGAAGATAGTTTTTCAGGTATACTTTCTGAGATAGAACTTCTAAACACTGCAGGAAACGGAAAGGACGAGCAATTCTACATCGAAAACAATGAAAGAGATAATCTTTCTGAATTTGTCGTATTATATACTATTCTAGATAACGCAAATTACGGCAATTCCATTGGCTTAAATTCGTTGGAGTTCAACATCAACAGCCCAGGTTCAATTTTCGCATTGAATCGTTTGGGATTGATGAATAAGATTTCTGATATAACTGACGAGTTCGGGGAAATAACTTTTACTGACCAAGCAGGAATCAAGGAATTGCAATTCAAGAATAAAGTAGAAGCATTCACAGTATTAGACAGATATTATGGCAAATAATTTCACAACATCGGTTAATATCATCAGGGATACTGATAGGGATTTCAATTACATCCCAACACCAAATGCGAAACAAGTTGTTAGCCAAATAGTTAATGACTTTAAAAAAGGGATTCGTTCTTTTAATGTAGTCGGAACTTATGGAACAGGTAAATCTTCATTTCTTTTAGCATTTGAGCAGAGTGTCAAAGGAACGAAACGTTACTTTGATCCTAATTTCCTTGCCAATCCAAAGTTTGATTTTGTTAAAATCATTGGCTCTTACTCTTCAATTGTTGAACAATTTGCAGATGCTTTTGAGGTTCAAACCAACAAGAATAAACAAGAAAATATCCTTTCAGAGATATTTAACCGATACCATTCCGTTGGAAAAGAGAACAAGGTTTTATTTATTCTAATTGATGAGTTTGGTAAGTTTTTAGAGTATGCGAGTAAACACAACCCTGAGAAAGAATTATACTTTGTACAACAACTTGCAGAATTCTGTAATAACCCAAAGCACAATATTGTCCTAATTACCACAGTCCACCAAAGTTTAGAGTCTTATGCTTATTCTCTAAGTAAAACTCAACAACAAGAATGGACAAAAGTAAAAGGGCGTTTCAGAGAGATTACTTTCAATGAGCCTGTAGAACAGCTTTTGTTTTTGGCGTCGGAATACGTTGATGTTAATTTCGAAACCAAAATTTCAAAATCAGAAATTGAAAAATGCTTGAAGCTCACTACAGAAACAAAAGCCTTCAGCTTTAATAAAGATTTCCTAAAAGAAATTGCATCGAAATTATATCCATTAGATATTCTTTCTGCTAATATCCTTACTCTTTCGTTACAGAGATATGGGCAAAATGAACGTTCATTGTTTTCCTTTCTTGAATCATCTGACCATACAGGTTTGACGAAGTTCAGTAAGCAGGAAAACCCATTTTACAATTTATCAAATGTTTATGATTACCTGAACTTCAATTTCTACTCGTTTTTAACCTCAAGGTACAATCCTGACTTTTCGCCTTGGAGTTCTATTCGTTCTTCTATTGAAGAGGTCGAAAGAGCATTTGATTCAAACATCAACGATTATATCAAAGTAGTAAAAACAATTGGACTTTTAAATATCTTCTCTGCGAGTGGTGCAATCTTAGATTTGAATTTCTTAATTGATTATTTAAAAACTGCTTGTGGTGTATCGGATTCCAAAGATTTAATTAAAAATCTAGAAGCAAAGAATATCATTCGTTATCGATCGCACTCTAAACGATTCATTCTATTTGAAGGAACAGATCTGGATATACAAACCGCATTGATTGAGGCGGGAAATAAAATTTCGGAAGTTGTTGATATAACTACGCTTCTGAATAAGCACATCCAATTCAACCCTGTTTTTGCTAAGCAATATTCTTTTAACACAGGAACACCAAGATATTTTGAGTTCGTAATTTCAGATTATCCAGAATTTAATAAAACTCCTAAGGGAGAAATTGACGGCTATGTAAATCTTGTTTTTAATAGCAAGTTGAAAGAAAGTGATATTCAAAACAAATCCAAGCAACAAGAAGAAGCGATCTTATATTGTTTCTTTAAAAATTCAGCGGAGATAAAAAACTTGTTGTTTGAGATTGAAAAAATTCAAAAAGTACTTGAAGAAAATAAAGACGATAAAGTTGCAAAAAGAGAACTCGAAAATATTATTGAATCACAAATTCGTTTATTAAACCATTATATAACAGACAGCATATACTCAGGCAGCAAAGACGTGAAGTGGTTTTTTAACGGAGAAGAAAAGGAGATAGCTGATAAAAAGGATTTCAACAAACTACTTTCTCAAGTTTGTAGTCTTGTTTATGATGCAACACCTGTTTTTAAGAACGAATTAGTTAACAAACATAAGATTTCATCTTCCATTCATACAGCTAAAAAAAGATATTTTTCAGCATTAGCGAATGATTGGGACAAAGAAAATTTAGGTTTTGAAGATGCCAAATTTCCACCTGAAAAAACAATTTATCTATCTCTTTTAAAAGAAAACGGTATTTCACCCATTAGAGAAAATACTACGGATGTAATTTCTATCGATAGGACTTCTACATTCTATAAACTATGGAAAGCCTCAGAAGACTTTTTAGACAGTGCCAAATCTGATCAACTTAAAATTTCTGAGTTGAGCGAATTATTGAACAAGAGACCTTTCAAACTAAAACAGGGATTAATTGATTTTTGGATTCCCACTTTCTTGTTTTTGAAACGTGACGACTTTGCAATTTTTAATGATGAAGTTTATATCCCAAACCAATCAGAAGAGAATTTGGAGTTGATTGCTAAATATCCTGATAAGTATTCTATTAAAACCTTTAATATAGAAGGTGTAAAGTTAGATATTTTCAATAGCTATAGAATTTTTCTAAATATAGCAACTGAGGAAAAGTTTGATAACAACTCATTTATTGAGACCATTAAGCCGTTTATAGTTTTCTACAAACAATTGCCAGAGTATAGCAAAAACACGGAAAGATTATCTCCATCTGCAATTAGAATTCGAAAAGCCATAGCTACAAGTAAAGACCCAGAGGAAACTTTTTTTGAAGCTTTCCCAAGTGCCCTAGGTTTAACGCTTTCAGTTTTGCAACAAGATAAATCTAAACTTCAAAACTTTACAACTAGCCTACAGGATTCAGTAAGAGAACTACGAACCGCTTATGATGAATTGGTGAAGCGTTTTGAAGATTTTATCTGTAATGAATTCGTTGGTCAGTCTTCTGACTTTGAAGAATACAAAGAGTATCTTCAAAAGCGTTTCTCAAAATTGAAAAAGCATATGCTTTTGAGTAACCAAAAGACTTTTGTGCAAAGATTAGATTCGCCTTTAGATGATCGAAAAGCTTGGTTGAACTCTATAGTACAAGCAGTAACTGGAAAAACTCTCGAAACTTTTTCTGATGGCGATGAAATTTTGCTTTATGAGAGGTTCAAGTCAATGATTTTGGAGTTAGATAGCTTGACAAAAATCTCTAAAACTGATATTGACGAAAGCAAAGAAGAAGTGATTGGAGTTAAAATTGATTCTTTCTTCAGTAAAATTGACCCGAAAGTGGTGAGAATACCAAAGAATAAGAGCAAAGAAATTGAACAGCTAAAAAACGAATTGAAAAATAAATTGGGCAAAGACAATACTTCAAATATTGCCGCAGTATTGAACCTACTTAAAGAATTGTTACAATGAGCAAAGTAAGACACGTATTAGGTATATCGGGAGGGAAAGACAGTGCAGCCCTGGCAATTTATGTCAAAACTAAATATCCTTCCATTGATTTAGAATTCTATACCTGCGACACAGGTAAGGAATTAGAAGAAACCTATCAATTGATAAAAAATCTTGAGGTTTATCTTGGAATCAAGATTGAGCTTTTGCAAGGTGCTGAAAAAAGCTCAGAAGACCCTTTTGACCATTTTTTAAAAATGTATGGTGGTTTTTTACCTTCCTCTAATGCTCGTTGGTGTACGAAAAAACTAAAATTAGACCCATTTGAAAACTATGTTGGTACTGACCCAGTAATTTCTTATGTGGGAATTAGAGGTGACGAAGAAAGAGAAGGATATATTTCTACCAAGAAGAATATTCAATCTATATTTCCCTTTCGCAAGAATATTTGGAGTCTAGATGTTGTAACAAAATTGCTGTCCAACCAAAATATGGAGCAACTTTTGGGAATAGCGAAAAATATAGACTTTGGCAAAAACCAAGATAAAGCATTCCAAACCATTATTCGAAAAGTGGATACGAGTTTTACGCTTGACCAAAAACTGAATATTTTGCTTGATACTAATGTGAAAGCATTTAATCATTTAGTTTTTGATTTCTTGAAAACGACTGATTACCCTTTAGCAACAGAAGCTACTTTTCCGCTTTTGGAAAATGATGAAGTATTAGTGAGAGACGACATTTTCAAAATTTTAGAAGAAAGCGGTGTAGGCGTTCCTGCCTACTACAAAAAAATTGAATTTGAAATCAATGGTAAAAAAGGAGAATACGCAAGAAGTCGTTCAGGCTGTTTCTTCTGCTTTTTCCAGCAAAAAATTGAATGGGTTTGGCTTTATGAGCAACATAAAGATTTGTATCTAAAAGCAATGGAATATGAGAAAGATGGATATACTTGGGCACAAGGAGAGAGCTTAGCGGATATAATTAAACCTGAAAGAATCGAAAAAATAAAAGAAGAGTATATTAAAAGAATGGAACGGAAATCAAAAGCAAAATCACCTTACCTAGTGGACATCTTAGATGATGCCGAGGGTGAAGGTTGTGCAGCTTGTTTTATATAGTAGAATATGAACATTAAAGTATTTTTATCAGGTGGAATGAATGAATCAAACTGGCAACAAGAAGTTATAAACCTAGTTGGCAAAGATGGTTATGTTTATTTCAACCCGCGCGAGCATTTGTTATCAAAGTCAAATGAATATACTATGTGGGATTTATTCTATGTCAAAAATTGCGATGTCGTTTTTGCCTATATGGAAAAGGATAACCCATCAGGATTTGGTCTAACATTAGAAATTGGTTATGCAGCAGCAATGGGCAAACGAATAATTTTAGTTGATGAAAAATCTTCCTTTGATAATAAGTTTGAGCAAAAATTTAAAATAGTTCGAGAATCATCTTCAATTGTTTTTGATAATTTTTCAGCTGGTATAAACTTCTTAAAAAATCTTAGAAATGGTATTTCTACACTATAATATTAATGATATTGAATCTTCGTTAGATATATGGAAGTTTATACAAGATTTAGGCCCAACATTGGTCTCAATAATTGCTGTTTTGGCAACTTTATGGGTGACAAATAAAACTCTTAAATCGCAAACATCTCAAAATTTAATAGCATTAAATGCTCAAAAAGATTTTGAAGCACGACAAATTATTCAGCGAAAGTTAAATGAGTTTTACGGCCCACTTATTCAACAAAGAATAAAAAGCTCAAAACTTTACAAAAAGTTTAGTGCAAAATATCGAGCTAAGGATGAAAATTTTTCTACTCTATTACATCTCTTAACCAATAATCAATTTGCAGGCAATGATAAAATATTATTAGAGCAAATAATCAAATTGGGCGCAGATTCTGAGAGATTAATTCAAGAAAAATCGGGCTTAATTGATGATGTCGAACTCAGGCAAGAAATTATACCAAGAGCTACTACGCATTTCTTACTAATCAGATTGGCTTATAAAGGTGATTTGAAAGACAATACAGGTGAGTTCAAAGATTTAACATACCCAAAAGAACTAATTAGTAAACTAGAAGAGAGAAAAAGTCAGCTTGAAAGGGAATTAGAAAACCTAAACAAAAGGGAAGGATAACGACATTATGATTTTTAAAGAATTTACATATCTCGACAACAACTCCACCACTCCAATCGAACCAAGGGTGCTTGAAGCAATGTTGCCTTTTTTAAAGGACAACTTTGCCAATTCAAGTAGTACCCACTATTTTGGTCAAACAATAAACGAAAGCGTAAACCAAGCGCGCAAACAAATAGCAGATTTTATCAATGCAGAAAGTAAAGAACTGATTTTTACAAGTGGAGCAACAGAAGCCATCAATATTGCTATAAAAGGTGTTGCTGAAAGCTATTTTAGCAAAGGAAAACACATCATCACCGTTTCAACCGAACACAAAGCGGTTTTAGACACTTGCAAAGATTTAGAAAGAAAAGGTTTTGAAGTTACTTATTTGCCTGTTCAAAAAAACGGATTAATTGATTTGACGGAATTAGAACAAGCCATTAGACTAGATACAATTCTTGTTTCCGCGATGTATGTCAATAACGAAACGGGAGTCATTCAACCTATCAAAGAAATTTCATCGATTGCGCATGAAAAAGGTGCTTTGTTCATGACAGATGCAACACAAGCGGTTGGCAAAATTGGAATTAATGTCAGTGAACTTGGAATTGACTTGCTCTGTTTTACCGGTCATAAAATGTATGCTCCGAAAGGAATTGGCGCTTTGTATGTTAGGAATAAAATAAAGCTAACACCACAAACGCACGGTGGTGGACATGAACAAGGAGTGAGAAGTGGAACGCTTAATGTGCCTGGAATAATCGCTCTTGCCAAAGCTTGTGAAATTGCCAGTCAAGAAATGGAACAAAATCAAAAAACCATTTCTGATTTAAGAAATGAATTAGAGAACGAATTATTAAAGTTGCCGAATACTTCACTAAATTGCGATTCAGCAAAAAGAATTTATAACACCGCAAACATTTGTTTTAAAGGTCAGGATGCCAATGTTTTAATTGGGAGAATGAAAAATATTGCAGCTTCCAATGGTTCAGCTTGTTCATCGGCAGTTGTTGAACCTTCTCACGTTTTAAAGGCTATGGGTTTCAGTGATGATGATGCGTTTTCTTCATTGCGTTTTTCATTAGGGAAGTATAATACACTTGAAGACATTGAAATCGTGGTCAACAAAATAAAAGAACTCACTCAACCAAATTTTAAATATGCTTAAAGATTGCGATTGGTCATTGGATAGAGATTACAAAACAGGTTCAGAAAACGAACCTATGCAATTCTATTTGGATGGATTAGCCAATAGTACTGAGTTTAGTTTGTTGTTGGGTTATTTCAGTTCTTCGGCTATCAATTTGCTTTCTGTTGGCTTTGCCACTTTTATAAGCAAGGGCGGTAAAATGAAAATGGTAATCAACCATTTACTTTCATCAAAAGATAAAGAAACGTTATGGCGTGTTGAAGAGAACCCGAATGAAATACGTGTTTTTGATCTTACTGATGCTTCCGATCTGCAAAGAAATCTTGATGAGTATAACACTCATTTTTTTGAGTGTTTAGCGTATTTAATTTCACAAAAACGAATTGAGATTAAAGTAATTAAACCAAAGAACGGAAAGGGAATTGCACATTATAAATCAGGTGTTTTTGGTGATGGAGAAAATTTTGTTGGCTACAAGGCTTCTTGCAATTTTACTTATTATGGTCTATCTGAAAACATCGAAGAATTAGAAGCTTTTCTTAGTTGGGAAAATGGACGGTCTAATAAGCTAATCAAAAGGCAATTAAAACTCATAGACGACTATTTCACTGAAAAAGATGAAGATGTTGAGTATATTCCAGTAAGTGATATCGAAGTTGTTTTGAAAGATAGATTTGGCAAGAAGGACATTAATGAATTGCTTGTTCAGGAAGAACAGCTCCTAAGGAAGAAACAGAGTTTGATTTCAAATCCCAAGCTTAAACGAACAATCACAAAGCTTTTCAGTGAAATTGAGACAATAAGAACAACACCAAAATTTCCTTACTCAGAAGGCCCCAGAGAATATCAGGTTAATGCTTACAACAGTTGGGTTGCAAATGATTATAAAGGAATGTTTGCAATGGCAACTGGAACTGGCAAAACGATTACTTCGCTCAATTGCTTGCTGAATGAATACAAAAAAACGGGAATTTACAGAGCAATTATAACGGTTCCAACGACTGCGTTGGTGGAACAATGGAAAAAAGAATGTGCCAAGTTTAATTTTAAGAACGTCATTACTGTCAGTTCAAAAGAGATCTGGGATAAGAATCTTGCGTTTTTTAATACTGCTTCAAAACTGATTGACAATTCGTATATTGTCATCGTTACTTATGCTTCATTACCAAGGCCAAAGTTTCAAAGTTACTTCACTCAACTTCCAAAAGACACCATTTTAATTGCAGATGAAACACACAATTTGGGTTCACAAGGACTTTTAAAATTGCTACCAAACATACATCTGGAAAAGCGAATAGGGTTATCCGCAACACCGCATAGAAAATTTGATGAATTAGGCAATCAAGCAATTCAAGAGTTTTTTAATGATGAACCACCTTACATCGTTTCTTATTCAATGGAAGAAGCATTGAATATTGGATGGTTGTGTAAATACACCTATCATCCACATATAGTAAGGCTTACAGATCAAGAGATGGAGCAATATAGAAACATATCTCTCCAGCTGTTAAAAATGGGAATGTTTGATAGTGTAAGTGGGGATTTCAAAAGTTCACCACAAATCGAAATGAAACTGCTTGAAAGAAAAAGAATCATTCACAAAGCAGCTAATAAATTAGATGCTTTTAAGGATATTCTAAAAATTGAATTTGATAAAAGAAAGAACCTGAAATACACTTTGATATATGTTCCTGAGGGAATGGAATCAAATTATGATGAAATAGATTTTAGTATTGAAACAGATGATGAAAACAGATTGATTAACGAATATACAAAAGCGGTGAGCCATACAGATGATACTGTGATGGTGAAACAGTTCACTTCAAATTCTACCAACCGTGAAGAAATCTTGAAAAACTTTGAAGAAAGTAAAATTCACGTATTGACCTCTATGAAATGTTTGGATGAGGGCGTAGATGTGCCACGCTCCGAACTTGCAATTTTTTGTGCCAGTACCGGAAATCCAAGACAATTTATCCAAAGAAGAGGAAGAGTTTTGCGTTTGCATAAAGATAAAATCCACGCAACCATTCACGATTTAGTAGTAGTTCCAGAAATAGCAGACGAAAGCACCTTTGAAATGGAAAAGGGTTTAGTAAAGAAAGAGCTTGAACGAGTGGTTGACTTTGCAAATTTGGCAATGAACAAAACAGATACTTACGAAACGCTTAAAAATATTTTGGACTACTACGGTCTAAACCTTAACGACATATAAATCATTCTTATGGCAAGAAAAGACGATATACTCAAAAGTTTTTTAACCCACAGGCTACTTGAAAGCAAGTATGAGTTGAAAAGAGAAGAACTGCCTTCCACAGTTAGAGAAGCTCTTAATTCTGACAAACCAATAGTTAAGGCAATTGCTTTGATAATAGAAGGATTGGACGGCACTTCACCTGTTACTGACTCAGTATTGCGAAACCAAGTTACCCAATTTTTAAATGAGGCATTATGATAATCAAAAAAATACAAATAGATAACTACCTCTGTTATTTCGATACCAACACTTTTGAATTATCGGAAGGTTTAAACATTATCCTTGGTGAAAACGGTGAAGGCAAAACTAAGTTCTTTGAAGCAGTTGATTGGCTTTTCAATGGAGAGAATCGAGAATTAGAGATGCTAGTTTCAGCTAAAAAATTAAATGAAACAGAAATAGGAGATAGTTTTCGTGTAAGGGTTTCAATGACCGTTGAACAGTATGGTGAGAAAAGTATTATCACAAAATCTTTTCTTGCGAAGAAAGAAAAAGCTAATGAGTGTTCGACTTCAAGTTTTATGATTGAAGGCATATCTGAAAATAGTTCAGGTGAAAGAACGCAAGTTGATGGTACGGATCTTTTAAAACGAATATTCCCATCAGAAATTCTCAGATATTCAATGTTCAAGGGTGAAGCCGAACTCAGTATTTTTGAAAATGAGGATGCATTAGCAACTTTAGTAAGTAATTTTCCAGTTGTTATACGTTACGATAAATACTCAGAAAAAGGTAGCTTTCTTAGAGAAAAATCTGAAAAGGCGGTAGAGGATTCTTCTAAGCGAAATAAAAAGAATTTAGCAGATTACAATAGGATAGAAAGTGAAATAAGTCGTTTACAAAGAGAAAAAGATAAATATGAAGTCCATCATAATTCTACAATTGACGAAATCAGAAAAATTGAAGAACATTTACAGGATGCCGAAAAGAATGTTAGTAACGCAGATGCTTTAGATATCCTCAACAAACGGATTAGAGGAATCGAAGAAAAGATTTCAGACCTAAATGTTAACATTGATGAGAACTACACTACTTTCCTATTTGATGAAAATTGGATTTTAGTAAATTTTGAATTATTCCAAAAAGAGTTTGCAGATAAAGTATCTGCTCACAGCAAAACCCGAAGAGAACTTCAATCTAACTTTGACAAACAAAAAGGAGTAAAGGAAGGTGAAAAAAAGGCAAAAGCTGAATTGTTAAACAATGCAGTTCCGCTTCCTATAGGTGTGCCTTCAAAATCTCATATGGAAGAAATGCTCAATGATGAAATCTGCAAAGTTTGTAATCGTGAAGCAAAAAAAGGCTCTGAAGAATATGAGTTTATGATGAAAAGACTTAAATCGTATTTAGAAAGTCAAGTAATAGTAGATAATGAACCTGATAATGCTGAACCACTTTTCAAGTTTAATTATACAAATAGACTTGATAATTTGAGTATAAGCCATGAAGATAACTTGAAAAATCTAAGACTAATAAGAACTAAAATCAAGAATCTTTTTGAATATAATGAAGCACGTAAAAGTGATCTTGCAGAACTTAACGAACAACTAACAAATGAAAAAATAGAAAGAGAACAAATTGTGGGCAAATCAAGCATTGCAGAAGAAAAATTGATTGATGTACTAAAAAATTACAATGCTTGGCAAAGAGATCTAAAAAATCGAAATCAAGACCAAGTTGATTATGCGATGAAATTAAAACTTATTGAAAATGATTTACGAGAAAGGAAAGAGGATAAGGATAAAATTGACACAAATTCTGCTAATTCATTCGAGATTAAGACAAGAAATATTTTTCGTGATATTGAAACCATCTTTATAGACACCAAAAAGAAAAAGTTTGATGAATTCATTGATAAATTACAAAAAAAGTCAAACAGCTTTTTCAAAACAATCAACATTGACGCTTTCACTGGGACAATCGTTTTTACACAAAAAAATAAAGTTAATCGTACAATAGTTGAAGTTATGTTACAAGAGGATGGTAGGACTTTCTACAAACCAAATCAATCATTGTTAACCTCAATGCATATATCAATTCTATTTGCAATTTCTGAATTGGCATCAGAGATAAAAGAGGAAAACTTTCCTATGATTTTTGATGCTCCAACATCTTCATTTGGAGAAAATAAAACAGCCCAATTCTTAAATCTAATTTTCGAAACAGAGAATCAAAAAATTCTGCTCATCAAAGATTTTCTTCACACAGATAAAGCAACAAAAACACTTTCAATCAAAAAAGAATTTGAGAGTGTCAGAAGGAATAAAGCTTTTTGGGTTAAGTTAAAAAGACCTTTTGATCCAAACAACTTGAAAACCATTAACTCACAAGTAATCACATTATAAGATGAAGAATTTATTTGAAAAATGGAAGACTAGAATTCCAAAATATAGTGAGACACACAAAGACTTGTTTACTTCACTTTCACAAAAGTTTGGTGCAGAAGGCGAAAAGAAGATCAACCTTGGTAAACATTTCAGTACCAACTACGAACTATATACGTATGCTTTTTTCTTAGGGCTATACAATAATGAATTTACTCCAATCCCTGATGGAGCAAAGAAAACGGATTTTAGTCACCATATTCAACATTGGGGTAGCAAGACAACAATATCGACACGTAAGGACTTTACCAACTTACAGGAGAATATATTTATTGCACTTGTAGCAAAAACAGATATCAACTTGATTGATCTTGAGAAAGGAGAAGTTGAAGAAGATGAAGCTGTTAAATTGATTCTTAAAACTATGGAGTCCTACACTAATGGAGGTCTTATTCTGATTAAAGAAAAACTAGAAGAAAATCCTAACTACTTCCTTCAACCGACGTCATTTTTAAATATGATTTTAGAAACTAAAAAAGTATAGAAATTCCAACGCTCATAAGAACACAAAAGTAAACGTTTCCTCGCCTGAATAGGCATGGACAGAATTTTTTGCAGAGTAACCTGGGATACATTCAGGAGTGTTAGACACAGAAGCTGTATACATCTCAACTAGTTCAACTTGGTTCACGATCTATATGGCGGCAACTTCTTCCTAGAGGTAAAATACCTTTTCAAAGAAAGAGTATTTTTTTCGTTCTTGTAGACCATAATATAGCATGCCAGTTAAAAAAGTATGAATTCCATACGTTATGAGATTTAGAATTCTGGTTAAGAGGAGTGGTTTTTTCAAGATCTTCCATACTAAAGGCGGTACCAGAATCCATTAAAATACGGATTTGTTCACACAGATGAAAAACCACAGGGTACAAATTGAGAAAACACTACCGATAGCTATCGGCAGATGTTGAATTATTTCGATACTTCCGTTCGTTCTCCGTGCAACGAGAGCTCAGCACAATCAAGTGCGTAAAACCAATACCGGTTTTACCGATAGCGCTACACCTTTACCGAGCTCCTTTTGTAAGCTTCCCCTTAAACCGAACTGTTTAAAAGTAGAATAATTATCTTAATTTTAAACCATTATAATGTAATTATGACCCTTATACAGCATCTTGGAATTAAAACAGAAATAAATATAACTTAATATGAAACTTCTTTTCAAAGCTTTTTTATTAATTATTGCGTGTTCCTGTATGACCCATAGAAAGTCTCCTACAATTGTTTATCTTCCGAATTGGAGTTATGAATTTAATTATTCATATTACACCATTACGAGTGAAAATGAATATGATTTTGACCATAAATCACAGAATGAACCTCTAGTAAGAAAAGAACTTTCTCATGGTAAATTGGTGATGAAAGTTTTGGATGGAAAGATTAACGGCAACCAACAAACTATCCTTTATAATTATTACGATGATGAAAAAATTATAGACGAAGAAGCAACAGGATTGATTAAAAACAGCTCTCGCCTTTGGATTCATCCACCTCGTTCAGACATTTTTAAAGTTCTTGAATTTGCACCATTTCCGTATATAAACTTCGATAAAAATGAATGGAGTCAGGGAATTGTTCTTGATCCAGATGATTGGGACATTGATATTGAGCGTAAGAGCGTAATTTTAAATAATAAATATATAAAACGAGGAACTGAGTTTATAGAAACGTCATTTGGCAAATTGAATTGTGTTGTAATTGAGGCAGGGGGAAAAAGTAATTTAGGTTCAGCTAAATTGACTATTCATTACAATGACAAATATGGTTTTGTTTCTTTAAATTATGATTTAATTGATGGTTCCAAATTAGAAATGGAATTGAAAAAAGTGTTTAAATCTTAAAGTGGTTGCGTTTCCACACTATAAACAAGCAGACTTTAAAGACTGCGGTCCCACCTGCCTTAAAATCATTGCCAGACATTATAAGCAGTCCATAGATATACAGCGATTAAGAACGCTGTCTGAGACCATAAGAACAGGAAGTAACTTGCAAGGAGTCAGCAATGCTGCTGAGGTGATAGGATTCCGTTCTATGGGTGTAAAAGTCATTGCACAACAACTAGAAGAAGCACCATTGCCCTGTATCCTGCACTGGAACGGCAATCATTATGTGGTGTTGTATAAAGTAACCCAATCAAAAAGGTTTCTTCCCTTTGGGAAGACGGAAGATGGGAAAGGGAATATTACCTACCACATCTCTGACCCAGCACACGGCTTATTAAAATACAATCAAAGAGAATTTCTAGATCTTTGGATCGGCAAAGATGCGACCAATGAAACTGAAGAAGGTATTGCATTACTTCTAGAACCTACACCTGCTTTATACGACCAAGAAACTACTGGAGAAGAAAAAAAGGAATTTGGTTTTTCTATTCTTTCTCGTTATGTATTGAAGTACAAAAAGTATTTATGGCAGCTGGTTTTAGGGCTTATTGCAGCCAGTATGCTGCAATTAATTTTTCCCTTTCTTACCCAAAGTATCGTTGATATTGGGATCAAGAATCAAGATGTTCAGTTTATTCCACCTGTAAGTACATAATAACAAAGCCATTAAAACCCAAATAACCACTTAAAAAACAACGTTTTTTTATGAGCGAAAACACAAATCTGACGTTTTACACCTTTAGAAACCCGTAATTTATTACTAAAAGCTAGTAATAAATTACTTAAAACCTGTTGATTTGCTGTTTTAACCACGCGATTTGATTGTCTTTTTCCTGAAGTCGTGCCTCATATTGAGCGATAAGTTGCTTGGGTATTTGATTGATAATTCCTGTGCTGTTATCTTTAAATTCATTGCCCGATTGATTAAAAGTAATGCCGTTACTTTTCAATGCTTTTATAATATCTATTTCTAACAAATCGCCGAGTATAGCTAGTGATTGAATGCTAGGAGTGGTTTTGTCCATTTCATAATTGGCATAGGTTTTTTACGTAGTCTTGACATACTACAAAACTGATCAAAACAACAGTTTTTTAAGGGATTGCATAAAAGGGGTTGTAAACTCGTATAATTTTATCTATGTTTTTACCGTTATAACAAAGGCGGTTCCGAAAAGCCTTCAATGAGTAGGGATATATTTTAAATTAATAATTATGAAAAAATTCATTTTAAGTAAAACACAAATGTCTAGCCTTTTTGGAGGCGACCGAGTTATAAACACTCCAGGTAGGAATCGTCCACAAGAAAGCGGTTGTTCCACTCGAGTAGATGATGGTTTTAACGATGACAATAATGATGGTGTTCAACAATGTGACGAAAAAGAATTCAAAAGCGTAACCCTAGAATGTCCTACGAATTGTTAAGAAGTTCAAACTTTATTTTAAAAGGTAAATTTGTTTTGATAATTTACCTTTTTTTTATTGGTTGTGTAAAAGAAAATAAAGATTTAGATGTTAAAAACATCACTGAATTGCACCAATACACGGATGATGATCTTAATAAAATCACTGAGATCTATTTCAAGGATCAATTTTTAAGAAGGGCAACCTATGTTCTTGAAGAAATTGATAAAATTAAGGTGGTTTCTAAAACAGAAAAAAGAAATTATTATAATGACCTTGCTCAGATAAGAAGTGCAATTAATAAATGTTATCGAGTAAAACAAGATGGTGATAATATAATAGAATTACTTGAAATTATTAAAGATAAACCATATCCATCTGTAAAAGATTCTATTCTTGATGTACCTGTTTTTATAATTTTCATGCATACCCCAGATGAGTTAAAAACATCTGTTAGAAATTATATTACTGATCAATATAATAAAGGTAATCTGAAAAAATTTGAAAATGAAAAAATCATGTGGCATTTGAACGGTAGGGAATGGGACAGTTTTCCATCTGCTGAGGCTGGTATTAGATATTATACTGATAACCAGGTTTTTGAATATTTTGAAGATTTCAATAACTGTGACTAGTTTATGAAAAAGTTAGTACATGTTTTATTAATCTCAGAATCACATGATACAACTGCCAATAAATTAGCAAATGCTTTTTATAACAGTAATTTGATTTGCACTAGGATAAATATTAATGATTTTATCCAATTAAAAATAATCAATGGTAGATTAGAATGGTTAAATAGATTTTCTGTTGTTATTTTTAGAAGAGGTAATCTCAATTTTTACAATTCTAATAAAATATCTAAGGATTTTCAAAATTATTCAAGATTTGAGCATCATTCCATTCAGTTGTATATTGAGTCTATTTTAGCAACAAATACTTTAAAAATTGGAAGTTTTAAATCTGAATATCAAAACAATAAGTTAATCAATCTTAAAATGATTGAAAAAGCAGGTTTTCTGGTTCCTGATTACATAGTTACAAATCAAAAATCAGATTTAATATCTTTTATGGAGACATATAAAAAAGGTGTCATTACGAAAGATTTAAATAAACAAATTAATTTTGTAAGTAATAAAAATAAATATATCACTGCTGGAACTGTCGAAGTTTCCTTCGATGATTTATCCGAACTAGAAGAGACTTTTTTCCCGTCATTTTTTCAAAAAAAAATTGATAGTGCCTATGAAATACGAGGTGTCTTTATCCTAAATAAAACATTCAACGTAGCATTAATTTCGGATAATAAAGATATTATTGACGTTAGAGACAGAATGAATAATGTACGTTTCGCACCTTTAAATTTAGCAAAGGCCTTAGAGGAAAAAATGAAAACTTTAAGTAAGTTAATGGATCTTAATTTATTTTCGTATGATTTTATGGTGGATAAAAATGGAATTTTTTTTTTGATTGACATTAACCCTATGGGACAATTTGATTTAGTAATGGAATATAGCAATCATAGTATTGGTGATCATTTAATTGATCAAATAAACGTATTTAATAAAGGATTAAATGTTACATAATTCAATTAATTTTCTAAAATCATCAAAAACTCTCATCACAAAAAAGAATATTGATCATACAAATAAGCTGTTTTTAATAGAAAAAATTAACGGTTACCATAGAGTTACAAATCCAAAAGTACCTATTACCAAAATATGAGTCAAAAATTAATTTCATCATGTATATTAACTAATGGCTATGCTAGAAGTCTTATTCATAATTTAATAACCGGAGAAATATTTCAGATTTCAAAATCAACAAGTCAGTATTTAGATAATAATGATTATTTAATAAACCTCAAAGACATAAAATTGGACGATGATATTTATGAGGATTTGCAAACAATAGTGAATCTTGGTATGACAATGCCAAAATCACTCGATAGAGTTAGTTATAAATCTAGAATAAATTCCTTCAAAAAACATTCGTTAAATTTAGTTGTAGATTTGGATTCGCGTTCTTTAAACGTTGATTGGGTTAATCAAATTAAAGAACACCAAATAAATGAAGTTCAGTTAAGAATATATAATTTAAAGGATTAAAAGTATTTGATTTATATTTTAAAACAATTATGTGAATCTGATAACTTCGTCACTTGTATTCAAATATTGCTCAACTATTCTTTATATAAGAAGTTAGAAAAGAGCGGCATTTTCAAAGCTTGTAATAAATTACATTCATTAATAATATATGAGGTTTCAAAAGATAATTTATCTGATACTTTAGATGAAGATCATTTTCAAAAGGTCATGTTACCATATTCTTTAAAATTTGCCAAACAATGCGGTAAGATTGAAACATCATATTTTGTTAGTAACATGGAATCATTTTTTGTTTCTAAAACTTGTAATTCTTGTTTAACAGGCAAAATCTCCATAGACACCAGCGGCGACATAAAAAACTGCCCATCCATGCCAGAAAGCTATGGAAATATTAAAGACACTACACTAGAAGAAGCCATCAATAAACCAGATTTTAAAAAGTACTGGAATGTAACAAAGGATCAAATAGACATCTGTAAAGATTGTGAGTTCAGATATGTATGTACAGATTGCCGTGCTTATACAGAACGCACCACTTTTAAGGAAGATATAGACTTATCCAAACCACTAAAATGTGGTTATAATCCTTATACCAATGAATGGGCAGAGTGGAGTACCAATCCTTTAAAAGAAAAAGCCATCGAATATTACGGCATGCAGGAATTAGTTAAAAAAGATAATGCCTAAATTCCCACACTATAAACAAGCTGAGTTTAAAGACTGTGGTCCTACATGTCTTAAGATTATTGTTAGACACTACAAGCAAACTATAGATATACAGCAGTTAAGAACACTTTCTGAAACTATAAGAACAGGTAGTAATCTTCAAGGAGTCAGCAATGCTGCTGAGGTGATCGGATTCCGTTCTCTAGGAGTTAAAGTCAATGCACAACAACTGGAAGAAGCACCATTGCCCTGTATCCTGCACTGGAATGGCAATCATTATGTGGTGCTTTATAAAGTAACCCAATCAAAAAGGTTTCTTCCCTTTGGGAAGACGGAATGTAGGCTTCCCTAAAAATAGGACAGTTATAAATTCGAATTTACTAACTTTAAATTCAAACTGTCACAATGAGAAACAGCAAATTTAACGAGAGTCAAATTATCAAGGCCCTCAAGGAAAATCAACAAGGTAGAACCGTAGGCGATATATCAAGAGAATTGGGTATCGACAAGAGCACCTTTTATTACTGGCGTAAGAAATACGGTGGTATGGAACAGCAAGAGCTTAAGCGTCTAAAAGAACTTGAAACAGAGAATAACAAGCTCAAACAGATGTATGCGGATGTTAGTTTAGACAATAAAATGCTAAAAGATATATTGTCAAAAAAGTTCTAAAGCCTTCCGACAAGCGAGTTCGTGTCAAATACCTTGTTAAAGAGTTCACCGTATCTATTTTACGTGCCTGTAAGGTTGTAGGTTTAAGTAGGTCAATGTGGTGCTATCAGAGCAAGAAAGATGACAGTGAAGTGATTGATAAGCTCACAGAACTTGCAGAATCTTATCCCACTAGAGGTTTTGATGAGTATTACCACAAAATCCGTCGTGAAGGCTTAAAATGGAACAGGAAACGTGTATTACGTGTTTATCGCGAGATGAAACTTAGTTTGAGACGCAAGCATAAAAAACGTTTGGTTAAACGTGTGAAACAACCTTTAGAAGTGCCTGCTGTACTCAATGAGTGCTGGAGTATGGATTTTATGAGTGATGCTCTTACTGATGGCAGAAAGCTTAGAGTATTTAATGTTATAGACGACTGTAATCGAGAAGCCTTAGCTATTCAAGCGGGATTATCATATCCAGCAAGAGCTGTTGTAGAAACGCTTGAATGCTTGAAAGAGGAAATAGGAACACCTAAGTATGTAAGGTGTGATAATGGGCCAGAATTTATATCTAAAACCTTTATGAATTGGTGTAAAAAGAACTTTATAGAAATTAAATATACACAACCTGGAAAACCAATGCAAAATGGATATATAGAACGTTTTAATCGTTTTTTTAGAGAAGATATACTAGACGCTTATTACTTCAATGACACATATCAATTACAAAAGATTAGCGATAACTGGAGAGAAGACTATAATTTTAACCATCCGCATAAATCACTAGGAAACAAATCCCCTAAGGAATATATGCCCAGATTTGATGAAGAATTTAAATTCTTCATCAAATCTGACCTAAATAATAATTATTTATCGAACTTTAGGGTGTCCTAAAAAGGGGAAGCCTACAGGAAGATGGGAAAGGGAATATTACCTACCACATCTCTGACCCAGCACACGGCTTATTAAAATACAATCAAAGAGAATTTCTTGATCATTGGATAGGAAAAGATGCGACCCATAAAACTGAAGAAGGTATTGCATTACTTCTAGAACCCACACCTGCTTTATACGACCAAGAAACTACTGAAGAAGAAAAAAAGGAATTTGGTTTTTCTATTCTTTCTAGATATGTATTGAAGTACAAAAAGTATTTGTGGCAATTGGTGTTAGGACTTATTGCAGCCAGTATGCTGCAATTAATTTTTCCTTTTCTTACACAAAGTATTGTAGATATAGGGATTAAGAATCAAGATGTTCAGTTTATTTATTTAGTGCTTTTTGCTCAACTGGCCTTGTTTGCAGGTCGTACGGCTATTCAAGTAGTGCGAAGTTGGATTTTATTGCATTTGAGTACGCGCATCAATATCTCGCTGGTATCTGATTTTTTTATCAAGTTGATGAAATTGCCTATTGCTTTTTTTGATTCTCGAGTAACAGGAGATATTTTACAACGCATCAATGACCACAGGCGCATTGAGCGCATTCTTACCACCTCTTCCCTAGATGTGCTGTTTTCTATGGTGAATCTGGTCATATTTTCTGGTGTACTCTTGTATTATAATGTCAGTATTTTTGGAGTTTTTGCGTTGGGTAGTTTTCTGTATTTTTTATGGATTGTTATTTTTCTTAAAAAACGTAAAGACCTCGATTACAAACGCTTTGCTCAGGTAAGCCAGGAGCAAAGTAAGGTTATAGAAATCATCAATGGCATGCAGGATATCAAACTCCACAATGCCGAGAAACGCAAACGCTGGAACTGGGAATTTACACAGGCTAGATTGTATAAAGTAGCTGTGGAAGGTCTTGCCCTAGAACAATACCAGTCGGTAGGTTCTGGTTTTATCAATGAATTGAAAAATATTATTATCTCGGTATTATCGGCTACCTTAGTGATCTCGGGAGATATTACCTTGGGGATGATGCTGGCGATAAGTTATATAGTAGGCCAACTCAACGCACCTATAGGACAGTTGATTGGTTTTATAAAGGAGTGGCAAGATGCTAAAATCTCTTTAGAGCGATTGGGTGAAATCCATAACAAAGAAGATGAAGAATCTGACCCAACCCAAAAAATAAGCGATTACTCCACAGAGGAGGATATTACATTAGAAAATGTATCCTATAGATATGTGGGAAGTGAGCAGCTGGTCTTAGAAGAATTGAATTTAACCATTCCGGCTCATAAAATAACCGCTGTGGTAGGAGTGAGTGGTAGCGGTAAAACTACGTTAATGAAAATGCTCCTTAAATTCTACGATCCTATAGAAGGAACGATTAAAGTAGGGCAGCACCATCTTAAAAACATATCCCAAAGCGCCTGGCGAGACAGCTGTGGTGTCGTTATGCAAGAAGGGTATATTTTTAATGACAGCATCGCTCACAACATAGCCGTAGGAGATGATTACATCGACAAGAAAAAACTAGCTCATGCGATAGATGTGGCAAATATTAGGGATTATATAGAGTCACTACCCCTTTCTTACAATACCCAAATAGGGATGGAAGGAATAGGACTCAGCACCGGACAAAAGCAACGTTTATTAATCGCTAGAGCGGTGTATAAAAACCCTGATTTTCTGTTTTTTGATGAAGCCACCAGCGCATTGGATGCCAATAATGAAAAGGTCATCATGGACAAGCTCAACACCTTTTTCAAGAATAAAACAGTGATGGTCATCGCTCACCGACTCAGTACCGTAAAAAATGCAGATCAGATCGTGGTACTCGATCAAGGCAAGATCGTAGAACAAGGAACTCATGAAAGTTTGATTGCTGCAAAAGGGAATTATTTTGATTTGGTTAAGAATCAGTTGGAGTTGGGGAATTAGAGAAAAGGGAATGAGGGATGAGGAAGGTGGAAGGTGTAATGAGCTGTGAGCTTTGAGGGATGAGGAATATGGAAATAGGATTCAAGAAAGAATAGTCAAGATTCAAGACAAAAGACTGGCTTGTTACCGCTGCGAGCTAAGGTTGCTGACTTATGACGTAGGACTAACTATTGTTTGAAAGGATCTAAGAAGCAGAAATATGTAAAGTAAGAATTCCCTTCCCTTGGGGAAGGGCTAGGGATGGGTTTTTTACCGCTGCGCGCCAACGTTGCTGACTTATGACGTAGGACTAACTATTGCTTGAAAGGATCTAAGAAGCTAGAAATATGTAAAGTAAGAATTGCCTTCCCTTTGGGAAGGGCTAGGGATGGGTTTTTTACCGCGGTGCGATAAGGTTGCTGACTTAGGATGTAAGACTTTTGGAGGTATAAAATTGATATTTCGAAAGCTAGAAATGGCACCCTTCAGGGTTTGGGAAAAGGTTTCGGATGGAGTTTTGGTTTCCGTTCCCCAACCCTAAAGGGTGCGGAAACACAAGCTTTATTCGTTTGCAGAAACCTCACCCTTCAGGGTTTGGGAAAAGGTTTCGGATGGAGTTTTGGTTTCCGTTCCCCAACCCTAAAGGGTGCGGAAACACAAGCTTTATTCGTTTGCAGAAACCTCACCCTTCAGGGTTGGGGAAAAGGTTTCGGATTGAGAATATGGATTATAGATTATAGAAATAGGATTCATGAGTTTCAGATCTCGAAAAGGCAACAATAGCGAGCATTGAGGTTTTCTCTAAATGCGATTCAAAATTATCGAGATAGAAGGTAGCGAAGCCGTCCTGCGACGGCTTGACAAATAAATGCTTGGTTGATTGGTAGCGTTGCCACATAAGACTTATTAAAAATTGAACATTTAAAATTAATAATAGAGAATAATAAAAAAGATTTCCGCCTTTGCAGAAAATAGTATGCCAGACCAATTAGAAGACATAGAATTGCGCAGTGAAGAAGTACAAGAAATTCTCACTAAAGTACCTAGTAGCATCATTAGGTATGGGAATACCTTGTTTTTAATCGTGATCCTGTTGCTTTTATTCATCTCGTGGTTTGTAAAATATCCAGATATTATTGTGTCACAAGGGATTATTACTACCGCAGTGCCACCTCAAAAAGAATACAGCAAGATCACCACTAGCATTCAGCATTTGTTGGTTCAAAATGATCAAAAAGTACAATCAGGTACTATTCTCGCTGTACTTCAAAATGCCGCAAATTACAAAGATGTGCTGTTGCTGGAGCAGGTTCTCGATACGATCACTTATGACAAAAAGAATTTTCAATTTCCTTTGGACAGTTTGCCCATTCTTTTTTTAGGAGATCTGGAAGCGCCATTTGCTGTTTTTGAAAATGCTTATATCCAGTACCAGCTCAATAAGGACTTGCAACCCTTTGACAACGATGCCTTAGCAAATCGATCTACTAGAATTCAGTTACAGGCTCAGTTGAGGAATATGCTTTCGCGAAAGCGGATACAACAAACAGAATTAGACTTTAAAAAGAAAGAGCTCGATCGCCATAAAGTACTTTTTGAAAAAGGAGTGATTGCAGCGCAAGAATATGAATTAAAACAACTGGAATATGCTCAAAATGCGCGTGCTTATCAAAGTATAGATGCGAGCATTTCTCAGTTAAGAAATCAGTTGAGCAATACTTCCAGCTCGCTAGAAGGTATTAAAATAAGCCGTACTAAAGAAGATTTGCAATTGTATAAAGCGGTCATACAGTCTTTTATCCAACTCAAAAAAGCAGTTCACGATTATGAGTAATTGTATATTTTAAGAGCCACAATGAATGGGCTTTTGGGTTTTACGCAATACTGGCAAGAAGACCAGCAAGTGCAGCAAGGCGATTTGCTATTTACGGTATTTCCAGAAAATTACGAGGCCTACATTGCTGCCTTAAAAACTCCCATGTTAAATTCTGGCAAATTAAGAGCTGGACAAAAAACCTATCTCAAATTACAAAACTTTCCAGAAACAGAATTTGGCGTTTTAGAAGGAAAAGTAACGACCATATCCCAAGTTCCAGACAAGGATGGTTTTTATTATGTTCAAATAGCACTTTCAGACACCTTAATGACCTCTTATAAAAAAGAACTAAAACTCCAACAAGAAACCAGCGTCATCGCCGAAACAGTAACCGAAGACTTGCGACTCATAGAGCGATTCTTTTATCAGTTTAAGGATATTTTTTCTAGGTCTTAAAATGGAAGAAGCTGGTTTTAAGAGGGGAGATCTGTACCTATAGATTTTTACTCGGTAGGGAAAAAAAGGGCAGTTGGAGCAGGTGCGATGCGGTTTACTAAACTCTTAAAAATTTAGATAACTATCGAGACTGCTGGAATCTTCTATAGGTCTTTTCTTGCTCCATGAGTGGTTCACATCAAGTAAGAAATCTTGTATCAACCTCATATGCTTTGCCTTACAAAAGGCGCAAATCAATTATTCATTGGAATAGTGTATTTTTAATTAAATAATTTAAAGACTATTATTATGAAAACGAAGCTTCTAGGATGCTGCTTAATGGTACTACTGTTTTCTTGTAAAGAAGACCAAACAGACAAAGCGGTAGTCGATCGAGAAATGGTGCAATATACGATTGAACAATTCATGGATAACGAAGCTGTAGGTGGTGGAAGTTTTTCAACAGATAACAGTAGTTTACTTATTTCTAGTAACCGTTCTGGAATCAATAATGTGTATACTATTCCTGTTAAAGGAGGAGAAATGACTGCGATTACATCTTCAGACAGCACATCAATTAGGGCAGAATCTTATTTTCCAAATGACCATAGAATGCTATTGAGTGCCGATGGTAATGGTGACGAAATAGACCATTTATTTGTAAGAGATATAGAGGGTAACATAACAGATATTACCCCAGAGAAAGGTGCGAAATCCAATTTTTATGGCTGGTCAAAAGACGACCAATATTTATATTTTGGCTCTAACAAAAGAAATCCGAGATATTTTGATGTATATAAAATGTCAATTGATGACTTCTCTTCTGAAATGATTTATCAAGATGATAGCGGACTCAATTTTTCAGGAATGTCTAGTGATGAAAATTATTTTGCACTAACTAAATCCTTAAATACCAATGATAGCGATTTGTTTCTTTATGACGTAAAGACTAAAGAAATGATTAAAATTAATTCAAATCAAAGTAAGAACTCGTCTCAAGATTTCTCTAATGACAATTCTAAATTCTATTATACAACAGATGATGGTGGGGAGTTTTCCTATTTAATGTCTTATAATTTAGCTTCTCAAGAAAAGAAAAAAGTGCTAGAAAAATCTTGGGATATTGCAGGTAGTGGTTTTACTTCTGAAGGAACCTATATGGTTGTTTATGTAAATGAGGATGGTAAAAATGCCATTGAAGTTTTAGATACTAAAACGATGAAACCTATTGATTTGCCAGATTATGAGGATAAGAGTATCACCAGCGTTGGTTTTAGCGATGATGAAAAATGGATGCGTATGTATGTGGGTGGTTCTAATGCACCATCAGACTTATATACTTATAATATGGAAACTAAAGAGCAGTATAAATTAACTGATGTTCTTAATGACGCTATAGATGTTGAAGATTTAGTGACCGCCAAAGTGATTCGTTTTAAATCCTTTGATGGCGTGGAGATTCCTGCTATTTATTACTTGCCACTTCAAGCCTCTGCAGAAAACAAAGTGCCGGCAATGGTATGGGTTCATGGGGGTCCTGGTGGACAAACCCGTCAAGGGTTTAGTTCGCTTATTCAATATATGGTCAATCATGGTTATGCCGTTTTAGCGGTTAATAATCGTGGTAGTAGTGGTTATGGAAAAACATTTTATCAAATGGATGACCTTAATCACGGTGAAAAAGATTTACAAGATTGTGTAGAAGGTAAAAATTGGTTGGCTTCACAAATAGAAATTGATGGTGAGAAAATAGGCATTATAGGTGGTTCTTATGGTGGATACATGACTATGGCAGCATTAACTTACACTCCAGAAGAGTTTGATGTAGGTGTCAACCTTTTTGGTGTTACGAACTGGATAAGAACTTTAAAGAGCATTCCTCCTTATTGGGAGTCCCAAAGAAAATCTCTTTACCTAGAATTGGGAGATCCTTTTTCGGCAGATTCTGTTAGATTAAAACGCATATCTCCTTTATTTCATACCGATAAAGTAACTAAACCATTAATTGTGTTGCAAGGTTCGCAAGATCCAAGAGTCTTACAAGTAGAGAGTGATGAGATTGTTGCTGGAGTTAGAAAAAATGGTGTTCCAGTAGAATATGTCTTGTTCGAAGATGAAGGTCATGGTTTTGTTAAAAAGGAAAATCAAATAGAATCCTATAGCAGAATCCTAAAGTTTTTAGATACCTATCTTAAAAAGGAAAATGAGCCAATTGATGGTGCTCCAAAAAGCACTGAAATGGAAGGTCTATAAAAATAACAACTGATTTGTATAAAATAGAACAGCCCTAAATGTTTCCTTTACTAAGTGTGGGAAATAAACTTAAGACATGTATAGCATATAGCTTGTAAAGGGTATTGCAAAACTTTCTGTTTATCAGAATAGTTAGCGTCTTTTTAAAGGCCATGTGTTCTATGTAATACCTCTATGATTCTAGTCAAGCCTATGAAAAAAATGATCATCTTATTTTTATTGATTTTCATTACCGCTAGTTGCGGAACAAAAAAAACAGTAATGGAAACGGAACAAAACTCATACTATCCTATTAATAATGAAAATGCGAAGTTTAAATACGTTAACTCAGATGCTTTTGTCTATCATAATGACCTGTCTAAAAAAGTTCAATTCAATAATAAGACTTACCAAGTGCGCCATATAAGATATTCTTGGGGAAAGGAGGTTGAGACCTTTTACAGAATGGAAAACGGGAATGTGCTGTATTACGATACCAAAAGCGAGAAAGAGAATATCATGATGCCCAAAAAACCAGTAATTGGATTTAAATGGATAAACTCAGACAAGTCTTGGGAATACGAAATCATAGAATTAGAGGCAGAATTGGAAACACCAGCCAAAAAATATTCTAATCTTCTAGTAATAAGAGCAACTCAATTAACTAATCGAGACCAAACGAAATTAACTGAGTATTTGAATTACTATAAACAAAACCTTGGGAAGGTTGCAAGTATTGGAAATGGAAAATTAATGACCTACCGAGTAGAATAAAAACATAAGATCTAAGATGGAAAGTAAAAAGGGAATGATGATCATCCTGTGGTTATTTATTTGTGCTGGAACAGTTTTTAGTCAAACAAAACTTTCAGAATATCAGCTTAAAAGACTCGACAGTATTGCTGCGCAGGACGTACCAAAAAACGCACCTGGAATTGCAACCGCCATCATCAGTAAAGGAGAGGTGCTATTTGAAAAATATGCCGGTATAGCAGATTTTAAGGACAGTCTTAAAATAGATAAAAATACCAGATTCAATCTTGCATCTAACGGGAAACAGTTTACAGCATTAGCCATCCTTATTCTAGAAGAAGAAAACAAAATAAAATTGTCGGATGACATTCGTCAGTATTTACCTAAGCTGTATCCAAATATTAAATTTGAAATTACTATTGTCAATTTACTCACCCATTCCAGCGGAATAAGAGATGTTTATGATCTATGGTCTTTAAAAGGAATAACTTGGTGGGAACACTCTTTTAATAACCACGATGTTTTGGAGCTGATTCAAAATCAAAAAGATCTAAATTTTGAACCTTCCACTACCTACCTTTACAGCAACACCAATTATATTTTGCTGGCATTAATTGTCGAAAAAGTGTCTGGCAAATCGTTCAAAGAATTTACAGACCATATGTTTGTAAAGCTCCATATGCCCAGTACATCTTTTGAGTCTGACTACTCTCAAATAGAAGGAACGATCGCAAGAGCCTATTTTAATTTTGATACATGGACTACCTATGATTGGATTTGGAATGTTGTTGGAGATGGTAATTTATTCTCCACCTTAACAGATCAAATTCAATGGGAGAAAACGATTCAAGGCGCTGTAAAGAGCGAAATTAAAAGTAATCTGATACAGAAAAGCCAAGAATTAGTCCAAGAAGAAATGGTCGATAACTACGGTTTTGGACTGGAGTTTGGAGCATATAAAGGTTTGAAATACCAATTTCATGAAGGTGCAACTGGTGCTTGGAAAGCTACTCTTGTTAGATTTCCAAGCGATAGTATTTCAATGCTCACCTTAACCAACACAGGGAAATCTATTCCTTCTATGCAAACCAGACAAATGGCAGACCTCTTTTTTGACTTGGAAAAAGACGAGAAATACCTCGTTACCCAACCTGCTAAGATTGGAAATTACGTGAGTGAAGATCTGATATTAGGAACCTATTTAACTATGAATAACTTTTCGTTTGAGTTTCTAAAAAAAGAGGATGGGAAACTGTATCTCAAACGAAGTGGTAGAAATGACATTGAATTAGTAAGAGAAGCCGATAATATTTTTCATCAAAAATTTGACAAAGACTTTAAGCAAGAATTCATCGAAAATGGAAAAGGCGAGATGGAAGTCACGGCCTACTATATCAATCATTCCCCCATTACCCTAACAAGGAAAAAAAGCGACTGGAAGGAGTATGATTACCAAGCTTTAAATGGAAAATACCACAATTCAGAAACAGAGGTGACTATTGAAATTAGTCATTTGTCTAATAGGGACTATGCAGTGTTGATCGGTGATCAAGAAAATGTTGGTTTGCTTATTACTCCATCAAAATTGATGCTGAATAATTATGTTTTTGAATTTACTAATGGTACAAAAACCATTAGCTCATTATCATTGAATGCTGATAGAATCATAGCAGTAAACTTCGAACGTTTCAATTGAAGTTACTAAAAGCCAACACTAATAATTCCTAAAGGGATGGTCTAGAGAACTATAGAAAGTTAAGGGAGATTTATTTCAGATAGGATCAATCTTCTGCAATAACTTTGATTCTACTTTTTACAATTTCGGCCAGCTCACGAGCTTTTACCACGTCATCAGCTACGACAGTTACATGTCCCATTTTTCTAAAAGGACGGGTTTCTTTTTTACCGTAAATATGCGGGGTCACTCCTGGTAACGCTAGTATATCTTCTATACCATCGTAAATGACTTTACCGGTATGCCCTTCTTCTCCTACGAGATTTACCATCACACTAGCCACCGTACTTTCGGTTACCCCTAATGGCAAATTGCACACGCACCTGATGTGTTGCTCAAACTGGTCGGTGATCGCACCTTCTATGCTGTAATGACCAGAGTTATGTGGTCGTGGCGCTACTTCATTAACTAGAAGTTCGCCAGATGTAGTTAAGAACAGTTCTACAGCTAGTAAACCTACATGCTCATATGCTTCAGAAACTTGCAATGCCAATTCTCTTGCTCGATCAGAAATACCACTATCAATTCGTGCCGGACAGATCACATATTCCACTTGATTAGCTTCAGGATGGAATTCCATCTCTACTACTGGATAGGTTTTCATTTTGCCATTAGCACTACGGGCAACGATAACGGCCAGTTCCATTTCAAAATCTACCATATCTTCATAGATACATTCTACTTGCGGTAAATCTTTTAAATCGCTTGCTTTTCTAATCACTTTTACTCCTTTACCATCGTAACCACCTTCGGCACTTTTCCAGATAAATGGATAGGCTCTATCGTGATCTAGGTTTGGTTTTGGATAGACTTCAAAAGCGGCTGTAGCAATATTTTGATCTTGATAAAAGGATTTTTGACGTCCTTTATTCCGGATCAGGTTGAGGACTTTTGCACTAGGGGAAACAGCAATTCCTTTATCTTCGAGATCCTGTAAGGCTTGAACGTTCACATTCTCTATTTCTATGGTCAGTACATCGACTTGCTCGCCAAATTCCATAACGGCTTCATACTCCATAATATCTCCTTCAAAGTACACATCGCAGCCCTGGAAAGCTGGTGCGCTGTCGTCTTTATCCATGACATAAGTAGAAATGTCCCACTTTCTGGTGGTGTAAAGCATCATTTTGCCCAGTTGACCACCGCCTAAAATTCCTAATGTAAAACCGGATGAGAATTGTGTCTGTTTCATGTTTCAAAAATAAGCGGTTAAATTGAAATGAAACTTGAATTGGAACTCGAATTTGAATTGGAACTTGAATTGGTAGCAGCAACAGGTCTATCACTCCTTTATAATTCGCATTTTCTTCTCAAATTAGAACAGCTATAGAGGTCTGTGACCCACTCGTTTTTTATACTGATGTTGCCGATTTATAGGTGCCTACATCTACGGTAAACTGCTGCTGCATACTGTTTACTAATCATTATCTTTGCAAAAAATTATTTGTTGTGATTAAGATCCACGATCTTTATTTTAAACCCTTTTTGAGTGCACAGGAAATAGCTGCTGCCATTGATAACCTCGCCTACCAGCTCAACAGAGATCTCGCAGGTAAAAACCCTGTTTTTTTAGGGATTCTTAACGGGAGTTATATGGTTCTGGCAGATCTTACTCGTAAGTTTCATTACGATTGTGAGGTGAGTTTTTTAAGGGCCAAAAGCTATCAAGGAACCACTTCCACTGGTGTCGTTGAACTGGGTGACGAGCTGGATATTGATCTAGCAGGGAGGACAGTTGTGATCGTGGAGGATATAGTAGACAGTGGTTTGACAATAGATACGCTTTCGCGAAAGCTAAAACAACACCAGCCCCAAGACCTGAAAATAGCCACTCTATTTTTTAAACCTGAGGTATATGATCGAGAGTTAAAAATCGATTATGTAGGAAAGAATATTGAAAATAAATTTGTCGTGGGATACGGCATGGATTATAATAATTTAGGGCGCAATTTGCCCGAACTTTACGTACAAACACAACGCATGAAAAACATCGTTTTATTCGGTCCTCCAGGAGCAGGAAAAGGAACTCAGGCCACTCGTTTAAAAGATAAATACGGACTGGTTCACATCTCTACTGGAGACGTTTTCCGTTACAATATAAAAAATGGTACCGAGTTAGGAACATTGGCAAAATCCTTTATGGATAAAGGAAATCTAGTTCCAGATGAGGTGACCATTAAAATGCTTAAAGCTGAGGTGGAAAAAACACCAGATGCTGCTGGTTTTATTTTTGACGGTTTTCCAAGAACAGACGCCCAAGCAGAAGCATTGGACAAATTACTAGCCTCAAAAAATGAGAAAATCGACGGTATGGTAGCGCTAGAAGTAGATGATGAAGTACTTGTAGAACGTCTGTTAGAAAGAGGTAAAGAAAGCGGCCGCCCAGATGATGCAAATGAAGGGGTAATCAAAGATCGTATCGCGGTATATTACAAGCAAACAGCACCTTTAAAAGACTACTACGCAGCACAAAATAAATATTATGGTGTTGATGGAGTAGGAGAAATGGACGCCATCACAGAACGATTGAGCGTAGAGTTTGATAAGCTTTAATCAAGTTCAGAGTTCAGAGTTGAAGATTTAAACTTGAACTTGAACTGGAAATCGAAGAGATCAGAAACCTCACCCTTTTTGCCTCCGACGACCTTTTTTGGGAGGGGAAGGCATCACGAAAAGGTTTCGAAGAATACCGATTGCCTATTAAAGAATATCGAAGCGGAATGCTGGTTGGAGCGAGAGCGATTCACTGAACCTGTCGAAGTTTCGAACTGTCGAATTGGGAAGCTGGGATGAATTACAGAGATTGAAATCGAAGAACTAGAAATTTCAACCTTTAATAGGTGCACCGGGCTTACCGAAGTGGTAGGGGAAAAGGTTTGAAGGCATGTCGAATACCAATTAGCCATTAACTGGCAACAAATAACGATTAACAAATAACCGTTTTCTAATAAATAACTGACAACCGAAAACTGTCAACTGATACATAAAAAAATGACTGAAGGAAATTTTGTCGATTATACAAAAGTAACTGTAGAATCTGGCCGTGGCGGTAAAGGAAGTACCCACTTGCACAGAGAAAAATACGTAGAGAAAGGTGGTCCTGATGGTGGTGATGGTGGTCGTGGTGGTCATATTATCCTTAAAGGAAATAAGAACCTTTGGACCCTGTACCATTTTAAATACAAACGACACTTTAAAGCTGCTCAAGGAGGAAACGGAGCAAAACAACGCAGGTCTGGTGAAGATGGAGAGGATATTGTTGTGGAACTTCCTTTGGGAACCGTGATCAAGGATACAGAGACAGGTCAAATTGTACACGAAATCTTAGAAGACGGTGCAGAGTATATCATCTGTGAAGGTGGAAAAGGTGGTCGTGGGAACTGGCACTTTAAATCGTCTACAAGACAGACGCCTCGTTATGCACAAACCGGAATGGATAGTAATGCCTTAGATGTGACTTTTGAACTCAAGATCCTTGCTGATGTTGGTCTGGTGGGATTTCCTAATGCTGGAAAATCAACCTTGCTGTCGGTACTTACCTCAGCAAAGCCTAAGATTGCCAACTATGAGTTCACAACTCTCAAACCCAATCTAGGAATTGTAGAATACCGGGACTTTAAAACTTTTGTTATTGCAGATATTCCTGGAATTATAGAAGGGGCCGCAGAAGGTAAGGGGATAGGACACCGCTTCTTAAGGCATATAGAGCGCAACTCAACTTTGTTATTTCTCGTACCTGCAGATGCTGATGACATCAGCGCTGAGTATGATATTTTGGTCAACGAATTGAGAAAATACAATCCAGAAATGCTGGATAAAGAACGATTTGTGGTCATCTCAAAATGCGATATGCTGGATGAAGAACTGATCGAGCAAATGCGTGAAGGACTAGACAAAGAAGGCGCTTTTAATGGCGCACCTTACATGTTTATCTCTTCTATCTCGCAGATTAATTTAATGGAATTGAAGGATCGTTTATGGGCGATGTTGAATGCGTAAAGGCAAAGTAATGATTGCTTAAATTTTCTTCGACACAATAAAATAACACCGTAAAAAAAATCTATTCTAGCTGTCTTGATGATGACGCTTACAACGCAAACACAAGATTATTTTGGAACTTGGAGCTTTAAAGTGAAGATCGTGAGCCAATTCAGGATGCTGCTAAAAGGGAGGAAGAACTCGATAAAGCCATTAACTTGGTTTATAACAGGTTCGATTCGTTTAAATTAAAGTTCCTTAATTACATGGTAGATCAGATTATTTTTTTGGTCAAAATTAATTAGTACTACATTCGGCTCAAGGAAATCTGCTCACCCTATATAGTGGGATCAATTATTAGTTTTAAGTCATAAAAGAGCTAAATATAATTCAGAAGAAATATCTATTTACCTACAAAAAGATACTATAACAGCAGAAATAAACTATAGTTATCTTATACAAGAAGCTTATGAAAACAAGGACCTAGAAATCAAAAGTATTTAGGCAATTGGAAAGTAGAAGAAGTACGCGTAACTAAAGACTTAGTAGGAGCAGAAAGGTATGAGATAAAGGTCTTATGATGACTTTCAATTTTATAACTAATGAAATATATCTATAGAAGGTCCAAAAATGGAAACTCTAAAGAAATTTAGGATTGATGCTGCAACTTATGAACTGGTGTAACAATAGATGTAAAAACTAACGAAGAGAAGATTATTTACAATATGCATGAAGTAACTAAAAACTACAAGATTATTTCTCAAATTGAGCAGCGCAGGTATTTATATCTTATTCAAGATAATTAGCCAGGTATAATTACAAGGTTAAAGTTTGGAGTTTGATACATCCATGTTTTCTTATAAATAGAAAGAACTATTCTAAACCCCAAATTGATCAAAATGGTGATTTAAATGTTTCCACTGCATAATACCCCACTGTTCTTTAGTAAATTTTCCAAACACAGGATGAGGAGTGCGGCTCTCATTATCGCGATCTTCCCATAATTCATCCATATATTTTTGTAAACTCAGCTTTTCTTTTTCAAAGTTAAAACCTCCAGTACTTCTAAATATTATAGGGGTTGGAACGTTTTTTCTGTACGGTTTAGAACTGTACATCATTTTTTTAAATAACACTTTTACCAGCCAGTTAGGCTTCATGGTTATATCAGATTTATTTACCGCTATCTTTAATGGTCCTTGACAGTGATTTATCATTTGTGCAGCGGTCATCTTACCCCATTTGGGAACCGTTTCTAGCTCTATATTTTTAAGTCTAGAATGTAATTCTTCATATGCATTTTGATCAAAAAAGGAAGCCATAATGATTCGATTTAGTTAGTATTACTCATAAAGTAGGTAGTTCAGTCTGATTTTTTGATAGTCTTCAAGTCCTTTCTCCCATGTCAATGCGATTTCTTGTGCGCTCATTCCTTTCTCGATCTGGGTTTGTAAGATAGTTGTTCCTGCTAGTTTGGTAAAAAAGGGGTTGAAGAAGTTTTGTTTTGATGGCGCTTTCGCGAAAGCGTCTACTAAAAAGGCCAATTCTAAATGATCTAGTTTTTTATAAGTTCTAAGATCTACCCCAAAGCATTTCTTTCCGTTAAACACAGGTCTTTTGGCACCTTCATTAGGCGTCGGAGTAAAAGCAAAGTCTGTATATTTTGCTAAAGATGGAGATCCATAAACCTGAAATTGCATTTCAGTACCACGACCTACGCTTACCTCAGTTCCTTCAAAAAAGCAAAGGCTAGGATACAGATTTATAGCTTGATCGTTAGGTAAATTAGGAGATGGCTTGATAGGGACGCTGTAGGGAGTAGCGTGTGTATATTTTTTGCATTTGATAATTTCCAAGTCGGCCTGTAACTTCTTATCCAACCATTTTTCTCCATTAATCATCATCGCATATTCTCCTATAGTCATTCCGTGTACCACAGGGACTGGGTGCATGCCCACAAAGCTTTGATACTTTTTTTCTAGAATAGGTCCGTCTATGTAGTGCCCGTTAGGATTAGGTCGGTCCAGGAGAATGAGTTTGCGGTCGAACTCTGCACAAGCTTCCATTACATAATGAAGGGTAGATATATAAGTGTAGAAACGAGTGCCCACATCTTGAATGTCAAATAAAACGATGTCCACGTCTTCTAGTTGTTCTTTAAATGGCTTTTTATTCTTGCCATAAAGAGAAATGATAGGAATGCCCGTTTGTTCATCTACGCCATCCTTGATGCTGGCGCCAGCATCTGCAGTGCCTCTAAAACCGTGCTCTGGGGCAAAAACACGTTTGATCTCTATTCCATGAGCCAGTAAGGTGTCTACTAGATGTGCGTAACGCACTTTATCCCTAATATCCCATTCTTTAGAAACGACAGTATCTCCCGTTTTTACAACACTGGTTTGATTTCCTACTAAAGCAATTCTTTTGCCTTTTAGTTTTTCAATCCACTCTCCTAATAGGTAAGCCGCCGGAATAGGTTCGTTATCATTTATCTCTATCAGAAGCTTTTGGTCTCTGTCTTTTTCAAGAACAAAGTTTTCTCCTTGAGGTGAAGTAGGCGTATTGTTACCATTGGTTTTAGAATTACAGGAAGTCATTCCTACAACCATAGCGATTATGGTATATTTGAATATTGAATCAAAAAATGTGAATCTAGAGTATTTCATTGCTAAAAGGGTACAGAGTAGTACAAGTTATAAAAATAGCGTAAGTGCGCCGATTATAAAAATTGCAGTAGCAGCAATTGCAATAGGTATTATTGTGATGCTAATAGCTATTGCCACTGGCGTGGGGCTACAAAAAAAGATAAAAGAGAAGGTAAGTGCCTTTAATGGTCATGTAAGTGTGTCGCTTTTTGACCGTAATAACTCTATAACGACCATAAAACCCATCTCAAGTAACCAGGATTTTTATCCAGATTTTGTCGCTGTACCAGAAGTTACCCATATTCAAGCAGTAGCTACAAAAGGCGGAATGATACGTACCGCAACCGATTTTGAAGGTATTATTCTCAAAGGGGTAGGTGGTGATTACGATTGGAAATATTTACAAGATTTCTTAGTGGAAGGTAAATTACCAGATGTTTCTCAGGAGCAAACCTCTTTTGATATTCTTATTTCTGATGATATCGCTGCTCGGTTACAGTTAAAAGTAGGGGACAAAGCGCCTACTTATTTTATGAAAACTAACGGTCAGGAGCCTATAGGAAGAGCTTTTACGGTTTCAGGAATTTATGACAGCGGGCTAGAAGAATACGATTCTAAATTTATAGTAGGAGATATAAGAAATATACAACGCATCAATAAATGGGATGCCGACCAGATAGGAAAGTTTGAAATCTTTATCAATGATTTTGACCGACTTAATGAAGTAGGAAGGGCCATACAATTGAATACGCCTTCAGAACTAAATGCAAGAACTATCGAACAAGAACTACCTGCAATTTTTCAATGGCTGGCACTGTTAGATGGCAATATTTTTGGAATAATAGGTATCATTCTTATTGTAGGAATTATAAACATGATTACTGCATTACTGGTCCTCATCCTTGACCGGACTAATATGATAGGGGTTCTCAAGTCGCTCGGAGCTTCCAATTGGACGGTGCGCAAGATCTTCCTTTACAACGCCATGAACTTGGTGTTTAAAGGACTGATCATTGGAAATGTCATCGGTTTAGGCTTGATAGGAATCCAATTCTTCTTCAGTCCGCTTACCTTAGATCCTCAGTCTTACCATGTGACAGAGATGCCTGTTTATATCTCGTGGTGGCATGTGATTGCTCTGAATTTAGGAACTTTTATAGTTTGTTTGATCGCTTTAATTATTCCTACTTTGATTGTCAGTAAAATAAGCCCTGTGAAGGCGATGAGGTTTGAGTAGGTGCTGTTATACTACCGTAGCTGAATGAAAAGCCAATTACTTTTTTGATTCATTTTTTTGCAAGCATTAAATCCTTCTAACAAAAATCTGTCTGTGAGATAGATACGATCACTCAGAACACTAAATATTTTGATCCAAATAAAGCAGTGCATTTTACTGCGCTTGAGTTAGCAGATAGGAAGAAATTAGCAGAAAAGGTTCTAATAGATTCTAATAATTTTCTATCCTCTAAAAACTACCAACCCTTAGAACTTTTCCCAGCTTCCAGTTCATCCTCCATATTATCAGGAAGTTGTGCAAAGAAGTCAGTACCCGTTAATATTTCAATTTCGTCTACGCTGGTAATAAAGTTGTAGATGGATTGGGTTGAGTTTTCATGCGGCATTAAAAAAGCCAGCATTTTACCTCCATTTGCATCATAACGATACAGAATTTTATAATACTGTTCTGGAACCGATACCTTTTCTGTTCCTATAGATTTTAAATCGTCTGTTAAGACAGAACCGGTAATGACATAAAGCTCCTCATAACGCTTGGCATAGTACCTGGTTTTTTGTTCTAATGTATTCCAGATACCCGCATTAAAATCGTGCCTCTGCGGACTTATGTTAGAGGTTAAAAAAGTTTCGTCGTGAGCAGCTTTGGTAGATTTTCTATCTCCAGCAGGAACGAGGTGTCCTTTGTCATAACCACTCTTTTTGTAGTTGCGCCAGTGAGCGGCTCCAGTGGTTACTTGATCATCAATTTCAAAATAAGGTCTTTTATAATTACTAGTATTGATGTCTGACGCTCTTAAAACATGCGCCGTCCATTCGGCTTGCTCATGTTGTTCGTTATAAGAAAGACTGTAGGTATGGTGATTTACAATTTGGTTTTTAGATGATGGTAAGAAATCTTTTAGAGATAAAGATTTGATCCCTTTTCTATTTACATCAGTGTTCAGAAAATCTTTTGTAGAGCGGTTTTCTTGTGAGTAGGTGCTATTAGCTTTATTCTCATAGAAATAGTAAGCTGCTGCGCAGGCAAGAATGATTAATGGGTAAACGTATTTTCTCATTTAACTTGTTTTTACATCCAGTGCGTCTCGCAGTGCATTTCCTAAGAGCATAAAAGCCATTACTAAAGTCATGATAGCAATTCCTGGAACTATGGCAAGATAAGCCTTGTCAAGAATGATGTATTGGTAATGATCTTTAATCATACTGCCCCAACTGGGCATAGGTGGTTGTGCGCCTAATCCTAAAAAGCTCAAACCACTTTCTATAAGTATGGAAGCTGCAAAATTTGCCGCACTAATGACAATGACAGGCGCCATAATGTTAGGTAAAATATGTCGGGTAATAATTCTAAAATCAGGAAAGCCTAAAGCTTTTGCGGCTGTTACGTATTGGTATTCTTTGGCTACAATCATCTGTCCACGCACCACACGTGCCACTTCTACCCACATGGTAAGTCCTACTGCGATAAAAACAGTGAGAAAACCTTTTCCTAAAGCAATACTTATAGCGATCACCATCAGTAGGGTAGGAATGGACCAGGTTACATTGATGAGCCACATGATAGCAGCGTCTATTTTACCGCCGTAATATCCGGCAATAGCTCCTAAAAAAACACCAATAAGTAAGGAGATCAAGACCGCCACAAAACCAATAGAGATACTTATTCTTGTCCCTATCATCATGCGGCTCAATAAATCACGACCATACTTGTCAGTACCTAATAGAAATGTTTTTTGTGAGGTGTAGCTTTCGCGAAAGCGAGACAATTCTAATCCATTATCAACGGTAAAATTGGCATCTACAAAAGAGAGTTGCTTGCCGTCCACGTCAAAAGGACGGTAGAAAACACTGCCGTTATCGATTTTTAAATCGGCATAAGGGATTTCTTGTACGGTAGATTTTTTTCCATTCCACCAGTCCCAAAAACTAGACTCAGCAGTTGTGGAGGGGAGAACTAACATACCTACGGTAAAACCTGGCGGTTGGGAATGTATAGAAATGTGCATTTGGTTGGCATATTGCGTATCGTCTGGAGCTATTACGTAAGCAAATAGGGCAACTAGTGCATAAAATAGAATAACAAAAAAACTCAAAACGCCCCAGAAGTTTTTTTTAAACTTTTGGAGCGCTAGAGAACTTAATGATGTAGTTTTAAAAGACATTAGTCCTTAACACTCCATTTAGTCTTGTTGTCATTTTTGATATTATTCATACGCAGATCTTTAAGTACATTTACGGCTTCTTCAACGTAAATATCTTTTTTAAGATTTTTGATCCATGCTTCACGTTTGTCTCCTAAAGAACTGTCCGTTTTAACTAATGCTTTTTCATAGGCCAGCATGTCAAATTCTAAAGTGCTCTTGTAGTCAGATAGAGATTCAAATTTCTCCGTTTCTTTTTCAAGTCGGTCTAATCGCTCTGTGTAAGCTATAAAATTTAAAGGGATGTCATTATCCTCTCGTTGATTGCTCAACCATTTTGCGTTTTCATCTAGTAATTTAAAATTTGGATTTGCGTCAACTCTTTCCTGAGCCCTTTTGATCGACTCGGCTAGATTTGCATAACCAGTAAATTTGTCATATTCTGCCTTTGGAATTTCATCATAAGGAAGTGGAAACTGCTCGTCGCGTTCTCCTACTTCAATATAGCTGAATCTTCCTGGGGTGACCACATCACTTTTTACACCTTCTAATTGTGTGCTACCACCATTAATTCTATAGAATTTTTGGGTGGTTAATTTGATAGCTCCTAAGTCACCGTATTCATTATTACGTACCCATTGGTTCAAATCTTCAAAATTCTGTACCGTTCCTTTTCCAAAGGTTTGCTTACTTCCTATAATTACCGCACGGTCGTAATCTTGTAACGCAGCAGCGAGAATTTCACTAGCACTAGCGCTGAATTCGTTTACCATAATTACTAATGGTCCATCCCAGAGAATTTCTCCACTGTCACTATCTCTTAAAGTTCGTGTTCTTTTATCTTTTAAAGCGACTTGTACAACGGGCCCTTCATCGACAAATAATCCTGCCATTTCAATCACCTCTCTTAAAGAACCACCGCCATTATTGCGTAGGTCTAAGATAAGTCCGTCCATACCTTCGGTCTTAAGTTTTTTAATTTCTTGAGAGATATCATTACCAGCAGCACGACCACTAGGGTCTTCCATATCAAAATAAAATTTAGGTAAATTGATAAACCCAAATCTAAAAGCATTGTCTTGTCCTATAACAGACTTAGCAAAAGTTTCTTCTATTTGAACGACATCTCTTGTAAGAGTTATATCCTCAATAGAGCCGTCTACTTTTTTAAGAGTTAGAATCACTTTACTTCCTTTAGGTCCTTTGATCAGTTCTACCGCATCCCCTATTCTCATACCTACAATAGAGGTAGCAATAGTGTCATTTTCTTGAGCGACCTTAAGGATTTTATCTCCTACTTCAATGAGTTCACTTTTCCATGCTGGTCCACCAGAAATGATTTCCAATACACTGATGTAATCCATCTTCTTTTGAAGTCTAGCGCCTATACCTTCTAACTTACCACTCATAGAAGTGTCAAAACGATCTTTGTTTTGTGGTGGAAAAAAATTAGTATGAGGATCGAAATGTGTCGTGATGCTATTTACAAAAACAGAGAAATAGTCCAAACGCTCTACATCATCCGTGAGATCAAAGTTTTCTAGCATTGATTTCTTAATTTCTGCTCTAGTTTCTTTTTCTAATTCTGCAAGACTCTTTTGCTCTTCTTCTGGATTTTCTTTTTGATCTTCCACCTTATCGTAATAAGTTCCTAAAGCAGATAGTTTCAAAAGCTTTCTCCAGTGATCTTTTAATTCTTTTCTATTTTTTGAATAAGGGATTTTTTCATAATCTGTATTGATGCGTTCATCAATGGAAAAATCAAATGGTTTCTCGATTAATTCAGCAAATATTTTTTGAGATTCTTCTTGACGTTGTAGGAGCCTTTCATAAGTAAGATTGAATAAATCTACTTTACTATCGCGTATTTGATCATCTATCAAATATTCATAAGCTTGAAATTCTTTATAGTCGCTTTCTAGGAAATATCTTTTCCCAGGATCGAGGTCCTTGATGTAATTATCAAAGATATCTTTGGAGAATTCATCTGTGAGGTCAGCTGGTGAAAAGTGATTTCTTTTTAAAACATGAGAAATTAAGTTAACGAGTAACTGTTCTTTTTCTTTATCTCCAGGGTCTACCCTATCGTTAGTGAAACTGCAGCTAGCAGTTGCTACAAGTAGGGTAAAAACCGCTAGTATAAAATTATTTTTTAGGAAATTCATAAGGATTTTCATTTGTCTCTTTCTATGCATGTAAAAACCGTGCCAATTTAAGTTGGTTAAAGTAAGGCAAGAATCTTACATGGTACGGCTAATTTACTTAATTTTAACCACCTTAAAAATCTTATGGAAAATAAAAAGAAGCCACTCATTCTAGTTACTAACGATGATGGTATTACCGCAAAAGGAATCAGAACATTAATAAGTATCGCTAGAGAGCTAGGTGATGTAGTCGTTGTGGCACCAGACAGCCCGCAGAGTGCCATGGGTCACGCTATAACCATCAACGACACGCTTTATGTGAAAGAGTTTTTACAACACGATTACGACCATAAGGAATATACAACAAGCGGCACACCTGTAGATTGTGTGAAAATGGCAAGTCATGAAATACTCGATCGCAAACCAGATTTATGCCTTAGTGGTATCAATCACGGAAGTAATAGCGCGATCAACGTGATTTATAGCGGTACGATGAGTGCAGCCATGGAAGCGGGAATAGAAGGGATTCCAGCCATAGGCTTTTCTTTATGCGATTATTCTCATGATGCAGACTTCGCCTCATCTCGTGAGCATATAAAACAAATTATTGTGCAAGTTCTAGAGAAAGGAATGGCAAAAGGAGTTATTTTTAATGTCAATATTCCAAAAGCTACCAAAGAGGAAATTAAAGGGGTGAAAATATGCCGTCAAGCAAATGCTTATTGGGTAGAAGAATTTGACAAGCGCACTAATCCAAATGGTAAAGACTACTACTGGCTTACCGGTAAATTTGTAAACAACGATAAAGGAGAAGATACCGATGAATGGGCACTAGCTCATAATTATATTTCTATAGTTCCTACACAATATGACCTTACCGCTCATCATTATATAAGCGAACTAAATACATGGAATTTTGGTAATTAAGATTTTAAAAGGATTTATCTTAGGACTTATTGCAAATACAATAGGAACTTATCTGTATGTTTATTTTGCTACAGACAAGGGTTTTGAGTACATCATAAAAGAAGGGTATAGCCAAGGTTTTTTAGGGGGACTTATAGGTTTAGGGGCTGTGCTTAACTTGGTGCTGTTTTTCTTTTTCCTCACTTCAAATATTGGGAAATTTAAAAAACCCATGCAGCCATATGAAGCTCGTGGGGTACTACTGGCAACCATTCTTGCTGCACTGGCAGTTTTATATTTTGAATTCTAGCTTATGAAATATTATTTGATTGCAGGCGAGGCGAGTGGTGACCTTCATGGGGCGTTGCTTATAAAAGAGCTCAAGAAGAAAGATCCAAAGGCAGAGTTTCGATTTTGGGGTGGCGATTTAATGCAGGCCGAGGGTGGAACTCTTGTAAAACATTATAAAGAGCTTGCCTTTATGGGCTTTGTAGAAGTGTTGAGCAATTTAAAAGCCATTCTTAAAAACATCAGGATTTGCAAGGAAGACATTGAAGACTTTCAGCCAGATGCGATGATCTATATCGATTATCCGGGGTTCAACTTTAGGATCATGAAATGGGCAAAAATCAAAGGCTACCGAAATCATTATTATATATCTCCACAAATATGGGCGTGGAAAGAAGGACGCATCAAAGCCATTAAGAGAGATGTTGATCAGATGTATGTGATCCTACCTTTTGAAAAGGATTTTTACGAGCAAAAACATCAATTCCCAGTACACTTTGTGGGGCATCCATTAATTGATGCCATCGCGCAAAGGAAACAGGTAGATCATATCAAATTTATCGATACCTACCATCTAGACGATAGACCGTTAATTGCACTGTTGCCAGGAAGTCGCAAACAAGAAATTAAAAAAATGCTGAGTGTCATGCTGGAAATGGTAGATCGTTATCCAGATTACCAATTCATTATTGCTGGAGCACCAGGTCAGGAGGAGTCATTTTATAGCGGCTACCTCAAAGATTATCCAGTAACTTTAGTCATGAACCGCACCTATGACTTGATGAGTTTATGTCATGCGGCATTAGTTACCTCAGGAACAGCAACGCTGGAAACGGCACTTTTTAAAGTGCCACAAGTAGTTTGTTATAAAGGAAGTTCTATAAGCTATATCATTGCTAAAAGGATTGTCAAACTGGATTACATATCACTCGTGAATCTCATTATGGATCAACCGGTGGTTACCGAGTTGATACAGTCTAACTTCAATAAGAAAACACTGCAAAAAGAGTTGGATTCCATCCTCGATCCGACACAGCGCAATCGCATTTTTACAGATTATTATGAGTTGGAAAAAAAGCTGGGAGGCATAGGCGCCAGTGAGAATACGGCTGGTTTGATTTATTATGATATTAAGAAGCTAGAACAATAAAACAGTCATATGTCGTATATTAATAATTACTTATCAGCGTTATTCTCGTTGAAAAAAGGAATTCTAACAGATGTTATACGGGTGTTTTTTACATGGGTCAGACACAAAATGAGTTCCATTTATTTACACAACATTTTGAAATTTAACGGGTAGTATGCGTATAATTATTCCACTTTCGTATCGCAAGTATGGCATCAACTTCTTTTTATTCTGCCTAGGAGCTATGCCTGCCGGCAGGTCGGAAAGAGAGACAAATAGAAAGCAAAATAACAGTAATAAAAAATCTGTTCCTATAGTTTTATTATCATTAATGTTACTGCTGTACTTAGGACTTACCTCATGTGGAAGTTCTAGGCCTAGAGTAATTACAACTAAAAAAGAAGCGGCACAAGCACCGAGAGCTAGCGTTTATAAAAGCCCTAAAACCCATGGAGCCGAAACCGAGGGAAAGGAAATAGAAGAAGCGCAAATGGAGGTAGAATCAAATGACAAGCCTTATGCAGAGAGCACTCCTTTTATAGACGAAGTAGTGGAAAATGCGATGCGTTATAAAGGAGTGAAATACCGTTATGGAGGCACCACCACAAAGGGCATGGATTGCAGTGGTTTGATTTGTACGGCTTTTGAGGAAGCTGGCAAAAGCATGCCGCGTAGCAGTCGTTCTATGTATTCAAAAGCTGATGAGCTGGATCTGGATCAGGTGAGAAAAGGCGACTTTCTATTCTTTGCCACTGGTAAAAATAAGCGACAGGTCAACCATGTCGCATTGATTACAAAAGTAACGCCCGGAGAAATTGAATTCATACATTCCACTACATCGCGAGGTGTGATGACGTCTACCTTAAACGAAGCCTATTGGATAAACGCTTTCTTAAGAGCTGGAAGAATCGATTAAAATAGATTAGGTATATTTAATCATGCGCTGGCTTGATTATCCATTTTATAGAATTTTATTTTTTCTTATCGCAGGAATTATTTTTTCTAGCGGTATAGAATTGCCTACGCACCATTATCTATACGGCTTGGGCATATCTTTTTCGATTGCTGTACTTTCCTTGCTTATAAACAAGTATTCATTTTTTTCAAAAGCATTTTTTGCTGTATCCGTTTACTGCTTTTTCTTTTTTCTAGGGGGAATTCAAATTCAGTTTCATAATCAGCTAGCAAGTAATCACTTTATTAACAGACCATCACAAGCTCAAGATCAGGTCATTTCTTTTGAGCTAAAACAACGATTAACCTCCAATAAATTTAATGATCGCTTTTATGCTGAGGTATTGTCCTTGGGTCAAGAAAGCGTTTCAGGAAAAGTATTGGTATTATTTAAAAGAGCTGACAGTCTGGGTTACCTGGTAGGTGATAGGCTAGTCGTTTATGAGCATATTGATTTACCTGCATTTGCACCTAATCCTGGTGATTTTGATTACAGAGCTTATTTAAAGTCCATTGATGTCTATGGTCAGATGTATGTTGATCAAACTCGCATATGGAGCGAAGAGAAGGTTCCTGACAGAATGGACGTTCTATTAGGTGTTAGAAATGCGATTCTAAATAAACTAACTGCATCCAGTTTAAAGGAACGTCCTCGAGCGATGATTGAAGCTTTGGTTTTAGGACAACGACAAAATGTTGATCCCGAGCTGACCAGAAGCTTTAGAGATGCAGGGGTCATTCATATTCTTGCTCTTAGCGGTTTGCATGTAGGAATCATTCTACTGATTCTAAGATTTCTTACTCAAAGAATAGTACGACTGAAATACGGTCGCTGGATTCAAAGTGCGGTTCTTATTATTCTTTTATGGTCTTTTGCTTTGCTCACAGGAATGTCACCTTCCATTATGCGAGCAGTAACTATGTTTTCTTTTGTGGCTATAGGTATGAATCTCAAACGCAAAGGATCGGTTTATCACAGTTTGACTTTATCTGCTTTTGTGTTGCTGATTTATGATCCGCGATTGCTGTTTCAGGTGGGCTTTCAGTTGAGCTATATGGCGGTATTTTCTATTGTATTGATACAACCGGTACTGGTGGGATTATGGACTTGGCGCAATAAGGTCAAAGATTTTTTCTGGAGTATATGTACAGTAACCATAGCAGCTCAAATAGGAGTAGCAGGAGTGAGCCTATTTTATTTTCATCAGTTTCCCGGATTGTTTATTCTTGGAAATTTACTGCTACTGCCCCTGTTGCCATTGATTATAGGCGCTGCGTTATTATTGATTGTTTTGTTGCTCATTGGGTTTCCTACCGACTGGCTAACGACTGCTTTAAATGTAATACTGGAATTCATCATGGAAACCGTTGCTACAATCAGTTCTTGGGATGCGTTTATTATAACAGACATATATATCACCTGGTGGGAAACGATTTTGATGTATACGACTCTGTTTGGTTTGGTTTTGTTTTTAGTTCCTTATTTTAAGAGAAGTAGAAAAGAACGTTTTTACTTGAAAAAGCCCAACTGGATGCTGCACCTAAGTCTCGTATCTGTGATACTTTGGATGGGGATAACTAGTTTTGAAAAGTATGCCTACACTGAAGAACAGTTTTTAGTACTGCATCAAGCTACTGGAAGTGCGGTCAGTTTGAGCAATAAGGATCAAGTGCTGTTACTGACTGATTTGCATGTCATGGATTCTACAAGAGCCGTTATTAGTTTAGAGCGATTAAAAAATATAGAAAATCATCGAGGCAAGAAGTTGTCTACAGCCCATTTACAAAGTTTGGTGCACTATAAAGACACACAACTGGTGGTTATCGCCGAAAATGCCGTCTATGATATTTCTATTAAGAACGCTACAGTATTGTTGTCGCACTCTCCTAAAATAAACATAGAACGACTTATTCTAGACACTCAACCGAAAATGATTATCGCCGACGGATCTAATTATCGAAATGTAGTAGAGGCCTGGAAAGTCACTTGTGATCAAATGAATATTAGATTTTTAAACACCTATGAAGAAGGTGCAATAGCAATCGATTAACCCTGGAGTTTGTATTTAAAATCACGCTGGTAATCGTTCCATTTTTTCCCCGTATTGATAGACTTGTAAGTCTGGTCTGAGAGCATGGTGATATAGATTTCCAACTTTTTAGCATCTAATTTACCAGGAACTGGATTGATAATGGTTCCTTTTTTATCAAAAAACACCAGTGTAGGATATTCAAATATTCTTATAAATTCTGCAAATTGATGTTGTGCGCGATCGTTGCGCTTTTTAAGAGGATTGCGGTAAGTAGCGCCTTTGTAGTTGATTACTTCAGTTCCTTCAGCATTAAATTTTACGGGATAATAGTTCTCGTTGATGTAGTTGGCGATATCCGCTTTCGCGAAAGCGTATTTATCCATCCATTTACAATTAGGACACCAGTCCGTGTAGGATTTCATCAAAATTTTGCGAGGTTCTTTTTTCTGTGCTGCAAGGGCATCATTCATGCTCATCCAGTTGACCTGAGAAAAACTAAATGCCGAAAACAATAGAAATACAATAGGGAATAATTTCATAAAGCAAATTTACAATTTCTACTAAAGCAAAAAACACACCGAAGCAGTGCGTTTTTTGTTAAAAATATAATTTTCAAATGATATTCTTGATATCCGTGTATATTATTTACTAAAAACAGGGTTTTTAATTGAACTCAGTGTCAGCAAGTTCATAGCCTTCTTGTTCGAGTTGTTCTTTGTTTTTATCTTCTGCTCCGTGAGTTAAGCGCTTTAAAGGTTTAAGCAAAGCGATTACTAATAAGCCAAAAATAACACAGAAAACAGTGATACTGGTAAATACAGTTAATTCACCTGCTCCTTCTGCGCTTTCACCAATAATTCCTGCTACTTTATTCCCTAATCCTGTTGCCGCAAAATACACACCCATCATCAGTGCTCCATATCTTATTGGAGCTAATTTTGTTATAAACGACAAGGCTACTGGCGAGGCGCATAATTCCCCTAAAGTGTGAAGTAGGTATGCCAAGGCTAGCCAGTACAATGCAGACTCTCCTAATTCTTCATATTGTAAAGAGGCTCCTATCATAAAGACAAATCCAAGTCCCATCACAATTACTCCAAAGGCCATTTTGAATAATGAAGAAGCTTCGTTACCACGGTTTTTCCACCAAATCCATGCACTTGCTACAGGTATAGCAAAAATGATAATGTACATAGGGTTAAAAGCTTGCATAATTGCGCTTGGAACTTCCCAACCTAAAAAGAATCTATCTGTTTTGGTTTGTGTATATAAATTCATAAGTCCACCTGCTTGCTCAAAGGCACCCCAAAAAACAATGACAATTAAAAACGAAAGCAACAAGACAACATAGCGGTCTTTGTCAATTTGAGTGTCTAGATCTTGAAAAATTGCCATCATCATACCAACGACAAAAGATAAAAACAAGAATAATAATCCATAAGCCCAGTCCCACATAAAAAGGGCGGCTAGTGAAGCTATAGTTAAAATAACCCATGCAGATAGCGATCCTTTGTTGCTAATCATGTTTTTTAATAACTGTGCTATAGAAACGTTTCCGTCGTCTTTTACCGCTTTTGCAGGTTTGTTACCAACGTGGCTCAAGTGCTTTTGACCAAACATATAAACTACTTGACCTAATGCCATCCCAATTGCTGCTAATCCAAAACCAGCATGCCAACCATATGATTTAGCTACCAGACCTACAATAATCGATGCCGCAGCTGCTCCTACATTAATTCCAATATAAAAAATACTAAATCCTTTATCTCTTCTATCGTCTCCAGGTTCGTATAAACCACCTACAAGAGTGGATATGTTTGGTTTTAAAAGACCTACACCAGCAACAATAAGGGCTAGTCCAGTATAAAAGGCCCAGTTTTGCTCTATAGATAAAATACCATGTCCTGCACATAATAATAAGCCACCGTAAAGAACGGAGCGTTTCTGACCTATAATTTTATCTGCTATTATGCCACCAGGTATGGACGCTACATAAACTAACATCGTATACCAGCCGTATAAAGCAAGTGCTCTTCCATCAGTCCATCCCAAACCTGGATTGTCAGAAACAGTCTCACTTGTTAAATACAAAACCAGTATGGCACGCATTCCATAATAAGAAAAGCGCTCCCACATTTCTGTAAGAAATAGAATGTACAAACCTACCGGATGACCGAATAGTTGTTTTTGTTGAATTGCAGTTGACATATAATTAGGGTTAGTTGGTGGTTGTGATTATAAATTCTCTTTGATGAAATTGGTCATCTTGTTGTACAAGTGGATTCTAGTGTTACCACCGTAAATCCCATGATTTTTGTCTGGGTAGATAGCCCATTCAAATTGCTTGTTAGCTTGTACCAATGCTTCTACCATTCTCATGGTATTTTGAACGTGTACATTATCATCAGCACTACCGTGAACTAAAAGATACTTTCCTTTTAATTTATCCACGTGATTGATCGGGCTGTTTTCATCATAACCACTGGCATTCTCCTGTGGAGTCGTCATGTAGCGCTCTGTGTAAATAGAATCATAAAATCTCCAGTTGGTTACCGGTGCCACAGCTATTGCCATGCTAAAAGTATCATTCCCTTTTAATAAGCAATTAGAACTCATAAAACCACCATAACTCCAGCCCCAAATTCCTACGCGGCTCGCATCGATGTAATTCATAGCACCTAATTTCTTAGCAGCTGCGATTTGATCTTCTACTTCATATTTCCCCAATTCTTTTTGTGTCACTTTTTTAAAATCGGCTCCTTTGAATCCAGTTCCGCGTCCATCTATACAAACGACTATGTAACCTTGGTTTGCCAGCATGCTGTACCAAAAGTCATTTGCACCATACCAACTGTTAGCTACAGATTGTGAGCCAGGACCGCTGTATTGTGTCATGAATAACGGATAGGTTTTGTTAGGATCAAAGTCTTGAGGCTTCATGGTCCACATGTTCAAGTCATTGCCATTGATGTTAATGGTAGAAAATTCTTTTTGAGCTACTATATAATCGTTCAATTTGAGTTGAAGATTATTGTTGTTTTTAATTTCACGTACTGACGTACCATCCTTTGCATTGTTCAACGTATACACTGGTGGAGTAGTAGCACTGGAGAAGGTATTGATATAATAGGTAAAGTTTTTACTAAATGAAGCACTATTTGTACCTGTTTGAGAAGAAAGCTTTTTCTTTTTCTTTCCTTTTAAAGAAATGGAATAAATGCTTCTGTTGATAGAGCCATCTTCTGTACTTTGAAAGTAAACGCGTTTTGACTTGTCGTCATAACCATAATAAGAAGTAACGTCCCAGTTCCCTTTCGTGATTTGGCGTTTTTCTTTACCATCTGCATCGTATAAATAAATATGTCTCCAGTTGTCTTTTTCACTGGTCCATAAAAAGCTGCCATCACTTAAGAAAGTAAGGTCGTCTGTAACATCTACATACGCCATGTCAGTTTCAGTAAAAGCAATTTTTGACATTCCATCAGGCTCCACATAAAAGAAATTCAAAACATCTTGGTGTCTGTTCAATAACTGAGCAGCAAGTTTACCATTAGGCGAGTAATTGATTCGTGCTATATAAAATTCTTCATTACGTCCCAAAGAAACTTCTTGTCTTGTTCCCGTAGCTAAAGTAAATTGGTGCAGTGCAACAATGGCATTCTTTTCTCCAGCTTTTGGATATTTAAATACTTCAGGGTACTGGTATAAGTCTTTTCCATAAATATCCATAGAGAATTCAGGAACATCACTTTCGTCAAAAGAGATAAAAGCAATCTGCTCGCTATTTGGACTCCATTCATAGGCCTTTACAAAGGCAAATTCTTCTTCATACACCCAGTCTGTAACTCCATTAATCAATTTATTAGTCACTCCATCAGTAGTTACTTGGATTAAGGCTTCAGTGGTCAAGTCTTTATAATAGATGTCGTTTTCAAAAACATAGGCTACTTTTTCACCATCTGGGGAGAAAGAAGGGCTTCTGACAAACTCGTCGCTTAAAGAGGTTAACCTATTAGTTTCTAAATCAAGAATATGCACTTTATCGTACGTACTACGTCTGAAGATTTGGTTGCTTTCAGAAATGATCATCATTTGCTTTTCATCGCTACTTAAAATATAATTACTTATAGGAAGGTTGATGTCAGCGCTGTTAACCAGGGTTGCTGTTTTTTCTCCAGTGAGATAACTGTATTTATCTATGGTTTGTGTCCGATCACTGTTGTAGTTAAGAACTAAATATTCAGTTCCGTTGTTTAATGAGGCTAAAGATTGAAGACCTTCTGTGCGGAATTCTCCTTTATAAATATCTTCAACACTAATGTTTTTCTGAGCGGTAATGCTTTGACTTACAAATATAAAAGCCAATAAAAGCATGCAGTTTTTAATCATTCCTTAGTTTTAATTACGTGTGACCTCAATTCTACTAAAAATATCCCAATAAAGCTACGGTTTAGGCGATTATCCTGTTGCAGTAAATTCTCCTTAACCGATTGTATCTTTGTCGCTCAATTTTTATATGTATGCAACTGTTTACTGGATTTTCAAAACTTTCTAAATCTCAAAAAATAGATTGGCTGGTAGAGCAGCATCTTAATAATAGCCCTACTGCCAGAGAAACGCTTACTCAATATTGGAATGAAGATCAAAAATTACAGGACTTGCACGACGGTTTTAGTGAGAACACGGTAACTAATTTTTACTTTCCATTTGGATTGGCGCCTAATTTTTTGATCGATGACCAGTTGGTCACGATTCCTATGGCAATTGAGGAAAGTAGTGTGGTGGCTGCAGCTAGTAAAGCAGCTAAGTTTTGGATGGATCGAGGTGGTTTTAAAACACAGATCAAAGGCACTCTTAAATCGGGACAAGTACATTTGATGTATCATGGTTTGGGCAGTGAGATGGATGCTTTTTACGCTTTCGCGAAAGCGGAATTATTACAATCCCTCGAACAGATCAACGCCTCGATGAAAAAACGTGGTGGCGGTATTCAAGAATTGATATTAGTAGATAAAACCAAAAGCCTAGAAGGATATTACCAGTTGCATGCGACCTTTGAAACAAGGGACGCCATGGGTGCTAACTTTATCAACACCACACTTGAGCAACTCGCGACCACTTTAAAATTAAAAGCTTCTGAATTTCAAGGCTTTTCTAGCGATGTGCCAGAAGTAATCATGAGTATCTTGAGCAATTATGTCCCAGAATGTGTCGTAAACGTATCTGTTTCTTGTAAAATTGACGAGATAGGAACTGTAAATGGAGTAACAGGAGCAGAGTTTGTCAGAAAATTTGTGCGCGCCGTAGACATTGCCACCGTAGAACCTTATCGAGCGGTCACCCATAATAAAGGAATCATGAATGGTATTGATGCGGTAGTCATTGCTACAGGAAATGATTTTAGAGCGGTGGAGGCTGGGGTACATGCTTTTGCTTCTAGAGATGGACAATACCGAAGTCTTACTCGTGCGCGAATAATGAACGACAGCTTTATCTTTGAAGCAGATTTTCCACTAGCACTAGGAACCGTAGGAGGACTTACTTCTTTACACCCGCTTTCTAAATTAGCGATGCAAATTCTAGGCAACCCAACTGCTGAAAAGCTAATGAAGGTAACAGCCGTTGCAGGACTCGCTCAAAATTTTGCGGCATTACATTCTTTAGTTACTACAGGAATACAAGTAGGACACATGAAAATGCACTTGGTCAACATGCTGGAACAAATAGGAGCTACAGACGAAGAAAAGAACGTGTTGCGTAAAGAGTACAGCGATAAAACACCTAGCTTCTCTAGCTTGAGAGAGAGTTTGGAGAAAATTCGAATTTGAACTTGAACTTGAACTCGATCGTTTGGGGTTTTGTTAAGTCGTTGCAAGACTTGTCTTTTTAATTGTCAAGCTGTCGCAGGAAGGCTTTGTTATCAAAGTATCTCGATTTGTAACTCATTGATTTTCCATTAGAGTAAAAAAATCAAAAATCGTTCCTCCTATTTCTTGGATCCATATGGAGTATTTAAATGACTTTTACTTCTTAAAACCTGTCAAGTTGCCCGACAGTTTTTATCTTTTAATTTCAAGCTTTCTTCTATTGGGCGAAACCTTAAAGGTCGCTCCATCGCTTGTGCTTTCTCAACTTGTCAATCCGTTGCAAAACAACTTCCCTGTAATAGGATCTCAATTTGTAATCTATCAACTTTCCAATGGAGTAGAAAAATCAAAAATCGTTCCTCATTGATGGATATTTGATATGCAGAAAGTCAATCGTCGGTCGTTAACCAATCGGCTGTCTATTTTTTTTATATCCAGTCCAGTTGTTCTTTAGTAATTTCATGTTGTACATCTCCAGTGTGTTTGATCACTGCAGGTTCAAATAGCATGATATGAACTTTTTCGTGAGCGATAGGTTTGTGTTCCACACCGCGTGGTACGATGTAAAGGTCCCCTTCATTTAAGGTGATGGTTTTATCACGCAGCTCAATAATAAGCTGGCCTTTAATCACATAAAACAATTCATCTTCGTCCTTATGATCGTGCCATACAAACTCGCCCTGAAGCTTGGCCAGTTTTACCTGTTGACCATTGAGTTCTCCTATTATTTTAGGAGTCCACTGCTCCTTAAATAAACTCAGCTTTTCTTTAAGATTGACGGCGTTCATAGTTTTTCGGATATTTTATTGGGATGGGTGTAATAAATACGATCTGTTTGCGGAATTTTTGACTTGAAGTTTTCTAGTATTTTATCGTAAATCTTTAGTTCTGGATGTATGGCAATACCGCGTTCTTCCATGGAAAGACGTTGCAGACTGATGAGCATTTTTTCTTTCTCAGGAATGTGATCGTAGGATGATAACCGATCTATAGGTTCATTAATTACTAGATAACCACTTTTTGATTTGCCAGAATAAAGCATCATGCTCAAGTTCTCTGGAATCCATATGATTTGGGAAAGTCCTGGTAACAGCCAAAAGAAAACTCCTAAAACAACCATAATCGTTTGAGCAGAACCTATTCTAAATGTGGATAAAGCACTTTTTCTAAACAGGTAAATTAAGGTCACGATCATCAAGAAATTCCACGGCATTACGATCGTGTTCCAATCCAGTTTCCAAGGTCCTAGTTTCCAAATAATAACAGTGTGCAGCAGTAGGAGTGGGATGCAAGCAAGTTTTCGCGTAAGCGGTAGTAGCAGTAATAATCCAGCAACTATTTCTATGATAGCAAACCCATATCCTATGACATCATTGTAATTAAAGGGTAAGGAATAAAACCAAAATTGTGGCGCAATATCTTTTACAAAACCTATGTTGAGTTTGTGTAAACCACTAAATATATAAATCCCAGATGCGATGATCAATAATGCGGTGTACAGAATGCTGGAGTCGTATTTGAGTAAAATTAGTGCAGCAAATACGCCTAGATAAGCGATCATGTATGGGGTCAATCTGTGCAGGTCAAAGACAATAAGAACTACATACAAAAAGGCGGAACTAAGAAGCAGCCATTTGGCAATCCTAACATTAATAAATAGTCCTGTAACTGGTGATAAGAACATCATTACAGCCAGTAAAAAAGTCAAGGCGTCTGGAATTTGATAGTCAAACAAAGAAACTGTCAGTAAATCATGAGATTTAAAAAAACCATTAAAGCCTATCATAGCCGTAGCTAGCCAGCAAACAATGAGTGTGGCGTTGAGCACATAGCGATTTGAAAAGTGAAGGTTCAAGTTGGTTAATTTATATTCAATATATAAAAAAAACGAGGAATATGAATTCCTCGTCTTAAATTATAAAATTGTAGGTACTAGTTATCGTACGAATGTTTGTATTCTTGACCAGTAACAATCTTTAACATGTCTTTTTCTAGAGATTCTCTAGGTCGTTCTACATAGCGGCCTATTTCTGCTCCGTTGCGGTAAAAGATAAAAGTAGGTACGCGCTGGATGTTATAGTCAGAAACTAATTTTACAGGTTTTTTTTTAGAACGATCCACAGTGATCATGGTAAGTTGATCCATATCAAAATAGGCCGCCTCAAGGATATTATAAAATTGAGGAGTTTCTCTTTTTGAATCACCACACCAAGTACCCATATAAGCTCTTATTTCTACATCTACCAAGGCTAATTTAAGAGCATCGATTGTTTCTTGATCTGCCTCATATGTTGCTATACTGCTATTGAACCAAGAGTTATAAGGTGCTTGCATAAAAGCATCTTTTTGAACGATTCCAGTTAGGTTTCCAGAGGCATCTTTTGCATAAGAAGCACCTATATCCAGGGTACCATCTATTTGATTAGCAGCATTTATTTTATCTTCCATTGTGGTTGGAGTCGTGGTCGCCGTTTTATCTGTAGAAGCCTTTTGAGTCCCACAAGCAGTAAGTGTCACTGCGGCAATGAGTATATATATCTTTTTCATACTACTAAATTAATGATTTTTGCGTCATTTCACTTGGTTGTTGTACTCCTATTAACTTTAATACAGTAGGAGCAATCTCACCTAGAATCCCGTCTTTTACTTGTTTAATATCCTTATCGACTATAATAATCGGAACAGGATTAGTGGTGTGTGCTGTATTTACAGAGCCATCTGTATTGAGCATTACCTCGCAATTCCCATGGTCTGCGATGACTATCACTGTGTAATCGTTTTTGATGGCAGCAATGATGACTTCTTTTGCTGCGGCATCTACAGCTTCACATGCTTTTACCGCTGCTTCCATAGAGCCGGTATGTCCTACCATATCTGGATTGGCAAAATTGAGGCATATAAAATCGGCTGCTTTTTTATGGATCTCTGGAATGATACTGCTAGAAACACAATCTATAGACATTTCTGGTTGCAAGTCATAAGTGGCTACTTTAGGAGAGTTACACATCAACCTGCTTTCACCTTGAAAAGGTTCTTCTTGACCACCATTAAAGAAAAAGGTCACATGTGGATACTTCTCTGTTTCGGCAATACGTATCTGTGTCTTCCCTGCTGCAGAGAGCACTTCGCCTAGAGTGTTTTTAAGATTGTCTTTTTCAAAGATGATTTTTATGTTTTTGTAGCTTTCATCATATTTGGTCATGGTGACATAGTAAAGATCCAGCGCATGTGTGTTTTGCTCATGAAAATCTTTTTGGGATAACATTTGAGTTAGTTCACGGCCTCTGTCTGTTCTATAATTAAAGAAAATAACGACATCGCCTTCTTCTACTAAAGCTGCAGGTTCAGTACCGTTGAGCACCACTATAGGTTCTATAAATTCATCAGTAACCCCATTTTTATAATTCTCCTTTATCGCTGCAACAGGATCGTGTGTAGGAAGACCCATACCGTGTACTATTACATCATAAGCTTTCTTTACACGTTCCCAGCGTTGGTCTCTGTCCATCGCAAAATAACGTCCAGTAACAGATGCTAACTGTGCATTGGTACCGCTTATATAATTCATCAAATCTTCTACATGACCAGCGCCAGATTTAGGATCTACATCGCGGCCATCAGTAAATGCGTGGATAAAAACCTGTTCCACTTCACGATCGCTCGCCACATCTAGCAATGCTTTTAAATGATTGATGTGGGCATGAACGCCACCATCAGATAACAATCCTAAGAAATGTACTTTTTTAGAATTCGCTTTCGCGAAATCGAGAGCATCCACCAGCACTTTCTCTTCTTTGAGCGTGTCGTCTTTTATGGCTTTATTGATTTTGGCAAGATCTTGATAGACGATTCTACCCGCGCCGAGGTTCATATGACCTACCTCGCTATTTCCCATTTGTCCTTCAGGTAGTCCTACGTGTTCACCGTCGGTGCGCAAAGTGGCATGAGGGTATTTCTTATATAGGCTGTCTATAAAAGGAGTGTTTGCTTGCGCAATAGCACTTACTTTTGGGTCCTGGGTGATTCCCCAACCATCGAGAATCATTAAAATCGTTTTCTTGTTCAATGTATAAAAATTTGAACTCCTAAATTACGGAAATCGTAGGTTTTTAAGTCTAAATAAGCGAGTTGATTCATTCTTTTTCTACGAAAGCGATTGCGAAATTTTAGTTTACAGCATCAGTCTCAGCGTTCCATAGAGAAATGCCACTAAAGAATAGTGTACAAAAGCGGTAAAATTTATAAGCACATTTTTTCTCTTTATAAACACATAAAAATCGCTTTGACTTTTTTTTTAAAAAAGTCAAAGCGATTTTGCCTACTGCCTACTGCCTACTGCCTACTGCCTACTGCCTACTGCCTACTGCCTACTGCCTACTGCCTACTGCCTACTGCCTACTGCCTACTGCCTACTGCCTACTGCCTACTGCCTACTGCCTACTACCTACTACCTACTGCCTACTGCCTACTGCCTATTGCCTACTGCCTATTGCCTACTGCCTATTGCCTATTGCCTACTGCCTACTGCCTATTGCCTATTGCCTATTGCCCTCGCAATGATCCAGCCACCCGTCCAGGCGTTTTGAAAATTAAAGCCGCCGGTAATGGCATCTATATTTAGGATTTCTCCTGCAAGATACAAGTTATCTTGTTTTTTGGAAGAAAAAGACTTGAAATTGACCTCTTTTAAATCTACACCACCAGCGGTTACAAATTCTTCTTTAAAAGTGCTTTTTCCATTGATAGCAAATGTGCTTGCTGTTAATACTGTCGCTAGATTTTGAAGGTCGGTATTGGAACAATCTGCCCAGTTTTTTTCTGTGAGCTGAATGCTTTCTACTACGTATTTCCAAAGTCGTTTAGGAAGATCAAACAACCACTCGTTACCGACTTGTTTTTTACTATTTTTTCTTCTTTCAAAAAGACTTTCTAAACATTCTTGATGCGATAGGTAATTCAGCCAGTTGATAACCAAATCAAATTTATAATCTGATGAGTTCAGTTCTATGGCGCCCCAAGCGCTCATTTTTAAAATGGCTGGTCCAGAAAAGCCCCAATGCGTGATGAGTAAAGGTCCTTGAGATTCTAACTTTAATTGGGGTATTTCTACTCGAGCTTCTAAGGCTATTCCTGCCAACTCGGTTATTTTTTTATCAACTATATTAAAGGTGAAAAGGGAAGGAACTGCGTTTACAATCGTATGATCTAGTTGACGCATCATTTCCCAAACTTTAGGGCTGCTTCCTGCGGTTATTACAAGATGTTCACAAGTAAAAATATCTGTTTTAGTATGTAATTTCCAAGACTCTGTTTTCTCGATTGAGGCCACATTATGGCTGGTAAGAATGTCTATGTGGTGTTTTCGCGTAAGCGAGATAAAGCAGTCGATAATGGTCTGTGAAGAATTAGAAACCGGAAACATACGTCCATCCTCTTCAATTTTTAATTCTACGCCACGTTCTTCAAACCAAGCGATGGTGTCACCCGTCATAAAGCTGTGAAATGGCCCGAGCAATTCTTTCTCTCCACGCGGGTAATTAAGGGATAAAGGTTTGGGTTCAAACTCTGCATGAGTGACATTGCATCTTCCACCGCCTGAAATACGCACTTTTTGAAGTACGTCTTTTCCACGTTCCAATATCGCAATAGAATGATCGCTGGTCTGCTCTGCCAGATTGATAGCGGTAAAAAATCCAGCTGCGCCGCCGCCTATGATTATGGTGTTGTAGTTAGTTTTGTTCAAAAGTAGGAGTGAAAGAGGTGTTTAACTGATAAGCTCTATGAGCGGCAACAAAGTTAATGGAATCATCAAACAATTCTAGAACAAAGTCACGATCTATAAATGTGGCTAAATCATCTAAAATTTCATTGTAAGAAGACCAAGGGTAACTAATGATGTCTTCTACAAATCCATCCTTAACTGGATTGCAATGAACATATAAAATAACATTTTTCAAATAGGTTTCTGATGCTATAAGTTTCCTCTTAAAAGGCTTTTTAAATAAACTTCCCGAACGATTATATGCTTTGTTATATGCTTTTGCATAACCTATAAATAAATTTGCAAAGGCTCTTGAAATTTGAGTTTCTTCTATTTTTTTTGTTTTAACAACGAGATGAAAATGGTTTTTCATCAAACAAAAAGCGATAATCTCGCAAACTGGTGACAGGTGTTTTTCCATTTTATCGATAAAGAAAGGATAGTTGCGAGATTCCTTAAAAATATCAATCATGCCATTTGCTTGATTAAAAATATGGTAATATTTATCTCCTTCGATTCTATCGTTCATAATAACAAGGTAAGAACATCTTTCAAGTCAACCAAACATGCCAAGAAGAATACTTGGCCTGTTAGTTTCTAATTTAAAAGAAATTGTCGAAACCCGACATGCCAACTATTCGTGTTGGCATCGTCTGGATCAGGTCGGGGAGCTGATTTAAAAAAAGGGTTATTTTAAATCTTGAAACCGTGTACGAGATTATTTTTAGGCTTTTCGATGTCAACTAAACATGCCAAGAAGAATACTTGGCATGTTAGTTTCTAATTTAAAAGAAATTGTCGAAACCCGACATGCCAACTATTCGTGTTGGCATCGTCTGGAATGGTGACTTGACCTTTCAACTATTCGTGTTGGCATCGTCTGGAATAGAAAATGGACCTTTCAACTATTCGAGTTAGCATCTTCTGGATCAGGTTGGGGAGTTGATTTTAAAAAGGGTTATTTTAAATTTTGAAACCGTGTACGAGATTATTTTCAGGCTTTTCGATGTCAACTAAACATGCCAAGAAGAATACTTGTTATGTTAGTTTCTAATTTAAAAGAAATTGTCGAAACCCGACATGCCAACTATTGGTGTTGGCATCGTCTAGAATAGAAAATTGACCTTTCAACTATTCGTGTTGGCATCTTCTGAATCAGGTCGGGGAGTTGATTTTAAAAAAGGGTTATTTTAAATCTTGAAACCGTGTACGAGATTATTTTTAGGCTTTTCGATGTCAACTAAACATGCCAAGAAGAATACTTGGCCTGTTAGTTTCTAATTTAAAAGAAATTGTCGAAACCCGACATGCCAACTATTGGTGTTGGCATCGTCTGGAATGGTGACTTGACCTTTCAACTATTCGAGTTAGCATCTTCTGGATCAGGTCGGAGAGCTGATTTTAAAAAAGGGTTATTTTAAATTTTGAAACCGTGTACGAGATTATTTTCAGGCTTTTCGATGTCAACTAAACATGCCAAGAAGAATACTTGGCCTGTTAGTTTCTAATTTAAAAGAAATTGTCGAAACCCGACATGCCAACTATTCGAGTTGGCATCGTCTGGAATGGTGACTTGACCTTTCAACTATTCGAGTTAGCATCTTCTGGATCAGGTCGGGGAGCTGATTTAAAAAAAGGGTTATTTTAAATTTTGAAACCGTGTACGAGATTATTTTTAGGCTTTTCGATGTCAACTAAACATGCCAAGAAGAATACTTGTTATGTTAGTTTCTAATTTAAAAGAAATTGTCGAAACCCGACATGCCAACTATTGGTGTTGGCATCGTCTAGAATAGAAAATGGACCTTTCAACTATTCGAGTTAGCATCTTCTGGATCAGGTCGGAGAGCTGATTTTAAAAAGGGTTATTTTAAATCTTGAAAACGTGTACGAGATTATTTTTAGGCTTTTCGATGTCAACTAAACATGCCAAGAAGAATACTTGGCCTGTTAGTTTCTAATTTAAAAGAAATTGTCGAAACCCGACATGCCAACTATTGGTGTTGGCATCGTCTAGAATAGAAAATTGACCTTTCAACTATTCGTGTTGGCATTGTCTGGATCAGGTCGGGGTTTTAATACTCAATACAAATGTTCTTAGGTTCGGTAAAGAAGTCCAAAGCTTCAAAACCGCCTTCTCGTCCTACGCCGCTGTCTTTAACGCCGCCAAAAGGGGTGCGCAAATCTCTATTCAACCAGGTGTTGACCCATACGATTCCGGCTTCGATTTCTTGCGTCATTCTCATGGTTCTGGATAAATCGTTGGTCCATAAAGTGGCGCTTAATCCGTATTTGGTGCCGTTTGCTAGTTCTAGCGCGTGGGCTTCGTCTGTAAATGGCATGATGGTCACCACCGGTCCGAAGATCTCTTCTTGATTCAGTTTGCAATCGTTGGAGGATACTTCGATCACGGTGGGTTCTAGGTAATAACCGTTTTCATATTCTTTTACGATGACACGGTTTCCGCCAGTTAAGATGCGGTAGTTTTCTGGTTCCGCTTTCGCGAAAGCGAGGTACTCCTCAATCTTCTCTCTATGACCAGCACTGACCACTGCACCAACTTTGGTGCTAGATTGGTCTGGATGACCTACTCTCAGGTTCTTTACACGATCAACAAAGTCTGTTTTGAAGCGCTCGTAAATCTCTTGTTGCACAAAAATACGGCTGCCGCAAAGACAGATCTGACCTTGGTTGGCAAAGGAAGATCGTACGGTAGTGTCCAGCATTTTATCATAATCACAATCGGTAAAAATAAGATTGGGATTTTTACCTCCCAACTCCAGAGAAAGTTTCTTAAACATGGGTGCAGCCGTTCTCGCGATGTGCGCGCCAGTAGTTGTGCCACCAGTAAAACTAATGGCTTTGATATGTGGATGCGCGACAATTGCTTGGCCACAGATCGCGCCGTTGCCATGAATAATGTTGAGCACTCCAGCTGGTAATCCAGCCTTTTTAACAATCTTACCGAGTAAATATGCAGTCGCAGGAGTGACTTCGCTAGGTTTTGCTACCACGCAATTTCCAGCAGCAATCGCTGGAGCAATTTTCCAAGTAAATAAATACAAAGGCAAGTTCCATGGTGAGATACAACCTACTACCCCTATGGGTTTGCGTATCGTATAATTCATGGTGTTTTTACCTATGCTTTCGTGCGCTTTACTTGCGTATTGAGTAATGGCATGACCATAAAATCTAAAGTTAGAGGACGCTCGCGGTATGTCCACTGCCTGGGCTAGCCATACTGGTTTTCCATTATCACGAGACTCTGCTGCTGCGAGTTGTTCTAAGTTCTCTTCTATCAGGTCTGCGATGCGCAGCATGATTTTAGAACGTTCGTCAATGCTGGTATTGGACCAAGTAGGAAAAGCAGTTTTTGCTGCTTGATATGCTTTCTCGACATCATCTTCGTTAGAGTTAGGGATTTCTCCATAAACCGCACCAGAAGCAGGTTCATAATTATCCAGCCAAAAACCTGTTGAAGGAATGTGCTCTTCGTTATTGATGAAGTTTTTTATGTCCATTTTGTTCGTTTCTTTATTTATAGATTGGTTAAGGCAGCCTAGATATTTAATTTCATCGTGTTTACCTTTCCGGCCAAAACTCGCTACCGCTCATTTTGCCCACATTTCCTAAAATAGGGAAGGAGCTTATTGGTATTCTAATGTTTGAGAACACCTCTTGCAATTTTTTTAAAGGTATGATTAAATGTATCGTGATTTCCTTGAATCCATTTTCCGTTTTTGAAAAGGAAGGGAACTTCGCCACTTTGGTGTTCCTTTGTTTTAAAAGTTAGCTTGCCGCCTTCATTAGGCTGGCATTGGTAATCAAAACAATTCCTGCTATTTAAAGGTTTGATTATAAAATGTTTATTAAAGGCAATATCTAATTCTCTATCGGGCATTCTCATTTCGCCAAAGAGGATTTGTTCATTAATTTTTGCATTTTTTAGTGACCGGATCAATATGAATTTTGGCTGATTCTCTCGCGGAATTTCCACTCTTTTAGGATTGCCACGTTCTATTAAATAACTAATAGGATCTCTAAACTCGATATCTGCGCAGGTGGAAAATAAGAAGTGGTCTGTTATTTTGCAAATACTTTAGTTTTGAAATATATTTAACTGTAGCGTTAGAAACTGATTTCTTGTTTGTATAGAGCTAGATTTTAAAAGATCAAAATTCCATCCGTAATATAAAGTTACAAAACCGAATATTGATAATCCAATTTTAGGACTTATTCTAAATTGAGAATCTTCAAATGTAGTAAGGTAGTCAGCTGCTATTTGGGCTGCAAATATGGCAAAGCTCTCTTCATAAGAAGCTTTAAAGCCTAAAACATTTTTATTACCTAGTCTTAAATACTCTAAGCCTAACCCAGCATATTGCACTCTCATAACCATTGCGCCATATCCTGGTTCTTGTTTTGGATAAGATGTGACTAAATAGGAAACTTCGGCTTCGTAATCTTTTATAAAATTTGAGCTGACTCTAATCGCGTTGATATCTTCCCAGGGATCTAAATCAAAGCCTTTCTTTTCTCTTTCTTGAGCAATAGAAAGACAGCTTGAAAATAAAGCAAGGAGAAAAAGTATTTTAAATTTCACTTTGTTCATGAAAATAATTTTTGACTACTTTACCGTAATCTCATCCACAAAAATCCAAGCCTTACCATCATAAGGATACCCTAAATGCCATTCCGGTAATGTACCGTACGTTACGGCTGTCATTTTTACAAAACGTATGTTTTTTGCAGTTGTTTTTAATTGCACATCATGAATAGTAACGACTTCTTCTTTGCCTGTTTTTGGTAGCCTTTGAGAAAGGGTTTTGATCAGTTTTTTACTTTCGTCATACAATTCAAACCTCACACTTTTAGGATAAAAAATCCAGCTGCGTTGGTCTTTTAAGAAACTGGTACTGATTTGGTTGAGGTCTTTAGAACTACCTAAGTCTACCATGGCGATCACATCTTCTTTTAGTGTTCCTTGCCAGGAACCAGATCTAAAATCTTCTGTTCCTTTCATTCCGTCTATCAAGGCGTCGTTTCCACCAGCGCTGTATTCGTTTGCATAATCATGCGCTAACACTATAGACATATTTTTGTCGTATTTGTAAAAGTCGGTAGTAAGAGTGCGACTTATTTTGTCATCCTTTACCGCATTAACGGAGAGTTTTATAGGTTCTGAAATAGGTATAGGGCTCTCGTACAATTCAAAATCGCTGCCATTGATACTGTAAAATATTTCGGCCTCTGGGTCTATGGTGTTCAACGTAATTGTGGTCGTGTCAGAAAAGGAGATATTTCCTGATTCTATATAAGGAACTGCCGTGATTAATTCTTCAGTAATAGCGCTTACTGGTCGGTCCTCCATTGCTGTTGCCCATGCTGTGGGTTCTTTGCTCATTTCAAAAACAAGTGTTCCCCCTCGCGCAATCATATCATGTGTTATAAATGATTTGGAATATTTTTCATATTTAGGTTCCTGTTTAGCAGACATGGTTGGAATGTATTTGTTCCATTTAATTCCAGAAATATACTTTCCTGTTCCATTTGTAATTACTGTAAATTTTCTGTTATTTTCTAAATTGATCGTCGCCTTATGAAATAAAGGTGTTCCAATAATATATTCATTGCTTCCTGGAGTGACCGGATAAAAACCTAGCGAACTCAAAATATACCAAGCGCTCATCTGTCCACAATCTTCATTTCCAGAAATACCGTCTGGAACGTTGTGGTACAAAGTGGTTAAGATTTCATGAACTTTTTCTTGCGTTTTATGAGGTTTGCCTATAAAATTATACAAATAGGCTATGTGATGCGATGGCTCATTTCCATGGGCATATTGACCTATCAATCCCGTAATATCGGCTTGATGACGGCCGGAAGTTCTCGTTTTTGCAGTAAACATATTATCGAGGTGTTTTTCATAAGCCTCGTTACCTCCCATTAAATTGATATGTCCAGAAATATCTTGTGGTGTGTACAAACTGTATTGCCATGCATTTGCCTCGGTATAATTAAAGTTGACCTCTTCTGGTTTAAAAGGTGCAAACCAGGTATTGCGGTAACGACCCTGCAAAAACCCAGTAGCTGGATTATACATATTCTTATAATTTTGTGCTCTACGAGTATAGGCTATGTATTTCTCTTCGTTGTCCATCGCTTTAGCCATCTGTGCAATGGTCCAGTCATCATAGGCATATTCTAATGTTTTAGAAACGGATTCACTTTCTAGTTCTACGGGGATAAACCCATATTTCTTATAGGATTCTAGGCCCAATTTGTCTTGATTCGCACTGTGCATCATGGCTTCAAAAGCTTTTTCTATATCGTAATCTCTGATTCCTTTTAAATAGGCATCTGCTATGATGGGAACCCCGTGATAACCGATCATGCAACCGGTATAATTGCCGCTTAAATCCCAAATAGGAAGGATGCCGCCTTCATCGTATTTGGCGGTTAGTGTATTGATAAAATCATTAGTGCGTTTTTGCTCGATAATCGTGTATAAAGGATGCGCTGCTCTATAGGTATCCCACATAGAGAAAACAGTGTAATAATCAAAGTCTTTATTTTTATGAATTTCTAGGTCCATACCACGATAACGTCCATCCACATCTTGGTATAAATTAGGTGCCATCATGGTATGGTACAAAGCGCTGTAAAAGTTGACTTTGTTATCCTGATTTTCGTCTTCTATCAGGATTTTATTCAGCTGCTTTTCCCAAGTAGCGTTGGCAGCTTTTTTAATGGTTTCAAAATCTTTGTTTCCTATTTCGGTTTCAAGGTTTTGCTTTGCACCAGCTTCATCTACAGGGCTAATTCCTATTTTCATAGTGACTGGTTGGTTGTCAGGGTTTTCAAAATCTAGAGCTATTTTTTTAGGCGTCACCTCATATTTTGTATTCCAGTTTTTAATAGGATGCGATGTTTTGATATAGAAAAACAACATTTGATTGGTCGCCCAAGCGCTAGAAAAACGCTTTCCAGTAATTTCAGTATCTGATGTAAATTGTAAATCGTGCACCAACAATTTATCTCTGTGCTCTAAATCTAGAATCACATATTGATCCTCTGATGAAGGGAATTTATATTCATGCATTCCTGCTCGTTCGGTAACCGTTAACCTTACGTCTATGTCCGTATCCTCTAGATGTACTTCATAATATCCCGGGCTGGCTTTTTCATTATCGTGAGAGAATTTTGAGGAGTAGCCTTCCTTGCCATCGGCGCCGTTGTTTACGATAGGCTTATTAGTCGGCATGAATAGAATATCTCCATAATCGCTCACTCCAGTACCACTTAAATGAGTGTGCGAAAATCCGTAAATCACATCGTCACTATAGTGGTAACCGCTACAGCCATCCCAACCATCAAGACGCGTGTCAGGACTTAATTGCATCATGCCAAAAGGCATGGTTGCTCCAGGATAGGTATGCCCATGGCCTCCTGTTCCTATAAAAGTATTTACATATTCGGTTAATGGTCGGTCTGCAGCGGCAGGCGAGAAGTCGACTTTAGAGTCTTCTTTGCAGCTAGAAATTGTCGCTGCTATTACCATTAAAAAGGAATAAAATCTAGTTTTCATGTGGCTGTCAAGGTATAAAGCTTAAAGATATGGAAAAGGTTTTTTGTAAGCTTGCTTTCGCGAAAGCGGAACCACTATAAAAGCTTAATAAGTATAAGATTTAAAGATATGGAAAAGCTTTTTGCAAAATAGCTGAAGCGTTTACTGGGCCATACTTCTGTTCTGAATGTGCCGAAGTATCGAAATGCGAAAGCAGTATAACTTTAACTCTTAATTAAGCTATGAACTTTATCTTTGTAAAATGCTTACACCACTATCAGAACAGGAATTACATCAACTAGCGATGAATATCGTAGGGAAAGAAATGGAAGAGTTGGGATTTGAGTTTTTATCCATCAATTCTAAGCCTAAAAAAGATCCGCAGTTTGTGGCCTTAAAAGATAAATTTTTACATTTTGTAGTGGTGCGTGCGGTGACCTATCCTGCTAATCCAGTGCATTATGATGAGAAATTGCTTGATATGATGCGCAATCATGGAGATAAATATAAAGCCACTACCTATTATGCTGGGGTAGGTCTAGCTAATTCTCGAGATTATGAAATGCCAGTGCACCACGAAGATGATTACGTGGTGAATTTTGCCGGATTGATAGAAATCAAGTAGGCTTGCGGCATAGAATAAAGACGGTTTACTTCGACAGTCTTTTGTTGCGCACAAGTCACATAAAGAATAGAGAATACATGCTTTTACGAGTTGGTAAAGAAGGTGTTCTTAGAAAATTAAATACATACAATATGAGATTTTGTTTAGTTATTGCAATCACCCTTTTGTTTTTTTCCTGTAAAGAAAAAGAGACTGAGGTCTCTGTTCCAGAAGCACAACAGTTTGTGGGCAGTGCGATAGGAACAACGTATGCTATAAAGTTATTTGCAGAAGAAGAAATGCAAGTAAAACAAGAAGTGGATAGTATTATTGATATGTTTAATAATTCTATGAGTACTTGGGTAAAAGGCTCGTTGATCAATAGAATCAATGCCGGAGAAGATCGTGTTCTCGTAGGCAAACCTTTTAAAGAAGTTTTTGAACAAGCACAAGAAGTATATCGCAAGACAGACGGTTATTTTGACCCAACTGTTGGAAATCTGGTGAATGCTTATGGTTTTGGCGCTGATGGAAAACAAGAACGAATTCCTTCTCAAAAGCAAATCGATAGCCTCAAGCAATTGGTAGGTTTTTACAAAATGCAATTGGTCCCTTCTCAAGTAAAAGATTCTTTTTACATTACATCTGATCAAAAGGGAATGTACCTAGAGTTTAATGCGATCGCAAAAGGAACTTTGGTCGATTACATGGCCAGATTGTTAGATCAAAAGGGAGTGGAAAATTATTTGGTAGAAGTAGGCGGAGAAGTAGTTACCAAAGGAATGAATCTAGAGCGCAACGGAAAATGGTCTGTCGGAATAGACGACCCAAATCAAAAACCCATGCAACGCCAGTACATTACTGTGGTGGAATTATCTGATAAAGCTATGGCTGGAAGCGGTAATTACCGCAAGTTCAAAATAGATCCAGAAAGCGGTCAAGAATTTGTGCACACGGTAAACCCGCTGACTGGCAAGGCCCAACCCAGCGAAGTTCTAGGCGTTAATGTGATCGCAAATAATTGCACGCTAGCAGACGGTTTTGCAACTGCTTTTATGGCTATGCCTTTAGAGAAGTCTCGAGAGTTGCTGAAGAATTTGCCAGACTTAGAGGTACTTATTATGTATACAGATAGGAGTGGTTTATTGCGTTTTGAAACGACACCAGGTTTCCAAGGGTATGTGAAGCAGGCTGGGTGATATACTTTTACTAAGTTTATAATGGTTGATTGCCGCCTTAGGTTCTCCAAAGGGTAGAATTAATTCTACCCTTTGGAAAATGAGACCTAGATCGATTTTAAATCAATCTTGCAGCTCCATATCTACAGTTCCTTTCTGATGATATTCTTTCTGATTTTTTATGTACGTAGAAATATAATTCACGTCTTTTTTACTTACAGTAAAAGCAGTATAACCTCTAGAGCATTCAAAAAAATCACACTGTGTTATTTCAATTAAAAATCGAGAACTGGGAGCTTTTAAGTTTTTAGAAACTGAAGAAATGCTTATAATCGCTGGAATTTTTAGAAGCAAATGAACATGATCTTGCATTCCATTAATTACTAATGGAATTAATTCTAACTCTAAGAATTTATTCCATAAAAACTGATGTAGTTGTATCTCTACTTTATCTGTAATTAGGTAATCGCGATACTTAGTTGCGAATACAAGATGAATGTATAATTGTAAATTATTTCTAGACATGAAATAAAATTACAGATTATTTTCTAACGTATGGGTATGAGTTGATTGCCGCCTTAGGTTCTCCAAAGGGTAGAATTAATTCTACCCTTTGGAAAATAGGCTGGCATGTATATAAAAATATTGTGAAGTACTAATTTTTACTAACCACAGGAATCAACTCACCAGTGGCAAGTCGGTAACGATCTACTTGTTTAGCACCTAGTTCTTTTGTGTAATCGACGGCATTTACTGTAAAACCTACTTTCTCTAATCGTTCAAAATAATCCGTTCCATAAACTCGCACATGGTCGTATTGTCCAAAAATACGCGCACGTTCCTTAGGATCGGTAATAGAATCATCTTCAAAAGTTACCTCGCGATCATTTTCTAATGGTATTTGTAGAATCGCAGTTCCGCCGGGTTTAAGAACTCGGTAGATTTCTTGCATGGCCTTAAAATCGTCTGGAATATGTTCTAAGACGTGATTGCAAAGAATAAAATCAAATTCATTATCAGCAAATGGCAGGTGACAAATATCGGCAGACACATCAGCTAGTGGTGAGTTGAGGTCTGTTGTGGTGTAGTTGAGGGTCTCGCTTTCGCGAAAGCGTTTATAAAAACATTGCTCTGGTGCAAAGTGCAACAACTTTTGAGGCTTGTTAAGTAAATCGGTTTTGTGTTGCAAGTATAGCCATAACAATCGATGGCGTTCTAAGGAAAGAGTCGATGGAGAAAGTACGTTTTCCCGTACCTTTTCATAACCATAAGGCAAGAAACTTTTAAACGTCTTTCCATCAATAGGGTCTTCATAGTGATCCCCGCGGTACCACCAAGCGATCAATGGACGCACATAATAACTCGCGCTAATAAGCCAAGGTCTTGGGATGAGGTTGAGGAAGAATTTGAATAAACGTTTCATAATTGATTTGATCATTCCGCACTTGATGCGAAATCTGTTGGTATTATCGCAATTAGAGTTAATTCCCAAGCAAAACCTTACCCCAACCCTAAAGGGTGAGGTTTCTATAAATTAGGGAGCGACCTTTTGATTTTGATTTTACTTTTCATTTTATTTTTAAACCTAATCTTTCCATCTATAAGGATCTTCTTCATTAGAAGTTATCCCTAAAACTTCATACACATAATCAAAGGTGCTTAACAATCGAGGCTCGCCATCTACTATAGCGATATTGTGTTCAAAATGTGCGCTGGGTTTATTGTCTTTGGTTTTGATCGTCCAGCCATCAGGAAAGTGCTTGATGTTCTTAGTTCCTAAGTTGATCATAGGTTCTATCGCCACTGTCATTCCTTCTACAAATTTCTTACCGCGACCACGTTTGCCGTAATTGGGCATTTGTGGGTCTTCATGCATCACTCTTCCTAGTCCATGACCTACGAGTTCCCGTACGACTCCGTAACCGAAAGATTCACAATACTCCTGTATCGCATAACCTACATCGCCCACACGTTTTCCAGTTCTAAATTGCTCGATTCCTACGTATAAAGAGTTTTTTGTTCTGTCCAGAAGATCGATTGTTTCTTGAGGTACTTCTCCTACCGCAAACGTATAGGCATGATCACCATAAAAACCATCTACTATAGCGCCGCAATCTATGGAAAGTACATCACCTTCTTTGATCGCTACTTCTTTTGGGATTCCGTGAACTACTTCTTCATTTGGCGAAATAAGCAACGTGCTTGGACAGTCATACAAGCCTTTGAAACCCGGGATAGCACCATTGTCACGTATGTATTGTTCTGCTAGGGTATCTAGTCTTAGTGTAGTAACTCCTGGCTTGATTTCGGCAGCAATCATTCCTAAGGTTTTACTTACCATTAACGCCGCACGACGCATGATTTCTAGCTCTTCTTTATTCTTTGTTACGATCATATTTTATAGAAAGTGGCAAAGGTAGTCATTCCATAAAATCTGATTCTATAAATGGAATGGAAAGAGGATGCCTGTTCCGATTTATCTGGAACCTGAGGGAACCGCTTATGGCTCTATTTCAGTTTGTCATTCGGCTGCAGAGCAGAATCGGTTAATAGTATCTCGATAGATTTTCGGAAAGACTTTACCACTGGAGAAGCGTCTACCGGACAATAGAGCTTGCGAACAGTAAAAAAACGAAAAATATTAGGAGCCAACCCCAAAGGTTTTTGAAACCTTTGGGGTTGGCTGCATCTTACAAGGATGATTTTTCCTAAATTAGCCACATGAATATCAACTTAAAAGACAAAACAGCCCTCGTTTGTGGAAGCAGCACAGGAATAGGAAGAGCAACGGCAATACAGTTTGCTCAGGCAGGTGCTCGAGTGATTTTACTGGCTCGCAATCCTAATAAATTACAGAAAGTTCTCAATGAATTAGATAGAAGCCAGCGTGATGACCATACGTATTTAGTCGCCGATTTTTCTGATTATAAAGAGGTGGAAGATGTGGTTTCCGCTTTCGCGAAAGCGAATCCTATACATATAATAGTCAACAATACAGGCGGCCCTGCGCCAGGATTCTTAATAGATGCAGAAGTTGATGCTTTAGAACAAGCTTTTACACAACATGTAAAATGCAATCAGGTATTGATCCAGGCTTGTACTCCGGGAATGAAAGAAGCCGGTTATGGAAGGGTGATCAATGTGATCTCCACCAGCGTAAAAGCACCTATCGAATTCTTAGGTGTTTCTAACGTGATACGTGGCGCAGTTGCCAGCTGGGCAAAAACACTAGCGACCGAGTTAGGACCTCACGGCATTACCGTAAATAACATATTACCTGGTTTTACGGCAACCGATAGATTGGATAAAATCATCTCAGGAAAAGCATCTAGAGCTGAGCAGAGTGAAGAACAAGCTGCCGAAATAATGAAAAGCCATGTTCCCGCAAGAAGATTTGCCGAGCCAGAAGAAGTAGCAAATGCGATTACTTTTCTTGCTAGTGACAAAGCAGGTTATATTAATGGGATTAATTTACCTGTTGATGGTGGAAGGACGAAGAGTCTTTAGAAATTGAATTTGAACTTGAAAAAAAAAGAGTTAATTCTTCCCTTTGGAAATATAACTGACCGGCGCTGAGCCTGTGGAAGTAAGTACAGCTGAGATGGAACTTATTTCCATATTCATAAACCTGAAAACAAATAAAACTCTTTCAAAATAAGTTACATCAAATTAAGTCTTTGTACTTTGTACGCTATACTTAATACTAACTAAGTACTTAAAAATGAACAAAAAACTGCGTATCAACGGTCACTCACATTTACTTCCTTATCCGGAGCAAATTCCTGATTTTATGCGAGAAAAAGGTATTTTTTGGGTAGACCCCGAGCGCAAAAACATGTTACAAAAAGACTGGTCACGTCCAGTAACTGATTCTAGTTTCTTTCTAGATGAAAAGTTGGAGTGGATGGATAGGTATAAAATAGATCATGCTGTTGTTCTCAATTTGAGCCAATTGTACGGAAACGGCTTGCGACTGGAGGAGATGAAACAGGCTTTGCGTTTTCAGAATGACTTTAACGCTGGAGTGCAACGGGATCACCCTTCAAAATTTACCTGTGGTTTTGTAGTACATCCAGGCTATGTGCGTGGAGCCTTATGGGAAATGGAACGATGTGTTAAGGTATTAGGAATGAAACTACTTTGCCTGCCGACCCATTATATGGATACGATAGGTCAATGGCGGTGCATTTTTGATGAAGAAAACGAGCCTATTTTTGAGTTGGCCAGCGAGCTAAATCTCGCTGTAGAAATACATCCTTATGATGGAGAGAAATTTATTAAACTTCAAAACACTTCTTGGCGTTTTCACTTGATCTGGATGCTGGCTCAATGTGCAGACGCCTACCACTTTCTAACGTTGAACGGCTACGCTCAAAAATATCCAGGAATGCGGGTGTGCTTTGCGCATGGAGGACAACTAGCACAAATGAATTTAGGACGTCGAATCCAAGGCTTTGATGGGCGACCAGATTTATTTGAAGGGAAAACACATCCTAGAAAATCAGTGGGACACCCTAACATTTTCTTTGACACGCTGGTTCATGATACGGGTTCTTTACATCTTTTGGTTGAGAATCAAGGTGCAAAACAGGTTCTTGTTGGTCTCGATGACCCCTACCCGCTAGGAGAGATGGATAGTGAAAAACAGAGCAGTTACCCTGGTAAAATAATAGACCTTGCTATGGAGCGCGGCATTATTAATTCAGAGCAGGCAGATGATATGTGGGATGAAAATGTGGTGCAATGGCTTTTCGGAAATGATCAAGCGGCAAAAAAGACTTTTTATGAACGTGTGAGGTCTTAGATTTAGGGATCTAGAAGAATTCTCCATGTTTTGTGATGTTTGTTTGCCGCACCAATTAGGCTTTGGAATACGTTCATCCATTTATATTCAAGTAATCAGCGTAGCTAAACTCGGTGTAAGTCATTGTTACATCAAATTGGAACTTTAAAAAACATCAGAAATGAGAATAATTAAAATATTCTAGGAGATTAAGAGATATTTTTAATTCATACACTTCTAAAATCCTATTTTTGCAGACTAATTAGGTTACATGAATTACGCAGAAAATATATTAGGTACTATAGGTGATACGCCACTTGTTAAAATGAACAAGTTGGTAGAAGATATTCCAGCTTTAGTACTCGCAAAATACGAGACTTTTAATCCAGGTAACTCTGTAAAGGATCGAATGGCATTAACGATGATTGAAGATGCTGAGGCAGACGGTCGTTTGAAACCTGGTGGAACAATCATTGAAGGAACCAGTGGTAATACTGGAATGGGACTTGCTCTTGCTGCAATCATTAAAGGCTATAAGTTAATCTGTGTACTGAGTGATAAACAGTCCAATGAAAAAATGGATATTCTTAGAGCTGTAGGTGCTAAGGTTTATGTATGTCCTACTGACGTAGCTCCTGACGATCCGCAATCTTATTATTCAACAAGCAAGCGGTTGAGTGAAGAAATACCTAATTCTTGGTATGTGAATCAATACGATAACCCTTCCAATTGTAAAGCGCACTTCCAAAGTACTGGTCCTGAAATATGGGAACAGACAGAAGGAAAGATCACCCATTTTGTGGTAGGTGTAGGAACTGGGGGAACCATCTCTGGTGTAGGTTCTTATCTGAAAATGAAGAATCCTAACGTTAAAATTTGGGGAATTGATACTTATGGTTCTGTATTTAAAAAATACCATGAGACCGGCATTTTTGATGAGAATGAGATCCATTCTTATGTGACAGAAGGGATAGGAGAAGATATTTTGCCGCTTAATGTTCGTTTTGAAATCATCGATGGGTTTACAAAAGTAACCGATAAAGATGCTGCGGTTTACACTCGTAGACTGGCAAAAGAAGAAGGAATGTTTTTAGGAAACAGTGCTGGGGCCGCCATCAAAGGATTAAAACAAATTCACGAGGAAGTAGGCTTTACAAAAGACGACGTGGTCGTGATCCTGTATCACGATCATGGAAGTCGCTATGTAGGAAAGTTTTTTAATGATGAGTGGATGCGTTCCAAAGGATGGTTAAATGAAGATGGAACCTATCTTCCAGACGATAAATAGATGATGTGCCTAATGCATTCCGTTTATTAGTACCTCAAAGAATACAGCAATTATTGCTGATCTAAAACCTCAAAAGCGATAAGCTTTTGAGGTTTTTTTCTGTACCATTTAGGAATTGATGTGAGCCAAGTAGAAGCTTGCAGGAATTTAGTCGGAAAGATGAAACAATGTCGGAAGTGAAAAAGGGAGCTGATCTTGGGCTTTTTGTTCTTCTATTTTAAACATCATAATGCGCAGAAAGAATTTTGATTCTAAGGATGTTAGATTTTATTTCTATCTTTCCCTATGCGAGAAGATTTTATACATTATCTCTGGAAATTTAAAAAGTTAAGCGGTCAGGAACTGCTTACTACGGAGGGTAAGCGGGTAAAAATAAAAGCTCTGGGAATACATAATTTCTTTTCTGGGCCAGACTTCTTTAACGGTCGAGTAGAAATTGATGGTCAGGATTGGGCTGGGAATATTGAGATGCATATCAAAGCAAGTGACTGGTACCTTCACGGTCATGACGACGATCCAGCCTATGATAACGTTATTCTTCATGTCGTCTGGATGCATGATGCAGAAATCACAAGAAGAGATGGTATCAATATTCCTGTACTGGAAGTATCGCAGTATGTTGCTCCCGATTTAGTGCAATCCTACAACCAGCTTTTTGCCGTAAAAAACAACCAATTCATCAATTGTGAAAAGCAGTTTTCAGGCGTAGATTCTTTTAAGCGAGACCAGTGGTTAGAAAAGCTATTTTTTGAAAGATTAGCACAGAAGTCTGATCGTATAAAACACATGTTAGATCAAAATAATAACGATTGGGAAGCGGCCTTCTTTCAGTTACTGGCGAGAGGTTTTGGAACAAAAACAAATGCCGATGCGTTTGAACAGCTCGCCAGTAGTATGGACCAAGCCGTGGTGCGCAAATTAGCAAAAGATGCGTTTCAATTAGAAGCCGCTTTGTTAGGTCAGGCAGGCTTGTTGCAGGAAAGTAAAAAAGATCCTTATTATAAAGAGCTGGTGGATGAGTACGCTTTCGCGAAAGCGAAACACCAATTGCAACCATCTTTAACCCCCATGAAATTCTTTAGGTTGCGTCCGGCTAATTATCCTACGATCAGGATTTCACAGCTCGCGAGATTGTATCAAAGAAACCCAGTGCTTTTTGGAGCCCTTCTTCTTGCTAAAACCAGAAAAGAAATCCATCAGCTTTTTGAAGTAAAAGCAGCTAAGTATTGGGATACGCATCATGTATTTGATAAAAAGACAGAAGAAAGAGAAAAAGTACTTACTGCAGATTTTATCGATTTACTAATTATCAACTGCATCGTACCTATAAAATTTATGCATGCAAGAGCTATAGCAAAAGATATAACAGAAGAATTACTGGAGTTGATGTACCAATTGAAGCCAGAGAAGAATAGCATTACAGCGGGTTTTAAAAAGCTTTTTATGGTAGAAAATGCTTTGCAAACACAGTCTTTATTGCAATTAAAGCCCAACTACTGTGATGTGAATAAATGTTTGAGCTGCGATATAGGAGTCGCATTACTGCGCCCTTAATCGAGTCTCTTTCTAAATCTTGCGTAAGACCTATAAAGTATCAAAGCTATTGCCTAAATTTACGCCATGGGAATAGTTACATACTTGCGCACTATCATGGAGAAATACGGTTTCTACGTATCCACTCGTGTGGCTGAAAAACTAGGGATGAAAGCTCGCAGTGTGCGCATCACTTTTATCTACTTTACCTTTGCGACTTTAGGGGCTGGTTTTGCAGTGTATTTGATCATGGCATTTTGGATCAAAATCATGGATCTTGTTTATACAAAACGCAGCTCTGTTTTTGACCTTTAACTTTATAATCTGTGCTTAGTAAACTTAGAATAGCGATTGCTTTATTGTTTCTCGTGCTTTTTGCGGGAGTTTTGGGTTTTAAATTATCCATGGAGCTATCCTGGGTAGACGCCTTGTATATGACAGTAATTACGATTACTACTGTAGGCTATAGGGAGATAGGTAATCCTTCTCCAGTAGCTAAGTTGTTCATTGTTTTCTTTATTCTTATTAGTGTTATTGTCGTAGGTTACGCAGTATCTGCTATTTCAGAATATTTATTACTTCGTAATAATCCGGCAGAACTCAAGAAGAAAAGAAAAATTAAACATTTAGAATCTATGGAAAATCACATTATCGTTTGTGGATATGGTCGTAATGGAAAGCAAGCTATTCAAAAATTGCAAGATTATAATAGAGAATTTATTATTATAGAAAAAGATCAACAGGTTATAGATGACGCGCCTCTGGACGAGCAAAACTTTTTTAGAGGGAATGCAAATGAAGATGATGTTTTAATAAGTGCGGGTGTAGAAAGAGCTTCTACTCTGATCACCGCATTACCAGAAGATGCAGATAATTTATTTGTAGTTCTCAGCGCAAGACAACTCAATAAGGGTCTTAAGATCATCTCTCGTGCCAGTGAAGAGAACTCTTATAAGAAATTAAAGCTCGCTGGAGCTGATAATGTAATTCTTCCAGATACCATAGGTGGACAGCATATGGCTTCCTTAATTGTGAGTCCAGATTTGATTGAATTCTGGGACAATCTTAGTTATGGAGGTAGTGAAGGAGTGAATTTAGAACAGATTTCTTACGAGCAAATGTTTGACGAAGTAAGAGAATGCAACATTATAGACCTTAATTTAAGACAGGAAACTGGATGCACGATTATAGGTTACAAAGCACCCGACGGTAATTATACGGTAAATCCAGATCCTACATTGCAGCTAGCACCAGGCTCTAAGATCATTGTTGTTGGGAATACAAAGCAAATACAAAAGTTGCAAAGAGTTTACAGAATTAACAATGAGATTACATAAATAGTCTCAAAGCTTTCAAAAAGCAAGATTTTTGTGCATCTTGCCGCCTTAACATAAAACCAAATAATAATTGATGAAAAATCTAAACAGAATTTTCTTGTCATTGCTGGCTATAATGCTATCAACAGCTGTTTTTGCACAAGAGCAAAAGGATGAAAAAGGAATAGATGAAAAGATAGACGATGCCTTCGGTTGGGCTACTGGTGACTACGTTAGCGGCGTTTTTTATCAAATCCCTTTTGGATCCGTTGAAGATGACATGACGATCGAGTTAGATGTTTTTGACCGATTGGCTATTCTAGATGTAGATGACCCTGATGCTATTCCGACTTATAATTCTGATAACGGAATTCAGTATGAATTGGTACAAGACAGTTTAAGGGTAAGTAGTATTTCTCTTCCAGGGCAACAAGTGGCGGAAGAGCTAAAATTTAAAGCTCCAAATAATAAAATCATCGTTAATGGAGGTATTTTTAAGATAGCAAAAGCTGATGTATCCTTTGGGGATAAAGTTGAAGTAACTGCTTATGCTCCTTTTACAAGAATCTACTGGGTATTATTTCCATTAATCTTAGGAGCTTTATTCTTTACCATATATTTTAAATTCATCAACTTTTCAGGAATATGGAGAGCTATCCAAGTGGTACGCGGCAAATATGAAGATATAGAAAAGCACGGTGCCGAAATGCTATACGGTGAAGATGGTATTGCAAATGGTGTCGACATTAATAAAATAGACAGTATAGAAGATCACATCGATGAAGTTAGTGATGAAATTACTATTGATGGTGACATCAAGGATACCATTAGAGATGAAAGCTCTGAAGGAGAGGTGACTCACTTTCAAGCATTGACTGCAGCACTTTCTGCTACGGTAGGATTAGGTAATATCGCTGGTGTTGCTATTGCAGTTTCTGTAGGTGGTGCAGGAGCAACGTTCTGGATGATCATTGCAGGGTTCTTAGGAATGGCCTCTAAATTTGTAGAATGTACGCTAGGTGTAAAGTATCGCGATGTAGGTCCTGATGGGACTATTTACGGAGGCCCTATGTACTACCTTACCAAAGGACTTAAGTCTATGGGTCTGGCTGGTCTAGGTAAAGTTCTTGCTGTTGTGTTTGCGATCATGTGTATAGGTGGTTCCTTTGGAGGTGGTAACATGTTCCAAGCTAATCAGGCTGCTCAAATGGTAGAAAATATAACTGGAGGAACGGATTCCTTTATGTACGGTTACCGTTGGGTCTTTGGACTTTTGATGGCCATCTTTGTTGGAATTGTTATTATAGGAGGTATTAAATCTATTGCTAAGGTTACCGATAAAATCGTTCCTTTTATGGTAGTGACTTATGTAGGAGCAGCCATTTGGGTGATTATTGCAAGATATGATATGATAGGTGATGCCTTTATGCAAATCATTGATGGAGCATTTAGTCCAGAAGGAGTTGCCGGTGGTGCGATAGGAGTTTTAGTACAAGGTTTTAGAAGAGCAGCATTCTCAAATGAGGCTGGTGTTGGATCTGCATCCATTGCACACTCTGCTGTACGTACCAAATACCCTGCAAGTGAAGGCTTGGTAGCATTGCTCGAGCCATTCATTGATACGGTAGTGGTTTGTACCATGACCGCAGTAGTTTTAATTATTACAGGAAACGTGAATCCAGAAAATGCTGGACTTGCTGATGCTGATGCCATCCTTTTAACATCTGATGCTTTTGCATCAGTGATTAGCTGGTTCCCTTATGTACTTACTCTTGCAGTGGTATTATTTGCTTTTTCAACTATGATTTCTTGGTCTTATTATGGATACCAAGCTTGGGCTTACCTATTTGGAAGAACAACTAGAACCGAGTACACTTACAAGATCTTGTTCTGTATATTTGTGGTGATAGGATCTGCAGCTAGTTTAGGAAACGTGATCGGATTCTCTGATGCGATGATCTTTTCCATGATGGTTCCTAACATGATAGGTATTGTACTTCTTGCGCCTAAGGTCAAGAAAGAAATGACTAAATATATGAACGCAATCAAATTGAAACGAGAAGCTATCGATTAAGTAAGTCTTATGAAAAATTTTAAATCCCTCTTTGCATTTGACAGGAAACAGCAAAGAGGGATTTTTGTGTTAATGTTATTTTTAATTGTCGTGCTAGCGTGTTTTTTCTATGTAAAACAAATGCCTAAAAAAGCCTTGGTTTTAGAAAATACAGCAGTTTATCAGCGTAAAGTAGATTCTCTTATAGCCTCACAACAAAGTAAAAGAGATACCATTTACCCCTTTAATCCCAATTATATTACTGATTATAGAGGTTATAAACTAGGACTTAGTGTAGAAGAATTAGATCGATTACACCGCTTTCGCGAAAGCGGGAAATTTATCAATTCAAAGAAAGATTTCCAGCAAGTCACACATGTAAGTAGCCAGTGGTTAGATAGTATAGCTCCTTATTTTAAATTTCCAGATTGGGTGACCAACCCTAAGAGCTCTTATACAAACAACTACACAAAGCTTAAAGATCGCAAAGTGGTAGCAAAAGATATCAATGTGGCAAGTCGGGAGGAACTTAAAAAAGTATACGGGATAGGCCCGGCGCTATCTAACAGAATCATACAAGAAAGGGAACGCCTCAAAGGCTTTGTTGATATTTCACAGGTAACAGCTGTTTATGGACTTACGGATTCTACCATGATGCAGTTGAAGAAGCTTTTCTATGTGGCGCCGCGATTAGATTTTTCTAAAATAGCATTGAATACGGCTACAGAAGAAGAGTTGTTATCTATTCCATATTTTGACGACTATCTAGTAGAAAAGCTCGTGGAGCAGAGAACCTTAAGGGATGGTTTTAAAAGTTGGGATAAAGTCATGTTAACATCTAGGTTCCCGCAGGAAAAATTAGCTTTAATTCAGCTATATTTGTCATTAGATTAATAAATTCAGTCGTAACTGAGAATTTCGCATTTAAAAACTATTTTAAATGTTTTTCAATAATTATATTGTAACAACTATATGTATTCAAAATATTTTACTGAGGAGCATGAAGCCTTCAGACAAAGTTTTAGAGATTTCTTAAATAAAGAAGCTGTTCCTCATATTGAAAGATGGGAAGAAACTGGTCATATAGATCGGGAGATTTTTCAGAAAATGGGAGAGATGGGTTATTTCGGTCTCTATTATCCTGAGGAGTATGGCGGTCTTGATTTAGATTTTTTCTACACCGTTATTTTTCTAGAGGAAATGCAGCGTATCAATTCTGGTGGCTTTGCGGCTGCAATGTGGGTGCAGGCATTTTTAGGAGCTCAACATTTATTGAAAGAAGGAGATGAGCGCATCAAGCAAGAATACTTAGTTCCTACACTTACGGGTGAGAAAATAGGATGTCTTGGTATTACGGAGCCTTTCGGAGGTAGTGATGTAGCTGGAATGAGAACTACAGCTGTAAAAGACGGAGATCATTACATTATTAATGGTTCAAAGACCTTCATAACAAATGGTGTTTACAGTGATTACTTAGTGATAGCTGCAAAAACAGACTTGGAAGCAAAAGGTAGAGGGATCTCTATTTTTGTAATGGATCGTGAGACACCAGGTATCAGTGCGACTAAGTTGAATAAACTAGGATGGAGAGCAAGTGATACAGGAGAAATAGGATTTGATAATGTACGCATCCCTGCTGAGAATTTGATGGGAGAAGAAGGGAAAGGTTTTCCTTACATCATGCAACATTTTGCTTTAGAGCGTTTGATCATGGGAATTAATTCTCATGCGCGTGCGGAGTATGCTCTTGAATACACCATAGGTTATATGAAAGACCGTACTGCATTTGGTAAGTCATTAGACACTTATCAAGCCTTACGTCATAATCTTGCAGATATGATGAGCGAGGTAGAAATGTCAAAATGCTTTAATTATGCCATTGCAGAAGAGCTGGATAAAGGTCTTTATCCTGTAAAAGAGGCAAGTATGTCTAAACTTCTTTCTACAAAAATTGCAGACGAAGTGATTTATAAGTGCCTTCAGTATTTAGGGGGTTACGGTTATATAGAAGAATACCCGCTGGCTAGAATGTCACGTGATAGTCGTTTAGGTCCTATAGGTGGTGGTACGAGTGAGATTATGCGGGAGATTATTGCAAAAATGACTTTGGACGGTAAGGATTATAAACCTGCTGCAAAGTAGGCGTAGCGTTTTGCTTTTCTGCCTGCCGACAGGCATGGAGCGAAAGTGAAAATAATACAAATATCAAATCAAATAAATATCTTTGAGATTGTAAAATAATATGTATTTTTGCGATCCCAAAGAAAGGAGGTGATGACACTATGTTAATAATACCAGTAAAAGACGGAGAAAATATCGACAGAGCTCTAAAGCGTTTCAAAAGAAAATTTGATCGTACAGGAAAAATGCGAGAACTACGTAGAAGACAGCAGTTTACTAAACCATCTGTTGCAAAACGTGCTCAAAACATTAAAGCTTCTTACATTCAAGGACTTCGTGACGCAGAGAATATCTAGAGAATTTTTCCTTTAGAATATCATACCGCTAGTTGTAAATTTATACATTTACAATTAGCGGTTTTTTTATGGATCTTACTTCGTATATAGAATATCTTCAATTAGAGAAAAATTATTCTTCTCATACCATCTTAGCTTATGAGAAGGATTTAAATCAATTTAATTTTTTCCTGAGAGAAGAAGGGGTCTTAGGTATAAATGAGGTGAACTACAGTTTGATTAGAGGTTGGGTCACCAGCTTGCTAGAGAATGGAGGTTCTAATCGCACAGTGAATAGAAAGATGTCTTCGTTAAAGTCTTATTTTAAATTTCTTCTTAAAGTAGGAGAGATAACCTCAAGTCCAGCGGCCTCGTATAAAAGCCTTAAAGTTTCTAAAAAGATTCAAATACCTTTCTCAACAGAGGAGGTGTTGAAATTGCTGGATTCTTCCTACGATAGCACAAACTTTGTAGAGTCACGAGATTTTTTAATTATTGAGCTCTTTTATGCGACAGGCATAAGAAGAGAAGAGTTGATCAATATAAAGCTCAAGGATGTTGATCTGGTGGGTCAGACGATTAAAGTTTTGGGTAAAAGGAATAAGGAGAGAATCATACCCTTAGTATATTCCATTAAAAGTCATATAGAACAGTATGTAGTATTGCGCCAGTCTAAAGTTCAACCGTTAACTGATGAATTATTTACAACCTCCAAAGGAGTTAAAATGTATCCAAGTCTTGTTTATCGAGTGATAAAATCATATTTTAGTAAGGTTTCTTTGAAGGTTAAAATAAGTCCCCACGTATTGAGGCATACGTTTGCAACTCATTTGCTAGATCGTGGTGCAGATTTAAACGCTGTAAAAGAATTACTAGGTCATGCTAGTTTATCATCAACACAAATTTATACGCACTCTAGTATGGCGACGTTAAAAGGTGTTTATGGTAATGCACACCCTAGGTCTAAAAAATAATTAATCTAAAACTATGTATTATGAAGGTAAACATGCAAGCAGTCAATTTTGATGCCGATTTAAAACTGATCAATTTTTCTCAAAACAAATTAGATAAGTTGGAACAGTTCTACAGCAAAATCATCAACGCAGATGTGTATTTAAAGGTGCAAAAGACCTCTGCTCCAGAAAATAAAATAGCTGAAATAAGACTTTTTGTTCCTGGAGATGATATGGTAGTAAAGAAGACTTGTAAAACTTTTGAGCAGTGTATAGATGAATGTGTGGCTTCTTTAGAGCGTCAATTGAAAAAAAGAAAAGAAAAGTTAGCCGCACACTAAAAAAAATATTAAAAAAGATTTTGGTAATTAAAAAATAGGCTTACATTTGCAGTCCGTTAGAAATAGCGGGCTTTTTTTATGGCTAAAAAAGTATAAAAGCCGATGTAGCTCAGCTGGCTAGAGCAGCTGATTTGTAATCAGCAGGTCGTGGGTTCGAGTCCCTCCATCGGCTCTTTAAAATAGTAAGGTCTTAATAGACTTTTTGGGGAGATACTCAAGCGGCCAACGAGGACGGACTGTAACTCCGTTGGGAAACCTTCGCAGGTTCGAATCCTGCTCTCCCCACTTGATTTTATCTGGGAAGATAATTTGAAATAATGAAAACCTTTTAGTTGTAAAACTAATAAATGCGAGAGTAGCTCAGTTGGTAGAGCGTCAGCCTTCCAAGCTGAATGTCGCCAGTTCGAACCTGGTCTCTCGCTCTAAATTAAACTCTATTTTTATTGGGTTTAAAGTCATGTTGTCCATTTCCTTAATAATAGGGGTTTTGCCGGTGTAGCTCAGGGGTAGAGCGTTTCCTTGGTAAGGAAGAGGTCATGAGTTCAAATCTCATCATTGGCTCTTTTAAATAAAAATAGGTCTCAAAAGAGGCCATTACTAGTATAGACTGATTTGGTTTTAGCTCCGTGTCTGTCTTTTTAAAAATTGAACACTAATATAAACTAAGATTATAAATTATGGCTAAAGAAACGTACGATCGTTCGAAACCCCACCTTAATGTAGGAACTATTGGTCACGTTGACCACGGTAAAACTACTCTTACTGCAGCAATTACAAAAGTGCTTGCTGATGCTGGTTTCTCTAAAGCGACAAGTTTTGATCAAATTGACAACGCTCCTGAAGAAAAAGAGCGTGGTATTACTATTAATTCCTCACACGTTGAGTATCAAACTGCCAATAGACACTACGCGCACGTAGATTGTCCTGGTCACGCCGATTATGTTAAGAACATGGTTACTGGTGCTGCCCAAATGGATGGTGCTATTCTTGTCGTTGCCGCTACTGATGGTCCTATGCCACAAACACGTGAGCACATCCTTCTTGGACGTCAGGTAGGTATTCCTCGTATCGTTGTATTCCTTAACAAAGTGGATATGGTAGATGATGAAGAGCTACTTGAATTAGTTGATATGGAAGTGCGTGATCTTTTAAGTTTCTATGAATATGATGGTGACAACGGTCCTGTTATTTCTGGTTCTGCTCTTGGAGCACTTAATGGTGAACAAAAATGGGTTGATTCGGTACTTGAATTGATGGCTGCTGTTGATACTTGGATTGAAGAGCCTGTCCGCGATATGGATAAGCCTTTCTTGATGCCTATAGAAGATGTTTTCTCTATTACAGGTCGTGGTACTGTTGCAACTGGTCGTATTGAGACTGGTGTAGCTAACACTGGAGATCCTGTGGAGATTATCGGTATGGGTGCACAGAAGTTGACTTCTACCATCACAGGTATTGAAATGTTCCGTCAGATCCTTGATAGAGGTGAAGCAGGAGATAACGCAGGTATCTTGTTAAGAGGTATTGAAAAGTCTCAAATTTCACGTGGTATGGTAATTACTAAGCCGGGTTCTGTAACTCCTCATGCTAAGTTTAAAGCAGAGGTTTATATCCTTAAAAAAGAAGAAGGTGGACGTCACACTCCATTTCACAATAACTACCGTCCTCAGTTTTATGTACGTACAACTGATGTAACAGGTAACATTTCACTTCCTGATGGAGTTGAGATGGTAATGCCAGGTGATAACTTGACAATTAATGTTGATCTTATCCAGCCTATCGCATTGAACCTAGGTCTTCGTTTTGCTATCCGTGAAGGTGGTAGAACTGTTGGAGCCGGTCAGGTTACTGAGATTTTAGATTAATTTCTAATTGATTATATTAAGTATCCTATCTATTTTTAGATGGGATACTTTCCCTTTATATAGGGAAGGCAATAAATTGTTCATTTAAGAGTGATTTTTTTGCGGGCTTAGCTCAGTTGGTAGAGCACTGGTCTCCAAAACCAGGTGTCGTGAGTTCGAGTCTCTCAGCCCGTGCATTATAAATATAGTTTACTTGAAACGATACTGGTTTATTGTTGATGTTTTAGGTTAGACGTTTAGAACATTACTATTATGAGTTTGATAACATACGTAAAAGAGTCTTATAATGAGTTAACGAATCACGTGACTTGGCCTACATGGGCTGAAACACAAAAGTTAACAGTCACAGTTGCCGTATTCTCCATTATCTTCGCGCTTATTGTAGCTGGTATTGATTATGTTTTCAGTGCTGCTATTGAGAATTATTTTAGTTGGATTAAGCAAAATTAATATTCGATATGTCAGAAGAGAAGGATTTGATGAAGTGGTATGTTGTTCGTTCGGTAAGCGGTCAAGAAAATAAGATCAAGGATTATATAGAGTCAGAAATAGCTCATCATGATCTTGGAGATTATTTAAAAGAAATACTTGTTCCTACGGAGAAAGTGGTGCAGATAAGAGATGGTAAGAAATATAATAAGGAACGTGTTTACTTTCCTGGTTATATTATGGTAAATGCCCGATTAGAGGGGGAAGTCCCACACATTATTAAATCTGTTAACGGGGTTATTGGCTTTTTAGGTGAAACTAAAGGCGGAGAACCGGTGCCTTTAAGAAGGGCTGAAGTAAATAGAATGCTAGGTAAAGTGGATGAACTTGCAGAGCAAACTGATAATATTGCTATTCCTTTTAAGGGTGGTGAGACAGTAAAAGTAGTAGACGGTCCGTTTAATGGATTTAATGGTACTATTGAAAAAGTAAATGAAGAAAAGCGTAAGCTAGAAGTTATGGTTAAAATATTTGGCCGTAAAACTCCTTTGGAGCTTAGTTATATGCAAGTAGAAAAAGTATAAATGTTACAATTTATAAGTGATAAATAAGGCTTCCACTTTATTATCATTAAATAAGTGAAATTAATTAGAAATGGCTAAAGAAGTATCTAAGGTTGTAAAATTACAAGTTAGAGGTGGCGCAGCAAACCCATCTCCACCTGTAGGACCTGCACTTGGTGCGGCTGGTGTGAATATCATGGAGTTTTGTAAGCAGTTTAATGCTAGGACTCAGGATAAAACGGGTAAAATATTACCTGTATCGATTACAGTATTCAAGGATAAGTCCTTTGATTTTGTGATCAAAACACCTCCAGCAGCAGTACAAATCCTTGAAGCATTAAAGCTCAAGGGTGGAAGTGGAGAACCTAACCGTAAGAAAGTTGGAACTGTCAGTTGGGATCAGATTCGTTTGATCGCAGAAGATAAGATGCCAGACCTCAATGCATTTACAGTAGATAGCGCTATGCGAATGGTAGCTGGTACTGCTAGATCAATGGGTGTGAACGTTAAGGGTGGAAACGCTCCTGCTTAAAACTTGTAACAATGGCAAAATTAACAAAAAATCAAAAAGAGAATCAAGCTAAAATAGATAGGTTAAAAACTTATTCTGTTGCTGATGCCTCTAAATTAGTAAAGGATGTTACAAGCACGAAGTTTGATGCTTCTGTAGATTTAGCCGTAAGGTTAAATGTAGATCCACGTAAAGCTAACCAAATGGTTAGAGGTGTAGTTACATTACCGCACGGTACAGGTAAGGACGTTAAAGTGCTTGCATTAGTAACACCAGATAAGGAAGCTGAGGCTATAGAAGCTGGAGCTGACTATGTTGGTCTTGATGAATACTTGGATAAGATCAAAGGTGGATGGACTGATGTAGATGTAATTATTACCATGCCTAGTGTTATGGGAAAATTAGGTCCCTTAGGTCGTATACTAGGTCCTAGAGGTCTAATGCCTAACCCTAAAACTGGTACAGTTACTATGGATGTAGCAAAAGCAGTTTCGGAAGTTAAGGCTGGTAAAATTGACTTTAAAGTCGATAAGACTGGTATCATACATGCAGCAGTTGGAAAAGCATCTTTTGATGCTGAGAAAATTGCAGGTAACGCAAGAGAATTAATCAATACACTAGTTAAATTAAAACCGACAACGTCTAAAGGTATTTATATCAAAAGTATCTTCATGTCTAGTACGATGAGTCCTAGTATTGAGATAGACACTAAACGTTTTGCAGAAGACTAAAAATCTAGATCATGACAAGAGAACAAAAAGCAAATGTTATTCAAGATTTGACTGCTACGTTAGGTGAGAATTCAACTATATATCTAGCAGACATATCTGGCTTAAATGCATCGGATACAACAAATTTACGTAGAGCTTGTTTCAAAGCTAATATAACCATGTCGGTAGTTAAGAATACCCTTCTTGCTAAGGCTATGGATGCTTCAGATAAAGACTTTGGTGAGTTACCAGATTTATTAAAAGGTAATACATCTATCATGCTTGCTGAAGTTGCAAATGCACCAGCTAAGGTTATTGAAAACTTCAGAAAGAAGTCTGATAAGCCGTTGCTTAAAGGAGCTTATATTGAGGAAGCAATTTATGTAGGTGATGATAAGATCAGTGCATTAAGTAATATCAAGTCTAAAGAAGAAATGATCGGACAAATTATCGGTCTACTTCAAAGTCCTGCTAAAAATGTGATATCAGCACTTCAATCAGGTGGTGGTAAACTCGCAGGAATACTTAAAACTCTATCTGAAAGATAGAACCCAATTTAGTACGCAATTAATTATTTATAAATTTTATTAAAACGATAGAAAAATGGCAGATTTAAAAGATTTCGCTGAGCAGTTAGTTAACTTAACTGTTAAAGAAGTAAACGAATTAGCAGACATCCTTAAGGATGAGTATGGTATTGAACCAGCAGCAGCGGCAGTTGCTATGGTTGGACCAGCTGCAGGCGGCGGAGACGCTGTCGAAGAGCAAACAGAATTTGATGTAATCCTTAAAGCTGCAGGTGGTGCTAAACTAGCTGTTGTTAAACTTGTAAAAGAACTTACAGGAGCAGGATTGAAAGATGCTAAGGCACTTGTTGACGATGCGCCATCTCCAATTAAGGAAGGTGTTTCTAAAGATGAAGCTGAAGCACTTAAAGCTCAGCTGGAAGCAGCTGGTGCTGAGGTTGAGTTGAAGTAATTCTTCTTACCTAAACATTATCGGTTTAGACCTGTGAGCGGCGCTCACAGGCCTAGACCATTTTGCGTATAAAGATGAGACGTCGTCGATAACGCTTTTTTTAATCACTTAATACCGTGCATTGATGCTAGCAACAAACACAGAAAGAATTAATTTTTCAACGGTAACTAATAAGGCAGAATACCCTGACCTGCTGGATATCCAAATAAAATCCTTTCAGGACTTTTTTCAGTTAGAGACTAAATCGGACAAAAGAGAAGTAGAAGGCCTTTATAATACCTTCATGGAAAATTTTCCTATCACTGATACTCGTAATCAGTTCGTATTGGAATTTCTTGATTACTTCGTAGATCCACCTCGTTATTCTATTCAAGAATGTATAGAACGTGGACTTACTTACAGCGTGCCTCTTAAATCGCGCTTGAAATTATATTGTACTGATCCAGAACATGAAGATTTTGAAACCATCGTTCAAGATGTATATCTTGGTACTATTCCTTACATGACTCCATCCGGTACTTTTTGTATCAATGGTGCAGAGCGTGTGGTAGTATCTCAATTACACAGATCTCCTGGTGTCTTTTTTGGACAGTCATTCCATGCAAATGGAACTAAATTATACTCTGCCCGTGTTATTCCTTTTAAGGGATCATGGATAGAATTTGCGACAGATATTAACAGTGTCATGTATGCTTATATCGATCGTAAAAAGAAATTACCTGTAACAACACTTTTCCGTGCTATCGGTTTTGAAAGAGATAAGGATATCCTTGGAATCTTTGATCTTGCCGAAGAAGTTAAAGCTAGTAAAACAGGACTTAAAAAGTACTTAGGACGCAAGCTCGCTGCTCGTGTACTAAGAACATGGCATGAAGATTTTGTTGATGAAGATACTGGTGAAGTTGTTTCTATCGAACGTAATGAAATCGTTCTTGATCGCGATACCATTCTTGAAAAAGAACATATCGATGAGATTCTTGAATCTCAAGCTAAGACCATACTTCTTCATAAAGAAGATAATATGTCTGCTGATTATGCCATCATCCACAATACATTACAAAAGGATCCTACCAATTCTGAAAAGGAAGCCGTAGAACATATATACAGACAATTACGTAATGCTGAGCCGCCTGATGAAGAAACAGCTCGTGGAATTATAGATAAATTATTTTTCTCTGATCAGAGATATAATTTAGGCGAGGTAGGTCGTTACCGTATGAATAAAAAACTAGGTCTTGATATTCCTATGGATAAGCAAGTGCTTACCAAAGAAGATATCATTACCATTATTAAGCACTTGATTATGTTGATCAACTCTAAAGCAGAGATTGATGATATTGATCACTTGTCTAACCGTCGCGTACGTACCGTTGGTGAGCAGTTGTCTCAACAATTTGGTGTGGGACTTGCCCGTATGGCTCGTACTATTCGTGAGCGTATGAACGTAAGAGATAACGAGGTATTTACACCTATTGACCTTATTAATGCAAAGACGCTGTCTTCCGTTATTAATTCTTTCTTTGGTACCAACCAGTTGTCTCAGTTTATGGATCAAACAAATCCATTAGCAGAGATTACGCACAAACGTAGATTATCAGCACTAGGACCTGGTGGACTTTCAAGAGAAAGAGCAGGATTTGAGGTACGAGATGTACATTATACACACTACGGAAGACTTTGCCCAATTGAAACACCTGAAGGGCCGAATATCGGTTTGATCTCTTCACTTGCAGTATTTGCAAAAGTGAATGGAATGGGATTCATTGAGACTCCTTATAGAAAAGTTACTAATGGTGTTGTAAACTTAGAAGATGAGCCTACTTATCTAAGTGCTGAAGAAGAAGAAGGACTTCACATTGCACAAGCTAACTTACCTCTTACTAATGGTAGGATAGATCAAGAAAAGGTAATTGCACGTATGGAAGGCGACTTCCCGGTAATTGATGCTACTGAAGTTGTTTATGCTGACGTTGCTCCTAATCAGATCGCATCCATTTCAGCATCCTTAATTCCTTTCTTGGAACATGATGATGCCAACCGTGCACTGATGGGATCTAACATGATGCGTCAGGCAGTGCCGCTACTTAGAGTAGACGCTCCTATTGTAGGAACCGGTCTAGAAAGACAAGTTGCTTCAGATTCAAGAGTATTGATCAATGCAGAAGGTGATGGTGTTGTTGTGTATGTAGATTCACAAAAAGTAGTGATCAGATATGATCGCACAGAACGTGAGGCTTTGGTGAGTTTTGAGCCAGAGGACACTTCTTATAACTTGATAAAATTCCGTAAGACGAATCAAGGTACAAGTATCACATTGAAGCCTATCGTTCAAAAAGGCGACCGAGTTGATAAAGGACAAGTACTTTGCCAAGGTTATGCAACTGAAGCAGGAGAACTTGCTTTAGGTCGCAACATGAAAGTGGCATTTATGCCATGGAAAGGTTACAACTTTGAGGATGCAATCGTAATTTCTGAAAAAGTAGTTCGTGAAGATATCTTTACATCTATTCACGTAGATGAGTATTCTCTTGAAGTTAGAGATACTAAATTAGGTAATGAAGAACTTACTGCAGATATTCCTAACGTAAGTGAAGAAGCTACTGCTGACCTTGATGAACACGGAATGATACGTGTCGGAGCAGAAGTGAAGCCTGGAGATATATTAATAGGTAAAATTACTCCTAAAGGAGAAAGTGACCCTACTCCAGAAGAAAAACTTCTTAGAGCTATTTTCGGTGATAAAGCTGGTGATGTAAAAGATGCTTCTTTAAAAGCTTCTCCATCACTAAGAGGTGTAGTTATCGATAAGAAACTATTCTCCCGTGCTGTAAAAGATAAGAGAAAGAGAGCACAAGACAAAGAAGATATTGCGCGACTAGAACAAGAATATCAAGGAAAATTTGATGGTCTTCAGGAGCGTTTAATTGAAAAATTATTTGAAATTGTAAGTGGTAAAACATCGCAAGGTGTATTTAATGATCTTGGAGAAGAAGTTCTTCCAAAAGGTAAAAAATACACACTTAAAATGTTGAACTCTGTAGATGACTTTACTCATTTAACTTCAGGAACTTGGACTACAGGTGGTGAGGTGAATGATATGGTTGCCGACTTACTTCACAATTATAAGATTAAAGAAAATGATCTTCAAGGATCATTGCGTCGTGAGAAGTTTACGATCTCTGTAGGAGATGAGCTTCCGGCTGGTATTATCAAACTTGCTAAAGTTTACATCGCTAAGAAGCGTAAACTTAAAGTAGGAGATAAGATGGCAGGACGTCACGGTAACAAAGGTATCGTTGCACGTATTGTACGTCAGGAAGATATGCCTTTCCTTGAAGATGGAACTCCAGTAGATATCGTATTGAATCCGCTTGGTGTACCTTCTCGTATGAACATTGGACAGATTTATGAAACCGTACTAGGTTGGGCAGGAGAGAAATTAGGTAAGAAATTTGCCACTCCTATCTTTGATGGTGCGACATTAGATCAGATCAACGGTTATACAGATGAGGCAGGTATTCCACGTTTCGGACATACGTATCTATTTGACGGTGGTACTGGTGAGCGTTTTGATCAACCTGCAACAGTAGGTATTATCTATATGCTTAAACTAGGTCACATGGTAGATGATAAGATGCACGCGCGTTCTATCGGTCCATATTCATTGATTACACAGCAGCCACTTGGTGGTAAAGCACAATTTGGTGGTCAGCGATTTGGAGAGATGGAGGTATGGGCACTGGAAGCATATGGTGCTTCTAGTACTTTACGCGAAATCTTAACTGTAAAATCAGATGACGTTATAGGACGTGCCAAAACTTACGAAGCTATCGTAAAAGGTGAGCCTATGCCAGAACCTGGTCTTCCAGAATCATTTAATGTATTGATGCATGAGTTGAAAGGTCTAGGATTAGATCTAAGACTGGAGGATTAATTTTTCTGTGAGGTTGGATGTTTGTTTCGCTTTCGCGAAAGCGCAATAATCAAACAACCTCGCTACTTTAACTTAAAATAGTACCATTATTATGGCTAGACATAAAGACAACCCAACACAAAAGAAATTTTCAAAAATTTCAATCGGTCTTGCATCTCCAGAATCTATTCTTGCTGAGTCAAGAGGTGAGGTGTTAAAACCAGAAACGATTAACTATCGTACGCACAAACCTGAAAGGGATGGGCTTTTTTGTGAGCGTATATTCGGTCCTGTAAAGGATTATGAATGTGCTTGTGGAAAATATAAGCGTATACGATACAAAGGAATCGTTTGTGATCGATGTGGTGTAGAGGTTACAGAGAAAAAAGTAAGACGTGATCGTATAGGACATATCAATCTTGTGGTGCCAGTGGCGCACATTTGGTATTTCCGTAGTTTGCCTAACAAAATTGGGTACCTACTAGGGCTTCCTTCAAAGAAGCTGGATATGATCATCTATTACGAAAGATATGTGGTGATTCAACCAGGTATCGCAAAGAATGCTGAAGGTGAAGAAGTTCATAATTTAGATTTCCTTACAGAAGAAGAATACTTAGATATCTTAGATACGCTTCCACAGGAAAATATGTATTTAGAAGATTCAGATCCTAATAAATTCATCGCTAAGATGGGTGCGGAGTGTTTGATCGATTTACTGAAACGTATCGATTTAGATGCTTTATCATATGACCTGAGACACAAAGCAAATAATGAGACGTCTAAACAACGTAAAACTGAGGCTTTAAAGCGTCTTCAAGTAGTTGAGGCTCTTAAGGATTCTAATGAAAGACGTGAAAACAAACCAGAATGGATGATCATGAAAGTGGTTCCAGTAATTCCACCAGAATTACGTCCATTAGTACCGCTAGACGGTGGTCGTTTTGCAACGTCTGATTTAAATGATTTATACCGTCGTGTGATCATACGTAACAACCGTTTGAAGCGATTGATGGAGATTAAAGCTCCTGAGGTAATCCTTCGTAACGAGAAACGTATGCTGCAAGAAGCAGTAGATTCACTACTTGATAATACAAGAAAATCTAGTGCGGTAAAGACGGACTCTAACAGACCGTTGAAATCCCTTTCTGATTCCTTAAAAGGAAAGCAAGGACGTTTCCGTCAGAACTTACTCGGTAAGCGTGTGGATTATTCTGCTCGTTCGGTAATTGTTGTAGGACCAGAGCTTAAATTATACGAGTGTGGAATTCCTAAGGACATGGCTGCAGAGCTTTATAAGCCTTTTGTTATCCGTAAACTTATTGAGCGCGGTATCGTTAAGACAGTTAAGTCTGCTAAGAAAATTATAGATAAGAAGGAACCAGTGGTTTGGGATATTCTGGAAAACGTTCTTAAGGGACACCCAGTAATGTTGAACCGTGCTCCTACGCTTCACAGATTAGGTATACAAGCATTTCAACCTAAACTTATCGAAGGAAAAGCGATCCAGTTACACCCATTAGTATGTACGGCATTTAATGCCGATTTTGATGGAGACCAGATGGCCGTTCACCTTCCGTTAGGTCCTGAAGCTATACTAGAATGTCAGTTATTAATGCTGGCTTCACACAATATTCTGAACCCTGCAAACGGTAGCCCAATTGCGGTGCCTTCACAGGATATGGTATTGGGTCTGTATTACATGACCAAACTTCGTAGATCTGAACCTGGACATATTGTTAAAGGTGAAGGACTTACTTTTTATGGGCCTGAAGAATTAGTGATTGCTTTTAATGAAAAGCGCGTAGATATTAATGCTCCTGTAAAATGTAGAATCAATCTTCTTCAAGAAGACGGTTCTTACAAAACGCAGATCATTGAAACTACTGCAGGCCGTGTTATTTTTAATCAAAAGGTACCAGATGAAGCTGGATACATCAATGAAGTATTAACTAAGAAAGCTCTTAGAGATATTATCGGAGATATATTAAAGGTTACAGATGTTCCAAGAACAGCTGCTTTCCTTGACGAAATTAAGGACTTAGGTTATGGATTTGCATTCCGTGGCGGATTATCATTCTCCCTTGGAGATATCATGATTCCTGTAGAAAAGCAATCGATGATCGATGCAGCAAATACTAAAGTAGATGCTATACGTGGTAACTACAGTATGGGTCTTATTACTCAAAACGAAAGATATAATCAAGTAATTGATGTGTGGACTGCGACTAACGCGCAGCTTACTGAATTGTCAATGAAAAACATTAGGGAAGACCAACAAGGTTTCAACTCGGTGTTTATGATGCTTGATTCTGGAGCCCGTGGATCTAAAGAACAGATCAGACAACTTACCGGTATGCGTGGACTTATGGCAAAGCCTAAGAAATCGAATGACGGTGGTGGAGCAATTATTGAAAACCCAATTCTTTCTAATTTTAAAGAAGGACTTTCAATTCTTGAATACTTTATCTCCACTCACGGTGCGCGTAAAGGACTTGCAGATACCGCCCTTAAAACGGCAGATGCTGGTTACTTAACACGTCGTTTGCACGATGTTGCTCAAGACGTGATCGTAAATCATGAAGATTGTGAAACCTTAAGAGGTATTGAAGTTTCGGCATTGAAGAAGAACGAAGAAGTAATGGAGAAACTTGGAGCGAGAGTTCTAGGGCGTACTGCACTACATGACGTTATTGATCCTGCCACTCAAGAAGTAATTGTTGCTGCTGGTGAATTAATTGTAGAAAAAATCGCTGATATCATCGAAGCTTCTGATCTGGAATCAGTAGAAGTAAGATCTGCTCTTACTTGTGAAGCTGCAAAAGGTGTTTGTACTAAATGCTACGGACGTAACCTTGCTACTAACCGTCTTGTTATGAGAGGTGAAGCTGTAGGTGTAATTGCTGCACAATCAATTGGAGAACCAGGGACACAGCTTACGTTGAGAACTTTCCACGTAGGTGGAGTTGCAGGTAACGTGTCTGAAGATAGTTCTATTGTTGCAAAGAATGATGGTATTCTTGAGATTGAAGATCTTAAAACAGTAAAAAGTGAAGACAGTGAAGGTAAAGCAGTAGAGATAGTTATATCTCGTACAGCAGAATCTAAATTACTTCATGAAAAAACTGGAATGCTGTTGAATTCAAACAACATCCCTTACGGTTGTGAACTTTATGTGAAGCCAGGAACTAAGGTTAAAAAAGGAGATCTTCTTGCGAAGTGGGACCCTTTTAACGGTGTTATTATTTCTGAATTTGCAGGTAAGATCAAATTTGAAAATATCATACAAGGTGTGACTTTCCAAGTAGAAAGTGATGAACAAACTGGATACGAAGAGAAAGTAATTTCTGACTCTAGAGATAAGAAATTGATTCCAACGCTGCATATTTTAGACAACAAAGGAGACAATGTTATTTCTTATAACTTACCAGTAGGTGCTCACTTGATGATCAACGATGACGAGAAGATCAAAGTCGGTAAAGTATTGGTTAAGATTCCACGTAAATCTGCTAAAGCAGGTGATATTACTGGAGGTCTTCCACGTGTAACAGAATTGTTTGAAGCACGTAACCCTTCTAATCCTGCTGTAGTAAGTGAGATTGATGGTGTTGTTTCTTTCGGTAAAATCAAACGTGGTAACCGTGAAATCATAGTAACTTCTAAAACGGATGAAGTGAAGAAGTACCTAGTAAAACTATCTAATCAAATTCTTGTACAAGAAAATGATTACGTAAGAGCTGGTATGCCATTATCTGACGGGTCTATAACTCCTAAAGATATTCTTGCAATTAAAGGACCAAGTGCTGTACAACAGTACTTAGTAAATGAAGTACAAGAGGTATACAGATTACAGGGTGTAAAGATTAACGACAAGCACTTTGAAGTGGTAGTTCGTCAAATGATGAGAAAGGTGAGAATCGTTGATTCTGGTGATGGTATGTTCTTAGAGAATCAATTGGTTCATAAAGAAGATTTCATTCTTCAAAACGACAGACTTTATGGTAAAAAAGTAGTAGAAAGTGCTGGAGATTCTGTAAACTTAAAAGAAGGACAAATTATTACTTCTAGAGAGTTAAGAGATGAAAACTCTATATTACGTAGAGAAGATAAAGCGCTAGCAACTGCTCGTGAAGTAATGCCTGCAACTGCCGAACCGGTTCTTCAAGGTATTACTCGTGCATCGCTTCAAACGAAGTCATTCATTAGTGCAGCTTCTTTCCAAGAGACTACTAAAGTATTGAACGAGGCCGCAGTAGCAGGTAAGGTAGATACATTAGAAGGTCTTAAAGAAAATGTAATTGTAGGTCATAGAATACCTGCAGGTACTGGAATGCGTAACTATGAAGATATCATTGTTGGTTCTAAAGAAGAATTTGAAAAACTTCTTCACCAAAAAGAAGAGCCTAAAGTAAATTATAACTAATAGTAATGGCAAAAGATCAAAATCCTGACCATAAAATCAATATTGAAATTGATGGTGAAGTCGCAGAGGGACAATATAGTAACCTTGCAATCATCAACCATTCTGTTTCTGAGTTTGTTGTAGACTTTGTAAATATTATGCCTGGTAACCCTAAGTCAAAGGTGAAATCCAGAATAATATTAACTCCTCAACATGCTAAGCGGCTGGCCAAAGCACTACATGAAAATGTAAAAAAGTTTGAGCAAGCTCATGGAGATATCAAGGATTATGAACAACCGCCCGTTCCTTTAAACTTTGGCCCAACAGGTCAAGCATAATATGAAAGCCTGATGATTTATCATCAGGCTTTTTTTATTTTAAAAAATTACAATGGCCTTACGACGAAGATATCAAGCGGTGTTCCACTCATAGGAGCTTTCTAAGTATTCATCTCATAATAGTTTTTCTCTGAAGCACTATTATGCTTTTCTTTTGTCTGAAATAGCGTTACAGCCCATTTCAAAACGCGCTAGGTTCCAAGAAATTAAATACAAACGATATAACCTATAGCCTCTGGTTCAACAGCTATATGAAACCATCTAAAATACGAATTGACGCAACAAGTGCTTACAATCCAAGTATACAGGACTCCACGTTGAATCTAATAAAGGTTGGAATGGATAGAGGGATTCTTCATCATTACTTTATCTTCAATAAATTAAAATTTAACAGCCCTTCTGATCTTTAGTAAAATTGAGTTTTATAGCTGTCGAACGTTTATTATACGAGTGCTGCACAGATTTTCAGTACTGTTGAAGTAGTTTTATAACCGAAGTAAAATGAAATGATTTGCATCAGGCGGTTCATCTCTAAGTATAGAATATAGGTATGGTCAACATCAGACCATCAAGAAAGCTGTATTTTTATATATTAACCGATTATAACTCAAGTTTTACCTTTAAGACAGAACCTGTTAGCAATAATTTCTTGCATGAAGAAACTAGTAAGTTGTTTATTATTTTTCGCTTTCGCGAAAGCGGTAACCGCACAACAAGATCCACAGTACAGTCAGTATATGTACAATCCTATAGTGGTGAATCCTGCCTATGCGGGAAATAGAGGAGTGGCAAGTATTGTTGGTCTTCACAGAAGTCAATGGGTGGGACTTGATGGTGCGCCACGTACTCAAACCTTGTCTTTCCATACACCTCTTTCCAATAGTCGGGTAGGTGTAGGACTTAGTATAGTGAACGATCAAATAGGCCCTTCAGATGAGACTTACGTCGCTGCAGACTTTAGTTATACCCTACCAATGGGAGATGAGGCTCGATTGAGTTTTGGATTTAAAGGGGGTGTTCATGTTTTAAATGTAGATTATAGAAGGTTAAACCCTTTTGTTCCCGGAGATCCTAGATTGTCAGATAATGTAGATAATAAACTTGCTCCTACCCTAGGTTTGGGCTTGTTTTACCATACAGATAAACTTTATTTGGGATTAAGTAGCCCCAATCTGTTACAGACGGATCACTTTGATGGTACTGAAAATAACAGTAATACTACTTATATAGCACAGGAACGGGCGCACTTATTTGCAACTGCTGGTTATGTATTTGATTTAAATGAGGATGTTAAGTTCAAGCCAGCTGCGATGTTGAAGCTCGTTCAAGGGGCTCCACTACAAATAGATCTTACAGCAAATTTTTTATTCAATGATAAATTAACCTTAGGACTAGCTTACCGATGGAGTGCCGCGGTGACGGGTCTTTTAGGGTTTCAGATAAGTGATCAAATGATGATAGGATTTGCATATGATCGGGAGACTACCGCACTAGGAAAAACTATTTTTAATGACGGGAGTTATGAATTATTTCTAAGATTTGAATTAGTTAACAATTACGAACGTATCATCACCCCACGTTTCTTCTAATAATCAATATAGAATTTTAACATGTTTAAAAGGCTTATCATATTTATTCTTCTGGTCTCCTCTTTTTTGGGACATGCGCAGACCTATCAGGTAGAAAGAGGAAACAGTAAATACAATGTCTTTGCCTTTATTGAGGCTCAAAAGATTTACTTGAAATTAGTGGAGGATGGTTATGTTACTGCTGAGATACTTGCAAAACTAGGAGATACTTACTATTTTAATGACGATTTAAAGGAAGCTCAACAATGGTACAGAAAGCTTTTTGTAAAATATGAGGATAGTGTAACTCCAGAATATTTTTTCAGATATGCGCAATCATTAAAAGCAGTGAATAGATACGATGAGTCAGATCGATTAATGGCTAAGTTCAGTAGTTTTAAAGGTTTTGACATGAGATCAAAAAGGTATGATGAAGCACTTGGTTACCTTCAACGCATAGACTTTCAATCAGGTAGGTTTGAAATTGCAAACACTAAGGAGATCAACTCCTATACAGCTGATTTTGGGCCTGCATTTTATACTTCAAACAATCAAGTGGTTTATGCAACTGCAAGGGATTCTGGATCAATACTAAGGGAAAGACATTCGTGGAATAACCAGCCATTTTTGCAATTATATACCGCTGACGCTGATGATAAGGGTATGTTAAGCAACCCTAAGCGCATGTCTAGTTCAATCAATACTAAATATCATGAAAGTACACCTGTCTTTACTGCCGATGGACAGACCATGTATTTTACGCGCAATAACTATGATAATGGCGTGTATCGTCAGGATAAAGAAGGTACTAATAAATTAAAAATATTCAGGTCTTATAAGAACAAAGGCAAATGGTCGAGGCCAGAACAACTTCCTTTTAATAACGACGAATATTCCGTTGCGCACCCAGCTTTAAGCCCAGATGGTAAAAAATTATATTTTTCCAGCGATATGCCTGGAAGTATGGGGTACGATCTAGAAAATGAATTTACAGGCTCAGATATATGGGCGGTAGATATCATGGATGATGGAACATTTAGTGCGCCTAGAAACCTTAAAACCATCAACACTCCAGGTAGAGAAACTTTTCCTTTTATTAGCAAATCAAACATTTTGTATTTTTCTTCCTCAGGCCATCAAGGATTAGGAGGATTGGACGTTTTTGCCAGTGTTATAAGCCCTGATGGTAGCATGGGCAAGGTGGTTAACATAGGTAAGCCGATCAACACAACATACGATGATTTTGGTTTTATTGTAAACGATGATACTAAAATAGGATACTTCAGTTCCAACAGACCTGGTGGTAGGGGAGATGATGATATTTATAGATTCCTGCAGTTAGAAGATCTTAGGGAGAAATGTCAAGCACTGGTCCTGGGTAATGTATCTGATCAGAAAACCGGTGAGCCTATTAAGGACGCAACAGTAGTGCTTATGGATGTTGATAATAATAAGATCGATCAACGAGTTACTAGTGGTGATGGATCTTATACTTTTACATTAAATTGCGATCAACCATATATCCTGCGAGTAGAAAAGGAAGACCATACCTCAGATGAAGAAGTCATTACTACGACGACGACTTCGGGAATTATGCATATCTCGCTAGAAATAGAAATCAATCGCATCCCTGTGGCAGATTGTGACGACATAGGGCCATTACTAGATATTAAGCAAATATATTTTGATTTTGATAGGTTTAATATTAGGTCTGATGCAGCCTATGAGCTTTCCAAAATCCAAGCTTTTATGGAGTTATACCCTCAAGTTAGCGTTGAGATACGCTCTCATACCGATAGTAGGGCTCCAGATCAATACAACCAAATACTTTCAGATAGAAGAGCACAGAGCACACGCAACTGGCTGATCTCAAAAGGCATTGATGCTGCTCGTTTAACCGCAAAAGGTTATGGGGAAAGAAGATTGCTCAATCAGTGTACTAACGCTGTGGCATGTTCTAGTGAGGAACACCAGTTGAACCGCAGATCAGAGTTTATTGTTTCTAGTTTAGAGAAGTTCAAGGATTGCGATTGATACATTATTAAAAAAGTCACCTCAATCTAATGGAGGTGAAGTGACTTTTTTAATGTACTTAAGGTTATTTTTTAAAACCGTATGAGTAAGATGAAAAATAGGTTTGTTCAAGACAAATAAAGAATCATAAGCTTCCGAAAAACCTTTGTTTTCCACCCAAATCTGAGAGTTGAAAAAATCATAACGGCAGTTTAAACGCAAGGTGTTTAAAGTAATTCTGCTCTCTTAACTACCAGAAGCTAAGTCGTGAAAGCAAAACAATTATCATACAGCTGCAGTTGCAGCAGGCTCAAATTCTGAAATAAAATGAAACTTGATACTCGGGTATTTTTGTTGTGTCATTTGCAAGGAAAAGGAGGAGTCAGCGAGAAATACCAACTGTCCTCTTTTATCTTTGCATAAAAACTTAGATTTCACTCTTTTAAAGTCCGTAAACTCCTCTGGTTTTGCTACAGATTCATCTACCCAACAAGCTTTGTGTACATTGAGATTTTCATAAGAACACTTTGCTCCATATTCATGTTCCAGTCGGTATTGGATCACTTCAAACTGAAGCGCACCGACCGTACCTATTACCTTGCGACCATTGAGCTCCAAAGTAAATAGTTGCGCAACACCTTCATCCATTAGCTGATCGATACCTTTTGCCAGCTGTTTAGACTTCATAGGGTCTGCATTGTTGATATACCTAAAATACTCTGGTGAAAAGGCAGGAATTCCTTTGTAATGAAGTTCCTCCCCTGAGGTTAGCGTATCGCCTATTTTAAAATTACCCGTATCGTGTAATCCTACAATATCTCCTGGGAATGACTCGTCAACTATTTCCTTTTTCTCTGCAAAAAAGGCATTTGGACTAGAGAACTTTAAATTCTTATCCAACCTTACGTGCTTGTAGGCTTTATTACGTTCAAATACACCGCTCACCACCTTTATAAATGCCAGTCTATCTCTATGTCTAGGATCCATATTGGCATGAATTTTAAACACAAAACCACTGAAATCTTTTTCCTCTGGTTTTACAAGGCGCTCTTCGGCTTTCTTAGGACGAGGAGCAGGAGCGATTTCTATAAAACCGTCCAGCAGCTCCTTCACTCCAAAATTATGCAGCGCACTACCAAAAAATATAGGTTGCAACTCGCCATTTAAATATTCCTGTCTATTAAACTCGGGATAAATTCCAGTGACCAGTTCCAGTTCTTCTCTAAGAGTGGTTGCCGCCTTGTTTCCTACAAGTTCATCCAGCTTAGCGTCTGACAAATCTGTGATAGCGGTAGTGTTGTGTATGTCCTTAGAAGAGGCACCGGTAAAAAGATTGATGTTCTTTTTGTGAATGTTATATATCCCTTTGAGATCATAACCCATTCCTATAGGAAAGCTCAATGGCGTCACTCGCAGCTCCAGTTTTTGCTCTATTTCATCCATAAGATCAAAGGCGTCTTTACCTTCACGATCCATTTTATTGATAAAAACTATAATAGGAATTTGACGCATTCTACAAACTTTTACCAGCTTTTCAGTCTGTTCCTCTACACCTTTTGCAACATCGACTACAACGATCACACTATCTACTGCGGTAAGTGTTCTAAACGTGTCTTCAGCAAAATCTTTGTGTCCAGGAGTATCGAGAATATTAATCTTATTGCCCTTATATTCAAATGCCAGAACAGACGTTGCCACAGATATACCGCGCTGGCGTTCTATTTCCATAAAATCACTTGCGGCTCCTTTTTTAATCTTATTGCTTTTTACAGCCCCAGCTTCTTGAATAGCTCCACCATATAACAATAGTTTCTCTGTCAGTGTTGTTTTTCCTGCATCTGGATGCGATACAATACCGAAGGTCCTTCTCCTTGCGATCTCTTCTGTAAATTTCATGTGTCTAATTAATCAGGTTGCAAAAATAGAACAATGTATTTACTATAGAATAGAATTTTGCATATCAGGTTGTTAAATCACTGTATGGACGGGATAATTTGCTTGGTATCTAGTCAAGAAGTTTGTTTTAATCCTAAAACCACCTGCTAAGTTAATGGAGGGGCTGACTTGAGTAAGTCAAGTACAATGACTTCTGTTATTTTCTCGCTTTCTGATTTATTTTAAAACAAACGTTTTCACAGGACGTGATTCCGTATGAAAGCGGAACAGCCATTCAACCTCCTCTTAATAGAGTTCTTTTCATTAGGTAGCAATTATTAAATTATTTATTGAAAAACAAAGTTTTAAAAGTCGGTCAGTAATGACTAAATTGCTTTTATTATAAAGAGATTCAAGCATAGGTTTGTAAATCTTATCATTTGATCCACTTTTAAACAATAAAATATGATTACGCTTAAAGATCTTGCAGCTACACTTGGAGTATCTGTTTCTACCGTGTCTAAAGCATTAAAGGACAGTCCAGAGATAAGTAAGGATACCATTGCGCGTGTCAAAGAAATTGCAAAAGAGCTTAATTACAGACCTAACACTCTAGCCTTAAGCCTTAAGAATAGAAAGACTAAAACAATAGGTGTTATTATTCCAGATATATTGAACGCATTTTTTGCTCGTATACTTTACGGAATAGAGCAAGAATCAACCGCATTAGGTTATAACATCATCACTTGTTTGTCAAATGAATCTTTTGAAAAGGAAAATAACAGCCTAAATTTATTAGCAAACGGCAGCGTGGACGGATTTATCATGTCCATTGCTGAGGAAACCCAATCTAACGGTGAAGTAAAACACTTAAAAGAAACCATTAATCAAGATGTGCCTATTGTTATGTTCGATCGAGTGGCAAATGATGTAGAATGTGATAAAGTGATTATTGATGATTTTAATGCTGCTTATAAAGGAACAGAGGTTTTGATAAAAGAAGGTCGTAAGAAAATTGTTTTGATCAATAGCTTGGGAGGGTTAAGCGTAGGTAAACTCAGAGTACTGGGTTACAAAAAAGCATTAGAACAACACGACTCCTACAAAGGGGAAGCCTTAGTTATCAATATAGATAGTAATGAGGCATTGTTAAACGATCAACTAGAAAAAATATTTACAGAGCATAAAGACATGGACGGACTTCTTTGTATCGATAATGTTTCTGGAATAATGTCTGTCAATATTGCACAACGTTTAGGAAGAAAAGTCCCTAAAGACTTATCTGTTTTAGGGTTCAGCTCAGATGAGATTTCACATCTATCCTATCCACAACTCTCCACAGTAACTCAACATGCCGAAGAGATTGGTCAACAATCGGTACGCATGCTTGTGGAGCGCCTAGAAAATAAAACCAAAGGTCATACGACTACTGCCACTGTAGATTTCTCCATAGAACTAAGAGGAACCACCTTACCTAACTAATATTTCAAAAGTACATTTCTAAGGAAATAAAGCTGTGCAAAAGCAATCCCTGCTGGATCATTTTGTAATGAATGATGCTATTAAACTACTTAGTAAATGTTTAAGGAATCAATTGTTTTCCTTTTGTACTTTTGTTGAATAAATTATATAAATTATCGAACAAGTAATCTTAGTAAATGAGAACGATGAGCAAGTCGGTCTTATGGAAAAAATTGAAGCTCACGAAAAGGCATTATTGCACCGGGCGTTTTCTGTTTTTGTAGTAAACGACAAAAATGAAATTATGCTACAGCAGCGAGCCTTGGGAAAATATCATTCCCCTGGTTTATGGACCAATACTTGTTGCAGTCATCAACGAGATGGAGAAACTAACATCGCAGCAGGAAAGCGCAGACTCATGGAAGAAATGGGATTTGTAACCGAGCTTAAAGAACTATTCCATTTCATTTATATAGCTCCTTTCGATAATGGACTTACAGAGCATGAATTTGATCATGTGATGATAGGTCATTTCAACGGCGCTCCGCAAATCAACCCAGAAGAAGTTGCTTCTTATAAATGGATGACCGCTCAAGATATCAAAGAAGATATGATACAGCAACCAGAAATTTATACGGAGTGGTTCAAAATTATTTTTGAAAAATTTTATACCCATATATCATGAGACTAACCGCATATAGAAAGGCCCATTTTAATGCCGCTCACCGTTTACACCGCAAGGACTGGAGTGATGAGAAAAACGCACAAATTTTCGGTTTGTGTAACAACCCTTATTTTCATGGTCATAATTATGATCTAGAAGTAGGCGTTACTGGAGAAGTAGATCCTGAGACGGGTTATTTGATTGATCTTAAAATCCTTAAAGACATCATCAAAGAAGAGGTAGAAAATGCCTTTGATCATAAGAACTTGAATGAACAAGTTCCAGAATTTGCTAACCTAAATCCCACGGCAGAAAACATAGCTTTTGTTATTTATAATAAGATTAAAGCAAAATTGGATCCCAAATACGATCTAGAGATCAAACTTTTTGAGACAGAACGCAATTTTGTTCTATACAAAGGGGAATAGCTTAAAGTAGTTTGCGGTAATTTTATTTTTTACAAAACAAGAATGCAGTTGCTCTTGTAGCTAAGTGGAATTTGATAAAACTGCTCTAATTTTAAAGCCCAAAGCTTTCTAATATATATCTATGTGAATGAATAAGGCTTTTATTCACTATTTTTGCAATAAATTAAAATTATTATGGCAAGTATTAAAGATCTTAAACAAGACATTAATTTCGTATTAGGAGATATCATTGAAGCAGCACTTATTTCTCAAGCAGTTAACCCAGAGAAAACAGCTGAATCTGAAAAAATCGTAGACGACTCTATAGCAACTTTTGATGAGTTGATTTCGAGAGTAAACAACCGCAAAGTAGAAAGTCGCAAAACACACCTTAAAGCAGTGAAAGCTGATTTAGAAACTAAAGGAAAAGGACTTATAGATAGAGTAAACGCTCTATAAGTTACTCTTATAACTTTTAATTAATTCAGACAGTTGTTTTCCATAAACAGTTGTCTGAATTTTTTTTGGCATTTTTTGATAGACACTATCTAATAAAATAGGATTAGCCTCGCTAGCTTCACTAATTAATATATAAGGAGCCACTTCCTTTTCTTTATGTAATTGTGCATAGTTAATAGCATACAATACTTTTTTCCTTAAATACTTGTCATAAGCAGTATTGATAGAATCAGATATTGCAACTGTTCGTGTCTCATCAGTAAGAGACATGCTTCTTTTTACCAAGTCCGTGTACACTTTATTAAGCCTATTACTATTCTTCTTATAAACGGTATAAATATCTTGATTTTTAGAGCCACTAATAACTGCGTCTTTTTCAAATTTATCCCAAGAAGAATTAATGGTCATAGTGGTGTCTTCTGCAAAGAATAATACTCGGTCATTAAACTCAGTACCATCTTTAACATCTAGATGCAAGTACATGATTTCTGTTTGATCTAGTCTGGTCATTAAGGTATAATCAGAGTTTCCATTAAACATGGCAGAATCTACATCTATTAAAACAGAATCTTGTAGCCGCTGTAAGTAAATTTTACCAACCTTTATCCCGTCGACTGTTCCAGAGACAGAGAAATTATTGGAATTAGAATTGCTACAAGCGATAATAAATGTGAGGCCTATAAGAAGGAAAAGCACTTTTTTCATGGTAAAAATTTAATGGTTGCAAATATGCATCATAAGTTTAACATACGGCAATAAAACCAGCTAGGAAGTGGCTGCTAGTTGCATTAAAAGGGTGCATGCAATGGCACCTATAGTGCCGACTACATAGCCAAAAACAGCCAGTAAAACTCCTACAGTTGTTAAAGACGGATGGAACTCTGCTGCTACCACAGGGGCACTCGCTGCTCCACCTACGTTAGCCTGACTTCCCACAGCAAGGAAAAAATAAGGTGCTTTGATCAATTTTGCTACTAGTATTAAAAGTCCCGCATGAATAGCCATCCATACCAAACCAACCCCTAATAACCACGGGTTATCTACTACTTGCCTGAGGTCCATCTTCATTCCTATGGTCGCGACTAAAATATAGATAAAAATACTACCTATACGGCTGGCACCAGTCCCCTCATATTTTTTCAAAGGTGTAAAGGAGCATATAATCCCTAAAACGGTAGCTATAGAAATAAGCCAAAAGAACTGACTGGTCAAGAAACTTAAATAAATATTACCTGCAATAGCCTTATGTCCATCTAATGATGCCGAAATAAAATCAGCTCCAAAATGAGCGACTCCTACAGCTCCAAAACCAATACCTAGCATCACCAGCATATCTGTAAAAGTAGCTTCTCTTTTGACGCTTTCTGAATATTCAGAGACCGTCTTTTTAAGCTTTTCGATAGAACTTGAATCTGCACCAAACCATTTGTCAAATTTTGCGCTCGATCCTATTCCTAGAAGTAATAGGGCCATCCATAAGTTAGCAACGACTATGTCAACCAGTAACATTCCTCCGTATTTGGATGGATCAAATTGGTATACTTCTAGCATGGCAGTCTGATTTGCACCGCCACCTATCCAGCTCCCAGCTATGGTAGAAAGTCCTCGCCAAACCGCACTGTAATCTTCACCACCTACGGTCTCTGGAGAAATAGTTCCTATAACTAAAATAGCTATAGGACCACCTATAATAATTCCTACAGAACCAGTTAAAAACATGATCAAGGCTTTGGGACCAAGATTAAAAACCGCTTTTAAATCAATAGAGAGTGTCATGAGTACCAGCGCGGCTGGCAACAAATATCGAGAAGCCATAAAGTATAAGGAGGAACTTGATTTAGTAACGGTACCATCTTCAGTTACGGTAGTCCAGTCAGGAGAAATTAAGCCTGTAGAGCTTAAAATAGACGGAATCAAATAGCACATTAAAAGTGCGGGAATGAACTTATAAAACACAGACCAGAATCCTTCCTTTTGAGATGATGTATAAAAAACTGCAGCTAACGAAATCATTAGTAAACCAAAAACTACCGTATCCTGAGTGATAAAGGGCGTGGTGTCTTTTACTGTTTCTACTGCATCTTGAAAAATCATAAAGGGAATATTTAACAGCTGCAAAATACAATTTTATGTGAAGTTGTTGGAGATCATTTCTCTTTCTTACCTGCTGGGCGCAACAGCACTTAAGCGATTTAGAAATAATCAAATAGTAGGGACTAAATCAGCTCTTTACAAAATCAGTTATCAGCTTTACTAACTGACTGCTCAAAGGAAAATTAGGATCTATATAGCTTTTTGAAGCCACAATTTCATCTTCTCCCACTATTTTAAAAACGTGATTCATATCCTCTATGAGCTCTAGTTGAGCATGAGGAACGGCTTCTTTCAATAAAGCTGCTTCAGAGGGATCTACTTGTCTGTTTTTTGAGCCATTGATAATCAAAATAGGAATTTGTAGTTTTTTAATTTCATCAGTAGGATCGTATTGCATCCATGATTTCATAAAAGCTTGGATTTGTGGACCTATGACAGTGTATAAATCTCGCTCAATAGCCTCAATAGGCTCTTTAGAGTTTTTTACTTTTTCAAAAGTTGCCGCAGCTACTTTATCCAGTCCAGGGATTTCTTTTGCAATTTGTTGTACGATTAATGCATCTATGGATTGTGCAGCTCCGTGGAGTGATATAAAACCATCGACATCTTTATCTACAGCCAGCATTCCTACTAAAGAACCTTGCCCGTGACCAGCGATAAAAATTTTAGAAAATCGGCTGTCATCTTTAAAGAATAAAACGCTTTGTTTTGCATCTATAACGTAATCACTAAAAAGTGTTTTGTCACTAGGTTTTCGATTTTTTATTTGCGTTAAAATACGTTTGTCGTATCTATAAGTCGCGATTCCTTTAGAAAGAAGTGAGTCGGCGAGTTGCTGGTAAGAATTACTTCTAGTTCTGCGTTCGTTACCGTTGCGGTCCATCGCACCTTGATCGGACAAGATAATGACAAGTGGTATTTTTTCAACAGTATCAGGGGTGAGTAGCGTACCCTGAATATTTTCATTGATGTTTACCTCAGTAAGATCTTTAGCAGGTTGCTGTGCTTTCTTTTTAGAAAAAGCATCTTGGGCAATACTTGCGAGAGGTAAAAACAATAAAAGGAAGAGTAACTTTTTCATGATTTGATATAGAACTATTTAAGAACGTTCAAATCTAGGCAATAGGTATGCCATTGTAAAATAAAGTGATTCATTTCAAATGACTAAATCATTTAATAGCAAAATAAAATAGGACAACTCAGAATCTGGAATGATACTAGGACTGGTCTTTATTCTTCTGTTTTACAGCGCTAGCCTTCTTAAGTCTTTTTTACCTTTTAGCAATCTTGTTCCCAGTAGAGCGTTGCATAGTACATTTAAAGCGACTCATTTCAGGATCTCTTTGTGCGCGATGCTTTGTGGAGCGGCCTTGAACGCGCGCTCTCCACATTCTAAAACTGCTTTCTTTCATCTCGCTGCGCATGATCTTGATGACTTGACTTTCTGTAACACCAAACTGTGCCTCAATCGCGTCAAAAGGGGTGCGGTCTTCCCAGCCCATTTCTACGATGCGGTCTATTGCGCGTTCATCAAGATTTTTAAGAATGTCTTTTGCTTTTGCCATAAGTATAAAGTCGTTCTATTTTCGAAGGATTACAAAAGGTAGGGAATAACAACTGCATTTTATACAACTCTTAACAAATACAGCAGGAATAAAAAAAGCAATTTCAGATGTGACAGGCTAATTATTTTTAATGATAAGGTCTAAATTATGCCATTCATCTATATCTTATTCAGATCGCAACCTCAATTCAGAATCAACTTGCCTGCTGCTTATTAAACCACCTTTCTAAAAGTCAAATTAATCCGCAAATCGATGGCTCTTTTTGTTTTAGCGATTTGATGTTTATAAGTATGTTGTGTATGATCTTTCATAAGAAGAAGGCTGCCATGTTCTAGTAAGAACTTAAATCGCCAGTCTTTATTAGTGTTGTGTTTTAAATGAAAGAAGCGTTCTTGTCCTAAACTAATGGAAGCGATGACAGGATTCTTACCCAGTTCGGCTTCATTATCGGCATGCCAGCCATTGGAGTCTCGTCCATCGCGGTATTGATTGATCAGACAAATGTTAAAGGTGGTTCCTGCTGCTTTTTCGACATCGGCTTTGATCTGTTTTAAAGTTTCTGTCCATGGTAAGGCTTTAAAATTAATACCGCTGTAGCCGTATGCGATATCTGGATCTCCATATAATTGGGTGAGCCTCGGCTCGTCGTGCACCTTGCCAAACAGCTGGATTTTATTTTGTCTCCACGGGGTTTGTTCTAGTAATGTGGCTTTTAGATGTTCCGCTTTCGCGAAAGCGTAAAAGGCAGCCTCATAATGTACCGTAGCATCTGGGATATCTGGAAATGGATCTGGAAATAACTTATTATGCATGCATATCAAATTATGATGTAACGCTAGCAAGATACTAAGGCTGTCACTTATCTTGCGCACAATTAAAATTAATTTATGTATACTTCTCGCATAACCGGAATGGGTAAATATGTTCCGGAGAACGTTGTGACTAATGACGACCTTTCTAAAATTATGGATACTAATGACGCCTGGATTCAGGAACGTACGGGTATCAAAGAACGTCGTCATATCAAAAAAGGTGATGGCAATTCTACTGCGGTTATGGGTGTTAAAGCTGCTGAAATTGCTCTAGAACGCGCTAATGTTTCCAAAGACGATATAGAATTAATTGTTTTTGCGACCCTATCACCAGATTATTATTTCCCTGGTTGTGGCGTGCAAGTGCAGGATTTAATGGGTATTCATACCTGTCCAGCACTGGATGTAAGAAATCAATGTAGTGGTTTTATCTACGCTCTTTCTGTTGCAGATCAGTTTATAAAAACGGGTATGTATAAAAATGTTTTGGTCATAGGATCAGAAAATCACAGTGGCGGACTTGACTTTACCACTCGTGGTAGAAATGTGTCAGTCATTTTTGGAGATGGAGCAGGAGCAGCGGTAGTTTCTAGATCTGAAAAAGAAGGTCACGGAATTCTCTCTACTCATTTACACAGTGAAGGAAAACACGCATTAGAATTGTCCTTAAAAGGCCCTTCAACCAACCACTGGGTTCCACAATTAATAGAGGAGAATCCACAAGAAGATATCCCTTATTATCCTTATATGAATGGACAGTTTGTGTTTAAGAATGCCGTCGTTCGTTTTTCTGAAGTCATCATGGAAGGTCTTAAAACCAATGGTCTTGAAGTAAGCGATATCGATATGCTTGTACCACACCAAGCCAATTTGCGTATCTCTCAATTTATTCAAAGAAAATTCCAATTGGCTGACGATAAGGTGTATAACAACATCCAGAAATACGGTAATACTACAGCAGCTTCTATTCCTATTGCGCTTTGTGAAGCATGGGAAGAAGGTAAAATTAAAGAAGGTGACACAATTGTTCTCGCCGCTTTTGGTAGTGGTTTTACTTGGGGTAGTGCTGTTATAAAGTGGTAATTTAATAATGGGGTAGGGAGGAGTCTTTCTAAAATATTTGTACAGTTTTAAAACCTCACCCTTTAGGACTGAGTAAAAGGTTTTGATAAAAAGATAAATTCAAAGGTGCAGACTTCAGTCCGCACCTTTGAATTTTAAGAAATGTTATGTCTCCCTAGTATGAAAAGTAAACGGTATTGGGCTATAAAGAGTTTGATTTTTGGAGTTACTTGCATTCTAAGTGCTTTTTATTTTGCAGCTCCTACGTTATTTACTTTTGAAAACGCTCTGATTTTAAAAACAGGGAAAATAAAGAAAGTAGAAACTTACTATAAAAAAAATAACGAACGACAGAAGATTTCATACAACAAAGATCACAAAATCTCAATTACAATTACAGATTACAGGTCAGACACAGGTATTTTTACTATCTAAAAATATTGGGTATGATTCCCGTAATGCAGCATATGAAGGTATAAAAGTAACTTTAGCAGATCAAAAAAAAGTGAACTTTTGGATTAAAGGAGCAGAATCGGAAAAATGGAATCCGACCATATTTCAGATAGCAAAAGAAGATGGAACCATAATTTATAGTATCAACGACACTTCATCTGAGGTATATTTTCTTTTCCCCTTATGAACAGTGCTGTGGCTCTTTTCTTCGAGTATATTTTTGCTACATAAATACCCAAATAGGGCTACAGGAATAACTAGCTTCTTGAAGCCTGGCTAATTAGTTTTGATCAAAATGGTTTATTTGATTTATTTGGTAAACTAGTGTGACCAATAAAAGGGTATTAATTTTTACCATGATTTGGTTGATAGCTCTTACTATAATAATTCTTGCAGCAGCTGATTTGTTTACCAAGAGCCAGCTAGACAATGGCTATATCCCTATTTTTTATATACTCTGTTACCTTTGCTTACTGCAGTGGGTGCAGCAATTTTATAGGTGTATACAGGTTAGAAGTTATTTAAAATAGGAAGGGGTGATTTACAGTTGCTCCAATGAGGATTGTAAATTTAGGTTATAGAAAAGCTTTTCTTAGAACGACAAATTCCCAAAGCTTAGAATAGATTCTATCCTTTGGGAATTTAATTTGGTATAAAGGAATCAATTTAAAACCTCCCCTTTAAGTTCGGGAAAAAGGTTTTGCTAAAAATATTTTATAACCAGTTAGAATTGTTAGCTAGGTATTAGTTACAAGTAAGTGGTATTTCAACATCATTGTTATCAAATAATTTTATCTCTAAAAGGTATACATGGTCACGGTCATCATTACTCGATACTACTTTAAGATGATCAGTTATTGAATTCAAAGTCATGGTTAAAATATGATCATTACCAGAACTAGTTACGGTGCTATTAGGCAAAGTACCATTTTCTGTATCAACATTTTGCCCAGTTTGAACACCATTTAACTCTGGACTGACATCAAGTCCAAGTCTAAACCCGCCACCATTAGCTGGTCTTTGACTATCATTAAAATACAAGCGAATTTTATAACCAACAGGGAGATTTTCCGAAAAATCAAACGCTACATTATCCTTATCGGTCTTGTGCATTTCTAATTTATCTCTTTCATTATTGGTTTGAGCTGCCAATACGGTGTTACCGTCAATTAAAAGTGCTGGAGTATCGTCAGAGTTATTACCGCTTTCCATGTGGTTCTCGTCAGTAATCGTGGTGGTAAGGTCAATACACGCTGGGGGTGCATTTACATCTCTACAGCTGTTATCAAGTGATTTCCATGCAACACCATTATAATAATAAATGGAACCAGTCCCATTTTGACAACAATCAGTACAATATATGGTTAAACCTGATGGAACAGGGTTTCCGGTAGCCGCAGCAGCCGCAGTTATAGCATCTCTGTCAGCTATACTAAGTCTTGGAAACAATACACCCTTGTCGGTACTCTCTATCTGAAGTATGGCATAAGGATCTATGGTGTCGGTATTAATGCCTACTTGTGCAGATCCAAAATAAGGAGATAACATTAAAAATATAAACAGGTATAAGGAAGTTTTTAAAATAAACCAATTGATACTGCTGTTACGAAATGAAGTTATAAAACAAAGTAATCTTTTATTCATTTTTTTAAAATATTTTCTATTTATTGCTAGATATGCCGTAAAAATAAATACTTTATGCTTGCTAAAATATTTTCTCATGTAAATAAGATTATTTTTCGTTTAAACAGAAATTAAAAGGTTTAACGGTATTTTTTTTTAACTTTTATCTAGTATTATTCATTTTAAAATCATAGGAGTAGATGATTTTTTAAGAGTTTATTAAAGTTTAAAATTGTCCTTCATCTTTATAGAACACTAAGTTGTCTGATTTCAATATGCATAAAATAGTGGGTTTTCCAAAAGATTATTAGAGAGAATAAAGCCTTTTATGTTATTTGTTTTCAAAGGGATTATTATTTGTTTTAAATATTTTTATAAGTTGAAAACGAGCAGTCTAAAACAGTTTTTCAGTACAATACATTTGAATTTGTTAAGTTATTTCCCTTATTAATAAGGATTCAAAAATTTTAAGAATAGTAATGTGTAATTCATAGGTGCAGCCCTCAGCAAGTAACTAGGAATAGAAATAGGTATGAAACACAAAATCCCGAGCCTGCAAGCTCGGGATTTCTAAATCGTATAATAACACTAACCATTAATTATGAATTATACGATGATGTTCGTCTTTTAAGAATCTAATTTTAAAAATTTTAAAGACTTTAATCTGTGAATTTCTCTTTTTCATAAAAAATCAATAAACCAAATAAATTAGAAGTCTTTATCAGGCCCTTTGTTTAAAAGACGATGATTTTCGTATATTGTTACACGTAAAGTCATAAAAAATGTCCAAAAAAACTTTAGTATTAGGAGCATCGCTCAAAGAAGAACGTTATTCTAACGTCGCTATTTATAGATTGCGCAAGTTCAATAACGATACGGTAGCTATAGGAATGCGAGAAGGAATGGTAGACGATGTAAAAATTTACAAAGAGCTGGTCCCATTTCAGGGAGTCCATACAGTGACTCTTTATTTGAATACTAAAAGACAGAGCGCGTATTACGATTACATCATAAGCCTCCATCCAGAACGGGTCATTTTTAATCCAGGAACAGAGAACCCAGAGTTTTATAAGCTTTTAAAGGAGAACAATATCAAAAGCGAAGTGGCTTGCACGCTAGTCTTGTTGGGTACGAATCAATATTGATCTAATCCTGATGGCTAAAAATGGATGCAATGAGCAAGCCTAAAAAGGTGATGAACCCATTGAGAAGCAGCACAAAAAAGCCGAATTCGAATTCGAAAAAGTAGTTGGCTGCTGAGCTGATTCCGAAAGCTATAAATGGAGATATGATGGCGATGATAGGAGTGGCATGATGCTGTACTTTTATTTTGGTTAAAATCCCAAAAGCAAACAACCCCAGCAAAGGTCCATAGGTATATCCAGCAAATACAAACAGTTTATTGATCACACTAGCGTCTTGGATCAAATATTCAAAACTTACAATCACTATAATTAAGAGTAGTGAAAATCCAACATGAACCAGCTTGCGGATCCAGTTTTGTTTCTTCTCTTCATAGTTTTGTTCTAATCGCAAAATATCTACAGAGAAAGAAGTGGTTAAAGAAGTAAGCGCACTGTCTGCACTCGAATAGGCCGCTGCTACGAGTCCTAGTATAAACACCAGTCCAATTCCTATTCCCAGATTGCTGTCTAGTGCTATGGCGGCAAACAACTTGTCTTTAGTAGCTGTTAAGTCTTCCGCTTTCGCGAAAGCGGTTAATAAAACACCCAATCCTAAGAATACCAGATTCACAAAGGTCAGCACAATCGTAAACCAAAACATGTTCTTTTGAGCATCACCAAGACTGCGACAGGTCAAGTTTTTTTGCATCATATCTTGATCCAACCCCGTCATCACAATGGCGATGAAGGCTCCGGCAAAAAACTGTTTAAAGAAATATTGACCGCTTTTCCAGTCGTCAAAAAAGAAGATTTGGGAAAGCTCACTATCGGATATAAAACCAGTAATCTCGCCAATACCGTTAAGATTTAAGCTGTCAGAAATATAGTATATACTTACTCCTACGGCAATCAACATAAATAAGGTCTGTAAGGTATCTGTCCAAACGATAGTTTTGATTCCCGATTTAAAAGTGTACAACCAGATAAGAATTACAGTAAGTGTTACCGTTTGCCAAAACTCCACACCCATACTTTCAAAGACAAATTCTTGCAATACTCCCGCCACTAAATACAGTCTAAAACTGGCACCTACCACACGAGAAAGAATAAAGAAACTAGAGCCTGTGTACTGTGCTGCACTGCCATATCTATCGTTGAGGTAGGAGTAAATCGAAGTGAGGTTCATCCGGTAATAGAGCGGTAAAAGTACCGTTCCTATCACCAAATAGCCAACTATATAACCGAGTACCACTTGAAAGTAATTCATCGCACCTTCTTCTACCGCTCCAGGAACGGAGATAAAAGTCACTCCACTAAGAGACGCGCCTATCATTCCAAAAGCCACAATAAACCAAGGGGAAGAACGATTGCCTCTAAAAAAAGTAGCGCTGTCGCTCGTACGCCCCACTATAAAGGATATAGCGACAAGAACAGCAAAATAACAGGCTATGGTAATGAGAATTTGGGTGGAAGTCAAGGCTCTTAATTTTTGAGGCTAAGGTAAGGAAGCACAGATGAATTTAAACTTGAACTTGAATTCAAATGTGAAAAGTGAAAATAGATTTGAAAGTCAAAACCAGAACTAGAACCAGAATCAAATTTTGAGGTGAATAGGAATTTATAAAAGTAAGTATTTGGAGGTGCAAAATGCAAATGTCAGTTCGAGCAAGAGTCGAGAACGCTTATAATAGAAAGTTTGTAAGGAGTTTTAAACTTTAACATCATGGAGCGGCCACCAGTAGATTCTAGACAAAATTGGTAGGTAAGCTTGCCATTAGTATTTGTTTAATTCTGTTAATTTTTTCTGGACTGACAATGATGCTTGGCCTATCATTACCGGTGCGTCGAGATACATCGTGAGAAACTCAATGAGCACCTGAGCAACCTAAAAGATATGTTCCCAGAGGTGGGCGATCGTGGCAAGGGAGTTTTTTATAGTTTGCTTTTAAATTCACTTATAAATTGATGATCAACACTTGATGCGGCCTACGTTTTTTATTTTTATCCTGTCACTAAGCGACATTCACGGCACGGGATCATAACCTTTTCCACCCCAAGGATGACAGCTAAAAATACGTTTCAATGCCAACCAGCCGCCTTTAAAAGCACCGTGTTTAACAAGAGCTTCTTTAGAATATTGAGAACAAGTAGGAGAGTAGCGGCAACTAGCAGGTGTAAAAGGGGATATCACTGTTTGATAAACCTTGATCAACAACAAAAACGGATAGGCTAGTATTTTTTTCATATAGTTTAAAACCAGTTAACTAAAATTGTCATCCTGTTCCAGATAAATTCTTAAAAGCTCGGCCTAATAAAACACAAACGGTGTTCTAAAGAATTTTCTGGAATGACAAATTTTGGTGATTTAAATAAATTTTGAACAGCAAATTTATTCAGGATCTCATTATTCTATCGATTGCCTTTTGAATTATTCTATTCTAAAAATTGTTTGAAATCTTTTTTTACAATTAAAACACTTAAAATGATTCCCAAGGTGTTCAATAACAAATGCCTCAAGGGAAAGTGCCCACCATCAATATTAAATTTGATTGCGTATACTAAGTAAAAGGTAAGTATCAGGCCGCTTATTTGATTAAAAATTAAGGACATAACACTTTTGAAGTTCACAAAGCGATTTACTAAAGCTATCAGGTTAATGAAAGCAGTTGATGCAAAAATGATAGAGCCATAAGCAATAGTAGCAGTCTCGTGATTCTTCATGGAAATATGACCATGAGAGCCAGCACCAATCGTTACAAGGGCAGTAAAACAAATAAAAATTAGTAAGCCTGCTTGTATAATTCTCATAATAAAATTGTCAACACAACAGGGTCCGATACAAATTTAAATTCAAATGAAATCTTCTATCATAGATGGCATAATAAATTCCGCCCCTTAGAATTTATTTTTGTAACCTATCGGCGTTCTTTTTATTTAGTTTTATAATTCGACGAGCTCAGCACAAGTAAATTAAGCTTTTTTCTTGCCAAAGGATTTTAGAATTTCAATTTTTCCTAATTCCTAATTCCTAATTCCTAATTCCTAATTCAAAAAGACTACTCCACACTATAAATGGTCCCATCAGCGCCATCCTTTAATTGGATTCCAGCAGCAATGAGCTCGTCGCGTATTTTATCGCTCGTACTCCAGTCCTTATTAGCTCTGGCAGTAGCTCTTAAATCAATAATAAGTTTCATCGCGCCGTCCAGTCCTTTGTTTAAGGAACTGCTTCCTTCTTCTTTGGTATTTTGTAATCCCAAAACATCAAAGAAAAAGCCATTCATCGTTTCTTGAAGTTCTTCAAGATCCTTTGCTGTAATCGTTGCGTTTCCATCATGTATAGAGTGGATCATTTTTACAGCATCAAAAAGCGCTGCAATAAGAATAGGCGTATTGAAATCGTCATTCATTGCAGCATAGCATTTTGCTTTCCAAGAAGCGAGGTCAATAGAAGAGGTTTTAGAAACAGCTAGTTTCTCCATTACTTTCATAGCTTCGGTAAGTCGGTTAAAACCTTTTTCGGCAGCTAGAATGGCATCGTTACTAAAATCTAAAATTGATCGATAATGCGCCTGCATCATAAAGAAACGTACCACGCTAGGAGCAAAAGCCTTTTGCATAAAATCATTATTTCCTGTAAAAAGTTCTACAGGCAGAATGCTGTTTCCAGTAGATTTAGACATTTTCTGACCGTTTAAAGTCAGCATATTTGCGTGCAACCAGTAATTTACTGGACTGTGACCATGCGCTGCTTCTCCTTGTGCAATTTCACACTCGTGGTGTGGGAATTTAAGATCCATACCACCACCGTGTATGTCAAAAGTCTCCCCTAGGTATTTAGAACTCATCACGGTACATTCTAAGTGCCATCCTGGAAAACCATCACCCCAAGGACTAGGCCATCTCATGATGTGTTGTGGGCTCGCTTTTTTCCACAGCGCAAAGTCGGCTGGATTTGCCTTATCACTTTGTGCAGCCAGTTCCCGAGAATTGGCCATCATGTCTTCTAGGTTGCGACCGCTCAGTTTACCGTAGTGATGATCTTCATTAAATTTTACGACATCAAAATAAATAGAGCCGTTCTTTTCATAGGCATATCCATTATTTAAAATGGTTTTTATGATCTCGATTTGCTCTACAATATGTCCAGTAGCCGTAGGTTCAATACTGGGTGGAAATGCATTGAACTGACTCATGACCGTATGAAAATCCAGGGTGTATTTCTGCACCACTTCCATAGGCTCTATTTTTTCAAGTCTGGCTTTTTTAGAAATTTTATCTTCTCCTTCATCAGTGTCGTCAGTAAGGTGTCCAGCATCTGTAATATTACGTACATAGCGTACTTTATATCCCAAATGTTTTAGATACCTAAATATCATGTCAAAACTGATAAACGTACGGCAGTTTCCTAAATGCACATTACTATAAACGGTAGGTCCACACACATACATTCCTATACGCCCCTCTACAATAGAGGTAAAAACTTCCTTTTCTCCTTTTATAGAGTTGTAGATGTTCAGTTCATTATCTTGATATCTAGCCATGATTTAATTTTGTGGTATGCTATGCTATTGGTTTCATTTGTTGGTGTTGATCTCGCTTTCGCGAAAGCGGAACATCCTTCCATATCCTCTTCAAAAATAGAGTTTAATAATTCAATGAAGCGAGCTGCTAGTTGAGATTTTGCTATTTCATAAAGATGCAGAGTAGAAATCTAGAATTTAGTCTTCATCTGTATGTAATCGAGAAATTCTCTTTTTACAATTGGGTCCTTAAATTTACCGCCAAATTCTCCAGTCACCGTGCTGCTCTCTATATCTCTGATACCACGACTGTTCACGCATAAGTGTTTTGCATCAATGATACAGGCCACGTCTTTTGTATTCATCACTTTTTGTAATTCACGTACGATCTGAATATTTAAACGTTCTTGAACTTGAGGGCGTTTTGCATAATAATCTACGATGCGATTCATCTTTGAAAGTCCCACCACGTTACCGTTAGAAATATAAGCCACGTGCGCTCGGCCTACTATAGGCAACAAATGATGCTCACAGGTGGAGTAAACAACGATGTCTTTCTCTACCAGCATTTCATTGTACTTGTACTTATTTTCAAAAGTACTGGCTCTAGGTTTTTTATCGGGACGCAAACCGCCAAAAATCTCTTTGACAAACATTTTTGCCACTCGATTAGGCGTTCCTTTAAGACTGTCGTCTGTCATGTCCATTCCTAGAGTTTCTAGAATGTGATGCACGTCTCTTTTAATAGACTCGATTTTATCAGCATCGCTTAATTCAAATGCATCTGATCGTAAAGGGGTTTGCTCGTTAGAAGACAAGTGATCGTTATCTTCTATATTTTCTAAGATATCTTCAATTTTCATATAAGTACTACGATTAGTAGGGGCAATTTAATTTGCGTGCAAATTTACAAACTGTAAGCGATAACTGCATTGTTTTGTATGAATTAGACAGAAAATTGGCATAATACGTTAAGTAAGAGTTAACAAATTTCCTCATATTTGTTAATTAGAATATAGCTCTTACTATTAAAAACTAAAATAATGAAAAGATTCCTCGCACTCCTATTCATTCTCGTCTCTTATTTATCAGTAGGCCAGGTCAATATAAACATGATAGGTAGTGGCGCTGCTAACCCTACAAGGTACACTGGTTGTGCAACCTCTACATTCAATGATGACGGTGGTAATGTCAATTATTCTGACAATTTTAATGGCGTCGCTACCTTTTGCCCAATTGTGTCAACTGATCGCATGATTTTAGATTTTGTAGTCATGGATGTAGCGGTAAACGATGTGCTGACTATTTATGACGGTGACAGTACAGCCGCACCTTTGTTAGCAACAATTACAAACACTAATGTTCCTCCGGGAGTTTTTCAAGCGAGTGCAGGAAATCCCACAGGTTGCCTTACAGTGCAATTTATCTCCAATGGTTCAGGTAATGCTGCTGGATGGAGAGCGGCCAGAAGATGCTTTGATCCATGCCAGTCAATTGTTACAAATATCACTACAACGCCACCTATCGATGCAGATGGAATCCTTAGGATTTGCCAAGGTGATACAGTTACTTTTGATGGTCAAGCTACTTTTGGAGTTGATGGTACAGGGGCGACTTATCAATGGGATCTAGCAAACGGTGCCGGATTTAATTCTGGCCAAGTGCAAATGGAAACCTACAATACAACCGGTATTTATCAGACTAAATTAAGAGTGACAGATGCAGTAGGTTGTTCTGATAGAGAGGAAATAGATCTGGTTGTACAGGTGTCTTCAGATCCTGATTTTACCGGTACAATGGCAGCAGATACGCAGTTGTGTTTTGGAGAATCCACTACGTTAACAGGAGTTGCGACTACTCAAGAATTTTTGATCCCAGTATCTCCACCAGTAACAGGTTTAACGTTTTTACCGGACGGAAGTGGTGTAAGTTATACAACTTGCATAAATGTGGATCTTTTTGCACCAGGCACTGTAATAACTAGTGCAACTGATATAGTAAATATTTTTGTGAATATGGAGCACTCTTATTTAGGCGACTTACAACTCACTATAACCGCTCCTAACGGTTCTGAAGTAGATTTACACCAGTACCCTAGTGGTGGTGGTACTTTTCTAGGTATACCCATAGATGATGATGCCAATAGAAACCCAGGTACTGGGTTTGATTATGTTTTTACAGAAACAGCGGCACAGACTTGGACACAATATAATAATACAAATCCCGGAGGAACAATTCCAGCTGGGAACTATTTGCCTGTGGATCCTTACAGTACATTCATTGGCTCTCCTATAAACGGACAGTGGTGTATAAGTATAACGGATAACTTAGGGTCTGATAACGGTTATATCTTTTTTTGGGGGCTTAATTTTAATCCAGCAATTATTCCTTCGGAACTTTCTTTTACACCAGTAATTGTTACCGAAGCATGGCAGGCGAGTCCTGATATAGCTGTGAATATAGGTAATGTAGTTTCGGTAACGCCCTCCGTGGCAGGACAGAATTGTTATGTTTATGAATTGACAGATAACCATGGATGTACCTACACAGAACAGGTATGTATAGACGTGGCTCCAGAAATAGTAGCTGCTGCCCCTAACGATATTATTGTTTGTATTATTGGGGCAACTACAGCAGATTTAACTCAAAATGATTCTGTGGTATTAAACGGGCTTCCTGCTGGAGATCATGTGGTCACTTACCACACATCTCAAACAGATGCTGAGAATGGATTAGGAGCGATAAGTAACCCAACAACTTATCCTATAAATATGCCGCCTATGACTGTTTTTTCTGCTATTACCAATACCACTTCAAATTGCATAGTGGTAGATAGTTTTGTAATTGATGTGATCGACTTTAATATTTTTATTATTCCTAATTTTGAGCAATGCGGCCCTATAATAAACTTTAATCTTGATGCCTACGTATCGGCGGCTCTAAGTAGCAGCGGTTTTGGAGGTTCTGGAGGTTCTGGAGGTTCTAGCTTTACGATAACGTACTACACCAGTTTAATGGATGCTCAAAACGGGACCAACCCTATTATGGATCCAACTATGTTCGATCTTTCAGTGGGTACAGTTACCATTTATGTAAGAATAGTAAGTACAGCAGATACTGGTTGTAGTTCTATAAATCCATTTTCACTTACCGCAGCACCTATTCCTATAGCAAACACTCCTATGGATATAGTGACTTGTGATGATTTAGGTAATGATGGTTCAGAGGTGTTTGTATTGAGTGATCAAGATGCGGCTATCTTAAACGGGCAGACGGCTACAGTGACTTATCATCTTACTCAGCTAGACGCAATCAATGGTGTAGCACCTTTAAATGCAGCTGGTTATTCTAATATCGCTAATCCGCAAACTGTTTATGCACGGGTAACTGATAATACTGGTTTAATGTGTTCTTCTACCACTTCCAACGCTATGTTTGATCTGATAGTGAATCGACGAGCAGTATTTATAGCAGCAAATGATATTGTGGTTTGTGACGATGTAAGTAATGATGGATTTGATATATTTGATCTCACCAGTCAAAACGCCGCTATCTTAGGTGCTCAAAGTGATGCTGATAATACTATTACCTTTTACAACTCCCCAACAGATGCAGATACTGGTATCAATGCTATCGTAAACCCCAACGCTTATACCAATACTACGGCAGGTATGGAAACTGTATTTGTAAGAATCGAAAATAATACGGCAACAGATTGTTATGATACAGGCTCTTTTGATCTCATTATCGACGCTGCTCCTATTGCAAATCCAGTCGCAGAAGTGATCCTTTGTGACGACCCTAGTAATGATGAGGAAGATGTATTTACTTTTAGTAGCTACTCTTCTCAAGTGCTACTCGCGCAAGATCCTTTGTTATATACGGTTTCTTACCACGATTCTCAGTCAAATGCAGCTGCAGGGACAAATCCTTTAGACACCACTGCTTATACAAATACGTCAAATCCACAGACGATTTATGTGCGTATTGAAAATGTGAATAACATGAGTTGTTTTAACACAACGACTTTTAATCTGACCATTAATGAGACTCCGGGGATAACCACGGCTCCTAATCTAACCTTATGTGATGATTCTAATGGAGATGGAGTGGAATCATTTGATTTGACTCAAAATGATGCAATCATTTTAAATGGATTAAATCCAGCAGATTATACCATCGTTTATAGCAATGCAACAGGTGTCATCGCATCTCCTTATTTCAACACCGCAAGTCTAGAAACGATTACAGTAAGTATTGAAAATAATACTACCAACTGTTCTGATACAACTACTTTTGATTTGATCTTAAATCCAGTACCGGCCTCTGTTCCATCTTTTACTGTGGAAGAGTGCGATGAAGATGGTGATGGTGTTGCTTCTTTTACCTTAGGAGATGCAAATGCACAGGTTATTAATGGGCAAACAGGAACTACAGTGAGCTACTACGATTCACCAACTGATGCACTTGCGGGCTCCAACCCATTGGATACTACTAGCTATGATAATACAACTGCTCCACAAACTATCTATTACAGACTAGAGTTTACAAATTCTGGGTGTTTCTCTACAGGAGACTTCGTGATTCAGCCAGTAGATGCGCCTATAGCAGTCACTCCTACGGCTTTAGAGTCTTGCGACGATGGTTCTGGTAATGCCACTATAGATGTGAGTATTGCCGATGCAGAAGTAACAACTGGGCAAACAGGGACAACAGTGGTATATTATCTAAATCAAACGGATGCAGATGGTCAAGTGAATGGTATTACAAATGATTTTACCTATTCCTCAAATACCACTTTAATTGCTAGAGTAGATGACAATAATACAGACTGTTTTAGCTTTACGACTTTAGAGGTAGTTATTAATAACTTACCTACACCTTCTTTGTTAGATCAGTACATTCTATGTCTCGATGAAAACGATAATCTAGTGAATGGTCCAGTAACTTTAGATACAGGTCTCAATGACACAGAGTATTCTTATGAATGGACGTTGAATGGTGCTTTGATACCTGCTTCAACAGCTTCTATAGACGTTGCAGAAGGCGGTGATTATGAAATGACGGCGACTAGAATTTCTACAGGTTGTTTTATTTCGATAACCACCAATGTGAGGGTTTCCAGTGTGCCAGAAGTGTACGATATAGACATTACAACAGATCCGTTTGATATAGAACACCAAGTAATTGTAACGGCCCAAGGGCCGGATCAATATTGGTACCGTCTAGATGATGGGCCTTATGTGAACAATGGAACCTTTAACGACGTTACTCCTGGTGTGCATACAGTAACTATTGCAGAGAGAAGTGGTTGTGGAGAGATTGTTGTAGATATATTTGTTTTTGGCTACCCAGATTATTTTACCCCTAACGCAGATGGTATTCACGATACTTGGAACATTATAGGCGGTGATCGTTTACCAGGAACAACGCTTTATATATTTGACCGATATGGAAAACTCATTAAGCAACTCGATGTTGGTGGAGCTGGATGGGATGGAACTTATAATGGACAGTCGTTGCCAAGCAGTGACTACTGGTTCAGGATAGAATATGCTTTTGATGGTCAGCAAAGAGAAGCTTCGGGCCACTTTGCTATGAAGAGATAAAAATTTAATGATACCTTTAGACTAAAGCACACCTTAATCGGTGTGCTTTTTTTGTTCAATAATCAAAATGGATGGGATTGCTTCTATAAAATACAGACAGCTTTATAAACTGTTTTACTACACGACTCCTTTATGGTATGCTGTAATTTATAGTTACATTTAAATATGATGATACCACTGGCAAGTGCTGATTGTACTTGTCTATTGATACAAAAGAATAGCTTTCACAATATACAGGTTTGGAGTGTTTTAGATTTGATTTATAGGCGATTTGTCCTTTTTTTATGGGAATGTAGCGTTTAGCCTATCTTTTTCCCTATCAATAACATGATTATATAGCAAAGCACCTACCGAAGTAAGTGCTTTGTGGTGTTTTTGCTTTCGCGAAAGCGAGATAAGCAACCATTTTTATTATTTAAAAAAAGGTCTTAAATAACAGTATTTATAAAGGGTCTAGGGATCTATAAAATATTGGAGTTTTGAGTTGCTAAAAAACGATCAACTAGTTTTTTAGAGGTTAAAACCTAAAGTAAATACAATGTTATCCATCTCGTTAAAAACTCCTGCTGAGGTATTGAGGCCAGTATCAAACAATTGTTGCGAATAATTTCTTTCTGAATGATCGTAGGAGATGTCTAGAATGGTTTTTCCCCAAGTATAGCCAAATCCTAAACTGTAACCTGTTAGGTCATCCATGATGTTTTTATTTGCGTAGGGAGATTCTTCCATTCGGTAACCTGCTCTAAGTGTCCAGTTTTGAACACGGTATTCTCCACCTATTCTGATACTCGCAGCTCTTTCTAAACTTTCATTTATGATTTGATTATTATCTCTAAAAAGATCATTGTTATCTGGACTAAACTGAAGCTGACTGTAATTTCTAGACGTATAATCCAGGCTTAATAATCCGTTTTTACCAAAAATATAAGCAATGCTACCTGTTACACTTCCTGGCGATCTTAGTTGATAAGGAGCAAATATGTTGAGTACATTAGGTGTTACTCTTGCAATTTCAGTACTGTTGGTTCCTCTAGTAATGATTTCTTGAATTTGTGATTCTTCAATGGTGTACCAAGTAGGCGATTCATACGTAGCACCTATTCTTAAATTTTCAGTAAGTTTTCCAATGAGCCCTAACTGTAAAGAGAAGCCGTTAGCTTCGGTAAAGAGGGTGTTGTCAAACCTTACGTCTGTAATACTTGCGTCTGCATTAGAATTGTTTTCCTCTAGACGCGTGAACCGCTCCATACTGATCACGTGCGAATTCAGATTAATTCCTAAATTCCATTTCTTATGGAGTTCTATAGCACCATTAAAACTAAATTTACTGCTGTAGCCAGAAGTTTGTACAAGATAATCTTGATTAAAACTTCCAGTACCTGTATTGCTCATGTAATTGGTGTTGGTAAGATCGCTATCGTCGGTAGAATCTAAAAGAAAAGATTCATAGCCTAAAAAACCCTGCTGTGCTCCAAAACCAAGGTCTTGCCCTAAAAATTGATAGAGATCACTGGCTGTCTCGCCATCTCCCGTCCTCACAATAAAATTATCTAAAGCTATTCCATTGGCATTATTCAGAAAATATTCAGAAACAGAAATAGGACTCGTTCCTCTAGCGTTGACAGAATTATCAAAATTTCTAGTCAAGTCGTAGTTCAAACTCAAAGCAAATTTAGAAACGGTTCTGTTTTCAGGACCTTCAAATACTAAAACGCCACCAGCCTGATTGATATTAACGTCAGAAGTTTCTGCTATGGTATTTGTTCCAAAATAATTAGAAGTATTATCGCTGCCTAGTATCCCTAGTGATACAGCAGCATAGTTATTAGCAAAAACTGTTGAGCTAGCAGGATTCGATCCTATAGCGCTTAAATCGCCTCCTAGCGCTCCAAAAGCACCACTTAAGCCTCTATAACGAGCTGTTCCTTTTAAATCTTGTCCTGTGTAAAGCAATCCGTCACTAACGGTTTGTGCGTTACTGAAAAGCGCGCTAGCAAATAGCGCGCTTAAAATTAAAATATTTTTCATTTTCAAAATGTATAATTGAATATTAACCTCTTCCACCTGAAGATCTACCCGATGATCTACCTGATGATCTTGAGCCAGATGATCTTGAACCTGATGAAGACCTTGATCCAGAGCTCGACCTCATAGTTCCAGAAGACCTAGAAGATGAAGATCCAGAAGATCTCATAGTACCAGATCTGTTATTTCCTCTAGATCCTGATCGTCTTGCATTTGAAGAAGACCTACGTGTTGTAGTTTCTCTTGTAGATCTCAATCTAGAAGAACTTCTTCCATTAGTAGCTCTAGTATTTCTGCCTAGTCTTCTGGTAGTTGCAGAAGATCTTCCGTTAACGCCATCAGTTCTTCCATAGTAAGAGCCTCTTCCGTTATCTACAGACCTTCCTCTTGTATTGTAATTAAGACTTTGTCCTCTTGAACTTCTTCCTGTATTCTGGTAAGCATAACCTCTTGTGTTATTTCGACCGTAGTTTCCTCTAAATTGGTTACCATAGTAGCCATTCGAACCCCAATTGTTCCATCCGAAACCATTTCCATAAAATCCGTTGTTCCATCCAAAGCCGTTATTCCATCCGAAACCATTGTTCCATCCGAAACCGTTGTTCCATCCGAAACCATTGTTCCATCCGAAGCCATTGTTCCATCCGAAACCGTTGTTCCATCCGAAGCCATTGTTCCATCCGAAACCATTACCGTAAAACCCGTTGTTCCATCCGAAACCACCGTTCCAACCCCCGTTATTCCATCCATTGTCATAGTAATTAATAGAAATTTCACTCGGGTTCGTACCCCAACCAGCTTCTCCACCGCCATAACTTGCAGTGTAATCTGGATCGGTTGTGTCATAACTACTAGAAGAGTAGGATTCTACATCTGTAAAGAGACTATCGGGGGTAAAATTATTTCCGTGACTTTTTGCTCCTTGTTGAAAAAGAGACTCGTAGTAAGCGGAAGAATCATCCGAGTAGGTAGCTTTTGGCTGAATTTCTTCAGCTTGATAGTTGTCTTGATTATCGCCATAGATACCGTCGTTGTATGAAACACTTTGATAAGAGCCGCAAGAAACAACTGCTGTAGCGATTATAACTAATGCTGCTATTTTATAAAAAGCAGGCTTTTTAAAGTTTATATTTTTCATGACGTATTTATTTGATAGCGTTTGATAAAAATAAGTAGTTTTGTCAAGCATTAAAAGCATTTAACAAACTTCTAATAAAGGAGCAAGTTTTATGCCAAACACATGATTATGGGCAAAAACCTTACAAGTAGAAGTGATGATTACTCTAAATGGTACAATGAACTCGTTGTACAAGCAGATCTAGCAGAAAATAGTGCTGTACGCGGCTGTATGGTTATCAAGCCTTATGGATATGCGATTTGGGAGAAAATGCAGGCAGAGTTAGACCGTATGTTTAAGGAAACCGGGCATCAAAATGCGTATTTTCCTTTATTAGTGCCTAAAAGTCTCTTTGAAGCAGAAGAAAAGAATGCAGAGGGATTTGCCAAAGAATGTGCTGTTGTAACTCATTACAGATTACAAAACGATCCTGATAATCCTGGAAAACTAAGAGTAGATCCTAATGCAAAACTAGAAGAAGAGCTCGTAGTACGCCCTACAAGCGAGGCGATTATATGGCATACCTATAAAGGCTGGATCCAGTCTTATAGAGATCTACCATTATTGATCAATCAATGGGCTAACGTGGTAAGATGGGAGATGAGGACCAGACTTTTCTTGCGCACCGCAGAGTTTTTGTGGCAAGAAGGTCATACCGCACACGCTACAAAGAAAGAAGCTTTAGCTGAGGCAGAACAGATGAATGATATTTATGCAGAGTTTGCTGAAAACTTTATGGCAATTCCGGTAATTAAAGGATTGAAAACCGAAAGTGAACGGTTTGCAGGTGCAGAAGAGACTTATTGTATTGAGGCATTAATGCAAGATGGTAAAGCATTGCAAGCAGGTACCAGTCACTTTTTAGGACAGAATTTTGCCAAAGCTTTTGATGTAAAATATACCTCAAAAGAAGGGAAGCAGGAATATGTATGGGCAACCTCTTGGGGTGTTTCTACACGTCTTATGGGGGCATTAATAATGACCCACAGTGATGATCAAGGTTTGGTGTTGCCTCCTAATCTTGCGCCCAATCAAGTAGTGATTGTTCCTATTTTTAAGACCGAAGAGCAACTAGAAGCAATAACGGAAGTCGTTAACGACATTATCAAGGAACTACGTACTCTAGGGGTTTTAGTAAAATTTGATTCACGAGACACGCTAAGGCCAGGGGCTAAGTTTGCTCAACATGAATTACAAGGAGTTCCATTAAGAATAGCCATAGGAGCTCGAGATCTAGAAAACGGAACGGTGGAACTTGCGCGTCGAGATACGCTGTCTAAAGAGACGACCTCAATAAATGGAATCGCAGGTAAAGTAAAAGACCTGTTGGAAGAGATTCAAAAATCATTACACGATAAGGCTATGAGCTATAGAGATGCTCATATTACGGAGGTCAACAGTTTTGAAGAATTTAAAGAAGTTTTAGAATCTAAGGGTGGATTCCTCTCTGCTCACTGGGATGGAACAGCAGAAACAGAAGATAAGATAAAGGAACTCACCAAAGCCAGCATTAGATGTATACCTATGGATGCGGTGGAAGAATATGGGAAGTGTGTTTTAACGGGTGAAAAGTCTAACAAGAGAGTGTTGTTTGCTAAGGCTTATTAATTTTTTTAATATTTTTTCTATTCTTTGTTGTAAAATTAAAAAAAGGGGTTATTTTTGCAACCGCTTAAACGAGCAAAAAAAATGGCCCGTTCGTCTATCGGCTAGGACGCATGGTTTTCATCCATGTAAGAGGGGTTCGATTCCCCTACGGGCTACAATTTAAATCGATCTTTAATCAGATCAAGTTTTACAAGATATGGCAAATCACAAAAGTGCTTTAAAGAGAATACGTAGAAACGAAGTTGCAAGGATTAGAAATAAATACCAGCACAAAACTACGCGTAATGCGATCAAAAAATTAAAGGAGACAGAAGACAAGTCTGCAGCTGAAAAGCTTCTTGTTGATGTGTACTCTATGATTGATAAGCTTGCTAAGAAAAATGTAATTCACTGGAATAAAGCAGGGAATTTGAAATCTAAATTAACTAAGCATGTGAATGCATTAGCATAATTAAGAATATCAAAGTATTTTAAAAGCCTTTCAGTAAACTGAAAGGCTTTTTTGTATTTGCTATTTTGATACTGTTGTATGGATCTTCCGCTTTTCTGCCGGCAGGCATGGTGAGAAAGCGAAATTATATCATTTTATAACTAATCTGGTATCAAAATAAAAAGCTCCTAGAAAACTAAGAGCTTTAAATTTTTTATATTGATCTACTATCTTAAACGTATACCAAATGACAAATACCTTTCTTGTAAAGGCGAGTCTTTAAAAATATCGTTAAGACCATAAGTTGCAAATAATTGAAAATTATCCCAACCCGCATAAGCGCTAAGGCCATAAAGGAAGCTATTTACTTCATAATCATTTGTTGTCGTTCGAGTAACGCCACGACCTTCTCTATCAAATTTAATGGCTTGTGAGGAGGTAGATACCAATCCGAGATAACCACCTACTCCAAAAACGAACGCTTCATCATCATAGTAGCGTTTTATTCCATCTTTAAAGGTCTTTAGTTCCCTACGGCCAAATTCTAAATGCAGAGGCGCTACGATGCTTACTTGAGTGAAGTAGGAGCGATCTACATCAAAGCCTAAAGGTTCTAAGGTAGTTATGTTATTATCAGTAACGAAGCCTTTATTGTCGTTGATGTGTAACGTATTGGTGCGCAGCGCTAATCCATAATTAAATCTAATGTTATCATTTTCTGGATGTAATCTAGTGGTGAACTCTAATCCAATCTCAAACATGCCAGATCCCCAGAATCTGTAGGAATCTCCTATACCGTTATCATCTCCTAAAGCTTGATTAAATCCAAATGCAAGAACCCAATTAGTAGAGGTTCTAATAAATTCCTTTTCTCTTCGATCGGAATCAAAAATATCTAAAAAATCAACTGGCGCTTTGTCCAGTTCTTCTGTTTCTTCTGTTTCTTGAGCATAGCAGAAATAGCTCATTAAAGTAAGTGTGATGAGAAGTAATCTTTTCATAATAGTTGTGTTTTTGTATTAAAAATAAAACAGTAATCAATTGAAAAATAAGTATTAACTACTTTTTAACCAAAAAAAGCTCTTGATTTCTCCAGAGCTCTTAAGGCTATTTCAAATAATTTTTATTGAAAGCGTATACCAAATGCGACATACTGCGCATCTACAGAATTAGATTTAAATACGGTATTCAAATTCATACGTCCAAATAAGGACCAAGAATCGAACCCTACATAAGCATCTAGTCCATAAACTAAAACTTCGTTATCAAAATTATTGACACGAGTTTCCTTAATCTCACGCCCATCTACTTCGTATTTTAATTTTAAACGAGAACTCATATTAAACCCAGCAAATCCACCTATACCAACTTTCCATTGATCATACTCTTGAAATCTAACACGTCCATCTTCGTATTCCTTACGTTTAGAACCTCCTATTTCAATATGGAGAGGAAACACTAACTGGTCCTGACGGAATTTTGCTTTTTCTACATTAAAACCGATATCTGTTATTTGTGCTTGATCTCCTTGGGATATAAATCGGTTGCCGTTTAGTTCGGTTCCATGAGATTGATATTCTATTCCGTAGGTAAGTCGGAATAGATTATGCTTATCTAGTCGTGTTTTCCATTGAAATCCTAAAGAGAAATAATTATTGTTTGGATAACTAAAGTCATTAATGTCTAATGCATTGCCATTCATAAAGTTATAAGCAAAACCAATTGTTAGCCCTGAATGCGTATTTTGATACTCTTGATATTCTCTGTCCTTATTGCGATTGCGATACCTGATAAATTGTTTAGTGCCTATTTCTAGCATAGCACCGCCTTCGTGAGAGTACCTCCCGTTCTTTCTAATATATTCTGCCTCTAGTGCAGCATACTGCTCATAATATTTAATATTTAATGCTGTACGTACAGCAGCAGTTTCTTTTAATTCTGCAGCTTTTTCTAAAGTGATTTCCTTCTCATCTAGTTTTTTATTGATAGCTTCAACCGTATATTTAAGAGCCTCCTTTTCATCACTAATATTTTGATCTTTATCTTTAATCAGATCTGCAATACGAGCGTTTATAGATATAGAGTCTTTAGGGATTTCATTTTGTGCCTGTGTAAAAGTCCCTATAAAGAGAGTGAAAATTAGGCCAGTGATAAGTAAACTTTTTTTCATAATAAGTGGTTTTTAGATATAATTAGGACTGTCCGTTTATGTAAACAGCTTGTTGTTAATGGATAAGGTGATGTGGATTATTTGTTTCCTCCTATAAGAGTATAGGCTTCTGATTTTAATTTACCGAGTTGATCAAAGATGATGTTATTTACTCTATTGCGTCGGTCTGCCTCGATGTCCCATTCTGTTTCTCGTAGTAATTGCTCTATATTTATGCCTTCTACAGCAACCTCATTTACACTAGCATTCTTAAGAGCTTTACTTAGAAGTAATTCCATTTCTTGCTCGGCAGTTAATGCTGGAGTTTTATTTTGAGTTACGGCATTTGCAATTGCTGGATCAACTGAATTGTCGTCTGGAATAGACCTGTTTATTGGTTTTTCCTTAGTGGTAGGGCCTAAATCTGCGGCTGCTATTTCTGAGCTGGTACTTATCTTGTTTTTAGTTGATTTTTCTTTAGGATGACTATAGTTGAAATTGTTTTTAGATGAAGTCTTTTTAGACAGGGTGCTTTTTTTAGTGTTCCAATTTTCTTCGAATGCGACTGGAGTCTCTTGATCTTTTATAGTTTCTTTATTTTTTATCACTACATCATTTTGAAAATCCAATGTTTCTATCGCAGTGTTGCTTTCTTCAACTACTATTTGGTTTTCTACGCTGTTTACATCGCTACTAAATAGTGGATATAGTACCAGTCCAAAAACAATTGCAGCAGCAATAGCGCCTAACCAATAAACGACTGGCTTCTTATTTTTTTTCTCTTCTTGATCTAAACGAGAAGCGAGTTGATCCCAAGCAGCTGCACTAGGCGCTATCTTGCGGTTTTCAAAAGAGTTTTTTATGTTATTAAGCTTCATGGCGTTGTTTTCTAATTTGTTGTACTTGTTCTTGTAGCATCAATCTTGCTTTGCGATATTGCGTTTTACTGGTATTCTCAGAGACATTTAATAATTGTGCTATTTCTTTATGTTTCATGCCGTCTAGAGTAAACAGGACAAAAACACTTTTATAGCCATTGGGTAAATTATCGATACATTTTTGTATCAGATCCAGCGGCAAGTCTGTCGCACCCTCTGTGTTTTGATCGCATTCTACTTTTTCTTCGTCGATCTCATTTTTAAATTTAAAAGGATCTTTTTTTCTCAAATAATCGATACATTCTCTTATCATGATCCTGCGCACCCAACCTTCAAAATTTCCTTCATGGGAAAAGCTGTCCAACTTTGTAAAAACTTTAAAGAAGCCATTTAAAAGGATTTCCTCAGCTGTTTCTACTGGCGAGATATACTGACGGCATACACTTAACATTTTGGGTGCGTGCTTATCAAAAAGATGCTTCTGCGACTTTCTATCGCCTTTAGCAGCCTTTTGAATCAGTTTTTTCTCGTTGGTATAAAGTGGTATCACTTTCACAATTTACATGCTTTCTATTGATATAGACGAGCCTGTTTTAAAAAGGTTGTCTGGGAATAAAATAAAATATAAAATATAGACAAGTTCTAAATCAAATGTTTGAAAATCAAAATCAAAAAGGAAAGAAAAAAAAATGACTGCTTGCGCTGTAAAACTATACTGAGTTTATCGCAGTGTCAATGTCTTACTCGAAGGAAGAATGCTGAAACTAATCAAGGAGTTGATTGCTGTTTATTATTTTGACAACAACATAGCTCATTACCGCTGTGCTCTAACATTGCAGACAAATTAACGCAGGACTATTTTGTAAAACAGGAAAATCGGCGTACAGGGAGTATTCATCTATGGAAATTATATGACGCTGATTTGTTCAGCATCCAGTAATCATTCTCGATGAAATTATAAACCTCAATACCTAATGCATCTCAGATAAATTTGGGAACAGACCACTTGCTTCAATCATATAATCCCTAAGCTAAATTTTCTGGGAGGACAAAAGCTGTTCTATCGCCACTAGATTTTTCGAAGGAGACGCAGGCCGTGTTTTCTCCGTTGTCGGTCATTAAGACATTTTCCAAATGGAAAGTGTGCTGTTTGTCGTAATTTGGCTTTCGTCACAGGGGTTTCTGAAAGAAACACTAGTAATCTTTTGTGTGCAGTCTGCCTTTGTTTCAAACTCAAAAAGCCACAGCTCACGGACTCACAAACTAATAAACTACTTGTTCTCCCCTTTATATCCAAAGCGTCTCAATTGCTTCTCATCACTACGCCAGTTTTTATTCACTTTTACATACAGTTCTATGTGCACTTGTTTGCCGAAGAATTTTTGTAAATCTTTACGAGCTTCCGTTCCTACGCGTTTTAAAGCAGTTCCTTTATGACCTATGATGATTCCTTTTTGCGTTTCCCGCTCTACCATAATCACAGAGCGGATTCTAATGATTTTTTCATCTTCAAAAAATTCTTCGGTATCTATTTCTACCGAATATGGAATCTCTTTTTTGTAGTGAATTAAGATTTTCTCTCGAATGCTTTCGTTTACAAAAAACCGTTCTGGCTTATCAGTTAACGTATCTTTAGGATAGAATGCCGGAGAGACAGGTAAGATTTCTACAATGCGTGATAATAATTCTGGCACTCCAAAATTCATCAACGCACTTACTGCAAAAATTTCTGCCTTAGGCAATCGTTCTTTCCAGTGAGCTACGGCCTCTTCAAGTTGGGCGGGATCTCCCTTATCTATTTTATTGATCAATACAAATACAGGAACTTCTGCAAAGGTCAAGCGTTTTTCAAAGGCCTCGTTTTTCAACTCTTTTTCACCCAGCTCTACCATGTAAAGAATACAATCTGCATCTTCAAAGGCATTTTTAACGAACTCCATCATACTTTCCTGAAGTTTGTATGCTGGTTTTATGATACCAGGAGTGTCGCTTATAACCGCTTGAAAATCGTCCCCATTGACAATTCCTAGAATACGGTGTCGAGTTGTTTGTGCTTTTGAAGTGATGATAGAAAGGCGTTCTCCTACTAGGGAGTTCATCAGCGTGCTTTTACCTACGTTAGGGTTACCTACTATGTTTACAAATCCTGCTTTATGTTCCATTTTACAAAGATAGTCTTTAGGCTCTCATCGAGGAATTCTCTTCCTTAGTTTTTAAGGAATAGAAGCTATGGTTTTGACTATGTGGAGCGTTTTTCAAGAATCGGATTTTTTTAAATCCATGAATAGACCTCAACTTGCTGATTCATGAACAGCTTTAATCGGGTGTGATTTCTTTATGGTTTCTTTTAAAAGGCCATGTTGATCCCTATAACTAGCATTTGAAAATTAGATATACCCTGCAAGTAAGATAAGGTTTGTTGAAATTCCGCTTTCGCGAAAGCGGAACACTTATATGCTAAAATAGAATCACAAGTTTAAAAGTTAAAAGTATTAAGTTTCAATTTTAAAACCCTTTTAAAGTAGCGATTAAATAGTTAAATATTGTTAATATGCGTGTGTAAAAACAGTTCGATTATTATTTTTGACCCTATGAAATCACTTCAACAAGCCGCACAAACTGCCCAAAACGCTGAAAAAAAAGCTGCTGAGTTACAAGATGGCAGTACACTAATTTTGGAACAACTGGCTAACTGGTATAATTCTTTTATCAAATTGTTACCTAACCTAGGTGTTGCTTTGGTCGTATTGATCATTGCGTATTTTATATCCAAGTATGTTGATAAAGGGGTGCGCAGGCTAATGGCCAATAAAACTCAAGCCAGTGTTAAACGTCTTGCAGGAAAGGCTGTAGCTACTATTGTAGTACTCGGTGGGATTTTTATCGCGATGAGTGTGCTGCAATTGAATGATGCGGTTCAAGGTATTATCGCTGGTGCTGGAATTTCTGGACTGGTGATAGGTCTTGCATTACAAGGATCACTTGCTAATATTATTAGTGGTGTGGTGCTTTCCTTTCGCTCGCAAGTAAAGGTAGGCGACTGGATTGAAACTTCAGATTATGCGGGTCACGTAATGGAAATACAATTGGATAAATTTATGCTTAAGGAGGCGGACAACAACATTGTCATTATTCCAAATAAAACCATTATCGATAATCCGCTTAAAAACTGGTCGCTCACACCACGTTCTCGAATTATACTTGATTGTGGAGTGGGATATGAGAGCGATCTAGAGATGGTAAAACAACTTTCTATAGATACCATAGGCGGTATGTTTGAACAACAAGGAGATGAGGAGGTTGAGTTTTTCTATAACGAATTTGGTGATAGTAGTATTAATTTTATGATTCGATTTTGGGCGGATGCTACAAAAGCTAAACAAAAACATCAAGCACTAAGCGATGCGGTAATAGGATTGAAGAAAGCATTTGACGCTAAGAATGTGAATATTCCGTTCCCAATAAGAACTTTGGAATTTAATAATAATTTACAGATGAAGAATATCACTGGTTCACAGAACTAGTGTAATTTTAAATCTATAAATAAAGCCATAAGAATTAATTTTCTTGAGGCTTTTTAAATTACAATCGATTACTATCACTCTTCTTTAGACCACAATTGGTACATTAATATAATGAGAAGTATTTCAAATACAGAATAAATAATGGCTCCTGGTAAAACTAAAATGATAGTTACTAAGCAAATTCCTACCATCAAGCCAGATAGACCTAACCATTTAGAAACTTTTCCTATTTGTTTTCTTTTCAGGAAATAACCTGCTCCTATAAATGTGTAAAGCAATCCAGATATAACTATGCGAGCAATTTGATAACCCTCGCGAGCATGTAATTCGTGTACATAAATAAATCCATCAATAGCACCCATAAGTAGCCATATTATAATAAAAGCAGTTGAGGTGATCAAGATAAGGGGACTCTTAAAGGCCTTTCCGATTAGAAAGGAGCCGTAAAAGAAAAAAGTTCCTGCTATAAGTGAAATGGATTTGATGACTGTATACAGAGACGCTGCAAACAGTTGCTCTTCCTCTATTGAATAACCTATGTCGGTAATTATTTCTAATGTACTGACAATAAAATAAATGATACCAGCAATAATGGCATATACTAGATAACCTTTGTTTAAATCAACTTGAGGATCCTGCAAATGACTTTCTTTTTTGAACACGTCATCAAAGGAACTGCCCAAAGCTTCTAAAATGTTTTTTACCGTATAACTACTCGGTGTTACTTCTCCTGCTTATATACGCTTTATGGTTCTTACATTTATATGGCATTTTTCTACAAGCTCTTCTTGAGTAAGTCCTTGCTCTTTTCTAAAATTAGAAATGTAATTCCCTAAGTCGGGATGATTCATAACTGTCGTTTTAAATGTATAGTGCAATAGTACTTCTTCATCAGAGGTATTTCAAAATATGTGAAGCTCCATATACCCGACATTTGCACGGCAAAGACTTGAATGGCCTTCAAAACTTAAAAAATCAACTATTCCACTGGCTGTCTTGTGGAGTGCATCAATTCTAATTTCCAGACGGAATCTTCTTTTACAGCGACCACACTTTCTAGCCAAGCCCTTTTGTAAGTGATCGTATCCTTCTTAAAGGTTCCATAATTATGATAGGCCAGCCATAATTTATCGCCGTTTCTACGAGCTTCTATACGCTCAAAATTATTGATACGCTGCACTTTTTGATCTTTAGTTTTGGCATTTTTACACCAGTCGGCAATAGTGTTGTTATTCCATACCTCACCATGTTCTAGCAATAAAAAGTCATTGGTTTGATAAGTAGTGATCGCAGTTTCATCATACCCAGCCCATACTTCATCAAATAAACTCTGTACTACTTCTTCAACGGCGGTGATAGCTTCTTCGTCTGTTTCACTGATCTCTGTTTTGGGCTCTTGACAGCTCGTAAAGAGGATAGATAAGAATAAAAGGTTAAAAATATATTTCATGACTTTGGGTTTTTGTTTTGCTTTTTTACTTCCAAATGCAGGTGGTCATTTTCTAATTTAGTGTAAATAATAAAGACTTACGGTTTTAAGTTAATGAATCTTTGATCACACTTTCCACCACTTCAGGATTTAGTAAAGTCGCAAATGTAGTTATAGTTAGGAGTAGGGCATGGGAATAGAGTAGGGCTGATCATAATGCCGCCAGTTTTGTCTGTAAACAAGTGTCTTTGATCGGTCTTTTCTTTCACCTATATTTCATGGTACTTGTGCCATTCTTTTTTGTTAACAGGTTCTCTCGCAGCACCTAAATTCTTTCAAATTTTGTAAGCTTCGCAGACTTTTTTATGTCTGCCAATGCTCTTTTAAGTGTTTGATAGGATAGTTACTCATAACAATAAATTTAAAATATAAATCGATACACAACTCATATGAGCAGGTTATAGCAGTATTATAATATTTTTTGGTTCGTAGCAAGTATTTAAGATTACTTTTGCCCACCTAAAATTGAAGTGTTGAATAGAATTGTCAGTCTGTTTTTTTTATTTTCTGTTGTTTTTAGTATGAATGCACAGGATACTTTCAATTCAAGCACAACTGGCGTCAAGAAAGGAGACTTTTACGTTTACTGGGGCTGGAATCTTTCGGATTACAGCAGCAGTGATATTACATTTAAAGGAGAAGGATATAACTTTACCCTAGATAATGTAATTGCTTATGACCGGCAAAGTGATTTTGAACCTGGAAAATACCTAAATCCTACCTCGATAACCATCCCTCAATACAATTTCAAAATGGGGTATTATTTCAAAGAAAATTACAGCTTATCATTAGGAGTGGACCATATGAAATACGTGGTCGCAGAAAATCAAACGGTTACTATCAACGGAGAGATCAACGGCACTAATTCCTTATATAATGGTGTTTATAATAATGATTCTATAGTTTTAGAACCTAGTTTCCTAAGCTTTGAACATACCGACGGACTCAATTATATCAATATAGGCTTAAGGCGTCATGATGATTTGTTACCATACAAGAGCTTCGAGTTAAGTACATTATTCGGTCTTGAATCTGGGTTTTTATTTCCTAAAACAAATACACGATTACTCGATAAACAGCGCTACGATGATTTTCATATTTCTGGTTACGGAATCAATGCCGTAGGTGGAATTCAGATCACTTTTCTTAAACATTTCTTTGTTCAAAGTGAGTTAAAAGGCGGTTATATAAATATGCCTAGCATAAGAACCACCATGGATGAAGCCGATTCTGCCAGTCAGAGTTTCTGGTTTTATCAGGTGAACATGGTTTTTGGAGTTCGTTTTAAGATTTTTTAATTGGATGTGTGTTTCGCTTTCGCGAAAGCGGAACGACAACAAACAATAATAGTCTTATAATTCTTACCCAATAAATACACCCATACAGTCGGAAGTTCCATGATACTCCAATTACCAGTATAATAAATCCCGCCCAGTTCATTGTTCCCGCACTCTTATTTACCCTTTTTAAGCGCAACAGGTTTGAGTTCTTTTGCTAGGTCTGAAAACTCCAAAGAAAATGGTACAAATCAAAAAAAAAGCTTAACGATGTAGATGAGCATCGTTAAGCCTTAAGTTATCAATTATCTGCACTTAATTATTTAGGATCAGTCAGAATTTATACTATTTGATTAGTAACTTAGTTCTGATTTTTCGACCGCTTTGATCGAGTTCAACCATATAAAGTCCGTTAGATAATGATGAAGCATTGACATTTATTTCATCATTAGGTGCGACAGTGGAGTTGTTTGTAAAAACATCCTGACCCAGCATATTGTATATTTTAATAGTAACAAATTGTCCAGCCAAACCAGTAGCATTGATAGTAAATTGCCCAGTATTTGTCGGGTTAGGATACAGGCTAAAGTCTTCACCAAAGTTGTTGTCTCCAATTCCTAATGTAGTGTAATCAAAATGTAAGCTGAATCTATTAGTTGCTATACTCTCTAGGACATTAGTATCAACTGTAAAGTCATATAAGGTATTTGTTACCAATTCAGTTTGGGTGTTTAGATAATTATCATATAAGCGCACCCTTAGGTCTTGCGGCTGATTGCCTAAATCAAAGATGAAGCTATAATTTGTAGTTGTGTAGTCTGTGGTATACAATTCAACTATATGACCATCAATAGGTAGGTCTTGTTGATCAATTGATTTGTGTCCATTGTTTGAAATGGCATAATTTTCATCAAGATTATATAGTTTAGTAGCATCTTCATCGCTTCCTAGTGTTGTAAAATTATTACTAAAGCGCAATCCTATGGCATCACTTTCCATAAGAGCATTCTGTAAATCTATTGATTTATACAATCGGGAGTTGATATAAAAATCTGTATGCGTATTGAAAATACTCACTTGAGACTGCGCAGTAGCTTTATCTACTTCTTCAAAGGTGATGCTTCCATTTCCTGCAGCCGTATTTTGAACAAAAAAGGCTTGTCCTGGGGCAATATACTTAGTGGCGTCTGAACTGCTTGGGCTAGGGACAATGCTATTTGAAGAAACTTCGACAGTTACATAACCTCCTCTACCAGTGGCGCCAGCAATGGAGGCGTCCCAAACATAAATAAAGTCGGTCAAATTAGAGGTAGTAAGACTGCCGTAATCTACTACAGCTTGATAAGGGTTACCTATAAAGCTAAACTCATCAGCTCCCAAAGCCATGGTAGAGGATACATTTACTGAGCCGATTTTTAAGTCACCAGTAGCTCGTAAGATAGTGTTAGTGGGCGTGCTTGTATTACTACTCAAGTCTATACTTCTGTCACCTCTTACCATTAAGCGATAAGGAGATCCCGCTTCAAGAGGGTTCACATCAGTATTTGCTATAGCTCCCCAAGTTTGTCCTGTAGGGTCATATGTAAATAACGACGGATTTCCAGAACCTGTCACATCAAAACCATTAGCTCCTGATAAGGATCCAGATATATGTGTCCCATAGCCTGGATTCGGATTTAAATTAGTAGTTGAAGTGTTATTTACTCCTTCTTGCCAGTTCATTTGAATGGAATTGCTGGTAGATACTGTCGAAGTAACCATTCTAAATGCTCGTTTGTTATTGTCTCCGGCAGGTATAAAACGTTCAACCGTGGCTGTACCTGAGCCAGAAATTGTTCCTGTAAACGTATCTAATTGGCCAGTCGAAGTAGCGTTACTTTTGAAAATGAGGTAACCATCATTATCGATATCACCATTGACATCCAAAACACCTTCTATATTTAAGGTTTTAAAGGGCAGTATGCTAAGGGTGTTGCTTATTGTTGTTCCTGTTAGCGTAGGTGAGCCATTTACGACGAGCACATTGTCTGCAGCAGTGGATACACCACTTGGGTTAGTAGGAGTCCAAGTATTATCGTAATAGACATAATCATCATAAATGACAACGGTGTAATCTTCTACCTCTCCGTATGTAGAGTTTCCACAAGGAGTAGTATTTGAAGTCCCGAAATTTGAATTATTCAAGCGCACTCGCATCGTAGTTTTACCTAAAGAGGCACTGGCAGGGACGGTAATATTTCCACCAAAAGGATAAATAATGAAGTCACCTTGAAATGATGCTGTTTCAATGACTTTTTCACCAGGGTCGGTAAATATGCCGTTTTTATTGTAATCAATCCAAACAATTACTTGGTCTCCAGTATACAATGTGTCACCACTTTCAAAAGTACTTAATGAGTACGTCTGACCTCGTGAAATAGGAGTGTCGATATTTTTATAATCTCTATAACCTGTATTAGCAGTTAAAGAGGTGTTGTCAATTGTATTAAATACTACCCTAGAAATATTTGGAAAACTTGGATTGGCTGCTCCTGCATCGCAATAGGTAGGAATAAATTCGACACCTATACTAAAGGCTTGTGAATTGATATCAAAAAATATATTATTGGAGGCTTTTACCATGATTCTAGCGCTAGTAGCTACGACATTGGGAACTGTAATATCTTGGGAGCCATCGTTTGGAGTATTGGTCAGCAATACAGTACTGTATGTTTCTCCACCATCAATAGACAGTAGGATATCAACATTTTGAGTATTCACGCCTGCTACATCATCTGTGTTAGCAACATCCCAGGTAACGGTTTTTGTGCTATTAGCAATCCAAGCGTCACCTGTTGCATTTTGAGAAGTAACCCTAAAGGGTCCTGCAGCATCGTTAACGGTTAGTGTTGTAGTTGCAGAAGACACCTGACCGCCTAACATATTATTATCTCTGACGATCACCCCAAAATCCAAAGTTCTACTAACAGTAGGTAAAACTTCCCAAGTGCTGGAATAAGAATTAGTTAGCAAAGTACTCATAGCAGGGAAATAACGAATTGGGCTAGTTGTAGGTAAAAAGGTTCTAAAGCTTGGCCCTCCGGTTGAGGTCGATTGTGGAGGCATGACTACCACTTCATTATCAAGCTGTTCCCAACTATAAGTCAACACATCGCCATTAGCATCTGTAGCATCTGCTTGCAGTAAAAACGGCGTGTTTTGAGGAATCACATAATCAGGTACCGCTTGTACAACGGGTTCTGCATTTACAATAGTAATTTCATCTGCACAGTTACCAGTATTATTGCTCGTACTTACAAAGTAATCGCTAATCTCTAAAATACTGATGTAGTGAAACATGGCATCACTATTTGTTTGAACATTAGGAGCACAAATTCCAGCATATCCCATAATGGTATTAGCTGAACCGGGTTCCATAGCTGTTGCTGCATTTCTATTACAATTATTATTTTGTGTATGATTGGCCCCAAACTGGTGACCTACCTCATGAGCAACGAAATCAATATCAAAAAAATCTCCTACAGGGTTAGCTTGACCTGTAACCCCTTGGGCTTTTGCAAAAGGATTACAAACCGAAGGTGTGCTAGCAATACCGCCGCCGCCTGTACTAAAAACATGGCCTATATCATAATTTCCACCACCTATTACATTATTAAATACTGTTTGATTTTCTCCTAGCATAGTGGCACCCGAATCATTGGTGTAGGGATCGGAATTAGGATTGCCTAAATAAATGACATCTAGGTTGTTAGGTATAAGTTCTAAGGTAACACCTAGATCTCTTTCATAAATTTGGTTAACACGATCAATAGACACTACAATTGCGGCCTGTACCGCATCTTTTTTATCAGGATTGGTATCACCTGCAGTAAGACCTGCCGCTAGCCAATGAAATTCAGAATACTCAACAGTGGTAGCTACTCCAATGAGGTATCTTCTTAGTATTCCTCCATCTATAAATTTCGGGGTTGCTATGGACGCTATAGGTCCATTTGTAGTATTATTTTCTACAACTTCACAACGGAAGGCTTGTATATTATTACTTGTAGCATCCTTTTTACTAAACACCATATAGACATTAGTATTCTTAGCAAAAGGGTTGATAAAGGTTTGTCCATATATAGAGCCTACTGTCATTCCAAAAAATCCTTGTGGGGTTATAGTGATTCTTAAGGCATGTGATTTGTTTGATACATTTCTACCGACGTAGCTTTTTACGTTTGGTAGACTTTCAGCTAATCCTTTTGACATGGTTTGTGTAGAGAAAACTTCAAAAGTATCTATTTCACCTTCTGGATTAGGTACAGCTAGCAGTGTAGTAGATCTTGATGCTTCATATCTATCTGGGGCATTTGATACAAAAGCCGACATGGAATCTTTATCTAATTTAAAATAAATAGGATCCTTAACACTGGCTGAATATTCAATGATATCTTCTTTTTTTATATCATCGATACCGGTTATTTCCCAGAAATTATTTTTTTGTGCAAATAGTAAAATGGGAAATAATAGTATTGATACGGTAATCAGAGCTTTTGAAGGCATAGTTGGAGGTTAAAATTATAAAAGCTGAAATATAGCTATAAAATCATTGATTTTATTTTTATATCATAAAACGAGACAGTCAGCATTCTGTATCTTTATATGTTGACACATTTTAATAGAACTATAAACTGTCTAACGGAATGATGAATAAACAAATGTTAATTACAAAGTTTCCTAAAAGATCACTCAGTTTCATTAAGTAGTATAGAAAATCGAATTTCACCAATTAATTAGAACATAAATAAAGGTTTTTCAAACCAGACGACTTCACAAATTACGTAGCTGTTTTCATCACACCGATTTTTTTGTTCAACTATTCAAGCTATTTTTATAGAACTCGTTTATATACTGTTAATATTATTATAATCAATTGATAAAGTAACGTTACTTTTGCTTTTTAATCAATTCTATTTCGTTAATTTAAATTGAATTAAACAAACATAACATTATGAAATTTATTAAATCAATCGGAATAGTTGCGATAACTGCATCTTTATTAATGGTATCATGTAAAGATGAAGCTAAAGAAAGAGAAGCTGCTGACATGAAAATGGAACAGGAAATGGCTGAGAAAAAAGCTGATTCTTTGAAGATGGTGGAAGACGAGAAAGTGAAAAGAGATGCTATGGCAATAAATATTAATGGTGCGATGATGTACCCTGATATGACTATCGTAGAAAACGCATCAACAAGTAAAGATCTTTCTACATTGGTAGCAGCGGTAAAAGCTGCAGGATTAGTAGAGACTTTAAATAGCGAAGGTCCATTTACGGTTTTTGCTCCAACAAATGATGCCTTTAGTGCTCTTCCAGAAGGAACAGTGGAAACACTTCTAAAACCTGAAAATAAAGCAACCTTAAGCAGTATTCTTAAATATCATGTGGTTTCTGGAAATATAATGGCTGGTGATCTTTTAAAAATGATAGAAGAAGGTAAAGGGAAGACTACTTTTGCTACAGTAAATGGAGCAACTTTAACTGCAATGGTGGTTGATGGAAAAGTAATGATCAAAGACGCTACAGGTGCAACAGCAACAGTAGCGATAGCTGATGTAAAGCAATCTAATGGAGTAGTGCACGTAATTGATAAAGTATTACTACCTTCTAAATAATTAGAAAATTGTAAGTTAAAAATGGCTTTCCTTTAAAGGAAAGCCATTTTTTTTTATCCTAAATATTATTTTTTAATTCAAAAGAATAGGCTTTCCAAAACCTAGTTTTTCTAGTTTATCGAATTGTGTTGCTTTATCCCCCACAATCAAGTAAATCATTTGTTCTGGATGTATATACTCTTGAGCCAGATTCTTCATGTTTTCCAAGCTCAGGTTTTTAACTTCTTTCTGTCTTTGTAATGCATAATCTACCGGTAGTTGATCTTCTTCGATATTAGAAAGCATTCTTAATTTAGCTCCTTGAGATTCAAAAGCTCTTGCGCTAGATTTGATCATATAGCTTTTAGTAATTTCTAAATCTTCTTCTGTAAAATTAGCGCCATAATTAGTTAGAATTTCTCTCACTAGAACAGTAGATTCATAAGTTACGTTAGAGCGTACTCCGCTACTTATATTAAATATACCAGCGATAGGAGAACCGCTATACCCAGATCTTATTCCATAAGTATAGCCTTTTCCCTCACGCAACTGCTGTGTCAATTGTGAAGCAAAACCACCACCGCCTAAACGATAATTCAACACCTCTACTTTATAAAAGTCTTGATGCGTCGATGGAATACTAGGATGGCCAAAACTCAATATAGATTGCTTTGCATTGGGAACATCATAGAAATAAACCTTCGAGGAAATAGGCATTTCTATGGGAGCTATTTTAGGAATAATGACTTCCTTTTTAGCCCATTTTTCATTTAATGTTTGAAGAGATGAATTCACATCTACTTTTGTGATGTCTCCCACTACTTTGAAACTTGCTAGCTGTGGCGAGAGATAATTGTTATAATAGGATTTGAGATCGTCAATAGTAATCTCTTCGACGCTTTGTGCAGTTCCTAAATTATTTTGAGCTAAGATGTGATCTTCCCCATAAACAAGCTTGTCAAATTGGTTGCCAGCTATAGCTCTTAAACTTGCTTTTTGTTGTTGGATCTGGCTCAAAGTTTGTTGTTTTATCAAGTCAAATTCACCTTTATCCCAACGAGGTTCTAACAATACCTCATTTACAAGTTTCATCACTTCATCATAATTACGAGATAAAGAACTTGCACTAATAGAAATACTTTGATTATTTGATCTTACATAGATAGACGCACCCAACTGGTCGATAGCCTCTTCTAATTCAGCAGCTGTTTTTGTTGCCGTCCCTTTATTCATTAAATCAGCTAGCATTCCAGAAACACCTATTTTGTCGGTGCTTTCTAATAACATACCACCTTTGATCTCCAATTGTAATTGTACTAAAGGCACTTCATTATCCTCTATCCCTAGTACCGTGATGCCAGAGCTTAATTTTTCTCGATACACTTCAGGAATAGCTAGGGTAGGTGTGGAGCCATATTCTGGTTCTATGGTTCTATCAAAACTGGATGGGGTACGTTCATATTGAGCTGTAACGCTAGCATCAAAAGATTCTTCAGCATTTTCTACAATTTGTTCTTCCACCACATCTGCTATTTGAGCGTCTGTTACCGCGAGAGCGGTACTTCCTTTAGGAACAAAACTGGTCATCACATAGTGCTGTCCTTTGATGTATTTTTTATAGACATTTTTTACATCTTCTACAGTGACTGCTTGCATATTTTTCACATCTTCAGTTAAAAATCCTGCATCACCAGCCAGAATTTGATATTGAGTCAATTGAAAACCTTTTCCTAACACACTGGAGAGTCCTTGGTAAAAATCAGTTTCTTCTCCAGTTTTAATACGGTCCAAATCATTTTGGGACATACCGTTTTTTTCAAATAGCGCCATTGCTTTCGTTACGCTGGTCAAAACACTGTCGAGATCAACGCCATCATATGCTCTAGCAACAATACTAAATTGGCCAGCAAGCTCTGAAGTATAATTATAGGCATAAGCTTGATCTGCCACTTGATCACCTTCAACAACTACTTCATTCAAAGGGGCTTTTTTACCGTTAGACAAATAAGTTCCTAAAATTTTAAGGGCATAAGAGTCTTTGTGGTAATTAGGAATTGTAGGCCAATTCATTCCTAGACGAGGGGTTTGTGCAAAATTATCTTCGTAGTAAAGGTTCTTATTACTCTTGAGTTGTACGAGTGCAACTTTAGTTTTTTCTACTTCTTTACCTCTTTTAATTTCGCCAAAATACTTTTCTACCCATTTTAGAGCTTGGTCTTTATCAAAGTCTCCTGCGATCGTAAGAACAGCATTGTTAGGTGTGTACCAGTCATTATAAAAATCTTTTACATCTTGAAGAGACGCGTTTTGTAAATCTTCTAAAGAACCTATCACTTGCCAATTGTATGGATGTCCTTCTGGATATAGGTTTTTACCAACTACGTATGACTCATGACCGTAAGCATTGTTATCTACGCTTTGTCTTTTTTCATTTTTCACAACTTGTTTTTCCTTTTCAAGCACTGGATCGGTCACAGTGTTTATAAAGTATCCGAGTTTATCAGCTTCGGCCCAGATCATTTTTTCTAAAGCATCTTTAGGAACGGTTTGGTAATAATTAGTCACATCGCGGCTGGTAGATCCATTTGCTCCAGCGCCACCTATTCTTGCACTCATAGCGTCTAGTCCACCTTTTCCTAAATTTTCTGATTCTAAGAATAATAGGTGTTCAAAAAGATGTGCAAAACCAGTTTTCCCTTCTTTTTCCCTTGCACTTCCTACATGAGCGGTAAGCGCTACAGCGACAACAGGATCTGATTTGTCTTCATGAAAAAGAACTGTTAAACCATTATCTAAAGTGTGCTTTTCAAATGGGATGGAGATTTCAGTGGTAGAGGCGTTTTTATCTGTTTGAGTTTCTTGCGAACTATTTTTACAAGAGATAAAAGCGGTTATTACAATCACCGAGGCTAGAAGCTTTACTACTTTCATAAGTACCTGTTTTGTTTTGTTAGACCAAGGTACTTATTGTAGTAAATCAGTAAATGTTAAAATTAGTTAAAACGATATTGTAAGGCATAAAAAAAACCGCTAAAAGAGCGGCTTTTATCCATCGCAAAATTTAAAGATGATGATCATGGGCAAAATCCGCTAAAGAGCTGATTTCATTTACTGTCAATTGCATTTCATCCTTTTGTGCTTCTAGTATAGAAATAATACTTGGAGGCATTTCTTTGTTATGTTCTAAAACTTTATGGTATTCTTGAATCGCATATTTCTCTCCGGTCAAACATTCCTCTGGTACAGCCTCATCTTTATGTAGGCTTAATGCTGCTTTGATATTCATCCATCCTCTGTGCGTATCTCCAGTAAAGGAGCCATCTAATTCTGGCGTGTTATTCATCCCTTTTATCTCTCTAAATAGTACAGCAGCAAATTCAGTGCGTCTTGCTCCTTGTTGTGCCAGCCATCTTTTTAATTGTACGTGGTTTATTACTTCAGCAGCATAGGCATAGCCACGTTGAGCATCGTAAGTTTTTTCTAATAAGTCGTTGAGGTATTTTTCAGTTCTCACCGTATCCATATTCTATATTTTAAAATGAAATAAGGATCTGCTATTTTGATTCTAAAAAAAAATTGTGAGTTGACAGAGGTTAACATATCTAAACACTTATACCACCACTAGGCAGCGGCGTAGATAAAATTTTACTTTCTTTTGAAAAAACTTATTGACCTATGATTTTGCGGTATCAGACTTTTAATTTGGGGTCGTTAGTACATCATGAGGACTTTTTTGCTCATGAGAAATTTTTGGCAGCGAGCTCTATTATGCTTTCTTATGTGAGCTTGTTAAGTTAAGAGGTTTGCAAAAAGAAGTTTAAAGAAGCGGAAAGAGGAGGTATTGCTTACTACTACAAAGTATAGAGGTTTAATGCCATAAAAAAAGCAACTATATTGATATAGTCGCTTTACAAAGGAATTATAACCAGGTTATTTTTCTCCTTTTAGCTTGGAGAGCTTATTGCGCTCGTCTTGAAGTTCTCTTCCTAGTTTTTGTACTTTTTCGATGGATTTGTGTCGTAAGTCCTCTAGCTCCTCCTCTATTGATTTAAGTTCTTGTTTGGCTGCTTTAGTAGTAGAATTACTACTTTTAAATCGCATGGTCATCAAGACAAATAAAAATCCTAAAACAGCAACTATAGCCCAAACGATCGTATTGTAAACGGCTTTGTTGGTTTGGATTCCAAGAAAATTCATAGAATTTCTCTCAGCTTTCACATTGGAAAGGGCGGTATTTGCGCCAGTAAGCTCTTTTTCTAAAGATAGAATTCTACTGTCTTTTGCGGTGATAGAAGTCTCTAATGAAGAGATGTTCTCGTTTAATTTTTGAATATGCTCGTTGGTATTCTTGCGCAACTCATTGATTTGTGCTTGCTTGATCACCTTGTAGTCTTGAAAGTTATTAGATTCCTCAATAAGGTTTTTGAACTGCACATCTATGGTGGTAGGCGTAGGTTCTGGATTTTGAGCTTGTGCGATAAAACAAGAGACAATGGTCAGTGATAAAAAAAGAGTTTTCATTTGATAAGGTATGTTAAAGGAACGATGAGAATTAGTACTCATTGTGTTATTTGTGATTTTTATTTATCTCAAATCTTTGTGGGCAGCGATCAGCAGGTTTTTATTTTTATTTTGTAACAGACAGTAAAGTTACTGTTTTCTATGTAGTTTATGGTAATTCCGCTTTCGCGGAAGCGAGAACAAAAAATGCCCCACTAAAAGTAGGGCATTATCATTTATATCATTACACTATTCATTCATAGTAGCAAGGAACTCCTCGTTATTACGAGTTTTCTTCATTTTTTGAGAGATGAATTCCATGGCTTCTACTGGATTCATATCTGCAAGATACTTGCGTAAAATCCACATGTGCTTCATGGTCTTTTCATCGAGCAATAAGTCATCGCGACGTGTGGAAGATGAGGTAAGGTCGATGGCAGGGAAAACACGACGGTTAGAGATGTTTCTATCCAGTTGTAATTCCATGTTACCGGTTCCTTTGAATTCTTCAAAGATTACTTCGTCCATTTTAGAGCCTGTTTCTGTCAGTGCTGTTGCAATGATAGATAGTGATCCACCACCTTCAATGTTACGAGCCGCTCCGAAGAAACGCTTAGGTTTGTGTAATGCATTTGCATCTACACCACCAGAAAGAACTTTACCACTTGCAGGTTGTACCGTGTTATAGGCACGCGCGAGTCTTGTAATAGAATCTAGTAAAATCACTACATCGTGACCACATTCTACCATACGCTTTGCTTTTTCAAGAACAATGTTAGCCACTTTTACATGGTCGTGTGCCTCTTTATCAAAGGTAGAGGCAATTACTTCTCCATCTACGTTACGTTGCATGTCAGTTACTTCTTCAGGACGTTCATCGATCAAAAGGATCAATTGGTACACTTCAGGATTATTTGCTGCGATTGCATTTGCAATATCCTTAAGTAACATTGTTTTACCTGTTTTAGGTTGTGCCACAATCATACCACGCTGTCCTTTACCTATAGGAGCAAAAAGATCCATAACACGAGTAGAAATACTAGCGCGTCTGTCGGCAAGGTTAAACTTCTCATCTGGGAAAAGAGGTGTCAAGTGTTCAAAAGACACGCGGTCTCTTATTACTTTAGGATCAAGTCCGTTGATTTGTGAAATTTTAATTAAAGGAAAATATTTTTCTCCTTCTTTAGGAGGGCGTACCATTCCTAAAACTGTATCACCTGTTTTTAAACCAAAAAGTCTGATTTGAGACTGAGATACATAAATGTCATCTGGACTAGCGAGGTAATTGTAGTCACTACTGCGTAGGAAACCATAACCATCTGGCATCATGTCTAGAACACCTTCACTTTCTATAATACCGTCAAATTCAAAATCTGGATCGCGGTAACGGTTGCGAGTATCCTTATTTCCTTTGGGTACGTTATTTTGGTTCGTGTTACTGGTACTACGCGGATTTTTCTGACGGTTGCTGTTATTACGGGTGTCATTTTTATCGCTGTTATCGTTGCGATTATCCTTACGGTTACCATTTTTGGTATCCTCTGACTCGTTGTTATCGTTATTATTGTCAGTTGTGTCGTTTTTCTCGTTACGAGGTCTACGCGGATTAGGCTTATTGTTTTCTTTCCTCGGTCTAGGTTCGCGAGGTTTTCTTTCCTTTTCATCCTTATCAGTCTCATTTGTCCCGGTAGTTTCATCTTTAGGAGCTTTCTCTTTGCGAGGTTTTGGCTCTCTTTTCTGAAGTGCTTTTTGGGGAGCATCGCTAGTGGAAGGAGTGTTGGTTTTATTATCTGAAGTTGCGGGAGCAGTAGTTGCCGCTGCAGTGATGACTTCAGGATCTAAGTTTTTTACTACTTCTGGATTGGAAGCTTGTAAGTCAAGAATTTTGTAAACTAGATCTAGTTTTCGCAATTGTTTAAATTTAGGAACATTTAGTCCTTTTGCGATATCCTGTAATTCAGGAAGTTTTTTAGATTTTAAATCAGCTATTTGAAACATGTATTGTATTGAAATGTAAAATTGTTATCAGGGGAAATTAAAGTTCAAAATTTATCAGAAAAATTTTTAAAACTGCTACATAACCTATAAAGAGCGGGTTACCTAATTAGCATTGCAATAATACATTAAATAATTAATATCTGTTGTTTTTTTAGCAGGTTATAGTAAATCAATTTCAAAATGCTTGATAACAAATAGGAATTATAGTTCTTTACAGACGAAGCGAAAGTCCAAGCATAGTAATTTGCGCAGCGCACTTTAGAAGTATAGTTGGGGTCGTGTTTTATCCCGTCATAAAAATAAATTTCTAATTTATTTGGTTTGATAATTGGAACTTTATTTAATATTAAGTTCTATTTTTGCTTTGCTTTTGAAAATAGCATTAATGATACAACGCATACAATCTGTTTATTTACTTCTTGCCGCGCTAGTATCTGGCGTACTCATTTGGGTCGTGGAGTATTTTTTAAATGGAGAAGGAAATGAGTTTGTAGGTATGGATGAAAGTCTGTATTTTAGTATCTTTATGGGAAGCGCATTAATGTCCGTAATAGCTTTGTTTCTTTTTAGAAATAGACAATTACAGACCGTTGTGAACCGTTTAAATTTGTTATTGAATCTTTTTATACTAGGAGTTTATGTATATCAATCGCTAATGATGTCTGGAGAAACGGCGGTTTCAGAGAAAGGCATTGGGATGTTCATTCCTATCCTATCTATCGTTTTAATCGTCTTGGCTAACAAGGCAATAAGAAAGGATGAACAACTCGTAAAATCTGCAGATCGATTGCGATAAACGCAATAATCTTAGTAATATTAGTGAAAAAACCTGCGAGGCGCCACCTCGCAGGTTTTTGTTTTTGGGCTGTTTTGCTTTCGCGAAAGCGGTTTTTAAATATCAACTGTAACTTATTTTAACAAAGGTTAAATATTTGCTAGCACATTACATATAATTTTTCTCGTTTAGTTTTACATTTGATTATAACTTATCAAAGTTTCAATCATGATAAAAACAATACATCTTTTTGCTCTCTTATTTATAGGATTGCGATAGGAAGTGCACAACAGAGCGATACTCCATCAATCAATGAAAAAGTGTCCAGTTCTGGGCCAACTAGGGCTGATCGATCTAACGGTGCATTAGGAGGATCACAAAATAATAATTTTGTAATTAACTCAGCACCTATATGGGGTGCTGGAGCATCCGTCGGTGCATCTGACGGAGAATTTGCAAATGGATTTGTTACAGCCACCAGCTACTCAGCTGTTGACAATACTAACAGTTGGACTGCTTTATCTGTTTTTGGCGCAAATGGTACCCCAGGTGCCGCCTACTGGACAAGAAGCCTGTTGGGTTATTCTCAAGGTGCTTACTGGAATGGAACCACACCTGTTGCTTCAACTAGTGCTGCAAATGGAGTAGCAATATTTGATTCTGATTTTATGGATAATGTAGGTACTCAAGGAGCTTTTGGTCTAGGGACTTCACCTTCTCCACACAAAGGTGAGCTTATTAGCCCGCGTATAGATCTTACAGGGTATTCCAACACGGCACTTTCAATTAATTTCTTTAGTTTTTTTAGGGATTTTGATACTACAGAACGTAGTGTGTCCATTTCAACCGATGATGGTACTTCTATGACAACCGTAGATTATCGTTCTCTTAGCAACAATTCGACCGAAGAGACAGTAACTGTAGTTTTTGCCACGGCTACCAGTGGTCTAAGTACTTTAACTCAGTGAAGAATTAAGTTTACTTTTGATGGTGATTATTATTCTTCTATAATTGACGATGTTACAATTGAAGATGCGGTAGCAAAAGATCTTACTATTGGTGTCATTGATGATTCCAATCTATTATCCAATGGAGATCAAGTACATATCACTGGTAATCGTTATTTTCCTTTAAACCAAATCGCTCCACATGCCGGTCACATATCGTTTGGAGCTAACGTTTTAAATTTTGGAGTAGAAACGGTTACTGTCGCAGAAGCTCCTACTCTAAATTTATTAATAGAAGTAAATGACGCTACAAATGGATGGACAAGTGTACATACACAAATTATAGCTGCTACTCAAGATATAGCACCTAGTTCTGGTGTTTCACTTACCGGTCTTCTTAATGACACAAGTTGGATGACAATTGGAAGCTATCGAGCAACTTATACAACTAGTTTTACGGGCACAGACGTTGATACCACTAATAACAGTGTCTCTCATTTGTTTGATTTAACAGCAAATAATTATGCTTCAAAAGTAGGTCTAGATACCTCAAATAATCCCGAGGCAACTCGTACGATCTTTCCCGGTGGTGGCCCGTTGAGTGCATGGGAGTTCGGCTCTGTATTCAATCTCAATAATACAACTAGTACGGGCTTAGAAATTAATGAAATAAAATTTAGTTATATGTTGAGAAATGGCTTTAACGGTGCTAGTTCTCAATCGTTATTTGTTATTGTATATTCGATCAATGATGTTAATACTAATGGAATTATTGATGATAATTCTGAACTTTTACAAGTAGGTTTGGGAGTTGCAACATTAAATGGTTTGGGTACAACCGTTGCTAGAGGAGTTTATAATACAGCATCTGTTACCAACATAGTAAATGCAAATACAGGAGCGCCATTAGGTACGCTTCCATCAGGAAAATATTTTATCTCCATACTTACACAGCCTAATTTAACTGGAGGAGCGGCGACTTTTGATGTTAATGACGTTCCATTGCTAGGAGCCAGCGAAAGTAAAAATTACAGTATGAATTATGGATTGATATCTAGTCCATCAAGTTTTGTTTTGAATCCATCTGCATTGACTATTACCGATGCTGCAGGTACAGCTTCATTTAACTTCATAGGTTTTGGTCCTGAAGTAATTCCTTCCATAGGTGTGTCATTTACACCTAATTTTAATACGACTATTACTAATGGTGATTTTAGTAATTCAAGCATTTGGATCAACGGAGCATTGCCAGCTGCAAATGAAGCAACAATTATTAATCACAATGTAACTGTTGCAAATGATTTAACAATAGATGCTGATGTATCTATCAATAATTCTAAGTCGCTTACCGTACAGTCTGGTGCCACCCTAAATTTAACAGGTAGTATCGATAATAATAATGATGGAGACTTGATTTTTAAAAGTGATGCGAGCGGAATAGGACAATTATTAACAAATTCAAGTAGTAATATTAATGGTCCTGCAACTGTTGAACGTTTTGTTCCAGCATTTGATAACACTAGACGTGCATATAGATTCATTACCTCTTCGGTAAATTCAACTGGAAGTATTTATGAAAACTGGCAAGAGAGTGGTAATTCTCCTGCTGGATTGGGTACACATATTACTGGAAGCATGACAGGAGCAAATGGTTTTGATGCAACTGCAACTGGAAATCCTTCTTTATTTACTTATGAACACCTACTTGATTCTTGGCAAGCGATTTCTAATACAGATACAGAAGTCCTAACTTCAGGAAGAGCCTATCGATTTTTTATACGTGGAGATAGAAATTTTGATCTCACTAACAGTACTCAACAACCAGTCAATAGTAATGTTACTTTAAGAGCAAAAGGAAGTTTAAGTTTGGGTGATGTGAACCTTGTAGGTAATGTATTAGGCGGTAACGATGCTGGAGCATTAAGCAGACAAGCAGGCGATTTCAGCTTTATAGGTAACCCTTATCAAGCTATAGTAGATTTTGAGAGTTTACCGAAATCAAATATTAATCCTAACTTTATGTACATATGGAATCCTAATTTGAGTACATCTGGGCTTTATGAGACCGTCGATGTTTCTGGAGCTCAAGATTCTCGTCAGTTTATCCAACCAGGGCAAGCATTTTTTGTTCTTACAGATACTAACGGAGATGCCTCATTAACATTCAACGAAGCTTCTAAAACTCCATCTCAATTTTCTAATTCCACTTTTAGTACGCCAACGAATCCTTATTCCATTGATTTGGCACTTTCTGATGATTCAAACCTAATATTGGATAGATTTAATCTGAAATTTGATGATCAAAATATTATCAATAGTCTTGATGCACCAAAGTTGTTTAATCAATATGAAAGTCTTTCTAGCTTAACTCAATCTGGAAATTATAGTATAAAGCATCGAGAGTTGCCTCAGGATAATGAAGTTTTGCAATTGCAATTGATAGGTCACAATAGATCAGACTATCAATTAACGTTAGAGGTAAACTTGCCTCAAGGTTATCACGCAGTGTTAGTAGATAATTATGTAAATAGTGCTACAATTATGTATTCAGGTTCAAATGTCTATGACTTTGATGTAATTGATTCTCAGACAGCGAGCAGTGATGCTAATCGTTTTCTAGTACAATTTGAAGTAGATCAAACTCTTTCAGTTAGTGAGATCAATGTAACCGTGTTTCCTAATCCATCTGAAAATGGGCAGCTTAATATCATTTCTCCATTATTTGAACAAGAAGATGTACAGATAAGTATTGTAAATATGCTAGGACAAGTATTATTGAATAAAGATTATAATAATCGTGGTCAAGGTCATCTTACTGTAAATACATCAGCGATTCCAGAAGGAGCATACATCTTGACTCTTAGTTCTCCGAGTTTCAATGTTTCTAAAAAGATCATTTTGAAGTAATTCTAAGAAAAACTATCAAATCAAAAGCTGTCTAATCATAAGATTAGGCAGCTTTTTTAGTTTTGAAAACTTAAGAATAGTGCGGTAATAATGATAGTTTGGTTTTTTAATTAATCGTGACCTACCAGTCTGTTAAATAACGTGAGAAATAAATATGAACAATGTGGTTACTAAAATTTGCATTTAATATAACAAATACTACCGATCCTTCTCAATAACCTCAAGGTTACTAATCTTTCCATCATTGATTTCAAATCGCAACATGGTGCGTTTTTTATGAAACCCGTGCATTCCTATCGCACCGGGATTCATGTGCAGGCAATTGATCTTTTTATCGTTGATCACTTTAAGAATATGAGAGTGGCCACAAATAAATAGATCTGGTGGGTTGTTGTAGATCTCAGACCGCACGCGCTGGTTATACCTCCCTGGATAACCGCCTATATGGGTGATCCAAATATCCATTCCTTCACAAATAAACCTATTGTTTAAAGGAAACTGCATTCTCGCTTGGCCATCATCAATATTGCCATAAACGGCTCGTAAAGGTTTTAAGGTAGCAATTTGATCAGTAACTTTTAAATCGCCTATATCTCCTGCGTGCCATACTTCATCGGCTTGGTTGATATATTTGATTATAAAATCATCTAGGTGACTGTGTGTGTCAGAGAGGAGCAATATTTTCATGATACAAAGGTACTTATAGTCTGCGAGTCTGTGAGCTTTGAGCGGTGAGTTTTTGAGTTTGAAATGACGACTGATGGCTCGATATTCCTTCGGGAACTCTCGTGACGAGAGACGACCGATAAAAGACGGTTTGCTTTTCTTACAGAAAATCTCGTGGCGATAGAACAGCTTTTTTTGTCCTCCCAGAAAATTTGATGGAGTAATTATATAATTAAGGCAAAGTGGTTGATTATAAAATCATCTAGGTGACTGTGTGTGTCAGAAAGGAGCAATATTTTCATGATACAAAGGTACTTATAGTCTATGAGTCTGTGAGCTTTGAGCTTTGAGCGGTGAGTTTTTGAGTAAGAAGCGACAACCGACTTCTTGCGTTCTCTTCGGGAACTCTCGTGACGACCGACGACTGGGAGAAGACGGCTCGTGTTTCCTTTGGAAGATCTCGTGGCGATAGAACAGCTTTTTTTGTCCTCCCAGAAAATTTGATGGAGGAATTATATAATTAAGGCAAAGTGGTTGATTATAAAATCATCCAGATGATTGTGTGTGTGTAAGAAAGGAGCAATATTTTCATGTTACAAAGCTACTTATAGTCTATGAGTCTATGAGTCTGTGAGCTTTGAGCGGTGAGTTTTTTAGTAAGAAGCGACAACCGACTTCTTGCGTTCCCTTCGGGAACTCTCGTGACGACCGACGACTGGGAGAAGACGGCTCGTGTTTCCTTTGGAAGATCTCGTGGCGATAGAACAGCTTTTTTTGTCCTCCCAGAAAATTTGATGGAGGAATTATATAATTAAGGCAAAGTGGATGATTATAAAATCATCCAGATGATTGTGTGTGTGTAAGAAAGGAGCAATATTTTCATGTTACAAAGCTACTTATAGTCTATGAGTCTATGAGTCTGTGAGCTTTGAGCGGTGAGTTTTTGAGTAAGAAGCGACAACCGACTTCTTGCGTTCCCTTCGGGAACTCTCGTGACGAGAGACGACCGATAAAAGACGGTTTGCTTTTCTTACAGAAAATCTCGTGGCGATAGAACAGCTTTTGTCCTCCCAGAAAATTTGATGGAGGAATTATATAATTAAGGCAAAGTGGTTGATTATAAAATCATCCAGATGATTGTGTGTGTGTAAGAAAGGAGCAATATTTTCATGTTACAAAGCTACTTATAGTCTATGAGTCTATGAGTCTATGAGTCTATGAGTCTGTGAGCTTTGAGCGGTGAGTTTTTGAGTTTGAAATGACGACTGATGGCTCGATATTCCTTCGGGAACTCTCGTGACGATAGACGACCGATAAAAGACGGTTTGCTTTTCTTACAGAAAATCTCGTGGCGATAGAACAGCTTTTTTTGTCCTCCCAGAAAATTTGATGGAGGAATTATATAATTAAGGCAAAGTGGTTGATTATGAAATCATCCAGATGATTGTGTGTGTGTCAGAAAGGAGCAATATTTTCATGTTACAAAGCTACTTATAGTCTATGAGTCTGTGAGCTTTGAGCTTTGAGCGGTGAGTTTTTGAGTAAGAAGCGACAACCGACTTCTTGCGTTCCCTTCGGGAACTCTCGTGACGACCGACGACTGGGAGAAGACGGCTCGTGTTTCCTTTGGAAGATCTCGTGGCGATAGAACATCTTTTGTCCTCCCAGAAAATTTGGCTTAGAGATCATATAATTGAAGCAAGGTGTCTGTTCCCAAATTTATCTGGGATCCATTATGTATCAGAATTTTAGTGATCATCAAGATGTTATTTGACAACCTGCAAATCTTGTTATATAGGTTATCCTTAGGGAAATGTCCGCAGGACAATGAGATAAAGGTGCTGGGTTTTATTATTGAGGTTTATAATTTCATCGAGAATGATTACTGGATGCTGAACAAATCAGCGTTGTATAATATCCATAGATGAATACTCTCTGCACACCGATTTTCCAGCAGCACAAAATAGTCCTTCGATAATTCGTCAGCAAAGTTAAAAGCGCCGCGATAACCGGCAAGTCTTTCGTCAAAAAGTCGTTTGTATTTCGTCAGCAAAGTTAAAAGCGCAGCGATATACGAGCCAGTCTGTCGTCAAAATCTCTACAAGAAAAAGACTGTTGTTTGTCGTCACGTGGTTTCTCGAAGGGAACGCGACAAGTCATTCGTCAGAATTTCCACATCAAATGAATCTATTTCCAGTTCGATTTCCAGTTCGATTTCAAATTCATTCCACTTATCTTTGTACCAATGCAAGAAAAATCAAGATATTTTATAGAGCTGGCTTACGACGGTACTGCCTATCATGGCTGGCAGAGACAGCCACAAAGTATTTCTGTGCAAGAAGTGCTGGAAGATGGCTTGCAAAAAATGTTACGTGAAAAAATAGTTGTTCAAGGTGCGGGAAGAACTGATGCTGGAGTTCATGCAGGACATATGGTCGCTCATTTTGATGTTGCAGGAGAAATTGATCTAAAACATTTAGTGTACCGATTGAACAGATGGATACCTAAAGACATCGCCGTTTACAATATCAAATCAGTGAAGGAAGATGCTCATGCGCGTTTTCATGCCTATAAACGTTCTTATGAATATCATTTTTTACTGCGACCAGATCCGTTTCAAGTACGACAGGCTTACGTGCTTTTTAGAAAGCCAGATTTTGAGCTGATGCAACAAGCAGCTGCAATTCTACCTCAATACAAAGATTTTGAATGTTTTTCTCGGACCAATACAGATGTAAAAACTTTTATATGTGATCTTACCGAAGCTCATTTTGAATTCCAAGAGCACAAAGTAATCTTTCATATTACCGCAAACCGATTCTTGCGCAATATGGTAAGGGCAATTGTAGGAACTCTATTAGATATAGGCTATGGTAAAAAGACCGTAGAAGACATGCATAAAATCATAGCTTCAAAAGATAGAGGTCAAGCTGGTGCAAGTGCTCCTGCTGAAGGTTTATTTTTGACTCAAATCCATTATCCTAATGAATTATTTTTATGACAGATAAGACCTTATTTCAAGAAACTCAAAAATTTGATCAGTGGTGGTTGTGGGTAATTATTCTGGGTCTATTATTAATCCCGGCATCATTTTTTAATTGGTCAGAAAGCTTTGTAGATCAATGGACTATTGATAAAATTATCACAAGTGTCCTAGTCGTTGGTATTTTGGTTTTATTTTTAGCCTCTAAAATGACCACAACCATCACCGATGAGAAAATAACCGTTTCTTTTTTCCCATTTGTAAGAAGAGAATTTTTTTGGGATGCTTTAAAACAGGCGCAAATCATCGATTATGGATTTGTAGGTGGCTGGGGTATTAGAATATGGACCAGTTACGGAACGGTTTATAATGTAAGAGGTTCTAAAGGAATACATATCAAAACTGCCGATAAGCAATATATTATCGGTACTCAAAAAGAAGAAGAATTGCGTTCTAAAATTGCGCATTTATTAAAATAATATGGCATCAACTTCAGGTAACGCTTTTAACTTGGGACTTTTTAAAAGGCTGCTGTCTTTTACTAAACCTTACCAACTCACCTATTACTTTGTAGCGCTCAGTGCTATTTTGATAGCTGTAGTGGCCATCGGAATGCCTTATTTAATTAAGGTTGCTATAGATAATCACATTATTCCTAAAGAGTTTAATGGGTTGAATACCATTTTGGGTATGGAATATGGCGGCTTTATAGGGCTCATGGGGTTGATGATTGCAGTCCTTATAGTAGAAGTATTGCTACAACTCAGTTTTATCTATTACGCTAACTGGCTGGGGCAGCAGGTGATTAGAGATTTGCGATTGAAGCTTTTCAAACACATGATGGGGTTCAAAATGCAGTATTTTGACAAAAGTGCGGTAGGAAAGTTAGTGACTAGAGCAGTAAGTGATATAGAAACCATCGCTAGTATATTTTCTCAGGGACTATTTGTTATCATTTCAGACTTGTTGAAAATGGTTGTAGTTCTTGCATTCATGGCTCTGTCTAGTTGGAAATTGACTCTAATTGCGCTAATTGTCATGCCATTTATTCTTTATGCTACTAGGGTTTTTCAAAAAGCGATGAAGGTGGCTTTTGAAGAAGTGCGTAGTCAAGTAAGTAATCTCAATTCTTTTGTTCAAGAACGAGTGACGGGAATGAAGATTGTGCAAATCTTTAATCGTGAAAAAATAGAGTACGAGCAGTTCAAAGAGATCAATAATAAACATAGAAATGCCTGGGTAAAGACGGTTTGGTACAACTCTATTTTCTTTCCTATTGCAGAGATGGCGTCTAGCATCACTATAGGTCTTATCGTTTATATAGGTGTGGTGATCAATATAGGCGGTGAAGTAAACATTGTAGAAATAGGTACGATCGTGATGTTTATCGATCTATCGCAAAAGCTTTTTAGACCTTTACGACAGATTGCCGATAAATTCAATACCCTACAAATGGGAATGGTAGCTGCAAATCGTGTTTTTGGAATTTTGGATACAACATCTCAAATAGAAGATAGTGGGGCGTTGATCGCTTCAGATCTTCAGGGGAACATCGAATTTAAAAATGTAGATTTTGGTTATGTAGAAAATGAGTTGGTCTTGAAAAACCTGAGTTTTAAGGTAGCCGCAGGAGAAACGGTCGCTATAGTTGGTGCCACCGGAGCAGGAAAATCTACGATTATCAATTTGTTATCGCGTTTCTATGAAATTAATAGTGGAGAGATTTTGATTGATTCCGCTTCCGCGAAAGCCTATCAATTAACATCACTTAGATCACAAATAGCTGTTGTGCTACAAGACGTTTTCTTGTTTGCAGACACTATATTAAACAACATTACACTTCAAAATCCAGAAATAACCGAAGAAGACGTGGTTGCAGCTGCAAAGAAAATTGGGGTTCACAAATTCATCATGGCTTTGCCTAATGGCTATCAATACAACGTTAAGGAAAGAGGAGTGATGCTGAGTTCTGGACAACGTCAGTTGATTGCTTTTCTAAGAGCTTATGTGTCTAATCCAAGCGTTTTAATTCTTGATGAAGCCACCAGTTCTGTAGATTCTTACAGTGAGCAATTGATTCAAGATGCCACGGATATCATTACAGAAGGACGTACCTCCATAGTCATCGCTCACCGACTGGCAACCATCAAAAAAGCAGATAAAATTATCGTGATGGACGCAGGGGAGATCGTAGAGATGGGTACACACAGCGAGCTTTTAGAAAAAGAAAACGGCTATTATAAAAATCTTTATGAAGTGCAGTTCTTAAAACAAGAAGTGGCTTAAATAACACTGGTTGCCTTAAGTAGTATACCAACCATAATTCCTATAATACCGGCGACTGTAATTACAGCTATAAATAAGCCCAATATCACAAAAAACGAAATCAACGTTTTTGAAATTATAGTCCGGTTGTGTAGCTTAAAGCATCTTTTATAACAATACATGTTATAGAGATACATCAATGGGAAACTTACAAATCCTAAATAGAGCACAGCGTTGGGGAATATCAAAATGATAAGTATCGTAAATGGGGTGGTGACAATTACAGAATGCCCATAGGTATACATGTAGAACAGCATTTGCTCTGTAAAATTAAAATACTTCTTACCCCAAAAGGTAATTCTAGCAGCTAATGCCAAAAATGGAATGGTGAGTAATAAAAAGAATCCTTGGAAATCAAAGACATATTTACCGAACTCCTCATTGATTTTTTTAGTCATTGCTAGTTGCTCAGCACTGTAGTTCATTTGCTCATAAGCAGCTTCTTGAGAAGCGAGGATGTTTTCAAAAGAACCTGTGTTTTTAAGAACAAAAGTATAGATACCTGTCACAAATAGAGCTAATAACAAATAGCGCATAGCGTCCATATAATTCACACGACGCCCATTCATATAACCCGTAATTACGGCTTCAGGCTTTTTAAAAAGATCCATAAATGTGCGCACAAATTTAGTGTCTATACCTAAGTAAAGGTCACTGAAGTCTTGAGTTACCTGCTTCATCGATATGCGATTCTCTAGCCATTTTGCGCCACAGCTAGAACAGAAATTCTTGCCAGCATAAATCATTTCGCTGCAGTTTTTACAGTGTCTTTCCATGATCAGTTATACCATTTTTACGTTAGAGAAAACTTGGGGTTGTATTAGATATAGGCCACTGATATAGCCGTTGATCACATCTTCAGGATAACGCAGTAAACCAAGGATGGTGATCAGAAAAACATTTTCAGTTCCCAAATAGCGTTCTGATAAATCTGTAGTGATTTTACGAGGTGTTGATCTATAATCTACCCATCTGGAACCGCAGTTGGGACAAAAGTGCTGTCCTGCATAAAGCATTTTACTACAGTTTTTAGAATGACGTTCCATTAAGCGAGATGGGATTTTATTTTGGCAGCAAGTTGTTTGGTATCGGTAAAGGTTTCAAATTCTCCTTCGTGAACTAAAGAAATTTGTCCTGTTTCTTCACTTACGATCAAAGCAATAGCACTGCTGCGTTCTGTAAGGCCTAAAGCTGCTCTGTGTCGCAGGCCAAAACGTTGAGGTATTTTTCTGTTTTCAGAAATTGGCAAAATGACTCGGGTTGCAGTGATTTTATTTCCTTCCACGATCATAGCTCCATCGTGAAGCGTGCTGTTTTTGTAAAAAATACTTTGTATGATAGAAGAGTTGACTAAAATATCTTGAACATCTCCAGTGTTTTTTACAAATTCTAAAGAACCATCTCTTTTAATACCTATCAAAGCCCCCGTTTTAGTAAGGCTCATTTTCTCACAAGCTTTTACTATTTCATTGACCACCATGTGGTTGTTATCCTGTTCTTCTTGAAAAATACGCAACTGTTTAAAAAACCGTTTTCGAGATGTGAATTTTGTAGAGCCCAACATCAATAAGAAGCGCCTTATTTCTTGTTGGAAAACAACAATTAATGCCACTACTCCAGCTCCGGTAACGGCACCCAATGCCTGACTCAACATTTCCATTTTCATAAAAACAGTCAGTTGGTAAATCAAATAGATGATAAATATCCCTATAAAAATATTGAGCGCCGCAGTTCCTTTAACTAGACGATATAAGTAGTATACCACTGCTGCTACCAGCAATATGTCTATCAAATCTATGATTCTAAATCCTGGAAGTTCCATAGAGCTAAAATAGAATTAATTTATTGGTATCTCATTATACAGTTGTATAGTTTCCACAGCTTCTTTTACATCGTGAACGCGTAATATCTTAGCGCCTTTTAATAAACACGCCATGTGAAGTGCGGTGGTGCCGTTTAAGGCTTCTTGGACAGTGATCTCTAAGGTTTTATAAATCATAGACTTACGGGATACTCCAGCGAGAATTGGTACCTGATGTGCATGTAGCAATTCTAAATCAGACAAGAGTTCAAAATTCTGTTCACGAGTTTTTGCAAAGCCAAAACCTGGATCAATCACAATATCGTTGATGCCGCAAGCTCGCGCGGCTGCAATGCGTTCAGAAAAATAATGATTGATTTCTATCACCATATCTTCATAACGAGTCATCGACTTCATCGTTTGTGGTGTGCCACGCATGTGCATCATGATGTAAGGAATCTTTGCCTTTCCAACTGTTTGAAGCATAGGTTCCGATAAAAGACCTGCGCTTATATCGTTCACAATACTGGCACCGTGTTGAATAGCTTTTTCTATCACGCTTTCGCGAAAGCTGTCACAACTCAACCCCTTAATCGTAAAACGAGCGGTAATCAAATCAAGAACAGGTAAAACTCTGGACAACTCTTCCTTTACAGAAATGTCAGTACCGTTAGGTCTAGAACTGTAGCCACCCACGTCTATAAAAGTAGCGCCTTCAGTTAGCATTTTCTCTACCTGATTCAATATAGCGGCATCGTTTTTAAGCTTTCCACCGTCGTAAAAAGAATCTGGTGTACAGTTGACAATGCCCATCACGTGAGGTGTAGAAAGGTCGATAAGTGTACCTGCACAATTTATAGTTGCCATGAAATGAAGGGATTTATACTTTTAATATGAAAGCGAAAATTAAACATTTTTTGTTCATTTGAAGTCTTTTTAAATCAGCATAGCACCGCTATGAGTTTTATAAAAGACAAAAAAGGGGCGGAAAAGGTTCATTTTTTAGTAAATAGTAAAAGTATAAATCACTTCAATGTGGATAATTGAGTTTTAAATGCGAAATTTACGCAAAATTTATAGCCCTTATGTCGCAAACCAGCCAGCAATATGATGTCGTGATCACACAATGTCGTGATTTGTTTTCTAATAAAATGAAAGATTACGGTAGTGCATGGCGCATCCTGCGTTTGCCATCACTTACAGATCAGATTTTTATAAAAGCGCAACGCATCAGAGGACTGCAAACTTTGGCAGAGTCAAAAGTAGACGAAGGACAAGAAAGCGAATTTATTGGAATTATCAACTATTCCATCATGGCTCTAGTGCAACTAGATAAAGGAGTTGTAGAGCAGCCTGATTTATCACTAGAAGAGTCTCTAGCTCAATACGATCATCATGTGGCGGTAACCAAACAATTAATGATGGATAAAAATCATGATTATGGCGAGGCGTGGAGAGACATGCGAGTAAGTTCGTTGACCGATTTGATTTTACAAAAACTATTGCGAGTAAAGCAAATAGAAAACAATCAAGGAAAAACCATTGTGTCAGAAGGGCTGGATGCTAATTACCAAGACATGATCAATTATGCCGTTTTTGCGATGATTCATCTTGGGCAGTAGCCCAAGTTCCCTAAAATCGCCGTAGCGATTTATATGTGATTTCTTAGAATTCAGTACAAGGTCTAGCTGTTAAACGCATTTAATGATGCTAGAAAAAACCTCCATCTATCATTGCGCAGTATAGCGGAATCGGTTAGTTTTATCGAGATGCTGTATAACTACTTATCAAAGCTCAAAGGGTTTTAAAATCTTTGAGGTCTCGCATCGGTTAAGTAATTAAAATAAGTCATTCCGTGGCAGGTCAGAATTGGTTGGAAAATTCTCGATGTTTTTTGATCAGATTTGCCTCCCTTGGAGGAACTATCTGAGAGGACAAAGGAGGCTTCAGTGTTGGAATTAACAAGCTTTTATTGAACTAGAAACGAGATCTAATTAAGTTTGCTTTTAAAGACGCGCACCTAACAACTCTTTTCTATCTTCGCAACTCATGAATTTCTCCTCAAAAATTTTAGAAGAAGCCGTCGATCAAGTATCGCAATTACCCGGAATAGGCAAGCGTACGGCATTGCGACTGGTATTGCACCTTATGCGGCAGCCAGAGCAAAATACAGATGCCCTTTCTCAAGCATTGTTAAGAATGCGTCACGATTTGAACTTTTGCAAGCAGTGCCATAATGTGAGCGATGTAGAGATTTGCGAAATTTGTGCTAGTCACAGCCGCGATCAAACCATTGTTTGCGTGGTAGAAGACATAAGAGATGTGATGGCCATTGAAAATACCAGTCAGTACCGAGGTTTGTATCATGTTTTAGGAGGCAAAATCAGCCCTATGGACGGTATAGGACCACAAGATCTTAAGGTAAGGTCCTTAGTAGAACGTGTTAAAAATGCAGGAGTTACTGAAATCATTTTTGCTCTCAGTCCAACTATCGAGGGAGACACCACCAATTTCTATATTTTCAAACAGCTCGATGGATTAGAGGTGAATACGTCCACTATCGCCAGAGGAATAGCTGTAGGAGATGAGCTGGAATTTGCAGATGAGGTAACTTTAGGGAGAAGTATTTTGCACCGGGTTCCTTACGAGAATTCGCTTAAAAATTAGCCGTTGGAATTATCCATAGTCATACTCAACTACAATACCGCAGCTTTTTTAGAGCTCTGTTTGTATAGCGTTCTAAAAGCTACCAAAAACATAGAAGCAGAAATCATCGTTGCAGACAATAACTCTATAGATTCCAGTTTAGAGATGTTAGCATCTGTCTATGCGGGTCGTGTAAAAGTGATCGCTCACGAGGAGAATTACGGCTTTTCAAAAGGGAATAATCTTGCCGTAGCAAAAGCCCAAGGGACTTACCTCTGTATTTTAAATCCAGATACATTAGTAGGGGAGAAGGTTTTTGAAGAATGTTTAGCTTTCGCGCGCCGCCCTGAGCTTGTCGAAGGGAAAGCGGAACCCAAAGCAGGTTTTATAGGAGCCCAACTTATAGACGGAACTGGAGCCTTCTTGCCAGAAAGTAAAAGACACATTCCAACACCCAAGGTGGCTAGGCAAAAAATGTTGGGTAACAGCAGCGGTTATTATTATCATGAAGTCGATCAAAACGAAAAAGGAAAAGTGGACGTGCTGGTAGGAGCCTTTATGTTTTGTAATAAGAAAGTCTACGATGAGTGTGGTGGCTTTGACGAGCGTTATTTCATGTACGGAGAGGACATCGATTTGAGTTATACGGCCTTACAAAAAGGCTATGAAAATTATTACTTAGGGGATCAAAAAGTGATTCACTTCAAAGGAGAAAGTACGGTAAAAGACAAGCTGTACCTCCAACGGTTTTATGGTGCGATGGGCTTGTTTTATGATAAATATTTTAGGCAATCGGCAGTAGAGAAAAACGCTATTGATCTATTGATTAAAGGCATGATTGCTTTCCCTAGGAGCACAGAAAACTCCAACAGGAATGACTTTACAGAGATCGTTCTAGTTACTGATGACCCTACTTTTCAATTAGATAAAATGACCTGTTTGAGCTTGGAGCAGTTAAAAAGTAAGGAGACGACAGGGTTTCAAATTTTATGGGATTTGAAAAGTTTAGAACTAACAGCTATCATGAAGTATATGTCTGAAAACACTAAGCATAGTTATAGATTTATAGCACAAAAAAGAGATTTTTGTATAGGAAGTGACAGCAGTACCTCTCGTGGAGAGGTGAAAAATATGCAATAGAACATTAGATTCTTTAGACGATCGACAACGAATTTTAAAATATTCCTATATCAGTGAGTAATTCGCAATTGTAAAGTCTTTAATTTGTACTTTTGCAAACTAATTGAAAACGTTATAGTACCTAATTAGTTATGGCAAAATTTGAACTGAAATTACCTAAAATGGGAGAATCTGTGGCAGAGGCTACAATTACTTCATGGCTTAAAAATGTCGGCGACACCATCGAGATGGATGAGCCTGTATTAGAAATAGCTACTGATAAGGTAGATAGTGAAGTGCCTAGCGAGGTAGATGGTACACTAGTGGAAATTTTATTTCAAGTAGATGATGTCGTTCAAGTAGGACAAACGATTGCCATTATAGAAATCGCAGGGGAAGACAGTGGAGACGCTCCCGCTGCTGCAACAGAATCTGAATTAGCAGCTAGCACGCCAGAAATAACAACTGCTGCAGCTGAAGTTGAAAACCAAATCAAACAAGTGACCGAAAGTGTGAGCTATGAAGATAGTGATGCTTTTTACTCCCCACTTGTTAAAAATATTGCCAAAGAAGAAAACATTTCCCTTTCAGAATTAGAGTCTATTTCTGGTACAGGAAAAGATGGTCGTGTTACTAAAGACGATATTTTAAAATATGTGGCCGATAAAAAATCAGGTAAAGTAGCAACTACTTCTACAGCGCCTAAATCTCCAGCAGCACCAGCACCAGCATCAAATGCTGCGGCTCCTAAACAAGCTCCTACTGCAACTCCTATTTCTGTAAATGGAGAAGATGAGATTATAGAAATGACTCGTATGGGGAAACTCATCGCTCATCACATGGTAGCATCGGTCCAAACTAGTGCGCATGTTCAAAGTTTTATAGAATGTGATGTTACTAATATCTGGAACTGGAGAAAGAAACATAAAGACGGCTTTAAACAAAGAGAAGGCGAGAACCTTACCTTTACGCCTATTTTTATGGAAGCGGTGGCACAAGCTTTAAAAGAATTCCCATTGATGAATGTCGCTATTGATGGAGATAGAATTATCAAGCGTAAAAACATCAATTTAGGGATGGCAGCTGCCTTACCAGATGGTAACTTAATTGTACCTGTTATCAAAAATGCAGACCAATTGAATTTGGTAGGCATGGCAAAATCAGTAAATGATCTTGCAAACAGATCAAGAACAGGTAAGTTAAAACCAGACGATACTCAAGGTGGAACCTATACGGTAACTAATGTAGGTACTTTTGGATCTGTGTTAGGAACTCCTATTATCAATCAGCCACAAGTTGGAATCTTAGCTCTTGGAGCCATAAGAAAAGTTCCAGCAGTAGTAGAAACTCCAGAAGGAGACTTTATAGGTATCAGAATGAAAATGTTCTTGTCGCATAGTTACGACCATAGAGTAGTCAACGGAGCCCTGGGTGGAAAATTTGTGCAACGAGTAGCACAATTACTAGAAGCTTTTGATGTAAATCGTACGGTATAATTAAAAAGATAAAATTCATTTTAAATTTAAAGCCAGTTCTTGTGAACTGGCTTTTTTTATGGCTGGCAGTTAGAAAGCTTACTACAAAATTTTTGCTATGGAATAGGAGTACGCATATGGCAATAAAACAGGTATGCTTTACTCTTTTAATTCGGCGGCACTTGCTCTGTAAGAATTAATAAAATGTATATCAATCGATTCATAGCTAAACTAGCTTTTTCAACCTCTTAAAATCTTACCTTTGCCATATGGAAAAAGACCTCTACTTACAGCAGATAGATTATTTTAAAGGCGCACAAGTATTACATTCTTTTGAGTTTATAGAACCTCAAGAAGTAAAGGATGAATACTTTGCTGTTCATGAAATTCATGCTATTGTGATTTGTGATTACGAAGGAGAAGAAACCATGTTGTTCTATCTGGATGACGGTCTTGAAGTAGCCTTAGAGTTTGAGTTTCTCATTCCTAAACAAGCTAAAGAAAAAACCAGTGAAGACTTTCCTGGTATGGATATACAATGGAAAAACAGGTAGTAGGAAATTAAAATCCAATTTTTACACACTACAGAAAACAATACTTAAGTCCATATATTCCTTCCCTTCAAAGAAAGTCTAATACAAGCTTAGCCTTCTTTCAAAAACAACAATAAAATACCAACCTAGCGGCATATCTACTACCTCATAAGGTTCTGGTACGTCTTTATAATTGTGCAAATACAAATGAAGGCTTGTTTAAAATAAGCAAGCTAATCAATGGATCTAAAATATGTTGCGGTAATGTTGTTCATAGGCTTTTGCTATCCTGATACTGTCGTGATATTCTAGCACATGCTTTCTAGCTGCTCTTCCTATTTGAAGAATTTTTTTTGGTTGATCGATCAGCAAAGACAGTTGATCTACTAAATAGGTGACATCTGGCTGTGCATCGATGACGGCAATAGCATCTAAATTATGGGCTTTTAAATACAACTCACTACCTCCAGAAAAGACCACTTTACCTTGAGCCATTGCTTCCAGTGCATTATAACCTTGATCATAGCAAAGTACTTGATCTAGTAAAATATGCGCGCTCTTATAGCTGGTAATGTATTCTTGATAAGGAAGGTTTTCTGCGATCGTAATCTGTATGTTTTTTCCGTATTTTGTTTTGATGATTTCTAGCGCTTCCTCAAAATAATGGATACCTTTTTTCCAATAATTCCCCCGGTTAATTCCCATAAAAATATGAATCTGGTCTATATTCTCGTTGAGTTGCAAGTGGAATTTAGAACAGTTAATAGCAGCAGGAATGATCGCGGTTGCTTTCCCTTGGTTTTTTAAAGCCATCGCATAATCCACATTACTCGGTATAATTTTTACTGATGCTTTTATGATGTTGTAATAATTATCTCGATAGCCGTCTCCTAAATATTTATAAGTGTGAAAGAGCTCTTTTTTATTTTTCGGATCCTGTTTTACGGCCTCTAGGATGCTATAACCTAGGTGTTCTTCGGTAAGGTATTTGGCGTATTCATAATCATCGCCGCAAGCTATAAGAAATGATGTGTCATTATTTTTAATAAGGAAATCGATCATTATTTTCTCTATATCAGGCTCGCACCCAAATGGATTTGAGTTGATAAATTGTATAATGTCGTGGTTTATTAAGAGGTTCTCGCTTTCGCGAAAGCGGGCTAACTTCAAGCGATCTTCTAAATTACGACCCGTGAGCTTCCACCAGCCTACTTTTATTTTGCGATGCAACCAGCTTTGTTCAAAATAAGAACTGCCTACTTCTATGTCTACAGGAAAGCGTTTAAAACCATCGCCATCGCCCACGATGTTGACTTCATGACCTAATTGTTGTAGTCCATGTTTTAAGGCATTATGAAAACCGCTGTATTCACCTACCAGCAATATGCGCATATAGAAGTATCTTTGAGGTAAAGATAAGCAGTTGCCCAGTTATAAAAATACAGATTTAGAAATTCTCATTGCGACCATGAATCGCAATGACCTATCGTTTCTGGAATCTATGTTTCAACAACCGCTTGCCGATGTTAAGGCAAACATACTGGTGATCAATCAAACAGAAGCAAACACCGCAAGCTCTGACTTGGAACATATCAAAGTGATTAACGTCAACAAACTAGGATTGAGTAAAAGCCGGAATCTAGCTATTGAAAACAGCACCAAAGACTTGTGCTGGATTTTGGACGATGATTGTTTGGTGATGCCAGATGCGATAGAACATGTTGTAAGTACACACAACAGAGTGACGAACAGTATCATAACATTTCAAACGGAAGTTATTGAAAATGGGCGGTTGTACTGGGATTATCCATTAAAAGAACAGCCGCATAATAGGACAAGTTTGCGCAGTGTTTTATCTCCAGAAATCACTTTTAAAAAAGATTCTTTAGGGGAGAGATTAAGTTTTGACGAGAGGTTTGGTTTAGGAGCGCAATTTCAAGATAGCGAGAATTTTGTATTTTTAAATGAAGGGCTTTGTCAGGATTTAGCACCGTATTTTGTCAATAAAACAATTGTAAAACATCAAGCGCTGAACTCTAGTGAGGAAGCAACTAGTGATCGTTTGGTCTACTCAAGAGGAGCACTAGCAGCTTACTTAAAAAGAAATATTACTTTTATGAAATGGAAATATGGTTTCTTTTTGTTTAGAAAAGGTTTGGTAACTAATTTCTTTGAGTTAAAACATAAAATGAAAATCTTTCAAGATGGAGCTGAGGATTATTTCAAATTCTAAGTTCAAGTAATAATTAGCTGACTTTCATTAAACTAAGTTTGACTAAATAAATTAACGAATATTAACATTTATGACTTGAATTCAACTAATAAATGCAACTTTTAGATTTGATTATTATAGATACTTTTTCAAAACAGAAAGAGGAATATGTCTAAGTTCAAGTAACAAGTGCAACATAAATATTTAAAACAGATGGGGCTAGCCCCATCTGTTTTAGGCTCAGTATTTATATTCGTCTTGCATGAAAAATTACAAACATCTAGGCCTTGGACAATGGTATCAAATACAATCCTTATTCAATATAGGATTATCGCAGACTAAGATTGCAGAACAGTTGAGTGTTCATCGCAGTACAATAAGTGGAGAGTTAAAGCGCAATATCACTAAACGAGGTAGGACAGCAGGCTTATACATAGGTGAGCACGCCCAGCATAAAACGGATAAACGTCATAGTGACAAAACAAAGCGAGTACTCCTAAATGATCATTTAAAGAAACGCATCGCTAGTTTGATGAGTTATGAAAAGTGGAGTCCAGAACTTATATCAGATCGTTTAGCAAAAGAGTCTGAGAACTGTGTAAGTCATGAGACAATTTATAAATGGATCTGGACTGCAAAGCATAGTAATCATAGAGAGCACTCTGAGTATAAGGATTTACACAAGCATTTACGTCATAATGGGCGTAGACAGAAACGTAAAAACGTGAAAGATAATAGAGGCGCCATTACTGGAAGAGTCGGTATTGAAGCTCGTCCAGAAGTTGTCTCAAAGAGATTGCGAATTGGAGATATAGAAGTTGATTTAATGATGGGTAAAGAACATAAATCAGCATTGTTAGTAATGACTGATAGAACAACTCTAATAACTATGATAGAAAAATTAAGTAGTAAAAATGCTGATGAAGTCTATGAGAAAATGAAAACTAGATTAACCAACTTTAGTACATCATGGGTTAAAACTATCACTTTTGATAATGGAAAAGAGTTTGCATACCATCATAAAATAGCTAAGGATTTAAACGTAAAAACCTATTTCACTAGACCATATACATCACAAGACAAAGGAACAGTTGAAAATAGAATCGGCGTCATAAGAAGGTTTTTTCCTAAGAAAACAGACCTTAGAAAAGTTACCGATAAGAGAATAAAAGAAGTAGAAAGATTACTAAATTACAGACCAGTTAGAAAATTTAATTATAACAATCCTATTGAAGTCCTAAATAATAAGATTGTTGCACTTATGGGTTGAACTCAGCAATCATCAAATTAACGAATCATCAAATTAATGGATTACAAAATCATAGACATTCCTAAAATAACAGATCCAAGAGGTAATCTAGCCGTACTGGAAAAAGATACCATTCCGTATAAAATCCAGCGTGTTTATTATTTATACGATGTTCCTAGCGATTCACATCGAGGTGGTCATGCACATAAAGAATGTATGGAATTATTAATAGCCGTTTCTGGTAGTTTTACGGTAGAGTTGGATAATGGTAAGGAGAAACAAACCCTTACTTTAAACAAGCCCAATAAGGGATTGTTAATTCCAACTATGGTATGGAGAGAGTTGACAGATTTTTCCAGTGGAGCTATGTGTTTGGTACTGGCTTCTCACGAATTCGAGGAGTTAGATTATCTTAGAGATAAAGAAGTCTTCTATTCTACGATATCTTAAGCTTCATTTTATAGGTTTTAATCACCAGCTCGGAGATGCAATCCCAGATTCCCCAGAATCTTCTGAGTGCGTTTTAAGGATTTAAGCTGCAGCCTGCTCATGAGTAAAAGCTTTTGTTGTTTGGAGCTTAAATTTTTTAAATTGATTTTTTGCTGGTAAAAAGTAGCATTTCTAATATCATTTTCCATTCTATAGGCGAGTGCAATAGAAAAACGATTCAAGTCCAGGTATTTTTCTAGTCCTTTGTGTTTTTTAATTTCGGTCTCATAAGTTAAAAAGTCGGGTAACGATCTGTTTTTCATATCGGTCTGATCAGAGCGATTGTCTGCAGCCTCGTCGATAATCGTCGTTACCTGAAAACTGAAAGTTATTTTCAAATTTATACCTAATCTTATGAACCAATCGATGTCTTCAAAATGAGTCAACCGCTCATTAAACAATCCTACTTTTTCAATAGCTTCCGTTTTGATCATTAAGGTAGAACAAGTGAAAATACTATTCAAGAAATTGTGTTCAAAAAAGTGTTCTAAAAGCTGTTCATTTTCATTTTTAAAATGACTCCACTTGGTTTCTAATGTTTTACGAGATCTTTTTAAACTATAATTAGAGGCGACAGCTTGTGCCTCTGGGAATTTGGTAAATAGGTGGGTCAATAATGAAAGATGATTGGGCTTCCAATAATCGTCTGCGTCTAGAAAAGCGATACTGTCGTAATTGTTTTCTCGTGCAAATTGTAAGGCACGATTACGAGTAGCGCTTACACCTTGATTTTCTTGAGATTTAATTAAAATTCGCTCATTTTTAAGGTGTTCCACAAGTTCTAGGCTTTGATCTGTGGAGCCATCGTTGATAATTAAAAGATCAAAATCAGTATATTCCTGACTTAATACACTATTTACAGCTTGCAATACAGCTGCTGCTTTATTATAAAGGGGTATGTGAACGAGTATTTTGATAATTAGAATGTTATGGAGTCTATGAGGAGGTGCACGCTTTTGTTATTTTTAAATTCGTTCATTGTTGAGGTACGTTTTTTTAACATGTCTTCATTAAAAGCTTTCTTCATCAATTTTATAACGGCGTCTTTCCACTGTCTATTAGTGCTGGCCATAACTACATGATTAGAAATAGATTTTTCAGTCGCCATATCTTTATTTGCGATCACATGCCTTCCTGAGAATAATGCTTTCAATAATTTTAGTTTTAAACCACTTTTTTGAGACGCATGCATCAAATGAATATGTGCGTTTGCAATAAGGTCGTTTAATTGTTCCCAATCCGGATCGCTTACTAAAGTAACATTATCTTTTTTAGCACAAAGCTTTTGAAGTTCAAAAGAGGGCTCTTTTCCAGCAACAATTAATTGATGATCAAAATCATTGAAAACATGTTCTACTAGAAACTTAGCGCTATGGTCGTTTTCACTCACGTTCAAGCTTCCATGAAATAAGCTGTAACTTCCATTTCCTAAAAGACTTGTCACCTCTTGATCTGTATGAAATGCACTCACCTTTTTTACCTCTGGTTGAGAATATATAGACTTAAAATAAATTTGATCATCATCTGATATGGCAGCTAAAACTTGAGCATTTTCTAAAACAGGCTCATAGCGTTTTAACCGATCGCTCTCTGTTTGGAAATAAATCTTTTTTGTCTTTGAGCTGTGTTCAGCTAGTTTTTTATAATATTCATGCTCGATATTATGACAGCGCACTATTTTAAAATTACTCTCCAAGGACCGGTGATTCAAGTAATAACAAGTATGTAAGCCTTCAAATAAAATAGGAGCATCCGTCTTTTGTAATCGATGCAGTAGCTTTTTACTTCTTCTGGAATAAACAATATAAGGTAAGGTGGCAGAAATACCGTAGAAACCTATTTTACGACGGTAGTAAAAAACTTCCTTACAGTAGTGGTTCAGCTCTTCTTGGGGAGTTCTGTCACCATATTGATAACAGTGCAAGGTGATTTCAATTCCTTGCTCGTACAATGCCTTTATTTTATAAAAAACATCGATAGCGCCCCCGTAATTTGCTGGAAGTGGAATATCAAAACTTATGATATGCAGCTCGCGATTCAAACGGCTTTTTGTACTACCTCAAATATTTCTCCGTCGTCACACTTCAGTGTTTTAGAAGGGTATTTAAGAATTAATGCATAATCATGAGTAGCCATAAGAATGGTATTTCCATTCTTATTGATTTGTTGTAACACTTCCATAACTTCTACGCTGGTTTGTGGGTCTAGATTTCCGGTAGGCTCGTCTGCAATGATTAATTCTGGTTCGTTGAGTAAGGCTCTAGCGATTGCCACGCGTTGCTGTTCACCTCCAGAAAGTTCGTGAGGATATTTAAAGCCTTTAGTTTTCATGCCTACTTTATCTAGAACTTCCTCTATGCGTACCATCATTTCCTTTTTCCCTTTCCAGCCAGTTGCTTTGAGAACAAACTTTAAATTATCGTTGATCGTACGATCAGATAAGAGCTTGAAGTCCTGGAAAACAACACCTAGTTTGCGACGTAGATGTGGGATTTCTTTTTCGCGCAAGCGAGCTAAATCAAAATCAACAATCATTCCTTCTCCATTTTTAAGAGGGATATCGCCGTATAAAGTTTTCATTAAAGAACTCTTGCCACTACCCGTTTTACCAATTAAGTAGACAAATTCACCTTTCTTTATTTTTAAATTGACATTTTTAAGGATGAGGTTATCCTTCTGGAAAACATCTACTTTACTTAATGATAAAACGTGATCGGACATAAAAAAGTTAATTTGATGTAAAGTTAATCAAGATGTGGATAAGATTATGAATAATTAATGAGCTTTTAAGGCGTTCTATCTTTGGAAATCATAATTTTACTTTAACAATTAGAATCCTTCTTATTATGAGAAAACTAGCAATGGCGCTGTTGTTTGTATTGAGCTTCACTACGATTACTAACGCACAACAGTCCAAAATATTTACTGATGATCTCGCTACTTACAATCAAGCGTTGGATCTTTATCAGGAAGATCAATATCTCGCTTCACAACGACTTTTTGAAAAAGTAATGGAATCTTCTAAAGAGGAGATAGTTAAAGGTAATGCTTCCTACTATATAGCAAATTGTGCCGTACGACTTAACCAGCGTAATGCCGATCAGTTGGTAGAGCGCTTTGTGGAAGAATACCCTACTTCAACTAAGAAAAACTCTGCTATTATAGATGTAGCAGATTATTATTTTGATAATGGCAATTATAGAAAAGCGGCTACATGGTATCAAAAGGTGGATACTGGCACGCTTTCGCGAAAGCAAATCAATCGTTATTATTTTAATACAGGTTACACTCTGGTACAGTCCAGAAAATATGATGAAGCCAAGCCATTTTTAAATCGTGTAAGTGATGATCCAGAGTATGGAAGCAAAGCAAAATATTATCTAGGATATATCGCTTATGAAAGTGATGAGCTGCAAGAGGCAAGTGATCTTTTTGATGAAGTAGGAGCTTCTCCAGAAGCAGATGAAAAACTTTCTTACTACCAAGCAGATTTAAATTACAAATTGGGCAGATTTGATAAAGCAATTGAGCTGGCGAAAACACAATTGCCTAAATCCAATCGCAATGAGCAATCAGAATTGAACCGAATTATAGGCCAGTCCCTTTTTAATCAAGAAAAGTATGAGGAGGCATTACCCTATCTAATAGAATACAAAGGAGTTCGTGGACGCTGGAATAATAATGATTACTATCAGTTAGGATATGCGTATTACAAGCAAGGTAGCTTTGAGAAAGCCATAGAGACATTTAATAAAATCATAGATGGTGTAAATGCTACCGCTCAAAACGCTTACTACCATTTAGGACAGAGTTATATAAAATTGAATCGTAATGAAGATGCACTCAATGCTTTTAAAAAGGCAAGTGAAATGGATCTTGATGATCAAATTTCTCAAGACGCTGCTTATATCTACGCAAAGCTGAGTTATGAAAACGGTAACCCTTACGATAGTGTGCCCGCTGTAATTCTTGCCTTTTTGGAGACCTATCCAAATAGCGATAAAAAGGAAGAAATGAATGCGTTTCTAATCGATTCTTACTTCTCTTCAAAAAATTACCAAGAAGCTCTTAAATTATTAGAAGACGGAAGAATAAAAGGTAACGAAGCGGTTTATGGTAAAGTAGCCTTATATCACGGCCTCAATTTATTTACAGCTGGAGAATATAGAGATGCGTTAACTAATCTGAACAAGGCTGTTGAAAATGTTAGTGACGCAGAATTGAAGAAAAAGGCCACTTTCTGGAAAGCAGAAAGTATGTATGAATTAAATGATTTTGCGGGTGCGTATGATAATTTCAATAAGGTGAGTTCTATGAATACTTCTATGGAAGAAGACGATTTATTTAACTATGATATGGGGTATACCCAATTCAAGCTTAAAAAATATGATGAAGCTATCAGTTCTTTCACCGCTTATACCAAACAAGCTGTATCCAAAAAAGATCGTGTGCGTCTTAACGATGTGTATCTAAGAATAGGAGATGCAAACTTTGTAACAAAGAATTATTGGCCGGGTATGGAAGCTTATAACAAAGCATTAGAAATGAATGGTTTCAATGCAGACTATGCTGCCTTTCAAAAAGCAATTTCTTACGGTTTTGTGCAAAGGAACGAGCGAAAGATTGAAGATTTGGAAGAATTCATTACCAAATTTAGAACTTCGACCTATCGTGATGATGTCATCTATGAATTAGGGAATACCTACATCAATACAAATCAAGTAGCTAAAGGAGTACGTGCCTATGACAAACTCATCAGGGAGTATCCTAACAGCAGTTACACTTCACAAGCCATGATGCGTAAAGGATTGCAATTGTATAATGAGGGTAAATTAGAAGCTTCCTTAACGGTGTTTAAACAAGTTGCTGAGAAATATGCAGGAACACCACAAGCGGTGCAAGCCATTACTAGTGCAAGACAAGTGTACATTGATCAAGGACGTACAAATGATTATGCCATATGGGTAAGAGGACTCGATGGAGTAGAGGTAACAGATAACGAGCTGGATGATACTGCTTATGAAAGTGCAGAACAACCCTACATACAAGGGGATATGAATGGCACGGCAAGGGAAATGAAAAAGTACTTACAGCAATTCCCTAACGGGAAGTATGCTTTAAAAGCTAACTTCTATCTCGCCCAAGCCCAATTTTCGCAAAATAAAAAGGCTGAAAGCGTTGCTCATTACGAATATGTAACCAGTAAAGAGCGCAGTGAGTTTACAGAGCAAGCACTAGCGAGACTTAGTGAAATACACTTGGGGACAAAAGATTACGTAAAAGCGATTTCAGTATTAAAGCAACTAGAACAATTAGCAGACTTCCCTCAAAATGTGATTTATGCACAATCTAACTTAATGAAGGCTTATTATGAAACAGAAAAGTATGGAGATGCGGTTATTTATGCTAACAAAGTCTTAAACGATTCCAGTATTGAAAACAATGTAAGATCTGATGCAGAGATCATCATAGCTCGTTCTTCTTGGAAACAAGGAAATGAGGTAGCGTCAAAAGTGGGTTATGAAAAAGTAAGACAGACAGCTACGGGAAGTCTTGGAGCAGAGGCTACTTATTACAAGGCCTATTTTGAAAACAAAGAGGGAAAACACGATGCTGTAATTACTACGGTAAACGGATTGAGTAAAAACTACGGTGGTTATAAATTATGGAGTGCAAAAGGCCTGGTAGTAATGGCACAAAGTTATTATGCTTTAAATCAAACGCTTAATGCAACCACTATTCTTGATGCCGTTATCGCCAATTTTAAACAGTATCCTGATGTTGTGGCAACAGCACAAGGTGAGCTTGCCAAAATCAAAACTGAAGCTGCAAAAACAAATTCATCTGTCGTACCGACAAGTCAAAACTAGTAAATAATGAATTTCAATATAAAAAATACCATTCTTGCTGCTGTTGCTTTAAGTGCAACTATCGCAATAGCACAAACAACAGAAGAAGAGGAAAACAGACTAAACGGTGGGACGATTACACTTGTTAAACCTTATGATCCTTCGATAAGTGATGCTTTTAAAGTAAAAAGTAATCCTAGTTTTAGCGACACTACTAAGGTGAAAAAGAAACCGGTCACTTATAGCATCTTTTCGGTTCCCGTAGCCAGTACTTTTACTCCAGCAAAAGGAAATCTTTCTAGATTAAAACCAACACAAAGAACTAAATACTTTAAAAACTACGCAAGATTAGGTCTTGGTAATTATGTAAATGTATTAGGAGAATTTGCTGCTAACTTTGAAGTAGATAAAGACAGCGATCTAGGTGTTTTCTTCAATCACAACTCTTCTCAAGGCGGCATAGATGAGGTCATCGCAGATAACTCTTATTCCGATAGCTCACTAGACGTTTCTTATGGGATGCGCACCAGAGATATGAACTGGGGAATTACTGCTGGATCCAGATATCAAGCGGCTAACTGGTATGGAGATTATGAGAATACAACTAACCCACTGACAGAAGATACCGATGTAGGATTTAACTATTTGTCTTACGGTCTTGGAGGTAAGGCTGCTTTCTTTGATGGTATATTTAAGGATGTCGATATCAACTTAAGAGGAACGACTTCTAGTTATGGCGCTAGTGAGATTCGTGTTAGTGCGTTACCGCAATTAGGATTTGATATAATGGAAACTGAAGTTGCCCTGGGAGTAGAGGTAGATTATTTGAGCGGTAGCTTTGATACGCAAGGATTGATCCTAGCTCCTGAAAATTATTCTTATTTAAAAGCGGGATTGAATCCAGCCATCAATCTTTACGGAGATAACTATAAAGTAAAGTTAGGAGCAACAGTGAACTATTTAAACAATAACGAAGCTTCTGAAAGTGATGTATATGTATATCCAGATGTGGTTGCTAGTTATATAGTAGTAGAAGAAATGTTTATTCCTTATGTGACCATAGGTGGTGGACTGGACATGAATTCACTTCAACAATTTGCAGATGAGAATGTATTTCTCGCGCCAGCAGTTACCGTTGCTCCTACCAATAGATTAGTAGATGCACAATTAGGTTTTAAAGGGAAACTCTCTGAGAATTTTGGGTACAAAGTATTCGGTGGTTATAAAATTGAAAACGATAGGTATTTTTATAATAAAGGTGTTGGAACAGCTTTCACCACAGGAGTGGAAGCTTATCAACACGGGAATGTATTCTACACACAATATGCTGATTTGAATACGACACAATACGGAGCTAGCTTAAGTTTTGATGTGAATACAGCTTTCAACTTGACCTTAAATGCAACTGGCTTTAGTTATGAAGTAGAGAATGGCGATTCCTTTAACAATGTCGCTTCTCACTTACCAGAATTCACAGCAGATCTTGTAGGTAATTATCAGATCACCGATCAATGGAATATAGGTACAACCCTTTATTTTGTAGGAGAAAGACAGGCGTTTAGAAATGGAGTAGGAGCTGAAAATTTGGATTCTTTCGTAGATTTAAATCTAGATATCAATTATAAGATCAATCCTAAACTGACTGCATTTTTACGTGGTCAGAATCTAACTGGTGGTAATTATGAATATTACTTAGACTATCCAGTTCAGAATTTACAGATCATGGGTGGAGCCGTTTATAAATTTGATTTTTAAAATACCGCTTTCGCGAAAGCGGAACAGCTAATAATCACCAGAACTCATTCAAATATAAAACTCACTCAATCAACTTATGAGTGAGTTTTTTTTACCTTTTTATGAAGGTGCAATTAATGACACACTTATGAAAGTATAACTAAGGTGAAAGCTTTTCTTCTGAGAACTTGCGTCCGGCTAGCTTTTTTTTGCGAGAAGAGTGCATAAGGACAGATTGGCTCGCAGTAACAGCTGGGATCCAATCAGGAGTGGTTGAAAATGCTGGAACTCTTGATAAATCCTCAAACGGTTCTACATTCCAAAACTGCAAAATCTTTCCGGCCAAAACTCGCTACCGCACGTTTTGCTCACCTTTCCTTTTTTAAGGAAAGGAGCCTTTTAAATGGTTCAAAATATAGCTGAAAACAAAGAAGACTTAAAGCTCCTCGTTTGAGACCTTGCATTCAACGAGCTTTTTTTGAGAGGAATGCATAAGGACAGATATGCTCGCAGCGTGAGCTGGGATCCAATCAGGAGTGGTGGACACAGAGGTTGTTATTTCTAAATGGAAACTATTTACTCAAATGATTTGAAAGTTCTACACACACACAGTTTGTTAACCCACCATAGTACAAACTTGTTAAATAATTGTAATAAACAAACACATACCTTATTTTCACATCATGAAAAAAATTCTACTCCTTTTAGTTATACTTTGTGCTGTTTCCTGTCAAGAAGAACCACAAAACACGGCAGATCTTATAATTGAAAACGCTAACATCTATACCGTAGACGAGCAGTTCTCAACGGCGACTGCACTAGCAGTAAAAGACGGTAAAATTATTTTTATAGGAACTCAAGAAGAATTAAAAAGCCAAAACTTAAAAGCTTTAAAAACAGTAGACGCCTCTGGAAAATTTATATATCCAGGATTGATCGATGCACATTGTCACTTTTACAGATTAGGCCAGCAAGAACAATTAGTAGATCTAGTGGGGACTAACAGTTATCAAGAAGTGCTGGATAGAATTCAGGAATTTCAAAAAGCTAATAATAAAGCCTTTATTATAGGTAGAGGTTGGGATCAGAACGATTGGGAAGTTAAAGAATATCCAACCAATAAAGAACTCAATGAACTCTTTTCAGAAACTCCTGTGGCCATTACTAGAATCGATGGACACGCCATGATTGTTAACGAGATGGCGTTAAAAATGGCTGGTATTGATAATAATACCGCATTTTCTGGAGGCGATATAGAACAGAAAGAGGGAAAGTTAACTGGAATTCTCGTGGATAACCCTATGAAACTGGTTAGAGATGTATTTCCTTTAGCAAGTGTAGAAGAAGATATAGAAGCTTTAATGGATGCACAGAATATCAACTTCAGCTATGGAATTACTACGGTAGATGACGCAGGATTGATGCGATCGACCATTGAACTAATCGATAGTTTGCAACAAGATGGCGCATTGAAGATGAAGATCTATGCGATGATTAGCAATACTCCTGAGAATCTAGATTATTATCTAAATAAAGGAGTTGTAAAAACAGATCGATTGAACGTACGATCGGTAAAGTTCTATGCAGATGGAGCTTTAGGAAGTCGTGGTGCAGCCATGAAAGCGGAATATACAGACCGACACAATCATTTTGGCGCTTTGTTGAGCAGTGTAGAAGATCTTGAAGGTGTAGCAAAACGCATTGCCGCAACCGAATTTCAAATGAACACACACGCTATAGGAGATAGCGCTAACTACGTGGTATTGAAAACCTATAAAGAATTACTAAGCGATCAAAAAGACAGAAGATGGAGAGTGGAACATGCGCAAATCGTAGATCCAGCAGACTTTCATCTATTTGATGAAGAAAACATACTTCCATCGGTACAACCTACTCATGCGACTAGTGATATGTATTGGGCGCAAGATCGAGTAGGAGAGGAGCGCATTAAAGGTGCTTATGCGTATAAGAAACTACTTCAACAATCTAAAATGCTAGCATTAGGAACCGACTATCCTGTGGAACAAGTGAATCCGTTTTTAACTTTCTATGCTGCCGTTTCTAGAAAAGATACCAGCGGTTATCCAGATGATGGTTTTAGAGCAGATCAAGCACTTTCAAGAGAAGAAGCCTTAAGAGGAATGACCATTTGGGCAGCTTATTCTAATTTTGAAGAGAGTGAAAAAGGCAGCCTAGAAATAGGAAAAGCAGCTGATTTTATTATGCTAGATGAAGATTTAATGAAAGTGGCGATTGAAAAAGTTCCTGAGATGAAGGTGAGTGCTACTTATTCTAATGGAGAGTTGGTTTATAGTAAAAAGTAAAAAAGCTTCTTATTTTCTTGAATATTTTAAGACTACCCAATAGCCTGGAACTATATTTTTCCCTCTAGCTTTTTGCTCAAGAAGATAAAACGATCATTTGGATCGGTAATAATGCAATCCGAATGGAGGATACAAGTTCAGATTCTGAATCTATAAATTAAATGTAATGGAGAAATGTGTAAATTCTAAAAAGTCCTGTAAAGAGTGCCTTACGTTAAAGTCTTCTGCTCGCTCAAAGTTTGTAGAATTGGAATGGTAAGTAAGGAAATCTTTTAGGAGTAATGACACATCAATCGAACTATTAACCTCGAGTCGTATGCCTATATCAACATAAGACTTAAAGTAGTTAATAGTTTCATCGGTATCTGCAAAAACAGCAGATGCTTCATATATGTTGTAGTTGGAGCCTAGCTCCAAATAAGGTCGAAAACCATGAAAATTTAAGATTTCATATTGTAATTGTCCACCTAGTTTGAATAATTTGGATGTTACTCTTTGATTGTTTCTTTCTCTGATTTTAAACGACTCATATCCAAATCCTAGGTGCGCACCTATTGCAAACTTGTTACCATAGGGCAGAAAATTTATTTTGGGAATAACTTGAAATCGTAAATAATCTTCTGGTTGTAAATCCACTGTAAATAGTTGTTCCTGATTTAAAATAGTTAGAGCCTCATTTGAAAAATTAAGACCAACGACGGTCTCCAGATTGAAGTTTGCAGTGTCTCTATCTTGGGCATTTACAACTATAGCGGTAAAAACCACTAATAATATGGCTATGAAATTTTTCAATACATTTAATCAAATGAATTTTTGAAAATATCCTTTATTTCATTCAAATCTTCTTCGTCCATCGTAATTATTATGTAATCAATATTTTCTTTTTCTTGGAGTGTTTTAGATCTAAAAATATATGGTTCTACAAAGGAACCCATTTTTTTACTAAAGAGTAAAACAGCAATCGTACGATCTTTGGGTAAAGAATATAGGTTTCCAGTTTTTAAATTTTTAAGCACTAGACCTTTGTAATTTTTTTCAGTTGTGAGAAATGATTCAATAAGCGTGTTACTTACTGTTTTATCTGCATTACAAGAGTTAAGAGAAACATCTTCTCCAGTATCGCTTTTTACTTTTATGGCATCAACTGATGTAGACTGGTTTCCTTTAACAAATGCTAGAATCGATGACTGCATATTAGTAATGAATTCTTTATCAGATTTGTCAGTAACATAATAAATTTTAGACGAGTCTATGTGGAATTTATTGACAACAGATTCCATGTAATCACTTTTTTGACTGGAAGAATCCTGTGCAATGAGCAAAAGGGGACATAGTAGAATGAATAACAGATGATTGAAATAAACTTTACACATAGCTATTTATTAGAAAATAAATATACAATTTTAACAATTAGGTGCTCTTAAGAATTCCTATCAAAACCTTAACTTCTCTATAATATCATAACCCATAGAATCCTAAAATTCACTGATTGGAGAAAATGACGAACTGAAGTTAATTCAATTATTAAAATAGGAAAGTGGAAAGCTTATTTTATTTTCATTAAATTCCAACTGTAAAATATAATAAACTATTTTTTGGATCAAAGACATTTGTTTCATCTAGAATTTTTTCTTGAACGAGACGAAGTTGATAGATGTAACTTTAATTTAAATAGTAATATTCTACCCTTCTAAATTAGACATCATCCCTCAATTTCCAGTCCAGATACTTATGTAAATCAGTCTCAATCCATCCGGTAACAAAAGATAAAACGGTAAGGTCATCTAAGAATCCTAGTCCAGGAATAAAGTCTGGAATGAGATCGATAGGCATTAAAACATACAAGAGTGCCATTGTGATCGCTGCGATGGTAAACCAAGGAATATTGGTATAAATGCCTTTTCGGTAATCTTTAATCATCAGGAACATGATTTGAGCAAGCTTGACATATTTTTTTAGAAAGCCAGCACTGGCAATCTTAGTAGCGATACTTTCTTCTTTTTCGATGGCTTCATCTACGTCGGCTAGCGTAGTTTGATTTACAGCGTCAAGGGTGTATTCTTCGTCTGGGACTCTTGTTTTTTTTCTAAACAATCTCATTTTGCAAATATTTGGTTGAAGTCTTTAAATGACTTGAATTCTAATGAATTACCGCTAGGATCTTGGAAGAACATGGTAGCCTGCTCGCCAGGCAGTCCTTCAAAGCGTATGTACGGCTCTATTATAAAAGCAATTCCTTTTTCTTGTACCGCTTTCGCGAAAGCGTGAAAAATATCCCATTCGAGAACCACACCAAAATGTGGAACAGGAACAGCTTTTCCATCTACGGCATTTATAGCTGCTTTTTGGGCTTCTTCAGTAACATGAATGACCAGTTGATGTCCAAAGAAATCAAAGTCTACCCAATGATCTGAGCTGCGACCTTCTTTGCAGCCTAAGGTATCGCGATAAAATTCACGAGTAGTGGTGATTTCTTTAACAGGAATGGCGAGATGAAAAGGAGTTAATTTCATTTAATTTCTTTTTTCTGAATATAAAAATAAATAATTGCAACAACTATGTTGCCTATAAGAACAGGTAAAATACTGTAAGCTACTAGTGTTGAAAGAGATCTTAAATAATCATCAGATCCTGTACTCTATAAGCCAAAACCAAAGAATAGGATCAAAAATAGGATGGATAATGTCCTGAAATAGGCATCAACAAAGTCTCTAATCATTATTCTTTTTTAAAATAAAAAGCCAGCTTAAAGATAAGCTGGCCTATTAGAATATGTACTGTTTTATTTATATAATACCATCTACGATTCCGTAAGCAACAGCTTCATCAGCTCCTAGCCAGTAATCGCGATTAAAATCTTTCATGACTTTTTCAAAGGTCTGGCCACAGTTATCAGCGAGTATTTGCGCACTTAATTCTTTAGTTTTAAGAATCTCATGTGCTGTAATTTCAATATCTGCACTGGTTCCACGAGCACCACCACTAGGCTGGTGTATCATGACACGACCGTGTTTTTGAATCAAACGGCGTCCTTTTTCACCACCAGAAAGCAATATAGATCCCATAGAAGCAGCAAGACCGCTGCATACCGTACTTACCGGGCTCTTTATCTCCTTCATGGTATCATAAATTGAAAAACCAGCAGTGACATAACCTCCAGGGCTATTGATCACAAAAGTGATTTCTTCATTGTTTAATGAATCTAGATATAACAATCTATCGACACAGTGTCTAGCTGTTTTCTCATCTACCATTCCCCAAATGAACAATTTGCGTTGCTCTATGTAAATTTGGTCTATTTTATCTTGGAGTTTTAATTCTTTACTCATTAAATTTTAGTTTATAGACAAAAATAAGGAATCTTAAAAAATAAACAGATGATTTAACAAGACTATATCGTCTCGTCTTGTTGGCCGTATTCATTTTTATACATTTTTACTAATAGTAAAAGTAAACTTACTAGAAGCGGTCCAAAAATAAGGCCTATAAAGCCGAAAAGAGGTACTCCTACTACAACTCCAATAAGGGTTACCAATGGATGCACGTCTGCAAGGCGTTTTTGAACAACAAGTCTAAAGAGGTTATCTGTAGATCCTACCACTACCAGTCCATAAATTAAAATTCCAATAGCTGCGCCAGTATGCCCTTGAGCAAACATTAGTATACAAACGGGGAGTATCCCCAAGGCAGTACCTACAAAAGGGATCATACTTCCAATTGTGGTGATTACAAACCAAAAGAAGGGGTTTTCTACACCAAAAATAAAATACCCTATTAAAGCAACAATGCCTTGAAGTAAAGCTACTAAAGGAATTCCTATCGCATTAGATTTGACCAAATCAATACTTTCTCTCCCTATACTATTTAGATTTTTTTCATTTAGGGGCATGTAAGTAACAGCTGCTTTTAACCATTTATTACGTTCCACTAGCATAAAGTATAAGAGAAAAAGCATGATTCCTACGGAGATAAATACAGTAAGGCTTGAGTTAGCCAAATTCTGAATATTCTTTGAGATCCAGTTGCTTACCTCGCTCGAATTTATATTTTGTGATAAATTCATTCCTACCAGCTCTTCTGCTTTAGCAATTTCGGTTTTAACGGTTTCTGTTATTTTGTTACTGTTTTTTATAGCCGTTTTTATCTTTGCGGTCATCATCAGTCCTAATCCAGCAATGGGTAATAGAATAACTACAAAGGATAAAGAGATAAGGAGTGATGAGGCCAAAGCCGGTTTCCATTTTCTATTTTCAAGCCATTTTTGTAAAGGTTCTAATAATACATAAAGGGTAATAGCTCCTAAAACGCCACCTAAATAGGGAGCCAGTTCTTTTCCTATCAGGATAAGAATACATAGAATAACTAACAGAATGAATAGCTGGCGTATTTTGTTAGTAGGTATCTGACTAGTCATATGGTTGTTGATTATGCAAGGCGTTGACAAGCTTTAGCTTTCTTATGGCTAAAGTTAAGAAAGTAAGAAAAATAAATGAGCTAATTCAAATGGAATTATGATTTCTTTAAAAACGGAAGGACTTCATCGATAACCTCTTGAGTATACAGGCTGTGACCACCAGTTTTTGAGGTGTATGTTATTGCGTTGGGCATCGCAGACGCAATTTCTTCCATGGCTTCAAAAGGTACAATAAGATCATTAGGGTTGTGTATAACCAAAGTTGGAACCGCGATCTTTTTAGCAAAGTCAGATGCATTAAAGTCCTTAATATAATAGCCAAAATTATTTTTGAGTAAATGGTTCAAGCTTTTGTAGACGGCATCACTAAAACCTACAAGTACCTGATAATTTTTCATGATCACTTCTAATCTGTTAGGACTTCCTAATAGAATTAATTTTTCTATCGAGGCATGTGAGCTTTTTGACTCTTGAAAAATGGTAGCCATGGCTCCTACACTATGGGCAATTACTATTTGTGGTTCATATAATTCAATCGCAATTTTGATGACCCTAGAATACTTTACGGCAGTAAATAAAGTACCTTCACTGTTTCCATGCGCTGGAGCATCTATACTAATGATGTTGTAGTCTAATTTACGCAAAGGATCAACAAGATATTTCCATCTAAAGCTGTTGGACTCCCAGCCGTGGTTGAGCAAGACAGTTGGTCCATTTCCCTTCCAGTGGTACAGCATAAATAATCCATCTTCAAAGGCTATTTGCTGAGTTCTTGACGTGGAAAGAAAGTCTTTTTGGTGGTCTAAGATTTTGCCTTTACGCGGAGTGCTAAAAACTTTAAGTGCAACAGCTGCTGCCTTTTCTTTAGAGAATAGGTGTAGCGTATTAAAATAAAAGCCATACAGTTGAGGTATGGCTTTTTGGAGTATTTTTTTCATGGAGTAGTACTTACCAGGATACAAACATGTATTGAGGTGTTGCCCCTTCTGGAATCATTGTTTTTTCAATAGAAGCACTGATGTCAAATTTCACATCAGTAGGCAAATTATCTTTAGAAATAGAAAAATAGAAATTTTCATCGTTTACCCAAACCACTGCATCATCGATCATGTTATCCACACTACTAATTTTATAGGCAGCACTGATGTCTTTGTAGCTACTGTTTTTAGTGATTCCTTTTATAGTTGTAAATCGTTCATCACGTATAATCACGTTTTCTATAGTTGCTGTACTATCTAAAGCTTCACTAGGAGTAAGTGTCAATAAATGAGCGCCACCTTTTTCATAGATTTCGATAAGGTTTGCCCCATTACTAAACTCATCGCCTTTTAACTGTCTTACGATGCTGTCATTGGCATAAATGCTATCCAGCTGGAATACTTTCATACCTTTAGTAAGATGGCCTACACGTTCTTTATTCCATTCAAATGGATCTTGACTTTTAGTGCAACTAGCTAATACTATGATTACTGCTACTAATGCTATTACTTTCTTCATATTATTGTTTAAAGGTGTAAAATTACAATTGCTCTGCAAACTAAACGAGTTTTGGTTTAACTATTTTGTTATTATTGATACTATTTTAATTCTCAAATTATTTCAAAGCTTTACCTAGGATTCCCATAACGCCTCTTATAAAGGAGGCGCTGGTACGTACTTTAATAATGGGGTGTTGGTGCGAACTCGTGGTTGAGCGAGAAGAGCGAGTGGTTTTAGCTTTTTCTTTAGCTGCCTTTTCTTTTACTTCATCTTCGTTTGCTTTGTCTATTTTTTCTTGTAAAATCTCTTCAGCACTTTCTCTGTCTATTTCTTCATTGTATTTATCAGACAGTTCTGAGTCTGCAATAAGGTCACTTAGTTCTCTATCGGTAAGGATGTTCATACGGCTTTCTGGAGCACGTAGCATGGTCGCTGCAAGAGGACTAGGTCTTCCTTTTTCATCTAGAGCGCTTATTAAGGCTTCTCCTATTCCTAGCGACGTCAGTATTTCGGCTGTATCGTAATAATCAGTTTCTGGATAATTTTGCGCCGTTAGTTTTATCGCCTTCCTGTCTTTTGCGGTAAAAGCTCTTAAGGCATGTTGCACTTTAAGGCCTAATTGACCCAATACACCATCTGGAATATCAGTTGGGTTTTGAGTGACAAAGTAAATAGCGATTCCTTTAGAACGTATCAATTTTACGATGCTTTCTATTTGGTTTAATAAAGCTTTGCTGGCGTTGTCAAAGATCAAATGCGCTTCATCAATAAAAAGAACAAGCTCTGGTTTATCGCTGTCTTCTTGTTCTGGGAAGGTAGAATAAATTTCGGCCAGTAAGCTCAGCATAAAAGTAGAGAACAGCTTAGGTCGGTCTTGAATATCAGTCAGCCTTATAATATTTACATACCCGTTGCCTTCACGATCTTTTCTGACCAAGTCTTTTACTTCAAAACTACGCTCACCAAAAAACCGCTGTGCACCTTGTTGTTCTAGTTCAATAAGTTTTCTAAGAATCGCTCCTGTAGAAGAAGTTGAAATACGACCATAAGCTGATTGAAACTCCTCTTTTCCTGCTCCGGTAGCGTATTGCAAGACCTTTTTTATATCTTCAAGATCTAGTAATGGCATTTTGTTATCATCACAATACTTGAACACTACAGAGATAATGCCCGCTTGCGTTTCTGTCACATCGAGAATTCTAGACAACAAAACGGGGCCGAACTCGCTCACCGTTGCTCTCATTTTTATTCCATCTTGCTCAGAAATGGTTAAGATTTCCACTGGTGATTTTCGTTTTTTGAATTCCAAACCTATTTTTTCATGACGCTCATCGATCTTGGTATGCCCTGGGCTTGGAGCTGCAATACCAGAAAGGTCTCCTTTTATATCCATTAATAAAGAAGGTACACCTTGTTGTGAAAGTTGCTCCGCAATAATTTGAAGTGTTTTCGTTTTTCCAGTTCCAGTTCCAGTTGCTCCAGCGATAAGACCATGTCTATTAATGGTTTTTAAAGGAATCTTGACGTGTGCATTGGTCAAGGTTTCACCATTGAGCATGGCAGCGCCCATAATTATAGCAGCGCCTTTAGGAGCATAACCATCTGAAATGTATTTGAAAAACGCTTCTTTTTTGGATATTTATATATTTTTTGTACTTGTAAAAATACAGTATTGACCACTTATTTAAAATCTATTGCAGTCACCGCTCGTTAAAATCGTTTTAAACCTGTTGAAGTTTAATGAAAACAACTGCTAAAACGTATCTTTGCCGCATGCTAGAAAAAACCGTACAGCAACAAGTAGAAAAAGGCACTATGTTGCCTTTAATGGAAGAATTTTACACGATTCAAGGTGAGGGATATCACACGGGTCGTGCCGCTTACTTTATTAGAGTAGGTGGCTGTGATGTAGGTTGTCACTGGTGCGATGTGAAGGAAAGTTGGGCGCCAGAAAAGCACCCGCCTACTGGAGTAGATCACATTGTTGCTAATGCAGCAAAATACAGTAAAACAATCGTAGTAACAGGTGGAGAGCCGCTTACTTGGAACATGGAACCGCTTACCACAGGTTTAAAAAATGCAGGTCTTGATATTCATATTGAAACAAGTGGCGCCTACCCGCTTTCTGGCCAGTGGGACTGGATTTGTTTATCCCCCAAGAAAGCAAAAATGCCGTTGCAAGAAGTCTATCTAGCAGCACATGAGCTTAAAGTGATTGTTTTTAATCGTCATGATCTCGCTTTCGCAAAAGCGGAATCAGAAAAAGTATCTTCTAATTGCAAGCTTTTCTTACAACCAGAGTGGTCTGTGCGTGAAAAGATGATCCCTTTTATCACAGAATTTGTGATGGAAAACCCAGAATGGCAAGTTTCTTTACAAACCCATAAATATTTGAATATCCCTTAAAGAGTGGCCATTGTAAATGGAATACTCGCGATGGTATCATCCCATCCTAAAAAAAGTAAACCTCCATTTTGTTGTTCTACAAAACTGATAGAAAAAGATTCTATTTTTTGAGGAGATGGAAGAAGGTCCATTGTTGCGGTTAAAAGGTTTTTAGAAGCGTCGTATTCTAACCCAGACTGCGTAGTAGCTGTATTGAGTATGAATTTCCATTCCTTTTCGCCGGGAATCGTGTAAAGAGAATAGCTGCCCGCTTTTACTAACTTATTGTTGATTTTTACATCTCGGTAAAAAGCAATTTCTGTCGCTTCATTTGCTCCAGTTCTCCATACCTCGTTAAACGGTACTAGTTTGCCGAAAATTTCGCGATCTTGTTTTGAGGGACGGCTATAAATAACTCTAGCAACAGCAGCTTTATTAGTATCTCGATACATCACTACATCCAGTGGGCTTTTATCTAATTTTGAGAAAGTGAGGGAGTCGTCCTTCTGAGAAAACAGAAGGAATGAAGAGCATAGGAACAAGGAGAAAAGGAATGGCTTTTTCATGTGTAAGAAGTTTGTTTTTTTAAAAGATAAAATAAGCATTATTCATGCCATAAGCCTATTGATAATTTGTTAATAACTTAAGAACGTATTTTTGAGGTTAACACCTATAAACATTAGGGGTTTCTTATATTTGTTTCATACCCATTTTAGTGTAAAAATCACATTTATTTATGAGCGAAGAAAATAAAGGTAATTACGGCGCAGATCAGATTCAAGCGCTTGAAGGAATGGAGCATGTGCGCATGCGTCCTTCCATGTATATCGGAGATGTAGGAATAAGAGGTTTACACCATTTAGTTTACGAGGTGGTAGATAACTCTATAGATGAAGCCCTTGCCGGACACTGTGATAATATCACTGTTCAAATTAATGAAAACAACAGTGTTACTGTAACTGATGACGGTCGTGGTATTCCTGTTGATCTTCATAAAAAAGAAGGGGTGTCTGCGTTACAAGTGGTAATGACGAAAATTGGTGCAGGAGGAAAATTTGATAAAGATTCTTATAAAGTTTCTGGTGGACTTCACGGTGTAGGCGTGAGTTGTGTAAACGCACTTTCTGATCATTTAAAAGCAACCGTTTACCGTGATGGTAAAATATGGGAGCAGGAATACGAACGTGGTAAGGCCATGTATCCTGTAAGATCAGTAGGAGATACAGATAAAAGAGGTACAGATATCACTTTTATCCCTGATACTTCTATATTTCAACAAACCATTGAGTTCAATTACGATACGCTAGCTAATAGATTGCGGGAGCTTTCTTTCTTGAATAAAGGAATTAAGATCGTCTTAACTGATGAGAGAAGACAAGACGAAGAAGGAAATAACATCACAGAGATTTTTCAGTCAGAAGAGGGTTTAAAAGAATTTATACGTTTTTTAGATGATACTCGTAGTCCTATTATTGAGGATGTGATCTCCATAGAAGGAGAGAAGAATGGAGTTCCTGTAGAAGTAGCGATGATTTATAATGATAGTTATTCAGAGAATTTACATTCCTACGTAAATAATATCAATACGCATGAAGGTGGAACACATTTAGCCGGTTTCCGTCGTGGTCTTACTTCTACGTTAAAGAAGTATGCGGATAGTTCTGGATTATTAGATAAGTTGAAATTTGACATTTCTGGAGATGATTTCCGGGAAGGTTTAACAGCAATTATTTCTGTAAAAGTTCAAGAACCACAATTTGAAGGACAGACGAAGACTAAATTAGGTAACCGTGAGGTGACTAGTGCGGTTTCTCAAGCAGTTTCTCAAATGCTAGAAGATTATCTTGAAGAGCATCCTAATGACGCTAAAACCATAGTTCAAAAAGTAATCCTTGCAGCTACAGCGCGCCATGCAGCTCGTAAAGCTCGTGAAATGGTACAACGTAAAACCGTGATGAGCGGTGGTGGATTGCCAGGAAAGCTTTCTGACTGTTCTGAAACAGATCCGACACTTTGTGAAGTGTTTCTTGTTGAGGGAGATTCTGCAGGAGGGACGGCAAAACAAGGTCGCGACCGTGAATTTCAGGCCATTCTTCCATTAAGAGGTAAAATTCTCAATGTAGAAAAGGCGATGCAACATAGAGTTTTTGAAAATGAAGAGATTCGTAATATATATACAGCTTTAGGTGTAACTATAGGAACCGAAGAAGATTCAAAAGCGTTGAATTTAGATAAATTACGTTACCACAAGGTAGTAATTATGTGTGATGCAGATATTGATGGTTCTCACATTGCAACTTTAATCCTTACGTTCTTCTTCCGTTATATGAGGGAGTTAGTGGAGCTAGGTTACATCTATATCGCGACACCGCCTTTATACCTTGTTAAAAAAGGTGCAAAAAAACGTTATGCATGGTCAGATAAAGATCGTGACGAAATAGCAGAAAGTTTCGGCGGTGGAGCAGCTATACAACGTTATAAAGGTCTGGGTGAGATGAATGCAGATCAGCTTTGGGATACCACCATGAATCCAGAATTCAGAACTCTGCGTCAAATCACTATTGAAAGTCCTGCAGAGGCTGATCGTGTCTTCTCCATGTTAATGGGTGATGAAGTACCACCTCGTAGAGAGTTCATTGAAAAAAATGCAATTTATGCAAATATTGATGCATAATTGGAGTGTCAAAATATCTAAAAAGTCCTTGTTTATCAAGGACTTTTTTTTGCTCAAAATTTATAATGTTGGTGAAGTCAAGAATTTTAATGCAGTTTTAGAAATCTAACCGTTAACAGTATACCTACTTATAATTTAAACTGATACACATGAAAAAATTAATTGTCTTCATCCTAATGATTTTTGGTAGTTACCTAACTAACGCACAAAATGGTTTCTCAGATATACTAGCAGCTGGTGTGCAAGCTGCAGATAAATATGCAAATTCTTACACGGCGCCAGCTTCTGAAGCCTTTACGTACAATCTAGCTTCTGGATGGTATGAAAGTGGCGAGGTTTTAAAGGCAGGTAAATTTAAACTGCAAATTAAAGTACAAGGAACTTTTGCTCCAGATGAAAAGAAATCTTTTGTGCTCGATCCATTAGAATATGAGCGTATTATTCAGAGCAGCTATGACAATACGAACAGTCCCCCGGCAGATATTACGGTGACTTTTGGTGATGGAAGTACGGCACCACGATTAATAGCCACTGTTTTAGGGGAAAACAATCCTGAACAAAGTTTGATTATAAGGAGCACCGAATCCAATACCAACCTATTGCTGCAAGAAGATATCATTACACTGGCTCAAGGAATAGGAAGTACCGGGCTCGATGTAGTTCCTTCAGCATTTTTTCAAGTAGGCGTAGGTTTAGGGGCTGGACTAGAAGTAAAGGCCAGATTTATTCCAAAGATAGAAACTGATGAGGTGAAAACAGGCTTGTATGGCGCTGGATTGCAATGGGAATTTACCAAACTTTTTGAGGAGGAAGACGGTACAAATAACTTGCCTGTTTCCGTTTCGGTTTTAGGGGCTTTTACCAGACTTGATGCTAGTTATGACTTTGAGGATGGCGCTGTAGTAGAAGGAAGAGATCAATTGATAGAAACTAAAACAAATGTGTTTAATGTAGCGGCAATTGCAAGCACTAATTTTAAAGTGATCAACTTTTATGGGGGTTTAAATTATGTCGTAGGAAATTCTACAACAGATTTAAAAGGGACTTACACGTTTAGATCCAATACAGTCATATTTCCTATCGCCTCTACTGTTGAAGATCCGTTATCTCTACAAACAGATGTAAGTGGTGTGCTGGGAACCATAGGAGCAAAACTTACTTTGGGAGCCTTCAACATCAATGCAGATTATACCTTTGGGGAATATGATACTGCAAGTGCCTCTATATTTTTTAGAATTTAATGGCAGAAAACTTATTTTATCAGCTTTAAGGTCTCAACGTCCATAGTTTTAAGGTTACTATACCTTAAATTATGGACGTTTTGTTTATTTTTGCTTTAGCCTCTAGGGCTTTAAACCATACTAAAAATAAAATCTTAATAACATGAAAGTTACCGTAGTAGGAGCAGGCGCAGTAGGCGCTAGTTGTGCAGAGTATATTGCAATCAAAAATTTTGCAAGTGAAGTAGTATTAGTTGATATCAAAGAAGGTTTTGCCGAGGGTAAAGCGATGGACTTGATGCAAACCGCATCATTAAACGGCTTTGACACTAAAATTACTGGAGCAACAAATGATTACTCAAAAACTGCTGGTAGCGATATCGCTGTGATCACATCAGGAATTCCTCGTAAACCAGGTATGACTCGTGAAGAATTGATAGGTATCAATGCAGGTATTGTAAAATCTGTATCTACTAGTCTAGTGGAGCATTCTCCTAACGTAATTCTCATTGTGGTTTCTAACCCAATGGATACGATGACTTATCTAACACATAAGGTAACCGGTCTTGCTAAGAATCGTATTATCGGTATGGGTGGAGCCTTAGATAGTGCTCGTTTTAAATACCGTCTAGCTGAAGCACTTGAAGCACCTATTTCTGACGTAGATGGAATGGTAATAGGTGGTCACTCTGATAAAGGAATGGTCCCTTTAACTCGACTTGCGACTCGCAACTCAGTTCCAGCAAGTGAATTTTTATCTGAGGAACGATTAGATCAAGTACTTCAAGATACTAAAGTAGGTGGAGCAACGCTTACAGGATTGTTAGGTACTAGTGCCTGGTATGCTCCTGGAGCTGCTGTTTCTTCAATAGTGCACGCAATTGCTTGTGATCAGAAAAAGATTTTCCCATGTAGTGTACTACTAGATGGTGAGTACGGTCTTTTTGACCTTTGTATAGGTGTGCCAGTTGTTTTAGGTAGAAACGGTATTGAAAAAATCGTTGAAATCAATTTAACAGATGCAGAAAAAGCTGCTATGCAAGACAGTGCTGAAGCAGTAAAAGCAACCAATGCGTTGATTTAGAACCCCAATCATACATACTAAAAACCGTCACGACTTGATCCTGACGGTTTTTTTATGTCTTGTTTTTCTCTAGATTTATAAAGAATGTTGAGGTGTCTTCTTTAATCCGCTTTCGCGAAAGCAGAATACCTACAAATGGCTCATCACGACAGATTCATTTGAAGTGAAATAAACCTATGAAAACTTCTTTCTTTTTTAATTAAAAGCTCTTAAGGATATGCTGGGTTAATTCTTTATATTTGGCGAGTGAAATTTAAATGGTACATAGGCGCTTTAATCGCCATAGCTTCTTATTTTGTTGTAAAACAGCAAAGTAATGACCTGCCTAATCAAGAAATTGCAGTTACTTTTTCACATACAAATAACGCTGTACAGTTGGAGAAAGCAGTTGCTTCCATTAAAACCCAGCTGTTAGGTATAGGTGCAGAAAATGTGGTTATTACAGAAGCTGTGCCGGGCTCCTTAAAAGTAACTTATTACAGCGACCTTGCTTTACAAAATGTTACCGATCATTTGTTTACCTTAAGCAATACAAATGATTTTACAACATCCTTACGTCTTAAAGAGAATAGTGGCGATACTCCTTTAGAGAATATCTTATTAGATTATCAAATTGACATCTATGAAATTAGTGATGACCTGGTTTCTGGAATGCATCCTGATGGAAAATCATACTTTGAACTCAAGCAAGATTACAATCGAGGCTCACAAGTACATTTTTATACATTACAAGCGATTTCAACTTGCCGTCATAACCACCTAGTAACTGTGGCACAAAAAGTAAGTGAACAAGTGCTGCTTACTTTTAATAATTCTTCTTTTAAAATACCTGAAGTCCGCGCTGGACCACTCTCTTAACTCTGGTGTTGCCAGTTTTTTATCAATATTTACAGGTATTCACCTCAACGTTAACGTCTTACATGGTGTTATAATAATACATCTATTTTAATTATTTATGGACAAATGGATTGTCCATATAAAAGGTAAATCTCATATTTGCCGACTTTTAATTTTTAACTTAAAAACAACAAAATCATGCAAAATAAAGGACTGATCCGTTTTTTCGCGGTCATTTTTGCAATAGCTAGTATTTACCAGCTTACTTACACCTTCATCACTAATAAAGTAGAGGGTGATGCAGACACTTATGCAAGTTCGGTGGTAAGTGAAGATGCAGAAAATGCAGCTTCATTAAGGAGCGCTGCTGAAAAACAATACTTAGATTCTATAGCATCTAAAGAAGTATGGGGCGGTTTTACCAACTATTCTGATGCTAAAAGTCAGGAACTTAAAAAAGGTCTTGACCTTAAAGGTGGTATCAACGTAATTCTTCAAGTTTCTGTACGTGACCTATTAACGGGAATGGCAGACGACTCTACAGATCCAGCTTTTAATAGCGCTTTAGATGCAGCTGACGAAAGAATGAAAGATGGTCAGGATGACTATTTCAATTATTTTATTGAAGAATTTAATAAAGTCGAAGGAGCACAACTGGCTTCTCCAGATATTTTTGCCAATCAAGAAATGCAAACTCGTGGTATTGAGTTTGACATGGCAAATGATCAAGTGGAGCCTATCTTAAGAGAAGAGCTTAAAGATTACATGACTAGTGCTTTTGATGTATTGAGAAAGCGTATTGATAAATTTGGTACAACACAGCCTAACCTACAACAATTAGGTCAGTCAGGTCGTATTCTTATTGAATTACCAGGAGAAACAGATGTAAAGCGTATTAAGGACATTCTTACTAAAGCGGCACAATTAGAATTTTGGCATGTATTCAAGTCTCAAGACATTGCTTCTTACCTCACCGCTGCAAATACGTACTGGGCAACAAAATTAGTTGCTGAGAATGAAGCTGCTATAGAAGAAGTAGTATCTGATGATGATGTTGTGCAAACCGAAGTAGCAAAGGATTCTACAGAAGCTGGTCTGGGAGATTTATTAAACCAAGATGATGTTACTGATGCGTCTGGAGATGTTACTGAAACTGCAAACTTTGATAGCAACCCTATTTTTGGTAGAGTTCAACCTGTTCAAAGTATCGCCGGTTTGATGACTTTTAAAGAAAGTGATAAAGACTTAATAGACTCCTACCTAAACGATCCTCAAACTAGAGGTAAATTAACCAGCGAGCAACGCAATGTAAAATTTGCGTGGAGCTTGCCAGTTCTTGATCAGACATTAGGATATGATGTTATAGAGCTTTATGCGCTAAAAGGAAATGCTCAAAATGAGGCACCGCTTTCTGGAGGAGTAATTACTGATGCAAGCCAGCAATATGGTAACTCTGGACTTCCTGTAGTGAGTATGTCTATGAACGGTGAAGGAGCTAAAATTTGGGAAGATATGACTGCTGAAGCATATCAGAATCAATCTCAAGTATCTGTAGTTCTTGATAATACTGTTTACAGTGCACCTTCAGTTACTAACGGACCAATTTCTGGTGGGCAAACACAGATTTCTGGAAACTTCTCCATTGACGAAGCAAAGGATCTTGCTACAGTTCTTAGAGCTGGTAAATTACCTGCTAAAGCAGAGATTATTCAGAGTGACGTGATCGGACCATCATTAGGTCAAGAAGCTATTGACAGTGGTTTGTGGTCCTTTGCTATTGCACTTCTTTTAGTATTGGTCTGGATGATTTTCTATTACGGTCGTGCTGGAGTTTATGCAGATATTGCACTTCTTGTAAACCTTTTATTCATATTTGGTGCATTGGCATCCTTAAAAGCAGTTCTTACCTTACCTGGTATTGCAGGTATCGTATTAACTATTGGTATTTCGGTAGATGCTAACGTTCTTATTTTTGAAAGGATACGAGAAGAGCTGGCAAAAGGTAAATCACAAGCAGACAGTATCAGAGATGGATTCAATAATGCACTGAGCTCTATTCTTGATGCAAACGTGACTACATTCCTAACAGCTGTTATTCTTTATATTTTTGGAACAGGACCTATTCAAGGTTTTGCCACTACCTTAATGATAGGTATTCTTACGTCATTATTTACAGCCATTTTTATTACTAGATTATTTGTAGATGGGTATGTGAGCAATGGTAAAATGATAGGTTTTTCAACTGCAATTACTAAGAAATGGTTTAGAAATGTAAATATTGATTTCTTGAAGAAGAGAAAAATGGCTTACATCCTTTCTGCTGTTTTGATTTCAGGAAGTTTAGCTTCACTAGCTATAAACAGGTTGAATCTAGGTATTGATTTTACAGGTGGTCGTACGGTTATTGTAGGTTTTGCCCAAGATGTGAGTGCCACGAAGATCACCAAGCAATTAAGTGCTGACGATATCTTCGGTAGTGCAGAAGCAAAAACTTATGGATCAGATAATCAATTAAAAATCAGTACTAAATACGGTATTGATAGAGATGATAGTGAAGTAAGTCAGGAGATTGAAGATAAATTATATCAAGTATTGAAGCCTTATTTACCAGCAGACATGACGCAAGTTCAGTTTGCAGATGTAAGTGATGAAAATAAACAATACGGTTTAAGATCTTCTTTCCAAGTAGGAGCTACCATTGCAGACGACATTCTTACAGGGTCTCTTTATGCCATCTTAGGATCATTGATAGTGGTGTTCCTTTATATTTTAATTCGATTCCGTAAGTGGCAATTCTCCTTAGGAGCGGTAGCTGCTGTTTTCCATGACGTCATTATCGTGCTGGGAGCCTTCTCCTTATTATATAAGTTCTTACCATTTAACATGGAGATAGATCAAGCATTTATTGCTGCTATATTAACAGTTATTGGTTATTCATTGAACGATACGGTGGTAGTGTTTGATAGAATTCGTGAATTCATAAATGAGCGTACCAACTGGGATTTCCCAAGAACCGTTAATGGAGCAATAAGCAGTACTATTTCTCGTACATTGAACACTTCTTTGACTACTTTAATTGTACTTCTTGCGATCTTCTTATTCGGTGGAGAATCCATAAAAGGATTTATGCTGGCATTGATTATAGGTGTCGTTGTAGGTACTTATTCTTCTGTATTTATTGCAACTCCAGTAATGTATGATACGATGAATAAATCAAAACAAACATTAACTCCTAAAGAGCTTAAAGAAGAAAAGGAAGCTTAATCGCTTTATTTCCATACTAATTATAAAAACCGCTTGACATGTCAAGCGGTTTTTTTATGCCATAAAACGAATAAAGCATGCAGTTTAACTAAAAAAAGCTATTTGTTAAACAATCGGTTCATAGAAAGTATGAAAACTTAATAAGGAGTTAATGAATTTGATTATTTTGCAAGTAGTTCAAACGATATCCAAAAAAGCAAACAAGTTTCTTATGAAAAATTTTATCCTTAGCTGTATAAGTATACTCTTCTTTACAGTGGTAGTTACGGCCCAAGAATTTGCCATGTCAGATGGTAACTTCACTACTTGTAGTGGTAGTTTTACAGATTCTGGAGGTCTTACAGGTGATTACACCAATAGTGAAGACACTGTTATCACCTTTTGTTCACCATTTGCTACAGATGACATGCAGGTTACGTTTAATTCCTTTGCATTGGCTTCTGGAGATATATTATTCGTTTACGATGGTGATGATACCACAGCACCATTAATTGGAGTTTTTTTAGGAACAAACTCCCCTGGAATCATTTTGGCAAGCGCAGCAAACACCACAGGGTGTTTAACTTTTAGGTTTAGATCAGACTCTTCTAACGTTAGTTCTGGATGGGAAGCGACTCTGGTATGTATCGATAATTGTCAGACTATTACCTCTACAGTAGTCTCTGTGCCTGCTCCAGATGTTGATAATGTTATTAGAATTTGTCAAGGAGAAACAGTGAACTTTACAGGTAGTGCCAATTTTAGTAATGATAGCACTGGTGCCACTTATGAATTTGTTCTTTCTGATGGAACACGAGTTCCCGGGAACACTGCCTCAGAAACTTTTGCAGGCCCTGGTATTTATAGAGTTGATTATGTGGCTACAGATCCTACAGGCTGTAGAGATAGATCTATAGGAGAATCAAGTGATGTATTGATACAAGTCTCTACGACTCCTGATTTTACAGGAACTCAAGCGGCTGCTACTTCCATTTGTTTTGGAGAATCAACAGACATTACAGGAGTGGTAGAAACAACAGAGTTCTTTGCAGACGTAGCTCCACCTATAACAGGGCAGACCTTCCTTCCAGATGGAAGTGGTGTGGCTTATCAAACCTGTATCGACGTATCTGGTTTTAATGTAGGGACTACTTTTCAGAACGCTTCAGACTTAGTCAGCGTATTTATAAACATGGAACATTCTTATATGGGTGACCTTGATATTACACTGACCGCTCCAGATGGAACACAAGTTAATTTCTTAAATTATCCTAACTCTGGTGGAGGAAGATTTTTAGGACAAGCTCTTGATGACGGTTCGAACACCCCAGGTGTGGGATTTTTATACAATTTTACAGAGGGAGGAGCTGCTACAGCAACTCTTGATGGTAGTACAGCAGCTGTAGCTTTTGGAACACCTATGCCCGCTGGAGATTACTTGCCAGAAGATCCATTTGCTAATTTTATAGGAACTTCTCTAAATGGACTTTGGTGTTTAGATATTATTGATAACCTCAATATTGACAACGGTTATATTTTTGAATGGGGAATCAACTTTAATCCTGCTATAATTCCTACCGCAGGAAGTTATGAGCCAGGTGAAGTAACAGAAGAATGGGAAGCAAATGGAGATATTACTGCAACCAATGGAAATGTAATCACGGTGACTCCTACTATTGCTGGTCAGAACTGTTATAACTTCAGTTTCACTGATAATTTTGGTTGTACTTATGTAGAAACAGTATGTATCGATGTAGCGCCAGAAATTACTAATGCATTGCCTAATGATATCATTGTATGCCAAGCTAGTGGTGCTGTAAGTGTTGATTTAACTGTAAGAGATGCGCAAATTCTCAATGGATTAGATCCTGCGTTGTACACCTTAACAACTTTTAACTCTGCCGCAGATGCAGACGCTGCATTGAACCCTGTCCTTATTCCTGAAGCTTATGATGTGAATGCAGACGAGACGGTGTTTGTAAGAGTAGAAGAAGTAGCATCAGGTTGTTTTGTTGTAGTAGAATTAAATGTATTTTATTCTACGTCACAATACAACACTGTCCCAGACTTACAAGCTTGTGATGATCCTACTAATATTGATGGAAGAGAAATTTTTGATCTAACAGCTCAAGATGCAGCCATATTAGGGTCACAAGATCCGACAGAATTTACGGTAAGCTATTTCCTCAATCAAACAGATGCAGATGCTAACACAAACGCCATAACAACTCCAGAAGCTTTTGAATCTATGGGGGAAACAATTTATGTGCGAGTTTCAAATATTCAAGATGCAGATTGTTATGATACGGGAACTTTTAATCTTGTAGTAGAAAGTTGCGAGGTAATAGTGCCAGAAGGGTTTTCTCCTAATAATGACGGTATCAACGATACATTCTCCATTCCTGGAATTGATCAATTTGCCAACTTTGAATTGAAGGTTTTTAATAGATTAGGTTCTGTGGTTTATGAAACTCGGGCAAGTAACTATGTAGAGTTTGCTGGTATTCCTAATTCAGGTCTTAATTCTGGAGATGGCTTATTACCTACGGGAACTTACTTTTATGTGATCAAGTTCAATGATCCAGACACAGCAGATGTTGCTAAATGGGTTTATATCAATTATTAGATAGTTTAATAAAATATCAATATCATCAAAAATGCCTCTCGATAAGAGAGGCATTTTTTATGGTATCCTATGGTATGTGATAAAAGCGAGGTGAAGTAAGTCCAAACCAGTATCAGGTTTATTTTTCTAAAACTTTCCAGTCTACTAGATCACCTTCTTGAAGCCCCCATTTCTCCACCATCCCAGCATTTACTTCTAGTACATATTGAGCTGCGCCTTTGCTTTTAAGTAAGGTTTCATCCTTGGGCTGCGCATTAAGGGAATAGCTGTCCACACGCTTGTTTGCGTTGATATAGATAATGTCTAGAGGCACCTCTGTATTTTTCATATAAAAGAATTTAGGGGTGTCTTCTTCAAATATAAAAAGCATTCCTTGACCTTCAGTAAGCGCGTCTCGATACATCATGCCCAGTTGTATGCTATAGTCTGTATCAGCAACTTCAAGGTGTAGTTGTTTTAACGTATCCTTTCTCTTACTGATTAAATAGGCAGTAGCTTCATTTTTAAAACTCCAATCTTTAGAACGCATTTCTGCCTCTTGATCAGGTTTACAACTGGATAACAAGCAGGTTAGTGCTATCGAACTTAACAACAACTTACGCATGTGTCTTCTTTTCAAACATTCCATCGGGACGAAACATCAAGAACAATCCTAATAGAATAAATGGAACACTTAATAGTTGTCCCGTGTTAAAGTGAATACCTATAAATTCAAAACCATCAGTTGCTGTTTGAGCTTCTTTGATATTCTCGATCAATAGTCTTACCGTAAAAAGAAGCACAAAAAATAGTCCTACTAGGTAACCTGGTTTATGGCGCTTATCTGTTTTCCAATAAACAAAATACAGAATAATAAAAACGCCTATATAACAAATGGCTTCATATAGTTGTGCAGGATGTTTATAGGGAATACTTGCAAGCAATTCGGCATATTGAGGATCGTTCACTAATGCATTAATAGCTTTGTCTGGGTCTGTAATACCTGTTTGTTGCAATGCAGTTCTAACACTATCATCGCTTAGATCACGTACAAATTTAAATCCAGCAAAAAAGTCACCACTAGGTTTACCGTTGATTTCACTGTTCACTAAATTACCCAATCGCACAAAAGTCCCACCTATAGCACTGGGTATAACAATACGGTCTAATATCCAGAGTATGTTCTTTTTTAAGTGTTTGCGGCTGTAAAAAAACATGGCAACGATTACCCCTATGGCAGCACCATGGCTGGCCATACCAGCAAAACCGGTCCATTCAAATGGGTCTGTTTTAAAAGGAAGAAAAACTCGCAATGGATTTGAAAAAAAGGTAGATGGTTCATAAAACAAGTAATGTCCTAATCTCGCTCCTATTAAAAGACCTATCACCGTATACATGAATAGCGGATCCAGTTTTTCCATACTGACACCATCTCTCTTAAAGATAGGTTTTATAATGTACCATCCTATGACAAAAGCAATAACGTACGAAAGGCTATAGAAATGTAAGGTGAAAGAGCCTAAATCAATCCCTTCTAAGGGATTCCAAATCACTTTAAGTGAAAACATATACGGTAATTTTTATAAGTTGCTAAATTACTGCTTATCCCTCTAAATATCGGGCAGATAACCGGTCAATTATTTCCACTTGATATTACAACCCATACTTGGCTTTTGCGGTGCTGGAACCTGTTTGTTGCCTAAAAGGGCATCTATAGCCTCTCGCAATGATCTTCCCGTAAGAGGTATTCCGTTACCAGGTCTAGAATCATCGAGTTGTCCTCGATAAACCAACTTTAAACCAACGTCAAATAAATAAAGATCTGGTGTGCAGGCAGCGTCATAGGCTTTAGCTACTTCTTGAGTTGCATCGTATAAATAAGGAAAAGGATAGTCATGATCATCAGCATTTTGTCTCATCAATTCGGGCCCATCTTGTGGATAATTTACGGCATCATTACTGGAAATAGCGATAAAATGGAAGCCAGTAACACGGTAATCATTAGCTACGCGCACCAATTCCTCGTTTACATGAAGTACAAACGGACAGTGATTGCATATAAACATGACCACAGTTCCTTTAGAACCTTTCAATTCATTCAGATTCTTCAGAGTACTACTTACGGTATCTAATAAAGTGAAATCTGGGGCTTTTGTTCCTAGCGGTAGCATGGTAGAAGGAGTTAAAGACATAATGTTTTCTTTATAAGTAGCAAAAGTAGGTGTTTTGTTACGCTTTCGCGAAAGCGAGATCATCATCAACTTCTTTTTTAACTAAAAAGAAAGAGCATTCTCACCAACTACTACAATTTCCTAATGTTTTTTTAAACCTTACTAGAATTGAAAATAGTTTCTTAGCTTTAAAATAAAACATCATGAAAAAAGGATACGATACGCTTTCAACAGCAATAGAAGATTTACAAAGTAAGGGTTATAATACCAACTTTGATCTAGTAGAAGATGGAGTGCATTCTAAAGATTTGAAAAAGCAATGGAAAGCTGGAGAAATTGAGGTAGTACAGTTCTACCGATTTGAGGGTATGAGCAGTGCTGGAGATAATTCTATTCTATATGTTTTAGAATGTAAAACAGGAGAAAAAGGATTGTTAGTAAACGCATATGGTGCAGATCAATACATCTCTCCTGTAATGATTCAAAAACTCCAGATGAAATAATGGATCTTTCTTGGAACGACTTTGATAAAATAGATATGCGAGTAGGTACGGTTATAACTGTAGGTAATTTCCCAGAAGCTAGAAACCCATCTTACCAATTACAAATTGATTTTGGCCCTTTAGGAATTAAGAGAACGAGCGCACAAATAACCAAGCGCTACACTAAAAAAGAACTTGTAGGAAAACAAGTCGTCGCAGTAGTAAACTTTCCTAAAAAACAAATCGCCAACTTTATGAGCGATTGCTTGGTGTTAGGAATAGTAGGAGAGGACAAAGATGTCATTCTTCTACAACCTGATGCAAGTGCTAAGAATGGAGATCGAGTAGGGTAGAAGTTGAACTTGTATTGGAACTTGAACTTGAAAAAGCGAGGGCTGAGGCAATCGAAGTACCTATTAACAAGATGAACTCGAACTCGAATTGGAACTTGAACTTGAAAAAGCGAGGGCTGAGGCAATCGAAGTACCTATTAACAAGATGAACTCGAACTCGAATTGGAACTCGAACTTGAAAAAGCGAGGGCTGAGGCAATCGAAGTACCTATTAACAAGATGAGCTTGAATTGGAACTCGAGCTCGAATTAGAAAAAGCGATGCCAGTTGGAACTTTAGGCGAAAACGAGAGCCTATAGTAAAAAATCGTGAGTGTTGTAAAGGTTTTGACTATTGTGATACTTAGTTTAATGAAATATTCAACCAAACTTTATTGATTCCAGCAAATGCTCTAAGTGAATAAGCATTTTGATTACCGACTATTTTAACCGAATTCTTTTCATTTTGGATTGTGTGTACACTTCGACTCCGTAAACTTTCCATTTTTTGAGATAATGAATCGAGAGCCCTGTTTCAGCGCTATGAGTAGAAGCGTATGAGCTGACGAGTTGGATTTCAGTGCTGCTTATAAAGCCAGTTAGTAATATCCAACCATTTAATTGAATTGAATTTCCTTTCTTTTTAATGATAACTTGAGATTCTATTTTGGTAAAAATATTCTCATCTAATACAAATATTTTCCTTTAAGTGGCATTGAAAGGGATGCCATCTAAAATTATTTCAAAATCGTTGTGGGTTTTTTCTTCGTTACTATTTTGTATTTGAGCTATAGTTCAAACTACAATAACAATAACTGCAGCTTTATTCCTATACTCAAAAACCTTTTTACCATACTTAAATAAACCTCTTATGACATAAAGCAAATAACCAAAGCAAAATAGATTGATAAGAACTATCAAAATTTGAAAAAATGTTTCCATTTGTTTTAATAGGATTTTAATTGTTACGATGAAATTGAAATACCTTTTTTAACCAGCTAATGGTCTCACTTTATTAGTTCCCAACTCCCAGCTTCCAGCTTCCAACCTCCAATTTCCAACTTCCAACCTCCAATTTCCAACTTCCAACCTCCAATTTCCAACTTCCAACCTTCAACCTCCAATTTCCAACCTCCAATTTCCAATTTCCAACTTCCAGCTTCCAACTTCTAATACCTACATCTCCTTAGCAAAGAAAATGGCGTTCATCAACAGCTTATTTGTTCCATACCAAAACGCTCTAAATTGTGTGTTATCAGTAAAACCGATCACATCACCACGACCGTAATTGTTATGCTGAAAAGGCACCGTGCTTTTTAAGGCTTCTAAATTTATTTTAGAAATATAACCACTCATTAAGGGGCTGCCGGTGTATTTGATAGGGTTGCTATAACTGTCTTTGTTTGGTTCTACAAATAAGGTGGTATTTCTAAATACAGGCAACTGATCATCTTTAAAACCAAAAGCAATAGGATGTGAACGATCTAGTTTTGTTTCAAAAATTGCTCCACCTATTCTTTGCGCACCACTGTGATCGCGGCGTTGTTCAAAAGTAATGTTTTCTGCAGGATTTTCAGTTTTCTTAAAAGTAAGTGGCAGTAATTTGGAACTGCTCATCCAGCTTAATGCACTGCGGTATCCTATTAATGTACCACCAGCACGAGTCCATTCCTTTAATTGATCAATGACCTCATTTTCTGGACTTCCATAAGTTGCAGGTACAATAATCGTATTGTAACGTGATAAATCCTTACGGTTAATGTCTTGAAGGTCAATTTTAGTCACTGGAATATCATATTGCTGATCCATTAAATGCCAGATTTCACCAGCATCAGACGGGTTGATTCCTTCACCTACTAACAAAGCGATTTTGGGCAGGGTAATAGCTCTGAATTGGCGTGAACCTAAATCGATTCCTTTGGTAAGGCCGGTTGGCACTCCGAAAAAATTAACCTTAGAATGAATGGCTATAGCTCTGAGGAAATCAAGCAATTCTGAGGTGTTCATTTTTTGATTCTGAACTGGGATGAGTATGGTACCGTAATCATATTCTTTACCACTTAAGGAAAAAGGCTTCATAGCTACTTTAGCTCTGATCCCTTCCGATAGTATGGTACTTAAAGCCTTAGGTGTGTAGTATTCATTCCATGGCATTACATACGCATAGTCAGAAGTTTCTATTTGAGTAATACCAGTGTTGGAGTCTATTGCGATGGCATTATTCAAATTGGCATTTTCATCATAATCCATATCAAAAGCAAGTGGAAAAGTCCACGCACTGATATCATAAAATAAGCTGTCTTGAAAGGTGGTTCTTTTTTCAAACATTGCGTTGATCAGACGAGAGTTTTTTTGATTTTTAGGAACTATATACGCATAGCCTTTTTTATAGGTTTTGCCATTTTTAGAAACGTCGTTTTTAAGGGAGCGAACGTCTATTTTGTGTCTAAGTAATATTTCAGCAAGGGCATCAGTACGGCCAGCGTCTGTATGATCACCGAAGATGATGGCATCGTTGCCGGCTTCCTCCCTCGCATCTTTATAAAACTGATTTTGATAATTCAGTATTTCTACGCGCATACTGGTTGCTGCTTTTAAGGTGCTCAAAGCTGCTGTGAATTGGTTTCTTATCGTAAAAGGAAAAGTAAGTACACCATTATCAGAATTTTGTGCATGACCCCTAGAGCTGGCTTGTTCAAAAAGAATTCCTATAGAACCATTGATGTCTGGAAAAGTAGATCCTTTACCGTAATAGAAATCGTCGTAGTCTTCTTCTGTGTAATAGAGCGAGCCTATATCATCAAATCCATCAGCAAGGTAATTTCCTATTTGACGGGTTAGTTTCTGATTCATCGCAGGAGTTAGTGGGTGCGTTCTTGATGGGATCCCTGGTTGGAAAAAGAAGGTAGAATTGGTTCCCATTTCATGATGGTCGGTCAGAATGTTAGGCAGCCATTTATGAAAGGTTTCAATACGCGCTTGCGATTCTGGTAATTGAACGGGTAACCAGTCGCGGTTCATATCAAACCAATAATGATTGGTACGTCCACCAGGCCATGTTTCATTATACTCCCTGTCGTAGGTGTCTGGATTTACATTCTTACTCTTATGTTGATTTACCCAACTGGCAAAACGTTGTAATCCATCAGGGTTAAAGCTAGGATCCAGGAGTATAACGGTAGTTTCTAATAGTGCATTTATTTCTGGACCTTTTGCAGCGGCTAGATGATAGGCGAGAAGCAGTGATGCGTTAGCGCCGCTTGGTTCATTTCCATGAATAGAAAACCCTTGGTACACGACTATAGGCGCCTTGGTATTATCTACGGTTTCTTTATTTGTTGCAGCAATATGATCTGTTCTTATTTGATCAATATTTTTATGGTTTTCTGGACTGGTCACCGTAAGTAAGTAAAGCGGTCTGTCCTCATAGGTTGTCCCACGGTTTTCAATGGTAAAACGATCCGATTTTTCTGCAAGAACTTGCATGTAATGTACCAGCTTGTCATGGCTCACGTGCCATTTTCCAGGTACGAAACCTATGATTTCTTGAGGTGTTGGAATCTCCGGGTTGTAGGAAACACCTTCTGGCAGGTAATAATTAAGAGTAGGACTTATTAAGGTTTGTGTAGGCAGCGTTTTTTGTTTTTGTGCTTTCGCGAAAGCGGAACAACAAAAAGCGAGAACCAACAAAAGTAACATCTCTTTTTTCATAATATAGTTTTAATCGGGAGCGTTTAAAAATAAAAAAAAGCCCTTCATGAAGAAAGGCTTTGGGTATAGAATATTTTATTACTAGATATCTTCAAAATTGATGTTCGTAAAACTTGCTGGATGGTTAGGCTCTGCAGCGTTATCTTGCGCTGGCTTAGCTTCTTCCTTTTTAAAGTCTGCTTGATGACGGTCAGAAATAACCTCATCTCCTTTTTTATCTATAATAAAGTCTGTGATTTCCTTTAAGGTATCACCGAATTCTTGAAAATCTTCTTTGTACAAGTAAATTTTATGTTTCTTGAAATAGAAACTACCGTCGTCATTAGTAAATTTTTTACTTTCTGTAATGGTTAGGTAATAATCGTCTGCTTTTGTGGCTCTTACATCAAAAAAATAAGTACGCCTTCCTGCTCGCACCACTTTTGAAAAAATCTCTTCTTGTTCTTGGTAATCTCTATCGCTCATAATTTTTGTAAAGTAGGGTTAGATATGTTCAAAAATAGAAAAAAAAGGCAAAAAGAAAAGTTTATAAAGCCTTAATGTAGTAAGATGCTGTATTATAGTCTGTTGGTCGAGTGGCTAATTGCGTATTCTGTACCTAGCTCGTTTAAACTGTCAGTGACACCTTTAAAAATGTCTTCTACAGGGCAACTAAACTCTGGAAAAATGAAAGAAGTGACTCGATCACCTTCTGCAAGAAGTCGTTGGGACTGGAAAACACCCTTTTTATTGAGAACTTGAATCAAAACAGTACGACGCATATAATCTACGATCCAGTATTCTCGCACACCTGCTTCTTCATAAAGGTCGTATTTATGCTGAATCTCTTTGCGAGAATTTCCTTTAGATAAAATTTCTACTACCAGATCTGGAGCACCATGACAACCGCGCTCGTCAATTTTATTAGGATCGCAAATCACACAAAGGTCTGACTGAACAACACTAGATTTAGTATCGTTTTTTGAAAATAGTTCTACGTCAAAAGGAGCAACAAAAAGTTCACAATCGTGATTTTGATAAAAAGCCTTTAGTAAATCGTATATTTTCATAGAGGTTCTTTGATGAGAGGTGCTGGGCTCTGGGCTCATTTCAAATACCTTTCCTTTAAATAGCTCTACACGTTCCTTAAAACGCCACAAAAGATAATCAGCATAACTGTACCTCTTGCTTAAATCGAGTTCTTTTATATCATAGATATATTCTGACATACTCAAATTTACTAAAAAAGAATCATAAATAGGTATCTTAAAGATACTAGACTGCTGGTCTTAAGCAATATACATTTTCAAATAAGTCACATTCCAGATAGGAACAAAATTGCTTATTCTTAAGTCATCGTTATGTTCCATAATTTTTAATTATCTATTACCGATTTTCAAAGTCTATTACTGGAATTAAAAAATCAAAAATATCCAATCATTAATCGTTTTCTTCTTCTTCCTCTAACATTTGATTTGCAAAAAGCTCTGCATAATAACCTTTGTCGTTTATAAGAGATTCGTGATTTCCTCTTTCAATAATTTCGCCATCTTCGAGTACGATAATGTGATCTGCGTTTTTGGCACTACTTACTCGGTGACTCACTATAATAGTAGTGCTGTTATGAGTGACCTTTTTAAGATTATTCAGAATATTTTCTTCTGTTTCTGTGTCTACTGCGCTTAAACAATCGTCAAACAATAAAATTTGAGGTTCTTTGATAATGGCTCTTGCGATCGAGACCCGCTGTTTCTGACCACCACTTAAAGTAATACCTCTTTCTCCTAAAATGGTTTCATAGCCTTTAGTGAAATCGGAAATGTTTTTATGGACGACAGCATTCTTTGCAGCAGCTATTACTTCTTCTTGAGTGGCGTCTTTTTTACCGAAAGCGATATTTTTTCCTATGGTATCAGAAAATAAGAAAGCATCTTGGGGCACATAACCTATAGCAGACCTTAAGTTGTTTAAGTTTAAACTATTGATCTCCTTACCATCTATTTTTAAGGAACCATTTCCTATATCATAAAGTCTACTTATAAGTTCTAAAATAGTTGATTTTCCACTTCCTGTTTTACCAAGAATAGCTAGTGTTTTCCCAGCTTCTATCTCAAAAGATATATCTTTTAAAGCGTGTATGTTCGTATCGTCATAAACGAAGTTCACATTTTTAAAAGTGATTGTTCCTTGAATTGGAGTTTCTAATTCATTAAGGTTTTTTATTGCGGGATCTATATCTAAGAATTCGTTGATTCTTTTTTGAGAAGCCTCTGCTTGTTGTATCATATTGGTCACCCAACCTAAAACAGCAACTGGCCAGGTAAGCATGTTGACATAGATTAAGAATTCTGGAATGGTTCCTACGTCAATGATGCCATCGATCACTTGTTTTCCTCCTATATAGATCACCATGATATTGCTCAACCCTATAAGAAGCACCATTAATGGAAAGAATAAAGCTTGTATGCGAGCAAGATCTATGTTTTTATCCTTACTGTCATTAGCCACTTTCGTAAACTGCTTTGTCATTTGTGGAGTGAGATTGTAGGCTTTGATGACAGAAATACCGCTAAATGATTCTTGAGATATCGTATTTAAATCAGAAAGATACTCTTGTACTAAGGTAGAACGCTTATTGATCTCTCGACTAATAACGTATATCGCCACAGAAAGTATTGGTAAAGGGATAATCGTATAAATAGCTAAAGAAGGAGCCGTGTCGATCATCGCAGGGATAACAACAGCAAATAGCGTTAATATATTGATGCTATACATAATCGCTGGGCCCATGTACATGCGCACTTTAGAGACATCTTCACTGATGCGATTCATCAAATCTCCCGTGCGATTCTGTTTATAAAAACCTAAAGAAAGTCTCTGATATTGCTGATAGACGATGTTTTTCAGGTCGTATTCTAGGTGTCGAGAAACTACGATGATCAACTGACGCATGACAAAAGTAAGAATGGCAGCAAGTAAGGTCGTTCCTATAATGATAAGGATGTACAAGGTCAGATCATCTTGTAGCACTTCTTTATCAGTTATATTGCCTTTATCATAATCATTCAATAGATTAATAATCTTACCTACATACTTCGGTAAAAAAAGAGAAAGCACGCGAGAAATAATGGTCACAATAATTCCGCCTATAAGTTGCCATTTGTATTTAGCAAAGAGTACATTGAGTTTTTTAAGTTCTTTCATTTACAATCGAATTTCCGTTGGGAAAGTATTTTTTATTTGGGTGGTAAATTAAGCATGGTAAATTGCTAAATCCCTAAAATGACGTTATTTTTGCAGGCTTTTTAATAACAACTACAAAAGCTCATAAACACCTTTTTATGTCTCAAAAATTTGACTCATTAGATAAATTAATTCGTCAAGATCCTGTCTTCGGTCAGGTTTCATTTGATGACCACGAGCAAATCGTTTTTTGCAACGACAAAGATACAGGATTGAAAGCCATCATCGGTATTCATAACACAGTATTAGGTCCAGCATTAGGTGGTACACGCATGTGGCAATATGAAAATGAATGGGCGGCTCTTAACGATGTGTTGAGGCTTTCTCGAGGCATGACCTTTAAAAGCGCCATTACTGGATTAAATTTAGGTGGAGGAAAGGCAGTCATTATAGGAGATGCAAAAACTCAAAAAACACCAGAATTGATGCGTAAGTTTGGAGAGTTTGTACATTCTTTAAGTGGTCGTTACATCACCGCTGAAGATGTAGGAATGACTACCGAAGATATGGATACCGTGCGTGAAGTAACACCTTATGTTACAGGTATTTCTAAGGATAAAGGTGGTGCAGGAAACCCTTCTCCTATTACTGCTTATGGTGTTTTTATGGGAATGAAAGCCGCCGCTCACTTTAAGTACGGAAGCGATGTTTTAGAAGATAAAAAAATCTATGTAGAAGGAATAGGTAATGTAGGAGAAACACTGGTAGAATATCTGACACAAGAAGGAGCAGATGTCGTTATTGCAGATCTCAACCAAGAAAGACTAGAAGAAGTACGCGATAAATACGGGGCTACTATTTATGGTGGGAATGACTTGTATTCAGAGCGTATGGATATTTATGCTCCATGTGCTTTAGGTGCCACGATAAATGATCAAACTATTCATAAACTTACGGCATCTATCATCGCAGGTGGAGCAAATAATCAGCTGGCAGATGAGGTGAAGCACGGTGCTCTTTTACAAAAAAGAGGTATTGTTTACGCCCCTGACTTTTTAATAAATGCGGGTGGAATCATCAATGTATATGCAGAGTTGGAAGGTTATGACCGTACAGAAATAATGAGAAAGACAGAGAATATTTATACAACAACTATAGAAATTCTCAACCGAGCTCAAGAATCTGGTGTGACAACACACAAAGCCGCTCTAGAAATTGCTCAGGCACGTATTGCTGCTAGAAAACACGAACATCAAGGATAGTAGTCCGTTTTAAAACAGTATTTTTGCTTGGTTTTTAGAAATAGAAACTAGGTTTTAAGTTATTATAACTCCGCTTTCGCGAAAGCTAACACATATAGCTCGCTTAAGTAAACAAATAAATCGTTCTTATGCTTACCAGAAGACAGTTACGCATCAAAGTTATGCAAGCAGTTTTTTCTTTTCAACGTCAACGTCCAGAGGATCTTAAAGATCTTGAAAAGTTTATCAACTCCAGTATGACGCAGTCGTACACCTTGTTCCTTTATATGGCGCAATTACTAGTGAAAATTCACGAAGTTGCTGTAGACAAGCATACTAAAAAGCAGCAACGTGTTTCTAAAAGTGTAGAGCACAACCCCTCAAGACAACTTATCGATAATAAAATTCTCTTGAAATTGAGAGAAAGTGAGGCTTTAAAAGAAGCGTTAAAACAACGCAATTTAAATCCATGGCATCTGGACTCTAAATACGTTGAAAATCTATACCATAAAATTCAAGAAAGTAAAACCTTTGTTGTTTATGCGATGGATGACGAGCCGTCGGTAAAAAAGGATTTAAAATTCTTGACATATATCTATGAAGATATTATTGCACCTAGCGATGAATTGATGGATTACCTAGAAGATATCAATATCACTTGGACAGATGACTACCCTTTGATCAACTCTACTATTATTCAGTTTTTACGTAAAGTAAAGCCTACTAAGGATGTGGTGCTGCCAGCATTATTTAAGGATGAGTCAGATGCTAAGTTTACCATGAGCCTTTTTAGAAAAACGATTCTCAATATTGATGATCTTTCTGCCCGCATAGAAGGTAAAACGCCTAATTGGGACACCGAGCGTATCGCTCAAATTGATCTTGTGCTGATCATGATGGCTCAGGCAGAGTTTCTTTATTTTTCAGATATTCCAGTGAAAGTAACGCTTAATGAATACTTAGAAATAGCAAAAGATTACAGCACCCCTAAAAGCGCCACTTTTATCAACGGAATTCTAGATAATCTTTTGAAAGAATTTGAGAAAAGTGATGAATTAAATAAAATGGGAAGAGGGTTGATGTAACCTATTGTTAATGACGTTGGTTTAAATGATGTTTTTAATTACATTTGTTCCAGAATTATAAGTAAAATTAAACAAAAATAAGATGAAAAAATTAATTTTAATGGTAGCTGCTGTTGCTACAATGGCTCTAACAAGCTGTAATGAAAAAGCAGAATCTGCAACAATTGATCAAGCAAACCTTACTGCCGCTGCTGCAAACAAAGAAGTCGCTGGCAACTTTCCAGAAATGACTTTTACGGAGACTGAATTTGATTTCGGTACTGTAGAGGAAGGTACTGTAGTAGAGCATGAATACAAATTTACCAATACAGGTAGTGCTCCACTTATAGTAGTAAACGCAAAAGGATCTTGTGGATGTACAGTTCCTACATGGTCTAAAGAGCCTATCGCACCAGGCGCTGAAGGTACTATGTTAGTAAAATTCAATACTAACGGAAAGCCTAATGCTCAAACGAAGACTGTAACTATTAAGGCAAATACAGAATCTGGAACGGAATCTATCCGTATCAAAGGTTTTGTGACTCCTAAGGCGAGAGCTGCTGCGCCTAACGCATAAGCAACTGTTAATGGACACTAATACGATATTAAATTTTGCTCCTTACCTGCTTATTATTGTTGTTTTTTATTTTTTAATAATGAGACCACAATCAAAGAAGCGTAAGGAAGAAAAGGAATTTGCAGACTCACTTAAAGTTGGTTACAAAGTAATTACCAGCAGTGGAATTCACGGTAAAGTAAATCAGATTAATGCTGATAAAGGAACTGTGTTAATAGAAACTGGTGCTGGTAAGATGACTTTTGAAAGAAGTGCAATCTCAGCAGAGCTTTCTAAGAAACTGAACGAGACAGTGGTCGCTAAAGAAAATTAAGAAGAGTACTATTTATTTACAAAGCCCTTGAGAAATCAAGGGCTTTTTTTTTGTTTATTTATCTGCTTGCTGACAAGCCTGTTGGTTTTAACGGTCAACGTGCTACAGAAAAGATGTGCTTTGTATTTTTTACTATCTTTTTTCTGGTTGAGGTATTGCTTTTTTTAAAATAAGAACGATTTACAAATGCTGTTCCATTCCAGGAAGTTCTTTCCACCTTTTATTCTCAGCAATCTCTTTCAAAGTGCTATTTCTTTGTTCCAGTAGTCGGGTCATATATTTTTCAAGAAAAAGGGAATCGACCAGTTTTCCTAAAATGCCTAGAGGTGAGGTATAGTCAAATAGATCTTTCATTAACGTACGACCATCTTCTAGTTGCTCAAAAAAGTGTTCGTGTTTAAAATGTTGAAAAGCTCCTTTTACCAACTCGTCTGCAAAATAATGATGTGGTTCTACATCAGTAATCAAACTAGTGAGTTCTTGAGTAACTCCTAAATGTTTGGCACGCCAGGTGACTGTTTCTCCTTTTTCAACAAGCCCAGTCATCCTTCCAGCTACTGCTTTTTCATTCGTGTGTTCTAGAGAGAGCAAATGTAAATCAATGCTTCTAGCAAGATCAAAAACGATTTCAATATTTGCATTTATGGTAGTTGTAAGATGTAGTTGTGGCATTTATTTTTTTAAACTAGATTTTTTATCGAATTCTTGATAATGAGTTTGATCTCGCTTTCGCGAAAGCGAGATCAAACTACTATTAATTAGTTATACTTTTTAAAAAGCACTTGATTCTTTGTGCTCATATGGTCTAAAAAAAGCTGTCAACCTTTAGGTATTGCCAACTTGTTATACTTAAATCTAAAACATCCACCCCAAATGAAGTCCGCCTTTAAATTCAATGGCTGAGAAATTATACAAATTCTCTGAGTCATTTGCAATTCCTAAGTTCCTTTCCAAATCTAATTCTAAATCTATCAAAAAGACGCTATTGCTTACCCATTTCCAGCCTATTCCTGCGCCTATAGCGATTTCAGTGAATGATTTTATAGGAATGCTATTATTATTAAAGAAAAAACTTCTGTCCACCTCAAAGCTGTAAAGTTTTGTAAAACCTTCACCATAAATGCCTTTTGCTCCATAATCTTCTTTGGAGAAGAAATATCGCCTGTAGTAAGGAGTGAAACTAAAGGTTTCTACAGTTTCATGTGCCTGATCCTTATCATTTTCCTATATACTAATATTCAGATCAACCCCTACACCAGTCTGTCTTCCTAGAACATATTCATACCGTGGATTGATGCCTAGGCCACCTATGGCATTTATGACGTTAAGACCGATCTCGTGTCTCTTATCACTATTAAACTCTTCTACTCTTTCTTGTGAATCGGAAGGTTTTTTTTCTTGCGCCATACCTAAACTTAATGTACAAAAGCCAAGGTTGTTAAAATCATTTTTTTTATAACCGATTTTGTATCGACAAGAAAAGTTGTAAATAAATGAGCTGTTTTCATAGTGGAATTAAAATTTTAAAGACAAATATTTTATTTCAATGAGATATTAGTCTGTAATACCTACAATTTTATCTATTCTTATTTGCTTTTCAAAGGTTAGATGTACTGTTTTTAAAATCCCTTTTAACTTAAAATAAAGCAAAAAAAGCGAACCTTTGGCTCGCTTTCCACTTACGCTTTTCTAGTATATTAAAATCTCCATCCGAAGTTGACACCACCTCTTCCAGCAATAGGTCGATCTCCATACACGTCTTCGTTATAATCTGAAATCCCTAAGTTTCTTCCAAAACCAAAACCTAGGTCGATCATGAAACCACTGTCGCTAACCCATTTCCAACCTATACCTATTCCCATTGCTAGCTCGCTAAAGTTTTCAGTAGTCTGGCTGCTATTCCCTCCAATGAATATAGTATTAGACGCTTTAAATTGGTAGTATTTCAAAAATCCTTCGGCATAAAAGCCTTTCGCTCCATAATCTTCTTTAGAGAAAAAGTACTGTCTGTAAAACGGAGTGATACTAAAGGTTTCCAGCTCATCTATTCCACTATCAGCGTCACTTAAATATATATTGATATCCATCCCAACTCCAGAATGTTTGCTCCATACATATTCATACCTTGGGTTAAAAGCAGGAAAAACAATCGCGCTAAAAACGTCTAGCCCTATTTCATGTCGTTTTTCACTGTTAAACTGAGTAAGCTTTTTCTGACTATCAGTTTCTTCAACAGGCTCTTTTTCTTGCGCATGAGCCGCTGCGGTCATCAAAAAAGCTGTTGCGACCATTAGGATTTTTTTAATATTCATAGTATCTGTTATTGAATTAAGATCCAAGAAAGATAAAATAGTTGGGTGAAATAATCATTTATTTTCCGCAAATTCTAAGAATATTTTTTTGTAAAAATCTCGTTTATTCAAGAGTTATAACTATGGATTAAAAATTCAGCATGTTATAAATGTTTTTAAAGTTACCTATCTACTAAAATCAGGACTGTACATCTCTTCTTTTAAATTACTATAATTCAATAAAAACAAAATGGCATTCTTTGCATGATGCTCTTGTTTTAAAATTACATGCCTGTTTTTAATGGTGTGGTTGTAACTTAAAGAAGTAATATCATAGGAAGAATAGTCAACGGCAAGATCTGGATTTACAGCAAGAGTAAAACCTAACTTTTGCTTCTTACCCATTTTTAATGTGCCGATTATAGGATACTTTTTTTGATCAATTTCTTTTCTCCAGATAGGAAGTGTATACCAAAACCAGGCACGAGCTACTTTGTCCGTTCCATAAGCTATAAAGCCGTTTTGTAAAAAGATAAGTCCTATTAATAGAATGCTTATAAACATAAAAGGCACTGCATTTATCCAAGCTGCAGCGGCGTAGTCCATGTTGGTAAGTACATTAAATGATTTGATGCAAAATATAATGGCTCCTACTCCTAACATGACTTTTTGATGACCACTGAAGGATTGTTCTAGTTGTAAACTTTTCATACTTTTTCTTGAGCTACGAGTTCTGCAATACGTATAATCACTTCGGTCGCTTTTATCATACTTTCTACAGGTACATATTCATAAGGCCCGTGGAAATTATGACCTCCGGCAAAAATATTAGGACATGGCAAACCCATATAACTCAGTTGAGATCCATCGGTGCCTCCACGTATGGGTTTGATAAGTGGAACAATCCCTATATCTTTCATTGCCTGCTCTGCTATATCTACAATATGCATTACTGGAGCTATTTTTTCACGCATATTAAAGTATTGGTCTTTTATTTCAATACTTATTGTCTTGCGATCGTACTGTTCATTAAGAGCATTGACGAGTTTATGCATCATTTCTTTACGAGCTTCAAAATGTTCTTTATCGTGATCTCTGATAATGTAGTGCAATTCTGTTTTTTCTACAGCACCTTTCATATCGTGCAAGTGAAAGAAACCTTGATATTCTTCTGTATGTTCAGGAGTTTCCATTCTAGGAAGTGAGTCTATAAACTCTTGTGCCACATACATGGAGTTGATCATTTTTCCTTTTGCATAGCCAGGATGCACAATTTTACCGTAAAAAGTTACCACAGCACCAGCCGCATTAAAGTTTTCATATTCCAATTCGCCTATTTGGCTTCCATCCATGGTATATGCCCAATCAGCACCAAATTTCTCCACATCAAATTTATGCGCACCACGTCCTATCTCTTCATCTGGAGTAAAACCTACTTTAAGCGTTCCATGCTTTATCTGTGGATTTTCGATCAAATGCTTCATGGCCGTCATGATTTCTGTGATGCCGGCTTTATCATCTGCCGCAAGAAGGGTAGTTCCATCTGTAGTGACTAGGGTCTGTCCTTTGTATTGTTTTAAATCTTCAAAATAATCTGGGGAAAGCACGAGATCAGAACCTTTAAGCGGAATGTCGCCACCATCATAATTTTCTATAACCTGAGGTTTGATATTTTTTCCAGTATAGTCTGGTGTACTATCAAAATGAGATATAAAACCTATGGTAGGCGTCTCATGATCAACATTAGATGGCAAGGTAGCCATGATATAGGCATTTTCATCAATGCTTACATCACTCATTCCCATGTCTAAAAGCTCTTGATGTAATTTACGCGCAAGCTCCCACTGTTTTTCACTGCTAGGAGTGGTATCACTGTTTGGGTCAGACTCGGTATCTATGGTTATGTAACTTATAAATCGGTCAAGAATATCTTGCTTTTTCATGTCTTATTATTAGGTGGTGTAAAGATAGTTGTTGGTTATACTTTCTTTTTTATTTTCGAAAAAGAAGTTTATGCTGCATTAGATGCGTTACGAAAGCGGAATTATTAAAAACACCTTGAAATATTCTAGCTAAATCAAAGTATATAGAATGATAGGGGGGAGGTAGCAGATCAGTTACCAATTATTATTATAAATCGACAGCGGATTGTAAGCTCTTTGAAGTGCGGAATTTCTATTGGCCTCAAAAAAGGCTGGGTTGCTGGATCGGAATTCTCTGGCAAAACGATCGTTATTATTAATAGATAAGTTAGCGCCTTTGCTATCACTTTTAAAGCGCAGTCTCCCAAAATCTGTGTTCGAGTTAGGTGTGTAAGGTTTAGGTTGTAATAAATTCATATCCTTATAAACTGCCATCATATCTATGGTTTGCGCACCTGGTGTAATAGAAAAACCTGTATTAGGATTAACGATATTATTGCTGTCCAGACTTAAGGTCACATTAATTTGTGGGGCGGGCATTAAAAATAAATTAAAACCTTTTAATTCGTCATTGTCTAACTCTTGTCCACAAGAAATACGGCTGATAAGGACTAGTAAAAAAAGCAAAAGTATTTTTTTCATAGCACTAAAGATAACTTATGAAGATGGGTTTAACAAAAAACGAGTCACATTGCTGAAACTTGTTTTTTGTTTAAAGTCTAAAACTCAATTAATTTTTAAGTGATGGGACTCTCGCTCTCCTAAAATATTTCCCCTGTTCATGCAATAATGCTTGTACAAATATTTAGGCATTAAAAATTGGGAACCCCTGGATAGTTCACATTTCCAGCACTCATCACAGTATTACGATTTGCTTCAAAAAAAGCAAGGTTATTTGTTTTTGCATTTGCAAAAAAATTATCATATTCTCCAAAAACTAAAAAGGACTGTCTATACGTGTTTTGCATGGTAGGGAACTCTTGATTAGTTAGAAGCAACGGCAGTTTACTAAAATTTATCTGATTGTTTTGTAGGGTAGATTGTGCGGTAACTGTTGGAGATCTATATACAAAACATTTGGCAAATGATTCTAAGTCTGCCACCGTTGTGCTAGGTTTAAAGTTAATCTCACAAGATGCGTCCTGTAGCGGAAATGAATCAATTGTTTGTCGTTGTGCAAATACAAATGAATTTAAAACTAGAAAAACAGATATCAAAGCAGCTTTTAAATTTCTCATAATAAGATCATTTTATTTCACTTAAATATAATAAATAAAAACAAATCAGAAAATGACTTCTTTACTCAGGTGTCAACCCTAGACTCTTTCCCTTTTTAATCATGAATTCATAGGCAGCATCGTGTTCGTTAGGAATCACTCCGTCAAGAATGGAGTCTTTAATAGCCATTTTGATTTGTCCTATTTCTCTACATGGTTTTAAATCAAATGCTTTCATAATTTCCTCTCCGGTCACTGGTGGCTGGAAATTACGTACATGATCACGTTCTTCTACTTGTACAATTTTATCTCTTACTTGTTTAAAGTTATGGTGGTATTGTTGGAACCTACGCGGATTCTTAGTCGTAATGTCTGCTTCGCACAAAGTCATAAGACCTTCTATGTATTCTCCAGCATCATGAACCAGTCTTCTTACAGCGCTGTCTGTAGCACTCTCGTCAATTACTGCTATAGGCCTTGAGGACATGCGCACCATTAATTGTACAAATTTCATCTTATCATTTAAAGGCATCTTTAACCTTTTGAAAAGATGGTATACCATTTTTGAACCTTTGAATTCATGTCCATGAAAGGTCCAGCCTACTTTTTTACTGAATTTTTTAGTTGGTGCCTTTCCTATATCATGGAGTAATGCTGACCAGCGCAACCATAGGTCTTCTGTATTGCGAGAGATATTGTCTACGACTTCCAGGGTGTGATAGAAGTTGTCTTTATGCTTTTGTCCTTCTACTTCTTCAATCCCTTTTAAAGCAATTAATTCTGGCATGATCAACTGTAGCAATCCTGTTTTTTCTAATAGTAAAAAGCCAAAAGAAGGCTCGTCACACATCATGATTTTATGAAGTTCAGTAACGATGCGCTCGTTAGAGATAATCTTCAGTCTATGCGCATTGCGTTTGATGCTTTCAAAGGACCCTTCTTCTATTTTAAAGTTGAGTTGTGCTGCAAATCTTATGGCGCGTAGCATTCTCAAAGGATCATCGCTATAAGTAATATCTGGATCGAGGGGTGTACGTATGATTTTTTTATCGAGATCACCCATTCCGTTAAAAGGATCGAGTAAGGCTCCATAACTATTTTTATTCAAGGAAAAAGCCATTGCATTGATGGTAAAATCACGACGATTTTGATCGTCTTCTAAGGAGCCATCTTCCACTACTGGTTTGCGGCTGCCTCTATCGTAACTTTCTTTACGAGCACCTACAAATTCCAGTTCCAGCTCATCAGTCTTCACCATTGCAGTACCAAAATTCTTGAATACAGACACTTTTGTACTGTGTGGTAAAAGCTCTTCTACTTTGCGAGCAAGGGAGATACCGCTTCCTATCGCAACTACATCTATGTCTTTTTTTTGACCGCGTTTTAAGAAAAAATCTCTGACGTATCCACCTATGACATAAGCTGGTAGTTCGAGTTCTTCTGCTGCTTGACTCAAGGTTCTAAAAACGTTTTCTTGAATCGCTTCAGGATAATGTGTTTTTTGATCCATGCTTACTCTCGTATGATTTTTATAATTCCATTACTGGAAATCTTCATGATAGAAGATGGTTTGATGTTTTTTTGGACCAAAGGAATGTCCATAACGTGATCTACTCTTTTGAGCAGTTCTTCACCTATATCTGCAAAGTGTACGGGAGGTTTATGTTTACTCAAATTAGCACTAGTAGATACTATAGGTTTCCTTAACTTATGAATCATAGAGCGGCACAAAGGGTCGTTTGTTACCCTTACCGCAAGAGTACCATCCTCTGCAATCACATTTTCAGCAACGTTTTTAGGACGATCGTAAATGATAGTAAGAGGTTTCTTATTTACTTTAAGTACTTCCCAAGCCATATCTGGAACATCTTCTATAATAGAGTCCAGCATCTGGAAACTATCTACCAGCACAATAAGAGGCGTTGATTTACTACGTCCTTTAATCTCATAGAGCTTCTCAATGGCGTCGTAGTTAGTGGCGTCACAACCCAATCCATAAATAGTGTCAGTAGGGTAGATAAGAGTTTGACCCTTTTTTAAAGCAGTTACAGCAAGGTTGATGGCTTCACGTGGAAGATCTACTTGAGGTTCTATATTTTTTTTAGATGGCTTACCCTTAACAGGAGCTCGACGGTTTTTATTTCTATCACTGTTGCGCATAGTTGCAAAATTAACTTTTCTAGTTGTATTAGCGGCTTTTTATATCGAACTTAAAACTATTGTTTTTAAATAGAAGTTGAACCCTTAACTTTGATCCTCAAATAATACCTACCATATGTTAGATGTAAATTGCATTTATGTCAATTATAACAGTGCCACATTTACTATAGCGGCGATTAGTTCTTTGCTAGAAAAAACAAGTGATACGGTTGTTTATGAAATAATAGTAGTGGACAATGGTTCAGCATATGAAGACTATGAGCTGCTTAAGACTTCTTTAGAGCAATTCAATTCTAGCGCCATAAAGATATATCGCAGTAGGATCAATACTGGTTTTGGTGCTGGTAATATGTTAGGAGTTAATTTTGCTTCTCCTTCTAAGTACTACGCATTTATCAATAACGATACCTTGTTTACTCAAGAAAATACGCTTCTAGACTTAAAATTATTCATGGATGCCACTCCAGATGCTGGAGTATGTGGGCCACAAATGATGAGCGAGAACGGAGATAGAATCTCTTCTATAGACCATCATGCCACACCTATGCGGCAGTTGTTGAAAAGAGATTTTTTGGAGTTCATAAACTCTAATAAATATCCGAAGCGTAAAAAAGAGTATGCTAAACCTGTTGCTTGTGGATTTATACCTGGCAGTTTTATGTTTGTTAAAACAAGTTCTTTTGATAAAGTAGGTGGCTTTGATAGTGCATTATTTTTATATTATGAAGAAAGTGATTTATGTCTAAGGATATTAAAAAAACTTAAAGAGAAGACTTATCATTACCCTGCACAGCAATACATACATTATCAAGGAAAATCAACAGAAAAGAATGTGTTTGTCAAATTGGAACAAAAACTCTCGTTTTTATATTTAACTCAAAAACATCACGGTCGTTTTGCACGCGCGTTTATGCACTGTTTCTTCACTATTAAATATGCATTGAGCAGTCCGTTTAATTCAAAAAAGCGGCAAATGTTTATGGCCTTATGGAAAGGCGGTGCTATAGATCAATCTTTACGTTGCAAACAGATTATTCAGGAAAAATAGATTATAAATACTGATCCACGCCTTTATGAGCATAAGTGACTCCAGAACTTTCCATTTGTTTCTCAATTTCAAGATTTAAATGAACCAAGCTTTTGTCCTGTTCTTTATGGTAAATGTGGTAAACAATGCCTTTATGTTTGATACGCTTTCCTAATACTCCATTGTTTATCATACGCTGTATGAGTTCGCTGTCGTCAATTCCCCATCCAACTAATTCTTCATTAAAACCGTTTACTGCTATAAAGTCTGCCCGCCAAAAGGACATATTGCATCCACGTAATTTACTAGATCTTTTGGTTTCTTTTTTGGCTCTGTTTGCTATAAAAGGTATGCGCAATGTTCTATTGCGTTTTTTTATTCCTTTAGAGAAATAATTAAAATGGACTTGTTTGTTTTTAAACAATTCTTCTAAATGATCTTGCTGGATATTTACACGACTACCGAAGAGGTAAGTGTCTGTTTCAGCCATAGAGAGATGATCTCTTACAAAATCTTTGTGTAAAATTATATCACCATCTATTTCTAGAATATAATCATATTGTGCTTTTGCAATTGCTTTGTTCATGATTGCAGGCTTTTGATTGCCGTTATCTTTATGCCAGACGTGAATAAGAGGAACCGGAAAATCTTTTTGATATTTTTTAATTATTTCCAGGGTTTCTGTGGTAGAACCGTCGTCTGCGATAATGACTTCGTCGGGCAATACGCTTTGTCTTTTAACGCTCAATAGCAGTAATTCTAGCGCTTCAGGCCAGTTATAAGTAGGAGTTACTAGGGAACATGTTATAGACATTTGAAAAAAAATAAAATTGGTATACTGCAATATTAAGTAATTCTGTCCATTTGCTGGTTTTTCCGTTTCTTTGCAGGCTATAAATGATAGGAATTAAAATGAGTAGAGAAAAATTTGTAAGTAGCACGCTTTCGCGAAAGCGGTTTCAAGAAATACTCCATCTATTCCATGAATCTACCGAGAAGTTAGGAGATGATCGCAATAAGATCAAAATCGTCACCTACGAAGATCAAAAACTTGTAGTTAAATCCTTTAAAACGCCTAATTTTATTAACAAGATAGCTTATGGATTTTTTAGAAAATCAAAAGCAGCACGTTCTTATTACAATGCGCAATATCTCGAGCAACATGGAATAGGAACTCCTTCTCCTGTTGCATATTTGGAAAAATTGAGTGGTGTAGGTTTACATAAAAGTTACTATGTTAGCTCCTATGCAGATCATGATTTTACTTACAGAGAGATTACTAATGATGAAAATCTACAGGACAAAGAGCATATTCTAAAACAGTTTTCAAAATTCATGTACGATATGCATGAAGCTGGAATTTATTTCTTGGATCACTCTCCAGGAAATACCTTGATAAAAAAGGATGGAGATCAGTATCATTTTTCTCTAGTAGATTTGAACAGGATGAAGTTTTATAACATTCCTTATCAAGATCGATTGAAAAACTTTGAACGTCTTTCTCCTAAAAAATGGATGTATACAATCATGGGGACAGAATATGCAAGACTTTCTAATGAAGAGTCTCAAAAAACAATCGAAAACATGTGGAAATACACACAAGAATTTCAAGAAGCCTTTCATAAAAAGAAACGCATGAAGAAGAAGTTAAAGGGTATTTTTAAATCATGAAGTTGTCTGAAATTCCTAAATCCATAAGTGCAAGTTTTAAAATGCTTGCGATCCCTATGTCAAAATTAGGGGCTGCACCTGTTAAAAAGATTCCAGTAATAGTTTCATTGACTTCTATTCCTACTCGATTAAGAACACTGCACATTACCATACGCAGCATGATGCAGCAAGAATACCAGCCCGAACTGATAGTGCTATGGCTGCAGGAGGATTTGAAAAATCAGGTCCCTAGTAGGCTTTCAAAGTTACAGGGAGAGCTGTTTCAGATCAGGTATTCTCCTTATGGTTTTTCTCATAGAAAATTAATTCACAGTCTGGAGGCATTTCCAGATAAAGCGATCATTACGTGTGATGACGATGTTATTTATCAGTCAGATACGCTTCAAATTATTTATGAGGAGCATTTAAAGTTTCCAACTCAAGTCATAGGCAATCGATGCCGTCAAATGACTTATGAAAATGGTAAAATTACTTCTTACGGGAAATGGCGATTTGTGGTTGATCCACCAGAGCAGGGGCCTCACAATATGCCGGTAGGCGCTTTTTGCGTACTCTATCCTTCGGGTAGTTTACATCAAGATGTTCAAGATGTAGCTCTTTTCACAAAGCTAGCTCCTAAGGCAGACGACTTGTGGTTCAAGGCTATGGCTGTTTTAAATGGGACCTTATCTCTACAAAATAACAACAGGCCAGAAGTGCCTGTACCTATTATGGGAACCCAGTTTGTGGCGCTTAAGAAGGTAAATAAAGGACAGGATTTTAACAGAGTACAATGGGAGCAAATTTGCTCACATTACCAGCTATCTGAACATAAAATTGAAGAGTTGCTTAGTTAATCAATATCCCTGCGCAATAACCACAGTTTTACATAACGCATAAAGATTCCATAACTCCTTAAGTAGGCAATAGTAAATCCTACAAAGCCGTCTAGAAAACCTAGTTGTATAATATAATGTTTAAAAAAGCCCCAAAATGGTTTTACAACGACATGGAATAAAGTGATTTTACCTACTTTTTTATCAAAATCACGTGCTTGTAAACTAGCATATCGCTGTAGCTTTTTTACGTGATGATCCATGTTTACATATTTGTAATGCAGTAGTTTGTTTTCTAGCCAGCCTACAGATCCGTCTGCTTCAATTTCAGAATGCACGTGCTTATCTACATACTTGCATTTCGATTTTAAAAAAAGGCGTATGACTTTATCATTCTTCCAGCCGCTGTAACGTACTTGCTTACCCATAAAGAAATTGCGTCTTCCCATCCAGTAACCTACATGACCGTTAGTGTCTAAGCTAGGAATGAGTTTGATAATTTCCTCTTTTAAAGCTGGTGTGACACGTTCGTCTGCATCTACCAATAGTATCCATTCATTAGTTGCTTGCGGAATTGCCCAGTTTTTTTGGGAGGCGCTGTGAATGTATTCTCTGGTGAGTAACTTATTAAAATAGGGTTGTGCTAGCGCTACCGTGTTATCGGTGCTATTACTATCTACTAATATAACTTCGTCGCAAAAATCTACACTTTTTAGAACCTCAACAATATTGTGAGCTTCGTTATAGGCAGGAATTATAGCTGTGATGGGGTACTTTGACATTATGGTGACGAATCTACATGTTAAAAATCAAACCGTGGCAAAAATAACTTTGTTATCTTAATTACCCAGCTTATATCATTAAATTTGTATAAACATGATTTACTAGTATTGTTCTATGATCAAAGACCCATCCATATCAGTTGTAATAAGTACTTATAATTCTATTCCTTGGTTAGAAAAAACCTTGTGGAGTTATGAGCACCAGATTTTTAGACAGTTTGAAATTATTATTGCAGATGATGGCTCTAATGAAGAAACCAAGGAATTTATCAAGAACTATATAGAGAAAAGCGCTAAGAAAATTATTCATGTATGGCATGAGGATAAGGGTTTTCAGAAGAGTATGATCTTGAATAAAGCCCTTACTGCCTGTAATGCAGAGTATGTGGTTATGTCTGATGGTGATTGTATAGCAAGAGAAGACTTTCTTCAAATACATTATGAGCGCCGTGAGCCAGGGCATTTCCTGTCTGGGGGCTATTATAAATTACCTTTAGAGCTCTCTGAGAAAATTACAGAAGAAGATATTGCTACTCAACGTAGTTTTGACGCAGAGTGGTTAAAAAAAAATGGATTACCAGCTTCTTATAAAAATCAAAAGCTTACTTCAGGGTTTGTAACGGCAAAGATTATGGAGAATCTCACTCCTACAAATGCAAGTTGGAATGGACATAATTCCAGTGGCTGGTTAAAAGACCTAAAAGCGATCAACGGTTTTGATGAACGAATGCAATACGGAGGTCAAGATCGTGAACTAGGAGAGCGCTTATTTAATTATGGAATCAAGTCTAAGCAAATAAGATACAGCGCCATCTGTCTTCACTTAGATCACGCTCGTGGCTACAAAAATCAAGAGTCTATTGACAAGAATAAAGCAATTAGAAAGTCAACAAAAGACAAGAATAAGGATTTTACGCCCTATGGAATTGTGAAGGAAGAAAAGTAGTTTAGAATCACCAATGAACAATTTTTAACATTACAAGTCATAAAATTGCCAATTGGTTATGGACCGCTTTGCTTTTGAATTTCATATTTCATATTTCATATTTTTAAAACTTGTTTCTTTTAGGGAAATAGAGATGGGTTACAGAGGTCGAATTAAAAATCACATATTTCAAGAATGCAAATAAGATTTATACTTGCTTTTTTATCCATGCTTTTAATAAGTTGTAATTCATCATCTCAAGTGTCTCGTTACGAAGATCAATTGATGAAATGCCGTTATAAATCAATAAAAGTAGATTCGGCCAATGTAAAAAAAATATTCAAGAATATGAATTAAGCTGGATTGATGCAGGCTTATTGGGGAATCAGAATAGTGATGGCTATCGATAAATTTTACAAATTATCGCGAAGGGTGATTATAAAGAAGGTATAGATTGGTCTAAAATACAAGTTCCAAAAATCTCGTTTAGAGAGAGTTAGATCAATTATATTTAGACGCTTGCATTGCATCAGTCTCTTTATCTTATACAGCATCAGAAAAAAACAGCCACTTCTTTCTTAGCAATTATGAATAAGTTGCAAACCACCGATTTATATAAAGCTGAAGTAAGTAGTGAGTTGTTAAAATTGTTTGAAGAAGAAGATTATGATCTGGAATTCTATAGAAATGGTATTTTAGTGCTTATAGCGTGGATTGATCTCAGTTCTGGAATTCCAGATAATCTACCGGTACCGTCAACACCCTTAGAAACAGCAGTGAAAGAACCTTGCGATGAGGTTAGCATACTTATTACAGAAAATGGTACGTTATTAGTGGACAATAAAGTGTCTCAAGTTGAAAAACTTGAAAGTAATATCCTAAAATTTATTGATTCGACTAATAGTACTGTTTTTATTATTCTTTCTAGTGATAGGCAAGCTACTTATAAATTTTATTTAGAAGTTACAGATAAAATAGTTTCTGCAAGAAAAGTTTATAGAAATGAGCTTTCTATGAGAGAATATGATAAAGCTTATGAGGATCTAAACGAAGAGCAAATTATATTTATCAGAAACCAGCGCAAAATAAACTTCTCAGAATATTAAGGCTAATAATTCTCCTTAAAAAATTGATCTAAATCTCCAAACATTAATTCAGGAGCAAATTGTTTATACAACTCTATGGCTTGAGCTTTCATTTGTTTGGGCAACAAGTCGCCGTATAATTCTGGTTGGTAGTCTTGTAAGTGCACGGAAATATTCTTTTGACCATCTTCACTGACATTCCAAGAGCTTTTATTGATCCATGGACTAAAAACAGTGAACGTAGGTATGTCCAGTGCTTTCCCCATATTAATTGCGCCGCCTTCATTACCTATGATACTAGTACAATGGGATAATATTTTTAGAAAATCTCTGATACTAGGAGCAAAAGCATTGATAAAAATATGCTGTTGGGTTAGCGTAGAACAAGCACTAAAAATAGCATGTGCCTCTTCTTTTTGACTTGGGATATAATTAAAAAGCAGTTGAGAACCAGTCGTAGTTACCAATTTATCTAAGACCTTTGCCATGTAGGAATAGGGTAAGGTTTTATTCTTACTACTTCCTAAAACACTTACCATTGTGAGTGGTTGTTCCAGATCAATACCTTGTTCGTACAACCATTTCTTACCTTCCACTTTTTCTAAATCGGTAAGATATATTTTAGGTTTTAAATGCCATTTCACGTCTTTGGTAAGAGGGGAGGTGAGCAACATGCGGCTACCTAGAGCAAGACCGGTTTTGTAGATAGAAGGGTCAGGATTGTTTTTTACAGCATCTGTATAGGCCAGACTAGAAAACCATTTTTTATAACCTATTCTTCGTGTTGCTCCTGATAAGAAGGAGAGCAAGGCGCTATTATTTTTACCATAAGCGTCTATAAGAAGATCGTATTTTTTGTGTTTTAGCTTTCGCGAAAGCGAGATGATAAAACTTATTTTCTCAAAATCAGACGTCGAGACTTTAATAAGACCGTCGATAGCTGGGTGGTATTTTACCAAAGCATCTGCATGTGCTATGATGAGGTAATCCAGATGAGCGTCAGGATAGGTGATCTTGAGCTGATCTGCAATGATGGTGCTCGTAAGCACATCACCCAGCATTTGATATTGAAGGAGTAATATGTTCACTAAACGGCTACGTTATACTCCCGTAAAGCATCGTTAAGGGAGGTTTTTTTATTAGTGCTTTCTTTGCGCTGTCCTATTATTAATGCACAGGGAACGTTATACGTTCCTGCTGGAAATTCTTTGGCATAACTACCAGGGATGACTACAGATCTTGCTGGTACACGACCTTTATATTGAACAGGTTCATCGCCAGTGACATCTATAATTTTTGTACTTGCCGTAAGCACGACATTTGCACCTAAAACAGCTTCAGATTCAACATGAACACCTTCTACTACTATACATCGCGATCCTATGAAGGCATTATCTTCTATAATTACTGGGGCTGCTTGAAGAGGTTCTAACACGCCACCTATTCCTACGCCACCACTTAAATGTACGTTTTTACCTATTTGGGCACAACTTCCTACGGTTGCCCAAGTATCTACCATGGTTCCTTCTTCTACGTGAGCGCCTATATTGATATAAGAAGGCATCATGATCACACCTTTTGAGATATAAGCACCATGTCTTGCTACAGCATTAGGTACAACGCGTATTCCTTTGCTCTTATAACCTGTCTTCAGCGGTATTTTATCGTGGTATTCAAATGGACCACATTCTATGGTTTCCATTTTCTGAATAGGGAAGTATAGAACGACCGCTTTCTTGATCCATTCATTTACTATCCATCCATTTTCAGTAGGTTCTGCAACACGCAGCGTGCCGCGATCTAACATATCCACCACTTCTCTAATTGCAGTTTGAGTTACCCTATTTTCTAATTGGGAACGATCTTCCCATGCATTTTCGATAACATTTTTTAATTGATCCATGATTTTTTTTACAAATATAAGAGGAGAAGCTATTTCCTTAATGGATAATGAAGGAGTTTCCACAAGAAATAATCGCAAGTAGGTCATAGGGGTCCATTTCTTAAGGAATTACCGTCTCAAAATTCAATTATAGATTCACAAATGATAACTATATCGATTTCGCTATATTTGAGCTTTATTTAATGTTAGGTTTTGTTAGGATCATAGAAAACAATCTACATCTTGTCGGAAGTCGCATGAGATATTCTATTAGCACTATCTATCATGACGACACTTTAAAATATAACAGGCGCTAAAATTAAATTTTTTACACTATAAATAATTTACAGCTTTTATGAAAATTAAAAAATTACTAGTTGCAAACCGTGGCGAGATCGCTATACGTGTATTAAGAGCTTGTACCGAGCTGAATATAAAGACCGTCGCTATTTATACGTATGAAGACCGTTATTCTTTACACCGTAATAAGGCAGACGAATCTTATCAAATAGGAGCAAATGATCAACCTTTGAGACCTTATTTAGATATGGATGAGATTGTAGGTCTTGCGGTCGATAAAGGAGTGGACGCTATTCATCCTGGCTATGGTTTTTTATCTGAGAACTCAGATTTTGCGAGAAAATGTGCTGAGAATGGGATTATATTTATTGGTCCCGATCCGGAGGTAATGGATGCTTTAGGCGACAAGATAGCTGCAAAAAAAATAGCGGTAAAATGTAATGTTCCCATTATTCAAAGTAGTGAGAAGTCTCTTAGTTCGCTGCAAATAGCAAGAGAGGAATCTAAGAAAATAGGTTTTCCTATTATGTTAAAGGCGGCTTCTGGTGGCGGTGGTCGAGGTATGCGTATTTTAAGGAACATAGAAGACCTTGAAATATCTTTTGATAGTGCTCGTAATGAAGCATGGAATGCATTTGGAGATGATACCATGTTTTTAGAAAAATATGTTGAAGACCCTAAACATCTGGAGGTACAAATAGTTGCTGACCGCCATGGAGAAATACGTCATCTTTATGAAAGAGATTGCTCGGTACAACGCCGTCACCAAAAAGTAGTTGAAGTGGCACCTTCCTTTAATGTATCTCAAAAAGTAAAAGACCAATTATACAAATATGCTATTGCGATAACAAAAGAAGTAAGTTACAATAACATAGGTACGGTAGAGTTTCTTGTCGATAAGGAAGACCATGTTTTTTTTATAGAAGTAAATCCGCGTATTCAGGTCGAACACACGGTTACAGAAATGGTCACTGGGATAGATCTTGTAAAGACGCAAATTTTCATTGCTGCAGGATATAAGTTAGCTGATAAGCAAATTAAAATCTACGGACAGGATAGTCTTGCCACTTATGGTTATGCCATACAATGTAGATTAACCACAGAAGATCCATCTAATGATTTTACACCTGACTACGGTAAGATCACGACCTATCGAAGTGCAGCAGGAATGGGGATACGACTTGATGCGGGTAACATATATTTAGGATATAAAGTAAGTCCTTTTTTTGATTCGATGTTGGTAAAAGTATCATCTCATGGTCGTACTTTGGATGGGGCAGTTCGAAAAATGTCGCGTGCTTTAAAAGAATTTAGAATACGCGGTGTAAAAACGAATATTCATTTCTTACAAAATGTGATCACTCACCCAGTATTTATGAATGGTGGTGTAACGGTTAATTTTATTCAGAACACGCCAGAGTTATTTGATCTAATAGTGCCCCAGGACCGAACTTCTAAAGCCACAAAATATCTAGCTGAAGTTATTGTAAACGGTAATCCTGATATTAAAAGTATAGATCCTAATAAAGTATTTAGAACTCCTAAAATCCCAGTTTACGACCCCAAATCACCTTTCCCTAAGGGGACAAAAGATTTGTTGACAGAATTAGGTCCAGAAGCTTTTTGTAACTGGCTCCTTAAGGAAACTAAGATCCATATTACGGATACAACTATGAGAGATGCACATCAATCCTTGCTAGCTACTCGCATGAGATCTTTTGATATGTTAAAGGTTGCTGAAAGCTTTGCAAAAAACCATGCACAGACCTTCAGTATGGAAGTTTGGGGTGGAGCCACTTTTGATGTGTGTATGCGTTTTTTACATGAAAGTCCTTGGACCAGACTTAGAGAATTACGCAAAGCGGTACCTAATATACTTTTTCAAATGTTATTGAGAGGTTCTAATGGAGTAGGTTACAAGGCTTACCCAGACAATCTGATTGAAAAGTTTGTTGAGAAATCGTGGGAAAATGGAGTGGATGTATTTAGAATTTTTGATTCTTTGAATTGGATAAAAGCAATGGAGCCTAGCATTAATTATGTACGAGAAAAAACAGGAGGTATTGCCCAAGCCGCAATTAGCTACACAGGAGATATATTGGATCCCAATCAAACTAAATATAATCTGAAGTATTATATCCAATTAGCTAAAGATTTAGAAAATGCAGGTGCCCACATGATTGCTATTAAAGATATGGCTGGATTGTTAAAGCCTTATGCTGCTACTGAGTTAGTTGCCGCATTAAAAGATACCGTCTCCTTGCCTATACATTTACACACTCATGACACATCATCTTTACAAACAGCAACTTATTTAAAAGCTGTGGAGGCTGGGGTAGATGTAATTGATTGTGCCTTAGGCGGCTTATCGGGTCTAACGTCTCAGCCCAATTTCAATTCGGTAGTAGAGATGCTCAAATATCAAGATCGAGCGCCAGAATTCCATATGGATTCACTTAATAAATTTTCTAATTTCTGGGAAGATACACGGGAGTTGTATTATCCATTTGAATCAGGTTTAAAAGCCGGCACTGCTGAGGTGTATCAGCATGAAATTCCAGGTGGTCAATATTCTAATTTGAGACCACAATCTGTAGCCTTAGGTTTAGAAGATCGTTTTGAAGAAGTAAAATTGATGTACGCCGAAGTCAATGCTATGTTTGGTCATTTGATAAAGGTAACTCCTAGTTCAAAAGTGGTAGGTGATATGGCTATTTTTATGGTAACTAATAATCTGACTGCTAATGAAGTCATGGAAAGAGGACAGGAGATTTCTTTCCCAGATTCAGTGATTGATTTTTTCAAAGGTGATCTAGGACAACCAGTAGGAGGGTTCCCTAAGAAATTACAAAAAATTATACTCAAAAATGTAATTCCTTATACAGATCGCCCTAATGCTCACTTAGAACCTATAGATTTCACTAAGGAGTTTAGTGCTTTTAAACGCAAGTTTGAGAAAGGATTTACACGCACTATTGAGATAGAGGACTTTTTATCTTTCATGTTGTATCCCAAAGTTTTTGAACAAGCTCATGAGAATTACAAGAAATATGGAAATATTTCATTGATACCAACTAAGAATTTTTTCTATGGAATGGAGTTAAGAGAGGAGATCCTAATAGAATTAGAGCCTGGTAAAACTGTGATTATCAAGTTGCTTTCTATTAGTATTCCTAATGAAGACGGTATTCGTACGATTTTCTTTAAAGTGAATGGAGAAAATAGGTCTGTAGATATACTAGATAAATCGCTGCATATTATCAAAGTGGAAAACACAAAAATAGACCTAGCTAATCCATTAGAAATAGGAGCACCGTTGCAAGGCTCTTTATATAAAGTATTTGTAAAGAAAGGACAAGAGGTTAAGAAAAATGAGCCGTTATTTGTTATTGAAGCGATGAAAATGGAGAATACTGTTGCAGCAACTAGAGCTGGTACTATAGCCTCTATTACTTTAAAGGCTGGTACTATGGTGACTAAAGATGATCTCGTATTAACTTTAGTGTGAGTCGAGAATAGTTTATTTTTGTAGTAATTATGGCAAGATTACTAGCAATAGATTACGGTAAAAAAAGAACAGGAATAGCAGTGACTGATCCTATGCAAATCATTGCCTCTGGACTCACCACTGTAGCTACTCGTGATTTGACTACTTTTCTTCAGGATTACTTAAGTAAAGAAGATGTAGAAGCTATAATTTTAGGAGAACCTAAACAAATGGATTACACAGATAGTGAGCTAGGCCCTTGGCTGAGAACCTATACCTTGCAATTACAAGAATTGTTTCCTAAAGTAAAAATAGAACGTGAAGACGAGCGTTTTACTTCAAAAATGGCTCATGCTGCCATGCGGGCAGGTGGTCTTAAAAAGAAGCAACGACAAAATAAAGCATTGGTGGATGAAATAGCAGCGACTATAATTTTACAGAGTTATATGGAAAGGCAAAAATGATTAATGTCTACTATTGATTTTATCCAAAGAGGAGTGAAGATCTAAAATCACGTAGTAAAAAAATTTGTTCATAGGTGTGTGAAATTATCATGATCACTTCCTAATCATAATTTTGGGTAAGCCTAATAAAAGGCAGTTGATTAGATGTTCAATATCTACTGCGGCTAATTATATAGCTGCTTTTGTTGCTATTTCAACTAAATCATTTGTTGCTAAATGAAGTGTTAGCATGGAAGAAGTAGAGGAGTGTAAATGCTGGATTCATTTTTCAATAGATGAAAATCTAATTAGTTTAAAGATGTCAGAGGCATTAATTAAACAGTATAAAGAACTAACCGCAATTTTCATTGCAAGTCGTAAAACAGCTCAAAAAAACATGTAGGTGTATAAAGTAATTTATATATAATTTTTCCACTTAACATTAAGATTAACATCAAGCATTAAAAAGTAAACATTAAACATTAATCATTAAAAACATGATTTTACCAGTAGTCGCCTATGGCGATCCAGTTTTAAGAAAAACAGCAAAAGATATTACTTCAGAGCACCCGCAATTCAAAGAGATTCTTGAAAATATGTGGGAAACCATGTACAATGCTAGCGGTGTTGGGCTTGCTGCACCACAAGTAGGTTTGGCTATTAGATTGTTTGTAATAGACACAACCCCTTTTGCAGATGATCCAGAACTTACTAATGAAGAATCAGAACAACTCAACGGATTTAAAAAGGCCTTTATCAATGCAGAGGTCATTGAAGAAAATGGAGAAGAATGGGCTTTCAATGAGGGTTGTTTAAGTATACCTAACGTAAGGGAAGACGTTTACCGTCAGGAAGAAGTGGTGATACGTTACTTAGATGAAAACTTTGTAGAACAAACAGATACTTATAAAGGATTAATTGCTCGTGTCATACAACATGAGTACGATCATATTGAAGGTGTTTTGTTTACAGATAAAATTTCAAGCCTGAAAAAGCGTTTGATAAAAGGGAGACTTGCTAATATTTCTAAAGGAAAAACTAATGTGGACTACCGCATGCGTTTTCCAGAGGTAAAAGGAAGAAGACAATAACAACCAACTTCACAAAAATTGTTGAAGTCATCAGACAATAACCAAGGTTACGTCTAATTATATATATATTTGTACTGCTAAAAAGAAAAAGATGAGTTTAGAAAATATACTTTCCATAACAGGGAAGCCAGGATTATATCAATTAAAAAACAAAGCTAAAAACGGTTTTGTAGTAGAGTCTTTGTTAGATAAGAAAACTTCTATAGTAGGTATCAATCACAATGTAAGTGTACTTAAAGATATCTCTATCTATACCTACACAAAAGAAATGCCTTTGAAAGAGGTTTTTAAAAAAATAGCCGAAAAGGAAACCAACGGTCCAGCGATCAACCATAAAGTAGGTAAAAAGGAGCTTGAAAATTATTTTAATGAAGTACTTCCAGACTATGATGAAGAACGTGTTTATGCAAGTGATATTAAAAAGGTAGTACAATGGTATAACTTGCTTCAAGAGAATGATCTTTTAGGAGCTTTAGAGGAAGAGTAAAAAATCCTATTTCTATAAAACACAAAAGCCTTTCTATTATGGAAAGGCTTTTGAATGATGTTTAAATAAGGTTTATTTCTTGTAAAACGGAATACGATACATAATACCATAGGAATATCCAACCCCTATGTCGCCAGTATCAAAGGTTCTTCCAAATCCTGGTGCGTATAGATTGTCAAAGTTGTCTGGTGTTTTTTCTGTAAGTCGGCGTTTTAATTGAAGATTTGCAGTGAGGTAGAGGTTATTCAAAACCTGTACTTTACATCCTAATTGGATTTCTAGCCAGATCATGTTCAAACCAGAAAACTCTCTATCAACTAGGTTAGTATAAACAGGAAAATAGTTGTTATCTGTATGGTAGTCGTATCTCTTAAGGGTTTGTGACATGCGTGCATAACCTAGTCTAGCGCCACCGTAGATCATATTATCCATATCCAGCCAATTTTGATAAAAGTTGTAATCGACGCCAGCTTTTATAAACGAACCTGAAGTTTTATAATCTACACGTTCACTGGTTCTATCTAAAGATTCATTACCTATTTCACCAGCGATGTACAATTGTTTTGACAATCGGTAATCTGCTAGGATTTGAAAACCGGTATATTCTTCATCGATTGCAGTTCTTATCAAACTAGCGAGATCTATACCAGCACGTAAACCATAAGTTTGTTTATAGATGACGCTGTCTTTTTTGATCTCGTTTTCGCCTTGAGCGGTACCCAAAAAACAAGAGAGAAGAACTAATGTGCTAATGAAGTATTTGAACATGTACGTCTGTATTATTAGTTACATTATCTTCCACTATAATCACTCTTTCTATCCATTGATTCCCAGAAGTCTCTGCTGTTTGAATGGCTACAAGATTGTTGTAAATGACTCTGAAACCACAAGCTCTACTGACATATACTTCTTCCAGAATATAGTTGAAGTCTATGTTGTCTGAATTGAGAACGCCATCTTCGGTGAGAATCAGATTGTAACTGGTCCTGCTGCTATCTGTACGCAAAGGAATAGAGATGGTTTCTGTATTGCTCAGTGTGGTAGACCCGTTGGTATCAAGAGGGGCAAAACTGCTACTTCCTATTTCTTGAACTTCAATGCGATCTACGGCTTTATTCTCCAGTGGATTCAACACATCTTTAAACTCGATAACCAGTCTAGGGGTTACTGCCTGATCTGGCGTACACAAATCGTCTTTTTCACAGCTGCCGAATAGAATTGCTGTGATAAGGATTAAAAGGTAGCTGGAGTATTTATTCATTTTAATTACTTGGTGCTATTGGCTATATCAGTATTTTCTTCAAGAACCAGCTTTGTTAAAATATCTGAGGTAGGTGCATAACTAGGTCTGTGAATATAATCAGAAAGAACGCGGTTTCCTTTTTTGTCAAAAATAGTATAGGTAGGAAAACCTTCTAGATTTATTTGTTGTTGAACAATGCTTCCTTGCTCTCTCGTCAAGAAATAATGTTTTCCTTTAATCTGATACTCTGCAATAGAAGGGATATATGCTTTTTCTTTACTAGCATGACATAAATAAACAAACTCTACATCTTCTTTAAACTTCTCGTGAAGTGCAGGGGAAGCTTCTTTAAACTCAGCTTTACAAGGCCCGCACCAAGTAGCCCAGTTATCGATATAAATTACTTTTCCATTGGCATTGGCAATGATTTCTTCAATGAACTTAGAGGCATCATCACTTTTAAAGGTTAGTAATTCTGCTTCAGCAGGGATTTGTGGCTTTTCAATAAGATCTTTAGTTTTTAGATATTCTTGTTGAATGGAAGTAAGTAGGGAAGAATCTTTTAAATAATCCATAAGCTCTTCAGAATTATCTTCATAAAGTTTTATGGAATGATCGTCTAAATCTCTCATTATGAGCATAGAAACAGTATGATGGCTCAGGTAACTACCTTCTTTAACAGCGTTTTCAATGATCACTTGGTTGATTTCTTGTGGGGTTGCTTCGGGGAATTTTTTTTCTATTTCTCTAGAAGCAAAAGCATGGTTGTTATAAAGAATACTATTAGCGGCATTCGTATTGACCATATCTTCCTCTGTCAATTCAGGCAAATGAACGAGTTCTTTATAATAAGGACTGTCCATTTCTGGCACTTTTTTACCGTAGTAATTGGCAAAAGAAGCATAATCCATTTTTGCATTGATAGTAGCAAACTTCTTATCTGTTGTGATGTAGTCTTTTAGGTACTTGTTGAGTGTTTTATCATCCAGGTAGGTCTTGTAATAGTCTTTAAGTTTTTTGGTATGATCATCGATAAGCTTTTCTAAGTCATTGTAATCCAGTTCAGTTTCTTCCTTATAAAATGCTTCCGTTTTTAGCGGGTTGCTAGCTAGGTATTCTTGAAATTTTTCTTGAGTGGTTGACGTTTTACCACTAAATGTGATGCTCTTTTTAAAAGCAGCTTCATCTCTACCTTCTGTGTAATTGATGCTAACACTATCACCAGGAACAGCTATAATTTGAAAACTATTATTTCCATATAAAGTAAGCGCACTTGCCGACGGTAAAGGGAAGGAAGTGGTAAAATCGCCATTTTCATTTAACAGGGCATCTTCTTGAAAGGATTTTTTACTCATCATATCATAGCCATAGACCGTAATCTTCTCTAATTCTAGGGAATCCGTAAGCTGTACATGACCAGAAATAACTACTGTTTTTGGTTCTTGTTTTACGACTTCTTGAGTGTCTTTACAAGAGCTAGAAATGATAACGACCGCTATAGTCCAGAATAAATATTTCATGGTCTGTTACTTTTTTAATTCTAATAAAACCACGTTCTCCACATGGTGTGTTTGAGGGAACATGTCTACCGGTTGTACTTTAACAATAGTATATTTCTCATCTAGTAACGCAAGATCACGTGCTTGTGTTGCACTGTTACAGCTTACATAAACAATACGTGCAGCACTCAGTTTAATTAATTGAGCGACTACATCTTTGTGCATACCGTCTCGTGGTGGATCGGTAATAATAACATCGGGTTGACCGTGCTCATCGATAAAGTCTTGTGTAAAGACTTCTTTCATATCGCCAGCAAAGAAGGTAGTGTTTTCTATACCGTTGTGTTTTGCATTTGTTTTGGCATCTTCTATAGCTACAGGAATAGCCTCAATTCCTACAACGTGTTTTGCTTTTTTTGCTACAAATTGTGCGATGGTTCCTGTTCCTGTATACAAATCATAGACCAGCTCTTTTCCCGTAAGTCCGGCAAAATCTCTAGTTATTTTATACAGTTCATAAGCTTGCTTGCTATTGGTCTGATAGAATGACTTGGCATTGATCTTGAATTGCAAACCTTCCATTTCTTCATAGATATGATCACGGCCATGATAACAAATGACGTCTTGGTCATAAATGGTATCATTTGCTTTTTCATTGATGATGTACTGCAAAGAAGTAATTTGTGGGAAGGACTCTTTTAAATGATCTAATAAGGCGAGTCTTTGTACCTGATTATCTTCAAAAAATTGGATGACCACCATATTTTCTCCGGTAGAAGACATGCGCAGCATTAAAGTGCGCAATGTTCCAGATTTTTCTCTTGGGTTGAAGTAGGATATGTTTTCCGCTTTCGCGAAAGCGTGCACACTCAACCTAATATCTTCTCCTATTTGAGGATGTAGGTGACACTCGTCCAGGTGCAAAATCTTATCCCACATTCCAGGGATATGAAAGCCAAGCGCTTTTTTATCTTCAATTTCTACGTCACTTTGAATCTCTTCTAGTGTCAACCAACGGTTTGCAGAAAAACTGAATTCCATTTTGTTGCGGTAGCGGTATTGTTCTGAAGAACCAGCAATAGGAGTCATTTCTGGAAGTTCTAGGTGACCTATTCTCTTAAGGTTTTCAGCTACTTCTTTTTGCTTAAAATACAGCTGACTTTCATAGGTCATGTGTTGCCATTTACATCCTCCACAGGTGTTGAAATGCTTGCAAACAGGCTCTGCACGTCTATCGCTTAATTCAATAAATTTAGTTACTTTACCCTCGTAAAAGGACTTCTTTTTCTTAAAGGTTTGTATGTTAACCACGTCGCCAGGGACTGCATCTGTAAGGAAAATCACTTCACCTTCTTCTGTTTTTGCAACACTTTTACCTCTTGCACCAGCATCTACTACAGGTACATTTTCAAAGGACTTTTGAGCTCTTTTTCTTCGTTTTGACATAGGTGTCAAAATTAATGTAATTATACCAGTATATTCAAACACGAACCACAATTATAGGTTTTTATAGAAGCTTTGAACAGTTCAGTTGTTTGGCGCGTATTCAGAATTTTGCAAATTCTTAAAGGTTATTATTTTAATCCTTTGAACGAAATGATTAAATTGCACAAATGAATAAAAGCACTGATATGAGCGTGGATACACAAAGCAAAGCACAACATTATATAGATTTAGAAGATCAGCATGGAGCACACAATTACCATCCGTTACCAGTAGTACTGGAAAGAGGTGAGGGTGTTTATGTCTGGGATGTAGAAGGAAAGCGGTATTATGATTTTCTAAGTGCTTATAGTGCTGTAAATCAAGGACATTGTCATCCAGCTATCGTAAATGCTATGAATGAACAAGCGCAAACTTTGACGCTTACTTCAAGAGCCTTCCATAATGACAAACTAGGATTGTACGAAAAGTACATGACAGAGTATTTTCAGTTTGATAAGGTCTTACCGATGAATACGGGTGCTGAAGCCGTAGAAACGGCGATCAAAATCGCACGTAAATGGGCTTATGAGAAAAAAGGAGTAGCCGAGCATGAGGCAAAAATAATTGTATGTGAAAATAATTTTCACGGTCGTACAACGACGATTATTTCATTCTCCAATGATGAAGGGGCTCGTAAAAACTTTGGTCCTTATACACCAGGATTCATTAAGATACCTTATAATGATACAGCAGCTTTAGAAAAAGCACTTCAAGAAGAAAACGTAGCAGGATTTTTAATAGAGCCTATACAAGGAGAAGCAGGAGTTTTTACACCGCATGATGATTTTATGAGGTCTTCTCGTGATTTATGTAAAAAATACCACGCGTTATTCATCGCAGATGAGATCCAAACCGGAATCGCAAGAACCGGTGGTTTGCTCGCTGTATGTGGGGATTGTAATTGTGAAGCACATTGTGAACGACAAGAAAAAACTTATGCACGTCCTGATATATTGATTTTAGGTAAAGCATTATCTGGTGGCGCCTATCCCGTAAGTGCTGTGTTAGCAGATAATGAAGTAATGAATGTGATCCAACCAGGGCAGCACGGTTCTACTTTTGGAGGTAATCCTGTAGCGGCTGCTGTAGCGATGGCTGCACTTGAAGTGGTGAAAGATGAACACTTGATTCAAAACGCTCGTGCTTTAGGAAACTATTTCAGAGCTGAAATCAATAAATACATTGAAACAACTGATACGGTTACTTTGGTAAGAGGTAAAGGTTTGTTGAATGCTATTGTCATCAATGATGCAGAAGATAGCAAGACGGCATGGAACATTTGTTTGAGATTAAGAGATAATGGATTGCTCGCTAAACCCACTCACGGAAATATTATTAGATTTGCACCACCACTCGTGATGACTAAAGAGCAACTTGATGAGTGTATTTCAATTATCATTAAAACACTTAAAGAATTCGAATAAAATGGAAGTACAAAACCAACCTCAGCACTCGCAACAATTTAATTCTGGTAATGCTAGTGGTCCGGCACCCAAAACATGGCTTGCAGAGTCCATAATAGTCACCATATTGTGTTGTCAGATATTCGGTATCATTGCGATTATTTATAGTTCGCAAGTAGAGAGCAAGCATAGAATAGGAGATATTCAAGGTGCTTTAGATTCTAGTAGAAAAGCTAAAAATTGGGTTATTGCAGCTGTTGCTACAGGCGTAGTTCTAATTGCGGTCTTTTTCTTTACAGGAATTCTCGCTGCAATTGCAGATGGTGGTGGGTTTTAAAGGTCACCATAAAATACTAATAATTTGCGGCGCTGTGATTTTTACAGCTGCCGCATTTTTTTTACTCAAAAATTACCATCCAGAGGAGTCGGCTCTTTTTCCACAATGCCCCAGTAAATACGTGATAGGTTATGACTGTCCAGGTTGTGGATCGCAGCGGGCAGTTCATTCTTTATTGAATGGACAGTTAGAAAAAGCTTTTAATTATAATCCGCTGTTGTTTTTCTTATTGCCTTTTGGAATTTTAGTGGGAGTGTTTGAATGGATTCCTTCCTTGAGAAGTCATTCTTTTAGACGTGTACTTAATAATAAGTATGTGGTACTATCTGTGTTTGCACTGATTATAGTTTTTACCATTTGGCGTAATCTATAAGTTGTTACTGCTTAATTAGAGCTTAGCGCTGTTTCTAGTTAAGTAGGTGTAATTTAATTTCCTTCCTGTTCAAATCTAGACGTTTTTCAAATAGAGCGCCTTTATACCGGTTGTTTTTGAGACTGCACTATCAGCTTCAGAATTTTGATACTTCGATAATTTCATCATTTATAAATTCTTTAAAGGTCAACTCAGTAGAAGAAACCATCTTATTTCCGTCTAAAATTAAGGGCTATTGTGGTAATAGGATAGATAAGATTTGTTTTCTGGTGTGCTATACGAACTTGATGTTATTTCTTGAGGTGAGTTGGGTGCGAGAAAGCATATCACTATCTTTTTTAAGTTTGGTGTTTAGTAAGGGGTTTGTATAGATAAGATTTGTTTTCTGATGTGCTCATCAATTTAAAGTTGTGTTTAAATGTGAATGAAGCTCGAGATAAAAACAAAAAAAAAGGGAAAGCGTTAGCTTTCCCTTTTTTATTATAAAAAGTATGTATTACATACATCCAGCTTCTTCCATAGCATTATATATAGGAGCTAATTGTTCTTCTGTTACGTTAGGGTTGTCAGCAAACATATCAATGTACCAATTGTAAAATTCACACTGATTCATGTAGAACCAAATGATAAATGCTAATCCGATAAATGATAGTACTAAAGAAACAATGGCAACAGTCCTTGCTGTTTTCATTGCGTTAGCGTTTATATACTCATCTGGATTTGCATGGTATTTAGCAAGTTCCTTGTTAGCTACTACAAGAGCTATGATAGCTGCAATAGTTCCTATTCCGTATACACAACAACATAAGAATCCTATAACCGATAAGATGTAAACTAAGGTGGTGTTTAATTTTTGCATGGTGGGTTGTTTTTAATTATTGGGTTAGATGACAAAAGGCATACAATGTTACAATATTTTTCAATGAATAGCCATTTTTACTAAAAAACTGGTAATAATTGTTCCTATGGTGATCAGGGTTGCCCACAGTTTAATTTGCTCACTATATTTTACCTCTGTAAACCAATCAAAAATAAGAAAAAAGAATAAAAATATACCGGGAAATAATCCAGGATACATAAGGAAAGAGTCTGTTAAATGACCTTGTAATAAAAAAGAAATGGACCGCTGGATTCCACATCCAGGACAGTCCATCCCCGTTAATTGTTTACTCATACAAGGTAGCATCCAGCCATCAGTAATGAGCAATGTCATTGTACTAGTTAGAAACACTTACTTTGACAGCAGTTTCTTTATTGTTAGTTGTTGTTACTTTAGCAATGTAAATAGCACTTGATAAAGTGGCCGTATCAAAACTGTAACTAGCTTGAGTAGATGACGGCTTGTTAGAGAATATTTGTCTTCCAGCAAGATCGTATAAAGAAATATTTGCCACCTCTTCAAGAGCAGGATTTAATACCATTAACTCTTTGTTTCTATTGTTTTGGAATACATCAAAATTAGTAGTATCTAAGCTTTCATTGCTTAATGTACCAGAAGTGTTTTTGAACGTTATTTCAAAACGGTCTGTGTAGTGGCCTGGTGCGATGAGTAAAGTTTTATTTCCAGATTTGATATCGTGATATACACCAGTTTGAGTATCGTGTAGGTACACATTGGTAGGATCAAAATTGATCATAAAAGCAAGTTCAAATTCTACATCAATAGGAGCGGTAAAGCTGTTAGCTACCTGCACACCTATAGGTAAGGTCATGTCTTCATCAAATGCTTGTGAAGAAAGAGCGTATTCACCAGTCGTACCTATTTTGATATAAGCATCTGTATTCAGTCTTCCAGAGACAGGTCCTTCCCAAGCAAAGTCGTAGGCTTGTGATGTGCTGTTGTCAAAAGCAAAAGTTAAAGGTCTTGCGTATAGTCCATTAGGGACTACATTTAAAATCATCTTAGGTATTTGTCGAGCAATTAATGCGTCCTGCGGATTAGAACTAGCATTTCCCGGAGCAGATTTAAAAATAGAAGTAGCAGCGTCCTCTCTTTGAAATGCTCTCATAGAATTATTGAACTCCGCTTGATCTCCAGGGCCACTAGGTACTGTATTACCAGTAGTCAAGTTTGGTGTAGCGACTTGTTCAAAAGAGGTTGCTGTTAATAGCACATCTGTATTGGTCCTAGATATAAAAAATCCTTGACCTATAGCTGCATACCTTCTTTTACCGTCAATACCAATACCATAGGAATTTTGATTTCCTGGTGGATTAGGTGGTCCTACACTTGCAGTGGAAGTACTGGTCATGATGTTACCATCATTATCAGTTCTTCTAAAAATAGCTTCTAAATAAACCCCATCATTGTCATAACCATCAGATCCACCGGCTGTAAATCCCATAGGTACATATCTTGCATAACCTCCTAAATAACTTGTTAAGGAGTGAGATGTTTCTACTTGAGATTCCCAGAACTCTACCCAAGGATCTATTTTTACCGTGTTAGGTCCTGAATCTTGAGCATTTTCTTGTAAAAATTTCTTTATATCTAAAGCACTTGGATACGGATTTCCAGCAAGAGTACCGTTATTATTACCAACACCTACTAAGATGGTACCGTTATTAGGGCGGCCTCTAAAATCATAACGTTGACCCGTATTTCCATTAAAAGCGCCATTGTTAAAGGATCCCATGTCATTTACGCCTTTCATAGTAAAACCATAACCAGTACGGGTAGTTTGAGTACCATTAAAAATACTCCATCCTGCATAACCAGTAACTGGGCTTCCACCGCTATCATAGGTCCATAACCATCTTCCAGCAACTCGCAGTGGAGTACCACCTAAATTACCATCATCAGACATACCGTTACTTACTCCGTAAGCGAGTATTTGAGAATTTCCTGCTGTAATTGTTAAATCGGTATTCAGAATACTTGGATCTGAGGTATCGACAGTAGGATATTTAATTTGTGTGTTTCTAAATCCTACATTACCGTCGCTACCGGTTAATTGATTACTTACTGGTGCAGACCAATAATTATAAGTAAATGCATTAGACGTTCCTTCTTGAAAAACAGAAATAATTCCATCTCCTTCATTGCCTACATTATTATCTTGAATCAGTTGCGCCTCTTCTCTTAAATAAAATTTAGAATCGGTATCAAGGTTGATTTTATCCTTTACAAATATATCAGTTCCTTTGGAATAGACAAAATTGTCTCCAACTATCCAAAGTTGAGCATCAGTCATTTGAAAGGAAAACACAATTAAAAGTAACAAGAAAATTTTCTTCATAATAAGAATTTTAACACTACAAAAATATAACTTTAAGGTGCTAAACCTTAATACTTTTGGATAAGTTTATAGATTTGCAGTATTAATTAGATCAAATAAAAAAAATGCCGATTAAGAACAATAAAACGCAACTTATAAACGGATTTATGATCCTCTTGGGTGCTATATTTTTACTGTATTCTGTCATTGTGGAGTCTGTAAACGTCTATTTCAAGATTGTGGGACTCCTTTTTCTCATGTTTGGGGCTTACCGGGCTAGCAATCATTGGGTGGAGCATCGGGATGATCATTTGAACGACGAAGAAGAATAACAGATGTATTCATATAAAATAGGTGATCGTGTGTTGGTGCTGGACGATGAGTTTGGTGGGGTGGTCGCTTTCGCGAAAGCGGAACAAATAACCATTTTAACAGATGACGGCATAGAAATAACTTACCATCAAAGGGAGTTGATTTTAGACCGGTCTTTCCAAGTGTCCCATGTCGTGCGCAAGGAAGAGCCAGCGCCCAAAAAATCAAAAACAAGACTCGTATCTAGAAAGAAAGCTGCTTTTATTCCGGCGGTAGAAATCGATTTACATATACATCAACTCGTAAAATCAGAACGAGGAATGGACGCTTATGACAAACTCAATATTCAAATAGATACGGCAAGGCATAAAATAGAATGGGCCATCCAAAACCGCATTCCAAAACTGGTTTTTATACACGGAGTAGGTCAAGGCGTGCTCAAAGAAGAGCTCAACTTCCTCTTTCAGCGCTATGGGCAGATTAAGTTTTATGATGCCGATTATCAGAAATACGGCCGCGGTGCTACTGAAATATACATCCGCCAGAACTTGTAGGTGCTGGGAATGTGGGTGTGCAACTCAACTGAACTGCTTCTTTTAGAAAATCTCCAAAAGGGTAGGTTTCAAAAACAATTTCTTCTCTATCGTTTTGTAAACTTAAATTAGAAATGCTTATTCGCACCTGAGTTATACGTTGTATGGTATGTTCTATGTATTCTTCTATAATTGGATTAGCCTCTTCATCTATAGCTGCGTCTCTGTAATTAGGTATAGTAGAGCCAAGAGCAATATCATTTGTAGGGTCAATGTCGCTATCGATAGATTCATTTCTGCTAAGAACCCCATCTCCGTCATCATCAGTATCTAAGTAATCTGGCGTCCCGTCACCGTCAGTGTCCCTACTTGCTGCAACATTTACACTTCCATTGGTAGCTAAAACAACACCTTCTTGATCTGTTGGAACATTATCCCCGTCATCATCACTATCTAGGTAGTCTGGAATTCCATCACCGTCGCTATCTTGACTGGACATTGGGTCAATTACACCAGCTATAAATACGGCTCCTTCGGCGGCGGCTGGAATACCATCGTTATCATCATCACTACGAGTTCCTGTCTCTACGATTACATTTCCAGCCATCGCAGTATATACTTCTGTAACCATTGGAGAACTAGGTGGTATACTGTTGCAATAATAGTCGTTTCCTGGAGCTGCGTTGAATTTGCGGTATTCAAAAGTGTTGGAATTACTAGAAGTAATGGTATAAGGTCCATAAGTTCCATCCACGTTTAAAATATCATTAGCAGTTCGGAACTGCAATACGAGACTCTCAAAGTTGGTATTTTCGTTTTTATAAAAAACGTAATTATTCACACTACCCGTTACAAGGGTAGGGTCACAGGCTTCTACACTAGAATCTTCAAAATCAAAGTCATTAGTAATGATATCTCCATCATCACAGCCTATTAAAACTATAGGGAAAATAAGGTACAGCAGTTTTTTCATAGTTACAAAAGTAGTCAATCATATTAAAGCGCTAAAGCATCATTTTTATTGTAAATAATTTACTTTTGTAGTTATGAAACATGTTTATCTAGATAGCGCAGCGACCACGCAAATGAGACCAGAAGTTATTGCAAGAATGACTGAAGTGATGAGTGAAGTCCACGGTAACCCAAGTTCTACGCATACGTATGGACGAAGCGCAAAGTCCCTTGTCGAAACTGCTCGTAAAAACATAGCCGCTCAACTCCATGTCACTGCGGCCGAAATTATTTTCACTTCTGGTGGTACTGAGGCAGACAACCTTGCTATTCACAGTAGTGTACGTGACCTAGGTGTAGAACGCATTATTACCACTTCTATAGAACATCATGCGGTCATTTACATTGTAGATTACTGTGCAGATACATACGGAACTGAAGTCGCTCATGTTAAATTAAAAGAGTGTGGTACGCCCAATTATATAGATTTAGAACGCTTACTTTCTTCTAGCGATAAGAAAACACTTGTTTCCTTGATGCACATCAATAATGAGATTGGGAATAAATTAGACATCGATCGAGTAGGAGCTTTGTGTAAAAAGTACAAGGCCTTGTTTCATAGCGATTGCGTGCAATCGGTGGGGCATTATGAAATGGACCTGGCTAAGTTGCCAGTAGATTTCACAGCCGTATCTGCTCATAAATTCCACGGACCTAAAGGAGTAGGATTTGCCTTTATAAGAAAAGGAACCGGTCTAAAGCCTATTATTTTAGGTGGTTCACAAGAAAGAGGGATTAGAGCAGGAACAGAAAGTGTTCACAACATTGTCGGTATGGATCTCGCTTTGAAAATGGCTTATGATCATCTAGAAGAAGATCGTGCCTATGTTCTAGATCTTAAAAATTATTTCAAAGACCAACTAGAAGTTCATGTGCCAGGAGTCAAATTCAACGGGAATTGCAGTGATCAGGATAACAGTACTTACACGCTATTAAACGTATGTCTACCATGTCCAGCAGATAAAGCTGCGATGCTTTTATTCACCATGGACTTGAAGGGTATTGCTTGTTCTAGAGGGAGTGCATGCCAAAGCGGCGCTCAAAAAGGTTCTCATGTACTGACTAGTGTTCTTTCAGAAGAAGATTTAAACAAGCCTAGTTTGCGTTTTAGCTTTTCAATTTACAATACAAAAGAAGAACTGGACTATGTAGTAGAGGTGTTGAAGGAATACCTGCAAGGGATGGCATCATAAAGGACCAAATTCCAAATCTAAAAATTACTGGCAATACAAGTATGGTATAGTTTATAGATATTATACTCCTAAACCTCATAGGTTTTTAAAACCTGTGAGGTTGGCTAAAACCTGTCTTTTTTATTGTTTAAAAATCAATTTAACTGATTTCTATAACGTAAACATACAAGGGAAATACCAATAGGTAAAGGGTGTTTACAGTAGAGTAAAAATCCATGATTAATCAACCTTTCCCCTTTAATTGGGAAAAGGTTTCTCTTTAGTTTATAATTCATTTTCACTTCGATTTCACTCAGCACATCGCCTTTGAAATAAAGGGAAATTCTTTTTTAACGAGATCATAATTGCTCTTTTCTCATTTTTCAACTTCGCTTTGTCATTCCAGAAAATTTGGCTAAAAAATGTCCGTGCAAGTGAAAGAAGCGCTTCCCAACTTTGTCTGGAATCCATCAAGGAATCTTAATGTAATATAGCATCGGAAAACTCTTTTGGTTGCTCTCTCGGCTTAGCTGAGATTGACGCCAACCTGTTTTTCACTTGGATTTCACTCAGCACATCGCCTTTGAAATAAAGGGAAATTCTTTTTTAACGAGATCATAACTGCTCTTTTCTCATTTTTCAACACCGCTTTGTCATTCCAGAAAATTTGGCTAAAAAATGCCAGTGCAAGAGAAAGAAGCGCTTCCCAACTTTGTCTGTAATCCATTAAGGAGTCTTAAGGTAATATAGCATCGTAAAACTCTTTTGGTCGCTCTCTCGGCTTAGCTGAGATCGTCGTCAACCTGTTTTTCACTTCGATTTCACTCAGCACATCGCCTTTGAAATAAAGGGAAATTCTTTTTTAACGAGATCATAATTGCTCTTTTCTCATTTTTCAACTCCGCTTTGTCATTCCAGAAAATTTGGCTAAAAAATGTCCGTGCAAGAGAAAGAAGCGCTTCCCAAATTTGTCTGGAATCCATGCACCACCGTATTTTTTTAATAAGTGATCAAAAACGACTTTATTATAGGCGATTATTATTTTATACTCTGGCGTACTACAACCAAAATCATAAATTGACAAGCTGTATTTTTTTCAAAATCCTCGTCGGAGTGCATCATTACAGGAGCAATCCCAACTGATAATAGTCGTTTTATTTTATTTTCTGCTATGTCTCTGATGGCGATTTCTTGAGCTTTCTCCGCATCATCTATGAATACTAAATAAACTTCTCCGCTAGAAACTTCCAAAGGAATTAATTCTACTTTTGGATTTGATTGTCCAAAATAAATAAAAACAGGCAAAAATAAGAACAGAAATATATATACTTTTTTCCTCTTTTTTTAAAATCTTAGCCTCATCCCTCATCCCTCATCCCTCATCACTCATGCTACAACTTAGCAATCAGCCTTAAATTAAATACTCTAGGAGTCAGTCTTACAGGAACGGCATATTGTGCACTAGTAGCTACATCTCTAACCCAAAGATTAGAAATATTGTTTTCATAATCAAAAATATTAAAGATTTGAGCACCTATAGAAAGCTCGTCAAAGTTTTGTAACCAGCTGCCTTCTTTGGCTTTTTTCTTATCGTCTACAAGTACAAATTGAACACCTAGATCTGCTCTAAAATAGTCTTTTAAACGGAATTGGAAGTCATAAGGATCTGCATAGCTAGGGGATCCACCGGGTAGCCCAGAGCTATAAACCATATTAATATAAGCCTTAAGATTAGGGATGTTAGGTACATAATCTTGAAATAAGAAAGCTATTTTAAGTCGTTGATCTGTTGGTCTGGCTATAAAACCACGACCATCCAGATTTTCCTCTGTTTTTAAATAGCCTAAGGAGATCCAACTTTCCGTTCCTTTCACAAATTCTCCTGCAAGACGTACGTCAAGTCCGTATGCATAAGCAGTTGCATCGTTATTTGCTCGGTAACGGATCCTTACATTTTCTAAGGTATAGGTGTTGACATCAGTGAGGTTCTTGTAATAAGCTTCACTAGTCAATTTAAAAGGTCTTTTTTCTCCGTCTGCTGCAGTCCAATCAAAACTCCAATCGTTACCTAGAACAAAATGAACGGATTTCTGCGCTTTTACATCAGGGTTCACAACTCCTTGTTGATCACGTAATTCTCTATATAAGGGTGGTTGATAATACCAACCTGTAGAGAATCTAAAAAGCATGTTGGTGTCTGTCCAGTAAGGCTTTATGGCTACTTGTCCTCGAGGAGAGAAAACAGTTTGTGTCGTACTCGTAATATCGCTTCCACTTACATTCCATGTGTGAGAGCGTACGCCAGCATTCCAGTAAACTTCATGATCTCCTAAATAGCCACGACTGCTGTATTGAGCAAACGCCTGTAGTCGGGTTACTTGTACATCATTATCAGCGCTTACGGACTCAAAAGCATCTAGCGGAGCTACATAAGAAAAATACGGCTGGTCATTTGCTGGAACCGATGGTGGTCGGATATTAAAACCAGCACTGTCAATTACGGTGTATTCTCGCAATCGATCTCTCATATCTTCAGAATTGAACTTCAATCCCCAATCCAGCTGGTCATTGTCTTTTTTACCACTATCAAGTTCTAATGTTCCTTTGTGTTCTAGACTCACGATAAGCGCGTCCAGATCATTACGCCCGTGATCCAATTCACTACCTATGGCACGAGTAAAATCTACTTCTCCTAGATTATCGCCACCTATATTTGTATTGGGTCGCCCGATGCGATAGCGTCCTAAAATATCAAAATGTTCCTGCTCTTGCGTGTGATAAACGCTGGTTATAAAACGTAAATTCAATAGTTTATTTACATCATAACTGGCTTTCATTGCTCCAAAATAAGTCTCGTATTGATCGTTTTCTCTTCCGTCATAATTGATAATCAAGGCTTGTGCATCATCTACAGTCCCAAAATTAGTTTGTGAGGTAAGTGGTTCAAATTCGTAACTATTGATGGCAATGTTTCCTAAAAAGCTCAGCTCAAATTTTGGGCTCACTTGATAAGTTAAATAGGTTTGTGCGTCTATAAAAACGGGTCTAGTGATGGCATCTGTTTCTCTAGAATTCACAAATAAACTGTTGTTTCTATATCGCAATCCCAGTATTCCGGTGGCCGCTTTCGCGAAAGCGGTACCTTCTACAAAAGCATTCACACCTAAAAAGCTAGCGTCTATTCCTGCTCCAAATTCAGTAGGACGGCGGTAATCAATGTCAAGAACAGAACTCAACTTGTCACCGTATTTAGATTGAAAACCACCTGCACTAAAATCTACATTGCGCACTAAATCAGCATTTACAATGCTCAATCCTTCTTGCTGGCCGCTGCGTATTAAAAACGGTCGGTATACTTCGATTTCATTGATGTACACTAGGTTTTCATCAAAATTTCCACCTCTTACGGCATATTGTGTGCTCAATTCATTGTTAGAGGAGACCCCTGGAAGTGACTTTAATAGATTCTCTACTCCAGGTTGTACACCGGGAATGGCTCTTACTATCCTGGGATCTACATTGGTAATTCCAGCAAATTCTTTGGTTCTGGTATTTTTAATAGTTACCGTACCCATTTGTTCAATAGCGGTATTTAGTACCGGATTAAATTCAAACGGGGCCTTGCCATCCAATTCAAAATTTTGAGTAGCAGACTTAAAAGAAATTGAGGTAAATACAATGCTGATCTTCTGATTTGCAGGTACAATGAGTCTGTAAAAACCGGTCTTGTCGCTTGCAGTTCCTATAGTAGTTCCTAAAATATTTACATTAACATCTGCGATGGGTTTGTTGTTTTCATCCAGTATGATGCCTTGGATGATGGCATTTTGAGAGTACATAAAGCAAGTCGCGAGTAATGCAATAAATAGTAAGAAATTCTTCAAATTGTCGGTTTAGCTTTTACGATAAAATGTAGCTTCAAATGTAGTGCTATTTCCTACATTATCAGTAACGATAACTTTGAGCTCATTTTCTGTATCAGTAACGACGCCATCTTCAAAATCGTGTGTGAGCACTCCAGTTTTATAATCGTATTCCATTAAAATAAACTTTCCATTAACCGTCGCTCGATAACCATCTACGCCAGTATCGGTATCACCAATTTTTAATCTTAGTGTTTTATTATTAGTAACCCATTGCTTGTCTTTAAAGTTGACTGGTTGGACGGTAGGTGGTACATCATCTTTACTTATCGCATAGGTTCCAAGAGTTCTGGTAGCGGCACTTAATATATTTCCTCTTCTTTTTGTATGGACATGATAAACCGCACCCCAGTCGGTTACTCTACCTATGTAGTACTGTTTGATATTATCATTTTCTTTAGCACTGATGTCATAGCTAATGATCATGTTCTTGTGAAGAGGAACAATGTCGCTGTGAACCTTTAGGGTATCTGCATTTTGTGAAATGTCTAAAAGAACATTTTCGTACAAAGCCCCTTTGGGTATCATTAAAGAAAAAGGACCTTTTTGTTCGTTGTAAGTAATGTTGTGATGTACAAAAGTGAGCTGCCCGTTAGTAGGAGATATAAGAGCGCCAGGCCCAGCATCATTTTTAATACTCATATTAATTTCTACGGCGTTCTTTTTATAGTCCTCTATGGCAATGCGGTAGGCATGAGTAGTTCCTGCATCAAAGAGTTGTAAGACACCTTTGTTCACATCATTTTGATACAAACTAAGCGGGCTTCCTTCAGGAATATACAATCTAGCGATGCGACTTTTAGTATTTTTAAAATGCTCGTAATCGATCATTTGATTGATGTATCTGGACTCGTTAAAGGCATATCGATCAAAGGTCATTTCAAAATTTTGGGTACCGTTTAAATGAGTTACTATATGAAAAGTTCCGTTTTGGTTATTTGCTCCATTTTGTTGATCGCTGGTGTTGACGCCTATTCCGATCTCTCCATAAGCGCTAAAAGGTGCTACTTTGAATTTGCCTCCTTTTAAAGGAATCAACCTTAACAGTTGGGTTTCATGTTTCCCATTTATAGTAGAAGTCTCCTTTAAAGGGTAAGCTTTGATTTGTTTTACAAGGGGTCTTTTTGTGTCTGGAATCTCTATTCCGAACAGCAATGGATTAATTGGTCTTTCTGCACTATCTCTAATTTCAAAATGCAGGTGTGGTCCACCGCTACCACCAGAATTACCACTATAAGCAACTTGTTCCCCTTGGTCAACTCTCAATTCGAGATCTTTAGGGAATAACTGGATGCTGTAAGACTCGTTTTGGTATTGCTTTTTCTTTACATAGTTTTCTATGCGAGGCGAGAATTTTTCAAGATGTGCATAAACGCTGGTGTATCCATTAGGATGCGTTATGTAGAGCGCTTTTCCATATCCATAACGTTCAATTTTAATACGACTCACATAACCAGAAGCGGTCGCAAGTACCTTTGCACCGGTGCGTTGATTTGTTTTGATATCGAGGCCACTGTGAAAATGATTGGATCTTAGTTCACCAAAAGTGCCACTAAGTTTCAGGTCCAGATCAAGCGGATTCACAAAATAATCTTGAGGAAGATCGTTGATGGTTTGGCTTTCGCCAAAGCGAGATGCACATAAAAATAAAGCTAGAAAGCAAAAAAAGGGTCTAATCATGAGTTAAAGGTATAAGGAGATAATCGATTAACGTAAAGCTTTTCAAACTTTGTTCCATTATTATTTGATTTGTCCGAAGGTAATCCTAGATTTGTATCTACAGCATTAATTAGTTAGTATGCCTTCATTATCTTCTCAAATTACTGAAATAGAGCTAAAGATCAAGTCTTTAATATCAGAAAATACTAGGTTAAAGGCTCAAATGAGTGATAAGGAACAACGTGTTTATGAACTTGAAAAGGAAAATAACGCGCTTGTCAATTCGTTTAAGGAAAGTGAAGATAAAAATGTAGCGCTTAAAACGGCAAATGCTATGCTGGGTAGTGATGAATATAAAACAAAAACAAAGCTCAAAATAAATGCATTGATTAGAGAGATCGATCAATGTATTGCACAATTGACATAACAGTGGCAGATAAACTCAAAATAAAAATTTCAATAGCTGATAGGGTTTATCCACTAACTATAGATCCTTCTCGGGAAGAAGGTTTGCGCAAAGCAGCAAAAGGTATAGAAGTTATGATCAAGCAACTGGAACAAAGCTATGCGGTGAGGGATAAACAAGATCTTCTCGCTATGTGCGCGTTACAGTTTGCAGCAAAATCTGAGCAAATTACCATAGATGATAGTGCCGATGTGGAACAGGCCAAAGAACAATTAAATGTTCTTAACCTGTTGCTCGATAGGCAGTTGTCATAGTCGTTCTTTAAAAACAAACAGTTACTACCTGCACTTGTTTACATTTTTTGGTGAACTCAACACGTATTTCTTTAAAAAAGGTGAGTCGTGGTTGTAAAAGCAAGCCGGACCTATGCGCCGGATCCTTGATCAGCCAGTTAACCTTATACTTTATATAAGGAGTTCATTCAAAACCCAAACTTGTGCAGGTTTTTTTATATACAAAAACCAATGACAGAAACAATTATATACGCCGCAGTGGCGATGGTAGTAGGTCTAGCAATAGGCTTCTTTATAGCAAAATCAATAGTTGAAAAAGGGAAGGCATCGAGCCTTATCGCAACAGCAAAAAAAGACGCAGAGTCTATTCTTAAAGACGCAGAGACTAAAGGAGAAAAAATTTCAAGCGAAAAACTTTTTAGAGGTAAAGAGAAATTCCTGGAATTGAAGTCTAAACATGAAAAAGAAATCATGTCTAGAGAACAAAAAATGAAAGATGCTGAGAAGCGCACAAAAGATAAAGAGTCTACCGTTTCTAATGAACTTTCTAAAAATAAAAAGTTAAACCAGTCGCTGGAAAGCAAACTTAAAGATGTAGAAGGAAAGCGAGAATCTGTTTACAAGCGCCTGGAAGAGGTAGATAAGATGCACGAATCTCAAATCAAACAGCTGGAAGTCATCAGCGGTATGTCTGGAGAAGATGCAAAAATGCAGTTGGTCGAGTCTTTAAAAGACAAAGCAAAGACAGAGGCGATGGGTATCGTACAGACCACCATCGAAGAAGCAAAACTAACGGCTCAACAGGAAGCTCGTAAAATAATAATCAATACCATTCAACGTATAGGGACAGAAGAAGCAGTAGAAAACTGTGTATCTGTTTTTAACTTAGAAAGCGATGATGTAAAAGGACGTATCATAGGTCGTGAAGGACGTAATATACGTGCGATAGAGGCAGCAACTGGTGTAGAAATCATTGTAGATGATACTCCAGATGCCATTATTCTTTCTTGTTTTGATTCGGTACGTAGAGAGGTAGCTCGTTTATCACTTCATAAATTAGTAACTGACGGTCGTATCCATCCAGCACGTATTGAAGAAGTAGTTGCAAAAACCAGAAAGCAAATCGATGAAGAAATTGCTGATGTAGGAAAACGCACAGTAATCGACTTGGGAATTCACGGACTGCATCCAGAATTAATTAAGATGGTAGGACGTATGAAATACCGTTCTTCTTACGGTCAAAACTTATTACAACACAGTAGGGAAGTAGCAAAACTGTGTGGAACCATGGCAGCAGAGCTAGGTTTAAACGCAAAACTTGCCAAAAGAGCTGGATTGTTACACGATATAGGAAAAGTACCAGAAACAGAAGACGAAACTCCTCACGCTATTCTAGGTATGAAACTAGCAGAAAAGCATGGTGAAAAGCCAGAAGTTTGTAACGCCATAGGAGCTCACCACGACGAGATCGAGATGACTTCTTTACTATCTCCTATCGTTCAGGTTTGTGACGCCATAAGTGGTGCACGTCCAGGAGCAAGAAGACAAGTGCTGGATTCTTATATTCAAAGGTTAAAAGATTTAGAAGACATCGCCTTTGGTTTTAAAGGAGTTGAAAAAGCTTATGCTATTCAAGCGGGTCGCGAGTTACGTGTCATGGTAGAAAGTGAGAAAATCACTGATGATCGCGCTGCTCAACTATCATTTGAAATCTCACAAAAAATTCAAACTGATATGACCTATCCTGGTCAAGTAAAAGTTACTGTGATTAGAGAAACTCGTGCAGTTAATATTGCGAAGTAATTTTGTTATATTTTTAACAGGATATTCACAAGAGTTTAATTAACAATCATTTAACTATAGTTAATAGTTAATAGTTAATAAATAATAGATATTTAGTTTGCTGCATAAGTGTATATAAAATCAAATTCTTATGATCTTAAAACAGTTCAAATTATTTCTTACTTTCCTTGTTTTCTTTTCAGTAAACATAGGATGGACTCAATCCTGTGGTACTCCATCTGGTAATCAACCTATTTATGAAAGTCTTGATAAATCAAATGCTCCTTATAGTGCATGTGTTAATGTTCGCTTTCACGTGGTTAATATGTCTGATGGAACAGGAGGTTTCTCAGTGGCACAAGTCAATAATGTAAAAAATATTTTGGATGCTGCTTTTAATGAACATAGTATTTATTTTAATTATTTGACTACAACTCAAATAGACAATTCAAGTTTTTATAATTTATCATCCTTTCAGCAAGGACAAAGTTTGGCGCAAGTCAACAGAGTTGAAAATGCGATTAACTTTTACATTGTAAACAATTTATTTGGAAATTTTGCAGGTAATGCATTAGAAATAGCAGGTAAACAGGTTATTGTGGAACAATTTTTTGCAATAAGCAGCACTAGTGTTCATGAAATGGGACACGCATTGGGATTATATCATACGTATGAAGGTTTGAATAGAGGTGATGCGACATGTTTTGAAAACGTAGCTAGAAATAACTGCATCCCTTGTGGTGATTTACTTTGTGATACTGAAGCGGATAGAGGTTTTGATCAAATAGATTCTACTTCAGGCTACAATCCAGATGTATTTAATCACATGTCAAACTATGATTATTTGAATAGATCTCGATTTAGTTTAGGACAAGCGGCAAGAATGAGAGATATTATTACAAATAATCCTAAACTGTTTGGCGTCTTGAGTACTACTTGTATCATACCTACGATAGAACAAATCGATAATTTATGTATAGGCAGTCAGCAAACGATAGAGCTATTTGATTTAGGTAGTAATACAGTAACTTGGCAAAAATCAGCTAACCTTAAATTTATTCAGCCTGTCCAAGGCAATACGGTTACCGTAGAACCCTTTGATTCTTCGTCTTACGGAGAAGCATTTGTAGAAGGTACAATATCTGGATCTTCAGCAAAATTGCGCACTACTTTCTGGATAGGTGGTCCTCAGTTTGCTAAACTTAATTTCGTTAGCTCAGGCCAATTTGTTTTAAATGTAAACAATTGGTATCAATTAACAGCCACTTACCTACCTTATGATTATGACAGTGAAGGACCGCTAACCTATGAATGGGTAATACCAAATGCACAAATGATGTCATCATCTAATAATGATAAAGTTATTGCCGTAAATCCATCTCAAGAAGGAACGTATATTTATCGTGTTAAGGTAATGAACGATTGTGGTGAAACACAGTGGTTAGATAAACAAGTTCAAGTAACAAACGGAAATGGTGGTGGTATTTTTATCGACCCAAGCGGTAATTAATTATTTAAAATTAATTTAAAAAACTAAAACTATGAAGAATTTACTAAAATACCTATCACTCGCATTGATTTTTATCGCTTTAAGTTCTTGTTATGGAGATGATGAGAATCAAAAAATAACAAATGAGGGTACCATTACTGGTAAGTGGCAGGCTTATCAACGATCAAATCCCATAGATGCAAATAATTTTAATATAACGAGATGGGAAAATTTAGATCCTGCAAATTCGTTGCTATACATTTTAGATTTGCAAGAAGACTTTTCTTTTACGAATAGCGGTTATATGTTTAGAGAATGTCCTGGTGTCAATGGAGATTATACTATTGTTGAAGATATAATTACGAGAACCTACGATCCCTGTGATATGGATAATCCACCGCCTAGTGGTAATCCTTTTACTAACATAGAAAGAAATTATTTTTCCTTTCTCAATGGTGATTTGTTGCTTAGACCAGTTTATGCAGGAGATCAATATTCCTATGTGAGATTTCGAAGAGTTGATAGTGAATAGGATGTTGAGCGAAGTTTTAAAATTTATACATTTCATATAATTATTGAAGTCTCTATAATATAAGATAAATAAAAAACTCTTGCTGTTTTTATACAATTAGAGTTTTGAAGAACTAAAAAGGTTGAACCTAGATATTATATAATATATTTAAGTATAGCATCTTATATTTTTGTCTTAAAACCCAGTAACCTTAATCCTTAACGCAGTACGACTTAAATTAAACCTATTATGAAGAAATATCTTTTAGTGATTTTACTAGCTTTTACCATTAATTCTTGTTCAACAGATGATGAGATGGAAGTCGTACGACCAGATACAGTTTCCGGCACTTGGCGCAATTATCAATATGCTTTAGTAGGTTTTGATAGATTTCCCGAGCCAAATGAATTTAGAGATTTAATCGATCAAATTTCTCTTCCTTATGATTTCACTTTTGAGGAAGATATGACGTTTACATCTACCTTTGGAGAACCAGCGTTTGGAACCTATACGTTTACAGATAGTTTAATAACGCTTACTTACGACAGTTCTATCGATAATCCTTTAGGAAACAGCTCAGATCCTTATATAAGCCTTTATGAATATTATTTTCTAGATGGGGATTTGGTTTGGCTCAATCCTAACTATCCTAATTTACCTGTCTTTGTATGGCGTTTTAGAAAAATAGATGATGAGTAAGCACAATTTAAACATTGCGATATTCATTATAATAATTTTCAAGTTCAGATTATAAGCTATCGTTTGAACTGACAGCTACAGTTTAGCAAGCAAAAATCTATTTCAGAACATCTCATAAGACTTGCATAGAAAACCTCCATTTGAAGTTAGTTTCAAATAGAGGTTTTTAAATTTAGCCATTACCCATTATAACTACTCATCATAGATATTATCATACCCTTTTTCTGGTACTTCAAAAAACGTTCCAGTGACATAACGGTAGTGCTCATCCATAGCCGCTAGCTTTTTGAGGTCTTCTTTGTCAAAATCTAAAGCGTCTGATGCTAGATTTTCTTTGATACGACCTTCATTAGTAGATTTAGGGATCACCGCTGTACCGCGTTGTGCACTCCAGTTGATCAGTACCTGTCCTGGACTAGCCTTATGTTTTGAAGCAATCGTTTTTACAGTTTCATTTTGCAACATATTCGGCTCATTTTCTCGCTTCATTTCTTCACTGCGGTCGCCACTTCCCAAAGGAGAATAAGCAGTTAAATGAATTCCTTTTTCAGAGCAATATGCTAAAAGTTCGTTTTGTTGTAGCAATGGATGTAATTCTACCTGATTCATTTCAGGAACTTCATCTGTTTTTGAAAGAAGGTCTTCTAGTTTTTTAGTAGAAAAGTTAGAAACCCCTACATGTTTTGCTCTACCAGCTTTTTTAAGAGCTACCATAGCATTCCAAGTTTCATGTATAGGTGCTTCCTTTGGAGAAAGATAATCTGCAGGTTTTTCTGGCATCGACGTTTCAGGTTTAAAAGCTACAGGCCAGTGGATGAGGTACAAGTCTAGATAATCCAATTGTAAGTCATTCAGGGTCTGTTCTAAAGCAGGAGCTACGTCTTGTTTTAAATGGGCGTTATTCCATAGCTTAGAAGTGATCCAGACGTCTTCCCTTTTGATTTTTCCTTTAGAAAACACCTCATTAAAGGCTTCTCCTATTTCTTTTTCGTTCCCGTATACGGCTGCACAGTCTATATGTAGGTATCCAGATTCTAGTGCTGTGATGACTGCTGCTTTCACCTCGCCTGGCTTTGATTTCCAAGTTCCTAATCCTATTGCGGCCATCTCGTCGCCATTTTTAAACTGTAGAGTTTTCATTGTGTCGTATTTGTTTGTGTTAAAGTTAGCTTTCGCGAAAGCGGATACCAAAAAATACCCATCCTTTTATCAAAAATTTAGTAGAAGCAAGAAGTAGTGTTGCGTGTCTAAATCCAAACGCCCAGCAAAGCTATTTGTAATTATCAAGCTCTAGGGTGGTGTTTTTGCATCACTTTAGAAAGATGTGCGCGATCCACATGCATATAAATTTCTGTGGTAGTGATGCTCTCGTGACCCAGCATCATTTGAATGGATCTTAAGTCGGCACCATTTTCTAGCAAATGGGTAGCAAAACTATGTCTAAAGGTATGCGGACTGATAGATTTTTTGATTCCAGCTTTAACAGCTTGTTGTTTGGTGACATGAAAAATCATGGCCCTGGTTAATCCAGCACCTCGTCTATTGAGAAAAAGAGTATCGCTATGGTTTGGTTTTACAGGAACATGAATGCGAACTTCGTTTTTGTAGAGTTCGATAATTTCAATAGTGTAAGTCCCTATAGGGACAAAACGTTGCTTGTCCCCTTTACCGGTGACTTTTAAAAAGCCTTCATTAAAGAATAGATCGCTTATTTTAAGAGTGATTAATTCGCTTACACGCAAGCCACAAGCATAAAGAGTTTCTAGCATGGCACGATTGCGTTCTCCTTCTGGTGTAGAACGATCGATGCTATTGATCAATAGGTCTATTTCTGTAGTGCTTAAGGTATCTGGTAGTTTACGCCCTGTTTTAGGAGCTTCTATGAGCGCCATAGGTTGATCTTCTCTGTAACGCTCTAAAATTAAGTATTCAAAGAAAGCTTTTAAACTACTTATAGCTCTTGCTTGAGACCTGGCTTGTACCGTTTTAGCCAATTCATAAACATAAGTCCTTAGGTTGTCTTGAGAAATAGAAACCGGTAGGTCATTCATCTGATTTTCTTCCAGCCATTTCTCAAGCTTTTGTAAATCTCCTTTATAGGCTTTTATCGTATGGAGAGACAGTCCTCGTTCTAACTGAGAATAGAGGGCAAAGTCTTTAATAGCTTGTTTCCACTTCATGAGGTAAAGGTCAGAAACTATTCTGGATTTTCTTCTTTAGTTGTTCGATTTAGTCTAAATATTTGTTAATATTTTTAGTAACAATTAACAATTGTTTCTAAACCTATGTTATATTTGAGAGTAATTTAAAAACAATAATCATGAAAAAATTATTATTAAGTGCATTAGTAGCAGTTTTTGCAATAGGCGTTTCAACAGCCCAAGATGGTCAGATTGCTGTAGGAATTAAGGGAGCAGTACCAATTGGTGATGCTGGGGATATATCTGACTTTGGTGTAGGTATTGAAGGTGCCTATCTTTATCCAGTTGGTGATCAACTTACATTTGGAGCATCTGTAGGATTTACTAATTATTTTACTAAAGATGTTGAGTTTTTAGGTCAAGAAATAGAAGTAGATGATGTGCAGTTTGCCCCGGTTAAGGTGATGGCTCTTTATAGATTAGGAGATTCTGGTTTTGGTATAGGTGCAGATGTAGGTTATGCTATAGGTATTAACGATGGTAATGACGGCGGACTTATATATGAGCCAAAATTTATTTTTGACACCGATAGCATACTGTTTACTTTAGGTTACCAAGGTATATCTAATGACGGTAATACTTTTGACAGTATACAAGCAGGAGCTGCATTTAAGTTCTAAATAGGAATTTATTCTTATGTCAAAAAGCTGGTTCTTTAAAGAATCGGCTTTTTTTAGGTCTCGCTTTCGCGAAAGCGGAATAACCAATATCTTTAACCCATGAAAATACTACTCCTTAACGGTCCTAATTTGAATTTACTAGGCAAGCGCGAACCTGAAATTTACGGTTCGAAAACTTTTGAAGATCATTTTACAGAACTACAATTTCAATTTAAAGAGGCAGAGCTGGGTTATTTCCAGTCCAATATAGAAGGAGAGATCATCGATAAACTTCAGCAAGCAGAGGAAGATGGTTTTGAGGTTGTCATCTTAAATGCCGGTGCCTATACGCATACGTCTGTAGGTATAGGAGATGCTGTGGCAGGAATAAATACTCCTGTTATAGAAGTGCATATTTCTAACGTAATGGATCGAGAGGCGTTTAGACACGTATCTTATATCTCTAAACATGCTGCCGGAGTGATTTCAGGCTTTGGGTTGAAGGGCTATGAGCTGGCTATTAGATCTGTATTCTCATAAGTCCTTAATTTCAATGTCAACCTTGAATTAACCTAAAATAGACGTTTCAGCTATAATTTTTTATAATAACTTTATTCAAAACTAACTCTATGAAATTAACAGTATGCTTTTACTTGCATTTCTATTATTTCCTGCTTTAACAACAGCACAAAAAGACGATGATCATCCTTTTCACGTGTATGCTTATAGTGGTTACGGTTTTTCAGTAGAAGATGATACCAATGCCTTTGACTTCTCTATACATTCTTATTTCAACGCGTCTTATGATGTAACTGATAAATTTGATGTAGGCGTTTTAGCTGGTATTGATTACAATGTATACACACCAGATAGAACAGACGGGATTATAGATTTTCCAGAGTTATTGGTTTTTGTTCCAGTCGGAGTGGAAGTAGGTTATTCTGTTTCAGATAAATTCAGATGGACCGTGAATGGAGGAAAGGCTTTCAATGCTAATCTAAGCGAAGACTCACAAATTCGGGATGATGCAACATTCATAGCCACAAACTTTGCTTATATATCAAAGTATGCATACGGAGCACATGTAGGAATCAAATCTTATAACATAGGAGATGCAAATGCCATAATAATACAATTAGGATTAACGATAAAACTTGATTTATTTGATTTTTAAAATTTAATAAATTTTATCCATAAAAAAATTCCCTGAAGATATCTTCAAGGAATTTTCTATTTAGAAAAATGTTTCTCAATTATTCTTGAGTTGCAGTTTCTTTAGATTGGAAAACATTAGCACTTGCGTACCATTTGTTGAATTCTTCTTCACCCATAGAAGCGATCATGTCTTTACTAGAAAGAGCAGTACCTTCAACTACATAACCAGCCCAGAATGGGTACTGCTTAATAGATACTACACCATCAACAAGAATGTCAAAGTTAGGTCCAGCACTTTCAAGAGCCTTGTCCATTGCATCTTTAATGTTAGCACCGATACCGATGAATCCCATGTCAGATTGTTTAACTTTTTTACCTTTTGCTTTATCTATGTTAAAGCTTACATTTTTTGAACTGATAACAGTAAAGTCTATAAGACGTTGTGAACAGCTTGATACTCCTAAAGCGATTACCATAAGTAATGCGATCAATTTGATTTTTTTCATTCTAATTAGGTTTGTTTAAATTAATTTGAAAAACAATAATAGTAAAAAATTAAGTTAGGCATTGATTTTATTTATAACAATTAATAAATAAATATTTTTGTTCGGTATTTTTAAGCATACGAAGTAAAAAATTAAACACAGGCCTGTTAGAAGCCTTAGGAATGCCTATGCCCCAAAAAAAATAACCCATAAAAAAGCTCGTTTAGAATTAAATCTAAACGAGCTTTTCATTTATAATTGTTTAAAAATTATAGTCCAGGATAACTTCCTGTAATAATATCAATTCCATCGATCACCCATCCTACAAAAAAGAAACCGGCGGTTAAGATGAATAATACGTTCCAGTACCATGGACTCCCTAAGAACCATCTATGTCCAGCTAGTCCACCAAGGAAAAACCATAAAAGTATAGCAATAGTTTGATCTTCTGACCAGGCAACAGCTGCAGGAGAAGTAAGTGTAGCAGTAGATTCTTCTACGCTTGTACCGTTCTCTAGAGTGACCACCTGAGTAGTTACTTGTCTTTCTACTGGGAAGGATGCAAATGCAAAAGTGCTCAGCATCATAAAAACGCTCATTAGAGCAATAGTTAATTTTGTTTTCATAAGAACTTATTTAGTTGGTTATATTTACCTCAAATATAATTTAATTGAGTTAGTCATATAGTTTCCGTATCTTGTTATCATTAATAACACGGGTTATGGAAGTATTTAAAGGTCAAAATATACTGAGTTTTGTGAAAGAACTGCCAGATGATGATACTTGTAAAGCATATTTAGCAAAAATAAAATGGCAGGATGGTTTTACATGTACAAAATGTGGTCACACTAAGGGCTGTGAAAAATCTGGTTATAGATATCACTGTTACAGTTGCAATCACGTTGAAAGCGCCACTGCAAACACCTTGTTTCATAAGGTTAAATTTGGTTTGCAAAAGGCATTCTGCGTTGTGTTTGAAATGAGTACTAGTACCAAGAGTGTTTCCAGTGTTCAAATGGGAAAGCGATTTGATATCCGTCAAGGTACCGCTTGGTATTTCATGCAGAAAGTTAGAAAGTCAATGAAAAGCAGTCAAAAATATCCTCTAACCGAAATAGTTCATGTAGATGAATTTACCGTAGGGGGAAAAGAACAAGGCAAGCAAGGTAGAAGTTACGATTCAAAAAAGAAAAAAGCAGTGATAGCGGTAGAACTGAGCGCCGAACATAAAATCAAAAGAGTTTATGTGAAGTCTATAGATGATTACTCAGCTAAATCACTAACTCCAATATTTGAAGAACATATAGATCCCTCTGCAAAAATAGTTACCGATAAATGGAGAGGTTATGCTCCACTTAAAAAGAATTATGATATAGAGCAGAAGCTAAGTAATAACGGAAGTAATTTTAAAGAACTACATGTTGTAATTATGCAGTTAAAATCTTGGTTGAGAGCAATACCTACCCATGTTAGTAAATGGCATGTGCAAAGCTACTTTGACGAATTCTGTTTTAGAATTAATCGATCTCAATCCAAACAGAGCATATTCCATAAAACAATAGAAAGAATGGTAATAGCTAAACCAATTTATCATAAAGATATAAAACAGATGCTAAGTGTGTAACTCAATAATTTAAAATATGATAGCTAAATTATTAACGATAGGTTTAATGTGCTGTTTTACTAATCTTTACGGTCAGACCTATGAATATCTAGGTCTTTTAAAACTAGCAGATAGCTCTTTGATACCATTCAGATTGGATTTTAAAGAGACAAATGGAATGATCAAAGGCTATTCTTATACAGACCTCAATGGTCAACATGAAACTAAGGCTTCTATAATAGGTAGGTATGATGACAAAGAGGATCTATTGGAATTTAGGGAGGTAGATATTATTTATACCAAGTCAGATATCCAACAGCTGGATTTTTGCAATGTTTATTTCACGGGTAAAATGAGAAGACTTAATGGGCGCTCAGAAATAGAAGGAACCTTTAAAGGCTATTACGACGATTTAACCAGCTGTATTGATGGTCAGTTGGTCATGAAAGCCGCAGAAAAAATACAGAAACGCACGGAGAAATTTCAAAAACGAGTGAACCGCATGAACCGCATTCCAGATAGTGTCAAGCAAAAGATTCAAATGGATAAAATGTTCAATCGGTATGCAAAAAACGATTTGAAAGGTGGCGAGCGATTGAATATTTTTTGGAAAGAAGCATATTTAAAATTAATTATTTGGGATGATGGTGAAGTAGACGGTGATCAAATAGACCTCACCATTAATGGAAATAAGATATTAAGTGCTTACAGCCCTGTTTCCCAAAAGAAAGAAATGGAATTGACTTTAATAGATCCTGTTAACACCATTTCACTTAAGGCGGTGAGCTTAGGTAGAAAACCACCCAATACTGCCAAGATACAATTGATGAAAAAAAATGGCGAAATCATTGATCTTGCCTCTAACCTTCAAGTAGGTGAGGAAGTGATTTTTGTGTTTTATAAGGAAAAACCAAGCGTTAAGAAGCCGTAATTAGAGTTAATAAAAACTTGATTGATAGGTGGTTGTGGTTTATTTGTTTCCAATAACCTTAAAACTACACCATGAAAATCAAATTTATCTTAAGTACGCTCGTCGTTCTTGGTGCGCTGCACTTTACTCAGGCTCAAGAAGAACTACCCAATTCTACCAATTATTTATTTGAATTTGAAGAACCCGTAGATCGTTGGGAAACAGGTCTTAGCCTTCAAGCATTAGTTGGGTTTAGGGAAATTAAAACACAAGGTAGAATTAATGATAGGTATGATCAAATTTGGATAGGAGCAGGAGTAGGCTTTTATGCAGACTATAAACTTAATAAGGTTTGGAAGCTAAGAGCAGAAGCTGGTGTAAACGCATACATAGCCTTTGATCCTTATATCAATCTACAAACAGAATTCAAATTTTCAAATCGCTGGAGTTTCTACGCTGGTGCAGGAACCTTTTTTAATATGGATGCTGACCATATGGTACAGCTTGATGAACGTGGTTTAACTGTTTTAAATCCATATGTTCAACTAGGCTTGCGGTATAAAATGAGTAAAAATTGGACCATGGACTTAAGATACCAGCAAGATCTATTGGCAAGACAAAGAGCCACAGACTTTAATAATTTCACAAAGACCAGTCCATTGGGAACTTTTAGTTTAGGCTTTAATTATAGATTTTGATTTATAATAAAGCCTTTTAGATTTTACTAGCAGCACAGCCCCATTGTCCTGCGCACATTTACTCAAAGGGAAAAACTCAAAAAAAAGCCCCTATAAAGTCAAAGATTTTATAGGGGCTTTTAACTCAAAAAATTATTTTAACTAATAACTAATAACTAATAACTAATAACTAATAACTAATAACTAATAACTAATAACTAATAACTAAAAGTCTTAATACAAAAAAATTCACAGCACAAGACTCAAAGACTCACAAACTACAAATGAATCACCTCACCATAAGCAGCTGCAACAGCTTCCATAACTGCTTCACTCATAGTTGGGTGTGGATGAACTGTTTTGAGAACTTCATGCCCTGTAGTTTCTAGTTTTCTTGCGATAACCGCTTCAGCAATCATGTCGGTTACTCCGGCACCTATCATGTGACAACCTAACCACTCGCCATACTTAGCGTCAAAAATAACTTTTACAAATCCTTCTTTAGTTCCAGAAGCACTTGCTTTTCCTGAGGCGCTGAAAGGGAATTTACCTACTTTAATTTCGTATCCAGCTTCTTTAGCTTGTGCTTCAGTCATACCTACGCTAGCAATTTCTGGATTAGCATACGTACAACCTGGGATGTTGCCATAATCTAAAGGCTCCACATGCATGTTGGCTATTTTTTCTACACAAAGAATTCCTTCGGCACTAGCAACGTGAGCTAGTGCTGGTCCAGCAGTAATATCACCAATAGCATAATATCCAGGTAAGTTGGTTTGGTACCATTGGTTTACGAGTACTTTACCGCGATCTGTAGAGATTCCCACCTCTTCTAGTCCTATTCCTGATAAGTTAGTCTCTATACCTACGGCACTAAGAACTACATCTGCCTCAAGAATTTCTTCTCCTTTTTTGGTTTTCACATAAGCTTTCACACCATCACCTGAAGTATCTACTTTAGTCACTTCGCTAGACGTCATTACTTTGATTCCAGATTTTTTAAAGCTGCGTTCCATTTCTTTAGAAATATCTGCATCTTCAATAGGAACTATACGGTCTAAGTATTCCACTATAGTAACCTCAGTTCCCATAGCATTATAGAAATAAGCAAATTCTACACCTATTGCTCCAGATCCTACTACAATTAGTTTTTTAGGCTGCGTTTTTAAAGTCATCGCTTCCCGATAACCTACCACTTTCTCGCCATCTTGTGGAAGAGAAGGAAGGATACGGGATTTTGATCCAGTAGCAATAATAATATGATCTCCTTCTACGGTAGAGGTAGATCCATCTTCAGCTTTCACTTCGATTTTCTTCCCTTTTTTTATCGTACCGTAACCCATGATTACGTCTATTTTATTTTTCTTTAGTAAGAACTGTACCCCTTTGCTCATTCCATCAGCCACATCGCGGCTGCGTTTTACAACAGCAGTAAAATCTTTATCTACATTATCTGCTTTAAGACCATAATCTTCGGCATGCTTTAGGTAATTGAATACGTCAGCACTTTTTATAAGTGCTTTAGTAGGAATACAACCCCAGTTCAAACAAACGCCACCTAGAGATTCTTTTTCAACTATAGCCGTTTTCAATCCCAGTTGAGACGCGCGTATTGCCGTTACATATCCGCCAGGTCCACTACCTAAAACGATCACATCATATTTACTCATATCAGTCATTTTTTAAGAGTCACAAAAATATGGAATAAAGTCCAATGGATCGTAAATTTGCACAACCTTATTATTATGTATAAATCACTTATTAGACCCTTGTTATTTGCTTTTGATCCAGAGGCAATACATTACTTTTCATTTAGCAGTATCAAATTATTAAACAAAGTGCCTGGTTTTAGTTCGCTTTCGCGAAAGCTTTATAAAAACAATCACCCAGCTTTAAAAAGAGAACTCTTCGGTTTAAGCTTTGAAAACCCTGTAGGAATGGCTGCTGGATTTGATAAAGATGCCAAAGCCTTTAAAGAGTTTTCAAATCTAGGGTTCGGATTCATAGAAATAGGTACTCTAACGCCTAAGCCACAAGATGGGAATCCTAAGAAACGTCTTTTTAGACTAAAAAAAGATCAGGCGATTGTCAATAGAATGGGTTTTAATAATGGCGGTGTGGACGCTGCAGTAGAACGATTGAAACAAAATCCTAAGTTAGGACAGCCTAATCACGTATTAATAGGCGGAAACATAGGAAAGAACAAACTCACACCTAATGAAGATGCCGTTAACGATTATATCATCTGCTTTGAAAAACTATTTGATCATGTAGACTATTTTGCCGTAAATGTAAGCTCGCCCAATACACCAGGATTGCGCGAACTTCAAGATAGAAAACCGCTGACTCATATCTTACAAACGCTTCAAGACCTCAATAATAAAAAGGATAAAAGAAAACCAATACTTCTTAAAATTGCGCCAGATCTAACTGACGATCAATTACTAGACATTATAGGAATAGTAGCCGATACAAAAATAGATGGAGTGATAGGGACGAATACTACCATTTCTAGAGAAGGATTGCAATCAGAAGAATCACTAATAAATCAAGCCGGCGGGCTGAGCGGTGCGCCACTTACAAAACGTGCAACCGAGGTGATTGCTTTTCTACATCAAAACAGTAAGGGTGCTTTTCCTATTATAGGAGTAGGAGGCATCGTGACCGCACAAGATGCGATAGATAAAATAAAAGCGGGTGCTAGTCTGGTGCAATTGTATACCGGTTTTGTTTATGAAGGACCTGCGTTGATTAAAGAAATTAATGAAGAGATCATAGCTCAAGGATTATGATAGAATCACTGGTCTCTTTTGCATTTGCAACCTTACTTCTCGCAATTTCTCCAGGGCCAGATAATATTTTTGTTCTAACACAATCAGTTGCACGTGGTTCTAAATATGGAATTGCTATTGCCAGCGGTTTGATAACAGGCTGCATCGTCCATACCTCAATAGTAGCCCTAGGTTTTGCAGTAATCATTAGAGATAATGAATGGTTGTTGTATGCCATCAAAATTGCGGGAGCGGTTTATTTGCTCTATCTCGCTTTTAAAATATACAAGTCAGATGCTTCTATTGAATTTGGCAATACCACTGCTTCTTCTCAAAGTTTATGGAAACTCTATCAAATAGGAATCACCATGAATTTACTCAATCCCAAAGTAACTTTATTCTTTCTTGCATTGTTACCACAATTTATCATCAAAGATTCCTTTCCAGATTGGATCCAAATCTATATGCTAGGAGGTGTTTTTATGTTGGTATCTTTACTCGTTTTTTATGCACTGGCCCTAGTTGCTGGAAAAGCAGCTGAATTCATAAAGTCATCCACTTGGTTTGCACCAGCCATGAAATGGCTACAAATTATTGTTTTTATAGGAATTGCTGTGGCGATTTTGATTCCTTAAAAATCAAAATCAAAATCAAATAAAAGTGCTTGGTTAAGCACTGAACCAAATTCAGCATAAGCCCCATCGAAATTTATTTACAAGTCGTAGATAATATTTTATGAATAGAAACCTCACCCTTTAGGGTTGGGGAAAAGGTTTTGTATTGGTTTGCACCAGCCATGAAATGGCTACAAATTATTGTTTTTATAGGAATTGCTGTGGCGATTTTGATTCCTTAAAAATCAAAATCAAAATAAAAATAAAAATCAAATAAAAGTGCTTGGTTAAGCACTGAACCAAATTCAGCACATGCCCCATCGAAATTTATTTACAAGTCGTAGATAATATTTTATGAATAGAAACCTCACCCTTTAGGGTTGGGGAAAAGGTTTCGTATTGGTTTGCACCAGCCATGAAATGGCTACAAATTATTGTTTTTATAGGAATTGCTGTGGCGATTTTGATTCCTTAAAAATCAAAATCAAAATCAAAATCAAAATCAAATAAAAGTGCTTGGTTAAGCACTGAACCAAATTCAGCACAAGCCCCATCGAAATTTATTTACAAGTCGTAGATAATATTTTATGAATAGAAACCTCACCCTTTAGGGTTGGGGAAAAGGTTTTGTTTATTATGAAACCTCAAAGCATTTTCTTATTCTCTATGTCAAGCATTTCCCTTTTGTTTCAAAGGGAAAACAGGTTGGCGACGATATCGGCTTAGCCGATTGAGCAACCAAAAGGGTTTCGCGGTTGATTTACAGTTTTAAAACTAAATCGTCATTTTATCTAAATTCGATAATTGAATTTTTAGATGAGGTAAATATAAATGATATTTATAAATCATAAATATAAAACGCAATGGCAACCTTCACATCATCCTTTCTAGACGACCTGCTCAAATAACTGGCAGATACGGTAAAAGAAATGAAACTTCCTAAGAACAAGATCATTGAAAAGGCTTTGAGTATTTATCTAGAGCAAATTAAAAAGGCTCGATTTGTCGCCTCATACAAGGGTATGGCTGCCGATCCAGATATGCTCGCCATGGCAGAAGAAGGAATGGCAGATTATTTCCAACAAATTGAAGATTTAGATGATGAAACAACGTGAAATATATCAGGCTTATCTCGATCCTTATGTAGGAAGTGAACAAGCTGTTAATCGACTTGTGGTTATAATATCAGGTAAAGCGGTAAACGATAATGCGCAAACTCTAATAATCTGTCCATTAACTACCAATGTCAAAAATAACTACGGAGATGTCCTAGTGAAACCAGATGAACGCAATGGATTGAAACAAGAATCAGAGATTTTGAACATTCATATGCGTTTTATTTCAAAAAAGAGATTGAAAAATAAAAATTTCTTTATTACCAAAAAGGAGCTTGCAAAAACAATCGAATCCATCAATTATATTTTAAAGTTTTAAGCTATACTTTTAAGTTTTCGCGGAAGCGAATTCCTTACTAAAATTAACCGCTGTTTCAATCAATGCTAAATGTGAGTAGGCCTGAGGGAAATTCCCTAGCAATCGCTTGGTCTTAAAGTCAATGTCCTCACTGAATAATCCCAGGTGATTGCTATACGATAACAGTTGATCAAAATAGGCACGGGCCTTATCGGTTTCTCCTATTTTATGCAGACTGTCAATCAGCCAAAACGTACAAATGGTGAAGGATGAGCTAGGCTCACCAAAATCATCGTTGTTTTTATAACGGTACATCAATCCATCGGTACACAACTCTCTTTCAGTCGCTTGAACTGTACTGATAAATCTCGGATCTGTGGCTTTTACAAAACCGTATTGTTGCATAAGAAGTGTGGATGCATCCAGGTCTTTGGATCCATAAGATTGTGTGTAAGCTTGAACTTCCTCGTTCCAGCCCTTCACATAAATATCATGGTAGATTTCATTTCGCAGTTCGCGCCATTCTTCTAAGTATTTAGAACGCTTCAATATCTCACTGATCTTTATGGCGCGATCGATAGCTACCCAACACAGGAGTTTTGAGAATACAAAGTGACGCTCTTCCGTACGCAATTCCCAAATACCTTTATCTGGTTCTTGCCAGTGCTTTTTCACAATGGACGTAATGCTTTTAATAATGGTCCAGAGCTCTTCGCTATTTTCAAGACTGGTTTCAAACTGATCGAATTGTTGGAAGATGACCTCCATCAATATGCCATAGATATCGTTTTGCTTTTGTACGTAAGCAGCGTTTCCTATACGCACGGGATTTGAGTTTTCATATCCAGAAAGGTGTTCGAGAAATTCTTCAGTCAACTCTTTTTCTCCATTAATCCCATACATGATCTGGATTTTTTCATCTTTATCTGGAATAGTATGTATAATAAATTGCAGGAATTTTTTAGCCGATTTCACATGTCCTAAGCCTGTGATTACTCGGATCACCATAGAGGCATCCCGTACCCAACAAAAACGGTAATCCCAGTTGCGCACTTCTCCTATAGTCTCCGGTAAGCTAGTCGTAGCTGCGGCAAGTACAGCACCTGTTTTTTCAAAAGTGAGTGCTTTAAGCGTTAAGGCACTGCGCACAATTTCTTCCTGGTATAAAGGATATGTGGTTGTACGATCGCTCCAGTTCATCCAGTACGTCTTGGTGCGTTGAAACTTTAGGTAGGACCTATCTAGTGTCTGATCAGCAAGTTTCTCGTGATAGGAAAGCAGTAAAAAGGAGTTGGATCGTAGTGTGATGGTTTTTTGTAAAAGTATCGCATGGAGATCTATATCGCTGTATAGAAATACAGATTCGTATTCACCTTCTATGGTGTTGCTATGTAGGTATTCTCCTTCGTTTATGGTTTTTGTGGTGCCTATGGCATACTTCAATTTGGGATCATAAATGACTTTAAACGTTGGTTGTCCTTTGATCAATCGCATAAAACGAATGATGTCTGGCGGAGAATAAAAACTACCGTCATTTTTTGGATAACGCGGCATAAAATCAATGACTTGAAAGGCATGTTCTCCATTGTCAAAAGTGGTGCTCAGGATATTGGTTTGCCATAAATATTCTTGCTGAATATCGTAATCTTCCGTTACTTCAAAAGAAAGACTCCCCCCTTTTTTATCATCTAATATTTTACCAAATACAGAAGCCGAATCAAATATGGGAAGACAACACCAGTCGATAGAGCCCTTATCAGATACAAGAGCAGCACTCCTACAATTTCCTATAATTCCGTAATTTAAATTCTCCATAAATATGCTATTAACTTCTATTCCCTGTAGGTCTTATCTTTAAAAGCCTAAATTAAGGATTAAAGTTTCATCTACATAAAATCACTTCTTAACATTTAACTAATAATCGGCTTCCTTATACTTCAAGTTACGCCAAGCTGTGAATTCGCAAAAATAAACGAACAATAGTAAAGGTCATTGAAGATAAGCGCAATAACTGACCTGAATTGACAAGTATCTATGAAAATCCTATATTTGTGAAACACCTTTTTTTATTTAACCCCAAGTCAAGTCGTTACCTAGTGACTTGAGTACAGTCTCTGCTTTATGAGTAAAACAATAATCGTATCTAATCGCCTTCCTTTACAACTTTCCATAGACCAAGGTGTCGTAAGCTCTTCACCTAGTGCAGGTGGGCTTGCTACTGGATTGAAGTCTGTACACAGGGATAGCAACGGATTGTGGATAGGCTGGACTGGACTGACCCAAGAGGAGACTCCGCAGGAGTTGGAATCTGAGATCCACAAAGCTGTTGCAGACCAGCAATGTGCCGCTGTTGAATTAACTCAGTCTGATATGGATGGGTTTTATTATGGTTTTAGCAATAGAACCGTATGGCCTTTATTCCATTATTTTATGGAATATGTGGAGTTTGACAACGATAATTGGGAGATTTATAAAAGTGTCAACCGCAAATTTGCACAGGTAGTTTTGGAAAATTTGGAGGATGGAGATAATGTCTGGGTGCATGATTATCAGTTGATGTTATTGCCACAAATGATCAAGGAGCAACGACCTGATGTTTCCATAGGATTCTTTCTTCACATACCGTTTCCTTCCTTTGAGGTGTTTAGGACGCTGCCATGGCGGGAAGAAATTCTTCACGGTTTGTTGGGTTCAGATTTATTGGGTTTTCATACCTATGATTACGAGCGTCATTTTTTGAGTTCGGTAAGCAGGATTTTGGGCTACGAGGTTAGTTTTAATGACATTACCTATAAAGATCGTTTGATTAAGGTAGACAGTTTTCCTATGGGTATTGATTATGATAAATTTCACGCTTTCGCGAAAGCGAATCAAGAACAGACAGATAAAACACAAAGTGAGTTACAGCGGCGCTTAGACCTTCATGCAACGGCTACCCCAGATGCTAAAATGATCCTTTCTATAGACCGCCTGGATTACACAAAAGGGATTGCTAACAGGCTTAAGGCATTTGAACATTTCCTAGAGAAATACCCAGAATACACAGAAAAGGTAAGGCTGGTCATGCTGGCCGTTCCTAGCCGTTCTAATGTACCGCAGTATCAAGTCCTAAAGAAAGAAATCGACGAACTGGTAGGACGTATTAACGGTAAGTTCTCTACGGTTAGTTGGACACCGGTTTGGTACTTTTACCGATCTATGCCGTTTAATAATTTAATCGACTTGTACACCTCTTGTGATGTGGCGCTTATCACTCCTATTAGGGATGGAATGAATCTGGTCGCCAAAGAATACATCGCTACAAGAACCGATCAAACTGGAGTATTGATCCTTTCTGAAATGGCAGGTGCTGCAAAGGAGATGAATGAAGCTTTATTGATTAATCCTAACAATATAGACCTTTTAGCAGACACGATTAAAGAAGCCTTAGAAATGCCTGAGGAAGAACAGAAAAAGCGAAATAAGTACATGCAAAGTCGCCTGAAACGCTATAATGTAGAAAAATGGGCTAGTGATTTTATGAACAAACTAAATGCAGTAGAAGGAAATAGAAGTGTGGTTAAAGCAAAACACATCAATGAAAAGCGACAGGATGAAATACTCAAGCGCTTTAAAAATGCTAAAAAGCGTATGTTCTTCCTAGATTATGATGGTACTTTACGAGGCTTTGTCAATAATCCAGGTGATGCAAAACCAGATGCGCAATTACTAGATATGGTTTCAAAGCTACAAGCTGATGACAACAATGAAGTAGTCATCATTAGTGGTCGTGATTCTGGGACACTAGGAGAGTGGTTTAAAGATATACCAGTAACTTTGATTGCAGAACATGGCGTTCTTAAAAAAATATATGGTGGTGACTGGGAACTCACAGAAACTATGAATACCGATTGGGTACCAACCATTCAGCCGGTTTTGCAAACCTTTGTAGACCGCACTCCAGGAACCTTTATTGAGAAAAAAAAATATTCTCTAGCATGGCATTACCGCAAGGCAGACCCAGAACTTGGAGAAAAGCGAGCTAATGAACTCTCAAACGTGATCAGAGAACTAACAAGTAACCATGGTTTAAGTGTGCTTTCTGGAAATAAAGTGCTGGAAATAAAGAGTAGTAATGTCCATAAAGGGAAAGCGGCAAACAACCATATTCTAAACCAGAAGTACGACTTTATATTTTGCATAGGTGATGACTGGACTGATGAATTTATGTTTCAAGACTTGCCAGAAGATTCGTTTACCGTAAAAGTTGGAGTAGCTAACACCGCAGCAAGATATTATGTGGATGATACCGATCAAGTAAGGGATGTATTGAATGCCTTTTTGAGTTAGGGATTTAAAAGAAGGAAACCGTTGTTTATATCACTTTTGTATGCGCAAAAAAGACCTTATGAAAGTAGTGCGCTTCCAGACTAATCGTTGAACTTGCTGGAATGCTGGAAACTACAAGATGTTACGATTAAGTATATAGTACGAGCATCTCTTTTTTAAAACATTTCTAGATCATGTGGTAAATTCCATTGTCATAAAATAGGAAGTTACTACGAATGCTTGCCACCGCATACAAGCTTTGATAGTAAACCGAAAATAGATATTTTCATTTTCGCAAACGATATTGTTTGGTATCTTTACCGCAATGGAACATGTAAAAATTATCGAATGTCCGCGTGACGCCATGCAAGGAATTAAGGAGTTTATCCCTACGCATTTGAAGGTGCAGTACATTCAGTCTTTATTGAGATGCGGTTTTGATACGATTGATTTCGGGAGCTTTGTTTCTCCTAAAGCCATACCGCAAATGGTCGATACTGCTGAGGTGCTTTCTCAACTAGACCTTTCTAAAACCGATTCTAAGCTTCTTGCTATTGTTGCTAATTTACGCGGTGCACAAGCAGCTTGCGAGCATCCAGAAATTCAGTATTTAGGCTATCCATTTTCTATATCTGAGAATTTCCAAATGCGCAACACTCATAAAACTATTGCTCAAAGTGTGGAATTGCTGCAGGAGATCATCAACCTTGCTCAAAAGAACCATAAAGAATTAGTCGTTTATATTTCTATGGGCTTCGGTAACCCTTATGGAGATCCATGGAATGTGGAGATCGTAGGAGAATGGACGCAGAAGTTATACAACATGGGTGTTAAGATTTTATCGCTTTCAGACACCGTAGGAACTTCAGATCCAGAGACCATTGCGTATCTTTTTTCAAACTTGATTCCTAAATATCCTGCTATTGAATTTGGTGCACATTTACATACCACGCCTACAAGTTGGCACGAGAAAGTAGATGCTGCCTATAAAGCTGGTTGTAGAAGATTTGACGGAGCGATTCAAGGTTTCGGTGGCTGCCCTATGGCAAAAGACGAACTTACTGGTAACATGCCTACAGAAAAAATGGTAAGTTATTTCCATACTGCAAAGGCAGACTCCAATGTAAGTGCCATGTCTTTTGAAAGCAGTTATAATGAAGCGACTAAGATTTTTACTAAGTATCATTAATTGAAATTAAAATTTTCGTTTTAAAGATATTAAAATCGAATATTCCTACATTTATTTTTTGTTTCTGCTATTTTTCAACTAACTATGCAGCAAAGATTTTAGAATAACTCGTGCAATTCTTAAAAGACAAAATTGCATTATATTTTGAACTCAATTGCTGTTTATAATTACTGAATAGTTATTATTGAAATAATTACTTAAATTTTATCAATTCAACAATCAACTTTAAGTGTTACGTTTTATGAAAAAAATATTAATAATTTTAGTAATGGCATGTTCTGGAATTACACTGGGGCAGAAAAAAATAGATTTTATAGATGTGGATCTTATTTTAAAGAAAGCTAACAGCAATGCTCAAAAGCAAGATTACAAAGCTGTGCTTAAGGAATTAAATCGCATACCAGTTAACGATTCTATTTATTGTGGTATTTTAATAAGGAAATCCTATTATTTATTGCAAGATAAACAGTATGATAAATTAGAAACAGTTTATAACGAGGCTGTAGAACTAGATTGTTCTGAACAGTTGTTAGAAATAAGATCTAATCAAGCTGTGGCTTATTTCAGAACAGAACAGTACGACAAGGCAATTACAACTTGTGATCAAATACTAGAGGCAAGACCTTATAATGCTAATGCAATGTATAATAAAGCGCTAGCACTTTCTAAAAAAGGAAATTATGAAGAAAGTGCACAACTATATCAAAAGTTAGTGCGCATAAACCCTTTAGATAAAGATGTTCATTTGCAGTTGGGTGTGTTGTGTTATAATAGAGGTTTAACGGCTCAAGCTCTGTTAGCATTAAATATGTTTATGTTATTAAGTGATAATCTAGAGGATAATATAGAACAATTAAAAAGTCTTAATAAATTATCTTATAATTTATCTACTGTTGAAGTGGAGGATTATAAACTGTCTAATGAAGATGATGATTTTAAAACAATTAATCAAATTTTAGATCAACGACTAGCTCTTCAAGACTCTTATGATACCGGTAGTAAAATAGACTTGCAGCTCGTAAGGCAAAATCATGCATTATTCTCTTACCTAAAAGATCATAAGGGAAATAAAGGACTTTGGTCAGAAGTGTACGTGCCAGTATTTCAAAAAGTAATGAACGAAGAATTTTTTGAAGAATATACATATTATATAACGCAAGCTCTTAAAAATGGGGATTTATCTTCTTTATACCGAAGAAATCAAGATAAGGCTGCCGAAGTTGGTATAAGCATTGCTCAATACTATATGGGGCTGGTAGGTGAAGTTGCGGAAAATAAAAGTTACTATTATGAAGAAGGTAAGCTCGCCGCTATTGGGAATAAAATTGACGATCAACCTATAGGACTATATTCTTTCTACAACTCTAAGGGATCTAATACATCTGAAGGAGAGTTCCATGAGAATCATGAACTTACGGGGACTTGGAACTATTATTACGAAAATGGAAGCGTACGAGAATCTCAAGAATTTGAAAGCGGTAAAAAAGATGGTGTGAATCTAGGTTATCATCCTAATGGAATGAAATCTTACGAGCTTTTTTGGAAAAATGATTTAGCCATTGGTAAGTATACTTATTACACGACTAGCGGTGCACTCAAAATTGATAAGGAATTACTGGATTCAAAAAATAATGGAGCATTTAAAGAATATTTTGATATCGGTAAGAGTGCACTAGAATATGAAGGTACTTATAAGAACGATTTTATAAATGGTTCATTAAAAGAATATTACTCAGATGGCACGCTTTTTAAAGATGCTAATTATGATTTAAAAATGCTTAATGGCCTTGAGAAAACATACAATATAAAAGGAACTTTAGTTGCTGAGGTAAACTATAAAGATGGTGAGCTTAATGGTATATATAAAACGTACCACAATAATGGTAAGATATCTATAGACGCGACTTCTAAAAGCGGATATTTTTTTGGAAAATACACCTATTATTTTGACAATGGAGAAATTGCTACTAAGTGCTCCTACAACGAAGACGGTGAGATAGATGGACTCTATGAAGAGTTTGCTTCTGATGGAAAGCTTTGGTTAGAATACAATTATCGCAATGGTAAAATATCTAATTATACCTATTATAATAAAAAAGGAGCTGTAGTCCATACCGATAAAAAGAGAAGTGGTAGCCTTAAATATATTGGATATAATACAAAAGGTGATTTAAAAATGGAAGGTGCCTATGATGTGAAAGATGGTAAAACAGGTATGTGGAAATATTATAATGACAATAACGGTTCATTGTCAAGTAGCGGAAGTTTTGAGGAAGATCAACGACAAGGAGTTCATAAGAAATATTATCCAGAAGGTATTGAACAAGAAATCACAACTTATAAAGATGATGCTCCTCAAGGTTATTCAGTTTTTTTCTATCCTAATGGGAAGATTAAAAGCCAGCTTTACTTTAAAAACGGTGTTGAACATGGTAGTTGGGAAACCTATCATGAAGATGGTTCTCTTAAAACAAAATCATATTATAATAATGGTGAAATTATTAATGATTCTGAAACTTATGATGTTGAAGGTAAGTTAACACAAGTAAATCGTTATAAAAAAGGAGAAGTGATTAGTGAAACTAATTATCACCCAAATGGGAAGGTTAAAGAAAAATTTGAATTTCCTAGAAAATCAGGAGTAAGCACTCAAAAATATACCAATAATCAAGGAAACTTAATAATGGAATACAGTTATCTTAATGGTGTATTACATGGCTCTGTTTTTCAATACGGTTCGGGAGGAATTATTACTTTCAAAGGGCAATACTTTCATGGTAATAGACAAGGTGTTTGGGAATGGTTTGATACAGAAGGTAATAAAGAGTCTATAAGAGAATATTATTTGAACAACTCTCACGGAAAAGTAGAGTTCTATTATCCGAATGGAAGTCTTTCTGCAGAATATACTGACTTATTTGACCAGCTGGAAGGCACTTATAAAAGCTACTGGAAAAATGGTTCCATTAGTACTTTAAGCTTCTACAAAAGCGGTAAACTTCACGGAGAACGCAAAAATTATGATCCATCTGGAAATCTTCAATTGATAAGATATTACGATGATGGTGCTTTTATAGGTTATGCTTATGAGAAAAATGATGGCACGTTAATAGATACAATTCCTATAAAAAAGGAAACTGCAAAAGTGACCGCTTACTATAAAAACGGACAAATTTCACGAGATTATACCTTAAAAGCCGGGCAAATAATGAACACTTATAAAATCTTTTATCCTAGTGGTCAACTTTTATCTTCCACTGCTTATAAATATGGATTAATGGATGGTAAAGAAATAGATTACTATGAATCAGGGAATTTGAAGTCTAAAACTAATTATTTGATGGATGAAAAGCACGGGCTAGAAACACTCTATCATAGTAATGGAAAAATGAAAAAAGAAACAACCTTTAAAAGTGGTAAAAAAAATGGGCCATGTAAGAATTATGATGAGCAAGGTCAACTTAAAAAAACAGAAGAATATTACAATAATGAATTACAATTTTAATCTAGTACGTTTATCATTTTTTTTTATTTTTGGAATCAGTTCTCTTTCAAATGGTCAACTGCCGCAAGAAGTTATAGAATACCAAAAAAAATACCCTGATGATAAATTTGTCAGACTTATCGATGAGCAATTAATTACGATCGACTTAGACAAAGGACAGTTTAACATTGAGTATAAAGTGGTGGAGGAGGACTTATACTTAACTTCAGATGCCCACTTTGCCGCTAAAGAAAGCAGGTCGTTCTCTCATTTTTTTGAATTAGATGAGATTGAAGCCAGCAGTTTTAATCTAGAGAAAGGAAAATATCGTGAATCGCGAGTAAAGGATTTCAAAACTAAAGATCGACTAGATCAATCCTTCAGAGATGACTCAAAATCGATTAATTTTTTATTTGATAAATTGGCAGAAGGATCTAGAAGTCGCATTGAGTATACTGTTAATATTAAGGATCCAAGGTTCTTACCTACAATTTATTTTGCCGAAGGTGTTCCCGTTATATCAAAAAAAGCGGTATTCAAAATTCATAAAGATGCAGAACTCAAATTAATCGAATTGAACTGTGAGGATTTTAAGGTTAATTTTTCTAAAGAAGAAAAAAGAGGTTACGTCTATTATACCTGGAATGCAGAGAACACAGACGGTATTGATTTTGAATACCAAGCGCCTGATATACGTAATTTTGTACCTCATATTATACCTGCAATTGCTCGATATAAAGATGGCCAAGGAAAAACCGTTGATCTTCTTAATGATGTAAAAGGATTATATGGTTGGTACAGTAATCTAGTATCTACAATTAATACTTCTCCCATTAATCCTGCACTAGAAACTTTAACTAAGGAATTAACTAAAGACAAACAAACAGAAATAGAAAAGGTTAGAGCTATTTATTATTGGACACAAGAAAATATTAAATATATAGATTTTGAATATGCTTTAGGTGGTTTCATACCTCGAGATGCAAATGATGTTTTTGATAAAAAATATGGAGATTGTAAAGATAATTCTAGCATTATGAAAGAAATGCTTGCAATAATTGGTTTAAAAGGGTCTTTGTCGTGGATTGGGACTCGCGATATACCTTACGATTATAATACGGTCTCAACACCTAGTGTAGATAACCACATGATTCTTTCTTATGAAAATAATGGAAAACGTTATTTTCTTGACGCAACAGGTAGATATCAGCCTTTAGAATTGCCTACTTCATTCATTCAAGGAAAACAGATCCTCATAGAAAACGGAAAAGATGAGTTTATTTTAGATGAAGTACCTGTGATAGAAGCATCGGTTAATTACCGTAAGGATACTATAGAATTAAATATAAAAGATGATTTGCTAGTAGGAAGTGCTACTACCGTTTATGATGGGTATGAGAAATTAGATATGTATAGGACTTTAGAGCGAGTGAACAAGGATTTGAAAAAAGACTTTTTTGAAGAAGAATTAAGACTAGGGTCAAACAAGTTTTTGATTGATAAATGGACAGAAAATAATCTCTTTGAATACAATGATATTTATTCTATCAATTATCAATTCCAGATAAACAGCTACATACAGTCCTTGGATGATGAGGTTTTTGTTAACCTTAATTTGAATAAAAACGCAGAGTCCATGCGTATGGACGAAAACAGAAAATTACCTATTGAGTTCGATAACAAGAATAGTTATTCCATGCTAACTTCACTTGAGATCCCAGACGGTTATGAAATTGATTATTTGCCTGAAAATTTTGAAATTAAAAGTGACTTAATGGAATCTTCTATAAATTATAAAATAGAAAACAATAAAGTTATATACGAACAACAAATGGTTTATAATTTTATAGAACTTTCTAAACTACAACAAACTAAAATAAATAACCTAATCGATAGCATAGCTCTTCAATATAAAGAAGTTGTGGTACTTAAAAGAATCAACTAATGAATTACCAATTTTTACTGACAGCATTTCTATTATTTAGCATATCGCTACAGGCTCAAGAGGCTCCTTATTATGAATCTTATGACTGGAGTGATCAACCTTCATACATGGGCAAAGACTATGGAGATCAAGAGATCGTAGGCTTGTTTAGTAATGTCGTTAGCGAGTTCTACTTTGTAGATTCTAAATCGCTAGTAGAATATTATATGGAACACGAGATTTTATTACTTAATAGTGATAAAATTATCGAGCAGTATAATAAAGTGTACCTTCCTTACGATGATCGCAAAGAAATAGTCTTACATAAAGTAAGAGTAATTAATATAGACGGTAGCGTTATTGAAGTTGGAAAGGATAAAATTTTTGATGCAAAAGATGAAGAAACAGGAAATCAATATCAATATTTTGCGTTAGAAGGACTTGAAAAAGGAAGTGTTTTAGAACGTATGTATGTTTATAAACGTTATCCTCAGTACAATGGAAAGTATTTAAGACTGCAAGAAGATTATGATAAAAATGAGGTAAGCTTTCAACTTTTTGCCCCTAGCAATCTCATATTTGCATTCAAATCTTATAATGGTTTGCCTCAAGCAGTAGTGAAAGAAAATGATTCTAAAAATCACTGGATCATATCTGTAGATAAGTTAGAAGCTATTGATAAAGAAGAAGGAGCCTCTTACAACGCAAATACTGCCCATGTAATTTATAAACTAGATAGTAACACTGCAAGTAGTTCAGAAAATTACGCAAGCTACGCAACGGTTGCAAAGAATATTTATAAAAACCTTAACGAGGAGTTATCAAAAAGAGAATCTAAAGAACTAGATAAGTTTATTAAAAATGCAGTTGTTGGAAATAGTCTCGATGAAAAACTTTCTTCATTAGACAATTATATTAAAGAAAATATTTTCAAAACAGATATAGAGGAAGAAAAATACAATTCTGTTCCTTCTGTTCTCAAAAATAAAATAGGGACTGATACAGGAATTATTAAACTTTATTTAGCCTCACTTAATCTTATGGAAATAGACCATGAAATTGTGTTAACGTCTAGTCGTTCTAGTGAAAAATTTGATCCAGAATTTGAGGCTTATAATTACCTGCAAAACTATTTGATCTATTTCCCAGAAACAAAAAAATATACCTCACCTGACGATTTTTCAACACGCTATGGTTATCCAGATGGATATCTGACAGATAATTATGGATTGTTTATAACAAAAGTGAAAGTTGGAAATTTTGAATCCAGTGTTGGAGAGGTGAAATTCATACCTGCTGTAAGCGCTAAGGATACACAGGATATTATGAGACTTGATGTAAAATTTAGCAGTAAAGATAATTCTGTCATCGAAGTGGATCTTAGAAATGAGTTGACTGGCTACTCAGCAGCCTCATTGCAACCATTTATATTCAGATTAGATGATGATACACGTGAAGAGATTATGTTAAGCTATGCACATAGGTTAACAGAAGATATGGAAATCACAGAAAAGGTAATGATGAACGTAGAAAAAGGAGATTTCGGAAAAGCACCTCTTATTATGAATTATAAATTTTCTAGTAGTGACTTTATTGAAAAAGCTGGGAGAAAAAGTTTGTTTAAAATAGGTAAACTTATAGGTGCCCAGACGGAGCTTTACCAAGAGAAAGAGCGCAAACTACCTTATGAAAACACGCATAATCGTACCTACGATAGAGAGATTACAGTTTATTTACCAGATGGTTACACGATTCCAAATTTAGACGATATCAAAATAGACAAGCAATTTAAAAATGACAAAGGTGAAACCGTTTTTTACTTTAAATCAGATTACACATTAGAAGGAAACATACTCAAAGTAATTGCAAATGAATTTTATGACCAGACCGTAGTTTTACCCTCTAATTATGAAGAATACCGTACGGTGATTAATAGCGCAGCAGATTTTGAAAAGATTAGCTTGATTCTACAATCTAAATAATAGAATTTTAATCTTATCATATTGTTAACCAAAGCTTATTTGGTAAAATCATAAGTTTGAATCAAACAATTTATTCATGGCGCTTTTAGGTCCTATAATTAAAACAGCTTTACATATCCACGACTCGATTACTTCGGGTTCAAATCATGTGGAATTACAAAGGGAAGTGCTAAAAAACTTATTAAAAAAAGCTAAAAAAACCTCTTTTGGCCTTTACTACGATTTTAATGGTATTTTAAAAGATGATGATATAGAGCACGCTTTCGCAGAAGCGGTACCCTTCTTCGACTATCACAAAATGGATGAGCATTGGTGGTCTCGTACGAAAGAGGGAAAGCCCAATATCAGTTGGCCAGGTACTCCAAAATTCCTGGCAAGATCAAGCGGTACCACAGGTAAAAATCCCAAAACTATTCCAGTATCTGATGAGATGATCGCCGCTATAAAAGCAGCAGGAACAAGACAAGTAAGTGCATTAACTAATTTTGATCTGCCAGCAGGTATTTTTGAAAGTGAGGTGCTTGCATTAGGCAGTTCTACAGATTTAACAAAAGAGAATGGATTCATCATTGGAGAAATTAGTGGTATTTCAGCCAGTCAAATTCCTGAATTTTTAGATTCGTTTTACAGACCAGGAAAAAAAATATCCTCCATTGATGATTGGGATGAACGCGTTCAAAAAATAGCTGAAGAAGCTAAAAACTGGGATATTGGTATGTTGAGCGGTATTCCATCTTGGCTCGAACTGATGTTAAAAAAAGTAATGGATTATAATAATGTAGATGCTATTCATGACATATGGCCCAACCTATGCGTCTATACTTCTGGCGGCGTCGCTTTTGAGCCCTACAGGTCTAGTTTTGAAAAATTATTCTCTAAACCAGTACAAATTGTAGATACTTATCTCGCTAGTGAGGGGTTTATCGCTTGCCAGCAGCGTCCAGAAACAGATGCTATGCAACTTATTACAGACGGAGGGATTTACTTTGAATTTGTGCCGTTCCAACCAGAGTATGTAGAGCAAGACGGCAGTATTACAGCAAATGCACCTGTAGTATCTATGGCTGATGTAGAACCAGATGTAGATTATGCACTTATCATATCTACCGTTTCTGGTGCTTGGCGTTATTTGATAGGGGATACCATCAAATTTATTGATGTTGAAAGAGCTGAAATCAAAATAACAGGAAGAACTAAGTTTTTTCTAAACGTAGTAGGAAGCCAATTGTCGGTTTTAAAAATGGAAACAGCCATTATTGAGCTACAATCGAAGTTTGATACAACCATAAAAGAATTCACCGTTTCTGCTAAGAAAATAGAGGGTGATTTTTATCATGTTTGGTATTTAGGAACAGAAACAAGTACTTCAGAAAAGGAACTTGCTCAGGCTTTAGATCAGTTACTTCAAGAAGCTAACAAGAATTACAAAGTAGCTCGATCTAAAGCATTAAAAGGAGTCCAAGTAAATAAAGTACACCCAGAAACATTTGCAAAATGGAACAACCACAATAATAAAAAAGGTGGCCAGGTTAAGATGGAAAAAGTAATGGCTGAAGAAAAATTTAAAAATTGGGAAGAGTTTGCAGCAAACCTTTAATGGCAACAAAATAAACTTATGAAGAGCTCAATCACGAACTAATAGCTCCAAATAAATTTAATTACTTACCAATAATTAGGAATGAGGAAGGTTGATAGGCGCCAGTTCTTCGTCTGTTGGTTTTTCACCCGTTTTTCCATACCTGTTAATGAGTTCTAGAATTTCTTCAGGGGAGAGGTAGAACTTGCGCATGTGTCGCTTGTATTTTTCTGACAGACTGGTGTGATTAAGAATAAAGTTTTTAGTTTTTAAAATGTACGCTCCCATTCCATGACGCACAGCATAATCGTCTGCGGCTCGCTCTACTTCTTGAATATGAGAGTGTGAATACAAGTATTTTAATCCGAAAATAATCATCCCTATACTGCTGCGTGCTCGATAATCCATCACGTGCCCAAGTTCGTGGCCTAGCCAGCCTATGAGGACATCACGAGGTATTTCATCGATGGTGAAGATTTCATTTTCTACTTTGAACTCTTTACTTATCAGGATGATATAACTGCGATTGCTTCGAGACTTGAAGATACTGCTGTAAGTGGGCTGTGCTTGCATGAAGTTTTTACGCACCATATCATTGAATCTAAATTCGATGTGTGTATCCTTTAATAGAGGATAAAAAGACATGGCTTTTTCTGCCTCTTTTAAAATGGATTCTGGTGCTTTAATATGAGGATACTTCATAGATAACAATATACGATGCAGTTCCAATTATGGTCGTGAAATTCAAGTTAAAGGTGCATATCTAAATTTATTTCAGATTGTAAAATAAGGTACTTGTTTTCCAAACTAACAAGTGTTAGTTTTGTATCAACTTAACGACTTAACTATAGTGAGCACATTTCATAACATAACCCTTTCCCAGGTCTATAAAGAGACGGAGGATACTACCGTAATAGCCTTTGATGTTCCGCAGGAATTGAAAGAAGAATTCAAGTACCGTTCAGGTCAGTTTTTGACTTTACGTACTACGATTAATGGTGAAGATGTGAGGCGTAGTTACTCGTTATGCAGCAGTCCGCTGGATGATGAATGGAAAGTAGCCGTTAAAGAAATTTTTGAAGGTAAGTTTTCGACTCACGTGAATCGCGAGTTAAAGACTGGTGATGCGCTACAAGTTGCTGCTCCTAGTGGGGATTTTGGTATTGAACCTCATGATGAAACTGAAGTAAAGAATTATATAGCTTTTGCTGCTGGAAGTGGGATTACTCCTATGTTGAGTATTATAAAAACACACCTTGCTAGCGAGCCAAATGCTAAATTCAAGTTATTCTACCTTAATAGAACGGTAAAATCCATTATCTTTAAGGAAGAGATAGAAGCACTGAAAAACACCTATTTAAGTCGTTTTGAAGTCTTTTATTTTCTAAGCCGAGAGAACAGAGATATTCCGTTATTTAATGGAAGATTTAATAAAGAGAAATTACAAACACTCACGCAAACGTTGATCAATGCACCACATACAGATCACGCTTTTATTTGTGGTCCAGAAGAGATGATTTTCTTGATCAGAGATGAACTCGTTGCCGCAGGAATGAAGAAAGAGAATGTTCATTTTGAGCTTTTCGTAAGCGGATTGAGCGATGCCGATAAAGCTAGAGCAGCTGCAGCGCTTGAGAAAAAAGTGGATGGAGTAGATGTGACCATCATTGATGGAAGTAAAGAATTTCATTTTGTATTGGGTAAGGATTTTGATAACGTACTAGATGGTGCGATAAGCGCTGGAGCAGATTTGCCGTATGCCTGTAAAGGTGGCGTGTGCAGTACTTGTAAATGCAAAGTGTTAGAGGGGTCTGTGGAGATGAAAGTAAATTATGCATTGACCGATGAAGAAGTGGAGAAAGGTTTTGTGCTGAGTTGTGTTAGTGTACCTACCAGTAAGAGGTTGGTGGTGAGTTATGATGGTTAGGTAGAGAAATAAGATTGTTGGGATCTCGCTTTCGCGAAAGCGGAATAGTACTAAATAAAGAGAGAATAGTAAGTTTGGAGGTTTTAAAAAGCTTCAGATAGTTGATAATAAGACTCCGCATGAAGTGTGGAAAAATATAAAATTAATCGTAGGTGCTGAATCCAAAAGATTTTTACCTACTCAGGAAAATAAATTATGAGCGAAGCAGAAATCAAAAGTTTAGAAGCGCAATTTGATGCAAAAATTGCTAGAGATGAAAAAATCGAGCCTAAAGACTGGATGCCTGAGAAGTATCGCAAGACGCATATCAGACAGATTTCCCAGCATGCACATTCTGAAATTGTAGGAATGTTGCCAGAGGGAAACTGGATCACTCGTGCACCATCATTGCGTCGTAAAGTAGCACTACTGGCAAAGGTGCAAGATGAAGCTGGACATGGTCTTTACTTATACAGCGCTTGTGAAACTTTAGGAATCACAAGGGAGCAGATGTATGAAGATTTACATTCTGGAAAAGCAAAATATTCATCGATTTTTAATTACCCAACCATGACTTGGGCAGACATGGGAACTATAGGATGGCTGGTAGATGGAGCTGCGATTATCAATCAAGTCCCATTGTGTAGTACTTCTTTTGGACCCTATGCTCGCGCAATGGTGCGCGTATGTAAGGAAGAAAGTTTTCATCAGAGACAAGGTTATGAAATCATGCTGTCGCTTTGTAATGGTACTGAAGAACAAAAAGAAATGGCTCAAGATGCATTGAATCGTTGGTGGTGGCCATCATTAATGATGTTAGGTCCTACAGATGCGGCAAGCACGCATACAGAGCAATCTATGAAGTGGAAGTTAAAGCGCAAGACCAACGACGAGTTGCGCCAGCAGTTTATTGACCAGACAGTTCCACAAGCAGAACTTTTAGGACTGACCATTCCAGATGCAGATTTAAAATGGAATGACGAGAAAGGAAATTATGATTTTGGAGAGATTAATTGGGACGAATTTTGGCAAGTGGTAAAAGGTCACGGACCTATGAATAAAAAGCGATTAGACGACCGTCGCAATGCTTGGGAGAATGGATCTTGGGTACGTGAAGCTGCAACTGCTTATGCGTCCAAACAGAAAAATAGAAAACAACAAACTGCGCAAGCAGTGTAACGGCGGAACGCATTCCGCCGAAACCGCGGAACGCATTCCGCCGAAACAGCGGAACACACTCTGCCGAAACCGGCGCAAGCAGCGTAACGGCGGAACGTATTCCGCCGAAACCGCGAAACACACTCTGCCGAAACCGGCGCAAGCAGCGTAACGGCGGAACGCATTCCGCCGAAACCGCGGAACACACTCTGCCGAAACAGCGGAACACACTCCGTCGGAGGACGGAGGAGCTATTTAATGAAGTGAAAATTGAAAATATGAGTCAAGAAACGCCACTTTGGGAAGTTTTTATACGATCTAAAAACGGACTAGAACACAGACATTGCGGTAGTCTGCATGCTGAAGATGCTGAGATGGCAATGAATAATGCCCGAGATGTTTACACCCGTAGAAACGAAGGTGTCAGTATTTGGGTGGTCGAATCCAATAATATTACAGCCAGCAGTCCAGAGGCAAGTGGCGAATTATTTGAGCCTGCAACAGATAAGGTATATAGACATCCTACTTTTTATGAGTTACCTGATGAGCTGAAGCATATGTAGTTTTAAAAGGAAAAGGAAAATCAAAACTAAAATCAAATCATAATGAGTGAAAAACCTTATGATGTAGAAGATAGATTGATACTATTTGCAGCCAATGTGGTTAGAGAATTTGATTTTCCGATAAAAACATACGCGTCAAAATAGCATGCGGAACAACTTATCCGTTCCTCAGGAAGTGCTGCTTCAAGTTACGGAGAGTTTGCTGTTGCAGGAACTAGTAAAGACAAGATTAATAAACTTAGGATTTGTTTAAAGGAATTAAAAGAAGGTAAGAATAACTTAAAGCCGGTCTTTTAAAAAACGACCAAACAAATCTAGTAGATGAATCTTTACAGCTCAGTAAAATAGTTGCAACAATTATTAAGAACCAAAAATAAGCGTCCTCAAAATTGATTTTGATTTTCGTTTTGATTTTTTAATCATTTCATTGATATGAAACAACCGATAAAGGAGTTGAATCCAAAATTTTTGGAATCATCACAAAACAAAGAACATTTAATAAACTACCTACTAGGTGTTGCAGATAATTACCTGATTCTAGGACAGCGATTAGGAGAACTCTGTGGTCATGGACCTAATTTAGAGCCAGATATTGCATTGACTAATATTTCTTTAGATATGTTGGGACAGGTACGTAGCTATTATCAATATATCGCTCAGTTGAGAGGAGATAAATCTACGGAGGACGATATCGCTTTCTTGAGAAAAGAACGAGAATATAGAAGCGTATTGCTTTTAGAACAACCTAATACAGATTTCGGTTACGTGGTGGTACGTCAGTTTTTCTTTGATGTGTACAATAAAATGTTTCTAAATGCTTTACAACAAAGCGCCGATGAAACTTTGAGAGCCCTGGCTTTTAAAGGAATTAAAGAGGCAAGTTATCACGAGCGTTTTTCAGGAGACTGGTTAAAACGTTTAGGTGACGGAACAGAAGAAAGCAAGAGCCGTGTTCAAGAAGCTGTAAATGATCTTTGGATTTATACCGATGAACTCTTTCAAACTACCACCGCAGATGATGCGATGATTGCAGCTGGAGTAGCACCAGATATGTTGCCATTTCGTGATCTCTACTATCAAAAGCTAAATGAATTACTCACTACGGCAACACTAGATATACCAGAAGTAGAATACTTTCAAAAAGGAGGCAAAGAAGGATTGCACAGCGAGCATATGGGATTTATCCTTACTGAGATGCAGTACATGCAACGCACGTATCCAGATTCAAAATGGTAAGTGAATATCGAATATCGATTATGGAACACTGAATAACGAAATGAAATAAGAAAATATGAAGTTTGATATAGAAACTCGCTTGATTCAGTTTTCTGTGGACATTATTAAAGTTGCAGACCATTCAATGAATAATAGCTACACAGCAAACCATTTATGCAAGCAATTGATAAGAAGTTCAACTGCAGCAGCTCTTAATTATGGAGAAGCGCAAAGCGCTGAATCACATAAAGATTTTTTACACAAGATGAAAATTGCACTAAAAGAGTTGAGAGAATCGATGGTCAATCTTAAAATTCAAAAAGGAGCCGCACTCATTAAGAATAGTACAGATGTTGATAGGTTAATTGATGAAAACAACCAATTGATTTCAATCTTCGTAGCCAGTATAAAAACATCTAAGACTAAAAATTCTTAAATCAAAATTTCAATATTCCTTATTCGTTAATCAATATTCGATATTCATTATGATTCAAACCTTCAACATATCGCCAGACCTTCTAAAAATTTTAGAATCCGTTATGGATCCAGAAATACCCGTACTTAACGTGGTAGATCTGGGTGTGATTAGAGATGTTGAGGTAGAAGGGAAAGAAATAACCATAAAGCTCACGCCTACTTATAGTGGTTGTCCAGCAATGGATGTGATAGGTGATGATCTGGAAAGCGCATTTGCCGCTCATGGATATACCGTTCATGTTCAATTAATCATGAGCCCACCATGGACAACAGACTGGATTACGGAGCGAGGTCGCAAAGCATTGGAGAAATATGGTATCGCCGCACCACTGGGCGAGTCTGCAGACAAAGATGTGCTTCTTAACGAGAAAAAGCTGGTAAAATGTACTAATTGCGGTTCTAAGAATACAAAATTAGTGAGTCAGTTTGGTTCTACCGCTTGTAAAGCGATGTTTCAATGTGAAGATTGCCTCGAGCCTTTTGATTATTTTAAATGTTTGAAGTAATCCGGATTCTCTTCCCGGTAGTCACCTCTTCAATCAAGGCTAAAACGAACCCTTTTAAAGCATTCTTTTCATTGAAGTTAAACCTCAATTCTTTCTAAACAATAAATTTTATAATATTTCCAAATTAGCTCTTTTATTGATGGATGCAGTTCGTCGTTTTAATTATTGTTTACAACGAAAACAGAATAAAATTATGATCTTTTAAAGGATGCAACTAGGTGTACACCATACATTTACCTTATTATAATTGTTAACATGAAATAACATTTATTTATTACGGTATTCCTGCTGTCTTTATCACTACAACTAAAGGCACAAGTAGGTGTTAATACAGATATTCCAGACTCTTCAAGTATGTTAGACGTATCTTCCTCTGATAAAGGAATTCTAGTTCCTAGAGTAGCACTGACGAGCACAACTGATGTTACAACTATTGCAAGTTCTGCTAATAGTTTATTTGTTTTCAATACAACTGTTGTTAGTGATGTATCTGTAGGTTTTTACTACTGGAGTGCACCTCTTGTTAAGTGGGTTAAAGTTATAGACCAGCAAGATCAATTAAAAAAATTCGGTACTCTTTTTGCAACATTTGCAAGTACTAAGGTAAACGTAGGAGCAACGACTCTAGAAACATTTAATTATGCATCTATCGGTTTTAATACTATAGACGGAGCCTTTTTATCAGGTAACAATTTATCATTACCTCCAGGAGACTATATCGTTGAATCTTCCGTTTATTTAAATTCAGGTAGTTTTGATTATATCATGAGAATAAACACTGCCCAACAGGGATTAAAAGGTACTATGGCTTCTGTAAAGACTCAAGTGGAAATAGTTCAACAAAAACAAATCGCCGTATTTACAACTACCGAAACTATTACAATTGACTTTATTGCAACGGGTGCTTCTGGGCAAGATACAAATGGTTTTTTAGATGTAAATCCTGATTTATTTTATCTTAAAATCACTAAGTTGTAGCTTTTAAATTTACTAATAGATAGGAGCTATTTGGATCTTAGGATTAAAGAGCTTTCTAAAAAATTTAATATGTATCATTTGGTAATTTTGTTATGCTTTTGCGAAAGCAAAACTTCAATGATAATTATAGAGATTAAAAATCACTCTTTCAGCAACTTAATGCTGGCTACTTTTCCTTCAGAGTATACCTTTAAAATATAAAATCCAGAATCAATAGCATTTAAAATAAGTTGGCTATTTGAAATGTCTCCGTGCCATACTTCTTTACCATCTAGGGCATACAATTGTGCTTTTCCAGTAGCTATATTTTCAAAGAATAAGGTGTTTCCTTTAAGTGGAATAGGATAAATAGCTCCTGTTTTAATATCATCTAAAGATGCAGGTACGTCAAAGGTAGTGAACCAAGTTTCTGTAATTACTGGAGGATTGTAATCAAAAAAGATACTAGCACTGGCAGCAATAAGGTCACCAACAGCAAATCCTGGTAAAGGTTTGATTCTATATCTTATGAACCCATTGCTGGCTTCAGGATCATTTACCTCTGGAGCAAGTTGAATATGATCAAAAAACCAATCTAGGTCATTAGCATTTTTAGTATAGGTAAAATTATGACTGGCTGTAATCATCTCAAAAGTCGCTGGATCAAGTTGTGGATCTAGTGTAGAAAGCACTCTTACAAATTGTGCGCTGGCCGTTCCAAGGTTTTGGAAACGAATGGTATATTCCAGATAGTCTGTATTTGAAAAGGTATTTATAGGAATAGTCTCCCCACGTATTTCGGTCACATCATTAGGATCATAGGAGGCCACTACATCTACATTTAAAGTGGCTGTATTATTTGATACATCGTTATCAGTGGAAGAAGGGTTAATGGAAGCTATATGAGTAAATGTGTCTCCTATTTGGACTCCATTTATAGGCGTAGACATATTAACCCTAAACCTCTGTTGTCCAAAATTGTTAATGTTATATGGTATTGTAAAACCGCCAGCTATTGTAGTTGCAGTTCCGTTAGTGAGCAAGTCTGTGCTGTTTCTATCTATAACCGAAAGAATGGTGGCTCTTGAATCATTTGTGAATTGTAGCGTTCCTGTCGCAACTCCATTTAAAGTATTATCAATAACTATACTTGCTACACTATCAAATCCAGGATTTGGAGGAGTGTTGCTTGCTAAATATACCGCAGTATCCCTGTTAGATGTCGAATTTTCTATAACCGCAAATTCTAACTCAGTTGTAACTCCATTTGTGGTCATAATATCATCAAAGCTAGATGTCGCAATGTTGTAGAAATTATTAAACCTTCCCAAAGTTGCATTTATATCATTTAGTTGGGTTCCGGGATCTATATCAGATTTTACGACAGGTAATCCAGTGCCATTATTTAAAATAATGCTGGTTGTTGGGTCATTGTTAGCTATAAACTCAAAGTTGGTATAGGGTACGTCTATTTCTGTTACGTCTCTTGAGCCATTATTATTTTCATCAAGAAAAGCAGTCGCTCTCATTAAACCAAAATTAGTATTACCGTCTGCGTAACCATGCTCATATTGAATCGATGCAGCCAAAGGAAAAGCAAGAGGGAAAGGAGATGTTCCTGCAACTAACGGATAGTTAGTCATAGCAACAGGAAAGGAGTTTTGATCAACTATTCCTATGAAATCTCCAGCAGTATTTATAAAATTTGGTGGTATGTCTGCATTCCACCATCCAGTCTCGTTAGTAGATACAGAAAAAGTATTTCCATTTTGATCTCCTATATTTATCACCGCGCCTACAATCGTATTATCAATCCCAAAATCATACCTTCCATTTAAGTCTACATCTATATAAATAACCCCGTATCGATGTGGTTCAAAGGCTTGATAAAAAGATGGGCCATCTTCAACTCTAAATCCATTAGGGCCTTGTCCGTCAGATAATTCGGTGATAGAGTTTCCATTTAAAAGACCATTAATGCTAGCTTGAGTAGAACCGAAAATAACTCCTAGTGACGCACCTTCTCCACCTATTGCAATTTTACCAGTAGCAGTAAGACTAGCTCCTGGTGTAAGAGTGGATGGAGTTGGAGTAAATGAATTTATCACCGCATCTGGATGGTCTATTACTAGATTAGATATAGGATCAGTTGAAATATTAGTAATCGTATAAGTAATGTTTATGTAGCCACCGACAGTTCCAGTAGATACATCCATATCAAAATCAAGTTCGTTTTGAGCAGTAGCAAACAATGTAAAAAGAAGAGCAATTAAAAAATTACATATTTTCATGGTGGTTATTTGCTATGAAATTAATCCATTCTAATACAACCTTGGCAATCATTCGGTTAATTTATTATTAATAATATGGCGGTGTTCTCGCTTTCGCGAAAGCGGAACTTCCATTATCTTTATAAAAATTAAAATGATCCATGTCAGATTCCATCCTCTTGCAAGTCGAAAACGGCGTTGCTACTATAACTCTAAACAGACCAAAAGTATTTAATTCGTTTAACCGTGAAATGGCTTTTGCTATGCAAGACGCGCTAGATCAATGTGCTACAGATGAGAAAGTAAGAGCAGTTTTGATTACAGGTGAAGGAAAAGCATTCTGCGCAGGACAAGACATTCAAGAAATAACCAATCCAGAGTTGCACCCAGGTTTTAAAGCCATCCTCGATGATCATTACAACCCTATAGTATTGAAGATTAGAAATCTAGAAAAACCAGTAATAGCTGCAGTTAATGGAGTAGCTGCTGGAGCAGGGGCAAACCTGGCATTGTGTTGTGATGTAGTTATCGCCACAGAAAGTGCCGCTTTTATTCAAGCTTTTTCTAAAATAGGACTGATTCCAGATAGTGCTGGGACTTTCTTTTTACCTCGATTGATAGGGTTTGGTAAAGCAAGCGCCACCATGATGCTGGCTGATAAAATCTCAGCAACAGAGGCTGACCAAATGGGAATGATCTACAAAGTCGTAAAGGATGATGAATTTCTCGCTTTCGCAAAAGCGACATCACAAAAACTAGCCGCACTACCTACAGTTGCATTAGCCAATACAAAAAAGGCCTTAAATCAATCTTTCTACAATACGGTGGAAGAACAACTAGCACTAGAATCTAAACTTCAAATTGAAAGTGCCGCCACAGAGGATTATGCCGAAGGTGTCGCTAGTTTTATGGAAAAGCGCAAGCCGGTTTTTAAAGGACGATAGGATTAACGATTGGAGATTGTTGATTAACGATTAACGATTGATTATTGTAGATTTATAAAAAATTAAAACCTTCTTATGAATCCCAATCAATTAGAAAATCGCTTAATAGATTTTGCCATTGCTGTAATTCATGCCTGTAAATTCATTGATCAAAGTTTTGCTTCAGCACATTTATCACAACAGTTAATTAGATCTACCACTGCTGTTGCTTTGAATTATGGCGAAGCTAGGTCTGCAGAGTCGAACAGAGACTTTCTTCATAAAATGAAAATAGCCTTAAAAGAGTTAAGAGAGTCTTATGTGAACCTTAAGATTCAAAAAGGGGCTCATACAATCACTAAAATCGAGTTAATCGATAAATTACTTGATGAAAACAATCAATTAATTTCCATTTTTGTAGCTAGTATTAAAACCAGCTCTTTCAAATCATAAATAACTCATTGATACAAAAATACGCAACCGTTAATCTCCAACCCTCACTATTTTATAAATGAAAAATCAAAAATCTCCAATCGTTAATCCCCAATCGTTAATCTCCAAAGTAGGAGTCATAGGAGCAGGAACCATGGGAAGTGGTATCGCTCAAGTAGCTGCAACAGCAGGTTGTCAAGTAAAACTATTTGATGTAAACAAAGAACAATTAGAAAAGGCCCAAGCAGCTCTCGAAAAAATAATGAACCGACTTATTGAGAAAGGAAGAATTGATGTTGATGAGAAAGACCGCATTCAGTCTAACATTTCCTATGTGAGTGCGATCAAGGATTTATCAGATGCTGACCTGACCATAGAAGCCATCATTGAGAATCTAGATATTAAGAAAAAGGTGTTTCAAGAATTGGAATCTCACGTTTCTGACAGCTGTATCATTGCTTCAAATACTTCTAGTTTAAGTATCGCGAGTATTGCTGGATCACTAGAAAAACCAGAACGTTGTATTGGAATTCACTTTTTTAATCCAGCACCATTGATGAAGTTGGTTGAAGTGATTCCAGCCGTTCAAACGGCTCAATATGTTACCGATACTTGTGTTGCTACCATTGAAAGTTGGAAAAAAGTAGTCGCTGTGGCAAAGGACACACCAGGCTTTATTGTGAACCGTGTGGCACGCCCTTTTTACAGTGAATCCCTGCGTGTTTATGAGGAAGGAATCGCTAGTTTTGCCACTATAGATTACGCTTTAAAGGCATTAGGTTTTAAAATGGGGCCTTTTGAGTTGATGGATTATATAGGTCATGATGTGAATTACGTGGTAACAGAAACTGTTTTTACGGCCTTCTATTTTGATCCACGTTACAAACCTGCGCTCACTCAAAAACGTTTGATGGAAGCGGGTTGGTTGGGTCGTAAATCAGGAAGAGGTTTTTATGATTATGTAAATGTAGATAGCGAGCAGGCTTTTGCGAAAGCAGAACCTGTAAAATCACCAGAATTGATAAAGGAAATCCAAGATCGTGTATTAGTAATGCTTATCAATGAAGCCGCAGACGCTTTCTTCTTAAAGATCGCAACAGCTCATGGAATAGACAGCGCCATGACCAAAGGCGTTAATTACCCAAAAGGATTACTAGATTGGGCAAACGAAAAAGGACTGGATTGGTGTGTGAATGGAATGGACGCTTTGTATGATGTATATAGAGAAGATAGGTACAGATGCTCACCAATATTGCGTAAGATGAAGGCAAGTAATTCAGTCTTTGAGGTAGAGTGAAAAATATAAATTATGTTGGAAAGCGAATATCATTTTAAGTTTGAAGATTTATTAGTTGATCAAAAAGCAATGGTTTTTAGTGAAAAGGTTAATACAATTACAGAGGACTTCCCAAAAAAAGAAATCTATCTACTATCATCACAATATGCTAGAGCCACTGACTCTATTGCTGCTAATATTTCTGAAGGTTATGGAAGTACCGACACTAATTTTAATAGGTAATTGAAAATGGTTTAGACTAGCAGTCATGAATGCATTACTTGGAATACAAAAGCCTTTTTAAGAAAATACATAGACCACAAAGAATTTGAAGAAAACAGAAAGATGTTGACAGAAATTGGAAAGATGATCTCAGCCTTGAGGCGAAGTCTCAAAAATAAATAAAACCTTAACTCACCAACTCACCAACTCACCAACTCACCAACTCCATGACTCAAAAACTAAAAGGAACTGACATCCCACATAAAATGCTCTCACTAGATCCGTACTCCACTTGGTTAGGAATCGAGATCTTATCTGTAGAAATAGGTTGTGTAAAGTTGGGAATGACTATACGACCAGAAATGCTCAACAGCATGGGAAAAGCCCATGGTGGAATTACCTATGCACTAGCAGATACCGCTTTTGGTTTTTCGTCCAATACGCATGGTAAATTTGCTGTTTCCATAGAAACGAGTATCAATCACATTGAAGCACTGGAAGAAGGCGACTACATTACCGCAGAATGCACGCTGGATAAAACCAAAACTAAAGTAGGTTTCAACATCGTTGAGGTAAAAAAAGGCGATGAACTTGTGGCGCTTTTTAAAGGTGTTGTGTACCGAACAAACAAAGACTGGACATAAGAAGGATCAGTCTTAACTTAAAATGAAAAACACATATTTGAAAGGGTTTTTATAAATTTACAACGTATAATTTAATCCAACTGTAAATTGAATTGGACGTAAGGAGAACTGATTCTGACTTATAAAGTTAGAACTACTTGTTGCAGTCGTGAAAAAACGCTCGTTGAAAATATTGTATAATTCTGCTCGTAGAATGAGCTTTTTGTGAGGCTTATAATAAAAACTGGTATTGAATAACGAATTTATATTAGTGTTGTCGCTGCTAGAAAAGGAACTGATAGCAGTTTCTGTATTAAAATTCCACCGTACTTTATCAGATAAATAAAAATCTAATCCTAGATGGTGTAGTTGAAAATTATTAGCTGCTCTTGAGCTATCTATTAGTGATAAACCAAAGTTGATCGTACCACTATAATTCAAAGCATAAGAACCACCAGTACTCCAACTCAATTCTGTACTTAACGTATGATTTATGATGGTGTTATCTTGCGATTGACCATTGAAAATTTGCTCTATTTTTGAAATGTCAAAGTTATAGCTCGTTTGAGTAGATAAATGTTTGAAAAAACGTTTAGTGAGTGTAGTTGTATTTCTTATAGTGCTGAATTGATTATCCTGTCTTATGGCATTTATTTGTATCAAACCATTATCATCCAGAGACCTATTAAAAATGAATTGAGAAGTAGAGTTGTTATAAGACGTATTATTTTTTAAGAGAATTCCAGATAAAACATCGCTATAACCAAAGAATAAGGAAGCGTTATTTGAGCGAGTTACATTTATATCCTGTGGATTAGTACTCAAATTATCAAATTGTCTCAAAATGATTCCAGGATACAATTCTTCAAAACTAGAAATAGAACTTTTTATTGAGCCGCTTACTCCTAGATCCCATTTCCTATTAAAATTGCGAGATACTTGCACATTCATATTCATAAAAAGATAATTGTCCTTTTCATTAGAATCAGTTAACTCTTTCATGCGATTTATATTAAAGTAAGAAACTTCTGGGTTGAGATTGAACCTAAATCTTCTCCAATTAAATGCTGAAGATAGTTGTGTTTGTGATTCAAAACTATCAAGACTAAAATCGGTGGCAAATGGCAATGTACTGTTATTTATATTCTGATTTTTTAGCGAACTTTCTAGTTGTTCTTTAGACCATCTCACACGTTGTTTTGCTTTCCATTCTACATCTAGAAGTTGAAACGTATAACCTGTATAAGCGCCTATATTCATTTTCTCCATTGCTACATCTTGTGTTGTGATAGTAGCATTTGCTCCAGGTATTAAATCGGTAAATACAGCAGGATTTGTTGTTAATTGCTCGTCAGTTGATCTATATTCAAATAAGATGCCGCTATCCACAATTTGGTTATTGATGCTGTTTTTGAGCTCCAGAATATTAGTAATCGCTTTTTCAGTGTTTTTAAAACCTGTTTGGATGGCATTATTATTTAAAATATTTGAAGAATTTCCATTTTGGTCTATAAACCTACCAGAAAGTTTATTGTTGATGTACAAGTCATCTCTATTTAACTCAATAGTGTTGCCTAATTGGTATCGTGTTTGCGATAATTTATTTATTGAGCTGCGATCTACTTTTAAACTATCATTTCCTGTAAAAAATACACTCTGGTTGTTTTTTTCTATTTCGCTATCTTCATAGTTATAATCAACAGAACCTTTTACGATTAACTCCTTAGGCAAAGTTGTTAAGATGTCATTTGTTGCAGATACAGAATTGTTGTCTAACCAGTATCTGTTAGAAATAGTATTGCCATTAACTTCTGGTGGTGTTATAACAGAAGTATTGTTCATTTTTAATTGATAAATATCTCGATTTCCTCTGGTTAAATTAGTACCAAAATCTTGTAATGATTTACCAAAGTTATTAGCACGCAAACTTGCTATATTTTGCAGTTTATCCCTTAGATAAATAGGAGTGACCTCACCACGAGCAGTGAGCAAAGGAGTTCCTATATCGGCTTTTGAAGAACCAAAAACGAGACTTTGATTTTTTTTAATTCTTAAATTGAGAGCTACTTCACTACTTAGAGTTTTACCTATTTCAATACGTGCGTGATTATGACGTCTTAATAATTCTATATCTTCTACCGCACCTGCAGGTATGCCACGAGTTGCAATGTTGTAACGACCTTCTAGTAAATCTACTCCATTAATGTAGAGATGACTTATGGGTCCATCGTTATAGGATATTTGTCCATTCTCAGCAATAGTAACGCCAGGAATGCGATCAATGACTTCTTCTATGGTATAATCTTTCTTTTCTTTTAGCGCATCAACGTCATAGCGCACGGTGTCGCCTTTGATGGTTATATTACGTTTAGCTTCAATGAGAACTTCCTTTAAGTCGTTGTTGGGTCTGAAAAGTACTAATCGATGTTTTTTATCAAAATCAGTAATGATGAATCGTTCTGATTTATAAGTGATGTGTCTTACTTCTAAAAATAGAGTATCTATGTTTACTGCGACTTCAATAGAAAATTTTCCAAGAACATCAGTTGTTTTAAAACCAACAATAGAAGTGTAATTTGGGTCTTTGTAAGCCGTAACAATAGAGTAAGATAGAGGCTGTTTTACAGAATTGATAACCGTTCCTTTAATTATATTTTGAGCAGTACAAAAAAATGGCACCCATAAAAAGAGCGCCACTACATAAATGGTTTTGGAAAAGTAAGAATTATTCAATATGATCTATTTCAATAAATTGATAGTCATCCATCTCATCTAAAGATTTACTTTTAAAATCTACCTCGCCGTCTTCTGAATTAAACGTTCCCTTAATTATTCCCGCTTCACCTCGACTTAAATAAGCCATGCGTTGTTCAAAGCTTAAAGCAAGATATGCTTGTTGATGTTTATTAAATTCTTTGCGCGTCGTCTTTTCCATCGCATTTTTTGTAACACTAGAAAAATGTTCTAATCGGACTTCTCGTTTTTCTTTAAATTTTATTAGAGAATACTTAAAAATATTTTCAGAATCATTTATTTCAATAATGGCACCTGGCAAATCTTTAAACTTATAAGGGCCTACATTTATCGGTATGTCTTGAGTGAACCAAGCATTCCAAATTCTTCCGGCATATGTGGTTGTGGCAAACTTACATTTGTAAGAGTTTATTTTACGTATGGAATCAGTGATATTCCATTTGAATCGTATTTGTTCTTCATATTGAAAATATTGATCTCCTACCTCAGCGGTAAATAAAATTTTATCTTCAACTGTTTCAATGTAATAAGGATATTCGTTGATTCTAAAGTCAAAACGCTCCTGACTAGACATTTTTCTAATAGAATTGATAGAATCACGTTTCATTTGATTGTAAAATGATGTGAACGTCGTATCACCTTTTTTATTTACTAAAACATAATCGGTGAGAACTAAATCTGGACGATTGGTATGGTGTTTAAAATCAAATTTATAAAGAAATGCGTGAGATTTTACCTGACTATTCTTTAAACCTATAAAGTAAATTCCTAGCAACATAAATGTTGCTAGGAATATTTTTGAAACAGTTGTCATTATATTCATTTAAAGAAATGGTGGCGCTGGTGCTATGATTTCAACTATTGGACGACTATTACAGTAATTTTGTAATCTTCTTTCGGCTTCATCTGTTTGGGCTGGATTAAGAGACTGTGGACTACCTCCTACAGTAATAGAATAACAACCTCTTGTGCAAGTTGCAATTATCTCAGTAGAATTAGCTGGACAATCCAAAACATCTTCCTCAATCGTTTTTTAAACACTACTAAAGGATAGCATTGCCATAGCAGCTAAACTTAAAAATAAAATTTTTATAAAATAAAGTTTTAGTTAATATGCCATAAAGTAAAGTAAAGTAAAGTAAATATCCAACTTATGAAGCATATTAATTTCAAGTTCTATAAAAACAACAAAACTAAAGTAGGCTTCAACATCATTGAGGTGAAGAAAGATGAAGAGCTGGTGGCGCTTTTTAAAGGTGTTGTTTATAGGATGAATAAGGATTGGGAATAATCTAGAAGATTGGTTGTTGTGATGATTAGAAGAATAGTTGTCTTATTTTCGTAAAATGAGCAGTAACTATCATTTTGCTTTTGAAAAACTGGATGTTTATACTAAGTCTATTGATTTTGGTGAACATGTTCAAGTTCAAATAAAGCAATTCCCTAAAGAAGAATTATATGCATTGTCAAGTCAATATAGACGTGCTGCTGACTCCATAGCGCTAAACATAGCAGAAGGTTATCCAGGAAGTGATGCTCAATTTATCAAGCATTTCAACATCGCAATTTATAGTGCAAATGAATGTGTAGTTTGTAGTACAAAAGCTAGACGGCGATTATACATATCTGATCAGGAAGATGAAGAAAATCGCATGTTAATAAGTGAATTAACAAAAATGTTATCTTCTTTTAGAAAGTATATAAGAAATAAAACATCTTAATCCACTAATCCACTAATCCACTAATCCACTAATCCACTAATCCACTAATCCACTAATCCACTAATAAATGAACACATATATAATTGACGGAGTAAGAACTCCCATAGGAAGCTACAAAGGAACTTTATCTACTATTCCTTTATCAATTTCAAACTTTGCCTCCCGTTTTTATCCTCAACCTCAATAAAATAAAGTCCTGTTTTAAGATTAGAAATATCAAGAGTTTTCTCAAAACTTTCCTGCTCTAAATAAATAATCTTTACTATTCTTCCTAAATGATCATAAATTTTAATCATTTCTATTTCACATAGAGATTCAAGAGTAACTTCATTGTTTGCCGGATTAGGGAATAGTGTTACAAGATTTAAGTCAGCATCATTTAAACTTGCTGTTTGAGCTACGGTAACCATATAATCATTAGTAATAATAGGAAAATTGAAGTCAAAATAAATACCTGCTTGATTTGCAATTACATCTCCTAATTGTAAGCTAGGCAATGACTTGATTTTATAAATTAAATAACCATCATTAGTCGCATCATTAAAATCTAGGTTAATGTCTTCAAATATAAATTCAATTAAGTTGCTATCAGTAATTCTAGTACGGATAGGATGACTACTCGTTAAAGGAATAAATGTGTTAATATCTAGTTTAGTTAAATCAATTTCATTTCTTACCACCACATTAATCGCGCTTGCAGTTCCAGTGTTTTCAAACCTTATCTTATAATGAAGATCTTGACCTACGTTTCCAGGATCTAGAATTTCGCCTTGTAGGCAAGTGATGTCATTAGGGTCAAAAGAATTTACCACAGTCTGTGCAAATTCAAAAGTATTATTAAGAGTATTTACGTCATTGATACCTGATGGTCCAGCGATACTACCATTGTAAACGAGTATGTCGCCACCATTAACTGCTGGTGTGTCCATAGGAGAATTCACTCTAAAATCTACCGTTATAATATACTCATCTCCTGGTTGAAGTGTGTTAAGGTTCCAGCTTAAATTCCTGTTATTATTTGATGCAAGTACATCTGATGATCCTTGAAATTGAATAAGATTGTCGTTATAATTTAAAAAGACAGTTCCATTTATGGCGGCTGTTCCTACATTAGAACAAATCAATCTATAACCTGATGTAAATCCAGGCCTGGCAGGAAGTATTTCATCCATAACAATAGCTAGATCTACTATATTTCCATTAGGTGTCAAACAAATATCTTGTATTATGTCAGGATCTCCCATTGCAAAGTTTGCCGTGTAAGAATTTAAAGGATTATATAAACTAGGAGCTACAGGTTCAGTCGTAATAGTATAATTCCCTTCTGGTACAGCAATTTCGTAATCATAGCCAGGAGATTCAAAAAAGATAGCACTAGATGTTCCATTATCTGCAGTAAATTTAAAGTCAGTAAATCTTGTGTCACTTACAGAACAACCGTTCAAGTCTGCATCTATACGCACATCACCAGTAATCTTAAATAAATCGCCACCTGGAGCAAAGGTGCAATAGGTGTTTAAATTTACGTTAGTTATTCCATTGTTGTTCGTTGCTGTAGATACAGCTAGTATTTCATCAGTATCTGCACATATGTAATTGATACTGTTAGTTCCTGAAAATGTGATGTTATCAATTACTCCATTTTTTATGAGTAATCGGTCCATAGAACAATCGGTAATATCTATTCCCCAAGGAGCTAGAGTGTTATTTGAGTTTAGCTCAATCAATTGATTTTCATTAGTAAATGACATATAACCTATTGCTTTATTATTCTCAATATTAATCTGGGTTAAAGCATTTCCATTAGTTACAATGTCATTGATATCATTATTGAATGCGGTAAGAGTGATCAGACTAGGATTATTATCTATTCTAAAATTTAAAAAAGTCGAATTAGAAATGGTAATGTCATTTAGTAATGGGTTATTTGCAATATATATATCTGGTGCACCACCTTCAACGTTGTCTATGTTCAAAGATGTGAGCTGCGTATTTTCTATAAAAATAAAATCAAAACCTATTTTGTTAGTTAGTCCTGTTAATGAGGTAAGCGGCGTATTAATTACACTCAACTGTAAAAAACCTAGTTGAGTACTTACATCTAGTTGAGTAAGTAATGTGTTTTCAACGTTAAGTTCATTAATGTTAGGGTTAAGGCTAACATCAATTGCCATAATTGGATTGTTATTTAATGTAAGAGATATTAAACTAGGGTTCTGGCTTACATCTAAACTGGAAATATTATTATCACTTAAGGATAATTGAAAAAGTAAAGGACAATTTGAAACGTCTATACTGCTTACTTGATTATTGAATAGAAATAAATTTTTAAGATTCGGTAAATTAGTTACATCTATTGAGGTAATTTGATTATCACTTAAACTTATGTTTTCTAGGGACGTTATAGTTAAAATAGGAACAAATGCAACTTGACTATTGTTAACAATTAGTTTTTCAAGGTTTGTAAAAAACTGAACACCTTCTAGTGATGTAATATTTGTATTAAACCCTAATAATAAATTAGTTACAACATCAGCTTCTGACCGTTGAATTTCGCCATCGTTATTTAAATCTATGTCAGCATTTACAGAACCATTTCCTGTTGTATCCGTAACATTGGTACTAATAAGGAGGTTTTTAAAGACAGCATCAGGAATATTAACGATTTGGGAAGTAGCGCTTAAACACAAGAATAAGGCAAGTAAGAAAAATGAATAATTGGTTTTCAAAAGCTTTGATTTAAATATGCAAAATAATTCTTTAATATGAAAAAACAAGAGGATAGGAATTGAAAAATTAGGATGTTGTATTTTTGAATTCGCTTTCGCGAAAGCGGACTAAAACAACCTCATGAAAAACACCTACATTATCGACGGAGTACGAACTCCTATAGGAAGCTACAAAGGAACCTTGTCCACGATACGACCGGATGACCTTGCTGCTCACGTTATAAAAACTCTAGTAGAAAGAAATCCCAACATCCCAAAAGATGCTTACGCAGACGTGATCATGGGTTGTGCCAACCAAGCCGGAGAAGATAACCGCAATGTCGCACGTATGGCTGGATTGTTAGCCGGCTTGCCAAGTACCGTTCCTGGAGAAACAGTGAACAGGTTATGCAGCTCTGGATTGAGTGCGATAGTTCATGCACACAGAGCCATACAAACTGGAGATGGAGAGGTCTTTATTTCTGGTGGCGTGGAGAACATGACTCGTGGACCGCTGGTTATTGCAAAAGCTAGCAGTGCTTTTGGAACCGATGCTAAGATGTACGATTCTAGTTTTGGATGGCGATTTGTCAACCATAAAATGGCCGAAATGTACGGTGTGGACGGCATGGGAAATACAGCCGAAAATCTCGTTGAGAAATTTGATATCTCTCGAGAAGATCAAGATGCATTTGCTGCATGGTCGCAACAAAAAGCTGCTGCTGCACAAAAATCTGGCAGACTTGCCAAGGAAATAGTAGCGGTAGAAATACCCCAACGTAAAAAAGACTCCATCATCTTTAAAGAGGACGAATTTATACGTGCAGGAACTACTAAAGAAATACTCTCCAAGCTGCGTCCAGCTTTTAAAAAAGAAGGTGGATCTGTAACCGCTGGGAACTCTAGTGGTTTAAATGATGGTGCTGCAGCAACCATAATCGCCAGTGAAGACGCTGTTAAGAAATACAACCTAAAACCTATCGGCAGAGTAGTAAGTAGTGCAGTAGTAGGAGTAGAACCTAGAATCATGGGAATAGGTCCCGTAGCCGCTAGTAACAAAGCACTAGAAAAAGCGGGTTTAACTATGGAAGATATGGATGTCATAGAACTCAATGAAGCCTTTGCATCACAAGCACTCGCTTGTACCAGATCTTGGGGACTTGCAGATGATGATCCACGTGTCAATCCTAATGGAGGCTCTATTGCTATAGGTCACCCACTTGGAGTTACAGGAACACGTCTTGCTTACAGCGCCGCACTACAACTACAAATAACAGGTAAAAAATACGCTTTGATTACCATGTGTGTAGGTGTAGGTCAAGGATATGCGATGGTGATTGAAAATGTGAGCTAGAATATTGTAAACATTTTTTTAAAAGCTCCTAAACTGCTTATTTTAGGGGCTTTTTTAATGTTCTAAACCGCATAAAGGTAAAAGCTTTCTTGATCATCATAAAAAAATTTGGAATAATAGTTGTTAAATTTTATCTTTAATCAACCAGATCCGTTCTATGAAGTTCAACTACATTCTTTTTGCCGCTATTTTTTATAATTCTGGTTTTAATGTCCAAAAAATAAAAAAATGGCTCCTTGTAAGTGTTTTTTTAACAGTAGGAAACTCTTTATTGTATGGACAACAAAATAGAGCACTTAGTACAATTGATTTAGAAAAAACCTATTCTGAATATACCAACTTACCTCGAGAAGTGGTGTATGTTCACCTTAATAAAGGGCTTTATATTAAAGGAGAAGCACTCGCGTTTAGCGCGTATGTTTTTGTTAAAAAAAATAAATTACCATCTGAATCTACTACCACCTTGTATTGCGAGATATTAGATAGTAATAAGAATAGGGTAGAAGTAAAGATGCTTAGAGTTCTTAATGGTCAGGTCAGTAATCAATTTGATATATCGGAAAACTACCCTTCGGGTTCCTACACATTTAGAGCTTATACCAGCTGGTTGAAAAATTTTCCAGAAGAGAACAATCATTTTGAAACTAGCTTTACCGTTGTCGATCCTGAAGAAGTGAAAAGTAATTATGAAGAAGGGACAGAATCATCTATAGATGCACAGTTCCTGCCAGAAGGCGGGCATTTAGTAGAAGGAGTTATTAATACTGTTGGTGTTGTGATCAAAGACCAAAGAGGTTTTGGTGTAAAAAATATCGAAGGAATTATACTAGAAAATAATATCAAGATTTCTGACTTTAAAACCAATCATTTAGGTTTAGGAAGGTTAAATATTCAACCTAGGTTAAACGCAACTTATAAAGCAATTGTCATTTCAGAGAATAATCCATATGAATTTTCCTTTCCGAAAGTAGAAAGCAAAGGTGTTGCTCTGTCAGTTTCCAGTATTAAAAATGATGTAATTGTTCAATTAAAAACAAACCAATTAACCTTTACGCAATTGGAAGGAAAGGAGTATAAAATCATGTTTCATAACGGTTCATCTAGCATTGTTCAACCTGTTGTTATGAAAAATATGGAATCTATTTTTAAAATAAATAGTAAAGAACTGAGTGAAGGAATACAGATTATTACAGTTTTTAATGAAGAAAATAAGCTTGTATTAGAAAGATTATTTTTTAATTATAAAAATTTTTCTAAGCTCAACTTAGAGACCGCATCAGTAAAAAAAGATCAAGATAGTTTAAAATTCATTTTGAGATTTGAACAATTTCAAAATGACTCTATTACTAATGGTAATGTAAGTGTTTCAACTCTGCCCCAAAGCACCAAATCATATACAGAGAATGAGGGTATATATGCTCAAGTTTATTTAAAGCCTTACTTAAGAGGTGTTGTGGAACAAGCACCCTACTATTTTAAAAATTTAAATAGGAAGAAAAAATCTGAATTAGATGATTTATTGTTAACTCAGGGCTGGAGCTCTTATAACTGGGATGCTATATTTGAAGGTCCTCCTATAATCGATTATCCTTTTGAAACTGGAATGAGTGCTCAGGTAACTATTCAAAAAAAGAGGCAAAGAAAATTTATGATCCATTTGATGCGATATAGTAAAATGGGTTTTATAGAAATAGAAAAGGATAAGGAAACATTTGATGTAAACGGTTTATTCCCAGTGGAGGATGAAAAATTTACGATTAGTTACATGCCAAAATCGGGGAAACTGAAAAGCACAAGTGTTATTCCTAATTTTTCACCTCAAGAAATACCAGTGTTTCATAAGCAAATGAAAACATTAAATTCCATATCTCCTGTTCAAAAAATGACTTTTGAACCTTTTTATTTTGATTCAGAAGTTTTAGACACTATAGTGATAGATGTAGATGCGATACGCAAGAAAAACATTAAAGATAAAAGTCGTGGGAGGGTAGATTATTTTGATAACTTTAAAAGATCCAGTATATTATTAGTTCCCTATTTAAATTCTTATGGGTACACAACTAGTTATTATAATGGTGAGTTTAAACTAACGGACACAAGAAGGAGTTCTAACGGCCCACCTGTTATTGTTATAGATGGCGCTATATATCGAGATATATCAATTTTACAAAACTTTACTTTTGGTAAAGTGGATTATGTTGAGGTGTTTAGAAATGGGATAGGAGCTCCTGGTTTTAGTCGTCCAGGTGATGGCGATATTATTAAAATATTCACTGATCCTAAATTTGGAAGAGGTACAATGGCCGATCAAGAATCAGCTTATGATTTCCCTATTCATTTTAGTAAACCCAAAGAGTTTTACACACCTAAGTATAGTATTATAAACTCAGACTTTTATAACGACTATGGAGTTTTGGATTGGAAGGGGAATCTGTCTCTAGATAAAACAGGAACAGTTCGTTTTACAACCACCTACAACGGTTCGACAAATTTTAAATTGATTGTTGAAGGAACTACAAAGTCGGGACGTCTAATTCATGAGGTGATTGATATAAATTTAGAATAATTAGTACATCTATAAAGATCCTTTACAAGCGCTGCTCCTATGAAAAAAATACTTTTAGCATTAATTCTTGTTATAATTAGTTGTAGTTCATTGTTAGCACAAAACCTAGCGCTTACTTCAAATGACTGGATTCTACAGGATTTATTTATAAACGGCAGTTCTAATCTGCCATCTAGCATAACATATCTTACGTATGATGTAGAACTCAGGTTTTTAGATTCTGGCACAGATTATTCATTTGAAACGTCCGTATGTCCTGGTTCAGAGGAAATTTTTCATATCCAAATGCAATATTTGGTTCTATGACGTTACCCTTTGCAACGCAGACATTAGCCTTTTGCTGTGATCCTAATCCTGCTGGTCCTAAGGTAACTGATCAGGATTGCTTAGATTCAATAGGCTACAGCGGCATGTATTCTCAATTTTTCCTGTCAGATAATCCACCTGTAGATTTTGATTATAAGATCGTCACCATTGCAAATAGCACTTCTTTAAGAATTACTAAAGGGAATGGTGATTATGCGATATATAACAATGCTCCATTATCAACTCCAGATTTTTATGCAGCATTAGATAGTTCATTAGCAGCAAATCGAATAGGAGAAAAATTGCTTTTAAATAGCAGGGACTTGACTGATATCCATCAAATTTTTCTATACAATCTTGAGGGAAAAATGATAATGAGCACTGTACCTGATAAAGATTTTATAGATATTTCTTCTCTTAGTAAAGGCTTATATTTTCTAATCCTCCACGATTCTAGCTCTTCTAAGACTTTAAAATTTATTAAAAAGTAAAATAGTACATCGTCCAACAGTTCAACTGCCTCAAGTAATCGTTAAACTTAATCCAGTCGTTCTATAAAAATGGAAGAGGTGTTGGCACTTCTTAGGTAGACGTTTCCTGCATCTTGAGTTCTACTTACAAATACAGTTAGTTGGTCATTGACAGCTAAATTTACAATTTCCGTAAAGCTGATACTGCCGTAGTCAGGAGTCGTAGAATTAGGAGAAATCATCTCACTACTTCTATAAATTCCACCGGTGATGATACCATTAATCCTTAACCTGCCTTCTACTGCCAAAAGACGCTGCGTCGCGTTAGGTGAAGTCGCTACTAAGGAAAGGTTTACAATGACTTTATACCTTCCTGCTTCTCCTATTGTTACCGTATTTGGTGTGGCCGCAGGCGTTTGGTAAATCACTGCATTATCATTGAAAACTGTATTCCTAGAAATCTGAGCATTTGCTCCGCCCCCATTTAAATTAGTAGAGCCAGTGGAAGAGAGGGCATTGGTAAACTTTGCCATACCGCCTTTAGTTCCAAAAATAGGTTCCCAATTAGGAGCTAAAAAGTAATAATACCCTTCTCCAGTAGTGGTATTGGTATTGTATACTATGGTTCCATTTTCAGTACCTGCAGGTAATGGAGCGACTGTTGTAAGGTCTACAATATTGACCTTGGGAAATAAAACGCCAGAAGTTCCTGTAATATCTTTGATATGTAAAGCGGTTCCAGGTGCGGGTGTATCGGTGCCTATACCCACTTGAGCAAAAGTAGTATAGGGTAAAAAGAGTAAAAAAAATACAAGGTATGGTAATTTCATATATGTCATCTCAATTTTTCAATAATGATTGCAGACTGGTTGGTGTCACGTTGGTATACAGGTGCAGTGCCTTGTAAACCAGTACAATTTATAGCAATGACATCAGAATTGTTTAATTCGATCACCTCGGTAAAATATAAAGTACCGTCATCATCTCCAGTTCCGTTTTGATCCATTTCAGTGCTTCTGTGGTAGCTGCCTTCATAACGAACTGTTCCGATAGAATTAGTCACCTTAATCCTCGCTTGAATTCCAGTACTGCCAGTAAAATTAGAATCTTGTTCAAGTCCTAAGTAGGTCGTTATCCTATAGCGACCATCATTTGCTATTCGTACGCTATTGACTCTTCCGTTAGGATCTGTGACAGGTACAAATAGTGTTGCATTATTTGTAAAAACAATACGGTCCATAATTTCAACATTTACTCCACCTGTTGCAGCAGCTTGGTTTAAATTCACTGCTGGATCTATTTCTATTACTTTTGCGTGCTCAAATTTTGTAGATCTGTTGGTAAACAACTGGACCGCCGCCCACAAAATACCATTCCAGTAAAAGAATCCTTTACCTGTAAAAGCATTGGAGTTAAATACCATGGTTCCTATTTTTGTTCCAGTAGGCAATGGGTCTACAGTATTTAAATCAATTAGTTCAGCATTCGGTAGTTGAACACCTTTGGCACCACTTCCATCGTCTATGTGGAGCAGGGTTCCTATCGCAGGATTTAGTGTGCCTATTCCTACTTGGGTGTAACCCAAAAAAGCATTTGCAAAAACTAAAAAACAAACTATTTTGAAAAGGTACATGTGATATTACTAATGACGAGCAAATATATTATCGTAGCAGTTTTAGTTAACTATTGTTTATTATATTTTAACGTGTATTTTCTATTAAAGGAATAGATATTCGTTAAAAAGCGAAAGCAGTGTGTTGCCATTCTATTTTAAATTCAAAACTAACAATTGTTAGTAGTTCAAGTCACTTTTTGTATTTTCGTATTTGTTTACTGTATACGCTTTCGCGAAAGCGAGATTACAACCATTTACAAATAAACTATGATCTTAGAAAGTTACATCAATGGCCAGTGGCAAGCTGGAGAAGAGAAGTCAGCAAGCAACATGTACGACGCTATTACTGGTGAAGTAATAGGTCTTACCAGCACCGAAGGACTGGATATAAAGTCTGCCTTGCAATACGGTCGTGATCACGGAAAAGTTTTGCGAGACATGACCTTCCAGCAACGTGGGAACATGATCAAAAAGTTAGCGCTTTATTTAAATAAGAGAAAAGCCGCTTTTTATGAAATAAGTTACAGAACAGGAGCCACTCGAGCAGATAGCTGGGTAGATATAGAAGGCGGCTTTGGTAACCTGTTTGCAAATGCGAGCTTGAGAAAGTTGTTTCCAGATCAGTCTTATGCGGTAGAAGGCGACCCTATAGACTTATCTAAGGGAGGTCGTTTTATGGCGCATCATATTTTAGTGCCTCGCAAAGGAGTTGCTATACATATCAATGCATTCAACTTCCCAGTTTGGGGAATGTTAGAAAAATGCGCGGTCAACTGGATGGCAGGAATGCCAGCGGTGGTTTTGCCAGCACCACAAACCGCTTTTTTAACAGAGGCTGTTGTACGCGAAATCATCAATTCTGGAATATTACCAGAAGGATCTTTACAGTTATTAAGTGGATTGACAACAAACATCTTGGATACCGTAAACTCTCAAGATGTAGTCACATTTACCGGTAGCGCACAAACAGGAAGAAAATTAAAGGCACACCCTCGTTTGCTGGAAGAGTCTGTTCCATTTACTATGGAAGCAGATTCATTGAATTCTTCAGTTCTAGGGCTTGATGCGGTTCCTGGGACTCCAGAGTTTGACATATTTGTAAAGGAAGTCCGCAAAGAAATGACTTCTAAAGCCGGTCAGAAATGTACAGCAATACGAAGAATAGTGGTTCCAGAAAACCTGATGGAAGACGTGCAAATCGCTCTTGGAAAACAACTCTCTAAAACGGTAATAGGAGATCCATTATTAAGAGAAACTCGTATGGGTGCCCTGATCAATGAGAATCAAAAAACTGCGGTAAAGGATCAAATCAGTAAAATAGCAAATACGGCAAGCATGGTCTATGGAAGCTTGGATGAGGTAGAGGTTTTAGGAGATCGCGCTCAAAAAGGGGCGTTTATGTCGCCTATTTTAATGCGAGAAGATCAGCCTTTTAAAAACACGTCGGTTCACGAGATTGAATGCTTCGGTCCTGTGAGTACGTTGATGCCTTATAAAAATATAGAGGAAGCTATAGAACTGGCTCATATGGGTAAAGGTTCTTTAGTGAGCAGTGTCGTTACTAGTGATGACGCTTTCGCAAAAGCGTACACCATAAACGCCGCATCATCTCATGGAAGAATATTAACTTTAAACAGAGATAGTGCGCCACAATCCACAGGTCACGGATCGCCATTACCATTACTAGTACACGGAGGTCCAGGAAGAGCTGGTGGCGGTGAAGAAATGGGCGGACTGCGCGGTATCAAACACTATATGCAACGCTGTGCTGTTCAAGGAAGTCCCACTTCCTTAACTGAAATCACTGGGATTTATCAACCTAATGGAGCTTACAAAAAAACGGAGAACCATCCGTTTTCTTACCATTATGAAGATATCAAACCAGGGATGAGTCTGGAGACTCATAAAAGAACACTCACAGATAACGATATTCAGAATTTTGCAAATCTTACTTGGGATCATTTTTATGCCCATACAGATATTACTAGTTTAGAAGGAAGTATTTTTAAAAAGCGTACTGCTCACGGTTACTTTATTATCAGTGCAGCCGCAGGACTTTTTGTGTATCCGAATAAAGGCCCCGTAAGTGCCAATTATGGTCTAGAAGACATTCGGTTTTTAAGACCTTTGTATCATAATGATACGATTTATGTACGACTCACTTGTAAAGAGAAAAGAGAACGTGATGTAGCGGGTCGAGAGCATCCATCTGGGATCGTAAAATGGTATGTAGAAGTTTTTGACGCAGAGCCAGTAGATTATGAAAACGGAAAGACAGATGAGGAAGCTACGGCACTTGTCGCTGTTGCCACTATCTTAACTATGGTGGAGAAAAAGCAAACTGTTTTTCCAGAAATTACGGAGAGCTATATCAAATCTTCCTTATCAAAATTGAAAGCAGATTCAAAACCTCATTGGGGAACGATGACTTCACAGCACATGGTAGAACATCTTGAAATGAGTTACCGTATCGCCAGTGGAGAAATCCAAGACTTTGAAGTAGTTACTCCTGAAGAATACTTAGAAAAAGTAGCGGCAACCTTGTGGAATTATGATAAAATGCCTCCAAATCATAAAATGCCATTAATGAAAGATGGTGCACTGGAAGATTTAAAGCACGCCGACTTAGAAACTGCCAAAGCAACAATGCTTGAGGCTAGAACGGAATATCTAGAGTACTTTAAAAAGAATCCCAAAGCGACTCATAAAAATGCGGTCTTTGGTGACTTGAGTAAGTATGAATGGAGTCTCTTAGAGCGTAAACATGTATTTCATCACTTAACTCAATTCGCGTTAATTGACTAGCAAGCCGCTCTGTAGCGGCTTGACACATTACCATTGGTATGTCAAGCCGTCGCAGGACGGCGCCGCTCCATTACTAAAGAAATGCCAATTAAGAACTATTATCCACAATGAAAATAATGTATACCTATATCATGGCTCATATTGAAAACAAGCTATTTTACTTAGGTGTCACAAACGATATAAAGCAGCGTACTTTTGACCATAAAAACACGACTTTTGAAACTCATGTTGGAAAGTTTAACATCAAACAATTCTTTTGGTTTGAAAAACAGGAGAATCCAGCAGAAGCAATCAATAGAGAAAAGCTGATTAAAAAATGGAAAAGAGAATATAAATTAAATCTGATTGAAAGTAGGAATCCAGATCGGATTGACCTTGCAGCAGACTGGTATTATGAAGATTACGTTACGAGTAAAGAGAGATTTTAATAAACATTGAGATAAATAATAAGCGAAGCCGTCCTGCGACGGCTTGACAATAAAAAGGAGCATTCTTTTTAACAGCTTGACTTTGATTTGGTCAAGCTGCTGTAGAGCGGCTTCGCTAAACACGAACACAGAACCACATTAATATGAGCGATCCCTACGTAAAATCAAATATAGAAAACGCAATAACAACCATAGAATTCTTCCATCCAGCGCACAACTCGTTGCCTGGAAATATTCTGGCACAACTTGCACAAGCCATAACTGATGCAGGTACTGATGATGCTACAAAAGTGATCATATTAAAATCTGGTGGATCACGTACTTTTTGTGCAGGAGCAAGTTTTAAAGAATTGATAGCTATTGATGATGAAAAAACTGGCGAGGTATTCTTTTCAGGTTTTGCCAACGTGATCAATGCGATGCGCAAGTGCCCTAAATTCATTCTAGGTCGTGTCCAAGGAAAAACCGTTGGAGGAGGAGTAGGAGTTGCCAGTGCGACAGATTATTGTTTTGCCACTCAATTTGCCAGTATCAAACTCAGCGAGCTCAACATAGGAATAGGTCCATTTGTAGTCGGTCCAGCGGTAGAACGCAAACTAGGATTGACGGGAATGAGCCAGATTGCTATCAATGCAAACGAGTTTTACTCCCCAGAATGGGCTAAGAACAACGGTCTTTATGCAGAGGTTTATGATTCTACAGAAGAAATGGATGTAGGAATTCAAGCCTTTGCTGAAAATTTATGTACCTATAATCCAGATGCTATGGCAGAGATGAAAAAGATGTTTTGGACCGGTTGTGAAAACTGGGATCAATTACTTTTTGAAAGAGCTAAGATCTCAGGGAGATTAGTGTTGAGTGAATTTACTAAAGAGACGTTAAAGCGCTTCGCTTAGGGATGAGGTAATAAAGATGTTGTGTTTTATTAGCTAAACGAACAAAAATAAATTATAAATTGAATACTATACGAAATATCTTAACTTTGTTTAAATGGCAGCAGCAGAACAAATAAAAAGTTTAATCAAATCTTTTGGGGATGGAGATGAGTCTCGATTCTTCGCTACTGCTATGCAAATTGCAGCTTCTGAAGCAAGAAAGGGACATACTACTTTTGCTCAAGAGCTTAAAAATTTAATTGAACGAGCGAAAAAGGGTCGTTCAAATTCATTTTTAGATGGTGCTAAAACCATTTCAATATCTAAACCAAAAAGAGAATTAAATGAACTTATTGAGGTATTTCAACCTAAGATCAAGCTCAATGATATGGTTTTAGATAAACAGGTTAGAGAATCTTTAGATCGTGTTGTTGAAGAACAAAGAAAAATAGAGCTTTTACGACAACATAATCTGACTCCAAAAAGGAAACTATTGTTGACAGGAATACCTGGTTGTGGAAAGACAATGACAGCTCAAGCTTTAGCGGGAGAATTAGGTCTTACTGTTTTTATAATTCGACTGGACGGTCTTATGTCTAAGTTTATGGGAGAATCCATTGCAAAATTGAGAATGATATTTGATGCAATGGAAGATCATAGAGGAGTTTATTTGTTTGACGAATTCGACTCCATTGGTGCACAACGAGATCAAGGCCAAGATGTAGGAGAAATAAAGAGAGTTCTAAATAGCTTTCTAATCAATATTGAAAAAGATCAATCTAATAGCATTGTAATTGCTGCAACTAATTTACCTGAATCACTAGACAAAGCACTATTCAGGAGGTTTGATGATATTATCCGTTATCCATTACCAGAAATGGGAGAGATTAAAAAAGTTCTAAAAAAGAATCTATCTGGATTCTCATTATCAACACGAACATCCCTAGATAAAATTGCAAAAGAAGCCATTGGGCTAAGTTACTCAGATATTGTTAGAGCTTGTGAAGATGCTATAAAGGAGATGATAATTATGGGTGGAAGTAAAGTTCCCGTATCATCCCTTCTCACTTCGCTCGAAAAGCGAAAACAATAATTTTAAATGGCTGATCAAAGTCCTCTTAGACACATAAAAATCGAAGGCTATTCTCAAACAGACGAATTTGTAAGTCCAAGAGGTGGTGGTAAGCAACCTCCTATTAGAGTTCGAGAAAGAGGTATTCACGGAAGTAAAATTCAGGAACATTTAAATAACATCAAACTCGAATTTGAGACATTAAAGGATGTTGAACTTCCAAATGGAATAATTAGAGATGATGCTATCTATGTTGAATTCATCTCTGAATTTGACTTTAAACCTGCATTTGATAGTTTTCATAGTGATGCAAAAACTTCTAAGTACGAACTCTTAAATATAAAAGAAGAACTAATTGATGGAAAGGTTAGGTTTAGAATTAATGTAATGCTTACTGAAGGAGGGATTAGTCACTTTCTTAGTAGAGTCAATGATTACATTTCTTCAGAAACTGAAACTCCAAAACATAACAGATTAATCAGTAATCTTGAATCTATCCAAATTGCAACACTAAAAGCCTTTTGGACAGAGCCTAATGAAAATCCGTTTCCAGATGAAGAAGAAGTTGTTTGGTGGGAAGTTTGGTTTAGAAAGAAATTAGATATAGATCATACATCGGAATATGGTAAAATTATTTTTCAATTAGGTTTAGTAAATGCAGAAATTGCTGATAAGGAATTAGTTTTTCCTGAACACTACATAAAATTAATAAAAGCTTCTCCACGTCAACTTTCAGAGTCAATCTATTTATTAGATAATCTAGCAGAGCTAAGAAAGCCTAAAGAAACTGCTGATTTTTTCACCACTTTTAATATCTCAGAAAAGGAAGATGCATTTAATGAATTACAAAGCCGAATCGAGAATAAAACAAATGAAGATAGCTTAGCTATTTGTATCTTGGATGCAGGAGTACAAAGACAACATCCGTTATTAAAAGATTTTATAGCTGAAAATAGCTTATTCAGTTATAAACGAGATGATTGGGGTACTCATGATAGCGGAAGTGGTATAATTGGTGGTCATGGAACTGGAATGGCTGGACTAGCATTATACGGAGACCTTACCACAGCAATGGCTTCAACAAACAATATTCAAATTTATCATCAATTAGAATCCGTTAAGTTTATCAATAAACCAGACCCACATGACCCTGAATTCTATGGAGCAGTAACAATTGAAGCAGTAAACTCACCTATTGTTTCAGCTCCCTTTCGTCCTAGGATTTATTGCATGGCAGTTACTGATAAGGATCAAGCATTCTATGGTAGACCTTCTTCTTGGTCTTCTGCTATTGACAAAATAACATTCGGCAATGAAGATGAAAATTTAGAAAAACAGTTATTCTTTATTTCGGGAGGAAATATTTTTCTAGAAAATCCAGATGATTTTCTAAATAAAAACTTTTACGAATCGGTTCATGACCCTGCTCAAGCATTTAATGCTATTACTGTAGGTGCTTATACAGAAATGGACACTTTTGATTTTGAAGAATTTCCAGATTCGAAACTATTAGCTGAAAAGGGAGGAATGTCTCCTTCTAATTCTACTTCTGTAATTTGGGAAAATGATTGGGCTATTAAGCCTGATTTAGTAATGGAGGGGGGAAATTTGATTAATCAAAGAGGTGATATTGTTGCACCACATTCATTACAACTCTTGACTACTCACAAGGATTATCGTACTACATTATTACAGACCTTTAGTGATACAAGTGCTGCTACTGCTTTGGCTGCTCGTTTTGCAGCGCAATTGAAAGCTGAATACCCAGACTTATGGCCGGAATCAATTAGAGCATTAATGATACATTCTGCCGATTGGACACAAGCCATGTTAGGAGGAAAAAATATAAAAAGTGTAGAATCATTTAATAAGCAAGAAAAAAGAAATTTACTAAGGTCTTTCGGATATGGTGTTCCAAACTTAAAAAAAGCCTTGTACAGTGCGCAAAATTCTCTTACTCTAATTGCAGAAAAGGAAATAACCCCATATAGAAAGGAAGGAAATATCAAGTTTAATGACATTCATTTATTTGAACTTCCATGGCCGACTGAAATTCTTCAAGAAACTTTAGGTGAAACAGATGTGAAATTAAATATCACAATATCCTATTTTATTGAACCAAATCCTGGTAGTAGAAAATATAGTAATAAGTTTAGTTACCAATCACATGGATTACGATTTAATGTAATCAAACCTGGAGAAGATAATGAGACGTTCCAAAAAAGAGTAAATAAAAATACTCGTGAAGAGGGAGAAGTTGGTTTTTCAGGGGAAGATTGGATAATTAAAGAGCAATATCGTAATAAAGGATCCATTCACCGTGATTTTTGGATTGGTTCTGGAGCAGACCTTGCAACAAGAAACTGTATCGCAGTTTATCCAGTTTCTGGTTGGTATAGAATGAGAAAGAAACTTGAGAAATATGATTCTACGATTAGATATAGCCTAATCGTTACAATTGAAGCTCCTGAAGTTGAGGTAGATATTTATACTCCTATTAGGACATTAATTCCAATTGAAGTATAATGTGAGCAACGCAATCTTCACATTTCCCATCCTCGTTCCTACTACGGTGGCAAAGAGCAAAGCTTACACACAAAAATGGGAATGAAAACAAAGAACGAAAACACAACAATATGTATAGTGCATAGCACCCTCAGGGATGCTACGACACCATACATGGAACATAAAAGAACTCTAAATTTAAATAAGCAGGTTATTGTGTCGATTAACAGATTTTGAGTTGGTTTTATTTGTAATATGAAAAGCAACTATCATTTTAAATTTGAAGATTTGGTCGTTTATCAAAAAGCGAAGGATTTTGCTGAGGTTGTAGATTCATTGGACCAACTATTTCCGCAACGAGAATTATAGGCTCTAAGTTCACAGTATAGAAGGGCAGCAGATTCAATTGCTTTGAATATAGCAGAAGGTTACCCTGGAAGTGATGCTCAATTCATAAAACATATTAATTATGCGATTTATAGTTCTAATGAGCGTGTTTCGGCTAATGGAAAAGCATGGAGAAGAAATTATATTTCTTTAGAGCAAAGAGAGAATATAAGAAAAGAGATCACGACTATTTAAAAAATGTTGATAGGCTTACGAAGTAAAATTAGGAATAGAATGGAGAAATAATAATTTTACCACATACCACATACCACATACCACATACCACATACCACATACCACATACCACATACCACATACCACATGTCCATCTACTCTTTCAAATCCCACATCCCCGTAATTCACGAATCTAGTTTCGTCCATCCACAAGCCACCGTAATCGGTAATGTGATTATAGGTAAGAATTGTTATGTGGGTCCTAGTGCGGTGATACGAGGTGATTGGGGCGAGATTATCTTGGAAGATGGAGTAAATGTGCAAGAGAATTGTACCGTACACATGTTTCCCGGTAAAAGCATTACCCTTAAAGAAGGTGCTCATGTAGGACATGGTGCGATTATTCACGGTGCCAACTTGGGTCGCAATTGCATGATAGGTATGAACAGTGTGATTATGGACGCCGCAACTATCGGTGACGAATGCATCGTAGGTGCTATGTCATTTGTAAAAGCTGAAGCCATTTTTGAATCCCGATCAGTTATCGTAGGGAATCCTGCCAAAAAAATTAAAGAAGTTTCAGATCAAATGATCGCATGGAAAACAGCCGGTACAAAACTATACCAGCAACTTCCTGCCGATTGTCACGAGACGATGACAGAGGTACAACCACTCAGAGAAATCCCTGAAAACCGTCCTGTGCAGGAAGATTTTTATAAAACTTTGCAAGAGATGAAGAATAAATAAAGATGTAAGTTTAACGTTTTAATGCAAAATAACCATTGAAACTAACAGCATGAGATAACTCTACATTAAACCAGTATGTATCAGAAGGTAATGGAGTAGAATTAAAAGTACCATCCCAACCTATTCCGTTTCCAGAAATTTGTTTTAAGAGCTTTCCATATCTATCGTAAATATAAATTTTAGCATTATTATTGGATTTTATTCCGCTTATTTGCCAGTTGTCATTATAACCGTCTGCATTAGGCGTAAAAAACTTAGGGTAATCAATAATATTTATCAGCTCACTATCTTCTCCACAACCATTTATATCTCTAACAAAAACTTGATAAGTCCCACCTAGTAAGTTTTCAAAATAATTACTTTCTTGATAGTTAATTCCATTTATTGAATATTCAAAATCACCATCTCCAGCAGCAATTATTTCTACAAAGTTATCACCTAATAATCCCGAATTTACAGTTGTGATAGTTGGTAATTGAGATCTATTTAATGTGGAGTAAAATATGTTAGAACAAATGATGCCATTATTCCTTCTAAACACTTCCACACTATAATCGCCATTGTCAATCAATTGAACAGTGGAGTTATTAGAAATAATTAGTCCATTTTCTAATTGAGTCCAGATATAATTATCAAAACCGGTATTTACTGTAATATCAATGTAGGGTTCTGTTCCACAAATTAAGTAAGAAGTATCTAGATCTATATCAGGTAGGTCTTCAGTAATTATATCAAACATTATGGACGAGTTACACGAGCTATTTGATGTGAAACTTACAACAGCTGTAATAGTTTGTCTATAGGCAGTGGTGTTTTGATAATTAGATAAAGAGACTGGATTTATCAAATTGTCATTTTCATCATAATACGCAATAGTTAAGTTGTTTTGACCATTTAGAATATCGGTAGAAACTTGGGATAAATTAAAAGCAGCATACCCATTACCAGTATCACAAGAATATAAATTGTTAGGTGTGTTAATAATAGGTTGACTTATAGTTTCTAAGAATAAATCGGTAGCAGATAGACAAGAAGTATTTATGTCAGTCACTTCTATGGTAACCGTCTGATTAAAAGGTGTTGTATTTGTAAACGGAGTTGTAAAGCTTGAAGTTATATCATTTCCACTTGCGTCAAAGTAAGTAAAGTTCAAATCGGTTCTGTTATTTGATAGTGTTTGTTCAACTTGCGATATATCAAATAAATTAGAAATACCATTATTATCATCATCACAGCTTGTTAAAATTGGTAAAGCAGGAAGAGTAGGTGAAGCTTCAACTAATAAATCAACAAAAAACTCTGAATAACAGTTAGAATTTCCATCCGTAATTCTAACGGTAACATAGTCTATCATAGGGTTTATATTTTGAAAGCTTGTTAAATCTGTATTTGCAATTAAATTTCCATTCCTATCATAAAATTGATAAGATGGAGACTGAATTGTGTTTTGAACAGTACTTTCTACTTCCCTAAGGTTAAATAGACTAAAACCACTATTAGAAGCTGATTCACAGGCGACAATGTCGGGAATTGAGTTTACATTAGGTGCAGCATTAGTTATGATCTCAAAAGTAGTTTCACTATAGCAACATAAATCGCTAGAATAAGCGATTCTAGCAGTTATAATTTCAGAATTAGCTATGATATTATTAATAGTAATGGGCAAAGGATTAGGAAGAGCCTCTCCATTTTGCCTAAAAAAAGAAACGATGACATTGGTTTGCGATCCTGCGACAGAATTTATAAGGTTACTAGTGTCAAAGTTATTTGAAAAGCCGAGATTTCCTGGGTTTTCGCAAGCATACAGGTTAGCAATAGAATTTGCTATTGGAGCGTCATAAACTTCTACTGTTTCATTTAGGTTGTAAACCGTACCATCTGTCCTTGTTATCGTAGCAATTAGATTGTAAATACCTGGATTTGAAAATGTATGGACAGGAGATTGAATAATAGATGTATTATTGGCGCCAGAATTAGGATCGTTAAAATTCCAAACGACTGATTGGATATTGGTCACATTATTTAAATTAAAAGTCTTGTTGAGACCGCATTCAGAATTAAAATTTAACGTAAATGGTTTGGCTGTATCGTTAATTGAACCGTTGACTTTCATGAACCAGTTGTATTCTGAGCCTGGATTTGAGCCGTTAGCATTTATCGTATTCGTATTTTGAAAATTGTTAACGGTAAATACTGTTCCAAAAGGAGTACATCCATAATACCAATTAGTTCCAGTGTCTATTGCTGTTGCCGCAAAAAATATGATCCCAGATCCAAAGAATGCTCCTTTTGTAATAACTATTAAAATCCTTTCTGTTCCGCTTGGTACAACTACTGGTGTAGTGAATATTGTATTAATATTAACCGGTGGAAAAGTTATAGAATTTAAAATGGGAAAGGCGGTTACTGGACTAACTCCTAATGGTGCAGGTGGTGAAGAAATATTGAATGAAGAAGGAAAGTTCTGATCAATAGGATAAATACTTATCGTATAATTAGATCCAAAGTTGGAATAGTCCACGGCAAAGTCTATACTTTCTATTATGAATTCTTCACTAGCGCTTATCCCAAAATCAGACATTGCATAATCTTTCGCATATCTTACGGTTGTGTACGAACAACCATAATTTGTCGATGGTAAGATTTCACAATCATTATAACTTAATGTAATCTGAGAAAAAGAATAGCTGGTATATATCAAAAAGAGACTAATTAAAAAGAGCTTTATTTTCATATATTAAAGTTACTCTTATTATTCCAATTCCCCATTTATATTGGATAATATTATCTCAATCAGGATATTAGCATTTTAATTTTTTAAAATGTAAATAAGCTCATTTTTGTCGCGCTTTCGCAAAAGCAGAATTACAACATAATTTTACATACTAACGAGCCTTAGTTTTCTTATTTTTATGCCATGGCAAAGACTATGGATTTTATACTCCCAAAAATGGGAGAATCAATTACCGAAGGAACCATCTTAAACTGGCTCGTTCAAGAAGGAGAATCTTTTGAAGAAGGAGATATTTTAGTAGAAGTAGGAACCGATAAAGTAGATAATGAAGTGCCAGCGCCAGCCGCTGGAACCATGTCTAAGCACTTGTACGCTGCAAATGATGTGGTGGATATAGGAACTGTAATGGCTCATTTTGAAGCAACCGATGGTTCTTCAGCTAGTCAAACGAGTTCAAAGGCTGAGCAACAGATGGCACCTAGCGATACTAAAGCACCGATTACTGATACGGTAAAGCAAGATAAGAAGCTCAAGATTTCGAATTCCAGTTCAAATTCGATCTCCAATTCATTCATTAATAAAGATCTTTTCGTCAGTCCATTAATAGATGTCATAGCTCGTGAAAATCATATGTCCTATGAAGAGCTAGCGCGTATTCCAGCAACGGGAAATGAAGGTAGGTTGCGCAAAAGTGACGTGGTGAACTACATCAATGAGGGAAGACCATTCCAGTTTGCACAAGCAGTGAGCAATGAACCAGACCCAACAGCTTATCGGATACCTCAATTAAAATTTGACAAAGGAACTGGTAAGATTGTAGAAATGGACCGCATGCGCAGGATGATTGCTGATCGCATGGTCTACAGCAAGCACACCAGTCCGCACGTGACGGCTTATGTAGAGGCAGATTTAACCGATTTAGTGAACTGGCGTAATAAGAATAAAGTGGCTTTTCAAGAAAAGTACAGCGAGCGATTGACCTTTACACCATTATTTGTAGATGCAGTAGCACGAGCAATTAAGGAATATCCTCATATCAATGCAAGTGTAGATGGAAAAAACATCATCGTTAAAGAAAATATTAATGTAGGAATGGCAACGGCGCTGCCATCTGGAAACTTAATCGTTCCAGTAGTAAAAAACGCCGATCAGAAATCCCTACAAGAAATCGCTGCAGATGTGAATCGAATGGCAAACCTGGCGAGAGAAAACAAACTAGGAGGTGATGATATAAAAGGAGGGACTTTTACAATTTCTAACGTAGGAACTTTTGGCTCTCTTATGGGAACGCCTATTATCAATCAGCCGGAAGTAGCGATTCTTGCCACAGGAATTATCAAAAAACGTGCTGAGGTCATGACTAAAGACGGTGTCGATTCGATAGAAATACGAAGTATGATGATGTTATCCTTATCTTTTGATCACCGAGTAGTGGATGGATTTTTAGGAGGTAGTTTTTTAAAGCAAGTGGCTTTGAATTTGGAGCAAGCGCCGACAGAACATTACTAGAAAAAAAATACCGTTTTTGTTTTCCCGCCCCTGACGAGGAAACTATTTCTTATTGTTTTCCCGCGCTCGACGCAGGATCCATGTCGGCGGATGATGAAATTTGAATTTTAGGATATAGCTTTACGTGGACTCAAGGATTAGAACTTAGTTTTCAGTGCAAGAGTATAATAAAATACCAATATCGCGTAGGCTCCGCGTCAAGCGCGGAGAAACAAATTGAAAATTGAAAGAAATAATAATAGAGCGCGGAGAAACAAATCGACAGTTGAGAGAAGCGAAAACCAAAAATGCCCAATAGAGATTTTCATTGTTACTATGTTTATATTCTCGCTAGTAAGAAGAATGGGACTCTTTATACTGGAATGACTGGAGGAATTGATAATAGAATGGAACAGCACAAACTGGAAATGTTTGAAGGGTTTACTAAGAAACATAATGTCAAAAATCTAGTCTACTTAGAAGAGTTTCAATATGTGGATGATGCGATGGCAAGGGAAAAGAAATTAAAGAAGTGGCGCAGACAGTGGAAGATTGATTTAATAGAAGAGGAAAATCCACAATGGAGAGATTTGACCGAAGATTGGAAAGGATTTATGGGAAATAAATAAGAATTGATTTTTCTGAGTTTGAGATGAAAAAAAAAATACCGTTTTTGTTTTCCCGCCCCTGACGAGGAAACTATTTCTTATTGTTTTCCCGCACTTGACTCGGGATCCATGTCGGCGGATGATGAAATTTGAATTTTAGGATATAGCTTTACGTGAACTCAAGGATTAGAACTTAGTTTTCAGTGCAAGAGTATAATAAAATACCAATATCGCGTAGGCTCCGCGTCAAGCGCGGAGAAACAAATTGAAAATTGAAAGAAATAATAATAGAGCGCGGAGAAACAAATCGACAGTTGAGAGAAGCGAAAACCAAAAATGCCCAATAGAGATTTTCATTGTTACTATGTTTATATTCTCGCTAGTAAGAAGAATGGGACTCTTTATATTGGAATGACTGGAGGAATCGATAATAGAATGGAACAGCACAAACTGGAAATGTTTGAAGGGTTTACTAAGAAGCATAATGTCAAAAATCTAGTCTGCTTAGAAGAGTTTCAGTCAGAATACAATACAAATTTTTGATTAGATGCGATGACCGGTAAAACTCTTAAGATAGGAGCCGAGTTTAGAGCAAGTGCAGAGGTGACTAAAGGTTCAATGATAACTCGATCATATTCTGAAGACTCCAACAATTTAGATCAAGCTAGAGTTTACTTTGTTGATAACGTAATAATTAACGAGGGTAATTCACAATTTAATTTTGGTTGTATACATTGGAAACGCACTTATTATGATCTAAGCAGATATACAACAGCTAAGGTTTCTTTTTCTTTAGTTCCTCTAAAAGTCCAATAGATAAAAAATTTATTTATAAATATTTTTATTTCAGCAATTGTTGTGATTTTTATTCAATGTGACAGTAATGATGCAAGCGACAGTGATAAACTGAGTATGTTTATGCAGGAAGTTCATGGAACTTATGAATTAAGAAATGCCGTTGTAAACATTCCCATAGACCTCGATGGCGATAGTATTTCTCAAACAAATTTATATGTAGAAGGTTCTTTCTGTGGAAACTCTAAAATCTTTGATTCTTATAAGTGTTCCCTTACAAGCAATGAGTATTATAATGAATTCAGTGTAGAAGTGCCTTTATCAGAATTTTCGCCACAGTATATGCCTGACATTTGTTTAAGAGATAAACATTTACTGGGCAAATTTATTTATAATAGTGATAATGATAATATTGTTTTAGAAGTTAACGATTTTTACAATAACTATAATTCAAGTTTTCGTTCTGTAGTATTGGATACGTCCTGGGAAAACAGATGGGTCTATTTTACTATCAAGACTGAATTTTATGATAAAAATGGTCATTGGAAAAACGTAGAATTATTTTTAAGTTATGAAAAGATTTTAGACACTCCTATATAATCAGATGCTGATTTAATGTTTAAACCTTCTAAAATTAAATTTTAGAAGGTTTTTTTGTTATATCTCATTTTTAACTAACAACTGTTAGTATAACTTTTCTGTGCTTTGTATCTTTACTCTATGAATAAGGAACTACTCAAAAAAGCCTACAAAAACCTAACCACTGCTAAAGCAATGACGGAACTCTACGAAGAAAACTTTAAAACAGTTTCTAAGTACGTTCACGCGACCAGTCGCGGTCATGAAGTGATTCAGACAGCATTAGGTATGCAGTTAAAGCCTCAAGATTATGCGTTTCCATATTACCGAGATGACGCGATGTTGTTGTCTATAGGCATGAAGCCATATGATTTGATGTTGCAACTACTGGCTAAGAAAGAGGACCCTTTTTCTGGTGGTCGTACCTATTACTCGCATCCATCTTTAAGGGATGATGACAAGCCTAAAATTCCTCATCAGTCTAGTGCTACAGGAATGCAAGCTATTCCTGCGACTGGAGTGGCGTTAGGTTTTCATTATAAAGAAAGTCTAACAGTAGAGCAGCAAGAAAAAATAAAAGAAAATGCCAGCTCGAGCGATAGTGCTGCTTTGAGCTTGTCGAAGAGTCGAGAACATTTAAATACGGATGATTCAAATTCAATAGTAGTTTGTTCTCTAGGTGACGCGTCTGTTACAGAAGGTGAGATTGCAGAGGCTTTTCAAATGGCTGCTTTAAAGCAATTGCCTATTCTCTATTTAGTACAAGATAACGGCTGGGATATCAGTGCCAATGCTGAAGAGACACGTGCTCAAAATGCGGCCGAATATGCCGCTGGATTCCATGGAATAGAGGCGATTTCTATAGATGGGACTGATTTTGAAGAAAGCTATAATACCTTAAATGAGGTGATTGAGAAAATAAGAACAGAGCGTAGACCATTTTTGGTTCATGCAACAGTTCCCTTATTAAATCATCATACGAGTGGCGTGCGTATGGAGTTTTACCGCGATGATTTGGAAGAGGCGAGAAGCCGTGATCCATATCCGCGTTTGAGACAGTTATTGTTTGATAATGGTTTTAGTGAGCAGGATGTGGATGGTTATGACGCTTTCGCGAAAGCGGAAGTAAAAAAAGCCCTAGACTTAGCTTTACAACAACCCGATCCAGAACCAGCCGATTTATTTACAAACGATTTTGCGCCAACACCAATTACCGAAGAAAAAGGAGAACGCTCTCCAGCAGGGGCAGAGAAAGTGGTCATGGTAGATTGTGCCCTATTTGCCATAGAGGAATTGATGAGAAAACACCCAGAATGCTTGCTCTACGGACAAGATGTAGGTAGCAGATTAGGCGGTGTTTTTAGAGAAGCAGCAACCTTAGCTCAAAAGTTTGGTGATAATAGAGTATTCAACACCCCTATTCAAGAAGCATTTATCGTGGGAAGTACGGTAGGAATGAGTGCTGTAGGATTAAAACCGATTGTAGAAGTGCAGTTTGCCGATTACATCTGGCCTGGATTGAACCAGTTGTTTACCGAAGTGTCTCGTTCTTGCTATTTAAGTAATGGAAAATGGCCAGTATCTATGATATTGCGCGTGCCAATAGGAGCATACGGCTCTGGCGGTCCTTACCATTCCAGTTCTATGGAAAGTGTAGTTTCTAACATAAGAGGTTTAAAAATTGCATATCCATCAAACGGCGCCGATTTAAAAGGACTCCTGAAAGCGGCCTATTACGACCCAAATCCAGTAGTGATTTTTGAACACAAAGGATTGTACTGGTCCAAAGTAAAAGGTACCAAAGGAGCGACAAGTGTCCAGCCTAGTGAGGATTATGTATTGCCTTTTGGCAAAGCTTGGGTTTTACAGGAGATTTGGAAAAAAGAAGAAGAAGAAACCTTGTCGATTATCACTTACGGAATGGGTGTGCATTGGGCAATGAATGCCACTGCCGAGCTTGGTTTACAAGATCGAGTAGAAATTGTAGATTTAAGAACCTTACACCCGCTGGATTATGAGACGGTTTTTGCGAGTGTGAAGAAATGTGGAAAATGTCTGGTAGTCACTGAGGAGCCCAGCGATAATAGTTTTTCTCGAGGTTTACAAGGTCGCATTCAAGAAGAATGTTTTAAATACATCGATGCGCCAGTAATGGTTATAGGTTCTGAAAATATGCCAGCGATTCCATTGAATTCTATTTTAGAAGAAACGATGATTCCTAGTACAGAGAAAGTAAAAGCTAAAATTGAGGAGATCTTGAGTTATTAATAAGAGGTAAATTAATGCTTAAAAGACTTGGCAATCATTTAGATCGTAAAACGATTTCTTTTGACTTTAGGTCACTTGCATTGTGGAGAATCATCACAGGTCTTGCAGTTCTTTATGATTTGGTTTTTTATAAGTTTCTATTTCTTGAGAAGTACTATTTCTCAGGTATTTTAAGACCTGAATCTGCCATTGAGCCTTATTATGGAACTGGATTTGATGTAGTAAACGCTCTTGGAGAAAATGCTTTTATTGCTTTTATTTTCTTTAGCATTTTACTATCGATTTGTTTTACCATAGGGTTATTGGATAGATTTGTTAAGCCCATATTATTTTTTTGCTATAGTCTGATTATAGTAAATAGTCTTTACCTGATCACTGGTTTCCATTTTATGGTATTGGTATCTCTTTTTTGGAGCATATTTCTACCTACTGGAACGGTATGGAGTTGTGTGAAGCATAGAGATTTTTCCATACATCCTCTCGCATTATACGGGTTGTATTTGCAAATAGCGTTGATTTATTTAACGAGTTTTTTGGTTAAAAATGGTGCTATATGGTTGGATGGTAATGCAATAGAGCTAGTTGTTCAAGATGAGTATTTTGCTTCTGGTTTTGGTTTTCAACTAAGAAACTATCCTCTAGTTTTAAAAGTACTTACCTATGTAGCTTTAGTTTGGGAGTTTTTAATTCCAGTATTTATCCTATGGCCTTTTAAAAGGAATTTAAAGCTTATTGCAGCAATGATGATTGTGTTACTTCATTTAGGAATAATGATGATGGCGCAAGTAGGACCTTTCTTGATTATGGGTATGGCATTTAGCGCTGCTTTATTACCAAAGCATTTCTGGGAGCGCTGGAAGTTTTTAAAAAATGATTCTTCAAGTAAAAGTTCTGTATCATTTAAAGGAGTAAGGACAGCTTATCTAAAAACTTTCTTGCTACTCGCGGTTATTGCAATAATGTTAAAGGGTAATTTAAGATATTGGTATTTAGGAAGTCATGTGAGTCCTTTGATGCGTTCTATTCCTGGCAGCTATGATTTGTTTTATAAAAGATGGATTCCGTTGTATTTTCTGTACGGCTTTAATGATCAACCTTGGGTGTTTTTTCAAATGAATGCAACCTCTGATTTAGGATTGTATTTAATTATCGAAGAAAATGAAGCCGGTGTTTTTTCTTTAAATGGAATCGAGATAGGCAAAGAAATAAATGACCTTAATAATATAGATCAGGCAAAATTTATAAATGGATTTGGACATCATCTGGAATATACAGATTACCTTTATACGGTCAGTTTAAAAGACTACTCTGATCGGTTCACGAGTGCCACATATCAAGAAATGTTGGTAGAATACAGTCTTAAAATGGACAAGGAAAAAGAAGGCACTGTTGAGAACTTGTATTTAGTCTACTTGTCAAAAACTCCAAACTGGAACGGTACATCATATGCTTATGAGTTTCATACTTACTGTTTACAAGAGTTAAATTTAAATGACTTAAAAAGCGAATGAAAGTATCATTGGAAAATAGAATTATGAGTTTTGACCTCAGGTCGCTTGGGCTTTTTAGAATTGCATTAGGTGTTGCCCTTATCTATAATTTAATTTTTTATCGTTTTCCAGCTGTGGGCGTCTATTACAATAATAACGAGTGGCTTCCAGAAGCAAGTTCGAGCGATTATTACGGGGAGAGTTTTCCATTATTTAATTGGTCAGACTCTAATCTTTGGTACTATTTCTTATTATCTCTGATGTTGTTACTAAGCCTTTTGTTTGTGATAGGTTATAAGACAAAATGGATCACACCAGTGCTTTTCATAACTTTCGCTAGTTTGATAACTACCAACCCTTATATTTCTCATGGTGTAGAACACCTAGAGGAGACGGCATTATTTTGGGCTATGTTCTTGCCTCTTAACCGTCGATTTCAATTTTTTCAAAATCAAAAAGCAACTTTTTTTAATTTTGGAAAGTTGGCTCAGTTGGGTTTTCAATTTCAATTGTTCTTAATCTATTTCTCCAGTTGGATTTTTAAAAACGGAGAATTATGGCAGAGTGGCCGATTGCTCGAGGTAGTTTCAAAGGATCTGATTCATGCAAGACCATTATTACAACAATTGGGTATGTATCCCGAACTGGCTCAAACTTTTACTTATGCCGGTTTTTACTTAGAAGTGCTGGTTTCCATACTGTTATTGCTCTCTTTCTTCTTTCAAAGAGCAAGATTGTGGTCTGCAATTTCTATTATTTTATTGCACGGTATTATGGCTGTATTCCTACACGTAGGAACCTTTTTTCTTATAGGGTTAGCCTTTGGATTGCTTTTATTACCCCAAAGCTTCTGGAGTTGGAAGATCTTTCCTGACCGTTGGAGGTATCAAAATTCTATAGGTTTGGAAGTCCTTTCGCATCGATGGAAAAACGTTAAAAGAGTTTTTATTCTAGCAACAATGCTATTCATCTTACACGGTAACTTCTATCATTGGAGTAAAAATAGTTATTTAAGTCCTTTTCTATCCAGTCTTCCTTTATATAAATATACCATAGGTAAACAGTTAGCCGATCCTGGTATCTTCACTGGTTTCTGGCATCAATCGTGGAAATTTTTCCCAAATAATATATATGATGATCTGGGGGATTTTTTGTTTATTGGATATGATGAGAATGAGGTCCCATACGAATTAAGAACATCAGAAAAGTTACAGATAACAGATTTTGAGGGCTCTTATAAAATAGAACCACTACCTACTGCCTCTTATTTTGGAGCAGAGTTTACCTTTGGGGTTTATTATAAATTCTATCAAGATCGTTTTCCAGTCTCAACGCAAAAAGGATGGCTAGAATTACAACTGAATACATATAAGCAAAAGCAGCCTAAAAAGATAATTACAAAAGCAGAGTTATGGAAATTACAAAGATTCCACACCTATGAAGGAGGGGTTCTAGTGCTAAAAGATACATTGTTCAGGTTGGTTCGTATCAACAATCCATAAATAATAAATAGTTACTCATGAAAATCCAAATAGAAAGAAAAAATAACGATTACCTAATGGAGGCCACAGGTAAATCAGGTAATAAAGTAATGATAGATCACAGCGGTATGGAAGTCGTTCAAGGAGTTAGTCCTATGGAGTTGCTTCTTATGGGAGTAGGTTCTTGTAGTGCGATTGATATGATTTCCATCCTTAAAAAGCAACGCCAGGAAATTACGAGTTATAAAGTAGAAGTAGAAGGAGAACGTTATTTGTTAGATGACTCCAGGCCCTTTAAAGAAATGCATGTAAAAGTGTACTTAGAAGGAGCTATCGATCCAGACAAAGCCCAAAAGGCTGCTGATTTAAGCTTTGAAAAGTATTGTTCGGTTTCTAAGAGTTTTGATAAATGCTTGAAAATTACTTACATCGTTGAAGTGAAATCAACTTAGAACTATTGTTTAAACAACAAATAAGTCAATACATATTAAAATGTTGTTTTAAAGTTAATAATATTTTTAACAATTTAAATTTCTTTATTTCTTTATTTCTTTATTTCTTTATTTCTTCACGTAAATTTTATTTATATGAAAAAGTTAATGTTGTTTTTAATTTGCTTAATTGTTATCTCATGTTCACTTGATGATGAAAAAGGTTATGAAAGTTTAGATTATGTGAAAATTGATCAAGTATTGGCGATGCAAGGTAAAATGCAGCGATTGGCATATAGTCCTCTATCAGCGAGTGAAAAGTATTACGTTTGGATTACAAGACTTAATGAAGTTCAAAAAACAACTATTAACAATGAACAGACAATAATTTTGAATAATCTTCGAAATCACCTTTCAATAAATTATTTTAATAATTTAGAAATTAGGGAATCGAAGGAACAATCATTTTCTCTATTGAAAACAAGGGTTGTTGAACAATTTGGAGCTGATTTGGCTAAAAAATACTTCACAACATTAGATAAAATAGGGTCATCGAATGTAAATAAAACAGATACTGGAATTGTTCCACCAGACGGCGGTGATAGACAATGCACTTGTAATTCAAGCGATGATTGGTGTATATATGGAAGTAGTTGTTTTGCTGGATTTTGTTTGCAAACTAATAGTGGTTGTGGTTGGTGGTTAGAAGGACCATGTAATGGAACATGTGTTAGTAATCCTTAAATTTAGTATTATGAAGAATTTGTTTTATTTTTTAGTAGTTGCATTTATTCTGTTTGGAAGTGCTTTTATGATTTTGAAATGGGATCAACTTCAATATTATTTTAAATTTGGCAATACCGACTTTTCTAAAATTCTGGTTGAATCTCCTGAGGATCATGAGTTGAACGTTGGACAAACGGCAACATATGTTTTTAATTTAGAAAACACAGGTTCTAATGATTTAAATATAGAAAATGTATTAACGGAATGTGAATGTTTAATACCTACTATTAAATCAAGCACAATTAGCAGTGGGGAATCCACTAAAGTTTATGTTCAGTTTACTCCTGAAAAACAAGGTAAATTTATTAAATATGCTATAATTGAAGCAAATACAGCTCCGCCATTAACGGTATTAACAATAGAAGGAGAGGTTAAATAATTAATTAGATACAATTCTAATTATTTAGATATACCTTGATTAATCTATCGATTATTTCTAGTTCTCACATGTCTATGCGATCTTCACCGTCTCAAATTGCATATATTATGAAAGTAGCCCTAGAAAGAAAAAACAAGGATTACCTGATGGAAGCCACAGGCAAGTCAGGTAATAAAGTAATGATAGACCACAGTGGTATGGAGGTCGTTCAAGGAGTAAGTCCTATGGAATTATTGCTAATGGGTGTAGGTTCTTGCAGTGCGATTGATATGATTTCCATCCTTAAAAAGCAACGCCAGGAAATTACGAGTTATAAAGTAGAAGTAGAGGGAGAGCGTTATTTGTTAGATGACTCCAGACCTTTTAAAGAAATGCATGTAAACGTATTCTTAGAAGGAGTTATTGATCCAGACAAAGCCCAAAAAGCTGCTGATTTAAGTTTTGAAAAATACTGTTCGGTTTCTAAAACCTTTGATAAAATAGTAGCAATACATTACAAGGTAGTTGTAAATGCCAGTCAATCATAGGAAAATGATTTAGAAACCAACTAAAAAAAAGCCGGATTCATTTATCTCAGACTCCTCATAATAAATGGGTTATGATACGGTCAATATAGTATCTTTATACCCTATTTTGAAGCTTTATTTCATGCGCCCCATAGGTATACTTTTATTTTTTGCAGTGGTTTTTATTTCTTGTAAAAAAGAGGTGAAAACAAAGAATAACTACTCCTTTTACCACTGGAGTACGACCTATCATCCTACCGAAAAAACAGATCAGTTGATCAAAGATGGGGGCACTTATAAAGAATATGTACGCTTTTTTGATTTGACAGTAGACCAAAAAGCCAATAGTGTATTTCCAATAGCAACCATTCAGTTTGATGAGGAGGTACAGATTATAGCTAAGGAAATTATTCCTGTAGTTTATATACGCAACGAGGTTTTTCTTCATAAAGACGGAAGTAAAAACAACCTAAATAAACTAGCTAAAAATACGGCAGAGAAGATCAAACGCATTCAAAATAAAAATTTGATGGGTAAAGCTGCGGTAAAACAAATACAGATTGATTGTGACTGGACGAATCGTACAAAGACCAACTTTTTTGAATTCCTAAGATTCTTAAAAAAAGAAATGCCAGGTTATGTGATCAGTGCTACCTTGAGGCTTCATCAAGTAAAATTTAAGGAACGCACTGGTGTACCGCCTGTAGATCGAGTGGTACTAATGGCTTATAATGTAGGCGATTTGGGGGATGAAGAAGAAATGAATTCTATCATAAGCAATGAGGTCACCGCTCAATATCTGGAGCAACTGGAAGATTATCCGTTGCCTTACGATGTCGCATTGCCGCTTTTTGAATGGGGCGTTCTTTACAGAGATGGAAAACTTAAAGGGCTTATAAGAGATCTTACTCCCAGTTTGTTGGAGTCCGCTTTCGCGAAAGCGGGAAAAGAAAACACCTATAAAGCCACATCAGACTCTTATATCAACGGCATATTTATTTACAAAGGTGACGATTTAAGGGTAGAAACGGTTAACAAAGAAAAACTGCAAGAACTTTCTTCCATGATCAAAAAAGCCTCTGGATCAGACGCTAATTATGAGACTATATTCTATCACATCAATTCACCATTAACTTTAAAATTCTCTTCTGATGAACTATCGTCTTTTGCTCAGTAAATTATGGTTGTTTTTATTTCCAGTATTGGGCTTTGGTAACACTATTAATAATACCACGGGAGCTTTTTGTGGTTGGGATCCAGCTTGGGAGGATAGTTACTACCCCATTATAGACCAATTCTCTTTGGTCAATAAAGATTTTCACGCCTTTTTAAATTGTCCGGACACTCCATTTTGCGATACCATATATAGGAACCTAGCGTCTATCAATATACAAGAATGGGTTACCTATTTTAATGGTGAATTTACCGAAGAAGAACTGCGAGGTATTATTTATACAAGACCTTTAGAATGGTTTTTAGGAGAAAAGGGCTTTGAAACTTATGATGATGATTTGGGAGAAAAACTCAGTACTAAAAAATTTGAATTTTTTAAAGAATATTTAATCCTTGCAAAACAAACTCAAAATACGTCAAGTGATACATCTGGCGGTAGAGGTTGGTACCAGGGGGAGCGATCGGAGTATCAAGAGCAACAAAAAACAGTAGATAAAAGAGAATTACTTTCTGAGGCATTAGAGCTTGTAGCTATAGCTCCAGACGATTTTATGCGCAATAGAGCAGGGTTTCAAGCTGTAAAAATGGCACATTACCTTCAAGAGAATGAAGCGGCGATCAGGTATTTCTACACGATTCTTAAAAAAACAAGCGAGTATAAGTACATCTACTATCGTGCTATGGAAGAAATGGCTGGTGCGGCTTATCATCAAAATCGTCAGGTTTTAGCAGCGACCTCCTACTTAGAAGTTTATGATCAATTACCAGATAGACGCAGCACTTGCGGTATCAGCTTAAGGTTTTTGAATTGGGAACTATTAGAGAACAACTCAGAATTTACGGCTTCCAATAAAAACACAGATGTGAAGAGTTTCTTCAAAGCCTTTCACGGTCGCGGCTCTGTTCTAAGAGAAATGGAAAATATCGCTCGTGATAATGTGAATTCGCTTTATTTAGAAGTGCTTGCTGTTCGGTATTTAGACCAAATGCAATCTAGTATTTTTGAACATTTGGAGTCGGGTTATTACGATGAAAGTGAACCTATTGAGGGCTATGCAAAGCAATTGTATCTTTTCACAAAATCCATCCTCAATGAAAAAAATCTTAAAAATAAAGATTTATGGTCGCTGGTACTAGCTACCACTTATTTGTATCAAAATGAAAATGGATTAGCCTTAAGCTATATGTCTACTTTACGACCTGGAACTGCATATAAAAAGCATTTCAAAAGGTTAAAAACGGCGGTACAATTTATGAGCATCAAATCTTTGGATAGAAAAAAAATCAATCAAAGTTATGAACGCATCGCTAGTGATGAAGACTTGAGAACTCATAAGCCTACGGTAGCAGCTTTTTTCAATCATATCAGTGCGTTGTATAAAGATGCTGGAAATCCTATTACAAGTGTATTGGCTTCTATAGATTATGATTCTTATTCAAGTGATAAGCCATACGATTGGACTGGGGTAGGGAACTTACACGGGAGTAGTTGGGAGTATGACGCTAAATATTATTACCTGAAAGAGGAGTACATCAATAATTTTGACATATTTGTTGGACTGTCTAATCCCACATCTTTTGAAAAGACCATTATCCAACGAATGAAGACGCGGCCTAAAGATTATGTTCACGATTTACGAGGTACGTATCACCTGAGACAAGATCAGCTAGAAGAAGCGATTATCGAATTCAAGCAAGTAAAAAGACCAGAAGTGTTTTGGGAAAAAGGCGTGCGTGCAGAATTATTTTCTGCCTCGATTAAAGAGTATATGAATGTGCCTTTTACTACTATTTCAAATGACTTTCATGTTACCTATTCAACTATTTTGGGAGAAAACGCAAAAGAAATTGATTCTAGTAAAAAACGCGAATCTTACAAGGACAATAAGATTCAATTAGCGCAAACACTGATCCGGCTAAAACAGCTTGCACAAAGCAATCCTGATAAAGCTTCTGACTACTATTACATGATCGGTAATGCTTGGTACAACATGAGTCATAAAGGCTGGTTTATGAACAATAGCTATTACATCAGCAATGATAACCGCAATACTTTAAATGCTCCAAGTTATGGTGATGACGATGGTGAAGAAGAAGTCATAGATGACAGTTTTATTCTGGGTCAAGCAACAAAGTATCTCTTAAAAGGACTGCGCTCAGAGAGCGGCTCTAAAGAAACCAAAGCGGCTCTGCTTTTTATGCTCGCCAAAACCAATAGTTGTGAAGACGGAAATTATGATTATGATAGGAATACCTATGAGCTTGATATTTGTGGTGATCATAAAGTTTATTTCAACCAATTGAGAGACGGCTATTCAGATACAGCATATTACAAAGAGGTGCTGAAAGAATGTTCTTGGTTTGAGAATTATGTAGAGTAATTAAAATATCCATTTTCTAAATAAAAAGATGGCATACTTAAGTACTGGGACATTTTGGTAAATTCAGTAAAATTAAAGATGAGATAAGAAATTATCCCTTTTGCCTTTCAGCCAAAAGATCGATAATTAGGACGCCAAAAATTAAGACAAAAGAAATCCCATTTCAATTTAATAAAATGGGATTTTTTATAGGTGATGCGATACTAGTTTTTAGGCATCGGTGGAAACTGTTGTAAGATTTCTTTTACAATTTCATTAGTGCGTTCTACTTTCTTTTCTGGAGTGGATTTAAGCGGTGCTGTTCCTACTCCTTGCCAGATCAATTCTTTTTTCTGAGCGTCTATTAAATCTATGTAAAGGATACCTTCTGTAGTTCTGGTGACATTGTTATTCATGTTATTACCCCAGAAACCGCCGCCCCAGCCCCAGCCGTAACCAAAGCCCCAGCCCCAGTTATTATTGTATACATCGACACGTTCTTTCGAATCAGTAAAAATGCTGACTAATACGTCTGGGTTTTCAGATTTTATAAATCCTTTTGCTGCCATTTCTGTATCGATAGCTCTTAAGATTCGTTTTTTATCTAGTTCCGAAATTTTTGCCTCATCCACGCCTTTTTTATAATAGGCATATGTTTTATAGTTACTGAATTCAGTACCTAACGCATAATCTTGTGATACTCGTACTGTTTGGCAGCTTGCCATTAAGGCAATTACTACGAGAAGTGTAAATAGTTTTTTCATTGCTTTTTATGTTTATGCTTTCGCGAAAGCGGAACCAAGAACCACTAGCTTAAAAACAGATTATAAGTTATTGATCAAATCATCACTGACCAAATTAGGAATAGTGACTTTTAAAGAAGGATTTGTTTCCATCGCTTTTTTTATAGTAAAAACAGCATTTTCATTTCGTGCCCAGTTCCTTCGAGCGATACCATTATTTACATCCCAAAACAGCATGGACTCCAATTTATTTTCTGACTCTTTACTACCATCAATTACCATTCCAAAACCGCCATTGATCACTTCACCCCAGCCTACGCCGCCGCCATTGTGGATAGAAACCCAAGTGGCACCTCTAAAGCTATCTCCTATTACGTTCTGTATCGCCATGTCTGCAGTAAAGCGAGAACCGTCATAAATATTAGAAGTTTCTCGATACGGCGAGTCCGTTCCAGAAACATCGTGATGGTCACGTCCCAAAACAATAGGTCCTATTTTTCCGTTAGCGATAGCTTTGTTAAATGCTCGGGCAATTTCAATCCTCCCCGTGGCATCTGCGTAGAGAATACGTGCTTGTGAACCTACTACTAATTTGTTTTCTTGCGCTCCTTTGATCCATTTAATGTTATCCTGCATTTGTTGCCGGGTACGTTTTGGCGCTTCTTTAGAAAGTTGTTCCAATACGGCAGTCGCGATTAGATCTGTTTTCTTAAGATCTTCTGGATCATTTGAGGCACAAACCCATCTAAACGGTCCAAAACCATAATCAAAACACATGGGTCCCATGATGTCCTGAACATAAGAAGAATAACGGAATTCTTTACCGACCCCCACAATATCAGCTTGGGCGCGGCTTGATTCTAGCAGGAATGCATTCCCATAGTCAAAGAAATAGGTGCCTTTTTCTGTGTGTTTATTGATCGCTTCAACATGTCTTCGCAGCGACTTTTGTACTTCAATCTTAAATAGGTCGGGTTGATTGCTCATCATATCGTTAGATGCTTCAAAAGAAAGATCTACTGGATAGTAACCGCCAGCCCAAGGGTTGTGTAAACTGGTCTGGTCGCTACCTATAGCGATATGAATTTGCGCATCATAAAGGGCTTCCCAAACATGAACTACGTTTCCTTCAAAAGCAATGGAAAGGGGCTCCTTTTTTTCTTGAGCATCTCTTACTCGAGAGATTAAATCTGCAGTATTGTAGACCACTACGTCCACCCAACCTTGTGAATGTCTGGTATGAACGGCTTTAGGATTCATCTCTGCACAAATAGTAATACAGCCAGCGATATTTCCAGCTTTAGGCTGAGCGCCGCTCATGCCGCCTAATCCTGAAGTCACAAATATATTTCCCGTGGGTTCTTTTTTAATTTTTCTAAAAGCATTGAGAACTGTAATGGTAGTTCCATGAACGATTCCTTGTGGTCCTATATACATAAAAGAACCAGCGGTCATCTGTCCGTATTGTGTGACACCTAGCGCATTAAACTTTTCCCAGTCGTTAGGTTGTGAGTAGTTAGGGATCATCATTCCATTAGTTACCACGCAACGTGGAGCCATTTTATGAGAAGGAAATAATCCCATGGGATGTCCAGAGTACATGACCAAGGTTTGCTCGTCAGTCATTTCACTGAGGTACTTCATGGTAAGAAGGTATTGCGCCCAGTTAGAAAAAACAGCTCCATTACCACCATAGGTGATCAACTCATGTGGGTGCTGTGCCACGGCATGATCTAGGTTATTTTGTATCATCAACATGATTCCAGCGGCTTGTTGTGATTGCGCTGGGTAATCGGCTATATTTCTTGCTTTGATCTCATAGGCTGGCATAAAACGATACATGTAAATACGGCCGTAAGTATCTAGTTCTTCTTTGAATTCTGCTAATAATAACTCATGATGTTTGGGATCAAAATACCGGAGCGCATTACGCAGTGCCAGCTTTTCCTCATCAGCGGTAAGAATTTTTTTGCGTTTAGGAGCATGATTCACATCAGGATCGTATCTATAAGCTGCTGGTAATGTTTCAGGAATCCCTGTTTGTATGCTTTCGCGAAAGCCTGCTAAAGAATTAGTGTCATTCATGAAATTTTAATTTTGGCTGTTTGTTTTCTTATCATAACCATACGGGCAATGGCGGCAACCGCTTTCACAACAATAACCTCTTTTAAGGTGGTATTGCTCTGTAAAGCAGCGGTATCCTTGAGGTGTTATATAATAATCGCCTTCTTCTACAGGAATAATCTTTTTCATGTTTTAAAAATACGATAGTATCCACAGAAAATAGAACAGATAAAGAGTTGTTTTATCGGTATTTAAATGATGGTGTTCCACCTGCAGGTGGCAATAGCCCCTATGGTCGTTACGCAACCAGAATATATGCTCGCTACACATAAATAACACTTATGCATTATATTAAAAATATAAATATTTAGTAATGCATAAAAAGATCTATTTTACGTGGAAAATATATATTATGAAATTTTTAAAACCTATTATTATTCTAACACTTATCTCCACGGCATTCTTCTTACACAGCTGCTCTGATGATGATGACTTAATCGCAAATGTGAGGTTAACGGAAGGTATTACTGGTGATATAGGCGGTGACTTTTCAGGTAATGGTGGTGCTGCCTCTGAAACTTTTAACTGGCAAAACGACCTTTCTACTGCAGACTATAATGCAGATATTACATCTTCTGCTACTGGTGTATTTCAAATGATTGTCAAAGATGCAGATGGTACAACAGTTTTAGACAGGTCTTTGAATGGTGCTGTCGAGCCAGATTCCTTTTCTGGTGTAACATCTGCCGGTACCCCAGGAACATGGACCGTGACCATTAACCTTTCAAATTTTAATGGGGATGGAAGCTTTACGTTAAGTGAGGGTAATTAGGCCATTCCATTTTTATAATTGGTAATGCCTTTATAGCATTATGCATACATCATAGTGATTGGAGTTTTAGCTTCGATCACTATTTTTTTTGACGTAGATATTATTTTAAAACAGTTTTTTACAGGTGCTGCTATTCCTACTGCATCTCGCACATATATTTGATAGTGTGTAATAAGAGCGCATTTGCAATGCGCCTTATGAGTTCTACCAAATAATAATAATTTTTACGTCACAACTACAATCATCTGTATACACCAGGTCGCGCCTATCTTTTGATGCGTGTATGCTAATGGCGCATTTGTAATGCGCGTTATGGAAGGTTGTTAGGCTGGCATTACAAAAGCCAGATAAAATCGCACGCATCTGATATGCACACGACCCAAAATCAAGCAGTAAATGAATAACTTTGCACTTATGATTCCTATACCCTCAAAACAGCTTAAAACATACAACGGCATAAGGCTATGGCCATTTTTGTTGGTAAAGGATAAAGAATATGTCAAGGACCTTGTTTGTATAAATCATGAACATATTCATGCCGCACAGCAAAAGGAATTAGTCATCATTTTCTTCTATACGTGGTATGGAACCGATTATTTGATTCGGCTGTTGAGGTTTAAAAATCATTTTCTCGCATACAGGAATATCGTCTTTGAAAGAGAAGCTTATTCCAATGAGGCAAGTCTCCACTATTTAAAAAGCCGAAAGTTATTTTCGTTTTTGAAATTTTACAGTAAAAAGTATGCGTATGAATAGGCTTTTTACACCAAATGATTCTGTGAATCAAAAGTTCAAATCTTTTCCAGATTTAGAAATTGAGGTGGACATGAAGAGAGAAGACTTACTCCACAAAGAGGTTTCAGGGAATAAGTTGCGTAAACTCAAATACAATCTTCTTGAGGCTCAAAAGCAAGGTGCGCGCACTATTCTGACCTTCGGCGGTGCTTTTTCTAACCATATTGCAGCAACTGCGGCAGCAGGACAACTTCTTAATTTACGTACTATAGGGGTTATACGGGGAGAAGAGTTAGCTGAGGATCTGGAAAAGACATTTGCTCACAACAGCACTTTAAAAAAAGCCCATCAAAATGGCATGCAGTTTCATTTTGTTTCTAGGCAGGCATATCGAGAGAAAGACACGAAAGCATTTCAGACACAGATGGAGGCTATTTTTGGCTCTTACTACAATATTCCAGAAGGTGGAACGAACAGTCTTGCTGTAAAAGGAACGGAGGAAATTCTCACAGAATACGATACCACCTATTACCATATTATTTGCGTAGCTGCTGGTACTGGTGGTACAGCTGCGGGAATTATTAACACTGCTTCACCACATCAAAAAGTTATTGTTTTCTCTGCTTTAAAAGGAGGCTTTATGAAAGAAGAGATTGAACAATACACCCTTAGAAGGGATTTTGAGGTGGTGAATGAAATGACTTTTGGCGGTTATGCAAAGTCTGATGATCGATTAATTGATTATATGAATACTCGCTTTCGCGAAAGCCTAACTATAGAAAACCCTTATGGAATCCCATTAGAACCCATTTATACAGCAAAAATGATGTACGGTATAGAACAAATGGTTGAAAGTGGCGTTATCAAAGGTAAAACCCGTATTTTAGCTGTCCATACTGGCGGTTTGCAATCAATTGCTGGATATAATAAAATGTTAGAAAAAAAACGACGCCTTAAGCTTAGTTATGAAAATCAATTTTAGACTCCTTTGCTCCTTATTATTAGCTGGAATGTTCTTAGTTTCTTGCGGCTCTAAGAAACACGTTAGAACTACCAAACAAAAATCAAAAAGAACCACAACGACTCCTAATGCACCCGTAGTTATTCAGGAAAACGATAAGGTTACGACTACAACAACCACCCGCAGTACGGATAAAATTGCCAACTATGTGGAAGATTTTAAGGATGTTGCTATTCAAGAAATGAAACTTTATAAAATTCCGGCAAGTATAACCCTTGCACAAGGAATTCTAGAAAGCGGTTCGGGTAATGGAAGACTGGCGTTAGAAGCAAATAATCATTTTGGAATCAAATGTCATACAGGATGGACCGGTGGACGTATCTATCATGATGATGATGAAGATCAAGAATGCTTCCGTACGTATAATGATGCGAGTTATTCTTATAGAGATCACTCCTTATTTTTAAAAGACCGAAGGCGGTATGCGGGACTTTTTGAATTGGATCAAGACGATTATAAAGGTTGGGCAAATGGCTTGAGAGAAGCTGGTTATGCAACCGATAGGAAGTACCCGCAAAAATTGATCAGTCTTATTGAACGTTACGAGTTGTATCGTTATGATAATATGGCTTTGGGTAAGTCTATTGATGAGAAACCTAGAGTCGTAGAGGAAGTAAAAGAAAATAACACGACTAGTTTTACTAAGGAATACGTTGTCGTAAAAGGCGATACCTTATACAGGATTTCAAAAAAATACGCCATCACTATTGATCAACTTAAAAAACTCAATAGATTAAAATCAGACGAGTTAAACATAGGCCAAGTGCTTATCGTTAAATAATAAATCCATTTTATGTCATTTATTTACCAAAGAAGTAGTGCGCTTTTTCAAGAAGCAAAAAAATATATCCCCGGCGGAGTGAACTCTCCAGTAAGGGCCTTTAATGCTGTAGGGGGTGATCCTGTTTTTGTAGAACGTGCAAAAGGTGCGTATTTACAAACAGAAGATGGTCATCAAATTATAGATTATATCGCCTCATGGGGCCCGATGATTTTAGGTCATGCTTTTGAGCCTGTCGTAGAGGCCGTAATCAATGCAACGAAAAAAGGCACCTCTTACGGAATGCCTACTGCCATTGAAACAGAAATTGCAAAACTCGCTATTTCTATGGCTCCTAATGTGGATCAAATTAGAATGGTGAATTCTGGTACGGAGGCTTGTATGAGTGCCGTAAGACTTGCTAGAGGTTATACTGGACGTGATAAGATCATAAAATTTGCTGGATGTTATCATGGTCATAGTGATTCCTTCTTGATTCAAGCGGGTAGTGGTGCAGTGACTTTCGGTAGTCCTAATAGTCCTGGTGTGACTCAAGGTACTGCAAAAGATACCTTACTTGCACCGTATAATAACCTAGATCAGGTAGCTGATATATTTAAGAAAAATAAAGGCGAGATTGCCTGTGTAATTATAGAACCTATTGCAGGAAACATGGGCTGCATAGTGCCCAAAGAAGGTTTCTTAGAAGGCATCAGATCACTGTGTGATGACAACGGCGCTTTATTTGTTTTTGATGAAGTGATGACTGGCTTTAGACTGGCTCAAGGGGGTGCACAAGAAACTACTGGAGTGAGAGCAGATATAGTCACCTACGGTAAGGTGATCGGAGGAGGACTGCCGGTAGGTGCGTTTGCTGCTCGTCAAGAAATAATGAACCACCTAGCTCCCTTAGGACCCGTGTATCAAGCAGGAACATTAAGTGGGAATCCGCTGGCGATGAGTGCTGGTCTAGCGATGTTGTCTCATTTGAAAAATCATCCTGAAGTTTTTGATAGCTTAGCTGCTAAAACAGAATACCTGCACAAAGGAATAGACAGCGTACTTTCTGAAAAAGGAATTGATTTCCAGATCAATCGTTATGGATCGATGATGTCGGTACATTTTACAGACCAAGAAGTAGTTGATTTTGCTAGTGCAGCTACAGGAAATAATGACTGGTTCAAGAAGTTTTTCCACGGCTTGCTAGAGCGAGGTATTTATTTACCACCTAGTGCTTTTGAATCCTATTTCTTAAACGATGCATTGAGTTATGCAGACCTTGATAAAACTATAGAGGCAAGTAGAGAAGTGGTGGCAAAGTGGTAGTACTACTTCGTGCTATGCTTTATAAGCACTGTAAAAATACCATAGCTAGCTAACTGGGGATTTGCTCACTTTAAGACCGTTGAAAGTGAAACATAAAAAAACCGTTCTTGATAAAAGAACGGTTTTTTTATTTAAGAATAACTTTTTTACTTAGGGCTAACTTTGCTTTGAAGTAAGTTGAATTTTGATTCTCCTAATAATTTTCTCAGGAGATCTTGGTAGTTGTTCATGATATCGTTGCGTCGTCCTTGATAATCTTGGGCTTCTTTTCCTTCACGATCGAGACGTATCAATAGCATTTCTTTAGTAGCAACTATTTCTTTAAGCTCGGAGTGTTTCTTTTTCTCCAGTTTTGTGATCTCAACAATCGCAGTTACCTTCGTTTCTATTTTTTCATTAAATGCTTGAACTCTCGCACTAGTGTTTTTACTCAATTCTTGTTGTGAATTGCTTATTTCCTGTTGAGCAAAAGATAAAGATCCTGCAAAGATCGCAACTATAAAAAGTAATTTCTTCATGAGTATATTTGTTCTTAATTTTTAAAAGTAACGATTTAATTGGATATGTAGTGCTCATTTGGACTTTTCTTTTCACTGTAAATCATGCAGGATACACTAAATTTTCATTTTGCATAAAAGCTACAATTATAGGTTTCCCTTAAAAGGTCAAAAGGGATTCTAAGTAAAATGCTGACTTCAATTATGAAACCAGCTCTGATAACGGGAAAGTTAATTACTAAAAGCAGTCCATTTCAACCATTAATTGTTGCGATCTCTTCTTTCACCTCTTTTGTTTTTTCCCCTTTTTCTTTCTGCTCTTTTAGCCTTCATTTCTTCCCATTTGCTGTATTGATCTGCATTTAAAATATTCTTCATTTTACGTTTTATCGTGATTTTCTTATCCAGCATGGTCTCCATTTTTGCCGCTTTTTGTACATCAGTAAGTTGGGCTCTATCTTCTCTACTCATTTTATGAGCTTGGCGTTCTTTAGCGTTTACCAATAATAATTTTTCTACTTGCGCTTGTTGTTTGTTACCAAGATCTAAAACAAGAGTCATTTTTTTAGATTGAATCGATGCTAATTGTTCTGGAGTTAAATTCCTTTCTCCAGGTTGAGCATTTGCAAAACCTACTGCTAGTATTGCTACTAAAATCATTAACTTTTTCATTCTTATTCCTTTTAATGTTATAATTATATGACGTAGTTTTTTTAATAAGGTTTAATTTGAGCCTAGAAAAACTTTTGATTTGCAATACTTTTTTACCTTTGGATCAGGTGGATCTTAACTTTTCTCCTATTTAACTCTGAACTCCAACACCTTTGCTATAATGATTAAAAATCTATTTATATTAATGAGCCTGTTTATAGGAACTGCAGGCTTTGCCCGTACAATTGTTTATCAAACTCAAATTAAAGGCTCGGTAGAGAATTCAAGTTTTGATAAGGTTACTATTAAAACAATAAATGATCGCCCAATCCATACTGCGACAGTTGATTCAAATGGGGATTTTAATTTAAAAGCACCCTTGGACACAAGCTTTTACTTACTTGAATATGGGCGGGAGTCGATTTATGTACATTTAGATGCTAAAGACAGATTGGAAATTTACTTTGATGCTAGTGATTTAGAAGGGACCTTGCAATTCAAAGGTGTTGGTGCTCAAAAAAATAAATATCTTTCAAAAAAAGCACGACTCACCAAAGAAATTACCAAAGAAGTAGAGGTGTTCTATGATGTTGATGAAAATAAATTTCTTGAAAATATTAGTAATTTAAAAACAAGACTTCAAAAGGAACTTTCTGAGTACAACGTCAAGCAGTCTTTTATCAAGCAAGAAGAGAAATCTCTTCAATTCAATTATTTATTTAGCATACAAAACTTCCAAAACATTTATAAATATAATTTAGGTAAAGAAATTAATCCGTCAAATGCATTTTATGAAGAGTTGAAAGGAATTGATTTGGAGAACATGTCAGATTATAAAACTCAACCTTACTATTATTACTTAGTAAACTCTATCTGGTCAAAACGTATTGAAGCAGAGGATGGATTTGAAAATATGGATAATAAATTTCGTGAAATCAGTAATAACGAGGTGTTGAATAGTATTTTTATTGGATTCTATTCTAAAATTACTCGAAATAAAGATACAGCAGAGGATTATTATAACCTTATTAAAAAATACTCCACAAGTGAAGAATTTGTTACAGCAGCTAAAGAAAAGCTGGATTCTTTATTTCTAATACATAAAGGAGATGTATCACCTTCATTTACTTACGAGGATATTGATGGTAACAAAGTGTCATTAGAAGATTTTAAAGGTAAGTTGATTTATATAGATGTTTGGGCAACTTGGTGTGCTCCTTGTAAAAAGCAAATACCTTATTTAAAAAAACTAGAGGAGTATTTCCGTAAAGAGGATATTGTTTTTATAAGTATATCTGTAGATGATGAGAAAGCTTACAATAGCTGGAAAAATATGGTAGAAAGCGAGAGCCTAGAAGGAGTACAACTATTTGCAGATAATTCTTTTGACAGTAAATTTATGGAGGCTTACGGCATTAGTTCCATTCCTAGATTTATAATTATAGATCAAGAAGGAAAAGTTTATGATGAGCAAGCTCCGAGCCCTTCTTTTGATAAAACAAAAGTATTGTTAGAATTATTATTAGAATAAATCAATGAAACCTCCAACTATTTAAAATAGAAAACCTGCCTATCAGTTATAATAAGCAGGTTTTTAACTATTGTAGCTGTGATTAAACCACTTCCACAAAAAGCCCTTCATCGGTTTTAGAAACTTTAGCTACTTTCTTACCAGTAAGTCCTTTGATAGCTTTATCCCATTTCTTGTTACTTAATCCAGCTTGATCTTTTAAAGCGTCCAATTCGATTTTTCCTGACTTAGAAAGCAAATCAAAAACCGACTGTTCCTCTTCATTAAGCTCCACTGAAACAGTGTTTTCTGGCTTCATTTGTGGGAAGAACAGCACTTCCTGAATCGATGGATTATTGGTTAAATACATGATCAATCTATCCATTCCTATTCCTAATCCAGAAGTAGGAGGCATACCGTATTCCAGTGCTCTTAAGAAGTCTTGATCAATAAACATCGCCTCATCATCACCACGATCGGCAAGGGCAAGTTGTGCTTCAAAACGCTCTCTTTGATCTATAGGATCGTTTAATTCTGAATAGGCATTTGCGATTTCTTTACCACAAACCATTAATTCAAAACGCTCGGTTAATTCTGGATTATCTCGGTGTTGCTTGCACAGGGGGGACATTTCTTTAGGATAATCTGTGATAAACGTAGGCTGGATATACTGACCTTCACATTTCTCTCCGAAGATCTCGTCGATTAACTTTCCTTTCCCCATGGTGGCGTTGACTTCTATTCCTTCCGCTTTCGCGAAAGCGAACAACTCTTCCTCATTTTTCCCATCAATATCAAAGCCTGTGAAATCAATAATCGACTGGCGCATGGTTATTCTAGGGTAAGGTGCTTTCCATTCAATTTTGTGTTCTCCAAACTGGCTGGTTGTTTCTCCATTCACGCTTACCGCGCAATTCTCAAGAAGCTCCTCTGTGAAGTCCATCATCCAGTTGTAGTCTTTGTAAGCTACATATATTTCCATCGCTGTAAATTCTGGATTGTGCGTGCGATCCATTCCTTCGTTACGGAAGTTTTTACTGAATTCATACACACCGTCAAAACCACCTACGATCAATCTTTTTAAGTACAACTCATTTGCAATACGCATATAAAGTGGCATGTCTAGGGAGTTGTGATGCGTTTTAAAAGGACGCGCTGCGGCACCACCAGGAATAGGCTGTAGAATAGGAGTTTCTACTTCAAAATACTCACGTTCATTAAAAAACGATCGCATGGCATTAAAAAGCTTGGTTCTTTTAATAAATACTTCCTTTACATGCGGATTCACTGCAAGATCTGCATAGCGCTGTCTGTAACGTGTTTCTGGATCGTTAAATTCATCGTAGGTCTTTCCTTCCGCATTCTTTTTAGGAAGTGGTAATGGTTTTAAGGCCTTACTCAATAAGGTATATTCCTTAATGTTAACGGTTATTTCACCTACTTGCGTCTTAAAAAGTTCTCCTTTGATTCCTATAAAATCACCGAGGTCTAATAACTTTTTAAACACATCATTATACATGGATTTATCATCACCTGGACAAATTTCGTCTCGGTTAAAATAAACCTGAATACGTCCATCAGCATCTTGAATCTCTCCGAAAGAAGCTTTTCCTTGTATCTTCTTGCGCATTAAACGTCCAGCAATAACCACCTGTTTACCTTCTTGGAAATCGGCTTTTATCTTTTTAGAGGTGAAATCTACTGGATAAAGCGCTGCTGGATAAGGGTCTATTCCCATCTCACGCAGCTTGCCGAGTTTTTCACGGCGTACGATTTCTTGTTCAGAAAGTTGCATATTGTTTCTTTGAATTAAGCATGCAAAGGTAGAATAAAATCAAAATCAATATCCAAATTAAAGTCTAAAACGGGAAACGAATTTTTCTTCGCTCTTAGATAGGGTCATAATCCCCAAACAGTTCATCAAGTTGCATATGATGTTATATATTAAGGTGACTTTTGAAACAGTGATTTCCTAATGTGTAACAAAATGTTTTTTTTAGGGTCTTATTTATTGGGCATGAGGCATGAGTAATGAGTAATGGGGCATGAGGAATTTTATTTTTTTGCGAAGCAAAAAAATAACCAATAACCAATAACCAATAACCAATAACCAATAACCAATAACCAATAACCAATAACCAATAACCAATAACCAATAACCAATAACCAATAACCAATAACCAATAACCAATAACCAATAACCAATAACCAATAACCAATAACCAATAACCAATAACCAATAACCAATAACCAATAACCAATAACCAATAACCAATAACCAATAACCAATAACCAATAATCAATAATCAATAATCAATTTATGAGCATCTGGCGTGTTATTCTTTCTGTTATCTTCCCACCACTAGCTGTTATAGGCAAAGGTTGCGGTTCTATTATTATTGTTTTTATTCTCACCCTACTAGGTTGGATTCCTGGTGTGATTGCTGCCTTGATTATTTTGAATAATCCAGATAGGTAAATCTTATACTATCTTCAAGGTAAACCGACTTCTTACTTTTACCTTTGTAACATGAATAAAAAAGTTAATTTTCAGGATCTAGGTCGCAAGGATTACAAGGAGACTTGGGATTACCAAGAAGAACTTTTTAAGAATGTTCTAAATACTAAAATCAAAAACAGACGAGAAGATGCTGGACTGGAGACATCTAACCATTTACTTTTTGTAGAACACGATCACGTGTATACCTTAGGTAAAAGTGGTGATCTTGAAAATCTACTGGCAAATAAAGCTTTGCTTGAAAAAATAGGAGCTACTTTTTACAAGATCAATCGAGGTGGTGATATTACCTATCACGGGCCTGGACAGATTACGGGCTATCCCATTCTCGATCTGGACAATTTCTTTACCGACATTCACAAATACCTTCGTTTTCTAGAAGAAATTTTCATTAAAATCCTAGCCGATTATGGCCTCAAAGGAGAACGTAGTGATGGAGAGACTGGCGTGTGGCTGGATGTAGGAACTCCATTTGCTCGCAAGATTTGTGCTCTAGGAGTTCGCGCAAGTCGTTGGGTGACCATGCACGGTTTTGCCTTTAATGTCAATACAAATTTGGGGTACTTTGATCATATCATTCCATGCGGTATTGACGATAAAGCAGTGACTTCTCTAGCTACAGAATTGAAGAGGGAAGTAGACCTAGAAGAAGTGAAGTCCAAAATCAAAATTTATTTTACAGAGCTTTTTGAAGCAGAGTTGGTCTAAGTCGTTGATAGTTGTCTGGACCAAATTGTTTTCTATAGATATACCCTAAGTCTGATCAATGAAAGTGGCAGTAATTTTTATGTAGGGTATGATCAAGTTTTTATTTTTTATTTTTTCGCTTTCGCGAAAGCGAAACTTCCCAACAGATCATTCAACAAAACAGATGAGTATCCACCTACCTATCAGTTAGAAAAGACTTATTTAGAATCATTCTATATATTTTATCAATGATTTTGCGTCTTGGTATAAGTAATAACAATTGTTAAAACTAGCCCTTATGTTTATTTAATCTAAATAAGCGTTTTAAATTTGCAGCCGAATTTAAAACTCTATTTATACTTAATCTAAATAAATGAAAAGAATACTAAGTCTCGTTGTTATAGTTGTCAGTATTCAACTATCACAGGCCCAAAACGAACAACCAGTAGATTCTGTTAAGAATCTAAAAGTGATTCATCTCAAGCCTAATTCTCTCATAGGAAGTAAGTTTGAAGCTCAGAATAGAACAGGATCCTCTTACTATATGTCTTCAACAGACCTGAGCAAATTTAATTATACGGACGTGAACAGAGCTTTGCTCTCTATTCCTGGTGTAAACGTTACAGAAGAGGATGGTTTTGGATTGCGACCTAATATCTCATTAAGAGGTACACAAGCTGAGCGATCTTCAAAAATAACCTTGATGGAAGACGGGGTGCTTATCGCTCCAGCTCCTTACTCAGCTCCTGCAGCTTATTATTTTCCTAATATAGCTCGTATGGAAGCTATAGAAGTGTTAAAGGGTAGCAGTCAGGTGCAATATGGACCTTTTACTACTGGTGGGGCCATCAATTTTGTATCTAGCTCTATACCTAATGAGTTAAATGGTTACGCTCGAATGAGTATGGGGAACTATAATTCAAGACAGACTGAACTGCGTATAGGTGACAGTGGAGAACAATGGGGTTATATGGTAGATTTTTTAAACTTCAGTAGTGACGGATTTAAAAGTATAGATAATGGAGGAAACACCGGTTTTGATCGCAATGATTACAGTGGAAAATTAAGTTACAGGTCAAAGGCGTCTGCAAAAATCCAGCAATCGTTAACTTTAAAGTTACAGTACAGTGAAGGCTTAGATAAGGAAACTTATTTAGGTCTCACTGACGCAGATTTTGAAACAAATCCTTACAGAAGGTACTTAGGTAGTGCAGTTGATAATATTGTCACTGAGCACGATCAAATTCAATTGACACACCTTATCAAGCCTGCTCATAATATTACGGTTCAAACTACAGCTTATTCTAATAACTTTAAAAGAAACTGGTACAAACTCGATTATGTAAATACTGGAAATGGTAGGGTATCCATTAATAACATACTTACAGATCCCACGACTTACGCAAGTGAATACAATGCTATTTCTAGTGGACAAGATACTGCCGAAGATGTTTTGGGAGTAAAAGCAAACAATCGAGTGTATTATTCTAGAGGAGTTCAATCTAAGGTGAATCTAAGATTCGGCAATGATATTTTGAGTGATCTAGAATTAGGGGTACGTTACCATACAGATCAAGAAGATCGCTTCCAATGGGTGGATTTATACGGTGTAGAAAACGGTCAGTTAGCGCTAACTTCTCCGGCCACTAGAGGTACAGATGCTAACCGTGTGTCAGATGCCGAAGCGATTGCTTTTCATGCCCTCTACAAAGCAAACTTTGGAAAGTTAACATTAACTCCAGGTTTGAGATATGAGGATATCACCCTTACTAGAGATAATTACGGAAGTAATGATCCTGGTCGCACTGGTGCAAGCTTGAGCTCTCGGGAAAATAGCGTTAATGTTTTTATTCCTGGAGTAGGAGCAAATTACCGCATCAATAATCTATGGTCTTTCTTTGGAGGTGTTCATAAAGGATTTTCCCCTCCGGGAAGTGCACCTGATGCAGATGCGGAAGAAAGTATTAACTATGAATTAGGTTCTCGTTTTCTTATAAAAGGATTAAGAGGAGAAACTACGGTATTTTTTAATGATTACAGCAATTTATTAGGAAGTGATCTCGCCGCAATCGGTGGTGGAGGAACGACAGATATGTTCAACGCTGGAGAAGTAAATGTCGCTGGAATAGAAGTAAGTTTTTCTTATGATCTATTCGAGGGGAATAGTAATTGGTCATTACCACTTACCTTGAACTACACTCATACACAAACCGAGTTCCAAAATGCTTTTGATAGCAACGTTTATGGAGAGGTAGTCATAGGAGATGAAATTCCTTATATCGCAGAAAATCAATGGAGTTTTCTTGCAGGTCTGTCACATTCAAAATTTGATATCAATGCCAATGCTAGATTTGTAGGAGAAATGAGAACTGTTGCTGGATCAGGTAATACGATAGCTTCAGAAAGGGTAGATCGTAATTTTATAATTGATATTTCTGGAAGGTATAATTTCAATAAAAACCTGACTGGTACTTTAAACATGATTAATGTATTGGATAATGAGTATGCAGTGTCTCGACAACCAGCTGGTTTGCGACCTGGACACCCGTTTGGTATCAACGCTGGATTAATAGCTAGGTTTTAATTTTTAGATTTCCAAGAAGTATTTTATCTTTAGCATCCATATAAAAGATACGGACATGGGAAAATTTGAAGTTTATAAAAATAAATCAGAAGAATACCGCTTTAGATTAAAAGCAGGTAATGGGCAAAATATATTAGCTAGTGAAGGCTATAAGACTAAAGCAGCTCTGGATAATGGTATGGAGTCGGTTCGTAAGAATTCGCAAGAGGAGAAGCGCTATACTAAAGGAGTAAGTACTTCTGGAAAGCCTTATTTTAACCTTACCGCTACCAATGGTCAAGTCATAGGAAAAAGCGAAATGTACGAGTCAGAAAGTGCTCGAGATAATGGTATCCAAAGCGTTATGAAAAATGCACCAGATGCAGAAGTGGTGGACTCTTAGAGATACATTTCATTCTATAGAAAAATCCCTTTTCAAGTTATTGAAAAGGGATTTTTTTTGTCTTGCTGTTTCAGAATTATATTTAACTCAAAAGTCTTGTATCTTTAGACTGTATTTTTGAGTATTTCGACCCTTAGTGGATCCCAGATAAATTTGTATACAGATACCTTTCTTTAATTATAAAGCCTAGAGCCCAAATTTTCTGGGAAAACAAAATAGGATCGGTTGTCACGAGATTTATCGAAGAGAAAGCGACTCCTCTTTTCTCTCGTTTCTTGTTTCTGGTCTCTTTTCAGCAGTTAAAGCATCTATACTCCATAATCGATATTCTTATTTCTACTTCCTAACCTTAACCTCAAAAATCGAAGGGTTTAATCCATCCTTAATATAATAAAGTCCGTCATCATGCAATTCCATATCAGGAAATACATCATAGGGACTGCCATCGTGCTCAGCAAAAAGCTCTAAAGTTAGACCTGCATCAAGTAAGGACTGGATCACTTCGCTCAAAGAATGGTTCCATCCGTACTCTTTAGAAATCATTTTTGAAGTAGGATCTGCATAGGTGCCGGGATATTCATCGTAGATGGCTTCGTTTTGTGAATAATGGTATGTTAAAATAGGTTTTTCTTTACTGTAGTGAAACATCCATAAAATAGGATGGAACTCCACCATATAAAAAAGGCCGCCAGGCCGTAATCTTTCGGCTATCATTTGCGCCCAAGGTTTTAAATCTGGCAACCAGCCTATGCTGCCATAACTCGTAAAAACAATGTCAAATTGCTCTTTTACATGTTGCGAAGTCTCCAAAACATTACAGCACACAAAGTCGACTGGCAGTTCTAATTCGGCGCTTAGTTTTTTTCCTAACTCGATGGCTTTATCAGAGATGTCCACAGCGGTTACTTGTGCGCCTTTATTTGCCCAACTCAATGAGTCTTGTCCGAAGTGGCATTGCAAGTGCAGTAAACTCTTGCCGGTTACCTCGCCAAGGGCGTTGATCTCGTAGGAGTTTAATGAGTTTCTCGCTTTCGCGAAAGCTTGCTTATCATAAAATTTACTTTCATAATGAATACCTGTTTTGGTATTCCAAGTTTCTTTGTTGAGCTCAAATACCTTTTGTAAATCCATACAGCAATTTAATAAAGTTTAAACATTTCAAAAACCACATACAAAAGGGTTTTGTTTTATCTTTGAAGATATAAGTTAAACAATGAAACACATCGGCCTTGAAGAACTTCAGAATTATGAACGCATTTATCGGGGCAACTTGGTGAACAGTATCACGGGATTTAAAAGTGCTAATTTACTGGCCACTCGATCAAAAGATGGTGTAGATAATGTGGCTGTTTTTAGCAGTGTGACTCATTTAGGGAGCAATCCGGCGCTATTTAGTTTTGTGCAAAGACCCTTAGGACATGGTGTAGGTCATACCTATTATAACCTTAAAGAAACGGGTAAGATCACACTCAATCACCTACCTCAATCCTTGATAGATCACGCTCATCAATCCAGTTCCAAGTACGATGCTTCTATTTCTGAATTTGAGAAGTTGGCTATTGCAAAGATAGAAAGAGATGGGTTTTCAACCCCTTTTGTAAAAGAGGCTCCGGTGCAACTCGCAGCAGAATATGTGAATGAATATTACTTAGAAGAAAACAAATGCATACTGGTGATTTGTAAAATTACCGATATCTTTTTGAATGAAGATCACTTGGCAGAAGATGGTTGGGTGGATCTGGGAAAAGCTGGAACAGTTACTATAAATGGTCTGGACGGTTATGCTGTCGCCAAAGTAGAAAAGAGACTCAGCTATGCACAACTGGATAAAGACCTGGAAGAAATCTCTATGAAAACCGGGAAGGAGGAGTGAACTTGAATTCGAACTCGAACTCGAACTTGAAAATGAAACAAAGAAGCCGAATTCATTCGGCGCCATAAAAAAACGCCGTGAGGCGACAAAATAATTTCACAGAGGCAGAATTCATTCTGCCTCCATTCGGTGTCATAAATAAACGCCGTGAGGCGACAAAATAATTTCACAGAGGCAGAATTCATTCTGCCTCCATTCGTTGTCATAAAAAAACGCCGTGAGGCGATATTATAATTTCATAGAGGCAGCATTTATTCTGTCTTTGAGGATGATTTTAAAAGACTATAGAGACATTATATAGCGAAACCGTTCTGCAACGGCTTGACTATTAAAAGAGATTTGCGTTTATGCAGAAAATGTTATGAAACAAAAAGCACGTAATCAGCATCAGTTACCTACCAAGGTTTGTCCGGTTTGTGAACGCGAATTCACCTGGCGCAAAAAGTGGGAAAAGAATTGGGAAACGGTCAAGTACTGCAGTAAGAAATGCAGTTCCAATAAATGATTTGACGATGTGGTAATTTGATAATGCAGTTGGAGCGATAGTCGAAAACGTTTATTGATTTGATGATTTGAAATTAAAAACGAGTTAAAATGAAATTGGTTCAATATCAGGTATGCCGAATTCATTCGGCTCAATAAAAGAACGCCGCAAGGCGACATTATAATTTATAGAGGCATAATTCATTCTGCCTTCTTGAAATTGAAATTGAAATTGAATTCGAACTCGAATTTGAACTCGAACTCGAAAATGGAACAAGAAGCCGAATTCATTCGGCGCAATAAAAAACGCTGTGAGGCGTCAGAATAATTCACAAAGGCAGCGTTGATTCTGCCCTTAGAGGATGATTTTAAACAATTATGGACACCGTATATAGCGAAACCGTTCTTCAACGGTTTGACAAATAAAAAATAGTATGAACAACCTAGTTTGGTTTAGAAATGATTTAAGAGTAGCAGATAATCAAAGCTTAAAAGCGGCTTGTGAGAAGGAGGGGGATGTTATTGGGGTGTACTGTTTTGATCCCGCATTTTATTCAGCAAGTGATTTCGGATTTGATCTGGATATCAAACTTCCCTTTGGTAAAACAGGAAAATATCGAGCGCAGTTTATTAGAGAAGCCTTGGAGGATTTGCGTGCTCATCTTGAAAAGCACCACATTCCGCTTTTGATATTTCATGCAACACCAGCCACCGTTATCCCAGAATTGATAGTTCAACACTCTATTTCAACTATTTATCTCCAAAAGGAATGGACGCGAGATGAGTTGAAACAAGAAGAAGATTTAGGAAAGGCGATGGAAAGTGCAGGATTAAAAGATAAAGTAAAAGGGCATCGAGTATACGATCAGTTCCTGTTTCATCCAGAAGAGGTCCCTTTTGAAAACTGGAGTCAGTTGCCTAGAGTTTTTACAGAATTTAGAAAGAAGTGTGAAAAGCAGAGTGAGGTCAGAGAATTGGTCGATATCAAAAATTACTCTCAAGAACTTCCAGAAGTAGCGCAAACTCAAATTCCAACTTTAAAAGAATTGGGGTTAGAGGACTTTGAAAAAGACAGTCGCAGTGCTTTTCCATGGAATGGTGGCGAGACTGCCGCCTGGGAACGATTGGATCACTATTTCTGGCAAACGAAGAAACTTCAATATTATAAAAAGACCAGAAATGGACTGGTCGGAATTGATTACAGCAGTAAGTTCAGCGCATGGCTGGCGATAGGTTGTATCTCTGCTAAGCAGATTTATCACGAAGTAAAACGATTTGAAAAAGAAATCAAGAAAAATCAAGATACCTACTGGCTCATTTTTGAATTGATATGGAGAGACTTTTTTAAGTATGTTTCTTTGAAGCATGAAAGCCAAATTTTTCAAATAGGTGGTATACTTCAAAATGATTACGAGTGGAAATCCAATGAGCGCGAGCTTAAAAAATGGATGGAAGGAGAAACGCACGAGCCTTTTGTAAATGCAAACATGAAAGAACTCGCAGCTACTGGATTTATGAGCAACCGAGGTAGACAGAATGTGGCGAGTTATTGGTCCATGCACAAAGAACAAGACTGGCGTATCGGGGCTGCTTATTTTGAACACATTCTTATCGATTACGATGTACATTCCAATTATGGCAATTGGATGTATAATAGCGGCGTAGGGAACGACCCTAGAAACAGAACCTTTAATATAGAATTCCAGGCCAGTCGTTATGATGCTGATGGAAAGTTCCAACGATTGTGGTTGCAAGAAGGGTTGTTTTAGAAACGTCTGTTCTGGAACACGCCTTGATTTGCCATTTGACAGAGGAGGTACTGAAGCCGAATTTATTCGGCTTCATAAAACAACGCCCTGAGGCGACAGAAAAATTTCATAGGGGCAGAATTCATTCTGCCTTCTTGAAATTGAAATTGAATTCGGACTTGAACTCGAACTCGAAAATGGAACAAGACGCCGAATTTATTCGGCGGCATAAAACAATGCGGACAGTTGAGATTATAATTTTACAGAGGAGAGTTTAATCCGGCATGGAACAGATGATTTTTGTCCCTATGGAGAAAGAATTTAGCGAAGCCGTTATGCAACGGCTTGACATAATAAAAAGATTTCCGGGGGCGGGGATGCAATTTTGGAGAACACAATAAAAAGATTTCCGCCTACGCGGAAATTAACTATAGCATATGAAGACACTTAGACTAATATTAGGAGATCAACTCAATCACAAACATTCCTGGTTTGACGGAGATCAAGAGAATGTCATTTATTTTATGGCAGAGATGCGCCAAGAGACCGATTATGTCACGCACCACATACAGAAAGTAGTCGCCTTTTTTATGGCCATGCGCAGTTTTAATTCATGGATCGAGGAGCGCGGCTGGAACAGTGTCTATTACAACTTAGACGATAAAAACAATACGCAAGATCTTGTAAAGAATCTGCAGCAACTCATCAAAGAGCAGGATATTGAAAAGTTGGAATACCTCGCGCCAGATGAATGGCGACTGGACCAGCAATTGATTGAATTTTGTAAGTCGCTGGATATAGAATGGGAAGCTTATGACACCGAGCATTTCCTCACCAAAAGAAAAGATGTAGAAAAGTTTTTTGAAGGCAAAAAACGCTGGACCATGGAATATTTCTACCGCGATATGCGCAAGAAATACAATATCATGATCGAGGGTGATAAAGAGCCAGAAGGTGGTAAATGGAATTACGATCAGAGCAATCGTAATAAATGGGATGAAAAGACCGCTATCCCTCACGAACGAGGATTTAGAAAAGACGTCACTGAAATTACTGATTTGCTAGAAAAGGAAGGGGTAAAAACTATAGGTCGCATCGATCCGTCTCATTTTAACTGGCCTACTACTCGACAAGATGGATTAGATGTGTTGAATTATTTTTGTGAGCACTTGTTGGTGCATTTCGGCGATTTTCAAGACGCGATGCATACCGATCAAGATTACCTGTTTCATTCCAGATTGAGCTTTGCGATGAATTGCAAACTCCTTTCTCCGATGGAAGTTATAGAGGCTGTATTATCTCGCTTTCGCGCCATGCCTGCCGGCAGGCAGGAAAGCGGAACACCACAAATAGACATCTCTCAAGTAGAAGGGTTTATAAGACAAATTTTAGGTTGGCGCGAATTCATGCGAGGGATTTACTGGAGTAAAATGCCAGGCTATCAGACGAAGAACGCTTTAGAAAATATAAATAAACTTCCTGATTTTTATTGGACCGGTGATACAAAAATGAATTGTCTAAAACATTCCATTAACAACTCGCTAGACAATGCTTATGCGCATCACATACAGCGATTGATGGTTACTGGTAATTATGCGCTACTCACCATGACAGACCCAAGTTATGTGGACGAGTGGTATTTAGGAATATACATCGATGCCATAGAATGGGTAGAAATTACCAACACCAGAGGCATGTCTCAATGGGCAGATGGAGGGATTGTGGCCACCAAGCCTTATGTGTCTAGCGGTAGTTATATCAACAAGATGAGTAACTATTGTAAAGGTTGTGCTTATAAAGTATCTAAGAAGAAAGCAGAAGATGACGCTTGCCCTTTCAATTCCTTGTACTGGAATTTTCTGGCAGAAAAAGAAGAGCATTTGAAGAACAACCAGCGTATGAACATGATGATGGCATTGCTGCGCAAGATGGATCCAGAATTATTGAACAAACACCGGCAAAGGGCTCAAAAGGTAATTGATTCTCCTGGAGACTTTTAATTTGTTTGTTTCTTTTTAAATAACAACCGTATTTGACTAAAATGATATCTTGTCGTATTAAATTTATTTAATTACAGTAAATACTGTTAATAATTAAATAATTACTATTTAGTTAACTATTTAACTCGATTTTGTATGGTATATTTAACATGAAACAAAAAAATAATACATCATGAGAAATATTCTTTGGATCATCGCTATTATCTGTGTTTTTATATGGGTTTTAGGCCTTATAGGTATAGGTGGCGGAATGGGAGAAAGTAATTTAATCCATATTTTACTAGTTATTGCTGTAGTAGTCATACTCATCAATATCATTTCTGGTAGAAAATCATAGTAATTCTAACTTTATAAACTCAACTATCATGATTAAAAAAATCCTAGTAATCGCGGTCATAGCAGTATTCACCTTTGGGACAGCTGGCTGCAGAGAAGAAAAAACAACTGGAGAAAAAATAGAAGAAGCGGCTGAAGATGTAGCTGATGATATCGAAGACATTGCTGACGATATCGAAGACAAAGCAAATTAATTTTTACCGCATATAAACACGAAAACCGCTCTTTTAAGAGCGGTTTTTTTTTGTAGAATTACTTCACTATTCAAATTACTTAAATACATATCATTTTGATTGTTAAAGTAAAAAACTAATTTGTACCATACTATACCATACAAATTAGGTATTTAAAAGTAGAGCATTATTAAAAGAATACTTCTAATAATTTTAACCCTATGGTCTTATTATACGTACGGCAATAATATATCAATTTCAAATCAAGAATACCTTGTTATCAATATAGAAGGAGCAAAAACTTACGAAGCTCCTAGATTTGATTCCAAAGTTGCTGCTTATGATAACTTTTAAAAAACCACAAAAAAAGTAGGATCTGTTGTTTCTAAGGATTTATTTTTTGTTGCAGATGGTATTGTATTAAATGGCAATTGGTAGGTTGTAAAACATAATGGTTTAAAAGCCTATACGTATAGTGCAAATTACAGTGATAGGAAAGATATTTTTTTTAAAAACGATAATAATAAACGAGAACTAAGACTTTTAGGTAAGTTGTTAAAAAGAGAATTCTCAACAGTGATAAACTTTATCACAGATACAAATAAAGAATAAATCTGAAAGAATAACAGAGACATTTGAATACGGTATCAAAGTAGATACTGGCAGTGATGGTTGTCAGAATTTTGTAACTATATTTAACAATGCTACCCTAAATGAGGTTTATTTTCAGCAAGTTTTTAATCATTTTTATAAGTCAGGTAATGGACAAATTCATACTCCTTTATCTAATCAACAAAGTTATGGGTAGATACAACTTGGTGATTTAGAGGCCACTCAAGACTTGACTATAGTAGCTCAAGATTCTGGAGATTTTGAGGTGTCATTTTATTCGTGTACTTAATATGAATCAAAAAAGCCCATCAAAGCAATAACTACTTCAACAGGCTCTATATACTATATGGTCAAGATAAGTTACTCCACTTCAAAAGTAAAACTCACTTCTGCATCGGTCTCGCCACCAGCACCAATTAATGTGTTGTCATTTGGTTTTATAGGCTCATGACGCAATACTACCGTTAGTATTCCTGTTCCTATAGCGCCAGTTTGGAAGCTAGATAATACCCCTAGTGGGTTCCCATTAGCATCTACATCTGTTTTTGTAATCGTGAGACCGGTAATGCTTGTGGTGTAGAATACCTCATGATCATTTGATTCTTCGATCACTTCTTCTGTAATATCTTCTGACGGTGCGATGGATTCATTTAAGAAACGCACTTCTCCTAGATAAGTACTGCTGGCATTGACAGTTCCTGTAACAGTGATTACCGGATCGTCAGGACCTTCACCATCTATATCAACCGATTTAAATAGGACCACATTGGTGGCATCAGCGGTGTTGGTGAGTTCTAATTCTACTGTGGTAATCAGTTCTTCTTCATTGATGATGGTAACTGCATCGTCATCGGTACAAGAAGTCATAAATAATACAGCAACTAGGCTTAAAGCTTGGATAGATTTTTTCATTGTTTTCATTTTGTTTGTTGTTTTTATTGTTGTCATTTTTGTTGTTGTTTTGATTGTTTTCATTTTTGTTGTTTTTTAAAAGTTATAGATAATTTGTAATTGTATGTCCCGACCTACTTCGTCTGCATAAAAACGTTGTCGGTTGAGGTAATTGCGGTACTGGGTATGGAATAAATTGTTGGAGCTAAGGTTGATTTTGGTATTTGCTTTCGCGAAAGCGTAACTCACACCTACATTCCATAGACTATAAGCTGCTGGAGTGCTAGAAATATCTACCGTAGAAGTGATGAGTTGTCCTTGATCATCTGGAATACTCACGTCATAGTTGTTATCTGGGAACCGATTTTGTTGAAAAACAGCCTGATTGGCAAGCTTGAAATCCAGACGATCCACTAAGGCGTTGTACCAAGTGAGTTGTGTTTGAAATTGCGCTGGCGGCATATCAATTAAAGGCTCGTCGGCGGTGGTACTTGTTCCATGGATATAGGATAAATTAGTTTCTAGACTTAAAAGTTTTACGGTTTTATAAAGGCTTTCATCAAGACGGGTATTTATTTCTTCGGCTGGTTTTTTGGTATAGAAATCATAAGTAGCATGAAGATCTATTCCATATAGTCTTGCGTTAATTTGCTCGTATTGAAAAACAGGAAACGCACCACGTATGGTTGTTTCCAGTCCAGTAGGAACCAGCTGTATAAAGTCATTTACAAAGTTGATATAAGGATTGATTTCAAAATCTAGATCGCCTTCATTTCCATGAAAAGTAGCATTTACTTTATAGGACTGTTCTTTTTTCAAGTCCAGCCTTCCCAGTTCAATAGTTGCTAAGGCATGGTGCAACCCATCGCTGAAGAGCTCACTAGGATTAGGTGCGCGGTTAGCACTACTCAAATTTATGGCTAGATCATAATGCGTGTCAAACAAATATTTTGCACCAGCGGTAAAGGCAAATAGATCGTATTGAAAATCTGGTTGGGTCTTTATTTGATTTCCTTCTCTGCCTATTTCAAATGCAGCAAATTGCTCATCATAACCCAAATCTTCCCAGCGGCTTTGCAGGTAGAATTTGGTCGCGTTGATAGCATAACGATCGTATCTCAATCCTGCGTCCAGCACCCATTTTTCAGATGGTTCGTGAGTCACACTGGCAAATGCACCTACTTTATAAGCATCATAATCTGGAATTAATCTTCTTACACCAGTAGCAGCATTAGGTCTGTTGACTTGATTCATGAAATCTATTCCAGCTTCATAGGTGGTATTTTCAAAAGCATCTGCCATACCATATATACTTATGTTTTGAGTTTGTAGATCGATGTCTAGAGAAGCGAGCCCCGCATTTGCGCCACGCCTGATGTCAAATTCCTTACGGTTATTGAACTGAAAGGAATAGTCCATACTCAATTTACCTAATCCAGCAAATCGTTTAAAGGCATTGAATTGCAACCCGTGATGAGCTACTTGTTGTTTTGGGGCGTCTATATCATAAGTAAAGTCATTGATAATAAGTGGTTGCCCGGAGTTGATGCTGCGTACTAAATCGCTGGCATTCCCAATATGGGAAGCTCTTAGGATTCCTATCTCACTATTGTAAAAGGAATATTTGGCACTTGCTCCGTACTCAAATGTTTTAAAACCTACTCCTAGATTTACAGCAGTTGTTTCACTTCCAGTATTGCTCAATACATAGTCTGGTGCTTCAAAATCACCTAGCTTTTTATAGGTTAGTGTTGCTTGCTGGTACCATCCAGAGGCACGATAATTATTAATGGTCGTTGTTGCGCTACCGCCACGACCATTGGTCTGTCCTTGAATGATGGCATGACCTCTTAAGGTGTCTTTTGAAATGACACGGGCAGGCTCTATAAGAATGGTGCCGCCTATGGCATCTCCTCCGTATCTCAAGGCACTGGCTCCTTTGATGATTTGGATATTGCTTGCGGTATTGATATCTATATTAGGCGCATGTTCAATTCCCCATTCTTGATCTTGTTGTCGCAACCCATCATTTACGATCGCTACACGACTTCCATAAAGTCCATGTACTATAGGTTTTACCACGCTGTTTCCTGTTTTAAGTGAAGTAACACCTGGGACTGTTGCCAGTGCATCACCTAATGAAGCACCGCTGTATTGCTGAATTTTTTCGGCCTTAATTCTGGTGCTCGACTGTGTACTGGCATGGTTATCATGAACGTCTGCAAGTACTTTTACTGTTTCTAACTCGCTGATATGATGCTCTAAAAAGATATGGAGCGTCCTATTTTGAGCTATTTCAAGTTTTCTTTTCTTGGTCTCACAATCGTAATGCGACACGCTGATTTCATAAGTACCCGGACAGAGACCACTGATTTCATAAGAGCCATCTGCTTTTGAGATATAGGTCTTTTGTAATTGTGCCACATAAATCTGAGCAAATTCCAAGGCTTTTGAATCGTGAAAATCTAGTATTTTTCCTTTGAGCACAAGGTTGCATTCTTGTGCATTGCTGAAGCAAAAGCTGAGAAATACAGCTATAACTACGAGTTGTTTAGTAAACATGTTGGATATTTAAATGACTGCTAAGTGCTGGGGCAGGAAGCCCACTTTATAAGAAGCAATAACTATTTAAATGAAAAGGAGGTATCAATAATTGGAGTTATTTTTTCACCAAATTACTGATAAATTAAAGTTGAGCTTCTGCTGTGCTTTAGTTTTTCAAGAAATAAGAGTAAAAAAGAAACGAATTATAGACGACCTTTAATTTAAATAGTGTCCATTAAAAATGGCGGTGGTCGTGTGGTGTGTATAATGGATTGGGATTCCGCTTTCGCGAAAGCGAGATCAATAACAATCTTTTCCTTGATACTAACAAATACTATAGGATCAAATGCTACCGAAGCAGATAAGTCAAAAGATTGTGTCTGAAAATTCTGAGCAACAATACAAATCGCACATTCTTTACTGTCTTCCTCATGAGAGAATTCATGGACAACAGAAATTTGTGCTGCTGTAAACAACAGCAACAAAAAAGAAGCGATTATGGATTTGCGTATAGCCACGGTCAAATATAAGCAGATGTCGTCCTAAAAAAATCTAAAATTTCACAAAAAGAAATTCCAGACCATCCCAAAACGAATACTAAAGTCCCGATACGGATTGCGCGGGGCACTAAAATAATCGGTATTGTTAGCAAAAAGCTGGTTGGCATGTTCCAGTTTAAAGAAGATTCTGGTCTGTCTGATTTTTGCATTTACAAATATATCTATCATCGGGAAACCACCTAGTTCCTCTGTGTTTTGACTGTAAAACTCCCCCAAAACTGGATCGTAACCATCCATATGGTATTCTGTAAAATACTTTGCTGTGATTCCTGTCTGTAGTAATAAAGCATTTTTAAAGAACCTGTTTTTGTAGTAGAAAGTACTGCGCGCTGTGAGGTCGGGCACGTTGATGATGTCATCGGTTTGTGTCACCTTTTGATACATCAGAGTATTATCAAGTCCGAAGTGCCTCAAAAAGCTAATGTCTTTACTGAGTTTAATTTTGAGATAGGTAATATCTCCACTGGCCTGAAGTGGTAAGGCGTTATAACCAGTTACTGCATTATTGGTATTGGTAACTAGGTTCTGTGCAAAATACACATGATCTTGTAGGGTTGTAAAAGTCACTTGAGCGTTCACATAGTTCTCAGAATCGATTAGGAAGCTCAATTCTTGCTTTTCAATGTTGTTGAAGCTGTTTTGCCAGTTGTAGTTGAGGTAATCGCTTTGATGAAGTGTAAAGATAAAATCTGGTGCGCGAGAACTGATCGCTAGTCCAGCTTTGACATCAAAATCTTTAAATTTATAGGAAGCTTGCCCGTTGATAAATTGTCCAGCTAGGTCCCCCGCGATATTCACACCACCGTTTGCCGTAACATCAAATTTGCCGATACGCTTTTCAAAGGCTGCTTTGAACTGATACAATTCTCCTATCAATCGGTTGTTGATGATCCCACTGTTTTGATTGATCAATCTATCGTAGCCGTAGTTGTATTTATGTCTAGCAACTCCAGCTTTATAAAATCCTAACAAATGATGCTCATAAGAAACGCCAGCTTCTATCATTCCCTCTTCCAGATTTGTTTTGTCTTGTAGGTTAGAAGAAATATAGGCGTCACCCAGAAAGTTTTCGTCAGCATTAGTTTGAGAAAACTGGTAGAATTTATCTTCGTAATAGGCTTTGTTATAAACGCGACCGCTGTAATAAGAAGTACTGTCTTTTTCTCCTATAAGTTCGTAATCGTGGTCTATATAAAAACGTTTTCCGTCCAGAAGGCTCTCGGCATCGGTGAGGTTGGGTTCTAGTCTTCCTCTGTTTTGAAAATTGGCTTCGTCATCTATAAAGCCTTGTAAAGAAGCTGCTTCTAGTCCGCCGTTTTCTTCATTTAAATGATCTTGAAAAACGGTGTGAACTCTCAGTCGGTAAGCTTTATCTTTTGAGGTATAGTTGGAGGTAAACTTAAAATTACCAGAACTGGTTAGCGTGTTGTCGTAGTTACCCGCGCTGCGCACTCCTTTATAGCTGATAGAGAAATTGAATTGAGGTGATAGGTTAGAAGTAAATAATGCCTCTAATTGCTGTCCTTGATTCACTACTGTTTTAAAATATAAATCGGTTAATGGAGTAGGGACATAGTAATCAAAAATATCATCGATCTCATAATAATTTTGATGTCTTGCTCGAGATCCTAATCGGGGAGAAAGAAGTTCCAGGTCAAAGCTTTTACCCAATTCATTGTAAGGCTGTCCCACGTTATGAAAGGGCATAAGCTCAAAATCGTCCTTACGCAGGTAGTTGAATTTAAAATCCTTTGCCATGGTAAGTGTGGTATCCAGATAAGTGGTATCGCGTTTTTGAGAGATAATCAGGTAATCTGTAATAGGCGGTTTCTCTCCTTCTACAGACACTTCCTTGTTGCTAATAGGTCTGTTAAGATCGTTTCTATTTCCATTTTGCAAAGGAGGTTTTTCCCTTTGGGCAAAAAGGCACAAAGGCATCAAAAAAAATAAAAAGAAAAGTCGTTTCATAAACAGTACGGCAAACAGAGTTCAAAAGTAATACCTATTTTAATCATAAAAGGAGGAATAAGAAACGAAGTTGCTTTTTTGACTCAGGAAGCTGTGAATACTTTTATAGCCCTAGCTATGGAAATTACAAATAACAACATACAACGAATAAGAAACAAGTTGAGATGCCTCAAGGGATGCTTATCATGGGTATCTTGATTTAAACGATTTTAAATTGCAGCTATTATGTACTTTTGAAAATGCTTTGGAATCAAATTCATAAAGGAATAGTAGAATGCGGTACAGATGAGGCTGGTCGAGGCTGTCTTTGTGGACCAGTAACTGCTGCTGCGGTGATTTTACCGCTGGATTTTGAATCTGAATTATTAGATGATAGTAAGAAGCTTTCCCGAAAGCGTAGGTATGAACTCAGGATCTTGATCGAAGAGCAAGCACTGGATTACCATGTGTCACATGTGATGATGGAGAAAATAGATGAGATCAATATTTTACAAGCCAGTATTCTAGCTATGCATCAGGCCATAGACGGATTAATCCTGCGTCCAGAGCACATCGCTGTAGACGGTAATAAGTTTAATCCCTATAGAGAAATACCTGCAACTACCGTGATAAAAGGGGATGGAAAGTATTTGCATATCGCAGCGGCTTCCGTTCTTGCAAAAACCTATAGAGATGATTTTATGTCGCGCATCGCGCAAGAACATCCAGAGTACAGCTGGGAAAGCAATCAAGGTTACCCTACTAAAAAACACCGAGATGCGATTAGAAAACACGGTGCAACACCTTATCATCGCATGACTTTTAAATTACTCCCAGATCAGTTGACATTAGATTTATAAGTTGTTGGTATTTCTATCGTTTAGAAGGATTATCCTATTTATTTTTGTGTTAATTAAAATGACTTCCATGCGCAATCTTATTGCCCTTATTATCATAGTATTTACCTGTATATCTTGTCAGGAAAATAGCGAGATCAACAGCGATTTGATCAACCGCATTCCTACCGATGCTAAGATCATTGTTCATATAGATAATTTAGAAGATCTGGATCAGTTTTTTAGCAGTAATGAATTGTTTCAAAAACTGTCGGAGCTTTCTCGCATAAAAGAAATAAAGGAAGCCAGTTCTTTTCTTAAAAACTACAATCCTAATGGGGAGTCCCTTATCGCTTTGAGTATAGAAGGTAAAAATGAAGTGGTCATAACACTCATTACTTCACCTCTAAAAAAGACTATAGACTCCACCAGTACTACTTCTGTAATTACTTATAACGATGCAAAAATCATTAAAAATAAAATCAATAAGAGGAGTTATTATTCCTTGAATCACAAAGGAGTACACCTAGCGAGTTCTTCCTTATTGGTATTAGAAAGTATCGTGCGTAGAGATGTATCTGATTATGTTTTTGACGATGGTTTTCAAAATATTTATAACCGAACCAAAAGCGGCAGTACCTTTTATATAAAAGCGACAGAAAAGAAGTGGTTGGAGCAATTCCTTTTAGGTAATAATATCAGTGACAGTGGAAACCATGCCGAGTGGTATCAACTAGAAGCTCGTACCGGAGGTTCTTATTTTCAATTGGATGGTGTGATTACCTATCAGGACAGCCTAAAAATGGATCACGACTTATACAATAACTTAGACGCTGCAGAGAATCATATTCAAGAAGTAGTGCCCCTCAGTTTTAGAAGTCTAAAATCGGTTACCTACCAAAAGCCCTCCCAGTTGATAGATAACTTGAAAAGATACCACAGTAATGAGGTAAAAGTGGGAAGCCAATTAATGGCGATTCTTGATAATACACAAGAAATGAGTGAGGTGAGGCTGGAGAAAACAAATGCACTGGTATTTACTTTAAAACCATACGAAGCCGTTTTTATGAATCTAGACAGTCTTTCTGTGGCAAAGTTTACCTATCGCGATCACCTGATTTATGAATTGGCTAACCCTATAAAGACTCATGCTATACGGCCTTTAGTCCAAGCTAGGGAGTACAAATTTGTCACTGTCTTAGATCAACACCTTATATGTTCTAATAGCGCTAGTGCACCAGAAGAATTTATTTCTAATTACCAAAACAAAACTGTTTTATCAGAGCAACCTTGGTGGAACGATGCTAGAGAAGCATTGAGCAATAGCAGTAGCCTTCTTAAAATTACCAGTGTCAAAGAAGTTAAAGAGTTGGCAAAAAATAGTGATCAAGAAGATCTGAAGGTGATAAATAAGCTCGATGAAAATGATTTTCCATTAATAATCAGTCAGTATGTTCATGAAGATGAATATGCGCATTACCACCTGGTGGTTCCTTATGCAATGGGAAGAAGTACTAAGATGCAAGTAAGTCAAATAGGATCCTATAAATCGCCTAAAAAGATCATCGCAGGGCCATTTTTATTCCCCAATCATTTGAATAAAAGACATGATGTAGTTTTTCAGGATGAAGACTTCACCTTACATATGCTTTCTGAATTTGGAAAAAAAAGGTGGAGTAAAAACTTAGACGGGCCTATTCTTGGAGAAATAGAAGTGACTGATGCTTATAAGAACGGTCGCCAGCAAATGGCCTTCGCTACTAATAAGTCTGTATATTTTATCGATAGAAATGCTAAAGATGTGAACGCCTATCCTAAAAGGTTTAAAGATGCTATCACACAACCTTTGAGTGTCTTTGATTATGATAACAGACGGGAATATCGATTTTTAGTAACCCAAGGCGATGAGTTGATCATGCTGGACAGAGAAGGGAAAACGGTTTCTGGTTTTACATATAAAAAAGGAAAGGACATTACCAGCCAGCCGCAACACTTTAGAGTAGGGATAAAGGATTATATCGCTTTCGCGAAAGCGGATAATTCCATAGCATTATTGAGCAGAACAGGTTCTATGCGCACCAATGTCAAAGAAAAGCCAAAGCTAAAAACAGCTCTCTATTTAAATAAAAACAAAGCTTTAGCACTAACAGAAGACGGTAGGTTGATGCAATTAGATCCAGTAAAAGGGACGGTAAATTATAAGGAGACTTACCGAAGTGATGCTGCCCTGAAAGCCAATTCCAAAATGGTATTGATTCAAAACAACAACGAGCTAAGCATCAATAGTTATGAGGTAAAATTACCTTATGGAACCTACTTACCAGCTGAAGTAACTCGTCTTTCTAGCGGTGATTTTATCCATCTTATTGAAACAGGAGAAAACAAGGTGTATGTCTTAGATAGAAAAGGAGACATACTTTCTTCCTTACCAGTTTACGGGAAAACCAAAAGTGCGATAGCCCAATCTAAGAATCGATACCTCGCTACTTTAGACGGCGATGACGTGATTATCTATAAATGGTAAGGTTTGCTTCCATGGCTTAAAAAGGAGTCAGGATCGTGTTGCTATAAAAATATAAAATCAAGATGTTCTATTTTATATGAGAGGTGCGGGCTTAAGCACTGAATGCAGTTCCGTGCTGGGCTCCGTGTTTTTTAATGTCTGTTTGGGCGGCAGTAGAGAACTTTTGTGTCTGATTTTATAAAACTATTTGTTACAAAAGGCTTATTGAATATGGAGATTTGTTTTGTGTAGCATTCCGTACAAAGATGTAAAATACCATCTATTGGTATGGACATTTTTTAAAATTGATCTGGAAGTTATTCCCCAGAAAAGCCGGCTGTTAAATCGCAAATAGCGAGAATAAAGACCATTTTATCAACTTTTATGGAAGTTGTTCCATTTAAAAGAAACCATTGGTAAATAATTAAGAGTGATAAAAATACAGCACAAGAATTAAAAAGGTATCTTTGCATGCAATAAAATTTTATTGCATGATATCCCACGAATCCAAGTTTTTAGGCGAAGGTTTAACCTACGACGATGTTCTTCTTGTACCTGCTTACAGCGAGGTGCTTCCTAGAGAAGTAAGTATCAAAACTAAATTTACAAGAAATATAACACTCAACGCTCCCGTAATTTCGGCAGCTATGGATACGGTTACTGAAAGCCGTATGGCTATCGCTATGGCGCAAGAAGGTGGTATAGGTATTCTTCATAAGAATATGACCATTGAGGCACAAGCTCAAAAAGTACGTCGTGTAAAACGTGCAGAAAGCGGTATGATTATCGATCCAGTAACCTTGACAGAAACGGCTACTATAGGAGATGCTAAGGCCAGTATGAGAGAGCACAGCATAGGTGGTATTCCTATCATTGATGCAGATGGTTATATCAAAGGAATCATTACCAATCGCGATTTGCGTTTTGAAAAAGACGATTCAAGACTGGTGTCTGAGGTAATGACTTCAGAAGACTTAGTAACAGCAAAAGCAGGTACCTCCCTCCAACAAGCGGAGGTTATTCTTCAAGAATATAAGATTGAAAAACTGCTTGTCGTTGACGATGAAGGCAAACTAGAAGGCTTAATTACTTTCAGAGACATTACAAAATTGACCTTACAACCTAACGCAAACAAGGATACTTACGGTCGCTTGCGTGTTGCGGCAGCTATAGGTGTTACTGGTGATGCGGTAGAAAGAGCTCGTGCGCTAGTTGCTGCAGGAGTAGATGCTGTAGTAATCGACACCGCCCATGGTCATACGAAAGGCGTGGTAGATGTGTTAAAACTAGTTAAAGCAAGCTTTCCAGACCTGGAAGTGGTTGTAGGAAATGTAGCCACTGCTGAGGCTGCAAAATACCTAGCTGACGCTGGAGCAGATGCAGTAAAAGTAGGAATAGGTCCTGGTTCTATTTGTACGACTCGTGTAGTCGCTGGAGTAGGTTTCCCACAATTAAGCGCTATAATGGAAGTAGCTCATGCGTTAAAAGGAACTGGAGTTCCCGTAATTGCTGACGGTGGAATACGTTATACTGGAGATATTCCTAAAGCTATCGCCGCTGGAGCAGATTGTGTCATGCTAGGTTCTATGCTGGCAGGTACGACAGAGTCTCCAGGAGAGACTATTATATATGAAGGCCGTAAATTTAAATCCTATCGCGGTATGGGCTCTGTGGAAGCCATGCAACAGGGTTCTAAAGACCGTTATTTCCAAGATGTGGAAGACGATATTAAAAAATTAGTACCAGAAGGAATCGTAGGTCGCGTGCCTTACAAAGGAGATTTGGTAGAAAGCATGACCCAATTCTTAGGCGGTTTACGCGCAGGAATGGGCTATTGTGGAGCAAAAGATATTGAAACTCTAAAGGCAACAGGCCGTTTTATAAAAATCACCGCTGCTGGAATGATGGAAAGTCATCCTCACGATGTGACCATTACTAAAGAGGCTCCTAATTACAGTAGATAAACTATGAAAATTATTTGCATAGGCAGGAATTACACAGATCATATAGAGGAGCTAGCAAACGAGCGACCTGAGGAGCCTGTAGTTTTTCTAAAGCCAGATACTGCCATACTCTTACACAAGCAACCCTTTTTTATTCCGCCATGGACAGAGGATGTACACCATGAAGTGGAAGTAGTGGTAAAGATCAATCGCATCGGTAAGCATATCGATAAGAAGTTTGCCCATAAATATTACGACGAGATAGGCCTTGGGATAGATTTTACAGCTAGAGATGTACAACAAAAGCTCAAAGAAAAAGGATTGCCATGGGAAAAGGCAAAAGCCTTTGACGGAGCAGCAGTGATTTCCAGAGACTTTATTCATAAAAGCGAGCTTCCAGAAATGGACGATCTCGATTTTCAATTGTTTAAAAATGGCGTCTTACAACAAGACGGCAACACCTCGCATATGTTGTGGAAGATAGACGAGATCATCGCTTATGTTTCCCAATACTTCACCCTTAAAATAGGAGACTTGATTTACACAGGAACACCTGCTGGAGTTTCTAAAGTATCAGAAAACGATCTTCTAAAAGGGGTGCTTCACGGCAAAGAGCTCTTTGAAATAAGGGTTAAATGAAAAAAGTGACCTACGATTTATCTCAGATCATCGAAATGTCTGATAATGACCCTGATTTTATAAAATTGATGGTAGACACTTTTATAGAAGAAATGCCTGTTGATCTTGATTATTTAGCACTGGCTATAAAAGAAGAAGATCGAGAGAATGTGCATCGCTATGCTCATAAGATAAAGCCTTCCCTAGAACTATTTGGACTTCAAGGACACCTAAATGCAGTGGTATTAGAAAGTTGGGGGAAAGGCGATGAAACAAAGGACATCAATAAAAATTTTAAGTTTTTATATCAAGAACTTCAAGAAACGCTGATTCAGCTTAAAAGAGATTTCTAAATGAAAGCGACCATAATTACTATAGGTGATGAAATACTCATAGGTCAGATTGTGGATACTAATTCTGCATGGATGGCACAAGAGCTCAATAAAATAGGAGTTCATGTGTACGAGATTATTTCTATAAGTGACGATAGAGCTCATATTTTGTCTGCTTTCGCGAAAGCGGAATCACAATCAGACATTGTCCTTATCACAGGTGGATTAGGACCTACAAAAGACGATATTACCAAATCTACTATTTGTGAATACTTAAATGATGAGTTGGTACTTAATCAAGAAGTATTGGATCATGTGACCCAATTATTTGCTAAGTACATCAAGGATCCTATGGTATCCATGAATAAGGCACAAGCTATGGTTCCATCGAGAGCAGAGATCCTTAAAAACGATTATGGAACTGCACCAGGAATGTGGCTGGAGCACCATAAAGTGATTTTTGTTTCCATGCCAGGCGTGCCTTTTGAAATGAAAGAAATCATGTCAAGTGGTGTGCTGCCTAGAATTCAAGAATTTCCAGATTTACCTTACATACATCACAGAACCATATTAACAGCTGGTCAAGGCGAGAGCACCATTGCAACAAGAATAGAGCAATGGGAAGATGCCATGCCAGTTCATATCAAACTAGCTTATTTACCTAGTTTAGGAACCGTTAGACTGCGTTTATCAACTACCGGGACAGATAAAGCACTTCTTGAAAAAGAGGTAGATGATCAGATCAAAATGCTTTACAGCCTTATAGAAGATATTATAGTTGGTGAAAGCAATGAAGGAAGCTTAGTAGAACAGGTAAGTCGTTTATTTAAGGAGCAACATAAAACACTGGCCACAGCAGAAAGTTGTACGGGGGGGAAGATAGCCAACTTAATTACAGAGATTCCGGGAGCTTCAGAGTTTTTTAAAGGAAGTACGATTACCTATGCAACAGCTTCAAAAGTGGCAATATTAGGCATCGATCAATCGCTTATTGAGCAATATTCTGTTGTGAGTGGTGAAGTGGCAGAAGCTATGGCGGTAGCGGCCAAGAATCTATTCCAATCGGATTATGCAGTAGCTACTACAGGAAATGCGGGTCCATTAAGAGGAGATAGCGATGCTGCCGTAGGAACGGTTTACATAGGTATAGCCACGGAGCATAAAAGTTTTGCATTGAAATTTATGATGGGAAATCATCGAGAACGAGTGATTCAAAAGACAGTAAATAAGTCATTTGAATTGCTTCAAAAAGAATTATTAAAAAAGCAGCTAATTTAGACTTGTGAGATCGAATTAAATATCGTTATTTTGCATTCCGATTTTAAACAACAATAATCATGTCTCGAGTTTGTGAACTTACTGGAAAATCAGCGATGACTGGAAATAACGTTTCCTTCGCTATGAATAAGACTAAACGTAGATTTAACGTAAATCTTTTCAAGAAGAAATTCTATCTACCGGAAGAAGATAAGTGGGTGACCCTTAAAGTTTCTGCTAGAGCAATAAAAAACATCAATAAGAAAGGAATTACTCAAGTAATTAAAGAAGCCCGCGCTAAGGGTTTTCTTACTAAGTAATTTTATAAAAGTTATATAAGATGGCAAAAAGTAAAGGAAATAGAATACAAGTGATTCTTCAGTGTACAGAGCATAAAGAATCTGGTATGCCAGGGATGTCTCGTTACATCACTACAAAGAATAAGAAAAACACGCCAGATCGTCTTGAGCTCAAGAAGTTCAATCCGGTTCTCAAGCGTATGACTGTTCATAAAGAAATTAAATAAGTAAGACATGGCAAAGAAATCAATCGCATCCCTACAAACGGGAAATGTAAGATTAACAAAAGCAATCAAAATGGTAAAGTCTCCTAAATCAGGAGCTTATACATTCGTAAGTGCTATTATGGCGCCAGATTTAGTAAACGATTTCTTGAATAAGAAATAAGTTGGTTAATTAATGTTCAGAACCGTCCTATGAAAATAGGACGGTTTTTTTTGTTAATTCCAGCATCGCAACTACGTTTTCCATCGTGACAATCACATCAACAAAAGCTGTTGATGGCAGGATTTGTCGCGCTAGAAAATAAAGTTTTATCACCCCTGTATTTATAACCGAACTTGTTCCAAATTGGTTCGGGACCTTTTGGCATGTGTTCTCCTGTTGTTTAATCACAACTATAGTCATTATTGCCATTTACTTTCCTATTTTTGTACTCATTCTAAATAAGCCATGAGTTTTTTCAAAAACATATTTTCTAAAGAGAAAAAAGAAACCCTAGACAAAGGGCTGGAGCAAACTAAAGCCAGCTTTTTTGACAAACTAGGAAAAGCCGTAGCCGGTAAATCTACGGTAGACGCTGACCTACTTGATGATCTGGAAGATGTATTGATCTCTAGTGATGTGGGTGTTGCAACCACTGTAAAGATCATCGATCGCATAGAAGATCGCGTAGCAAAAGATAAATACTTAGGCACTTCAGAGCTGAATCAAATCTTACGTGAGGAAATTGCGGGATTGATGAGTGAGGTGAATCATGGGGACGCAACAGAGTTTACCATTCCAGAAACCGATGGTCCTTATGTCATCATGATTGTAGGAGTCAATGGAGTAGGGAAGACTACTACCATAGGTAAATTGGCCTACCAACTTAAAAAAGCTGGTAAAAAAGTCGTTTTAGGAGCTGGAGATACCTTTAGAGCTGCTGCGGTAGATCAATTGGATATCTGGGCACAACGAGTAGGTGTAGAGATCGTAAAGCAAGCTATGGGAAGTGACCCTGCAAGCGTCGCTTACGATACCTTACAAAGTGCTGTCGCACAAAAAGCAGATGTTGTTCTTCTCGATACTGCAGGCCGTCTACATAACAAAGTTAACCTGATGAACGAGCTTTCTAAAGTAAAGCGCGTCATGCAAAAAATCATTCCCAATGCCCCTCACGATGTGATGTTAGTACTTGACGGTTCTACAGGCCAAAACGCCTTTGAGCAAGCTAAGCAGTTTACAGCAACTACCGAAGTAACCAGTCTAGCAGTCACAAAATTAGACGGTACCGCAAAAGGTGGTGTCGTGATAGGAATTTCTGACCAGTTTAAGATTCCAGTACGCTACATAGGCGTAGGAGAACAATTGGAAGATCTTCAAGTGTTTAATAAAGTGGAATTTGTGGATAGCTTCTTTAATTAGAATTAGGAACTCCTAAATAAAAGGATGCATCTCTGTTGAGGTATAGAGGAGAAACCCTTATTCCTATGGTTAGAGCTCCTTTTGTTTTCCGTAATGGAGATCTGGTTTTAGCCTTTATAAACAGCGTAGCGGTTTTGTATCTTTTTCACGTACGAACCCTATAAAACGCTCTTAAATAGTTTGTTTTACAGCTAAGAGTTTTACTTTTAGGCAAACTTATTTCATGAAAAAATTCCTCTTCTTCTTGCCGTTGCTATTTCTAGCCTGCAAGTCTTCAGATACATCGGTGCCATCTTCAAGCAATGATTTTAGAGAATTCAAAGTGCTGGATTCTAAATATATAGATAAGGATCAGATCTTTGGAGATTTGTTGGATGAAGTGATTAGCTTTCGCGAAAGCGATAACCTTAAAAGCCTTGTTCTAGAGAAGAGTATTCCAGAAATTAAAGAAGCCATTGCTAGTGGGCAATTTTCCTACCGGGACCTGACTCTTTTCTACCTGAAAAGAATCTATACCTACGACAGGGAAAACCCTAAGTCATTGAATTCTGTGATTGCCATTAATCCCAATGCCTTAAAACAAGCTGATGCCGCCGATCAAGACTTGGCCTATGCAAAGAAAAATGGGGAGGACCTTCCTTATTACTCCATCAAAGGAATGCCTATTTTGTTAAAAGATAATATCGATACCAAAGATATGCCTACCACTGCTGGTGCGGCTGTATTGATAAAAAACACTACGGCACAAAATGCTCAAATCGTTAAGAATCTAAGACAACAAGGAGCGGTTATTTTAGGAAAAGCCAATTTAAGTGAATGGGCTTATTTCTTTTGTGGAGATTGCCCTAGTGGTTACAGCGCGGTAGGTGGACAGACCTTAAATCCTTATGGAAGAAGATCTATAGATACTGGCGGGTCCAGCAGTGGAAGTGGTGTTAGTGTCGCGGCAAATTTTGCCGTAGCTGCTATAGGAACGGAAACTTCTGGTTCTATTTTATCACCATCTTCTCAAAATAGTGTGGTCGGTTATAAACCTACTACAGGAACTTTTAGCGGTGTTGGAATTGTGCCTATTTCCAGTTATTTAGATACTGCTGGACCTATGACCAAAAATGTGATGGACAACGCCATTCTTGCACAAGCATTAGGAGCGCCTTATGAAGTGATTGATGAGTACGGTTTTAATAGTTTTGAAACCGCCAGTTTAAAAGGAGTGCGCTTTGCGGTATGGACTTCTTTTAAAGAAAACTCTTTGTATGCGCAGGCTTTACTGGATTTAGAAAAGTCTGGAGCGGTACTTATTGAAATAGACGATACCAGACCACAATTAAACGGTTTTTTAAAACTGCTCAATGCCGATATGAAAAATGACCTACCAGCTTATTTTGCAGATCAGGCCAATAGTAAATACCGCGGGTGGGACGTCGCTAAAGTTATGGAATGGAACAGAAAGGATTCTTTAAAAACCATGCCTTACGGGCAGAATCTTTTTAAAGGGATTATTGATGAGCCTGCTATTTCTGATGCCGATTTTTGGGAATTTAAAAAGGAGATGACAGCAACTGCACAAGCGTATTTTTTCAATTTGATGAAGGAGCATGACCTACAGGGTTTTATTTCTATCAATAACTATACTGCAGGAGCTGCCGCAGCAGCTTTCTTTCCTGCGATGACTGTTCCTATGGGTTATGATGACAAAGGACAACCTTATGGCCTTACTTTTATCGCGCCTATGGAAGAAGATCAGTTGCTTTTTAACTGGGCTGCTGCTTATGAGAAAACGACAAAACACCGAGTATTACCAAAGAATTACAAAAACTAATCACAGCTTTTAAGGGTTCTATTTTTCAGACCCAGATCGAGGTATTCATCTCTTTAAGATTTGTAGAAAGGATCAGGTTGTGATACGACTGAATAAATAATAGTTAAAAAAAAGAATTGGAACAAGAACGACCACCATTATTCAACGATCGAAGCCTTCAGATAACTACTAAGATAGTGGTCATTTACGCCGCTTTTTATATGTGCACAGTTATCTTTCAGTTGCTGACCAATCCATTAGAAGAGAGTTCGCTGGCGCCTCAAAATGCATATGATCCATTGTATTTTATGGCTGCGGTACACCTTGTAGTATTTGTAGTTACAGGTGCTAGTGTGGTGTATAAAAAATACTTTTGGCCACTTACTTTAGTCGCTGTTGCTGTTGTTGCGATGGCTAGATTTTATTACAATGACATCGCCTTATGGGTATGGAGTCTTACTTCTTAATGCTATGAAAAACACACTTACTTTATTAGTACTTGCTTTTAGTATTAGCTTATGTGCTCAAGATGATAAGCAGGAATCCACAGACTACCGAAAGGAACTTTCTTTAGAGTACAAATCTGGAGAGAACAAGGTCTTAACAGAAAGGGAAAAGAAAAACTTTGGCTATTTGAATTTCTACGATTTTGATCCAGAATTTGTGGTAGAGGCCAGATTTGAACCACTGGATAATACAGAAGAACTGCAATTAGAAACTTCAACTACGCGCATTGCCTCTTATGTAAAATACGGTTATTTGCATTTTACTTTAAAAGGCAAGAAATGCAAACTACTTGTTTTATCGAGTCCTAGTTTAAAAGACGATCCAGAATATTACAATTATTTATCGGTTTATTTTACTGATCAGACCAATGGAAAAGGCTCTTATAAAGTAGGTCGTTATATGGAATTAAGAGCACCGCTAGGAGAGACAGTAATGCTCAACTTTAATAATACTTATAATCCTTATTGCGCTTACAGTAAGAGATTTTCTTGTCCTATTCCTCCAGTAGAAAACCACTTACCTGTAAAAGTTACTGCTGGTGTCAAGGAGGGTTTTAGGAGTTTTAGGAAGTTTTAGAATCGATACCCAAAGGATAGATCTAATTTACTGAAAGATAATTTTGATGTGTTTTCTAAAGTACTACCTGAGTTTATAAAGTTCACCACTTTTTCCTGGCTTATAAATGAAGAATAACTAACTCTTAGAAGAAAATTTCTTTTAACTGCTACTTCAACACCAATATGAATATTATCTAGATCTTTTGGGAAATTGGAAGCGCTCGTGATGCGCTCGCCATTTTCTAAATCAAAAAATACAATATCATTATTGGAATTTCCAATACTTTTTTCAAAGGATAACAATGGGCTTATAGTAAAATTATAATTGATATGAATGTTGTATTTAACCCCTAGCTCAAAGGATAGGTATTTCATTTCAACTTCTGCATTTGTTTCTGTTCGGTTGACAGAGGATTGCTGATTTAGTGTAAATTCATTGTCACCACTCAACGAGTAATATTTCATCCCTCCAAATGCTGTTACTAGATTTGTTATTCTATCTAAATTCTTTTCTGCTCTCGCATTAAAGTGAAATCCATTCAAAGGGGTTTTTGAGCCACCGCTTTCTCCAGAATTAAATTCTGCGCTTCCTATAGAATAACCAGCAAAACCACTGTAGTTCCATGATTTTACTTTCTTTTCTTGAGAGAGGATTTCTATAGGCTCCTCAGTGTAGTTGTTAAGGAAATATTCAGTGATCCCTTCCTCGTCAAATGATAGTTTTTGATAGGACTTTTTATCTGTATTATTAGGATTGTACTTTACAAACAATACTTCTTTAAATGATTTCTCATTACTTTTCTCTGTAGATGCTATTCTCAATACATCTTCAACTGACCCATCCCGTTTTACAATGTAATAGGATTGCGCTTCATCAGAGTATTGCAATATTTCAATAAAACCAACAGATAACTTTCTAAGGAATATATTTTGATCAGAATGGATCTCTTTTATTTTCTCGCTTACAATGACCAAGCTTCCATCGCTATACCCTATTTCTTTAATGTCCATAGAAGTCGCCACTATTAGACTTTTAGATTCTGAATTGTCGTAATACTGTATTACATTTTCTTTATCCAAAATAACTTTTTGAGAAGGCAAGAAAATTTGCTTTTTAACTCCGTTGGAATCTATGAGATAAGCATTAATTTTAGATTGGCTGTATCCTAAGGTAATTGTAAATAAGAATGCAAGAGTGAAATAATGAAATTGTTTAATGGTCATAATGTTTTTTTGGTGTGTAAAGAACGTACTTTTTCCAATAAATTTATTTATAAATAAAAACTATACCCTACACCTATTTGAAATTCTTCATAGCTGGCGAGATGCTGGTAACCCAGAGCAGCATTCCAACTATACCAGTCATAGGAGAGGTGAGTATTGAATTTGTTAAAATCTTGCCAGGGGATGAAGCTAACTTAAATCTATTGGTTGTTCAAACATAATAGGTATTCAGAAAAATAAAAAGCTTTGTAGAGGGAAAAGCACTTTTGGATGAGGGAAGGAGGTACTCATGTCCTATTCCTCCAGCAGAAAACCATTTACCCGTGGAAGTAAAAGCTGGTGTCAAGGGGGGTTTTAGGAGTTTTAGCAATCAACATGCCAAGTATTTTTCTTTGGCATGTTTGGTTCAGTGTCGAGATGTTAAAACTATGGATCATCAATCCAGAAAGTAAAAGTTAAAGCCGTTGTCCGGGAGGATTTTAGGAGTTTTAGAAGTAGAAGTTTTATTCTATTTTGATTTGCGTATATTCATTACCAATAGCCCCAACTACGTGAAATTCCTATACTTATTTCTTCATAATTATTAACATGTTGGTATTTAAAACTAGCAATCCAATTATGTTTAATCAAGTATTCACCTTGTAATTTTATTTCATTAACTCTATTCCAATAAGTGTATTCAGACGAGATATAGATGTTATTTATAATTCTTTTCCTTAAATGAAAGCCCAAGCCTAGATTCTCTTCATTATAGTTTTGAGTTTGAAATTTTAAGTGTCCTAATACTATTGCAATGTGCTGAAAAGGATTTCTATCTGCTCCAAAATTCTTTTTTAAAAAAAGTTGATTTTTTTTAAAATGACTTGATTCAAAATCGACTTGCTGATGAATAAAACCAACATTTAAATAAAAGTCAGTAATTGGTATGGGTTTGTCAATCGTAAATTCAAACTTTTTATTCCCCATAAAATTAGAACCTAAAAAAGTTCTAACCTCAAAATCTAAAGGGTAATTGAATTCCTTCATTATTCCTAGCCCATAGGTCTGATAATTAAATCCATATTCATTTTCTATTTCAAACTTTTTATCATAGTAATGAGTTACAGTAAAAACTAAAGTCAACTCTGTTGTTAGTTTTACATTAATTACTGATTGATCTCCAACTACAATTTCTTGAGTATCATATCCAGGATAGGAAAAAATCAAAACATCTCCAGTTTTAGCTGCTATAGCATAATTACCGTCAAAATCTGTGCTTGAATTTATAACAGTTCCCTTAACTAAAACTATTGCGTCAAAAAGACCACTGTCAACATCACTAACAGTTCCAGTAATAGCTCGTTGCCCAAAGCAAAAAGAACTTGTGGAAAGTATGCATAGGAGCAGAAGTGATTTCATAAAACTATTGGTTGTTCAAACATAATAGGTATTCAGAAAAATAAAAAGCTTTGTAGAGGGAAAAGCACTTTTGGATGAGGGAAGGAGGTACTTGGTTGATTGTTTAAAATCCTTCCAGCAGCTTTGATTTTAAGGGGGCTTTTGTTTTTAAAACTGCCGACAAGGATTTTGGAGAAGTCCGCTTTCGCTCGGAGCTGCTTCCTGATCAACTTCCATTTTCTTAAGAAAACAGAAAGCCTGTTAAAAACAACAATAAACCACGGCTAAGTCGTAAATTTGCAGCCGCTTATGAGAACAAAAACTAGAAAAAAGAACAGGATCAACGTAATTACTTTGGGTTGTTCTAAGAATGTGTACGATAGTGAAGTGCTGATGGGTCAATTGAGAGCCAGTGGTAAAGATGTAGTGCATGAAGAAGAAGGAAATATTGTAGTGATCAATACCTGTGGTTTTATTGATAATGCTAAGGAAGAATCCGTCAATACCATTCTTGATTTTGTAGAACGTAAGCAAAGAGGCGAGGTAGATCAGGTGTTTGTATCTGGATGTTTATCGGAGCGTTATAAGCCAGATCTCCAAAAAGAAATTCCAGATGTGGACCAGTATTTTGGAACCACAGAATTGCCATCACTTCTTAAAGCACTAGGTGCCGATTACAAGCACGAACTGATAGGGGAACGAGTAACGACCACACCAAAAAATTACGCGTATTTTAAAATAGCGGAAGGTTGTGACCGACCATGTTCTTTTTGTGCAATTCCATTAATGCGTGGTGGACATAAAAGCACCCCTATTGAAAACCTTATTATCGAGGCTGAAAAGCTTGCGGCAAAAGGGGTAAAAGAATTGATACTCATTGCTCAAGATTTGACCTATTACGGTCTTGATTTGTATAAAGAAAGAAGACTAGCCGAATTATTAAGGGAGCTAGCAAAAGTAGAAGGAATCGAATGGATACGTATGCATTATGCGTTCCCAACTGGTTTTCCACTGGATGTTTTAGACGTCATGAAAAGCGAGCCTAAGGTGTGTAATTACCTAGATATCCCGCTACAACATATTTCTACGCCTGTATTGAAATCCATGCGTCGTGGAACCACTTTTGAAAAAACGAATGCACTTCTAGAAAAATTCAGAACGTTGGTTCCAGAAATGGCGATACGTACCACATTGATCGTAGGTTATCCTGGAGAGACAGAAGAAGATTTTGAGATTTTAAAGCAATGGGTAAGTGACCAACGTTTTGAACGTATGGGATGTTTTACCTACTCTCACGAAGAAAATACACATGCTTACAAGCTAGAAGATGATGTTCCTGCAGATGTAAAGCAAGAACGTGCTAACGAGATCATGGAGATCCAATCTCAAATCTCGTGGGAACTGAATCAGCAGAAGATAGGTAAAGAATTTAGAGTAATGATCGATCGCAAACGCGGAAATCATTTTGTAGGCCGTAGCGAATTTGACAGTCCAGATGTAGATAACGAAGTGTTGATCGATGCAGATAAGCATTATTTATCGGTAGGTTCTTTTGTGAATGTAGTGATCACAGAAGCAGAAGATTTTGACCTCTTTGCAGAGCCTGTGGAGGATAAGTAGGTTTTAGCCTAAGTCTTGGTGTGCAGTGTGCGTTCCTCTCACTACTTTGGTCGCTCGTCGGAAGCAAGATTTATAAGGGGAACGCTTTTAGTTTTGTGGAGGTACTAGGTTGTTAGATATAGAAATGCTTTTTGTTATCTTCCTAACTTGAATAAAAAACAAATCCATACCAAAAAGTATTTAGAATACTACCGAAGAAAACTGCGTAACAATAGCACTCCGGCAGAAAAGTATTTGTGGTCTCACCTCAAATCAAAACAACTCGGCGGTTTGCGTTTTCAAAGGCAACATTCTATTCGTAATTATATTGTCGATTTTTATTGTGCATCTATAGGCTTAATCATTGAACTAGATGGAGAAATTCATAAGCATCCAGAAGCGCAGCAAAGAGATGAAATGAGGGAGCAAGAGCTAGTAGAGTTGGGTTTTACTATTCTTAGATTTGAGAATAAAATGGTCTTTGAGAATCTGGAACATATTTTTGAATGGATAAGAGATGTAGTGAAGGAGAAAAGCTCTTGAGGTAGCTTCCAGCACCGTGTAACCCCTTATTTCATTCGTACACGAATGAAATGTTCCCCTTATTTTATAAGGGGAAAGCTTTTAGTTTTATGGAGGTACAGTCTTGGTAGATGTACAAAAGCTTTTTTAAATGCCCGACTATTCCCATTAGATGCAGCAGCTGTAGGTTTAATTCTGGACCTATGTGAATCGCACAACAACAGCCTTTCCGTTCAGTTGAAGGAAAAAAGTTTGGCAGCTTTGCTGCAAACGCAAAGGGTTTGAGGTGATGTTGGAATTGCGAGCAGAGCTACAGGTATAGAGAGCTTCTCGCACCGTGTAACCCCTTATTTCATTCGTACACGAATGAAATGTTCCCCTTATTTTATAAGGGGAAAGCTTTTAGTTTTATGGAGGTACAGTCTTGGTAGATGTACAAAAGCTTTTTTAAATGCCCGACTATTCCCATTAGATGCAGCAGCTGTAGGTTTAATTCTGGACCTATGTGAATCGCACAACAACAGCCTTTCCGTTCAGTTGAAGGGAAAAAGTTTGGCAGCTTTGCTGCAAACGCAAAGGGTTTGAGGTGATGTTGGAATTGCGAGCAGAGCTACAGGTATAGAGAGCTTCCAGCACCGTGTAACCCCTTATTTCATTCGTACACGAATGAAATGTTCCCCTTATTTTATAAGGGGAAAGCTTTTAGTTTTATGGAGGTACAGTCTTGGTAGATGTACAAAAGCTTTTTTAAATGCCTGACTATTCCCATTAGATGCAGCAGCTGTTGGTTTAATTCTGGACCTATGTGAATCGCACAACAACAGCCTTTCCGTTCAGTTGAAGGGAAAAAGTTTGGCAGCTTTGCTGCAAACGCAAAGGGTTTGAGGTGATGTTGGAATTGCGAGCAGAGCTACAGGTATAGAGAGCTTATCGCACCGTGTAACCTCTTATTTCATTCGTACACGAATGAAATGTTCCCTTTATTTTATAAGGGGAAAGCTTTTAGTTTTATGGAGGTACAGTCTTGGTAGATGTACAAAAGCTTTTTTAAATGCCTGAATATTCCCATTAGATGCAGCAGCTGTAAGTTTAATTCTGGACCTATGTGAATCGCACAACAACAGCCTTTCCGTTCAGTTGAAGGGAAAAAGTTTGGCAGCTTTGCTGCAAACGCAAAGGGTTTGAGGTGATGTTGGAATTGCGAGCAGAGCTACAGGTATAGAGAGCTTCCAGCACCGTGTAAACCCTTATTTCATTCATACACGAATGAAATGTTCCCCTTTATTTATAAGGGGAAAGCTTTTAATTTTATGGAGGTACAGGCTTGGTAGATGTACAAAAGCTTTTTTAAATGCCTGACTATTCCTACTAGATGTAGCAGCCGTAGGTTTAATTCTGGACCTATGTGGATCGCGCAACAACAGCCTTTCCCTTCAGTTGAAGGGAAAAAGTTTGGCAGCTTTGCTGCAAACGCAAAGGGTTTGAGGTGATGTTGGAATTGCGAGCAGAGCTACAGGTATAGAGAGCTTCCAGCACCGTGTAAACCCTTATTTCATTCATACACGAATGAAATGTTCCCCTTTATTTATAAGGGGAAAGCTTTTAATTTTATGGAGGTACAGGCTTGGTAGATGTACAAAAGCTTTTTTAAATGCCTGACTATTCCTACTAGATGTAGCAGCCGTAGGTTTAATTCTGGACCTATGTGGATCGCGCAACAACAGCCTTTCCCTTCAGTTGAAGGAAAAAAGTTTGGCAGCTTTGCTGCAAACGCAAAGGGTTTGACGCGATGTTAGTGGTATTCAAAAAAGCTGTTTCCAACCAGAACTATTTATCCCATACCTAATACCTGCCCACTATAACTCTAAACTAGTTGGCCGCAATCTGTTCACTCAATTCCAGCCATTCCATTTCTACTTCTTCTTGTTGAGCTTTTGTTTTCTCCAATTGGATAGAGTTCTCCGTCATTTGATCAGCATGGATGTCTGTATTTAGGAAACTGTCTTGAAGTTTTTTCTTTTGCTCTTCTAGTTGCTTGATCTTGTTTTCCATTCTAGAAAGCCTTTTTTGTTGCTCTCGAGTAGGTCCAGAAGCAGGTTCAGATTTTGGTGCTGCGATTGCTTTTGGAACAGGGACTACTGCCGCTGCTGCTTCTTCTTCGGTGTCTTTGTCTAAAACAAGGTCTGTATTTCCTACATAAGCTCTAAAGTCGCTGTAGTTTCCAGGGAAATCGGTAATAGTCCCCGACTGATTAAAAACAAACAAATGATCTACAATCTTATCCATAAAGTAACGGTCGTGACTTACTACGATAATACATCCAGGGAAATCCATCAAGAAATTCTCCAATACGTTTAAGGTAGGAATATCCAGGTCATTAGTAGGTTCATCAAGAATCAAGAAATTGGGATTCTGAATAAGAACCGTACACAAGTACAGCCTCTTTTTTTCTCCACCACTTAGTTTTTCTACAAAATCGTGTTTCTTCTTATTGTCAAAAAGAAAACGTTCCAGCAGTTGGCTGGCACTGATGATCTTTCCTTTGTTCAAGGGTATGTATTCACCGTATTGTTTGACCACATCGATGACTTTTTGCCCTGGTTTTGTTTCCATTCCGTTTTGCGTGTAGTAACCGATTTTTACGGTTTCTCCAATCACTACTTTTCCAGCATCTGGTACCAATGCTCCGGTAATCATGTTTAAGAAAGTCGATTTTCCAGTTCCATTTTTACCGATAATTCCCAAGCGTTCTCCCCTTAGGAAGTTATAGGAAAAGTCATTGATCAAATGGGTGTCGCCAAAGGATTTACTGATCTTGTGCAATTCCACCACTTTAGTTCCCAAGCGTTGCATATTGATCTCCAATTCTACTTGATGATCTTTACGTCTGTTGCTTGCGGCTTCCTTAATTTGATTGAAATCTTCTATTCGAGACTTGGATTTGGTACGTCTCGCTTTTGGCTGGCGACGCATCCAGGTCAGCTCCTTTTTAAAAAGCTGTTGTGCTTTTTCTTGATTGGTTTGTTCTACTTCCAGGCGTTCCTGCTTTTTCTCTACATAGTAAGAATAATTTCCTTTGTAGGTGTACAGTTGTCCTTGGTCCAGTTCTATAATTTCATTACATACCCGATCTAAGAAATAACGGTCGTGAGTGACCATAAGAATGGTATAGTCTTCTTGTTTAAAATAAGCTTCTAACCACTCGATCATTTCTAGATCCAGGTGGTTGGTAGGCTCATCCATGATCAACAGCTGCGGGTCTGAGAGCAATGCCATTGCCATAGCGATACGTTTCTTTTGTCCACCACTTAGTTTCCCTACCTTTTGGGTCAAGTCGTCTAGTCGTAGTTTGGAGAGAATTTGTCGGTATTTGGTTTCAAAATCCCATGCATTTGCTGCATCCATAGCATCTAGTGCCTTTTGCATCATGTCAGCATCGTCGGGATTTGCCATCGAGTGCTCGTAATCGGCGATGATTTTCATGGTAGGTACATCACTACCTAGAATCACTTCTTCAATAGTCATGTCTGGATTGAGATTGGGTTCTTGAGATAAGAAGGCCATTCTCAAATCGGTTCGATAAGATACATTACCGCTATCTGGTTCTTCAGCACGAGTGATGATGTTGAGCAGCGAGGATTTACCATAGCCGTTTTTTGCTACAAAACCTATCTTTTGTCCTTGATTGATTCCAATGGAAAGGTCTTTAAAAAGCACTTTATCGGCAAAGGCTCTGGTAACGTTTTCTACGGTGATGTAATTCATGGCAATCGGTCTTAATTAAGAAATGCAATATTACGGCCTTAAGCTGTTAGATCAGTATGTTAATTCCATAAAATTTGGTTATTCTTTGAGATGCTGGCATTGAAAAAGTCCTTTCCAAATTTATCAGGGAACGCCTGATTTTTTGTCATTTGTTGGTATGCTTATTCCGCTTTCGCGAAAGCGAGAACAAGATCAACCCATCCCCACCAAAAAACAATCAGGAGTTGATAGTTGTCGGCTAAATCTTTGCCATTTTTACGACCATAACTTTTTAACTATGGTGCATCAAGACCTATTATATCACAGCATACAAGCGGCAATAGCGGCTGGAGATGCCATTTTAGAGGTGTACCATCAGGAACACATAGAGACGGAGGCAAAGGCCGATGAGTCCCCACTTACTCAAGCAGATCTTGCTTCTAATCGTATTTTAATGGAGCAACTGGAGTTTACGGGAATACCCATTATCAGTGAAGAAATTAAAAACGTAGCCTATGCTTCCCGTAAAAACTGGGAGGAATGCTGGATCATTGACCCGCTGGACGGCACCAAAGAATTTATCAATAGAAATGGGGAGTTTACGGTCAACATCGCCTTGCTCACGGACGGGAAGTTGCAATTGGGAATTATTTACGTGCCGGTTACTGGCGCGCTGTACTTTACCAATAGCGCCATGACCGCTGCTTATAGATACGATTACAAAAAAGAATTGCCTGAAATGGAAGAACTGCTGGAAAAATCAGTGCCCTTGCTACCGCATAAAAGTGAGGAAGTGCTCAAAATTGTGGGAAGTAAATCCCATATGAATGAGGCGACGCTTGCCTTTATGGAAAACCTTAAAAAAGAAACCGATCGGGAAGTGGTCATTGAAAGTATAGGCAGCTCTTTAAAATTTTGCTTGGTCGCCTCAGGAGTTGGTGAGGTGTACCCGCGTTTTGGCCCTACTATGGAGTGGGATACGGCGGCAGGACAAGCTATATGTGAGGCCGTAGGACTACAAGTCTTAGATGCCGATACAAAGGTACCTTTACAGTACAATAAGGAAGATTTGTACAACCCATTTTTTATAGTCAAGTAATATGGAAGTATCTAAAAAACGACATATCGCAAAGACCATTACTTGGCGTGTTATCGCTAGTGTGACCACTTTTATTTTGGCTTATGTATTCTTTAGGGAAGATCCTGAAGCCATTACCAAGGCCTCTGGAGTAGCCATCGCAGAGTCGTTTATTAAAATGTTGTTATATTACTTCCACGAACGTTTTTGGTACAAGAGTAATTTTGGAATCAAAGACAGAAATGTTAAAGATGGAGAATAATATTTTTGCTTATGATTACGAAGCGCTTCAAAAGCAGCGCACTCGCTTAAAAGGCCATTTGCCTTTAGTAGTTTGGTTGACCGGACTTTCTGGGTCTGGAAAATCTACGATTGCAAAAGCGCTGGAAATCCAACTCAACGCTGACGGATTCCACACCACTACCTTAGATGGTGATAACCTGCGAACTGGATTGAACAGCGGTTTGGGTTTTAGTACGGAAGACCGTCGAGAAAATTTAAGACGAGTGGCAGAAGTAGCTAAATTATTAATGGAATCAGGACTGGTTGTTTTGGCAGCATTTGTATCCCCGTTAAAAGCTCAAAGAGCCCAAGTAAAGGAAATAGTAGGAGCAGCGCATTTTGTAGAGATTTTTATCGACACCCCATTATCTGTTTGTGAAGAGCGGGATGTAAAAGGTTTGTACCAAAAGGCAAGAGCGGGAATTATAAAAGACTTTACGGGAATCAATGCTCCTTATGAAGCACCAGAAAATCCTTTATTACGTATAGCCGACTTAAGTATAGATCAAGCCGTAGAGATGATCGTAAAAGAAGTGCGTTTAAAAACAAAAATATGAATAAGTTTTACTTAGATTATTTACAAGAATTAGAGTCAGAAGCTATTTATGTGATCAGAGAAGTCTGGGCACAATTTGAAAAACCAGTCATCTTATTTAGCGGTGGAAAAGACAGTATTGTGCTGACACATTTGGCTCAAAAGGCTTTTTACCCAGCGAGAATCCCTTTTAAGTTGATGCATGTAGATACCGGTCATAATTTTCCTGAAACCATCGCTTTTAGAGATGCAATAACCAAAGAAAAGAATGTGGAGATGATTGTGGCTAGCGTTCAAGAATCTATTGATACCGGACGGGTACAAGAAGAGAAAGGAAAAAATGCGACCAGAAACGCTTTGCAAACCACCACACTACTGGATGCCATAGAAACCCATCGGGTGGATTGCGCTATAGGCGGTGCGAGAAGAGATGAAGAAAAGGCCAGAGCCAAAGAACGTTTCTTTTCCCATAGAGATGATTTCGGTCAGTGGGATCCTAAAAATCAACGACCAGAACTTTGGAACATCCTCAACGGGAACCACTACCAAGGAGAACATTTTAGAGCTTCCCCCATCAGCAACTGGACAGAAATGGATGTCTGGAATTACATTCAAAGAGAACAGATTGCTATTCCTAGTTTGTATTTGGCCCATGAACGGGAAGTGGTTTGGTTAAACGATGCTTGGATTCCAAATTCAGAACATTTAACTCAGGTACACCCTAGCGATGTGGTGACTAAGAAAATAAGATTTAGAACCTTGGGGGATATCACCATCACAGGAGGTATGGAGTCTGATGCAGATACCATAGAAAAAATCATTTTAGAAGTCGCTGCTTTAAAGCAAACCGAAAGAGGGAACCGCAGTGACGATAAAAGGTCCGAGACCGCGATGGAAGACAGAAAGAAACAAGGTTATTTTTAGGTGTTGGGAATGCGGTATGAGGCATGTGGGATGAGGTACGAGTCCTCTATTTAGGGATGTGGGATGAGGCATGCGGAAATAGGCATGAGTCCTATATTGAGGTATGCGGCATGAGGCATTTGGGATAAGGTATGAGTCCTATATTTAGGCATGTGGGAGGAGGTTTTGAAAACATAAAGAATTAGATACCTTAATCTTTTGGGACCTGGAAAAAGCTTGGATTGAAATAGATGTGAGGTATTGGGTATTGGGAATGTGGGAGGAGGTTTTGAAAAAGAAATAGAGACTTAAAACTTTAGCTTCTGAACAAAGGCTAAAGAGAAAAGAGTAAAGGAAATTAGAGTTTCCCAGTATAAAAGAAGTAAAAAATGAATATAGATAATAACCAATTATTAAGATTTACGACGGCAGGAAGTGTAGATGACGGAAAGAGCACTTTGATCGGTAGGCTGTTGTACGATTCCAAATCTATTTTTCAAGACCAGATCAACGCAGTAGAAAATAGCAGCAAGCAAAAAGGGCTAGAATCTATTGACCTCGCCATGTTTACTGATGGTCTGAGAGATGAAAGAGAACAAGGCATTACTATAGATGTGGCGTACCGATACTTTACCACGCCCAAAAGAAAGTTTATCATAGCAGACACTCCCGGACATATCCAATACACCAGGAATATGGTGACTGGAGCCTCCACGGCAAATGTAGCCTTGATTCTTATCGATGCCCGACATGGGGTGATCGAGCAAACCAGAAGACATGCCTTTATTGCCAGTTTATTAAACATCCCTCACATTATTGTATGTGTGAATAAAATGGATTTGGTGGATTACGATGAGCAGGTGTATAACAAGATCCTAAGAGACTTTGAAGAATTCGCTTCAAAAATGTTGACTAGGGATATTACTTTTATTCCTATGAGTGCTTTAGATGGGGATAATGTGGTCCACCGCTCTGAACACATGAGTTGGTTCCAAGGAGCGCCCTTGTTGTATACATTAGAGACCCTACATATTAGTAGTGATTTGAATAAATTGGATTTTCGTTTTCCCGTACAAACGGTGATCAGGCCTCAATTAAAAGGATTTGAAGATTACAGAGGCTATGCCGGTAGATTGAGCAGTGGTGTGGTCAGAAAAGGAGACGAGATCACCGCACTTCCTTCTGGGTTTACTTCAAAAGTAGCCAGCATTCATTTAGGAGATCAAGAAGTAGACGAAGCTTTTGCTCCTATGTCTGTTGCGATCACTTTAGTAGATGATATTGATGTGGCGAGAGGAGACATGCTCGTACGTTCTAATAATGTACCCGAGCTCTCACAAGAATTTGACATCATGATGTGTTGGCTCCACGACCAACCTTCTTTGCCTAGGAAAAAATATAAAATCATGCATGCTAATAACGAACAAGTTTGTATTATCAAGGATAAGGTCTATAAAATTGATATCCAAAGCCTCAAACGAATGGATACGCCAGAGGAATTTCAAATGAATGAGATAGGGCGTGTGACTCTTAAAATCAGCAAGGCGCTTATGATTGACCGGTATAGAGAAAATAGAATGACGGGAAGTGTGATTCTCGTAGATGAGCAAACCCATGAAACCATAGCTGCGGGGATGATCGTTGAGGTAAGGGTCTTAGTTACGGAGTTTTTGAATCGTTGAGTTTTGAAGGATGTGATTTTTTGAATATGGAATATTAAAATTCGATTTTTAGCCTTGTCCTCTTTAATGCTACATTTCGATAGACTCCGTACAGGTAATCTTAGCTCAGGTGGTATCTCAATAAATTCCGCTCATTTTGTTGGTCACTCCATACCTACAAGAAGTGGAAAATTAATCTGTATGTCTTTGCGGGTTGATTTTTTACTTTTCAATTCAAAGCATGCCTGTAATTTGCCGCAATAATTCTATATTAGCGTCTTATTTATTTTTATACATGAGAAAGCTGTTAGGCCTAATCCTTCTTTTTTTATTGTTGCTCGCTAGTTCCTTCGTACCTACTCGTAAAATCACTTACTTACAGGAGTCTAAATCTAACTTAAACGACTCCTTAATCACCATAAGAAAGATGCAACCGCCTTATCGTTTGCAGGTGAATGACGTGCTTTCCATTCAAATAAAAGCACCTCTTGATCCAGATCTAGTTAAGATGTTCAACATAACAAATGCTGCAGGTGGTGGTGCACAAGGCGGGGGGCTTTACTTTACAGGCTATTCCCTAGATCAACACGGTGATATACGCATACCACAATTGGGTAAAATAAAAGCTTTAGGGATGACGGTGGAAGAGTTGAGAGAATTGATTGAAAAACGACTGGTCAATGAATATTTTAAAGAAAATGCCAATCTTTTTGTTACTGTTAAACTCGACGGACTTCGATATACCATGGTAGGAGAAGTAGGTGGTACGGGACAAAAAACCATCTATAGAGACCAAGTGAGTATTGTAGAAGCTATCGCAGACGGCGGTGGGGTGCCGATTACTGGTGATTTAACGGCAGTGAAGATCGTTCGTCAATACCCGGACGGTGTGCGCACCCATGAACTGGATTTGACCACTATAGACGTGGTGTATTCGCCTTATTATTACATACAACCTAACGACATGATAGTGGTGAGTCCCCTACCTCAAAAAGCTTTGGGAACAGGAACTACAGGCCTAGCCTCATTCACCACTGTTATTTCGATATTTACTACATTAGTCACCACATTATTATTCTTTACACGTTTATAAAATGGAAGAAGAAGAAAAAGAAGTCAATTCCTTAGCTGGAATATTTGATATCCGACAGTTTGCACTCAACCTGCTTAAGTTGTGGTGGTTGTTCCTTTTATGTATAGGTATCGCCTTCGGCTACGCCTACTATAAGAATCAGTTTATACAGACTATTTATAATGCCAGTTCTTTAATCAGTATCAAGGACAATTCCAACCCACTATTTACCAGCAATACCAGCCTGACTTTTAATTGGGGAGGAACTACCGATAAAGTAACTACAGCTATTGTACAATTCAAGTCCAGGACCCATGCCGAGCAAGTGGTGGATGAATTGCAGTATTACACCAATTATATCAAAGAAGGGGATTACTACAATACAGATGCCTATAAGCAAACACCTTTTTTTGTGTATGCTGATACCAATAAAGCCCAGCTTTACGGCAGGTATTTTAGGATCAAAGTGCTGGATCAAGAACGTTTTGAACTTTCGACTAATTTTCCAAATGCAACCGCTGGAGGCTATCATTATGGGGAGAAAAGAAGCCAAAGCCTAAAGGTTCCTCAAGGCAATTGGAAACAGCAATTCAAATTTGGAGACTCCATACAATTGCCATTCTTAAATGCGCTGATCGAAAAACGTGGAGCAAATATCGCTACAGGAGGAGAATGGTTGTTTAATTTTGGAAATTATTGGGGAACGGTGAATCGGTATAAAAATATTGCTATCAGACCAGCTCCTGAAGGTTCTTCTATATTGCTTTTAAGCCTAAGCGGCGGTAACAAACAACGATTGATCGATTACATCAATACCAGCTCTGTCATTCTAGAAAGAGGAGAGCTGGAGCGTAAAAATAAGTTTGCCGTCAGTACGATCAATTACATCGATAGCTCTTTGGTCCTACAGGAAAAAGCGTTGCAAAAATCTGAACAAGACCTGGAGGATTTTAAAGATAAATCCCAGGTGCTCGATGCGTTGACGCAAAATTCTGATTTTAATAAGCGGTTGTCCGAGTTTGAAATCTTAGAACGGGGGATTCAAAATAAGTTGAATTATTATGATAATTTAAAATCTTACCTTAAAAATAAAACGGACTATACGGTGATTCAAGCACCATCGGTAGTAGGAATAGAAGAAGGTAGTATTTCTGGAGCCGTGTCACGATTGATCGCTCTTTCTGAAGAACGCAAAAAAAGAGAATTTGCCATGCGACCAGACGCGCCGGTATTTAGAGAAATTGATCGGGATATCAACGCTATCAAAGAGGTGATCTATGAAAATATCAAAAGCTCCAACAGCTTGCTTAATAGGGAACTGAATAGGTTGTATGCTCAGATCAATGAAGTGGAGGCCCAAATTAAAAAATTACCAAAAGAACAACAAGAATTTTTAAGAATACAACGACAATTCGATCTGGATAAAAATGCCTATAATGTGTATATGTCTAGAAAAGCGGAGGCAGAGCTGATCAAAGCGGCTAACGTGTCTGATGTGTATGTGATTGATGAAGCAAAGGATACCGGTGGCGGGGGTACACGTCGGGATTCTAATATCAATTATTTGATTGCCTTACTGGTAGGTCTAGCGATTCCTATTGCATTGGCATTTGTGCTGACCATTTTGGATAATTTTGTTCACACTCCTAAGGATATTGAAAAATTATCTCCCATACCCGTCATAGGGGTGGTCGGTAAAATGAACCATCCTACCAATCTTATCGTAAAGGACAAACCCAAATCTACCATAGCCGAATCTTTTAGAGGCATACGTTCTAGTTTGCATTTTATATACAATCAAGAGTCGCTCTATGGATCACGTACCATCATGGTGACCAGTAGTGTGAGTGGAGAAGGAAAAACCTTTGCCAGTATCAATTTGGCTTCGGTTTTTGCGTTAAGCGGCAAACGTACTTTATTGATCGGACTGGACTTAAGAAAACCTAAGATTTTTGACGATTTTGGGGTGGATAACGATCTAGGAGTGTCTAATTTTTTAGTAAATGATTGTAGTTTAAAGGATATCGTACGTCCTACAGGAATAGAACATCTGGATATTGTTCTTTCCGGTCCGGTACCGCCCAACCCCAGCGAATTGATCATGTCCAAACGCGCAGGAGAGATGATTGAGCAGTTTAAAAAAGATTACGATTACATCATTTTAGACACACCTCCTTTGGGTCTGGTAGCAGATGCGTTAGAGATTGCCAAATATGCAGATGCGACCCTGTATTTGGTGCGCCAAGGCTATACCAAGAAAGGGATGCTGGATGTGGTCAATGAAAAATACAAACGTGGGGAGATCAAAAACCTAAGTTTTGTATTCAATTACTTTAACGATCGTGGTAAATATGGCTATGGTTATGGCTATGGTTATGGTTACGGTTATGGCGCTTATGGTAATGGGTATCATGAAGATGAGAAGAATGCTGGTGTTATGATAAGAATTAAAAAAATAATCAAAGGAATTATAAAGCCAAGATAATTTCCTTAGACAAGAGGTTTTGAATGCCGAATATCGATTATGGAATAAAGAATAAAGAAGTCTGATGCTAGTAATAAGACTTTAGATTATAAAGAACTGTATTTCAAGAGCCTTAATGCTCGCTATATAGAATTAATCGAGTAGGGAGTTTTTAGAAGTTATATATGGAGCTTTAAAGTTTTAGGTGCCAGCTGTGAAGAAGGTGTAAATAGGAAATTAGATAGAACTGAATATACTTGTTCTCCAGCTACTTTGGTACTTCCTCAAGCTCATCACAAATAGGCTTGTTGCAATGCCTTAATGCTGTGCCTATTCTTTAGTTGATAAAGAATTAGGAGTGATACAAAATAAAGACTTTATGAAACGAAGTCTAAAAGTAATTTTAATGGGTAAAAAGATACGATTGTACTGGTGGAGCGAGATTTTTATCCAAAAAAAGCCTCAAGAAAACTACGGAGATTTGTTGGGTGCGTATTTAGTAGAGCGTATATCGGGTAAAAAAGTGCAATGGGTGCGAGTTCCTAAATTTAATTTTCTCAATTATTTCCAACCGCTTTATGTGACTATAGGAAGTGTGCTTGCTCATATCAATAGCTACTGCATCGTCTGGGGCAGCGGGATCAATTTTAAAGAGGAGCCCATTGCTGCTGCTACCTTCTTGGCAGTTAGAGGTCCGCTTTCGCGAAAGCGGATCCTAGAATTAGGTTATGACTGTCCAGAAGTTTATGGGGATCCAGCATTGTTGTTGCCTTTGTATTTCAATCCAGTAGTAGAAAAGCGTTATGCTTTAGGTATTATCCCTCACATCAATGACCTTCAACAAGTGAAAGAATGGTACCGAGACGAAACTCAGATCAACATCATTGATTTTAACACCAATACTATTGAAGAGACCACCAAAGAAATACTTTCTTGTGAACAAATAATATCTTCTTCTTTACATGGGGTGATTGTAGCACATGCTTATGGGATTCCTGGCGTACAAGTTTGTTTTTCAGATCGTATATTTGGCGACGGAGTGAAGTACCATGATTATTTTTTATCTGTAGGATTAGACACCTATTTACCAGAACCAATGCATAGCGCAGTTTCTTTAGAAGAAGGTGTTTCTATAGTTAAAAAACACACCAACAAATTACCAAAAGAATCGAATATTAGGAATCTACAACAAGGCTTAATCGCTGTATGTCCTTTTAAAACCACAGATGTATGAGTTGTATGCTTATTTTAGAGGTAACGCATAAGTTATGGTCCTAGTTATTTCAATTGATCAAGTCCGACACGTATAGCTCGTAACCCACATAAAAGATGTTTAAAAACAAGTTCAATTCTGTTGCTTTTTTAATATATGACAACAGTTCCCTAGAGATAAAACCAATGATATTATGGCTTTAGAAACCAAGATATACCAACGAGGAAACTCCCTAAGCCTTATAAAGCTTGTAAAGGATTCTTTAAAGGACCTGTACAGTTCTCGATTTCTTGCGCGACAATTGGCTACTAGAGATATAAAATCACAATACAGACAGTCGTTACTTGGGGTCTTCTGGTCTTTTGCAGGACCACTTTCTACTGCGTTGGTTTGGATTTTTTTAAATAATTCTGGTGCTGTAGGCTTGGACGACACGGGTGTGCCTTATGCCTTATTTGTTTTTTGTGGCACCTTATTGTGGTCTACCTTAAAGGATTCTATAAATATGCCATTAGCGGCAACTAATGGAGCAAAAGGGATCATGTCAAAAATTAATTTCCCTAAAGAAGCATTGATCCTCTCAGGGGTGTATAAACAGCTTTTTAATAGTCTTTTTAAGTTTATCTTAATGGTTGTTTTATTGATTTTTTATCAGGTAGTTCCCTCTTGGTCCCTACTGCTCTTCCCACTTACTTTTTTAATACTCATACTGGTAGGAGTGAGTTTTGGACTCCTTATCACACCTATTGGAATGTTGTATACAGATGTGGCCAAAGCGATATCTATGGTCATGGGTTTTGTGATGTACCTTACTCCTGTGGTATATGTGATCCCAAAAGAGGGTTTTTTAAAAGTATTTATGGAACTCAACCCATTAACACCTTTATTAGAAGTGAATCGCAGTATATTGCTAGGTATGGATATAGCCTTTTTAAATTATTTTATGGCATTGTTCCTTATTATGGTACCGGTGTTTTTAATCGCACTGGCCATCTATAGGGTTTCTATTCCAGTAATTGTAGAACGTTTTAGCGCATAATTATGGAAGGAGAAGTACTGATAAAAGTTGAAGGATTATCAAAAAAGTTTGCTAAAACGCTTAAAAAGAGTCTTAAATATGGAGCATATGACCTTGTGGCTAATTTAAGGGGGCGCAAGCCCAGTACAGCATTGCGCCCGGAGGAGTTTTGGGCATTACAAGACATTAATTTTGAGGTAAGACGTGGCGAGTGCTTAGGACTTATAGGTCATAATGGCGCCGGGAAATCAACTCTGTTAAAAATACTCAATGGCTTGATCAATCCAGATCAAGGTAAAGTGACTATGAAAGGTAGAGTTAGTGCTTTGATAGAGTTAGGTGCAGGCTTTAATCCCATCATGACCGGTAGAGAGAACATTTATAATAATGGAGCGGTACTCGGGTTTTCTAGAGAGGAGATAAACCGTAAAGTAGAAGAAATCATCGATTTTTCTGAAATACGAGAGTTTATCGACATGCCGGTACAAAATTACAGTTCTGGAATGAAAGTGCGACTAGGCTTTGCAGTAGCGGCACAGATGGAACCGGATATATTGATTATTGATGAGGTGCTGGCTGTAGGGGATGTAGGGTTCAGGATTAAATGTATGAACAAAATTGCTGATATTCAGAAAAACTGTGCCATCATTTTGGTTTCTCATTCTATGCCTCAAATTGCGCGAATTTGTAACCGTGGAATTCTACTAGATAAAGGAAAAACCTTTTTAATATCAAAGAGTGTAGGTCAACTTGTTGAAGAATATTATTTAAGATTTGCAGATAATTATAAATCAAATGAGATAAATCCTTATGGCGCAGAGGTTCTCGATTTAAAAGTAAATGACTTGGAAATTGAAAATGACGAATCATCTATAGTATTATCTAGAGGAGAAGAAGTTGAGTTAAGTTTTAAACTGAAATGTCCAATAGATATAGAAAACTTTTCTGTTCACCTTCCCATTACAGATGAACAAATGGTACACGTAGCATTAACTACCTCACTTGAAAATCTAGGTGTAAGCAAGAATTTTGGTGAGAAAATTATGGTTAGATGTAAAATACCGGCATTTTTTACAAATGGTAAATTTTATGTAGGAATTACTGTTGTTGAAACTGATTTGAATAATGGTCATTTTAATATAGGTAGAACGATTTACAAAAAGGAGAATTGTTTTAAATTTTTTGTAAAAGATGCACCTCTAACCACGTCTGTTCCTATATTATTAAACGCTAATTTTAAAATAGACTGATGAATACTTGTCCACTTTGCCTTTCCGTCCAGAATGAATTGCTTCATACAAATTCAAGAGGAGATAAATATTTAGAGAACTATGTGTGTGATAACTGTGGTTTCATTTATACTTATCCTAGAATATCTAACGATGAGATTGATAATTTGTATTTAAAAGGTGAGTTTTCTATGGATGCTAGGAAATCTTATAAACCTGATTTAGCAAAGTTTATACAAACTGAAACTTGGGCTCTGGAAAGATTACACATCCTTGAACAAAAACTACCCGACTTTTTCTCAACTAAAAAAAAATGTCTAGAAATAGGTAGTGGTGCTAGCAGTTTCCTTTGGTTACTTAAAAGTAGAGGGCATTTAGTGAAAGGAATTGAACCAGACACAAATTTTGTAAATGTAGCAATAGATAGATATGATATTGATGTAGACACTTTGCTTTTTGATGAAAATTACAAATCGGAACCATTGGATTTTATTTGTAATTTTCATGTGATTGAACATGTCTTAGATCCTCGAATTTTTGTGAAAAATATGTACAGCATATTAAAGGATGATGGACTTATTTATATTGAGTGTCCCACAATTGATGATATATATACAAAGAGCTTAGATACCTTTTTCTGGGATGTTCATGTAAACACATTTTCTAATGTTAGTTTAGCATGGTTGTTAGAGAGTGAAGGTTTTTTAATCAATGATCTTTTCATGCACAGAGGTTTTGTAGGTGTTATAGCTACAAAAGGAACTGAATTAAAATATGCTCCAGATAGTAAAGAAAGGGTATTAAACTTAATTAAAGAGTTTTATAAGACAAATTCTAAAATTCAAATTAAATTAAGTTTAAAAAAGAGAGTAGTAGGAATGCTAAAGCGAATTCTAGATAAAATATAATGTCTTATGGTATTCTTGTTTTAGTAATTAAAAGGGCTTGACCACGAATTTTTAATTGAAAAAGTCGTTTGTCTTAATATAAAATATAAAATAAATAATGAAAATAATGAATAAGATATGGAGAAGGTTTAAAAAGCTGGTCAAGCCAATAGCATTATCTAAAAAACCTGAAGAGTTACAACAAATAATCAGTTATTCTAAAAACGAAACCCCTTTAACTTTAGTTCATGTTTCTGCATTCAACTACGGGAATGCAGGAGATGTTTTATTACCTATTGTTTTACAAGACACTTGGCAGCATGAATTTGGAAAAATAGATTGGATTAATCAAAAGGTTTATTCTGAAGTTGATATAGAATTAGTTAATAGAATAAACGAATCTAATGGTGTAGTAATTGGCGGTGGCGGCTTATTTTTAAGAGACACAAATCCTAATGAAATTAGTGGTTGGCAATGGCCGTGCTCTATTGAGATGTTAAATCAAATTAAAGTTCCTGTTATTCTATATGCGGTAGGATATAATCGATTTAGGGGACAGGAAGAGTTTGAACCATTCTTCACTGAAAACATCTGTGCATTTGCAGAAAAAGCAACTTACATAGGATTAAGAAACTATGGTAGTATTAATGCTATTGAAAACTACCTGCCAGAGCGTTTACATAATAAATTAAGGTTCCAGCCATGTATGACAACATTTATAGCACAACTATATCCGAATGAGTTCAACTATGATGATAAGCAAAATTTTATAGCATTTAACGCAGCTTTTGACAGATCTCATCTTAGATTTGGTGAAAAAATAGGCGATATTTTATCAAAAACGGCTCAGGTTTTAAAAGAGCTTTCCATAATAATTCCTATTAAATTTTATAGTCACCTTCCGTCTGATGACGCTATTATACCGTTTTTACAAAGTTATGAAGTACCGTTTGAATTAGTTAACCTTCACCAAAAGCACCCAAAAGAGATTATTGAAGCATATGTGCGTCCTAAACTAGTGATTGGAATGAGAGGTCATGCTCAAATGATTCCTTTCGGTTGTAAAACTCCTATTCTATCTATTGTTTCTCATGATAAGTTACAATGGTTTTTAGATGATATAGGGAAACCAGAATGGGCAGTTGACGTATTGTCTACTTGGTATAAAGATGAGTTGAAGAGCAAAGCTCTAGATGTACTATCTAAAACCATGGAGATTAAAACATTTATTAATGAAAAGCAAAAGGAATTATATCAGATTTCTATTAAGAATGTTAGTGATTCAATTACTGAAATTAAACATAAAACCCTTTGAACAATCAATATCCTAATCCAAACGAATGGGTAGTGGTTCTAGGTTCTGGAGCTAGTATTAACGATTTGCCTGATGATTTAAAACAATGGGCAAATAAGACTGTTGCACGTATAGGAATAAATAAATACGGCACTTTTTACGAGAAGGCAGGAATTATGCCTAGTGATATTTATTTTCATGATTTTCATGATAAGACTTCGGAATACTTTTTTTATGAGACTCTTAATAAAACTAAAAAAGTAGCTAGTAGGTTTTATGTTTCTGCAACTTCAAAAGATTTAATTACTCAATCACTTATTTATTATATTTATTCTTATTCTATTTTCAGAATATTAAAAATGAAATCAATTCTAATTAAACTAAGTCGTAATTTAATCAAACCAATAAGAAAAAAATGGCATAATAGCTTGGTGTTTTTTTTAAGTAATTCTTTTAGGAAAAAGCCATTATTATTAAAAAAAAACAGTGAAATAGATGTTGTAGATGTTTATTATCTTTGGGATAATGATAATAAATGGGCGAGTAATCTTAATCAAAAATTATATCATTTTAGAGGCAGTTTAACAAGTGTGCTAAATTTAGTTTCCGTAAAATATTCTGAATTAAACGTACTGATGTTAGGAGTGGACTTAATCAGTAAACAATACTTTTTTGATGATGAATTACAAATTTTATTTAAAAAAACCGGTTTGGGATATGATTGGACACAATCCTTTATGGTTAATTCAGGAAAACATTATTCTGCTTCTATTGATAGTGGTGTAACTATTTTTGATAGATTTAGTTATGTCGTTGAAAATCTTAATAAATCCGGAAACCAACTATTTGCTTATCCAAATAAAAATGTCATCATATTCGATGGAAAAGTTAAAGATTTCATCTAATGAATATTCTTTTTATAACACACGAGACTTCTCGTACAGGAGCACCACACGTCATATTATATTTCATTCAGTGGATTAGGAAATATCATCCACAACATAAAATTTATATGGTTTCTTTAAAGCGAGAATCTATTTCTAGTAGTTTTGAAGCATTATGTGATGGTTTTATTGAATTGGAGGATTTAAAAAGTTCTCAAAATCTAGGTTTAAAAAAGCAACTTTTAAACAAGGCAGGATTGCTCAGCGAAAAGACGTTAAAGGAAAAATGGTTTCGGATAATTAAAAATTGGAAAATTAATGTCATACATGCAAATACAGTCATTTCTATACCTATCGGGGCTGAAATTAAAATGGCATTTGACATTAAAACGCTTATTGCTCATGTGCATGAGTTGGAGGTTATTATACAACAAAAATTACCTAATTTATGTAAGTTTGATGAGCATGTTAGCCATTATATTACCGCGTCTGATTTGGTGCGCGATAACTTAATAGGAAATCATAATTTACCACATCATAAAGTTTCTCGAGTTTATGAATGCTCAACGCCTTTAGACTCTTCTTTTAAAAAAACAGCAGGATTAAATGATAAAATTGTTGTTGGAGCTTCTGGAACGGTCCATTGGAGAAAAGGTAGTGATTTATTTATCCAAACTGCTTTGCAGTTTTGTAAATTGTTTCCAGAGGTAACTATTGAATTTCAATGGTTGGGTTATTGCGATCCAAATGAACAATTAATTATAGAGAAAGATTTAAAAAAAGCTCGATTGTTGGATAGAGTATATTTTTTAGGAATCTCAAATGAACCTCTAGAAGTTTTTAAAAATTTCGACCTTTTTTTATTATTGTCAAGAGAAGATCCATTTCCTTTAGTAGCAATTGAAGTGGGAAGCATAGGAATTCCTATTATTTGTTTTGAAGATGCAACAGGTACGGTAGAGGTTTTAAAAAATTGTGGCATAATTGTACCTTACTTAGATACAACCGCAGTTGCGTTAGCCATAAATTACTATATCTTAAACCATAGTTTATATCAAGCACATTCAAACAACATTAAAAGTGTTTTTAATCAATTTACTCCTGATTTAATTTGTCCTCAATATTATCAAATCATAACTCAAATTGAGAACCGATGATGCAGCAACCACTTGTTTCTATATGCATTCCTACATATAATGGAGCTAAGTTTTTAAATGAAGCTTTAGACTCTATTATCATACAGACCTACAAAAACCTAGAAGTTATCATTAGTGACGATAATTCTCAGGACGATACTCTTACCATTTTAGAATTTTTTAAAAGACAGACAAAGCTTCCAACAGCTATAATTAACCATAAACCAAATGGAATAGGATCAAACTGGAACAACTGCATCAAACATGCTCAAGGGAAATATATTAAGTTCCTTTTTCAAGATGATAAATTGCTTCCTAAATGTGTTGAAGAAATGGTACTTGCTTTGCAAGAACATACAGATTGTAAAATGGTAGCTTGCCAGCGGAGCTTTATGCGTATGGAAGAAATGAGTAACTCTGAAATTGATTTATGGATAGATCGATATAAGAATTTACAACTTCAATTTCCAAATGTTGAAGGTGATTTTCAAAAAATCACCAGTAGTATTTTTTCACAGGAATGGTTTAAAAAATCTCCACTCAATAAAATAGGAGAACCTATTTGTGTGATGTTTGAAAAGTCGTTGTGTGATGAGTTGGGTTACTTTGATGAAAGTTTAAAACAGATTCTTGATTACGAATATTGGTATCGCGTGCTAGCTAAGTATCCTATATTAATAATTAAAAAAGACTTAGTAAGTTTTAGAATTCATGAATCGCAAGCGACAAATGTGAATCGTTCCAAGAAAATAAGAGATTATGAAATCTATGATGAACTACTTTATAAGGATTATTATGATTTGCTTCATCCTATATTGCAATATCAATTGAGACTTAAGTTTCATAAGCCCACCTTATTATGGAATAGAGCAAAGTGCAATTTTAAATCTGCTTTTAAATGAAAATAGTAATTCTTATAGTTACCTATAATGCTATGCCTTGGATAGATTGCTGCATGCGTTCTATTTCAGATAAGTATGACGTTGTTATAGTAGATAACAATTCGCAAGATGAAACAGTAAAACACTTAGAGGACTGTTATCCCAAAGCAACTGTATTGCTTCAAAAAAATAATCTAGGTTTTGGTATGGGTAATAATGTTGGGTTACGTTATATACGGCCTTTGGATTATCAAGGCGTATTTTTGCTCAATCAAGACGCTTATTTGAATTCAAACACTATTGTTGAATGTGTAAAAGCTTATGAAGTAAATGAGGAAGTAGCTATTGTAAGTCCTGTTCAATTTCAAAATGATAATAGGACATTAGATACTCGATTTGTCTACCACGTTACAGAGGCGGGAATAGAAACATCACAATTGTTCAATGAGCCATTTAAAGAAGTCTTATTTATAAACGCAGCAGCTTGGTTGTTACCTATGTCTACTTTAGAAGTTATAGGTGGTTTTGATCCTTTGTTTCAGCATTATGGAGAAGATGATAATTACTGTCACCGAGTTCTTTATCACCATAAAAAAATCATATTAGCTACTCAGTCTCATTTCATACATGATAGAAACAATAATATCCCTAGTGAACCTAAGATTTATAGTTCCATTTGGTGGAAATTAAAAGAGCGAAGATTTAAAGTCATGTATGCAAATCCGTTAAAGTTTGAAAAACCTATTTTAGACTATTACGGTACGGTTTTAAAAAAACTGTCGATGGGTAAAATCAATAATGTTTTACAAGTTTTAAAGTTAAGGAGTAAGCAAAGAGATTGGTTTAAAGCCTGTCAATTAAGTAAACAAATTACTCAAACTAAAGGGCCACATTATCTTTAATATATGAAACCATTAGTTTCCATAATAATTCCATTATACAATCGTGGTCATATCATCACTCGTACCCTTGAATCATTAATGGATCAATCCCATGAGAATTGGGAATGTATTCTAGTAGATGACGGAAGCACGGATAATAGCGTTCAAGTAGTTGAAGGTTTTACACAAAAAGATCAAAGGTTCCAGCTACATCATCGCCCTATTGAAAAACCTAAAGGAGCTAACGCTTGTAGAAATTTTGGATTAGAAATGGCTCAAGGAGATTATATTAATTTCTTGGATAGTGATGATACTTTACATGTAGATAAATTAAAGCTTCAAATCGACACATTATCTAACAATGATTATCAATTTTCGGTTTGTCAAACACAAATGGTTGATGATAAAAGCGGTGATTTTTTAAAGCTCTGGTCCACGGTTGTTAGTTCTCATAAACCATTTGATGATTATGTGACCTGCAGTGCTTGGTGGTCTATCCATGCAGTTTTATGGAAAAACGAGATAATTAGTCAATATCGTTTTAATGAAGACTTACATCAATCACAGGAATATGAATTACACATTAGAATACTAGCTGATTCACCAAAATTTCATGTACTTAATCAAACGCTTGTCACTGTTTTTGTGCATCAAAACCAAATTTCAACCAATTTTACCAGCAGTATTGCTAAATTGAGTTCCAATCTTTATGTGAGGTATTTAACTCTCAAGAATTATTCTGGTCAATTGCAAGATGAGACCAACAAATATTTATACAAGCAATTATTTGATCTATTTAAACACTTTGTGATTCATAAAGAGGTGAAAAAAGCATTGATCTCATACCATTTCCTAGTAAAAGCAGCACCTTATAATGAAGAAATGAAACCCAATAAAAATGAAATACTATTAAGATGGCTTTTTTCTATTCCTAGCTATTTTATTCTCAATAAAGGAGAAGGATTTATAAAATATATAAGATAAGGGTATGAAAATAAGTGTCATTATTCCTGCTTTTAATTCTGAATCATTCATCAACAAGGCTGTGGAGTCTGCCTTATCTCAAAAAGAAGTAGGTGAAGTTCTTGTTATAAATGACGGTAGTACAGATAATACAATTCTTGAAGTTCAAAAAATTAAAGATTCTAGAGTAAAAATCTACCATCATGAGAATAAGGTTAATAAAGGAAGAAGTGCAACGAGAAATTTGGGTATTATAAGATCAAGTTTTAATTTGTTAGCATTTCTAGATGCCGATGATTACTTTCTGCCGTATAGATTTGAGAATGATTTAAAATTGCTAGAGACTTATCCTCGTAGTGAAGGGATCTATAATGCCGTTGGGTTTGATTTTATAAATAGTAATGAGTTGAATGAAGATCTTTACACCGTTACGAAAGAAGTAAAACCAGAAGAACTTTTTTTAGGTTTATTGGATGGAAAGTTTGGTCATTTTCAAATTGATGGTTTAACGGTAAAGAAGGCAGCGTTTGAAAAAGTAGGTTTGTTTAATACAGATTTAGAAGTTGCTGAGGATACTGATATTTTTTGGAAATTAAGTTTGTTATGTAATCTTTATACTGGTATTATAAATCATCCAGTAGCCATGCGAGTAGTGCATAATAACAACGTTTTTTATCGCAAAGATGTCTATGAGAAGTTTAGATACAATATGTATGAATCAGTTTTAAAATGGTCATGTGAGCATAAAATCGAATTAGATGTAATAGATCGTATCCTACGACGTATCTGGATTCTTAAACATACTGATGAAGTTAGTTTGTTTGAGGAGATTAAATATTGGTGGTTTTTATGTTTCTTGCATAAAAGAATCTTCTTTTCTGTACTGAGTATAAAGTACTTTCCAATTATCAGAAGGAGAAAAAAGGTATTTTCATTTCTTTATTAAAAATAATTGAGTTAGTCATATAGTTTCCGTATCTTGTTATCATTAATAACACGGGTTATGGAAGTATATAAAGGTCAAAATATACTGAGTTTTGTGAAAGAACTGCCAGATGATGATGCTTGTAAAGCATATTTAGCAAAAATAAAATGGCAGGATGGTTTTACATGTACAAAATGTGGTCACACTAAGGGCTGTGAAAAATCTGGTTATAGATATCATTGTTACAGTTGCAATCACGTTGAAAGCGCCACGGCAAACACCTTGTTTCATAAGGTTAAATTTGGTTTGCAAAAGGCATTCTGCGTTGTGTTTGAAATGAGTACTAGTACCAAGAGTGTTTCCAGTGTTCAAATGGGAAAGCGATTTGATATCCGTCAAGGTACCGCTTGGTATTTCATGCAGAAAGTTAGAAAGTCAATGAAAAGCAGTCAAAAATATCCTCTAACCGAAATAGTTCCTGTAGATGAATTTACCGTAGGGGAAAAGAACAAGGCAAGCAAGGTAGAAGTTACGATTCAAAAAAGAAAAAAGCAGTGATAGCGGTAGAACTGAGCGCCGAACATAAAATCAAAAGAGTTTATGTGAAGTCTATAGATGATTACTCAGCTAAATCACTAACTCCCATATTTGAAGAACATATAGATCCCTCTGCAAAAATAGTTACCGATAAATGGAGAGGTTATGCTCCACTTAAAAAGAATTATGATATAGAGCAGAAGCTAAGTAATAACGGAAGTAATTTTAAAGAATTACATGTTGTAATTATGCAGTTAAAATCTTGGTTGAGAGCAATACCTACCCATGTTAGTAAATGGCATGTGCAAAGCTACTTTGACGAATTCTGTTTTAGAATTAATCGATCTCAATCCAAACAGAGCATATTCCATAAAACAATAGAAAGAATGGTAATAGCTAAACCAATTTATCATAAAGATATAAAACAGATGCTAAGTGTGTAACTCAAAAAATTAATTTATGTCATTTGCTGTTTCCGTAATCATACCTGTCTATAATGCGGACCAATTTATTGAGAAAGCAATAGATTCTGCACTTATGTTTACAGAGGTTAATGAAGTGGTTGTCATTAATGATGGGAGTACAGATAGTAGTCTGGAACTATTGCTTAAGCTGCAAGAAAAGGACGCTAGAATAAAGATTTACCATCACAAAGGAGCTGTTAATAGAGGAAGATCTGCAAGTAGAAATTTGGGTATTCTTCAGGCAAAATCAGATTACATTTCTTTTTTAGATGCAGATGATTTTTATTTAGAGCAACGTTTTAATAGAGATAAGTTACTTCTGCGTAATCAACATATAGATGGGGTTTATAATGCAGTAGGGTTTCATTTATATCGAGGGATAAGTGATACAGAATATCATCATTTTAAAGTAGCCACTTTATCTCAAATCATCCCGCCAGAAGTCCTTTTCGAAAATATTGTATCAAGTAGATTAGGCTATTTACATTTAAATGGGCTAACTGTAAAGCGCAGAGCCTTCGACATAGTAGGATTTTTTAATGAAGAATTAATTGTTGCTGAAGATTCAGATCTTATTTTTAAAATGGCACTTAGAATGCGACTAGTGCCTGGTTATCTTCAAAAAGAGGTTTCAAAACGAGGGGTACACATTACCAATATTTTTACAAATGATGCTTTGTATGAGGATTATAACCTGCGCTTATATGAATCCCTAATAACCTGGTCTTTACGATATGGTATTCAAAAAGAAAAGATAGCGTTACTTTTGGATACGCTATGGATCCATAGATACCGGCAAAAAGCCAGTATTTTAACTTATGTTATATATTGGATGCAATTACAGAAAAAATGGCCTCAGTTAATGGTAACACGCTTATTTTTGAAATATTTTCCACTTGTACGATTGCGGCAGAGACTGTTTCCTATCATATTTAAGAAAGGGTATCAAATAAATGACTAAAATTTCGATCATAACAGTAAACTATAACGACCTATCGGGTCTAAAAAGGACGGTAGATAGTGTGAGCCATCAGACCTGGCAAGAATTTGAGCACCTTATTATTGATGGTGGCTCAACAGATGGAAGTGTCGCATTTATAAAAGAACATCAAAATGATTTTGCTTATTGGGTAAGTGAACCTGATCAAGGAGTCTATAGCGCTATGAACAAAGGGATTGCTCAATCATCTGGAGAGTACCTGCTTTTCCTTAACGCAGGAGATCATTTTCAAAATCTTGTAGCCTTAGAACAAGCCCATACTTTTTTAACTGGTGAAGCAATTATTTATTTTGACCTAGAAGTAGTTGATCAGGAAATGATTTTTGTAAAATCTTATCCAGATACCTTATCGTTTTCTTATTTTATAAAAGATACCTTGCCCCATCCTGCTAGTTTTATTAGGAAGGATGCTTTTGAGAAAGTAGGAGTGTATAAAGAAGATTTTAAGATCTTGTCAGATTGGAAGTTTTTTATAGATGCCATATGTAAATATGGGATGTCTTATAAAAGGGTTCCACAACTACTTTCTACCTTTTACTTGGGCGGTATGAGTTCTGATCTAAAAAACAGAGGCCTTAAGTATGCTGAAAGACAAGAAATACTTCAAAAAGATTATCCGATCTACCTTAAAGATATTGAGGATGCTTTGATAAATAAAGAAATAGTAGAGGATTTTAGAAATTCTAGAATCGTGGAAAAACTAGTTCAATTTGGATTTTTAAACAAATTTTAATGAGTAAGTTAGTTTCTATCATTGTCCCTTGTTATAAGCAAGCTCATTTTCTAGAGGAGAGTTTAGGGTCTGTAATGAATCAAACGTATAATAGTTGGGAATGTATTATAGTAAATGATGGTAGTCCAGACGAGACCGATCGTGTTGCCCTAAAGTGGACAGCAAAAGACGAGCGTTTTAAATATTTAGAACAAAAAAATAAAGGTTTATCTGGCGCACGTAATGCCGGGATTGAAATTTGCGAAGGAGAATATATACTACCTCTCGATGCTGATGATATTTTGGATAAAGAGTACCTTAAAATAATAGTGCCTGAAATTCTAAAACAACCGGAAGCTGCAGTCATTTCCTGTTATACAAAGTTTTTCCAAGGAAATACCAATACTATAGTAGGTGAATTGAAACCAGAGAACGGTACGGTAACATCACTTTTATACCAAAACCATTTAGTGGCTACTTCACTGTTCAGAAAAGCATCTTGGAAACAAGTCGGCGGTTATGATGAAACCATGAAAAAAGGTTTTGAGGATTGGGATTTTTGGATATCCATTGTTAAATTAAATAAGAATTATATAGTAATACCAAAGTATTTGTTTTTTTATCGCAAAGCAAAAACATCAATGTTAGTAGATACTATAGGAAATCACTTTGAAAATAACAAAGAGTACATTGTAAAAAAGCACGCCAGTTTATATATAGAGGATTTTGACAATTTTGTTTCTGTAATGTTTTACAACATACGCACTCATCGCGCCTCAGAAGTGCGTTTGAAAAACAATAAATTTTTGAAATTTTCAAGAATTCTTTTAAAACCAATTGACATATTAAAAAATAGTTTAAAACGATAGCATGAAACTTTCTGTAGTCATACGCAATAAGAATCAAGATAAAGCGCTGGGTTTTTTACTAAAAAACTTAAGGGAACGATATGTCGATGATGTTGATGAAATTATAGTTATCGATAATTTATCTACCGATAAAAGTGAAGAAGTGACAGCCAGCTTTAATGCTCAATTTGAAACCATTGAGAAATTTAGTTATGGCGGCAGTGCTAACTTTGCGGCACAAAAAGCAACCCATGATATAGTTGTAATTTTTAGTGCCCATTCCTATCCAGTCAGTCACGACTTTTTCAAATTGATAAAAATAGCATTTGAGAAGAATAAAAATCTGGCAGGAGTGAGGTGCCTTCATAATTCAAACGATTATAAAAATTACATCAATAAAGTTAGTCCGAAGACAGACCCTAATAAAGCAGGTCTTATATTTTCAGGTTCAGCATTTAATAGGCTGGTGTGGAAAGAACATCCGTTTAAAGAAGAGGTTGCTACCTTTGAAGATAAGGAATGGTCCAAACGTGTTTTGGAAGCTGGTTATGATATGGAGTTGGTGCCCTCTATTTTTAACTATGATATAAAACGCAATAAAAAACAGTTGTTTTTTAGATTCAAAAATGACCTTATAGGGAATTACCAACTATGGCATGAGGACATTTCTATAAGAAACGTATTTAATGGACTTATAGGAAGTTTGTGGAGAACAGGGTCGAGTTTAATAGTGGATATTTATTATATTTTCAAACGATTTGTAGTTAGTCTAAAATTCATCATCAATAAACCGCAAAAGTTTTGACTAATAATCAACTAAAAATTGTTTCTATTATTATTCCATGTTATAACCAGGGGCCTTTCTTGAGTCAGACTTTAAGGTCTGTTTTCTGTCAGACATATACACGTTGGGAATGTTTAATTATAGATGATGGAAGTACAGATATTAGTAAAAAAATAGCACAAGAGTGGTGTGCTTTAGATACTAGATTTAAATATTTTTATAAAGAGAATGGCGGTTTGAGTAGCGCTCGTAATTATGGTTTACGAAAAAGCCAAGGTGACTTTATTCAATTTTTAGATTCAGATGATTTGATTAGACACGATAAACTTGAATTACAAGTTCAAGATTTAAAGCATAGTTCTATCAGTATTTCAGATTATTTTCCGTTTGATGATACTAGCCAAGATTTTGTGCCACATCGGTATCTCTCTCCTTTTCTTGATGAATCAAATTATAAATCAGAGTTAATTCTAGATTGGGAAAATAGAAAATCAATACCATGTCACACCGTTTTATTTGACAAGAAGTTATTGGTAGAGCATCATTTAACCTTTGATGAACAACTTGAAAATCATGAAGACTGGGTTTTTTGGGTTCAATTATTTTACTTCTCAAATCGTGTGATAAATAGAAAAGATATTTTGGCGTTTTATAGAATCCATAGCAAATCAATGACGATCGATTATCTTAAAATGAGAGTTGGATTTTTGAATGCTGCATTAAAGTTAAGGGCATTTTTTCTTGATTTAAATGAAGTAGAATATGCCAAATTAGCGCAGAAGAAGCATAAACAAATAAAAAAAATAGGTAAATCCTCTACTTTTATTAAATTATCTAGAAGATTCTATCGAAGAATAAAACTAATTTTTAAGAATTAAAGTAATTTCAAAGAATGTCTGAATCCATAAAAGCTATTGCAATTCACTTGCCTCAATTTCACCCAATACCTGAGAATGATAAATGGTGGGGAAAAGGTTTTACAGAATGGACCAATGTAAGTAAAGCAAAGCCATTATTCAAAGGTCATTACCAACCTCATCTTCCAGCAGATCTAGGTTTTTATGATTTAAGATTAGAAGAATCTAGAATAGCTCAAGAACAATTAGCAAAAGCAAATGGCATCCATGGATTTTGTTATTACCATTATTGGTTCAACGGTAAACGGATTCTTGAAAAACCAGTAGAAGCAAAACTAAAAAATGATAAAGAAGATTTGCCGTTTATGCTTTGTTGGGCAAACGAAAACTGGACAAGAGTATGGGATGGTGGTGAAAATGATGTGTTATTAAATCAAGACTATTCGTTAGAAGATGATGCCAACCATATAAAAGAATTGATTACTTACTTTAAAGACTCTAGATATATAAAGGTAAACGGTAAACCTGTCTTCATAATATATCGTCCTAAATTATTTCCAGACATGAGAGCAACAGCTGCCTTATGGCGTGAAATAGTTAAGGAGCATGGTTTTCCTGATATGTATTTAGGATTTGCTGGTAGGTTTGATGACCACCCTAATGTAAGTGAATCTATATTTGATTTCGCATTTGATTTTCAACCTAGATTTGATAAACGTCCATTACCTTATGGTTATACTCGCTTTAAAAACTATTACAATCTCTATCTAAAAAAGCTAGGTTTTCCTTATAAGGATTTTTCAAAACCCATATATGATTATGGAGACTTTGCCAAGTTACAACAGGAAATACCATTTATGCCAAATACGTATCCCAGCATCACTCCAGGGTGGGATAATACAGCTAGGAGAAAAGTAAATTACTTTCTACTTCACAACAGTACGCCTGAAAAGTATGGAGAATGGTTATCACATATAGTAGACAATTATCCTTGGAATGAAAATCCAGAATCTTTTTTGTTTATAAATGCTTGGAATGAATGGGCAGAAGGCAATCACCTAGAGCCATGCAGTAAATGGGGTGATAAATACCTTAGCACCACTAAGGAAGTATTGCGCGGAACGAGAAAGGTTGACTAATTAATTTAAAATATGGTGATGGTTGCACGCAACAATAAGGTTGAATTCCTAAGATTTCTGTTATCGATTTTTATTGTTATTACTCCTATATTTGCTCCTAAAGCAGTACGAGAAAAACAAGAATGGCTTCCCGAACTTATTAATAATAAGTTCAGTTTCTAAGCCATAGGACAGAGTGGTTTCTTTACTATAAGCGACTATTTGATCTATCTGAGTTTAATGCGGAGTGAAAATATCAGAATCTATTTTAAGAAAACGAGCATTACGTTATAAATAAAAATAGCTTTATTACCTTACAGCATTTTGAAAACGTGAACTAACTTAATCTATGTCTAATAGCCTTACTATAGTAATACCTAATCGCAATCGTGATCTTGAAATTGTAAAGCGCAGTTTGGGGTCTATAGTATCACAACTTAATGATGCAATACGATTAGTGATAGTAGATTATGGTAGTGTGTTATCTTATCAAGTGCAGTTAGAACTGTTAGTGAAATCATTTGATCAAGTAGAATTAATACTATGCCCTACACAAGAGCAACTATGGAATAAGTCTAGATGCATTAACATAGTGCTACAATCTTGTGCAACCACCCATTTTATGGTGTCTGATATGGACATGATATGGCATTCACAGTTTCTTGCAAATCAAATAGAATCCTTCTCACAAAAAGAATCAATTTACTTCTCAGTGGGCGTGATGACTCAGGAAGAAAGTACGCTTGATAAATCCTTTGAAGATTATGCAATAAAATTCCAAACCAATAATGAGGCAACTGGAATCACCGTTTTCCCTTCAGCGCATTTAAAATTTATCAACGGTTTTGATGAGTTTTATCATGGTTGGGGCAGTGAGGATACTGATGTTCATGTGAGATTGAAGAATGCTGGCTATATAGTTCGCTTTTGCGAAAGCGAAATTCTCTTCAAACATCAGTGGCACGCAAAATCTTATCGTACTAAAGAAAGTACGTCACCTTTCCATCCCTATCTAGAACGCATCAATCAATCTTATTTATTACTTACTCAAGAATCAAAAAAAATAAAGGCAAATGGCAATGGCTCATGGGGAAAAACCTGTAATAATAAAGTGTATGATAAATTAAGTGAGCCGACACTTCGTTTAAAACGATATGCTACAGAGCACGATGTGCAGGCACTGGTAAATGCTTTAATAGGAATGGATTCAGAGAATGTTGTAGAAGTGCAAATCAAAAAACATCCCGAATCTAAATCTTTAAAAAAATTAGTAAAAGAAGGCTTAGGTAAAAAAACACTACGTTTTATTTCCTTAGATAGAGCAAATGAAACCCTGCTAGAAGCGCTTATACTGAATCATCACAGTTGTGCATATTCTTATAGTTATGATCGTACTGCATCACTAATAATTTTCCGTATTAAATTGGGTTCATAGATGTCAGATACGCAACAACTCATCACAAACTGCACAGTAAGTATCTTTTTACTTACTTACAATCAAGAGCAATATATATCTCAAACTCTAGAATCTATACTGTCTCAAGAGACTGATTTCTCATATAAGATTATAATAGGTGATGACGCTAGTGAAGATAATACCTCACTTATATGTAGTGAATATGCTTCTAGATTTCCAGAGAAAATCGAATACCACAGGCATTGCAATAATTTAGGCTTGATGGGGAATTTTGTAAAAACAGCGACACGATTAAAAGGGAAATATATAGCCATATGTGATGGAGATGACTATTGGCTGGATTCATTAAAGTTACAGAAGCAAGTGAATTTTCTAGAAGAAAATCATAAGTACGCTCTTGTAGGAACTGGAGTACAGTTAGTTTTGAAAAACGGTGAGATTTCTGAAAAGGTCAATATGGATTTCCAAGAGATATCCTTGGAAGAGCTCATCGAGGATAATAAGATTAGTGCACCTACTGCTGTTTTTAGAAATTATTTAGAACTACAAAATTTACCTCATTGGTTCCACACCATACCCTATGGAGATTGGCCATTATATCTTATGTCACTTCAAAAATATGAAGCAATGGCTTGTATTCTACCAGAAGTTACAGCTGCTTATAGACTACAGTCAGGAGTGAGTTTTAAAATGCGCAAAAACTTGTCTTCTGTATTTAAAAATAATGCACGCATACTTGATTTTTTGGCAACTGAAAAATTAATGAAACCCATTGCTAAAGAGCTTTATTCAGGCTGGCGACATCAAAAGTTAAAACAATTATTAGCTCTTAATAATGAGCAAAAATTGGGTAGCGGATTTTTGGTTTTATTAATGTTAATGGCTTTAAAACCATCAATTAAAATGCTCAGGCATTACCTATATTCGCTTAAGAAACAGCTTTAGCAATTATGAAAATCCTACTTGTATCTATTAACTCCATACACTTCCGCCGCTGGTCTGACCAATTGCGAGAAAGTGGTCACGAAGTCTATTGGTTTGATATACTCGACCAAGGATATGCGCCTTCTATAAGCTGGATGACTCAAATTACCGGTTGGAAAAAAGGCTTTTTAAAAAAACGCGGTCGTACGTTTATTAAAAACAGGTGGCCCAAATTATACACAATTCTCGTGCGTAAATATGATAATAAAATAGAAGACGCTTTTGCAAAAGCGGTACAAGAAATCCAACCCGACGCCATACATTCTTTTGCTTTATACTTGAGCTGTACACCCATTTTACCGGTCCTATTACAAAACAACATCCCGTGGATCTATTCTTCCTGGGGTAGTGATTTATTTTACTTTAGGAATAAAGCTTCCTACCTAAAAGATATCAAAGAAGTCTTGCCCCGAGTCAATTACATGTTTGCAGATTGTAAAAGAGATCAAGAAATTGCTTCTGAATTAGGTTTTACTGGAACTCATTTAGGTGTTTTCCCTGGTGGTGGTGGTTTTGATTTAGAACTCTTTGATACGTATAAGATCCCTTTTAAAGATCGCAGGATTATAGCCGTAAAAGGCAATGAAAATAGATCGGGTAGAGCAGTTTCGGTACTAAAAGCTTTGGAACAGCTTTCTGATCAACTCACCAATTATGAAGTAGTCGTTTTTGGAGTCGAAAATGATGCCGTCTCCCAATTTCAAAAGGGAAGCATACCGCATTTGACTATTAAAGGACTTATGGAACATAAGGAACTGATCCAACTTTTTTGCAGTAGTTTGATTTATATAGGAAATTCCAATAGCGATGGAATGCCTAATACCTTGCTTGAAGCCATTTGTGCAGGAGCTTTTCCCATACAGTCCAATCCTGGAGGGGCTTCAGCCGAGCTTATAAAAAATGGAGAGAACGGATTGCTTATTGAAGATTGTGAGGAGGTGTCGCATATTCAAGAAGTTATTTTAAAGGCTATTACAAATCCTGGCCTTCTAAAAAATGCGACAGCTTACAATACCATTCATATGGCTCCATTACTTTCCAGAGATGTGATACGTACAAAAGTAGTAAATCTTTATAGCTCGATTAAAAGTTAATATTTTAAAAAGTTCTCCCCTTGATTACTTAAATTTGACCACAACTTTAAAACCATGAAATCCATAGGATTTATCCCATTACGTGCAGGCTCCAAAGGTATACCCGGAAAAAACAAGAAAAAGCTTTTAGGAAGACCTCTTTTTTGTTGGGTCCTAGGAGAGGCCATAGCTTCTCATCTCGATGAGGTGTATGTATTTACAGATGATTTAGATATTCTTTCGTTTATAGAAAAAGAATACCACTGGACGGATAAAGTAATTGGGGTAAAAAGAAGCGCTTCTAGTGCCACAGATACCGCCAGTACCGAAACCAGTATCCTGGAATTTATAGATGGGCTGACCTCAAAATTCGACTTATTCTGTTTGTTACAAGCCACTTCCCCCTTCACGACTGCAGTGGATATCAATACCTGTATGGAAGCTGTTGCCCATGGCAAGAATTATGACAGCGCATTGACAGTAGTAAATTCGCATCGTTTTACTTGGCACGCAGACGGTACTCCTAAGAATTATGATATTTTTAATCGGCCTAGAAGGCAAGATTTTGAAGGCCTGCTTATAGAAAACGGTGCCTGTTATGTAACTACTCATTCCGCTTTACGCGAAAGCAAAAATAGAATAAGCGGTAATATAGCTACGATCACCATGTCAGAGGACAGTCTTACCGAGATCGACTCCTTAACCGATTGGAAAATTGTGGAAGAATTACTCGCTGCCCGATTGAAATCAAAGAAACAAAGTGAGCGCATTACCCACCTGATCCTCGATGTAGATGGGGTATTTACAGACGGCTGTATTTATTACGGTGCCGATGGGGAGATGATGAAAAAATTTGACATGCGGGACGGTATGGGTTTAGAGATCCTACGTCAGTATGGAGTAGAAGTGATGGTCATGACTTCAGAGGACTCGCAGATTGTTGCTAGCCGAATGAAGAAATTAAAAATTGACAAGGTATTTCTAGGAGTCAAAGACAAGTACAGCTTGCTTTCAAGAATTGTAACGGAAAATAACCTGTCCTTTTCGCAAATCGCTTATATGGGTGATGATGTGAACGACCTGGCCAATATGTGTGCTGCGGGTTGGTCATTTACCCCAGCAAATGCTACGCAACCTATAAAAAATCACGCAGATGTACTGCTGCAAAACAAGAGCGCCGAAGGAGCTATTCGAGAGGCGACAGAATTTATCATAAAATACAACAATCGTTATGACACATTATAAAGCACCTTATACCATCGCAGAAATAGGTGGAAACCATAAAGGCGATATGGAAATCGCTAAAGAATTGATTAAAGTAGCTGCTATCTTCTGTAAAGTAGACGCAGTAAAGTTTCAAAAGCGCCATAACAAAGAATTTCTTACAGAAGATCAGTACAACGCACCTCACCCTAATCCTGTGAATTCTTATGGAGACACTTATGGAGCACATCGAGAGTTCTTAGAATTTGACCTAAAGCAACATGCCGAGTTAAAAGCTTATTGTGAAGAAGTAGGGATTACTTATTCTACTAGTGTTTGGGATACGACCAGTGCTAAAGAAATTGCAAGTTTGAATCCAGAATTCATCAAAATACCAAGTGCCTGTAACAATCATTACGAGATGCTAGGCTGGTTGTGTGAAAATTACAAAGGTGAAATTCACTGTTCTACAGGAATGACTACCAAAGAAGAGATGGAAGAACTGGTTCAGTTTTTTGAAAAACACCAGCGTGCCAAAGATTTGGTATTGTACAACTGTACTTCTGGGTATCCAGTACCATTTCCAGACGTGTGTTTGCTGGACATTACAACCATGATTAAAAAGTATGGCAATCGGGTAAAGACCATAGGTTTTTCAGGTCACCATTTAGGAATAGCGGCAGATGTAGCTGCTTATACGCTTGGAGCAAACGTGGTAGAACGTCATTACACATTAGATCGCACTTGGAAAGGAACGGACCACAGTGCCTCATTAGAGCCGGCCGGAATGAGAAAATTAGCTCGCGATTTAAAAGCAGTGCACCAAGCCTTAGATTATAAGGCGACTGATATCCTACCTATTGAGCAAGTACAGCGCGATAAGTTAAAGTACCGCAAGGATTAGATAAAATTAAAACCAAAATAACACTCCTTCTCTTGATGCGCTGCATTGACCTTGTCGAAGTGAATGCTTGGGATGGGTGTTGTTAAGTTTTGGAATTTAATTTTTTCAAAAAAGTAGAAAGTGATAAAAACAAGTAATTCAAAAAAGAAAGTATTTATACTGTTCCCTGACGGAGTAGGGCTGCGCAATTTTGCGTTTACCCAATTTAAAGAAATAGGGGAGCACAAAGGCTTTGATATCACCTACTGGAACAATACTATTTTTCCTCTTAAGGAAGAATTGGGCTATCCAGAATTAAAGATAGAAAGCACAAAAATACATTCCAAAACAGCAGTATTAAGTCATGCTCGTAAAAGGGTGGAGTTAGCGCTTTCGCGAAAGCGTACACAAGATCAAGTATACCCCACCTATAGATTTCCGTTGCGGTGGAATAATTTAAAAAGCATATTAAAAAGTGCCTTTGTAAGATTCCATGAAACCTTTAGTGCTACCCCAAAAGGATGGCAAAAATTGATGGATCAAATGAATGCTGCAGAGCGCTCTACAGCGCGTTATCAAGAACTGAAAGCCCAATTGGTAGCACACCAACCTGATTTGGTTTTTTGTACGACCCAACGGGCAACTCAAGCCATAGCTCCTCTTCTTGCGGCACAAGATTTAGGCATCAAAACGGCTTGCTGGATCTACAGTTGGGACAATTTGCCTAAAGGAATGACTACCGTGGAGACGGATTATTATTTTGTTTGGTCGGAGTTAATGAAATCTCAGTTACTGGAGTATTATCCCAAAACAAAAGCAGCACAGATAATAGTCACTGGCACTCCTCAATTTGAGCCTCATTATGATGCTTCTATCTTGCTTTCGCGAAAGCAGTTTTGTAAAACTCATGGCTTAGATGCCAAAACCAAGTACCTCTGTTTTTCAGGAGATGATAAAACAACTTCACCATTAGATCAGTATTATTTGGAAGATACAGCTATCGCAGTGCGCCAACTGCGGGAAGAAGGTCGTGATCTAGCTATTATTTATAGAAAAGTACCTATTGATTTCTCTGGAAGATACGATGCTGTTTTAGAAAAGTACAAAGACGTCATTACTCCCATAGATCCTTTATGGAAACCTATGGGGGAACAATGGAATCAAGTCATGCCCACTAAAGAAGATTTTGCCTTACTCGTAAATACCTGTTACCACAGCGAACTCGTAGTAAACATTTGCTCCAGTATGGTATTTGATTTTGTCATTCATGACAAGCCTACGATCTATCCTAACTATGAACAGCCACAGCTTCAAAAAGGAATTCGTGACATAGGTCAGAATTACAAATACGTTCATTTCCGTTCTATGCCAGACTATGATACGTCAGTAACTTGGGCAATGCGTAAAGAAGAACTATATGATGGGATCAAAGGCCTCTTAGACGGGGAATTAAATCCAGTTCCGGTCACTAAAAAATGGTATGGAATCGTCAACAAACCCGAACAGCCAGAAAAGGCGAGTGAGCGTATCTGGGATGGGATTGATCAAATAATGAACTAATGCACATCGCCTTCCATACACCAGAATACCCTCATAAATCCATAAAGCATAGCGCAGGTATCGGTACGAGTATTAAAAACCTCGCTCAAGCATTGTGTGAAGAAGGACACAGGGTGACCCTATTTGTTTACGGTCAGAAAAAAGATGCTGTATTTACGGAGAATGGGATTCATTTTCATTTGATCAAGCAAAGGAATTATTCATTTGGAGGCTTTTATTTTTACAGGAAACACATTGCGCGTTACATCAATAGAAACAGCGCTGGAATAGACTTGCTTGAGGCTGTAGACTGGACAGGTATGACCGCATTTTGCAAGTTCAATATGCCTCATGTTATCAGATTGCACGGAAGTGATACCTACTTTTGTCATTTAGAAAACAGGCCTCAAAAGAAGAAGAATTATCTTTTTGAGAAATGGGCGTTACAAAAAGCAAAGGCAGTAAGTAGCGTAAGTGCTTTTACAGCTCAAAAAACTAAAGAGCTATTCGGCTTAGAAAATGAAATTACAGTAATTCCAAATCTTATAGCTGTAGAGGATTTTAGACCAGTTCATTCCAAGTCAGAATCAACTTATATTCTCAACTTTGGATCTGTTATTAGAAAAAAAGGAGTCATTGCTCTAGCTAAGGCATTTAATTTACTTGCTGCCCAGTTGCCAGATGTTCGGTTGAAATATTTAGGTAAAGACGTAAAAGATGTGCTTACTGGTAAAATGACAAGTGTATTGATAGCACAAGAAATAGATACAGTTTATCATCATCGCGTCGAATTTATCGATCAAGTAGCTTATGAAGAAGTAAGTAATTATATAAATGCTGCGGCTGTAGTTTGCTTGCCAAGTTATGCCGAAGCCTTTCCTATGACTTGGTTAGAGGCGATGAGTATGGAAAAGGCATTAGTAACCTCAGATATAGGATGGGCAAAGGAAATGATGGTGCACGGTGAAACTGGATTTATGGTACACCCTGAAGACTATCATAAAATGTCTATATATCTTACAGATTTTTTAAAGAATGAGCCAATGCGATCTAACTTAGGTAAAAGTGCTCGTCAGAGAGTACTAGAGAACTTTTCAATACCTATCATAGTAAAACAAAATATCGCATACTATAAAGATTTATTAAGATTATGATTTATTTCTATCATGATGGTTTATCAGTTACTAGACTCACTAATAATGGAGATGTACAGCTGTTGCCCAAAAGTGATACGTTGATTGCCCAATTATTTGAAGTTGCTACGCGCTATCCAGATGAGAACATCATATGGGTTCATGAATCGATTGCAGGTAACTTTGATGTCGAAAACTTACGCTCTAAATTTAAGGATAACAACTATATGTTGAGTCTTGGAGATATTAAGAACCAGTTTTTAGTTCCAGAAATAGGTTATGTGACCGATGGTCCTTTTATAGCAGTTTCAGAAAAAGTGATCTATCCTACTTGGTTGATGCAAGATACTGCGGGGATGGTAGCTGCTGCTGTGATCAACCAATTTGATGTAGCCAACTATAAAAATGTATCATTAGAGTATTTTTTAACTTCTGTGGCGCGAATAGGACAACCACAAGGCTTGTTTTGTTATCATATTCCATGGGAGCAACCAAGCACACCTTTAACTCCTAAGAATACTAGGGCACTTTTTAAGTTTGTGGTGCAGCATTACAAGCGATCGTGGAGCTTATTATTGTTTTTCTTTCTTTTTAGATATGAAAATTTGTTTGCTTTCTATTCTTTTTCGAAAGCGCAATCCAATTCTAAATTTAAGATTGAATTTAAAATCCCAAAACTCAAAACTTCATTTTTTGAAATAAAGAATTTTGACTATGATGTTGTAATACCTACCATGGGGAGGCGTGATTATTTAAAAGATGTATTAATAGATCTGAGCAAACAAGATAATTTACCAAGTAAAGTTGTTGTTGTAGAACAAAATAGCGATCAAAACTCAAGATCAGAGCTCAATTATATAGATAACAGCGACTGGCCTTTTATAATTGATCATTGTTTTACACATCAAACAGGTGCCTGTAATGCTAGAAATATCGCCCTTGAAAAAGTAAATGCAACATGGGTATTACTATTTGATGATGATGTACGTATTGATAAGGATTTTATATCGAGCATAGCCAAAAGCATAAATGAAACAGATGTAAAGGCGATGACTTTTGCTTGTTTGCAAGAAGGAGAAAGAGAAAGTAGAAAAGCGTATTTACAATGGGAAAACTTTGGCTCTGGCTGTAGTGTAGTCCATAAAGAAACTATTCGAAATTGTAAATTTGATATGGTATTAGAGCATGGTTATGGGGAAGATAGCGACTTTGGGATGCAGTTACGCAACTTAGGTTACGATGTTATTTATGCTCCACAAATACATATGGATCATCTCAAAGCTCCTATAGGTGGATTTAGGTCAACGTTTGAATTTAAGTGGCAGAACGACGCTATTCAGCCTAAACCATCACCTCATATTTTGTATCATCGAAGAAAGAACTTTACACGAGAGCAACTTAAAGGTTATAAAATCACTCTCTTTTTCAAATTTTATTTTGATCAATCCATTAAAAACCCTTTTACGTATTTTAACTATTTTAAAAAGGCTTGGAAAAAAAGCCTTTATTGGTCCAACCTATTAGCTCAAGATGCAACAAATTAAAATTAGTCTTATCATTTGTACTTATATGCGTCCCCAACCTTTATCCAGGTTGTTGGAAAGCGTCCTGCTGCAAACTCAAGTGCCTGATGAGGTCTTGATTATTGATGGCAGTACCAATGAGTTGACCAAAAATGCCATCACTCAGTTTCAACTAAAAAGAAACAAGGAGGTTACAGCAGGATTTTCAACCTTAGATTCGCTCCGCTATTTCCAAGTACCAGCAGCACATCGCGGCTTGACCAAACAACGCAATTACGGAATCGACAGAGTAAGTGAAGAAATGGAGGTGGTTGCTTTTCTTGATGATGATACAATTTTAGAGCCTTCTTATTTTCAAGAGCTATTAGCCACCTACCATACGTATCCAGATGCCGTAGGAGTCGGCGGTTACATTACTAATGAAGTTTCTTGGGAACCTTCACCAATAGAAGATAAAAACGATCTGAATTATTTCTACTATGACGGTTACAGGCGTAAAGAAAGCAGTCGCTATATGCTAAGAAGAAAATTAGGTCTGGCACAAAAAACACCTCCAGCCGTATATCCAGCATTTGGACATGGCAGGTCCATCAGTTTTTTGCCACCATCTGGAAAGATATATCAAGTAGAGCAGTTGATGGGTGGCGTCTCTAGTTTTCCATTAGCTATCTTAAAGCAGCATCAATTCTCTGAATACTTTGAAGGATATGGGCTCTATGAAGATGCAGATTTTACATTGAGGCTTTCTAAAATAGGGAACTTATATGTAAATACAGCAGCAAGCCTAGAGCACCATCACGATGCAGCAGGAAGGCCTAATCAATACAGTTATGGAAAAATGGTGGTGCGCAACGGCTGGTATGTCTGGCGTGTAAAACATCCCCACCCGTCTTTTAAAAATAAATGGAAATGGTATCAAATCACCTTATTGCTCGCTGCTATTAGATTTCTCAATATCTTTACCACTAGCGAACGCAAAGAAGCATTTACAGAATCTATGGGTAGAACCATGGGGATATTGAGCTTGTTATTCTCTAAACCTAGGTAATGAAATTTTCTAAAGACATCAAGCGTTATACCACCTACAGCGGTAAGTCTGCTGTAGTGATGTTGTTGACTCAGCAAGGCTTGTGGGCCTTATTTCAGTACCGTTTTTACAACTGGATTTACAATTCAAAGTCACCTAAAATAATCAAGCTGCCTTTATTGTTTGTGGGAGTTTGTCACCAAAAAGGAGTCGAGATGCTTACAGGAATCACATTACCTTACTCTGCTCAAATAGGAGAAGGATTGTACATAGGGCATCATTCTGGAATCATTATGAATGCAGGAGCCATCATTGGAAAAAATTGCAATATATCACAAGGTGTTACCATAGGAGTAAGCGGTAAGGGGAAATACCGAGGAGCACCTGTCATAGGAGACGAAGTGTATATAGGAGCAAATGCTACCCTAGCTGGAAAGATCTTTATTGGTAATAAAGTTGTGGTAGGAGCTAATTCTTTAGTCATAAGAGATGTCAGTGACGGAGTAACCGTTTTAGGTGTTCCTGCTGTAGAAATAAGTAAGAACGATTCAAGCGCTTATATCTAATGAAATTACTCCTCATTTCTGACGCACCTATTCTTTTTGAAAATAAGGAGAAAGTCGCCTATGCGCCCTATGTTAAGGAAATGAATATGTGGATGAAATACGCGACTTCAACCACATATGTTTGTCCGACCAAATACGATCGTTCCTTGCTTACAAAAGCTTTTGATTTCCAAGATTGCGAAATAAAAAGTGTCAAACGTCTAGAATTTCACACCCTATTTTCAGCCATAATTTCTTTTTTTAGTATTCCCTATCAAGCGGTAATCTTGTGGAACGCCATGCGCAAAGCAGATCATATTCACTTGCGATGCCCTGGAAATCTAGCTTTACTGGCTGCTATAGTTCAAATCTTATTTCCGAGTAAAAGGAAGACTGTTAAATATGCCGGCAACTTTGACCCTATGGCATCCCAACCTATGGCTTATCGATGGCAAAAGAGTCTGTTATCCAATACCTTCCTCACTAAAAATATAAAGGTGTTGGTCTATGGAGAATGGCCCAATCAAACTAAAAATATCCAAGCCTTCTTTACAGCTACTTACAGCAGGTATCAAATCCAGCCTGTTGCCAATAGGAATTGGAAAGGACCTTATAAAGCAGTTTTTGTAGGAACCATGGGAGCCAATAAAAGACCATTAGAAGTTTTTGAACTCATAAAAGAATTACGGGCTAACGGAGTTGCTATTTCTTTAGATTATTACGGCGATGGTCCTTTGAAAAAAGATATTGAAATTAAAGTAAAGCAAGCTGGATTAGAAGATCACATCAGCTTGCACGGTAATGTAGAGAACAGCATTGTTACTAAAGCCTATAAAAATTCACATTTCTCCTTGTTACTTTCAAAAAGTGAAGGCTGGCCTAAAGCCGTCGCTGAGGCCATGTTTTGGGGTTGTATACCAGTGGCAAGTAAAGTAAGCTGCGTCCCCTGGATGCTGGGTTATTCAAGTTCAGAGTTAGGAGTTCAAAGTTATGAGTTGAGGGATGATGTTTCCAATTCCAAAGCTCTAGGTTCAAATCTGGAAATAAAAGATCAAGAAACCTACCCTTTAGGGCTAGGGAAAGGTTTCGATGCCAGTTCGAGCGGGAGCGATGCACGGAGCCTGTCGAAGGGTCGAGAACGATTACAAAATAAAAAAAATAATCCATCAGCTAACTTTGCGGCAAACAAGGAACAAAGGGGCATACTAATAACTGACCTTTCAAGAGCAGTTGAGGCAGTAAGCACTTACTTAGGACATCCAGAATTGCTACAGCACATGTCACAAGCCGCCGCGACTTGGTCACAACAATACACTATAGATGATTTTGAAAGTGAAATTGCCTTGCTTTTAAAAGAAACAGATCCACCAAAAGCCTCTAAGAAATGAAACTGCTTCAAATCATAGACAGTCTAGAAGCCGGCGGCGCAGAACGTATGGCGGTAAATATTGCTAATACCCTCGCTAAAGAAGGTCACGACTCCCATCTTTGTGTTACTAGAAAAGAAGGTTTGCTTCAAAAAGCAATTGACTCAGAGGTAGCCTATCTTTTTTTAAACAAGAAAGGCAAGATAGGATGGCGAGCTGTTTTTAAATTGAGGAGTTATATAAAACAGCATCAAATAGAAGTAGTTCATGCGCACAGTACTTCTGCTTATATAGCGGTGCTCGCGTTAGTTTTCTTGAAGAACCAACCTAAACTGATTTGGCACGATCATTACGGTAAGGCTGACCAATTAGATCAAAGGCCCTACAAAATATGGAAGTTGATTTCGGTCTTTTTTGACCAAATAATAAGCGTTAACAAGCGATTAAAAACTTGGGCTGAGAAGGAGCTGAAATGTAAAAAGGTGCTGTACTTAGAGAACTTTGCTGTGCAAGCTCCGATGTTACCCTTGCAAAGTCCGTTGGATGGAACAGCGGGAAAGCGCATCGTCTGTCTTGCCAACTTAAGGGAACAAAAAGACCACCTTAACTTGCTACAGGCTTTTGAGAAGCTACCGACAGAATTTCACGAATGGACCTTACATCTCTGTGGTCAGGATTTTAAGGATGCCTATTCCAAAGACTTACAGCATCAAATACAAAAGCGAGCTCTAGCAAGTCGTGTTTTCCTATTGGGATCTCGACCTGATGTAACAGCCGTTCTAAATGCCTGTGATATAGGAGTATTGTCTTCTAAGTCAGAAGGATTGCCTGTAGCCTTATTAGAATATGCGTTGTGTCCATTGCCAGTGGTAGTTACTGATGTAGGCGCTTGTAAAGAAGTAGTAGCAGATTGCGGGCTCGTTGTTCCTCCAGAAAACGCGAAGCTTCTAGCAGCAGCTTTGGAACAGCTTATCTCAAATCATGAATTACGAGATCGCTATGCAACTCAATTCCAAGAACAGGTGCAACAGCATTACGGTAGTGATCGTTATGTGGAGCAGCTGGTTAAGATCTATAAAGAGGCTTGATTGTTTTTTTTAGACGTTAATAACTAACCCTAGTAGTCATCCCGCTGAAGAGCGGAATCGCTTATATCTCTACATGTGATTTGATTAGATTTCCCCCTTTTGGGAAATGTCAGACGGGTACGGAGTTTCTCAAAGTAAGGACAATGGGGAATGAAAACAGGAGCACAGCGAGACAGGATAATTTTTCCCTTTTAGGAAATGTCAGACGGGTACAAAGTTTCTCAAAGTAAGGACAATGGGGCTGCTATATTGGAATTATATCTCAACTGGTTGTTTAGAACAATGCATCAACACTCTTAAATTCGATCGGCCTTCGTCAACTAGTCGGTCGTCTATTTTTCAGCAGCATGCTGCTCTATAGCATCCCAATATTCGTAAGCACGACGTAGATGAGGTATCACAATCGTTCCACCTACTAATGTTGCAATGGAAAGTGCTTCTACCACTTCTTCCTTAGAAATACCTTCTTTATGACTGGCTTCTAGGTGGTACTTTACACAGTCGTCACATCTCAATACGGCACTGGCAACAAGACCTAAGAGTTCTTTGGTTTTTTTATCTAACGTACCTGCTGCAAAAGCATTGGTATCTAGATTAAAGATGCGTTTGATGATTTTATTGTTGTCTTCTATGATAGCATCGTTCATTTTTGCACGATACGCATTGAATTCTTCTACTTGATTACTCATAAGTTAAGGGGTAGCTAATTTTCTTTTTCTTCTCTTCTGTCGGTAAAGCACAAATTTAGATATGAAAATACTCACTTCGTACAAAATTAACACAGGTATAGCAACTATTATTTGACTGGCAACATCTGGCGGTGTGATAACGGCCGCTACGATCAGCACAATAACTAAGGCAAACTTTCTATTCTTTCTCAGTCCTTCGGGTGTAGCGAGGCCTACTTTAGTTAAGAAATAGATAATGACAGGCAGTTCAAATAGCAATCCAGAGGCTAAAATAGAAGCTCTGATATAACCTATATAACTGGATAAACTAGGTTCTGTCGATATCTCGGGGCTTAAATTATAAGTCATCATAAAGTGAACCGATAAAGGAGCAATGACAAAATAACCAAAGGTGACCCCTATAAAAAATAATAGGGAACAAACGATGATAAAACCACTGCTGTATTTTTTTTCTGACGATTTTAAACCTGGGGATATAAACCTCCATACTTGGTACAATACCCATGGAAAAGCAACTACAAAACCTACTAAAATAGACGTCCAGATATGAGTAGAAAACTCATCAGACATTTCTCTGGATTGGACTTTGAAATTGAAATCTGGATTACAAAAATCACTTACAATTCCGAAATACTTCCCAAAGTCACAAAAGAACTCATAGGTGATAAAAGTACCTCTCTTAGGCCCAAAGATGATGACGTCAAAAATAAAGTCTGTAAAAATTCCTGCAATTACAGCACCTATTAAAATTCCAACTATAGAACGTATCAACGACCAGCGCAGTTCTTCTACATGGTCCAGGAATGACATGTTATTGGGATCTACTTTTTTACGAGCCATGTTATACGATTCCCTCTCTTATTAAATCATGAATATGCACCACACCAGCATAACCGTTTTCATCCACGGCAATCAATTGAGAGATGTTTTTTTCTTCCATCAATTCGCGAGCTTGTACCGCCATAGAATCGGCTGTGATGGTTTTAGGAGGACTGCTCATAATATCACTTGCCACTAAGTCATCGATATTTTTACCGCTAGAAAGCATGCGTCTTAAATCACCATCAGTAATTATTCCTATAGCTTGACGATCTTCAGTCACTACCGTCATTCCCAGCATATTTTCTGAAATATTCACAATCACATCTCTTAAAGAGGTAGTGGCTTGTACTTCTGGTTTGTTATTTTTCTCACTGATGTCATGAACACGCAAGTATAATTTTTTACCTAAGGCGCCACCTGGGTGGTACCTCGCAAAATCTTTATCGGTAAAGCCTTTTAATTCCAGTAAACTTACCGCAAGCGCATCGCCTATAACGAGTTGAACAGTAGTGCTGGTGGTAGGAGCTAGGCCATTAGGGCAGGCCTCTTCTTTGATATGTGCATGTAGAACATAGTCTGCTTCTTTCCCTAAAAAGGAATCTCTATCGCTTGTTATCCCAATCAATTTATTATTGAAATTCTTGATCAATGGCACGAGTACTTTGATCTCTGGAGTATTTCCACTTTTTGAAATACAGATCACCACATCATTGGTTTGTACGATTCCCAAGTCGCCATGAATAGCATCGGCTGCATGCATGAAAATCGCAGGTGTTCCTGTGGAGTTCATGGTAGCTACTATTTTCTGGGCTATAATCGCACTTTTTCCTATTCCAGTGATGATAACTCTGCCTTTGGAGTGGTGTATGTGCAGTACCGCTTTCGCGAAAGCGAAATCAATACCATCCACAAGATCTGTAATAGCCTGTGCTTCAATGCGAATAGTTCTTCTCGCAACTTCTAAAACTTTATTTTCTTCGTCCAAAAATGATTAGTTTTATCTATAATTTGTGATAAGCAAATTATATCGTAAATTTAGCTTACAAAGATAAACAAAACGCAGCAGCCGCATGGCAGATACGCAAATAGGATTAGAAGAAAATCTAAAGAAATTTTTTGGATTTGGGCAGTTTAGAGGATTGCAAAAACAGGTTATAACCGCACTACTTAATAAGGAAGATTGTTTTGTCATCATGCCTACGGGCGGTGGGAAGTCACTGTGTTATCAGTTACCGGCATTGATGCAGGAAGGAACAGCTATTGTGGTTTCTCCATTAATTGCATTGATGAAGAATCAGGTCGATGCCATACGTGGCGTCTCTGACCATGATGGCGTAGCGCACGTGCTCAATTCATCTCTTTCTAAAGGAGATGTGCAAAAAGTAAAAGACGACATTACTAGCGGTATTACTAAGTTGCTTTATGTAGCTCCGGAGTCATTGACCAAAGAAGAATATGTCGACTTTTTAAAGCGACAAAAAATATCATTTCTAGCGGTAGATGAGGCGCACTGTATTAGTGAATGGGGACACGATTTCCGTCCAGAATATAGAAACTTACGCAGGATCATAGATCGTATAGGAGCAGATATTCCTATTATAGGACTCACTGCTACAGCAACTCCTAAGGTGCAAGAAGATATTCTTAAAAACTTACAGATCACTGGTGCAACTACGTTTCAAGCTTCCTTTAACAGGCCTAACCTCTTTTATGAGGTGCGTCCTAAAAAAGAAACCGTAGATGCTGATATTACTCGTTTTATAAAACAAAATGATGGAAAATCAGGAATTGTTTACTGTCTGTCGCGCAAGCGTGTGGAAGCACTGGCTCAGGTATTACAAGTAAATGGGATCAAAGCAGTTCCTTATCACGCAGGACTGGATGCCAAGACAAGAGTACTGCATCAAGACATGTTCTTAATGGAAGATACTGATGTGGTGGTAGCAACCATAGCATTCGGTATGGGGATCGATAAGCCAGATGTACGTTTTGTGATTCATCATGATATTCCTAAAAGTATCGAATCTTATTATCAAGAAACGGGTCGTGCAGGACGCGACGGTGGAGAAGGGCATTGCCTTGCCTATTACGCTTATAAGGACATTGAAAAATTAGAAAAATTCATGTCTGGAAAACCTATCGCAGAGCAAGAAATAGGTCATGCACTCTTACAAGAAATGGTAGGTTACTCAGAAACGAGTATGAGTCGCAGACAATACATCTTGCATTATTTTGGGGAGCAGTTTGATCCAGCCACTGGAGCTGGTGGTGATATGGATGATAATATGCGCAATCCAAAGCCTCAAAAAGAAGCAGTAGAAGAAGTGAAAAAACTGATTCAATTAATAGGCGCGGCAGGGGAACGTTATAAATCTAAAGATATTGTCAATATCCTGATGGGTAAAAATAATGCCATGATTTCTAGCCACAAGTTGGATCAACACGACTATTTCGGCAGTGGTAAGAATAAAGAAAAAGCATTTTGGACGGCTTTGATACGTCAGGTATTGGTCGCCCGTTTGATCAAAAAAGATATAGAAACCTACGGCACGCTTAAAGTGCTGGATGAAGGTCGAGAATATGTGAGGTCTGGAAAGACTTTTATGATGAGTGACGATCACACCTACCATGAATCTACTGACCAAATTGTAGGAGCTTTTAAAGGGGGAGCAATAGATGCACAATTGGTGAAATTCTTAAAGGATTTACGTAAAAAAGTGGCGTCGCAAAAGAATGTGCCTCCGTATGTAGTATTCCAAGATCCTTCCCTAGAAGATATGGCGACCAAGTATCCCATCACAATGGAAGAAATGGCAAATATCCATGGAGTAGGAGAAGGAAAAGCAAAAAAGTATGGAAAGTCATTTGTAGAATTGATTTCGGCATACGTGACAGATAATGACATCCTCAGACCAGACGATTTGATTATAAAGAGTACTGGAGCAAAATCTGGGAATAAATTGTACTTCATTACCAGTATAGACCGCAAGCTGAACTTTGACGACATGGCAAGTGCAAAAGGTATGGATATGAATAAATTGATCAGTGAATTAGAAAGTATCGTTTATAGCGGTACCAAATTAAATGTAGGGTATTGGATTGATGAAATACTGGATGAAGAACAGCAAGAAGAACTCCACGAGTATTTTATAGTATCCGAATCTGATAAAATAGAAGCCGCAGTAGAAGAATTTGACGGGGACTATGAAGAAGAAGAATTGCGTCTCTATAGATTGAAGTTTATTAGTGAAGTAGCTAATTAATTTTTTTGAGCTGATCGCCATATAGTAGAGCGTAAAAATCCCAATAGGAAGATCCCTGTTGGGATTTTTTTATCTCATCACCACCGATTATTTTCTGTCGGCACCACTGTTTTTACTTGTTTAAAGCGGTTACTTATTTCTCAAATTAAAGTTCTAAGCTTTATAAAATCAGGAATTATCTCTTTTGCTTTAAGGTTGGTGTGAGAATTCTGCTTTTGCATCGTACCAGCTGGCAATTGGGAAATCGAGAGTAAAACAAAGTATGTCAACAGGTGACATAGGAGTTAATTTATGGAACTCAAAGCATCTAGCTCGTGGCACGCCTCTTGAAAGTAGTTGAACAAGGGCAAGCCGAAAACCTGATAGAGTAGGCGGGATACAAATACAGAAATCATGAAAAGAATGTTACTTTTTATCGCAGCTGGTCTGATGATGACGATCACTGCTCAGGCAAACGAAATCAGCTTGAAGCAAACCAATGATTTCAACAATAATAATGGCAGGTACAGAAATGTGCAACCGGTATTGTTTACCTATAATCAAGTAGACTATGCTATTTTTCCGAATGGGAAAATCGAGTTTGAATTGCCGGAGTATCGCTCCAGATCAACGGTGAATAGACGCAGCTCCATACGCAGTCATAGTGCCTACCATGATTCCAACAGCAGTAGAGTTGATAGACGTTTTGTGAGATACAACAGAAGAGGTCAGGTGACTAAAATAGGAAACACGCGTGTTTTTTACAACAGTCGTGGTAAAGTTGCTAAAGTAGGAAACCTAAGAGTTCAATACAGAAATAACGTTCTGAACAGTGTAGGCGGACTTCAAGTTTTATATAACAGACGTGGACAAATTACTGCAGCTAGAGGACATGTATTGGTTAGAAACCATTATGGTCGTGGACATGATTGTAACGATCATAAACTTTGGTCACTTTGATACAGATGATCACGGGGACCACCAAGATTGGGATAGCGGAATTTACTTTAAACGCAAGCCAGTTAAACAATAAAGTTCTTTAATGAATAAGTAGGAAAACCTCTTGAGATGAAATTCTTGGGAGGTTTTTTTAGTTTAAAAAAATAAAAGTAAAGTGCCTTGGAGAGCTAGAGCAGCTCCCTTGTTTCAGATCAGCAACGCGCTTGCCTTTATGGAGCTTCCTAAAGTATCCAAGTTACCCAAGTGTCGGTAAAAAATAAGAAGTGGAACACCTTAATTGGAAGTTGGTATTTGATACCTCACTAAAACATCACCTCCTCATACAAAAACCTTAGGAGGTGGTGTTTTGTTAAATAGCGGTACAGGTTAATCTCCCAACTCTTGTAAGTCTACTTCGGTCACTTTTCTAAAAGATAGCTTGTAGCCTTCAAATGCTGCAAATCCATAAAATAAAACATCCATAAAACCAAAGGATTCTATCATCAAGTCCATAAAAAAAGAATAATCAAAGGAGATCAAAGTTTCCATGTAGCCCATGCTCTGATAATCTGCTATAAATCCTATGGAGCTTAAGAAATTCCCTAGGAAACAACTGAGAATAGCAATTACAGCCCCAGATATTCCAAAAATCATATCGATTCCTTTACCCATAAATCGTATCGCATATCCTACTATAAAACCTATACCTATTGCCATATAGCCTATTTGGTAACCAGTTGCTACGGTAACTATTGCCCAAATTATCGCGCCTACAAGACCTGCAGCTATTCCGGCCATAATTCCTACTGGAAAGTTTTGTTGAGCTTTTAATTTTTCACTATGACCTTCTGATAACCCGTGGAGTTGAACCTCTTGGTCTGTGTCCCATGCGACTTCTTTTCTTACCAGAGTTTCATCTGTTTTGAAATCTGCGCATTCGATATCAAAATCAGCCTTGCGGTTGGTAAGTCCGCACAGCATTCCTTGTTGAAGATTCATGTTTCTGTGGGTGCATCTTTCACAAAATGTAAGGTGTTCTGCTCTAGTCATTGTTGGTTGGTTTTGAAATAAAAAGAACCAATATAAGAAGTAAAAAAAACTATACCAGCATTCTGAAGACTGAATTCTAAAGAATTACCTTTGTGGTCTTAAAAAACAATAACAATGCAAGAAGGAATTTACGCAAAATTTGATACTACTAAAGGAGAAATCCTGGTACAACTACATCATGACAAAACACCTGGAACAGTAGGTAATTTTATAGCACTCGCTGAGGGGAATTTAGAGAACAAAGCCAAAGATCAAGGTACTCCTTATTATGATGGATTAAAATTTCACAGAGTGATTCCAGATTTTATGGTTCAAGGTGGAGATCCACAAGGAACTGGTGCCGGTGGGCCTGGTTATAATTTTGATGATGAGTTTCATCCAGAATTACGTCATGACGGACCTGGAGTATTGAGTATGGCAAATGCGGGACCTGGAACAAATGGTTCTCAGTTTTTTATTACTCATATAGCAACGCCATGGTTAGATGATAAACACACTGTCTTTGGTAAAGTAATAGAAGGACAAGATGTAATAGATGCCATCGCTCAAGGTGACGAAATTAAAAAACTTACTATCTTAAGAGAAGGCGATACTGCAAAAGAATTCAATGCTGTCGAAGAATTCCGTCAGTTTGAAGGAGCTGTAAAAAAACGTGAAGAGCAGGGAAGAAAACAAGCAGACCAAGAGATCGATGAGATCGCTATGGGTTTTGATAAAACAGAAAGCGGTTTGCGTTATAAAATTATCAATCATGGTGATGGTGTGCAGGCTGAAAAAGGTAAAACGGTTAGTGTACATTACAAAGGAATGCTGCCTAACGGTAAAGTATTTGACTCTAGTTACGATCGCAAGCAGCCTATAGATTTTGCTCTAGGAATGGGACAGGTCATCGCCGGATGGGATGAAGGAATCCAACTTTTAAAAGTAGGGGACAAAGCTCGTCTAGTGATACCATCTCACATCGCTTACGGAAGTGCTGGTGCAGGTGGCGTTATTCCGCCAGATGCAACATTAGTGTTTGATGTAGAACTAGTTGCAGTAAAGTAACTTATTTTAAAAATATATTTAAAAGCTCTGTTCTTCATGGAATAGAGCTTTTTTGTTTTGCAGGTATGTAGCGTTGGGCATGAGGCATTAGTAGTTAGGTGTAGTAATGAACTTTTTTAATAGGGATTTCCTTGTTAGGTTTTCTTTAATTATAATAATTCCCTTAGGCTGTATAAAAAGTAAATATCATTTTAAGTTTGAAGATTTATGAGTCTTTCAAAAAGCTATAGACTTTGCAGCGCTTGTTGACTCTACAACTAAGGGGTTTCTTCAAAGAGAATTATATGCTTTAGGTTCACAATATCGGAGAGCATCAAATGCTATAGGACTTAATATTACCGAAGGTTATCCTGGCAGTGACGCGCAGTTTGTCAAGCATATTAATCATGGATTACACAGTTCAAATGAATGTGTTTTTGCTAATGAAAAAGCATTGCGTAGAAACTATGTACACTTTGAGCAAAGCGAGGAAGTAAGAAGTCAAATTACCACAATACAAAAGATGTTGACAAGTTTACGAAGTAAAATTAAGGTAAGAATAGATAAAAAATAATTTTACCACATACCACATACCACATACCACATACCACATACCACATACCACATACCACATACCACATACCACATACCACATACCACATACCACATACCACATGCCTATTCATTATATTTACCCTTTAAATAAAAAAACATGAAAGGATTAGTTGCTTTTTGTCGATGGTTTGTCGGTATATTATTCATATTTAGTGGTTTAATTAAATTAAATGACCCTCTAGGATTCTCTTATAAATTAGATGAATATTTCAGTGCCGCAGTGTTAGGACTGGAGTTTTTGCAGCCGTTTGCACTTCCTATGGCTATTTTTGTAGTCATTTTTGAAGTGGTTTTAGGGATCATGCTTCTCCTAGGATTTCAGAAAAAGTTTACGATCTGGTCCATATTGCTCATGATTGTTTTCTTTACATTTTTAACTTTCTATTCTGCATATTTTGATAAAGTGACGGATTGTGGTTGCTTTGGTGACGCTATTCCCTTAACACCATGGCAATCTTTTTACAAAGACGTGGTGCTCTTAGTGATGATATTGGTTTTGTTTTTTAATATGGATAAAATAAGTTCCGCTTTCGCGGCATGCCCGCCGGCAGGCAGGAAAGCAAAATCCTCCATCATCATTCTCGTAGCCACTATCATTTGTTTTATCATCGCATATTACGTGTTGATGCATTTACCTATTCTTGATTTTAGAGCCTATAAAATAGGAACCGATATAGAAGATGCGATGAAGGAAGACCCTAGTCATCCAGCTATTTATGGGTACGACTGGTATTATACGGTCGATGGAAAAGAAGAAATAATTACTACAGAAGGATTGCCACCAGAAGGTCGACCAGCTTATGATAAAGTAGAAACACGTATTATTCAAGAAGCAGCACTTCCTAAAATTCATGATTTTTCTATAGAAAAAGACGGGGAAGACTACACTCAAGAAATCTTAGATAAAGAAAAAGTAGTCTTTGTCATGATTTACGACATGACCAAAGCGGAAGAAGGCGGTATGCAAAAGTTAGCTGCTTTTATAGAACGAGCGCAAAAAGCAGGTTATGAGGTGATAGGGCTGAGTGCAAATCCTATAGACCAATTGCAACCTTTACTGGATGCAAATAATGTGGAGCTGCCATTTTATACCACAGACGGGACTCAAATTAAAACTGCAGTAAGGTCAACACCATCTATAATGACGATTAAAAAAGGTGTGATTACTGCTAAGTCGCATTGGAATGATTTTGAGCAACTGTCTTTATGATAAGCTATGCGCTTAAAAAAATGGGTTATGCGATACTGACATTATATGGTGTCGTTACAGTAATTTTCCTTCTATTCTATCTTTTACCAGGAGACCCAGCACAAATGATGCTGGGGCAAAATGAGTCGGAAGAGCAACTGGCAAATGTGAGAGCTAAATACGGTTTGGATCAATCTGTAGGAACTCAGTATTTGTATTTTCTCAATGATTTATCACCGGTGTCTTTTCACAGCACAGAGGCATCTGATTTTACTTACGACGAGGGTCAGTACACCGGTATAGATCTCCTTACTATAGGGTCAACATCTACATACGTCAAATGGCCTTACCTCAGAGAATCCTTTCAAAAAACGGGTAAAAAAGTAAGCTATATCATAGGAGAAACCTTGCCCAACACCATGATTCTAGCACTGGCAGCTATAAGTATTGCATTGGTTTTGGGATTGGTTTTAGGAGTGACATCAGCTTTGTATAAAAACAGCTGGATCGACCAAATCATTCAACTGGTCAGTACGATGGGAATGAGTATTCCTAGTTTTTTTAGTGCCATTATTTTTGCTTTTATTTTTGGGTATGTGTTACATGAATATACGGGGCTGAAGATGAGTGGTAGTTTATATGAAATGGATGATTATGGAGAAGCAATGCGATTGCAATGGCGCAATTTGATTTTGCCAGCAGTAGTACTTGGCATACGACCGCTAGCCGTTATTTCTCAATTGATGAGAAACAGCCTGCTCGAAGTCATGGGACAAGAATACATCACTACAGCTTATGCCAAAGGACTCACCACATTGCAAGTGATCAAAAGGCATGCGTTTAAAAATGCACTGAACCCAGTAATCACTGCTGTAAGTGGTTGGTTTGCTAGTTTGCTTGCGGGCGCTGTGTTTGTAGAATATATTTTTAATTGGAACGGAATAGGAAAAGAAATTGTAGAGGCTTTAAATACGCAAGATTTACCGGTCATTACAGGAGCGGTTCTTGTAATTGCAACCTTGTTTATCCTTATTAATATTCTGGTGGACTTGATCTATGTATGGCTGGATCCTCGAGTGAAGTTGGAGTAAGAACTTGAACTTGAACTCGAATTTGAACTTGAATAACAAAGATCGACTACGGTATAACGAAAGTTGAAATAAATTAGGAGGAAAGAAGAAAAGAAAAGATTCAACAAATTTTAATCAAGAATCCAACAATAATGATAATCCCAAGCAACCGTTTAAGCTCGGAGGTTTTGCCATGGAAAGAAGTAGGAAAGTAAAATCAGAAGTTAGTATGGTAAATTCTGAGGTTTTAAACCTCATATGATTCTGAACTCGAACTCGAACTCGAATTTTACGACAAAAATCTAACTAATCTAAAAATTTTGTATTAGAATAAAGTCGGTACTTAAATTAAAGTATGCTAGGTAACCTTATAGGTTTGAAATAAACACAACTGATTAATGGAATATAGACGAGTAAGCACGTTTCAATTTAAGTTGGAGTTTTAAAAGATCAAGAGAATGTAAAATAGAGATGCTGTTCACAAATTATGAAACAAGATCGAAGACTCAAACGGCCCTTTTCTCTCCTAATACCACATATCTTAATCCTTAAATCTTTTTGTAACGCAAACGTTTTTTACTATTTTAAACCCAATACCTTCACATTCATTTGCACAACAACAATAAAAACGGCAATTTTGAAATTAACGATCAATTGATAACGACCCCAAAAAAAATACCATGAGAAAAAATATAGTAGCTGGAAACTGGAAAATGAACTGTGATCTACCGCAAACAACAGATCTAATCAATGAGTTAAAAAAAGGTCTTGTAAAAGACGTCAATTGTGAAGTGATGATTGCTCCATCGCATCCCTTCTTATACAATGCTTTTAATAGTACATTAGATACCGTTATTGAAGTAGTGGCACAAAACGTATGCGAAGCTCAAAAAGGAGCCTATACAGGAGAGGTTTCTGTAGATATGTTAGATAGTATAGGAATTAAAACAGTCCTTATAGGTCATTCTGAGCGCAGAGATACTTATGGAGAAACGGACGAATTACTCGCTGCCAAAACTAAAACGGCTCTTGAAAAAGGAATGCGTGTGATCTTTTGTTGTGGAGAACACTTAGAACAACGTAAAGCCGGTAACCACTTTGAAACAGTTACTCAGCAAATTGAAAAAGGACTTTTTGACCTTAGTTCAAAGCAAATGGAAAAAATAGTTGTGGCATATGAGCCAGTATGGGCGATAGGTACTGGAGAAACGGCAAGTCCAGAACAAGCACAAGAAATGCATGCACACTTGCGTTCTTTTATAGAATCAAAATTTGGAAAAGAAACCGCAAACAATACCAGTATCCTTTACGGAGGAAGTGTAAAACCTGCAAATGCTGCAGAGATTTTTGCAAAACCAGATGTAGATGGAGGTCTTGTAGGTGGCGCTTCATTAGACGCACAGTCTTTCCTCGATATCGCTAATGCATTTTAAGAATTTATTTTTACTCGTATTCCTGACGATAAGCTCACTAGCAGTAGCCCAGACGGAGTATGGGTTCAAAGTAGCCGCTGCTGCTGAAGAACTGACTAAAGATCAGGTGATTTATAACGGCAGCTATTTTAATATTCCGTACCCTAATGGAGACGTACCAAAACCTTATGGTGTTTGTACAGATGTAATCATTAGAACCTACAGAAAGCTAGGAATCGACTTGCAGAAGGAAGTTCATGAAGATATGAAAGCGCACTTTTCTAAGTATCCGCAAAAATGGGGATTGAAGAAAACAGACACTAATATCGATCACAGAAGGGTGCCTAATTTACGTACTTTTTTTACTAGAAAAGGAAAGAGTCTAGATCTAAGTCAGCTGGCGGTTGATTACTTACCTGGTGATGTAGTTAGCTGGACGTTGGGCAATGGACTGACACATATAGGAGTGGTTTCCAAAACAAAATCAAAAGACCAAAAACACTACTTGATGGCGCATAATATTGGCGCTGGACAAGTACTAGAAGACTGCCTATTTAAATTTAATATTACAGGACATTACCGATATGGAAAATAATACAACCGATCAGATTTATGTGGAATACAGTTTTAAAGTAGCCCCACAACAACCTTGGAATGATGTGCTTATGGCACAACTGGGCGAGGTAGGTTTTGAGAGTTTTATAGAGACAGAAGATGGTATCAAGGCGTATGTGTTGCAATCTCTGGATAGTGACGATATACTCGATACGGTGGATCTTATGGATAATGATTTGTGTGATATCGCTTTCGCGAAAGCGGCAATACCAGCAACAAACTGGAACGCAGAATGGGAAAAGAACTTTGATTCCATTACGGTGAATAACCGATGTGAAGTACGCGCCCCATTTCATAAGGCTAGCGGTGTCGAATTTGATATTGTGATAGAACCAAAGATGAGTTTTGGTACGGGACATCACCAGACCACGCACATGATGATACAGCATTTATTAGAAGAAAATGTCGCAGGTCTCGATGTGTTGGATATGGGTAGTGGTACTGGAGTCTTAGGTATTCTAGCTCAAATGCGAGGTGCTGCGGCAGTGGACGCTATAGATATTGATACTTGGTGTTATGAAAATGCACTGGAGAATGTAGAGCGTAATAAAATGGATAAGGTAAATGTCATTTTAGGTGGCGCAGAGCAGCTGGCAGGTAAATCTTATGATTTTATCATCGCTAATATCAATAGAAATATTTTGCTTCAAGATATACCTGTATATGCAAAGAGTTTAAAAAGTGGAGGCACCATTCTTTTCAGTGGTTTTTACGAAGAGGATTTAGAAAACATTAAAAATAAGTGTAATGAATGTGGCATTGTTTACGACTCTCATATTAAGAAAGATAACTGGATAGCTGCTAAGATGTTGAAAGCATAACTTTAACTTTATAGTTGATTTTTATTAAGTGGATTTGTTTTAAATTTATACACATGAAATTGAGCACACAAGAACAGGTACTTCCAGAATTGGAGTTGGAAGTCTTGGAGCAAAAGGAGAATAAAATTGTCCTTTTTAATGATGAAGTAAATTCATTTGATCACGTCATAGATATGCTGGTGGCAGCATGTGATCACACACCTATACAAGCAGAGCAATGTTCTCTTATAGTACACTATAAAGGAAAATGCAATGTGAAGTCAGGAGATTACGATGATTTAGAGCCGCGATGTACCGCTTTGTTAGAAGCTGGATTAACGGCTGAGATTCAATAGAGATTTTGCTTTCCCCTTTTTATTCAATTATGAATAAAACATAAATGCCTACTTTAAGTAGGCATTTTGTGTATATACAATTTTGAATTAGCTTTTAGAAGCCAGCGAGTTGCTCAAAAAAGGAACCTATCTTTTTTGATCTATCAATGAGGTGAATTTCTATGATCCAGTGACGCTGCTCTCCATGAGCACCTGTTAGATTCATAGGAGTATGATTTTCTGGATGTATGTAATTTGTTTTTACTTCTGTTTCTAATTTTTCATGCGGAAAGTGACCTATCAAGTGTCCAGCAATAGGACCGCCAAATTCCCAATCATGACGTTCAGCTAGCACAACACAAAAGCTATATAATTGAGCACCCGTAATGGAAGGATGACTTTTAAAATGCTCGTTAGCTACAAACCATAGTTTTTCTGAATCTGCAGCCAGTTGCTTTTTATAAGGATCAGCTCCAATAACGTAAGTCCTACCATAGTCTGCTTCCCATTCTTCTAGTATAGGACCGAAGTCTATAAAAACAATATCATCTTCCTTAACCACTAAGTCCGGCGGATTCTCATCATAGGGATGTAGTGTATTTTCTCCAGCGCGCACGATGCGTTTGTGCCAGTATTTTTGAATACCAAATAATTCGTCAGCGAGCTCGAAGATATCAGTGTTGATTTGTTTTTCAGTCCTGCCAGCTTTTATAAGTTGTCGCTTTTCAATTTCTTGAAATAACAAGGCTGCTTTTTCTTCTGCTTTTTGAAGTTCTATTAAGGTAGTAGTCATAAAGTAAAAATAGTATTCAGTAGGGAATTGTAAGCATGTTCTTGCGTATATATGAAAAGCATGTCGTGTTAAAAAGCAGGGACTAGCATCTCAGGAGTGCACAAGTCAAGACAAACAAAGGGTTTCAAGCGACTTGTTGCTCTTTCATCTTGATAATACTCAGGTAAATGCAGCACAGTTAAGCTCAGCATAACAGTTCTAGGCATCACGCGAAAGCGTCAGCAAAACCCTAGTTAACAGACTTTTTTTATGAGTTGAGCTAGAAATAATTAATTTTGAGTTTGCGTGCAATTAAAAATTAATGTTAATTAATATCATTAACATTACACATTGATAGTAATACTATTATATTTGTGCGTTAATAAAAAGCTATGCATACACTCCTCAAAAACCTTAAAGTAGAGATCAACGATAAATTATACGTCAAAGATCCTGAAAGTTCTGACTTAGGCAAACGTATACTGAGTTGTAGTATAGAAATGATTTATGAATTGGGCTTTGAACAATTCACTTTTAAAAAGCTTGGGCTTGCCATTAAATCTAATGAAAGTTCTATTTACAGATATTTTGAAAATAAGCATAAACTATTACTTTACCTTACCTCATGGTACTGGAGCTGGCTGGAGTATCAATTAGTTCTTCAAACGTTGACCCTATCTGTCCCTAAAGATAAATTGAATAGAGCTGTAGAGATTTTAACTCAAGAAGTGACACAAGACTCTAACTTCAGTCATATAGATGAAGTGCTTTTAAATAAAATTATTATTTCAGAGTATTCTAAATCATATCTAACTAAAGAAGTTGATATAGAGAATAAAGAAGGTTATTTTGCAGTGTACAAACGACTGGTCTTGAGACTTAAGGACATGATTAAAGAGGTTGATCCTGCTTATGCATTCCCTGCCTCATTAAGTAGTATGGTCATACAAGGTGCGTTGCATCAGCACTTTCTAAAAGATCATTTTACAGCCATTACAGATTGTAATAGTACCACAACGCCTACGTCTTATTTTTTAAATCTTATAGATCAACTTATTATATCAAATGGAAAAAAATAAAAACATACTTACCGCATGGCAGCGCCTCATCAGCATGCTCGAGTTAGACAAAAAGGACATCAGGCAGATCTTCTATTATGCTATTTTTGCTGGTTTAGTAGGTCTTTCCTTGCCTTTAGGAATTCAGGCGATTATTAACTTAATTCAAGGAGCGCAAATCAGTACTTCTTGGATCCTATTAGTGGTATTAGTCACTTTAGGTGTTGCTTTTGGTGGGGTATTGCAAATTATGCAAATTCGAATTACGGAGAATATCCAGCAGAAGATATTTACTAGGTCTTCCTTTGACTTTGCTTACCGGTTTCCTAAAATCAAGATGAGTGCCTTACGAGGTTTTTATCCGCCAGAATTGGCTAATAGATTTTTTGACACCCTCACCATACAAAAGAGTCTGTCTAAATTACTAGTAGATTACCCTACAGCTATTTTACAAATTATATTTGGTTTATTACTCTTGTCTTTTTACCATCCATTCTTTATTATTTATGGAGTTTTACTGGTAGTTTTAGCCTTTTTTCTATTTAGATACACTGCAGAAAAAGGTTTAAGAACCAGTTTGTTAGAGTCTAAAAGCAAGTATAAAGTCGCACACTGGCTTCAAGAGATTGCGAGATCACTAATTAGCTTCAAACTTTCTGGAATTACTCATCACGCAGTTGATAAGAACGATGTATTAGTTTCGGAATACCTGAAGTATAGAGAGCAGCATTTTAAAGTGCTGATTATACAAGCAATTCAACTGATAGGTTTTAAAGTCTTGATTACGGCAGGACTTCTTATTATTGGTGGGTTGCTGGTCCTTAGTCAAGAAATGAATATTGGACAGTTTGTAGCCGCAGAACTCATTATTTTGATCATTATAGGAGCTGTTGAAAAAATTATATCTGGCCTAGAATCATTTTATGATATTCTAACATCTTTGGAGAAACTAGCCCAGGTGGTCGATAAGGAGTTGGAACCTCAATCAGGAGAGCATCCTTTTAATAAGGAACAAAATTTTCATGTAGAACTCGATCAAGTAACTTACACAGTTCCAGAAAGAACACGACCTATATTAGAAAACATCTCTTTAAAAATTTCTGAAACATGTACCATACTTATAAATGGTTCTAACGGTAGCGGTAAAGCTACTTTATTAAGACTTATCGCTGGAATTATCGAGCCTACTCAAGGAAGTATTTATGTGAATAATTCAGATTTAAGAGGTCTTGATCTTAATTATTACCGAGCAAATTTAGGGCAGTCATTAACAGAAGAAACGCCTTTTGAAGGTACTTTAAGGGATAACATCACCTTTGGAGATATAAGTATTGACGATGAGCGTATTTATTGGTCCCTTGAGAAAGTAGGTCTGATTAATTATATTAAAAAATCACCTAAGGGATTGGACACTATGATTTTTCCAGAAGGAAAAGAATTGAGCTATACGGTCGGAAAGAAAATTGTCCTTGCCCGCAGTATAGTTAGACAACCGAAAATGCTTATTTTAAAAGACCCGCTGGATCAGTTTGATGAAGAAGAAGCGACCAGGATCATGGAGTTCCTTACAGATCCTGCTAATGGGTGGTCACTAGTTGTTGTTAGTCAGAATAGTGAATGGAGAAAACGTTGTAGTAGATTAGTAACACTGCACAACGGTAAATTAATTTTAGATCAATAATTATGCTTAATATATCTAAAAATGAGCTCAAGGACCAACCTAATTTGAATAATTTCAATGCGGGTAGAAAAGTGATGAAACGCAAGCATTACAAATACTTCAATAGATTTTTAGGCGGTTTTGCTCTTTTTGCTATCATATTGATGTTTTTACCTTGGACACAAAATATAAGTGGAAACGGTTTTGTAACGACATTAACTCCAGATCAAAGACCGCTTACGCTACAATCTGCCATCGCTGGTCGTATTGAACACTGGCATGTGCGAGAAGGAGATCGAGTTGAGAAAGGAGATACTATTTTAGAAATAAGCGAGGTAAAAAGCGAGTATATGGACCCTGATTTGGTAATTCGTGCAGGGCAGCAAATAGACGCAAAATCTGCAAGTGTACAATCGTATCGAGAAAAAATAGGACAATTAGATAATCAAATAGAAGCTCTCGCAGGTGAAAGAGTGCTGAAATTGGATCAAGCAAAAAATAAATTGCTTCAAGCCAAATTAAAAATAGATCAAGACAGTATAGATCTTATAGCTGCAAATAATGATGAAAGAATAGCTCAAAAACAGCTGGAACGTACAGAGCAGCTAGAAAGTGAAGGCATTAAATCTACGGTAGATGTGGAAGATAAAAACCTAAAAGCTAGAAGTACTATGGCTAAGGCAAATTCTCAAGAGCAAAAACTATTGCAAACTAGAAATGCGGTAATAGTCGCAGAAATTGAACTAGGTCGCATCAAACAGGAATATGCAGAGAAAATTGCAAAAGCTCGTGCCGAACAGTTTACAGCACAATCCAGCCAGTTAGATGTAGAGGCAGAGGTGAGTAAATTAGAGACAGATCGCTCTAATTATCAAATTAGAACCGATCTTTATTTTGTAAAAGCTCCTCAAGATGGATTTATCAATAAAGCAATTTTGGGTGGTATAGGAGAAACCTTTAAGGAAGGTGAACCATTGATCAATATCATGCCTACTAATTACGACCTTGCTGTGGAGACCTTTGTAGAACCTATAGATTTACCTTTGATCCATGAGGGTGAGAAAGTACGGGTACAATTTGACGGCTGGCCAGCAATCATTTTCTCTGGATGGCCTAATGCTTCTTATGGTACGTATGGTGCAAAAGTGATTGCTGTAGAGACTTTTATTACAGAAGGTAAAGGTAAATATAGAATTTTACTTGCTCCAGATGAAGAAGATCATGCCTGGCCAGATGCTTTGCGTCCAGGCTCTGGTGCACGCACTATTGCGTTATTGGAAGATGTGCCTATCTGGTATGAATTATGGCGTAGACTTAATGGTTTCCCGGCAAATTATTACATACCAGAAACTACTAAAAAAGAGACCAATGAGAAGAAGAAAAAGTAACTTATTCTCTTGTTGGTTTGCGGTCTTGGTGCTATTTGTTTCTATGAGTTTGAAGGCGGTTCCGCTTTCGGGCCATGCCTGCCGGCAGGCAGGAAAGCAAAACACACAGCAAGCTCCTCAAACCATATTACTTGACACCACGATCATGAGCCTAAGAGAATTTTTAGGTTACGTAAAAAAATTCCATCCAGTAGTAAAGCAAGCAGGACTCGTGGTAGATCAAGGTCAAGCGCAATTACTCAAAGCTCGTGGTGGTTTTGACCCTAAAATCGAAGTAGATTACGATCGTAAAGATTTTAAAGGAACTGAATATTACGATGAGTTGCGAGGTGCTTTTAAGATTCCCACTTGGTATGGAGTGGAATTTAAAGCCGGGGCAGAGCGCAATGAAGGAGCCTTTCTAAATCCGTCTCTCAATGTTCCAGAAGAGGGATTATACAGCGCAGGAATTAGTGTGCAATTAGGTCAAGGATTGTGGATCAATGACCGTATGGCCACCTTAAGAAAAGCAAAATTATTCAGACAGCAAACACAATCTGAAAGAGATCTACTGGTCAACGCCGTTTTATATGACGCAACCGAAGTCTATTTTGAATGGTGGCAAGCAGCCCAAGAAAAAGAATTGTTTCAAGGGATTTTAAAAAATGCTCAGATACGCCTTAATGGTATCAAGCGCAGTGTAGAAACAGGCGATAAGGCTGTCATCGATTCTGTGGAAGCTCGTATTGCAGTAAAGACAAGACTGTTGGGATTTGAACAAGCAAAAATTGATTTTATCAAAAAAAGACTGGAACTATCTAATTATTTATGGCTAGATGACGTTCCTGTAGAGTTACAAGAAACGGTTATTCCAGAAAAGGATCTGATCTCTCAAATTGATGCAGCCTTAGAGATAATGGGACAGTCATTAGATTTATTTACGGTAGAAAATCATCCTAAAATTCTAGCGTTGCGACTTAAAATGGATCAGCTAGACGTAGAACGGCAGCTGAAGGGGAATATGTTATTACCTAAAATAGAAGCCAGTTATGATGCGATTTCTCCAGAATGGGATAATGGTAATTCTTTCCAATTGAGTGATTACAAAGCAGGTTTATCCTTTTCTATGCCTTTGTTTCTCAGAAAGGAACGCGGGGATTTAAAACTGGCACAAATCAAATTACAAGATGCAGAATATGATGTGCTAGCCACCTCGCTCGCTATAGAAAATAAGGTAAAAACTATATTCAACGAGATCGACTCCTACCTTATACAAAATGATATCACTCAAGAGATAGTACAAGATTCTCGACTCATGCTCACTGTAGAAGAGCGCAAGTTTGAGTTGGGAGACAGCTCTATTTTCTTAATCAACGCTAGAGAAACTAAGCTTATAGAGGCAAGTCTTAAAAGACTAGAAGTCGGTGTGAAACTGTTGAGTTCTAAAGCAAGGCTTTTTAACAGTCTCGCCTTAGTTCCTGAGAATTTGTAATTTATTTTATGGTTAATTAGAGATTGCCATCACAATTCTAAAAATAAATGTCAATTAACGAGATAAGTGATGTATTGAATTTAGGAGTCACTGTTACGGAGCCTGCCTGCATTAGCTTGTTGAAGTGTTTAAGGTAGCGGTGTTTTATTTTTTCTAGATATTAGAATCTTTTTTTTCTTTATGGTATTCTTTGGTACTTTCGATGGTAAGCCGGTCTATTTCATCCAGCTCTTCTTTAGTAAGATCTCTATAGGTACCATGGGGTATGTCTAGCGATACATTCATGATGCGTATGCGTTTTAACTTGGTCACTCGGTAGTCCAAATACTCACACATACGTCGTATTTGTCGGTTGAGACCTTGTGTAAGTACTATTCTAAAGGTTTTACGTCCTATTTGTTCTACTTCACATTCTTTAGTTACCGTATCAAGAATAGGGACTCCTGAACGCATTTTTTTAATAAAACTTTCGGTAACACTACGATCTACGGTGACAATGTATTCTTTACCGTGATTGTTTCGAGAGCGTAAGATTTTATTGACAATATCACCATCGTTAGTAAGGAAAATAAGTCCTTCACTCATCTTATCCAGTCTTCCTATGGGGAAAATACGGGTAGGATAATTGATGAATTCGATGATATTGTCTTTTTCTACTCTGGTATCTGTAGTACAAACAATACCTACGGGTTTGTTAAATGCAATGTAAACCGGTTTTTCTTTTTTCTTAGAAATAGATTCACCATCTACAGCCACGGCATCATCAGGCAGGACTTTAGTACCCATTTCAGGAACCTTCCCGTTTATAGTGACACGCTCTTGCTCAATGAGTTTGTCTGCGGCGCGGCGGGAACAATATCCTTGCTCACTTAAGTATTTATTAATGCGTATTCCAGTAGTTTCTGACATGTTGCAAAGGTAGGATTTTGATCCTTATGATACATTCCTCTATAACAGACTTTATACCTGCTAAATAAATACAAATATCAATATTCTCTGCTTTATAAACCTAATTGTAACTTTCTAAGGGATGTATTCTTACAAGCTCCAAAGAGTTTCTAATTAAGGCTAATATGGTTGTATAAATACAATTATTAAAAGGAAATGGCTGATTCTTAAAGCAGGAGTTCCTTAATTAGTTCTCCTTTGTAACAAAATTATTTTTTGGACTACTTATAAGCATATCTATCCTTATGGAAACGAATCAAAATCAAGAAAATCAACAGCGTCAATCTGAATTTTTTCAACAACAACAATACCAGCAGCCTTATTACCAGTATATGCCTACTGATAATTTAAGCACTTTTGCAACGCTGCATTTGGTAAAGGGAATCCTAACGATTTTATTTTCGTTATTCTTTTTACTCTATATGTTTGTAGGAACTGCGTTGACATTTGGATCTATGAATAATGACCCAGACCTTCCATTTCATCCAGGGAGTATTTTTATTGTGATAGGAGCAGTAGGATTTGTAATTACGGTTACCATAGGTATCTTAACTTTATTAGCTGGAAAATATATGAAGGAGCGACGCAATTATAACTTTATTTTTGCTATTTCAATAATCAATTGTATCACGGGTATATTGGGAATCCTTCTAGGGGTTTTTACCATTTTGGATTTGAATAAACCTCATGTAAAAGCACAGTTTGAGCCAGGCTATGATCCACAAAATCCTTTTGGGCAGAACGCTTAGAAAAAGACTTCCGCCTGCCTGCTTGCCGATAAGCATAGCCAGAAAGTATACGGACACTTATTATTTTATTCGGTAATAAGTATTGCTTGTATTTCCATAATTATAAGCGCTATTCATCAATATAAAAGAGGATAGCAGTACCTTTGCCATCTGAAATAAAATGAACCATGACTTTAGAACAATTCTTAACTGCTATCTTATTTAAAGACCTTGATTACAAGGTTACTGAAGAAGGAGTGCAGGTATTCTCATCAGACGCTTTTAGAGAGGTTATTGAGAGAAGTATGAAAAATGGAGTAGGTATTTATCGCGTACTCGTATGGAAAAATGATGAGGTAGAGGAAATCCTTACACACGAGCAATTTCTTAAAAAAGCAACCGACTTAAGATGGGCCAAATCTGCTTATTTTAAATTTAGCCGAGAAGACGCCACTTATGAATTTAGTGGAGAGTTCAAAGTATCCGAAAAATTATTGGAACGGGCAGCTTTATTTGTTCCTAAGGTCAAGAAAAAAGACGAAGAAGAGGAGTAAATATTCCATCTCATATATAAACAAAAAATCCAGTTTTTTAAGCTGGATTTTTTGTTTTAAAGGAACTCGTCCACAGACTCCGGTTCCTTGTACTACAAGTTATTATTTCACAATATCTCTCATGATCTTTAAGTGATGCTGGGTGTGAATCGCCATAAACTTAATCGTATCCATACGATTTAAATATCCAAAAAGGGGATGTTTAAAGTTTTTATTTTCTGCTAAGTTGTTGAGGTCTTTTGTTGCGTTTTTAATTTTATCAAGGTCAGAAAGTAATTTTTCTTCTGAGATCCCGCCCTCAGGTATGGTTTGCTTAGGTGCGCGACCTTTTCCTCGCGGAATGAAGCCTGTATTCATGATTATAAACTTAGGCAGCGAGAATTTAGGCTGGTAATCTTCTGGATTAGAGTTGGTCAAAGTTTCTGAAATACCATTTAATACCTGTAAGCTGTGATCCAGATGCCAGTAAGTACCTTTATCAGAAACCTTAAGGTTAAGTTGATCGCCTTTTTTGATAAATGAGGTGACTTCGGCTAGTTGTTGATTTAATTTAGAAGACATAATAAAGGAATTACAGAATTATTAATACACTTTTAAAATCATCACGTCTTGATCTTGAAACCTAATGACGGTACCTTTTTTTTTACCTTTCAATGCTTGACCTATAGGAGAAGATAGGGATATCGCAAAACAGTCCGTTTCATTCACAGAAAGTTTACCCATTCCAGCAGCTACATAGAATAACCCAGAAGGCAATATCACCAATGCTCCAGGTTCTACCTGATGGCATTCCTTATCTGGATCGATACGTAGCAACTGATCGAGGATTTTAGAAGTTTCAGCACGTTGTCTTTTGTATAACTCTTCTTCATTTTGAATCATGGCTCTGCCTGTTTCATACTTATCTCCGGCACTGCTTTTTGTTTCATTGCGCTTAGCATCCATTAAAGAATCTAGGTTTTTTTCGATAGTCGTTAATCGATCACCCACAGTTTCAAGACAGTGTGTATTGATGGTTTTTTTAAATTCTGGGTAATTGATCATATTCATAAATGTACTATTGTGGTAAATATAGAATAAAAAAAGTCCCACCAAAGAGCGAGACTTTTTAAAATTTTGTAAGTGTTCGAGTTACAGAGGTCGTATCACAATATCTATTTTATGAATGACTCCATTAACAGCGGTAATATCTGTAGCGGTTATGTTTGCTTCTGTCATCTGTTCATCAGTTATTAGAATGCCAGACGTGGTGTTTATGGAAAAGGTTCCTGTAGTGATAGGGTCAATGACAACTCCATTGCTTATGTTTCCAGAGCGTATGCGATCGTTTCCTACAACATGATATAATAAGATATCGGTAAGATTGGTAAGGTCAAGAATATCTTGAAGGCTAGTAAGACCGTCCATAGGATCTAAGTCTACTAAATCTTGAAATCCATCGTCTGTAGGAGCAAAGACCGTAAATGGATCTTGCATGCTTGCATCTGTATTGGATAAAGTGATTTCTAGTCCTTGTTGTAACAGTGCGGTTTCTAAATTGCTAAATTCTGGATTTGCAGCAACGAGAGTGATTACAGTAGGTAAGTCTAACACCTTATCAATCATGTGAACCACACCATTGTCTACCTCAATATCGGCTTGGGTTACCGTGACACTGCCGTTTAATACAACTGAAGTAGTAGCCTCTATAAATAAATCTAATGCTTCTACTTCTTCATCCTTCCCTAAGGTTTTTATATAACCAGTATTTAATAATTCACTAGTCACTTCAATATTGAGAACGTGGTAAAGTAAAATAGCTCTTAAATCTGCTATAGGAACTGCCTCAATATTTGCAAAACCATTTTCAGTAAAATACTGATTAAAAGCTGCATTATTAGGGGCAAAAACGGTGTAGGTTCCTTGTGAATCTAAGGTTGCGTCCAGTCCGGTTCGTATCAACGCCGTATTGAGAATACTGAATTCGGAGTTGGTTTCTGTCAAGTCGTAGGCAGAGTTATTAGGATCTATAATATTCCCATTATCATCTGCATCTTCACAAGAGGTATATAGAACGGCAACTATAGACAATAAAGCAATGGTGCATTTTTTAAAAGTAGTATTCATTTCTTTTTCTTTTCAACTTACAAAATAACGAAAACAAACTAGTTAAATTGTCTCTAAACCTTTGAAAAACTTTCCATTTATTCATAGACAAAATACCTAAAGCTATAAGAAAAATCTAATAGATTCAAAACCCTAATCGACTGCTCTTATCGTATTTTTGCAGTATGGCAAAAGTAGTAGTAGGACTTTCTGGCGGCGTGGACTCTAGCGTTGCCGCATTTTTATTAAAAGAGCAAGGTCACGAGGTCATCGGTTTGTTTATGAAAAACTGGCACGATGATACCGTAACTATAAGTGATGAGTGTCCGTGGTTAGAAGATTCTAACGATGCGATGCTGGTCGCAGATAAGTTGGGCATTCCATTTCAAACGGTAGATTTAAGCAATGAATATAAGGAACGCATAGTAGATTATATGTTTGACGAGTATGCTCGTGGACGTACACCTAATCCTGATGTGCTTTGTAATCGAGAGATCAAGTTTGATGTCTTTATGGATATTGCCTTAGAACTAGGTGCTGATTTTGTCGCAACAGGCCATTATTGCCAGAAATCAACCAGCATAGAAAACGGTGAAGAAATTCATCATTTGATAGGTGGTGAAGATGCAAATAAGGATCAAAGCTATTTTCTTTGTCAAGTTTCTCAAAAGCAACTCGCTAAAACACTTTTTCCAATAGGTCATTTACAGAAACCTCAAGTGAGAGAAATAGCCGCTTCCCAGAATTTAATTACAGCAGGAAAAAAGGATTCTCAAGGCTTGTGTTTTATAGGAAAAGTACGACTACCTGATTTTTTACAACAGCAATTGCAACCTAAGGCTGGCGATATCGTGGAGATCGATGTACAGACCAGTCGCGAGAAGATGCTAGAGCTTGTTCCTGTGGAAGATGCTGGCCGAGATAATGAATTGGTGACGCTTTCGCGAAAGCGTAAATACCATCCAACAGAAGGAAAAAAAGTAGGGACCCATCAAGGAGCACATTATTTTACGCGTGGGCAACGCAAAGGACTCGCCGTAGGTGGGACACCAGAGCCGCTTTTTGTGATAGAAACTGATGTGAATACCAATACGATTTATGTAGGTCAAGGAAAAAATCATCCTGGATTATACAGGCGTGGTCTTTTTGTGACAGTTGCCGAAACGCACTGGATCAGAGAAGATCTAGAGATAGAAGTAGGAGGGACTCTAGAAGTAATGGCCCGTATACGTTACCGTCAGACTTTAGAGAAAGCGACATTGCATTGTGTGGAAAATGGACTCTACGTTATTTTTGATGACGAGCAAAGTGCCATTTCTCCGGGCCAGTTTGTAGCTTGGTACCAAAATAACGAGTGTTTAGGTTCTGGGGTAATTGCTTGATAAAATCAAGAATAAACTCCAACTCAATTTTAACCAGAAAGCTCTTTACAAAGGAATATTAACCCTCTCTCCTTTGGAGAGATCAGAGAGAGGCTTAGGGTGCTAGAGGTTATATCCAAACCTAATTTTTAATCAAAAAGCTCTTTACAAAGGAAAATTAACCCTCTCTCCTTTGGAGAGATAAGAGAGAGGCTTAGGGTGCTGGAGTTTATACCCCAACTCAATTTTAATCAAAAAGCTCTTTACAAAGGAAAAATTAATCCTCTCTCCTTTGGAGAGATAAGAGAGAGGCTTGCGGTGCTAGATTTTAGTCTTAATAGTTTTGTGATAGAAATCATGTAACTTTCAAGCTATGAAAAAGGTAGTGTTTTTTTTAATTATCGGTATGGCAAGCATATCTAATGCCCAAGATTTTCACGCTTGGATTTACTTTGCTGATAAACCTAATGCGGTAGCGTCACTTAACAACCCTCAGAGTATTTTAACTCAAAGAGCCCTAGACCGCAAATCGAGGCACAACATCCCTATTGACGACAGAGATATGCCTGTGAATCAAGCTTATGTAGCACAAATTAAAGCGCAACTGGGAATCAGTTACAAAGCACAATCTAAATGGTTCAATTGTGTTCATGTAGTAGGAACAACAACAGCTATTGACGCACTAGCAAACCTTGCTTTTGTATCCAGTATCGATTATGCAGACCCTACAAAAAGTACTTCTAGAAGCTATGAAGATAAGTTTGCTCAGACGGTCACCACACCACTGGCATATGGTACGGCAACAAATCAAATACAAATGATAGGTCTGGACGATTTGCACAATACAGGAAATGCAGGAGATGGAATGTTGATCGCCGTGACCGATTCTGGTTTTCCTAATGTAGATGTGAATACTGGTTTTGCTCAATTACGCAATAATAACGGAATCGCTGGTGGCTGGGATTTTGTGGATCGAGATGCTACTATTTATGAAGATCATTATCACGGGGCAAGAGTATTGAGTGTTATGGCAGGAAATGAACCGGGTAATTTTGAAGGAACTGCACCAGATGCGCGCTATCATTTATTTAGAACAGAAGAAGCCTTACAAGAAACTCCAGCCGAAATGTCTTATTGGGTGCAAGCCGCAGAGCGTGCAGATTCTCTTGGTGTGGATGTCATCAATGTTTCGCTAGGTTATTTGGGTTTTGATAACACTGCAGAAAGTCTCGATTATCAAGACATGAACGGCACAACAGCCTTTATTTCTCGAGGAACTAATGTTGCTTTTGAAAAAGGGATTATAGTGGTTACCAGCGCAGGAAATTCCGGTAATAGCAATCTTCATCCTTACAATTCTGCCCCAGCAGATGCCTTGGGTGCATTTTCTATAGGTTCTGTGACTGCCGCAGAAGTAAAATCAAGTTTCTCTAGTACTGGACCTACAGTAGATGGTCGTATTCGTCCTGATATTGCCGCTCAAGGAAGCGCCACGGCAACCATAGACGAATCTGGTATTCTGGTAGCTACCAGTGGCACCTCTTTTAGTGCTCCTTTAATTAGTGGATCGGTAGCTTGTTTGATGCAAGCCTTTCCCAACCTTACGCCTCAACAAATAGTCGATGCCGTAAGAGCCAGTGCTAATCAAGCCATGACTCCAGATAATTTGTTGGGTTATGGAATTCCTGATTTTGGAGCCGCACAACAAACTTTGAGCACGACCAGTCTTAACGATCAGGATTTTATTTATTATGTACAAGACAAACAGTTGATTTTCAATACCGCTCTAGGCGAAAACGCCACCTCTTTCCAGCTTTATAATTTACAAGGGCAACTGGTCTTTGAAAAGGCATATAGTCGAGAAGGTTTCATCGATCTCAACCAAGTAACTACTGGGTTGTATCTATTTAGAATCGATCATAGTGAGAAGAGTTATAAGGTAGTCATTAGGTAAAATTGCTCCTTTCCTAAGCACCTGCATTTGACGATTGTAGTTTACGAAATGAGAGGAATGCATAGGTGGGCAAAGTGAGTGAAACGATCTTTGATTGAAAAGTTAGAAAGGTGCCGTAAAAATAAAACAACTAAGCATTAAATTCAAGCACCGCAAACATCCTTTGTCTTGTGGACTTTTCGCTTGAGGAAAAACCATCACATGTACCTACTGCATCAGGATAAAAAAATCAGAAGTACCGTTTTCCCTTTGAGGTGATGCGCTGAGTTCGTCGAAGTGGAAAATAAGAATTGGGTGTTTGCGTTGTTTAGAGAATTGATAAAATTCCATTTTAAAGAATATAATTTTTAACTTTCTAATAAATAAAGTATTCACCTGTAAATCTCCTTTAATTCGATCCGTTTTAAACAATGCTAAGACACCTACTTGGCGTTTCAAATCCCACACCTCATTTAAATAAACGTTTAAAACCTTCCTCAGTCCAAGCATTTCCTTTCAGACGAAGGCAAAACAAGTGGAGCAACTTGTTGCCAACCAAAAGGGTTTGACACGATGCTCTTACCTAAGCATTCTTCCTTAAATTTGCATCAAGTTTAAATTCAAGTAAGAACCTTCATGCCACAAAATCCTATCACAAAATTATTCAATATCAAATACCCCATTATTCAAGGCGGGATGATCTGGGCAAGTGGTCACAAACTAGTCACCGCAGTCAGTAACGCTGGCGGATTAGGTTTAATAGGTGCTGGATCTATGTATCCAGAGGTATTGAGAGAACACATCCAAAAAACTAAAGCAGGAACAGACAAACCTTATGGTGTAAATGTTCCCTTACTTTATACCGATCTAGAAGAAATTTTAGAAATTATCATTGAAGAAAAAGTGCCGATTGTTTTTACAAGTGCAGGAAATCCTAAGACCTACACAAAACGATTAAAAGATGCTGGTATCACTGTAGTTCACGTAGTGAGCTCTGTAAAATTTGCCTTAAAGTCGCAAGAAGCAGGAGTAGATGCAGTTGTTGCTGAAGGTTTTGAAGCTGGCGGACATAACGGTAGAGAAGAGTCGACCACGTTGACCTTAATACCACAAGTAGCAAAAGCAATTGATATTCCGTTGATCGCTGCTGGAGGAATTGCTACCGGTCGAGCGATGCTTGCAGCTATAACTTTAGGAGCAGATGCCGTACAAGTAGGAAGCAGATTTGTCGCGACAAATGAAGCAAGCAGTCACATGAACTTTAAAAAGGCGGTTGTAGAGGCGGGAGAAGGAGCAACACATCTGACATTGAAAGAATTGGCCCCAGTAAGGATGATGCGCAATAAATTTTGGAACGATGTTCAAGAGCTCTACAAAACAGCCCCAACTCCCGAAGCATTAAAAACACTTTTAGGTAGAGCAAGAGCAAAGAAAGGAATGTTTGAAGGGGATATGAATGACGGCGAGTTAGAAATAGGACAAATCTCAGGATTGATAGACGACATTATTCCTGCGGCTCAAGTGGTAGAAGATATGGTTGCCGAATACGAAGAGGCTAGAAAAGAACTTCTAAATAAATCTATTCATGGCTAGAGTACAAACGGACCTAGAAGAGGTCTGGAATGTAATCACGCACGGGATTGGGTTTCTTCTTTTTATAGTGATAAGCATTGTATTATTTGCAAATGCAGACTGGTCTATGGAGTATATGTTAGCGGCACTTTTGGTGTATTGCGCATCACAACTTTTCTTGTATTTCTCTTCAACTGCTTATCACAGAGCAAAAGAAGGTGTTTTAAAATTTAAACTCAGAAAGTTAGACCACATTTCTATTTATGGTTCTATTGCAGGAACCTACACGCCAGTTTGTTTGATTACTTTAGAACAATCTAGTGGTTGGTATATTCTAGCAGCTGTTTGGGGAATCGCTTTATTTGGAACCATATGGAAGTTGTTCTTTACAGGAAAGTTTGAAGCCTTCTCAAGTGTCTTGTACTTGGTGATGGGATGGATGATTGTCTTTGACCTCCATACTTTAAGTGATGCATTCACTTATTTACAAATGAACCTCTTAATCGCCGGCGGTATTTTTTTTACGGTAGGAATTGTATTTTATGTTTGGAACAAACTCTATTTTAATCATGTGATCTGGCACCTATTTGTATTGGGCGGTAGTTTGAGCCATGCAGCAATGGTTTGGTTTGTGGTGGTTTAGAAATTTAGTTTATTTGGATTTTGTCTGTTGGAGAAGAACTTCAAAATATGCACATTGCCATTAATTACTCCAAAATATATAGAATTATAGGTTAAAAGAATTGCTTTATGTGTTTTCTTTTTGGAATCAATTATTGGGAATTGATCTGGGTTCGATTCTAATTGTATGAATATACCCTCTAACTCACTCTGGATTTTTGAAGTAACAAAACGAGCGAATTACGTTAAATTCTCTCGTGTTTGCTCAAGATCTTATAGGGATTTTGGAGACCGGATAATCAAACTACCAACTTCTAATTAGTTTCAATGCTTCTTCGTGAGTGTGAAACCATCTGGCTGCTATGTCTTAAAGAGCCTCATCTAATTCCTTTTCAAGATCAAAATCAGTCTCATAGATGATTTCTGGTTCTTTAACTGTCTTATTATCTTTTAAAATCTCTAATATGGAGTTTAAAAGAGAAACATCATCACAGTTCTCTGTTTTTTCAATGAGTTGTATTTTCGGAATATCGATTTAGTTTTGCACGGCTTTAATATGCAGGATTTTGATTGTAATTAAAAAAAACAGTTTGTTTTAAGGGATAGCAGTAGGGTTCCAATTAATGATCGCCTGCTGAGAAGGTAGGTATTCTATCTAAATCATCTAGGAGACTTTAGAATTATATAAAGATCTTAGAAGAGAATCTTTCACTTACAATACAAACCCCAATACTCCACCCAAAACCATCACCACAATCTTAGCCAGATTAAATTTATGTGCTTCACTAGCTTCTAGAATAAGAGTGGTAGAAACATGAAGAACAATTCCAGCAACTATAGCTTTGATGGGTAGCATAAAATCTTGAAGGAACTCCAGGTTTCCAGCAGCAAGACTTCCCAAAGGTGACATCGCTGCAAAAAACAATATAATAAGGACCGTATTCCACCTAGTGTATTTACTCGATAGTAAAAAGGAAGTAAAAATAAAGGCAATAGGTATTTTATGAATTGCGATTCCATAAATCATACTCGTTTCGCCTTGTAATGGCATTCCTTCTAGAAATGCATGTAGGCACAAACTCCCAAAAAGCAAGTAAGGAAAAACAGCCACTTCTTTATGGATGTGCAAATGACCATGCTCAGCTCCTTTAGAAAAGAACTCTAGGATAATTTGCAAGAATACCCCTCCCATAAGGTAAGCGCCATAAGTACTGTCGCCACTTTTGTAAATCTCAGGTAAAAACTCACTAGCCACCGCACTCAATAAAAAGGCTCCTGAAAAAGCCAGCAGCAACTTCACGCGGTTTTTAGATTGTGGTTTGACCAGTAGTGCCGCAGCAAAACCCAATAAAACAGCAAGAAAAGGTAGAAGTAAATTCATGTTTTGAAGTTATGAGTTTAGAGTTGACCAAGACTGATTTATGCCTATGTAAAATATTAGTTGACATCCCAGAAAATTTAGCTCTTGATTTTTAATTTTTTAATTACAGTTAATTCCAAATTTGTCAGGGATCGGCTTGTTCTATCGTAATTTACTTTTCCAACGCTTACTGTAAAATCCACTATTGTTATTCCAGAAAATATAGCTCGATATTCTTCCATTAACATTCATAGCTAATTCCAAATTTCTCAGGGAGCGGCTTGTTCTATCGCAAAGTTATTAAATAGAGTTTTACCTCATCCCTCATCCCACATCCCTAATCCCTAATACCTATTCTTCCTCTTCCTCACGAGCTCTTACCTTATGCAATTTCTTCGTTCCTTTATACATTTCGTATTTCACAAGCTTAGCCTCTATCTTACCGTTGTACAATTGGATCTTGCGAGAAGGACGTAAACCGACAAATTTCAATGCATCCAGATTTCCAGTAATCATCCATGCGGTAGAACCGGCATAACGCTGCTTTAAGGTGTCACCTATCTCTTTGTAAAATTCTTCCACATCCACAGAAATACGCTCATCATAGGGCGGATTGAACATTAAAAAAGCACTCGCACTTTGATGATCTCTAAAAAAATCTCCTTTTTCTACATTAATGAAATCCGTAAGATTGGCATTTTTTATATTTTCTACAGCTTTTTCTATGACATAACCATCAGCATCACGGGCGATAATTTTACCGTCAAATTCGCGCATTTTCTTTAAACAACTCGCTTGAATGTTTTCAAAAAGCTCATTGTCATAATCAGGCCATTTTTCAAAACCAAATTCATTACGGTTGATGTTAGGAGCAATGTTAGCCCCTATCATAGCGGCCTCGATAGCAATCGTGCCACTACCACACATAGGATCTATAAATGTAGAACGCTGGTCCCAATTGCTCAATAATATAATTCCAGCTGCCAAAACTTCATTGATTGGAGCCTCATTAGTCATTGTTCTATAACCGCGTTTGTATAAGGGTTCACCACTAGTGTCTAGTGACACGTCTACATTCTGGTCGTTAATATGCACTGATATTCTTAAATCAGGATGTCTGGTATCCACATCTGGTCTTTGACCTGTATTGCGACGTATTTGATCTACGATTGCATCCTTGGTTTTCAATGCCACATACTGGCTGTGATTAAAATATTGAGAAGCAATTGTTCCATGAACTGCGAGTGTATCATGATGTGTAAGATGCTTCGACCAGTCGTATTGATAAATCCCATCGTAAAGATCGACTTCATTGCGTGCTGTAAAGCTATAAATAGGTTTTAAAATCCTGATAGCGGTACGCAACATCATATTTGCTTTATACATAAAGCCTTGGTCTCCAGTAAATTCCACCATGCGCACACCACGTTTTATGTTTGTGGCACCCAGTTGTTTCAGTTCTTGTTCAAGTACTTCTTCTAGGCCAAAAATCGTTTTGGCAATCATCTTAAAATTTTGGGACATCATCATGGAATTTGATCGACAAAATTAAGGTATTTTTGCGGTCTATGAGCAATCTAAACACATCAGATCAGTGGTTCGCCAGTTGGTTTGATACGCCTTATTACCACATCCTATATCGAGATCGTGATTACACGGAGGCTGGAGCGTTCATGCAGCGCCTTAGCCAGCGATTAAAGTTGGATGAGAATGCTCATATTATGGACCTCGCCTGTGGTCGTGGCCGTCATAGTATGTATCTCAATCAACTGGGATATCGTGTTACTGGAGTTGATTTGAGTGATAGTAGTATCGCTTTCGCGAAAGCGGAATTAAGAAAGTCCTCATCGCGAGTATCAAATAATGAAGAAAGCAACAGCTTAAATCCTATCGATGCTTCTCGTATCGAGTTTCATGTGCACAACATGACGCGTGCTTATGACCAGACTTTTGATGCTGTTTTTAACCTTTTCACTAGCTTTGGTTACTTTGATGACGCCGCTGATAACTTAAGGACGATCAAGGCTATTAAAGAAAACTTGAAACCAGGTGGTTATGGAGTGATTGATTTTATGAATGTGAGTTACGTGATTAAAAATCTAGTAGCACAAAACTCTAAAACGGAAGCAGGTATCACCTTTCATAATTCCAGGCGTTTTGAAAATGGTTTTATATACAAAGAGATAGAATTTAGAGATAACGATCACGACTACCATTTTACCGAAAGAGTAAGTGCCTTAACCTTAGAGGATTTCCAAAGGTATTTTGCAGCTGCTGGAGTAGATCTTATAGAGGTTTACGGTAGTTACCATTTAGAAGACTATGATCAACAAACTTCAGATCGTTTGATTATGGTGTTTAGGAATTGATTCCAGCATCTTGTCAAAGCCTTTTGGTTCTCAGCATAGCGGGAGTAACCCGTTTTCCATTGGTCTGAAGGGAAATGCTTTAATCGAGAGTTTTTACATTTTAATATAAATATTTAAAATTAAGAGAACTAGGGTGTTTAGGTTTTTTCAAATAGAACATGCATTAAAAGATCTTAGCAGAGTATTGATTATGTAATTTTAAAGCTTCCCGCTTTTCTCAAAGGGAAAATTTAATTTGTGTACGAATTAAATAAGAGGATCGTAGCGCTAAATTTTGTTTTCGTTTTTTAAACGCTTTAAAATGCTGCTAATTCTAGAGAAGGTTTCCATCTTCTTTCAACCTTTCCGACCAAAGCTTGCTGAACTCGCTTAGCCCCATTTTCATTTTTTAAGGAAAAGAGCTTTTAAAGCTTAATGTCATGCCGCTGCATAGCGGCATCGCTTTGCTTTTTATCAAAAGTCAACTTGATGGAGTTTCCCTTTTGGAGAAATGTCTGCTAGGACGATGGGGCTGTGATGCTAGAACTTTCTATAAAGCTTTTTCTAAATCAACCCAGCCATTTGCTCCTGCAATTCCTTTGCTTTAGCTCTCGCAGCTTCAGCATAGTCTTTGTCTTTTGAAGCGTAGATGATACCGCGAGAAGAATTTACTAATAATCCTACCTGATCATTTTTACCATACTTTACTACTTCTTCCAGACTGCCTCCTTGTGCACCTACGCCAGGAACTAATAAAAATGCATCGGGAACAATCTTACGTATTTCTTTTAGGTACTTAGCTTTTGTAGCGCCTACTACATACATTAACCTGTCGCTATTGTTGTATTGCGCAGCGGTTTTAAGGACTTCTTGATACAGTGGTGTTCCATCTACCGTTTTGGTCTGAAAATCATAGGCTCCTCGGTTGGATGTGAGTGCAAGAAGAATAGCAAATTTATTTTCAAAAGCCAGAAATGGCTCTACAGAATCTTTACCCATATAGGGAGCAATCGTGACACTGTCAAAATTCAAATCTTCGTAAAATGCTTTGGCATATCGAGTAGAAGTATTTCCTATATCGCCACGTTTGGCATCTGCTATGCTAAAGTGATCTGGATAATTCTCGTTGAGGTAGTTACTGATTTTTTCTAAAGCGATCCACCCTTTTACCCCATAAGCCTCAAAGAATGCTGTATTGGGTTTATAAGCTACACATAAGTCGTGAGTGGCGTCGATAATCGCTTTCGCAAAAGCAAAAATAGGATCTTCTTCCTGTAATAAATGAGCGGGTACTTTTTCTAAATCTACATCCAATCCTATGCATAGGAAGGATTTTTTCTCAAGTATTTGGGTGGTAAGGTTTTCTAAAGTCATTTGTATACTTTGCTGCTATGCTCCGTTATATGTCGTCATCATTCATCTGTAACTTCTCGGTATTATCTACCAGTCGAAGTTCATCAATGATTTTTTGAATATCACCATTAATGATATTATCCAGGTCATACAACGTCAAGTTGATGCGGTGATCTGTAACGCGACCTTGTGAATAATTATAGGTTCTAATCTTGGCACTACGGTCACCCGTACTTACCATGCTTTTGCGCTTTTCAGAGTCGGCTGCCATTTTCTTTGCTAGTTCGATATCATATAAACGAGAACGCAATACTTTGAGGGCTTTCTCTAAGTTTTTATGAGAAGACTTTTGATCTTGACAACTTACAATCATTCCAGTAGGCTCGTGGTGTAATTTAATGGCAGAGTAGGTCGTGTTTACCGACTGTCCCCCAGGACCAGTAGAGGTGGTGCGCTCTATACGTACCTCAGTCATGTCTAGTTCTAAGTCAAATTCTTCAGCTTCCGGTAATACCATAACCGTTGCAGCACTGGTATGCACACGTCCTTGAGTTTCCGTTTGAGGTACGCGTTGTACACGGTGTACGCCAGCTTCAAACTTTAAAGTCCCATAAACGTCATCACCATTTACTTCCATGATGATTTCTTTATAACCACCACTAGTTCCATGGCTCGTGTCTACGATACTGGTACTCCAGCCTTTACTAGAGCAATACTTTTCATACATTCTAAAAAGATCACCAGCAAAAATACTCGCTTCATCTCCACCTGCACCAGCACGTATTTCCATCACGGCATTTTTAGCATCTTCTGGGTCTTTAGGAACCAGCATCATGCGTATTTCCTCCTCTAGTACAGGAATAGCTTCTTTAGCTTCGTCCAGTTGCATTTGAGCCATTTCTACCATATCGGCATCGCTACCGTCAGATATAATGTCTTGTGCTTCTTCTAGATTTGCCGTAAGTTCTACATAAATCTCACGCTTGTCCATGAGTTTTTTAAGATCTTTATATTCTTTGGTAAGTTGTACATATCGTTTTTGATCAGATATTACATCTGGCTGTATGATCAAGTCATTCACCTCGTCAAAACGATTTTTTACAATATTTAATTTATCTATCATGGTCTAATTCAAGTCCTGCGAAAATACGGAATTAACCGTTAATTTTTCGGCATAAAACTTGCTGATTGATGTGTTATCAAAAAACAATGTGTCATGAAAAACCTACTTATAGCAGTTGCTTTTTTATTCTCGATGAATTCTTTTGCTCAGACTATTGAAATAGGAGCTGGAATAGGAACTGGCGCCTTTTATTTTATAGAAGAAGCTGACAATAACGTGGCTACCGCTTATGATTCTCCCGCATCTTTATATCTAGATGTCAAATATAATTTTAAGGATCGTATCGATGCTGTGAAATTGCGTGTTCAAAACACGAGTGTTAATATAGTAGGAGAAGATTATCAGACTGCTGCACCGCTAGATGGAATGGTGGAGACCTTCACAACCTCATTATTATATGAGCGTTTAAGAGCAGATAAAATGTTTAACATAGGTTACCATTTTGGAATTGGACTGACTCAGCAAGAGTTTAAACAACAAAAGAACACGAATCTTAGAGCTCTTGAGAATCGTTTTATGAGCCTTACCTTTGGTGGTTTATACTCCTTAAGGCTTCATGAAAAACTTCGTTTAAATTTTGAAACTGCAGTTTTATGGACAGATCCTATCAATTCTTTTAGAGGATCAGAAAATTGGCAGACAGCTGGTGAAGACATTAGTTTTTTAGCCCAAATAGGCATTTCTTACCGCTTTAAATAAATGAAATACAAATTAGGTCTTGGCGGTGGCTGTCATTGGTGTACGGAAGCTGTTTTTCAAGCTGTTGACGGTGTGGAACTTGTAGAGCAGGGTTATGTTGCTAGTATGGCTCCTTACGAAAATAGGAGTGAAGCGGTGATCATTCACTTTACAGATCATGTAGGTTTGGAAAAATTAATAGATATTCATTTACAGACACATGCTGCAACAAAGCAGCACAGCCGTCGCAGTGATTATCGAAGTGCGATCTATTATTTTGATAAAGAATTAGAAAGTAGAATAGAAGGGATTATTAGCTCGCTTTCGCGAAAGCGAAACCAAACATACATTACTAAAGTGTTGCCATTGGTCTCCTTTGAACCATCGCGAGAATCTATACAGAATTATTACCTCACCAGACCAGAGGCGCCTTTTTGTAAACGGTATATTGAGCCGAAGTTGGAGGTTGTTAGAAGCTTAACTTAATGACCTGACATACTGAACTTGTTTCAGTATCTTCTAGAAATAATCCATTATTTGCGTTGATTTATCTTTTTAGATGCAGGAAATAATTGGGATATTTATTCAGACCTAATACTCAAAAACTCCAAACTCACTATCAATAGTCAATTTCTTAGAACTTGCAGCTTCTACACGGCCTATGATTTTTGCCTCTACATTAAAAGATTTTGAGATGTCAATAATTTCTTGAGCAATAGATTCATTTACATAGAGTTCCATGCGATGACCCATGTTGAATACCTGATACATTTCTTTCCAGTCCGTCCCTGATTCTTCTTGAATCATTTTAAACAAAGGCGGTAATTCAAATAAATTGTTCTTTATAATATGCAAACCTTTTACAAAATGTAAGATCTTAGTTTGTGCACCTCCAGAACAATGTACCATCCCATGTAGATCTTCTCGGTTGACCTCGCTTAGAATCTTTTTGATAATAGGCGCATAGGTACGAGTAGGAGATAAAACCAATTTACCTGCATCCAGCGGACTTCCTTCAACGAGATCGGTCAGGTTTTTAGAGCCAGAATACACCAAATCTTCTGGAACTGCTGCATCGTAACTTGCGGGATATTTTTCTTTTAAGCTTTTATTAAAAACGTCATGTCTTGCGCTCGTAAGACCGTTGGATCCCATCCCGCCATTATATTCAGTTTCATAAGAGGCTTGTCCAGAGCTCGACAATCCTACAATAACATCTCCAGCTTTTATATTTGCATTGTCTACGACATCACTGCGTTTCATACGAGCAGTAACGGTAGAATCTACAATAATGGTTCTTACGAGATCCCCTACATCGGCTGTCTCTCCACCGGTAGAGATGATTTCTACGCCGTGTTTTTTAAGATCGGCTAATAGTTCTTCTGTTCCATTGATAATGGCCGAAATCACCTCTCCTGTTATCAAGTTTTTGTTTCTTCCTATGGTGCTAGAAAGTAAAATATTATCTGTCGCTCCTACACAAAGCAGGTCGTCTACATTCATGATCAAGGCATCTTGAGCGATTCCTTTCCATACAGAGAGATCACCAGTTTCTTTCCAATACATATAGGCTAAGCTGGACTTTGTCCCAGCACCATCTGCATGCATGATCAAACAATGCTCTTCTGACCCAGTCAATGAATCAGGAACAATTTTACAAAAGGCTTGTGGGTATAATCCTTTGTCTACGTTTTTTATTGCGTTATGTACGTCTTCTTTGCCAGCGCTCACACCGCGCTGTGCATATCTTTTAGAAATGTCTTGGCTCATGTGGCAAAGTTACTATTAATGTATGAAGTATGAAGTACTAAGTACAAAGACAGTTGTGTGGAGATATGAAGAGGTTGTTAAGAAAATCAATAAATTTGAAGTCTACGTCTTAGTTGACAGTCACAGTTTTTAGTACGCAGTAAACAAGTTGGTTTATCGAATGCTCCAAATGGGAGTAGCCAGGATCTGTCAAAAACGTTTTTTTATTTTAAGGATTCATTTAATTGTAGCAGTAAGATACTCATTTAGTAGATGAAGAATCCTGATTTAAAGTAGGCTGCTTGTTTTCGATAGCCTTAATGACACTCTTTCGCGAAAGCGAAACTATAAAAAAAAAGCCCTAGAATTTAAATTCTAGGGCTTTGAACCTAAGATAGTATAAATTGAATTATCTAGTGAATAATAATTCTCTGTACTTAGTTAATGGCCAGATTTCATCATCTACTAATAGTTCTAGTTTATCACAGTGGTAACGTATCACATCAAAGTATGGTTTCACATCATCGCAATAAGCTGCGGCAGTTGCTTCTGCATCTTTTGCGTTGTTGGCTTTTTTACGAGCTTCCGTCATTTCTGTAATACCCTTGTTGATGTTCTCGATATGCTCAGAAATTTCTTCTATCAAAGTCATTTGCTCTTTGGCCATTTTTTTGAAGTCCTTACCAAAGATTTCTTTCAATCCTACTACATTTTCGATCAATGTATTTTGATACTTAATAGCTGTTGGAGTTACATGGTTGCGAGCTATGTCTCCTAAGATACGTCCCTCAATCTGTATGCGCATGGCATAGTCTTCTACTTCAATTTCATAACGAGCTTCAGATTCTACCTTGCTCATAATGTTCAAGCCTTCAAAAAGCTGGATACTTTTCTTAGAAACTTTAGCTTTAAGAGCGTTAGGCGTTGTTTTATGATTACTTAAGCCACGTTTTTTAGCTTCTTTTTCCCAAGCTTCTCCGTAACCATCTCCTTCAAAACGGATTTTCTTAGATTTTTTAATGTACTCTCTGAGCACATTGAATATAGCCTCGTCTTTCTTAAGCTTTTTGTCTTTTATAAGCGCATCTACTTCTGCTTTAAACTCGATCAGTTGCTGTGCTACGATCGCGTTAAGAACGGTCATCGGGTTGGCACAGTTTGCTGTAGAACCTACGGCGCGTAATTCAAATTTATTCCCAGTAAAAGCAAAAGGAGAAGTACGGTTACGGTCGGTATTATCAAGAATTACTTCTGGGATTTTACCTACTACGTTTAGTTTGAGGTCTGTTTTTTCTTCTGGAGAAAGTTTTCCGTCAGTTACTTTTTCCAACTCGTCAAGGACTCTTGTTAACTGAGAACCAATAAATACAGATATAATTGCTGGTGGTGCTTCATTTGCCCCTAGTCGGTGGTCGTTTGATGCACTAGCGATAGTTGCTCTGATCAATTCTTCATGATCGTGAACTGCTTTAATCGTATTGACAAAGAAAGTTAAGAATTGAAGGTTTTTCATAGGCGTACTACCAGGAGAAAGTAAGTTTACTCCAGTATTAGTAGCTAGTGACCAGTTGTTGTGTTTTCCAGAACCGTTTACTCCTGCAAATGGCTTCTCATGGAATAATACTTTGAAAAAGTGTCTTGAAGCTACTTTTCTCATCACATCCATAAGTAAGGAGTTGTGATCTACAGCAAGGTTGGCCTCTTCAAAAATAGGAGCCAACTCAAACTGATTAGGGGCTACTTCATTATGACGTGTCTTTACAGGTATACCTAGAAGCATACATTCTGTTTCCATATCACGCATAAAGTTCAATACACGTGTAGGAATAGCACCAAAGTAATGATCATCTAGTTGCTGTCCCTTTGCAGAGGAGTGCCCTAATAAAGTACGACCAGCTAATTGTAAATCTGGTCTAGAGTCAGCTAGTGCGCTATCGATAAGGAAATACTCTTGTTCCCATCCTAAAGTAGCAACCACTTTAGATACATTTTTATCAAAATACTTACATACATCAGTTGCTGCGCTGTCAACCGCTTGTAAGGATCTTAAAAGAGGCGTTTTATAATCTAATGCTTCACCAGTGTAGGCTACAAACACAGTAGGAATACAAAGTGTAGTTCCCATGATAAAAGCTGGAGATGTAGGATCCCACGCCGTATAACCACGAGCTTCAAATGTGTTTCTGATTCCGCCATTAGGGAAAGAAGAGGCGTCTGGCTCTTGTTGAACGAGTTGTCCACCACCAAATTTTTCCATTACAGTTCCATCCATTTCTAATTCAAAGAATGCATCGTGCTTTTCTGCAGTGGCTCCTGTTAGAGGTTGGAACCAGTGTGTGTAATGAGTGGCGCCGTTTTGAATCGCCCATTCCTTCATTCCTGTAGAAACATGGTCAGCAATATTGCGATCAATTTTACTACCGTTAACGATGGCGTCTTGCACGCTTTTGTAAGCATCTTTGTTTAAATGCTGGCGCATAGCACCTTTGCCGAAGACGTTTTTTCCGAAAATATCGCTTCGTCTTGCGGGTTCATTAACAGCAATTTCTTTGCGATTGAGTGTTTCTTTTAGAGCTTGAAATCTTAATGTAGACATCTGTTGTGTGTTTATTATTGAAAGATTGCTGCAAAAATACTATAATATGATAATCTAGCCCTAAAAAAAACGAGGTTAAATATCAACAATATTATAATTTTTGTAAACAAACCCTATAATTTATAGGGTAGAGAAGGCTGAATAGATAAATAGCAAGTAGACCGCTAAATAAAGGATTCCTTTGTATCTAGAGATGTGGTAGGCTTTAGGTAAAAAAGCCAAGGGTAGCAGCGCAAATGCAATACCCAACATCCAGTAAATATCATTAGTTAACAAACCCATTCCCTTTTCTTCAATTTGTATGGGTTGGATCAAGGCAGTAATTCCCAATACAGAACCTATGTTGAATATATTAGATCCTATAAGGTTACCTAGCGAAATAGCCTTTTCTTTTTTCAAAGCTGCTATAATAGAGGCGGCAAGTTCTGGTACAGAAGTTCCTATGGCAACCATAGAAACGGCAATAATACTTTCAGGAATACCTAATCTAGCGGCTATATCTACAGCGCCTTGAACTAGTAATTCACTTCCTTGCCATAATGCCATACCTCCTAGAAATAAAAACAGAAAAATTTTCCACCATTTGGCTTCTTGTAATTCTTCTTCTACACCTGCGGCCTCTGGGTCTTTGCGAGCTCTTCTAATCAGTAAAATAAGAAAAACAACTATAGCACTTAATAAAATAGCTCCTTCCCAACGCACCAAATTATTTCCTGAAAGGAGTAAAATGTATAATAGAATGCTAAAACCCATCATCCAGGGCCAATTGAACTTAAAAAAGTCTCTATTAATAGCTAGTGGAGCAATTAAAGCTGTAGTCCCTAAGACTAAAGCAATATTTGCTATGTTAGAACCGATAACGTTTCCCAGTGCAAGTCCTGATAAACCGTCTAATGCTGATTGAATACTGACTATAAGTTCTGGAGCACTGGTAGCAAAAGAAACCACCGTAAGGCCAATGATCATTCTAGAAAGATGAAGTTTTAAGGACAGGCCTACTGAGGAGCGAACTAAAAATTCACCACCTATTACTAGAAGTACCAAGCCTATCAATAAATAAAATATACTCATAGGATTATTTTAAGAAGCCAAAAATAAAAGATAATAGCAATGAATAGTAAAACGATAGATAAAAAAAACAGAGGTTATTAAGGCCTCTGTTTTTATACTTTGTTGAAAATATGGTTATTTAAAAACTACTTTTCCTGTTTCCATATTATAAACAGCTCCTATAATCTTAATTTTTCTGTCATCATGCATTTTATTTAAAGTAGGGCTCACTTCTTTTATATCAGCAACTGTTTTAGCGACATTTTCATCTATAATCATGTTTGCAAACTCTGTGTTTTTTGAGGAGTGCACTACGTTTTTGTGAGCATCAAGAACAGGTCTTATCTCGTTCAATAAATTTTGAAGATTAACCATACCTAATCCAGCAGCATCGGTATTATCTATAGCGTGATGAACTGCGCCGCAGGAAGTATGCCCCATTACAACTATTACTTTAGAACCTGCAACAGCAGTTGCAAACTCCATAGAACCTACAATATCAGCATTTTCAATATTTCCAGCAACACGAGCTACAAAAATATCTCCTATACCCAGATCAAAAACATCTTCTACAGGTACACGACTATCTACACAAGAAAGAACGATTGCTTTTGGATATTGACCTATAGCAGCAAGTCTCCTTTGCTCTGAATGGTCTCTTGTAGTTAGGTTGTTATTTACAAAATTCTGATTTCCTTTTTTCAGACGCTCTATGATTTCGTCTGCGGTCATGTTTGCTTGTTCTTCAGCGGTTAGAATACTTGTTACAGATGTTTCCATCTCTTGTAATTTGTTACTAGTTGGATTTTCAACTGTTTCTTCTGCCTTGTGATTACAAGCTATTAGACTACTCATTAATAAAGCCGACATCATGATTCTAATTGTTTTTTTCATTTCGTTTGATTTTAAATGTTAGTTGTTAAAACGTATGGTGTAAACTGAATTGGAGCTGGCCTTTACCCCAGTTTACTGTTTTTTGATTCATCCAGCCCAATTGTAATCTCATTTTATTTGTTAAGGAATACCCAGCTCCTAAATAGGTTCTATTTCTGTCAAAAAGTTCTACAGCGCGATTTTCTCCTATATAGGTCTGTCCGTTTATAAATACTTCATTGTACAGGGCTAAATAAATAGCATTCTTGCTGAGATCTGTTTTATTAATAGGTACATTTAGAAATAGATTGTAACGATATCTTGTTCTAAAGTCTTGATCTTCCACCCATCGTTGTTCGTATCTAAAACGATGGGTAATATAAAATCTCTCTCCTAATTTTTGAGGCAGAAGCGCTTCTTGGTATACCCGATTTTCGGCACTTGTTTCATCAGAATTGCCAAAGTCGCCAGTTGTAATATTGGCATAACCTGCGGTAAATAAAATAGGCGAATTATCTGGACTATAAGTAATCCCAGACCTTAGTAACAGTTGTTCCAAATCACCTAAGCCTTGCCAGTCTCGATATTGAAGATCTCCTTGTATTCCCCAATTAGACTCTTTTAACTTTGCGTTATAGAAATACATATACCAAGAACCAGTTTGTGATGATTCCACTTGAGCATATCCTACTAAAGAGATAGTTGATGCTAATAGAATTATAACTTTCTTAAACATAAGTATTTATTGATTCAAAAATATAGTAATACACGCAATATAGATAGTAATACTATCATAAATATTTGTTATATTTTTTTAGCTGCAACAGATAAGACATAGTTTTAATATCTCGATGGAATTATGATCTTTAATGGTGGAGTTCTAGAAGAGCAATGGACTAAATTTTTCATATGGCTCTAATGAAAATATAAACCTAATAATTGGTTGGTAGTAATAGTAGGGATATAAGTGTTTTGTCATCAAATATGGATGATGAGAATACTACTAATTTATTGGAAAGCTGTGAAAATTAGTGAGTAAAATCGAACAAATAGTATAGGACTACTATACTCCGTTTATCTATGTTGCATAAATTTAGTCAGCAGCATGTTGGATATAGAGGTAATCAAACCCGCTGTAAAGAGCGTTTTACTAGATTGTCACGTTTATCAAATAAGGAAGATATACGGAATCAATTAGAGCGCATAAATAATTATCTCGTTTTTTCTAGCATTTTTAGAACTTTTAAACAAATCGAGATAATGTCTATTTAGTAACTTCACAAATACATCTAAAACCAGTTTTCAATTCCTGTTGATTATAGTAAGAAAGGTTGCGATCCAGCATGGAGTTGTAGGTCTTGTTCTTTCCTATTTCTTTGATTTCCATGATGGTCATCTGGCCCGTGTTGTCTTGCATTTTACTAAAGAGATCAAAATTTCCTGTATATGCATATATCTGATTTTGATATTTAAACAGTTTAAACTCGCGATCCAGTTTGTTTTGAGCCCTGATCATTTCAGGCTCCGTGGGTAACCTGTATAGCACTTTATAAGGAAAACGAGCTCGTTGCGATGCGCTGTTGCTTTTTATCGCATATACGGCATTTACAATGTCAGTACGCCATAAGCAGAATAATTCAGCTTGCTTTTTAGATACATTTACAACAGGGTGTGACTGAAAAAAGGGACTGGTGTAATAATTTTCCATACTTAATTTATTGGTAAGCATTTCTTGCGGATTTTGAAGACTGGCTTCTCTAAATAACTCGCGGCTCCCCGTTTGAGGTTCAAAAACAACATCTTCATCAAGTCCATAATGCGGTAACTCCTTCATCTTTTCATGTTTTGATAAAGACCAGTAATTTTCTAAGTGATTTAAAAACTCTTGATACATGGAATTAGTAACCGGTACCCGGTCTATGTACAGAATTTCTGTTAACATTAAAGTTCCTGGAGGCGTGGAATCGGCAACTTCCACCTTTTTCTTAGCATTTATAGGCTGGAATAGACTACAGCTACTGCTTAGAAATAAAATGGATATAGCTACAAATGAGTATTTTGTAATTCTGGTCATGATGAAAATGGCTTGTTAAAAAATAATCATATTTAATTCTATAAAAATACTTATTTAAGAAAGGTAATCTCCATTTTTGTAGGACAGTTATAATTAACATCTTAACACACAACGATGAAATTTTTTATAGATACCGCAAACCTAGAACAAATCGCAGATGCCCAAGATATGGGTATTCTCGATGGAGTAACCACAAACCCTTCTCTTATGGCTAAAGAAGGAATAACAGGGGAAGAAAACATTATCAACCATTATAAAAAGATCTGTGAGTTGGTAGATGGAGATGTCAGTGCAGAAGTTATTTCTACAGACTTTGAGGGAATGGTTAGAGAAGGAGAAGCTCTTGCAGCTCTCAACGATCAGATAGTGGTAAAACTGCCTATGATCAAAGATGGTGTGAAGGCTTGTAAGTATTTTACAGATAAAGGAATTAAAACAAATGTGACACTTGTATTTAGTGCAGGACAAGCATTACTTGCTGCAAAAGCAGGAGCCACTTATGTTTCTCCGTTTATAGGTAGACTGGATGATATCAGCACAGATGGTTTAAATCTTATTGCCGAGATAAGAATGATTTATGACAACTACGGTTTTGAGACACAAATTCTTGCTGCATCAATACGACATACCATGCATATCATTGATTGTGCAAAACTAGGAGCAGATGTCATGACTGGTCCACTTTCTTCTATAGAAGGATTGTTAAAGCACCCATTAACAGATATAGGTCTTGCAAAATTCCTTGCTGATTATGAAAAAGGAAATTCATAAGTAAGTGGTTTTCTAAAAATAAAAGCGATCTAAATTTATATGTAGATCGCTTTTATTTTTTAAAAGGAGTGACTACCTACTTAGGTATCCCAATAAGGTGGTTTCTATCTGGTAATGAAATAGGTTAATGTTAGGATCTAGAATAGTAAGCCCTGGAGCAACTACCATACTGCGATTATCATTTCTTAGAGCAAGTTGCTTACTGATAGACTGATTATCTACTAGCTGAAATTCAGAAGATTTATTAAAACCAAATTTCACACTTGCCTCATGCCATACACCGCTGGTAGGATCATCAAGATTGATACCTATAAAATTGATTTCAGGATACTTTTCTCTTAATTCGTTTACTCTTTTATGAATGCGCAGTGCGTATGATTCGTTTTTATTAGACCAATAAAATAGCACTCCTAAACCTTTCACTTGTGAAGATAAATCAGTGATTTTATTGTTGTATTGATACAATTCAAAATTAGGAAGTTTATTGCCAGGATCTAAGTTCATATAGGTCGCTGCCATTTTAGTAATGTTATCATTAAGAAGCTTATCTTCAGATATCTCCAGAAACTCAGAAACTAAATCACTGATTTCGACAGCATTTTTTCTGTTTCTTATAAAGTTTCTTGTTTCTATTCCTGCAAACAGTCCTTTAAGTTCCTGATCTGTAAAGAGACTATCGATGACATGAAGTTTTTCTTTGCGATACTCATATCCTGTTCTATCAACCGTTTTTCCAGAACCGTGTTTACGAGCACAGTTGTATAAAGCAATATTAGAGACTAAAGAAATGACATAGGGCCGGTAGGCATAATTGTTAAGCAATTCTCTGTCACATATTTCTAGATGTTGTCGATAAGAATAAAAATTAGAAGGCAATACATCGCTTTGGAGAATTTCGTTTTTACCATAATGAGTATAGGCGTATCGCTCCAGTCCTGACCAGCCATTGAATTTTATAATTTTAATAGTGTTTTCAACAAAATGATCTTGGAAGTTATCTTTTTTTGCGGCTTGTTTTAATTTTTTGATCCTCATCTCTGTAAGACGATCGATCATTTCTTTAAAGTTATTAGGCTCTCTTTGGGATTCACTTAACAAGCTTCTATTGCTCTTTTCGATTTCTAAAAATAAGTCAATGAGATAATTGTTTTCCTTTGCAGCCGCTCCAGTAAAAGCCAGCGATTCATCAAACGCTTTTGTGTTCAATCGCCATCTCAATGTATCTCCATAACCTAGATAGAAAGACTGGTATTCGTTAGTATGTACAAAGGTGAATAGTCCGGGCTTTATATCTTTATACGTTTTGATAAACACGCCTTTTGCATCTAATTTTAAAGTGTCTTGTATACCAGAATAATTTATTAAAACTACATGATCTGTTCGTGGATTAATAATCTTTCCAGTAAGCACTATAGAAGTAGTCTCACCTTGATGATCATTTCCACAACTGGAGAGTAATAGCAGACACGCTATTGTGTAAATAGTAAGAGGAATGTTATGGTTACGCTTTCGCGAAAGCGATATTTTTTCAAACATAAAGACACTAAACATATTGCGGTTGTTACAAAAAAAGGCTTATTGATCTAAAAGTGCAGTTAATGCCTTGTTAAATTGATGGCAAAGAGTTTTTTTTAAACTCCATAGAATGAGTATTTTTGCAAATTCAAAAATCAATTTATGTTAACGGTTTCTAATTTATCGGTACAATTCGGTAAGCGCGTATTATTTGACGAGGTAAATGCAAAATTCGGTGGTAGTAATTGCTACGGGATTATAGGTGCAAATGGGGCAGGTAAATCTACTTTCCTTAAAATTCTTACTGGTAAAATGGATGCTACCAGTGGTCATGTAAATCTAGAGGCAGGCAAAAGAATGTCTGTTCTTGAGCAAGATCACAATGCCCACGATGAGGATACCGTTCTGGAAACAGTTCTTAAAGGAAACAAGCCTCTTTATGAGTTAAAGGCACAGATTGACGCACTCTACGCAGATTATAGCGACGAGAATGCAGATAAAATAGGAGAGCTTCAAGTAGCCTTTGAAGAAATGGACGGTTGGAATGCAGACAGCGCTGCAGCATCGCTTCTTTCTAACTTAGGAATAGGAGAAGAATATCATGCTACCTTAATGAGTGATATGGACAATAAATTAAAGGTGCGTGTTTTGTTGACACAAGCACTTTTTGGTACTCCAGACGTGCTGGTAATGGATGAGCCTACTAACGATTTGGATTATGAAACGATCGCATGGTTAGAACACTTTTTAGCAAATTATGAAAATACGGTAATCGTAGTTTCGCACGACAGACACTTTTTAGATGCCGTATGTACCAATATAGCCGATATTGATTTCGGTAAAATCAATCAATACAGTGGTAACTATACTTTCTGGTACGAGTCCTCACAACTAGCCGCAAGACAGCGTCAGCAAGCAAATAAAAAGGCCGAAGACAAGAAAAAAGAACTGCAAGAGTTTATTGCGCGATTTAGTGCTAACATGGCTAAGTCTAAACAAGCTACTTCTCGTAAGAAGATGATAGATAAATTAGACATTTCTGAAATCAAACCTTCCTCTAGACGTTATCCAGCGATTATTTTTGATAGAGATCGTGAAGCTGGAGACCAAATTCTCAATATAGAGAAGCTTACGGGGTCCGTAGATGGAGAAGTTCTTTTTAAAGATATAGACATCAACCTTGCTAAAGGTGATAAAGTCGTTATTTTTTCTAGAGATAGCCGCGCAACTTCTTTATTTTACAATATTTTAAATGATCGTGCAACTGCAGATTCTGGAGCTTTTAATTGGGGTGTTACGACAGTTCAAAGCTATTTACCTGTTGATAACTCAGAGTTTTTTAATGTAGACATGGACTTAGTAGACTGGTTGAGACAGTATGCGCAAACAGAAGAGGAAAGAGAAGAAGTTCATATCAGAGGTTTCTTAGGTAAAATGATTTTCTCTGGAGAAGAAGCTTTAAAAAGTGCTCGTGTACTTTCTGGAGGAGAAAAAGTACGTTGTATGCTATCTCGCATGATGATGAAAAGAGCTAACGTTCTTATGGTAGATGAGCCTACTAACCACTTAGATCTTGAATCTATCCAAGCCCTAAATAACAGTCTTAAGAACTTTAAAGGAACGGTGCTTTTAACTACTCATGATCATGAATTTGCTCAAACTGTGGGTAATCGTGTAATCGAATTAACGCCTAATGGAGCGATTGATCGTTATACTACTTTTGAAGAATATATGGACGATAAAAAGATCAAGGAATTGAGAGATAAAATGTATTCTTAGTTTCAGTCTCAGTTTTCAGTTAGATGCTACACTTTGTTAGGAATGTTGGTATAAAGTAGTAGTTTGATATTCTCGCTTCCGAAATATATAGGGAGTAAGCTGGTGTATTCAATCGCTTGCTTTGATAAATAGAAGTCCATTGAAATATTTGTAAACAGCGACCTGTCATCCTAGAGAGTTTGGATGTAAAATGTTGTAAATAAAAGAACTAGCAACTACCAAATCTATCTAGGATCTGCTGGTTTTTTTCTTGATTTTATTTTTACTTTTATTTAGTTTTTATTGGGAACAATCTTTGCACTAGGTCTAACGAGTATTCGTTAAATTTGTAAAATACCAGAGGTTATGGGATTGATAGGTCGCAGAAAGAATAAAAAATACGATTATGAGCCACGTTACTATAAAAATAGTACGGGTACAAAGCCTTTTGAGATCAAACACAGGTTTGATGATCAACGCTCTACGGTGCAAAATGTAGGCTTAAAAGGTAAATTCGGCAATGCGATTCAAGATCTTAAACAAGGAGCAGATGTAGTAGTAAAAAGAAGACTTTTGATTATTATAGCTATTCTAGTACTCCTATTTCTCTGGATCATCGATTTTGATTTATCCATCTTTAGATTTTAATTGACTTCATGTCAGACATTATAAAATTATTACCAGATCACGTTGCTAATCAAATAGCGGCTGGAGAAGTGGTGCAACGACCGGCCAGTGTGGTTAAAGAATTACTAGAAAATGCTATCGATGCTGGCGCTACACAAGTACAACTGATTATCAAAGATGCTGGTAAAACGTTGATCCAAGTAATTGATAATGGAAACGGAATGAGCATGACAGATGCTCGCATGGCTTTTGAACGTCATGCCACATCAAAAATATCCACTGCAGATGATCTTTTTAATCTGTACACCAAAGGTTTTAGAGGAGAAGCACTTGCTTCAGTTGCTGCCATTTCACAAGTCTCTGTAAAGTCCAAACGACAAGAAGACGATTTAGGTACCCTATTAGAAATAGAAGGAAGTAAAGTTACTCGACAAGAACCAGTAGTCACTTCTCAAGGAACCATGATTAGTGTGCGTAATTTATTTTATAACGTACCCGCCAGAAGAAAGTTTCTCAAATCAGACCAAGTAGAATTGCGCAACATTACCGATGAATTTCACCGAGTAGCCATGGTACATCCAGAAGTAGCGATGAGTTTTGCTCACAACGATACTTCTTTGTTTAACTTGGTAAAAAGCACTTACAGACAGCGCATTGTTGGGATTATGGGATCTAAGACTAATGAAAAACTAGTTCCTGTAGAAGAAGAAACCGAGTTGATGACGGTCAAAGGTTTTATAGGAAAGCCCGAATTTGCTAGAAAAACTCGCGGTCTTCAATACTTCTTTGTAAATAATAGATTTGTTAAGCACAATTATTTGAATCATGCGGTAGCCAGTGCTTTTGAAGGTCTTTTAAAAGATAAATCAAACCCGTCGTATTTTTTATACCTCACTGTTCCTCGAGATAGTGTAGATATTAATATTCATCCTACAAAAACAGAGGTGAAATTTGACGATGAGCACAGTTTGTATGCGATTCTTAGAGCAAGTGTCAAGCATGCTTTAGGGCAGTTTTCGGTAAATGCTATTGATTTTCATCAAGAAAAGCAATATGAAGTGCCTTATGATGTTGCAAAAAATGCACACTCGCAGGTTCCTAAGATAGAAGTAAATCCAGATTTTAATCCCTTCCAGCAAGAGAGCAATATCAATAAATCTTATCAAACATCTTCTTTTCAAAAGCCACCAGCGCGGCCATGGGAAGCCTTGTATGCAGGGATAGAAGAAAGGACACAGCTTATTGACGAGACCCATACAGAAGAATCTTCTTCTTCTATGTTCCAACAAGCTGAGGTAGAACAGCGCAATATTTTTCAGTTGCAGCGCAAGTTTGTGATCAGCACTTTAAAAAGTGGGTTGCTGGTGGTGAATCAACAACGCGCACATGAACGTATTCTTTATGAAAAATTATTAAGACAACTTACTGTACAAAACGGAGTAAGCCAGCAATTGCTTTTCCCTATTAAGATCAATTTGCCTGTAGATGAAGTGGCTGTTCTTATCAATTTGCAAGAAGAACTAGAACATACAGGGTTTTTATTTAAAACATTAGAACACAATGTGGTAGAGATCGAGGGGCTTCCATTAGAATTAAAAGAAAAGGATGTCCCTTTTGTTTTAGAGGCTGTTATTGCAAAAGAGCAACAGGATTTACCAGAAAACACCTATTCCCCAGCAGACAGACTCGCACAGACTATGGCTGCAACTATGTCTATTAAAACAGGGGAGGTATTGAATAGTGAAGCGATGGAAAACTTAGTAGACGAATTGTTTGCCTGCAAAGAGCCAGAAATCACCGCTTCTGGAAAGAAAATATTTATCAATCTATCTGGAGATAGTTTAAACTCAAAATTCAACTAGATGTTCAATTTTAATTTATCACCCATGGTTAAGAATCTGATTATTCTTAACGTAGTTGTTTACATTGGAATCACCTTTTTTGCTCAAGATTTATTTGGGACATTTGCTTTGTGGTTTTTTAAGAATCCTAATTTTAAAATCTGGCAGCCCATAACGCATATGTTTATGCATAGTTTTAATATTTCGCATTTGCTAGGTAACATGATTGCGCTACTTTTTTTAGGACCAGCAATCGAAAGATGGATGGGGTCTCAACGATTTTTATTCTTCTATTTAATGTGTGGAATAGGTGCTTTTCTTACCGTTGCTGTGGTAGACTTCTATAGTTTTACCTTTAACAATGCTTATTTTATGGCCACTAGTTATAGAATTCCATCGGTAGGTGCCAGTGGTGCTGTGTATGGCATTATGGCAGCGTTTTTATGGCTGTATCCTAACGAGAAGTTGGTATTATTCCCAATCCCTATTCCTATAAAAGTTAAATATTTGATAGGGTTCTACATGATCAAAGAATTACTGGCTACCTTCGGGATTATAGCTAGTAGTGCAAATGTGGCACATCTGGCGCATATAGGTGGAGCAATATTTGGATTTATAATGGTATGGTATTGGAAGAGAAATGATATGGATAAATACAGAATCAATTAGTTATGAATATTTGGGATAAATTCAAAGCAAAATACGATGCGTTTGATACGAGTGGTCGACTCATTACGATTCTATTTTTCACCACCTTATTAGGTTGGATTTTGAGTCGCGCCTATGAACCAGCCTATATGCAATTGGTATTACCCAAAGGTTTTTTACCTGCCTTATTACAGCCTTGGAGCTGGATTAGTTATGGCTTTCTTCATGAAGATTTATGGCATTTTATAGGGAATGCTTTTGGAATTTACATTGCTGGAAGGTATGTCTTAAATATATTTAAGAGCAGACAGTTGCTGTCTCTATTCTTTTTAGGAGTTTTAGCAGGATCCATTTCTTTTATAGTTGCAACTGGTTTATTGCCTGGATTCTTTAGAGGAGGTAGCATGATAGGTGCTAGTGCAGGAGTTTTTGCTTTGATATTTTTTGCTTGTTCGTACTTTCCCGAGTCCGAATACCGACTCATATTTGTAAATATCAAGTTGAAATATTTTGCTTATTTTTTCTTAGCATCTAATCTAGCTATGGTAGCCTTACAATTGAATACAGGCGGCAGTCTGGCACATCTCGCAGGGGCGGGAGTAGGTTATTATACTGCCATACGTATGAAAGATGGGATAGATATTCTAGAGGGTTTTGCAAAAATAGGCGACTATTTTACCAACCTTTTCAAATCTACTTTCAATACAACAAAATCAGAGCGTAAAGCAAAGATGAAAACCGTCTATAAAGGCAATAACAAGGCTTCCAAGTCTGCTGCTGCAAAATCTACAGATCAAGGAAAAGTAGATTCCATTTTGGATAAAATTTCTTCTAGCGGTTATGAATCCCTCTCTAAAGCAGAGAAAGATTACCTTTTTAAGGCTGGGAAAGATTAAGATATTTTGAGTTGTTCCACTTTCCTGCCTTGCCTGCCGGCAGGCAAGGCAGGAAAGTAGAACTATCGTGTAATTATTCTATCCGTTCTTCTTTAGGATAAGGTGATGGTAGGTTGATTTTAAACACGACAGATAGTATCCTTATGGCGATAACAGTAATCCCTGAGGCAGGGAAAACGATCCCATTTGGCAATTCAAATTTTAGAAGTATAAAGTAAACCCCACCACCCAAAATACATGCGGTTGCATAAACATTTTTACGGAAAATCACCGGAATTTCATTCACTAAAATATCCCTTATCACACCACCAAAACAAGCTGTAATACAACCTAGTACAATACAAATTAATGGGTGTAATCCTGCTTTGAGCCCCATTTCTAGACCTACAACAGTGTAAAGTCCTATTCCTATCGTATCAAATAAGAAGAGCGTGGTACGCAGTTTTAATAAGTACTTCCTAAAAAAGAAAGTGACTACAACACAGGCCAAAATAGTATAAATCAAAGTCATATTGCGCATCCATGAAATAGGCTCAACACCTATAAGGATATCTCTTAACGTACCACCACCAGCAGCAGTGACGAAGGCAATAATTACAATACCAAAAGGGTCTAATTTTTTTGAGAAAGCTGCTAAAGCACCAGAAATGGCAAATGCTATGGTTCCTAAAAAATCAATAGCTTCTATAAAATTCATCGTCCTTGAGTTAAGTAGGTGTAGTCTTTAAGAATCGTGCGTATAAAAACACCGTCTCTTAAGTCTGATTGTGTATTTAGAAGTGATTCTATCTTGATGCGCAGTTCTCGTAAAGTCATATAATCACGACTTTCTCCAGCGAGACGGTAAATGTCTTTGATCTCATTCACGTCAGCATCAGAAAGGATATAAGCATTTTGAAATTGTGGTTGGTAATCAGGATCCAGGTCTTCTAGAATAGTATGAGAGATTTTAGTACTCTTTCTAGTATTGATAACAATCGTTTTTGCCGCTATGTCGCCCAATCGTTGTTTTCTTTCCGAAAATAAAATGGCTACTACTCCTACGGTGCCAAGGAATAAAACGATATCTATAAGTCTTAAGATCCATCTTATTAGAAAATCAGAAAGTCTAGCGGGAGAGCCATCTTCTTTAACTACTTTAATTCCCATGATAAATTTCCCTACCGTATGGCCATTAAAAACAAGATGCATGACTAGGGAATAACAAAAAACAGGTAGAAGCGATAACTCGCGTATTCCTAAAACGTTATTTTGATCAAATAAGCCTACCGCTTTGTAAACCGTTAGTGATACTGCAATGATGTAGATAATTAGTACGACGGCATCGAGTAAAAAAGCTATAATGCGCTTTCCTACACCAGCAAATTCATATTCAATGTTTACATTTTGTGCCGTGTTAATTGCAGTATTTGACATACGGTTGTAAGTTTATATCTTTATTCAAAAAAATAGCCCATGCGTGAAGCTGCTTTCGTCAAGCAAAATAAAGAAAAATGGATTGCCTTTGAAAGAGCATTAGATGCTCCTATAAAGATCAATCCAGATCATTTATCTGACTTGTATATCCATCTTACTAATGATCTTGCTTATGCACAGACCTATTATGAAAATTCAAATACGTTGAAGTATTTAAATTCGCTAGCGAGTCAGGCACATCAAAAGATATATATCAATAAGAAGGAGAGCAAAAATAGCATTGTAAAGTTCTTTAAGACGGATTTTCCATTATTTTTTTCAAGTTATCAAAAAGAATTTCTTTTAGCTATTCTAGCTTTTGCTGTCGCCGTATTTATAGGTACTATAAGTACGCTCTTTGATGATAGTTTTGTAAGGTTAATCTTGGGAGACGGCTACGTAAACATGACCTTAGAAAATATAGAGGCAGGAAACCCAACAGCTGTTTACCAGGATAGTGGTCAAGGTGGTATGTTTTTAGGAATTACTATTAATAATATAAGAGTAGGAATGATGTGTTTTGCGCTAGGTTTCCTTACCTCTATCGGGTCTTTATATGTGATTTTTAGTAATGGTATTATGGTAGGTGCATTTTTTACCATGTTTTATAAAGAAGGAGTGACTATAGAGGCTTGGCGTGTTATTATGTTGCACGGTACTATAGAACTTTCTATCATAGTAGTTTGCGGTGCTGCTGGTATAATCTTAGGAAACGGAATACTGTTTCCTGGTACTTATGAACGTAAATATTCATTAATAAAAAGTGCAAAAGCTGGTTTAAAAGTGATGGTAAGTACTATTCCTTTATTTATCCTAGCAGGTTTTATAGAAGGTTTTATTACTAGATATGCTTTTATGCCTGCTGTACTCAACTGGGTGATTGTAATAGGAAGTGCAGCGTTAATTATATGGTATTACGGGATTTATCCTAGAATAGTTAAAAACAAATATGAACAAATACATAGAGCCTAGGCTGCGTAGGGATTTTGGCGGAGTAATAACTGCCTATTTTGATTTTTTAAAAGGGGATCATAAAAATATTTTTAAGGTATTTATTACTTATAACTTTATTTTTATCATTATACTTTTTTTGACTAATTATCTTGCAGATACAGGCCTGGATGCGTTAATAGCATTGTCAAATGGTTCTTACCTCGATCAGGCGATGTCTGGCTCGCTAGAAACTAGTATTGCGGCTAGTGTCGTAGGTTTTGTTATTAATGTGATTGTGATCCTTTTAAATGCAAGTTTAGCAGGTGTTTATTTGCGATTGTACGAAAGAGATGGTAGGAATAACCCAAATTATAAAGAAGTGTTTCATTTTGCTAAAAGGAAATTTGGAGGCATGTTTCTGATCCTATTGATAGGTGGAATTGCGATCATACCAGTATCTATAGTTTCTGTTATAGCTATTATCATACCTATAGTAGGAGTACTTATCATATTTCCCATTATTCTGATTTCCTATTTTACTTGGATAGGTATGAGCATGTTTTCTTATGCTTATGATGAGCACCTAGACGCCGTAGCTGCTTTAGGAAAAGGATGGGAAATGCTGTTTTCTAAATACTGGAAAGCTTTAGGAGTTTCCTTTATCACTACAGTCCTTATTTATCTTACTTCTACTTTATTTCAATTGTTACCAGCCCTCATTATAGGGTTTTACAGTTATAACAGTGCAGAAGATAATCTAGAATTAGAAGATAATATTTTTATTAAAGGGGTAGAATTTTTCTTTTATGCCATCAATAGCATTACAGGAATACTGACCTTCTTTCTGATCATGTTTGTGATGGGCTATCTGTATTTTAATTTGCACGAGATCAAGTACAATGTATTTTTAAAGAGTCGAATTTCTAAATTAGGAGTTGAGAATGAGGAATAGACCTTACGTATTCATCGTGTTTATGGCACTCGTTTTTTCGAATATGGGAAAGTCTCAAGTTATGGAGACTTTAATTCAAGAAATTGAGCAGCAGCCTGTTGAAATAGTTGATACCTTGGGAAGAAATTACGATACTAGAGACCTTAGCGTACGTAAAATAGATCAGGACTTAAAAGAAGAATACTCTGGTGGAGAGTTCAATTATGAACGCACGCAAACGAGCAGCCAAAACCTCTTCAGTAGGTTGTTAAGTTGGTTGATTGAAGGAATTCAAGATATATTTGGCTTTACACTATCGCCACTTACCATTAAAATTCTGACTTATGTGTTCTACTTTCTTATTGGGGCAGTTGTTATTTTTATGATTGTGAAGCTGCTAGGTAATGAGAACGCTTCTAAACTTTTTGGGAGAACAACTAGGAAGACCAGTAGTGTCGTTATAGAAGAAACCCACATAGAAGAAATAGACTTTACAGACCTCATTCAAAACAACGAACGAGAAGGAAATTATAGAAATGCGGTGCGTTATCAATATTTAGCGATGTTAAAAAGTCTGAGTGCCCAAAATTTAATTGAATGGGACTTTCAAAAAACCAATACGGATTATTACAAAGAACTTAAAAATTTAGAAACTAAAGAACACTTTAAAAAAGTATCCTATTTATATGATCATGTCTGGTATGGAGAATTCCCTATAGAGGAAGAATCCTACCGAGAAGCCGTAGCAGAATTTCAAATACTTAAAAATAGAGCTGCCTGATGGATAAGAAATCTAAAACATACCTCTATATCATATTTGGTGTTGTAGCCTTGTTGCTGCTTCTGGAAGTCATCACACCACAACCATTAAGCTGGGAAGAGAGTTATACCAGCGGCGATAAAATTCCTTATGGCGCCTACGTGCTGTACGATCAACTGGATGAGCTCTTTGATGAAGAAGTGGAAAGCATAAAAGTAGATCCAGTTAGTTTCCTGAAAAAACACAAAGACGAGACGAACGCTAATTATATCTTTATTAATAATTACCTAGGATTTGATAGAACAGAGATGGATCATCTTATGGAGTTTGCAGAGCGAGGTAACAAAGTTTTTGTTTCCACCCAAAGTGTTACGGGAGCTTTTGGAGATTCTTTAAAATTAGAATCCAACCGTTATTACAGTTACTACGAAGAAGATACGGTTCGAGTACGATTAAATAATCCCTTGTTTGAAAACCGCAGTTACATATATCAAAAAGGGAGTAGTTACCGTCATTTTGTTAGTTACGACACTACTAGAACCACTGTTCTCGGTGAGGTATTGCCATTTGAACCTGTAAAAGGATATCTAAAAAATATATTTGGAGAAGAATTTGGTTCGGAACAGGATTCTACTCCAAGCATTATAAAAAATGCGATTGAAAAGTCGAAATCTAGACAAGTGCCTCAAGCAAACTTTATAGAATTAAAAGTAGGAGACGGAGCTATTTATTACCATCTTAATCCTATTGCTTTTACTAATTATTACATGCTGCAGGAAGGTAAAGAACAATATGTAAGCGAGGTCTTTTCTTATCTTAATGATGGCCCAGTATACTTTGATGATTATGGAAAATCGGGAAGGCGTGTGGTTTCTTCTCCTATGAGATTTATTCTTACGAACGCTGCATTGAAATGGTCTTGGTACATTACTTTAGGAGCGATTTTGTTGTATTTTATATTCAAGGCAAAACGGGAGCAGCGGCCTATTCCAGTGGTGAACCCATTAGAAAACAGCACTGTAGAGTTCACTAAAACCATAGGGAATCTGTATTTTCAAAGTGGTGATGTGTCCGGAATCATACATAAGAAAATTAACTTTTTTCTACAAAAATTAAGATTAAAATATTTTGTGAATACCGAGAAGATGGACGCTGTTTTTATCCAGCGTTTATCCGTTAAAACTACTGTTTCACAAGAGCAAACTAAAGACATTATAGATTACATCAATCACTTACGCAACAAGCCAGTGCACAGTGATTACGAATTAAAACAACTCAATAAAAAGATAGACGCTTTTTTTAAAGATTAAGAAATGGAAGAAAATAATAACGACTGGAATAAGCCACAAGAGCAACCACAGGGGCAGCCGCCACAAGAGCCTGCACAAGAGCAATTTGTTCAAAAAAGTGAAGAGGGAGGTGATGATACCGCTTTCGCGAAAGCGGAACAACCAACAGCAGAAGACCCAGCCTCCTCTTTAGAGTTTAAAAACAGACTGGATTTAAACCACTTGAGCGCTGCAGTTTATAAAATCAAAAAGGAATTGCGCAAGGTGATCGTTGGACAAGAAGAGATGATCGATTTACTGATCGTTTCTATACTAGCAAACGGACATTCCTTAATAGAAGGAGTTCCGGGAGTTGCTAAAACTGTAACAGCAAAGCTGCTAGCTAAAACTTTGGATGTAGATTTTTCACGTATCCAATTTACACCAGATTTAATGCCGTCAGATATCTTGGGAACCTCAGTGTTCTCCATGAAAAATAATGAATTCGAGTTCAAACCAGGACCCATATTTTCCAATATTATATTGATCGATGAGATCAACCGAGCGCCAGCAAAAACGCAAGCAGCACTTTTTGAAGCCATGGCAGAGCGACAAGTGACCATAGATGGAAAAGAGTATGATTTAAAGGCGCCGTTTTTGGTCTTTGCAACACAAAATCCGATAGAACAAGAAGGAACCTACAGGCTGCCAGAGGCACAATTAGACCGTTTCTTGTTTAAAATAAACGTAGGCTACCCTAATCTAGAAGAAGAAATTCAAATTCTTACAGATCAGCATGCTCGTAAAAATATTGATGCTGAGTCTACTGTAAATGCGGTAATGAATGCTCAAGAAATCGCTACATACCAACGAACGGTCAAGGAGATCGTGATAGAAGATAACTTGATTAAATACATTGCAAAGATCATTTTAGATACCCGTAACAATCCTAACCTTTATCTAGGAGCGTCACCTCGTGCTTCTATTGCGATTATGAATGGTGCTAAAGCTTATGCAGCAATTATGGGACGTGATTTTGTTACTCCAGACGATATCAAATACATCGCTACGGCTGTAATGCGTCATAGAATTATCCTTACTCCAGAGCGAGAAATGGAAGGACTTACTGCAGACAGAGCTGTGGCACAAATTTTAGAAAACATAGAGATTCCTAGATAGTGAAGAAATTTTTTAAAAGCCTTTATCTGCAACAACGCTTTTTTATCGCACTGGGAATTCTAGTCGTGTTATTTGTCTTTGCGTTCTTTTTTGAACGTTTGATCGATTACTTCAAGATCGGGTTCTTTGTGATGATAGGCTTGCTTGTTTTTGATATTTTGCTATTATACAGGACTAAAAATGCGATAAAAGCAAGTCGTAACTTACCTGATAAATTCTCAAATGGAGATAAGAATCCAGTGGACATATTGGTATCGAATCAATACAGCTCATCGATTCATATAAAAATCATTGATGAGTTACCAGTTCAGTTTCAGGAGAGGAGCTTTGAGATCAAAGAAATTATACAGAAGTCTGATTCTAAAACATTCCCCTACACCGTAAGGCCTACAGAACGAGGCGAGTATCATTTTGGTGGGCTGCAAATTTTTGTGAGTACGACTTTGGGGTTTGCTCAACGGAAATTTTCATTTAACCAAGATGCCATGGTGCCTAATTATCCGTCTTTTTTGCAATTGCGCAAGTACGAGTTGATGGCGTTTACGAACAAGTTAAGAGATTATGGTCTTAAAAAGATAAGGAGAATAGGGCATACCATGGAATTTGAACAAATTAAAGATTATGTTCAGGGTGATGATGTGCGCAACATTAACTGGAAGGCGAGTGCCAAGCGAAATCAGTTAATGATCAATCAATTCCAAGATGAAAAATCCCAACCCGTTTACTCCGTAATTGATAAAGGTAGGGTGATGAAAATGCCTTTTGAAGAGTTGAAGTTGGTGGATTATGCGATCAATTCAACACTAGTGATTTCAAATATTGCTCTTAAAAAAGGCGATAAGGCTGGGATGTTTAGTTTTTCTGATAAAGTTTCTAATCAGGTAATGGCTCAAAAAAGAGCTTCTCAAATGAACTTGATATTAGAGACCTTATACAATTTAGACACCGATTTTAAAGAGAGTGATTTTGCAAGATTGTATATAGATATCAAGCGATCCATTACGCAGCGTAGTCTATTATTGCTGTACACTAATTTTGAAACTATGGACGCTTTGCACAGGCAGCTTCCATACCTTCAGGCGATAGCAAAAAATCATTTGTTAGTAGTTATATTTTTTGAAAATACAGAGCTCAAAGAATTGGTTAAGCAGCCTGCAGTATCTACTCAAGATATCTATCAAAAAACCATTGCAGAGAAATTTATCTATGAGAAAAAATTGATTGTAACTGAATTGAATAAATATGGAATTCAAACCATACTGACAGAGCCACAACAATTAACAGTAAATACCATCAACAAGTATTTAGAGATCAAAGCCCGCGGATTGTTATAGTGACACCTAAAAAGAAACTTTATTTTTTTAATGATTGCTATAAGGATTATCCTAAATGGATATTTCCTGCTTTCATTGTGGCCTTCGCTATTTTATTTGTTGAGATTTTAGACAAAATAGCAAGGCATTACATTTTTACGTTATATACAACGGGATTACTCTATATACTGCTCATAGGGTATCTTATTTTTCAATCCACTAGGAAAAACGCTTTCCATTGGGTAAGAGATGATCAATTTAAATTGACGATTAAAGGCAAAAAACTAGAAGTAGATGTCAAGTTTTTGTCAGATTATTATATAGAAGAGGAAGTATTGCATATCATAAGAATCAATAGATTAGATACTTTTCCAGTAGATCATTTAAGAGAAAAAGGCATAAAAAAAATGCTGCATCTTATCGAGACATTACACAATAATAGTAAAAACAGTAAATGATTTAAGCTTCTGTAAGTAATTCAGACCTTAAGAAATGTATTTCTTTTCTGAGTTCTAAAGCCCTATTAATCAGCTTATCGCTATAAGTTCTGTTTTTTAAACCGGCGTTAAAAGATTGTTTCATTAAAGAGTTGTATCCTTTTTCATGTACCTGTACTTCTCGATATCCATTTCGTATGATTTATAACCATATTCCATTCCTAAGGTATTTTAATCTTAAGGTAATGATAATCAGGTACATAAACTTTTAATCCTAGCAATTTGTTAAGGTTTAAATCCCGTAGGTTAAAACTGTATTCATATCTGTAAACCGGAAGAGTAGTAGGATAATAATGGAAGGAGGCTTAATGCTTTTAATAAAAAAAAGCTATGAATGTAAACAGCCATAGTTTTTACCCCTTGCCATGTCCGAATGGACACTTATAGGATGACTAAAAAGTGAAAAGGTTGCGTTGAAACGCGACTTACTTGTCTTGTAAAGCAAAAACTCTTTTTAACAAGTCTGTTCCTCTGGAACTTACCTTACTTCTTATTTCGATTTCTTCCTGAGAGATTACCTTAAAAACACCTTCTAGAGCCTTTTGAGTTACATAGTCAGTTAGGTCTGGATTTACTTCGTTAGTAAATGGGATGCTGTTGTATCGGGTAATAGCTGTGCTCCATAAGTCTGTTGCTCCTACTTTTCCTAGACTGTTTTGAATCACTGGACTGAATTTATCGTAAAGTGCTTGCTGTGTCTTATTTTCTAGGTAAGAGGTTGCTGCACGTTGATCTCCTAGTAGAATGTTTTTGGCATCATTAAAAGTAATGTCTTTTACGGCCTCTACAAAAATAGGCAGTGCTTCTTGGGTAGCATCTTCTGCAGCGCGGTTTAAAAGTTTAAGACCTTCGTCTGCAACACTGCTCAATCCTATTCTTCTCAATCCACTATCTACCTTTTGTAATTCTTCTGGGAGTAAAATTTTAACGAGATCATTTTTATAAAATCCGTCAGCACCCATAAGTTTGGTTACTTCTTTATCAATTCCTTGGTCTAATGCTTGTCTCAAGCCATTTCCTATGTCCATTTGAGAAAGCGCGCCGCCACCTTGAGGTAGGTTATTAACGATTTCTTGCAAGCTGCCACAACTGCTTAAAGTAATCATAGCGACTAGGATATATGTGATTTTTTTCATGAGATTTTATTTTGTTCAAAGATATATGAAAACGACGCTATTGTAAGAATGTAAAATAGTTCGATCTTAGTATAAAATTTGGTTGTCCTCTCATCTTTAAATATTCATTATGAAACAGATCTTTTTATTACTCTTTCTTTCACTATCTTTTACAAGCTGTTACACCTCACAAGGTCTCGCTAGTCGCATAGTATCTAAGCCCGTAGTTTTAACTAAAACGCTGCTCACTGGACTTTATGAAAATCAAATTCCTGACGATCCAGAAAATAGTTTGTGGAATGATCTCTGTTTGCATAACTCTAGAAAGGTACATGACACAAGGGAGGGAAATCAAGTATTCATTGAATATACAGAAGAAAAAGAAATCAAAGTGGAACTGTATCAAAACAATCAACTTCTTGATTCCATGCTTTTACCAGGGAAGCCTAAAGACAATTACTTTGTCATTAGAAAAGGCAGCCATTTTTTCACGCTAATTTTAATCACCTCTAAGGTCAGTAAAAAAACCATTTTAGGTAATGACGCAAATGCTGATCTACTGCTAGCTCAAGGAAGATCTAGTAACACTATGTTTTTAGAAAGTGAGGTGGGTGACGAAGGGGAAACCATTACGGCAACCTATATGAGACTTGGAGACACAAGGCCTAATTAAATATTGCAAATAATGAAATAAAAAGTGCCCCATCAAGAAATCATGATTTCTTGATGGGGCACAAATTAGTGTACTTAATAAAGAATATTTACAAATCCAATCTATAAATTACGTCAAATCCTACAAAAAGACTACTGACAAATTCATTATTCAACCTGGTTCTATCATCTCCACCTAAGGCAACAGTAAGTAGTTGCGCACCTACGGTATCACCACTTTGATAAAGACCATAATCAGTAGTGTCCAGTCCTGCTTTTGCTCTAACGATCAATTGATCTTTCATAAAAGAATATCCTGCATAAAGGGCAAATCTAATAGATTCCTCTTGCACATAAGTATCAACAATACCACCACCCATGTTATAAGATTTTATAGAAGTTCTTAAATCTGCACCTAGACTAAATTGTTTAGAAATACCATAATTAGCTTCCATTCTTATAGGGAAAGCTGCGTCTATGTAAAATTTGTTATTAGGTGTTCTGTAATACACCCCTAAAAGCGGAGTAATAATCGCACCAAATTCTTCAGAAGAACTGTATAAACCATATTTGGTTCTAAATCTGTTTTTGTGACGGTATTCTAATAAGGCAATAGCACCAAACTGAAAATCGGCACCACCTATATTGTTAAAATTAGAAGCTAGTTTAGGAAGTAATAGATAAGTTCCCGTCCATTTACTAGAGTGATAAATTTTTGCTCCTAGATTTAAACGAGTCATAGTTAAACCTTCACTTGTAAAACCTGCCGCACCATTAAAATCTAGACTAGTATTTTCGGCTGTAAAACCTGTAATTAAAATAGTCTTATCGTTGATAGGAGTAGGGTAAAGAAATTCAAGATTCACGTTGGTAATGTCCGTTTCTTGATTTCCATCTACATCTTCCATTGCAGTGTTACCGAAATTTAAACGCGCGATATCTAAATAGTTTTGAGCACTTGCTAAAGTGCTTCCTAAAAGGAGAAGTAATAAAGAAATTTTATATTTCATGGGGTTGTGTTTAGTTATTACGTAAAAATATACCACAATGAGTATTAATTCCTCAAAACCATCGAGTTTTTATCTAATTTTTTTAAAATGATTCTTAAACCATAAAAAGTCTTCCACCAGAAAGGTCAAAGACTTTTTTATAAGATGGTAATACGATCTATTGATCAATCGATCCCATTACTTTTTGTGCAAATGCATTTGCAGCTTCTATACCACTCATTCCCTGAGCTACATTATTGTGTACTTCAAGAGCGCCACATATGTTAGTAATCAATTCTCCTACCACATCCATTTCTTCTTCAGAAACGGATCTGTGTTCAGAAAAACTTTCTAAAACTTCCAATGTAGTTTCTAAAGCTTCTGCGCTAGCATTTTTTTGTAAATGTCTAATTACTGGTAACTTCATGTACTAAATCTTTAAGGTTTTCAAATTTATTAGTTTGCGCTTGGTTGACAAAAGCGCCGTTTTTAAAAGTAGCAAAGGTTGGTAAATTATCCACCGTTGCTAATTTTCGTGATTCTGGAAACTTCTCAGCGTCGGCAAGAATAAAAACAGTGTTTTCATTTTCTGAAGCTAGTTTTTTAAACTTAGGTTTCATCACACGACAGTTGCCACACCAGGTAGCCATATATTGTACTACAACTGTATCGTTGTTTGCAACGATTTCTTGTAGATTATCTTGATCTAATGTTTGCATTATAAAATATTTTAAAAAAAAATGAGGAAATTAGGAAAGATGTTGATCCCTACTTTCCTCATTGATTATGGATTCTACTATTATTCTATTTAGTTTTTAGAAAGGTACTCAGCAGTAGCGTTGCGATTTGCTCCCATTGCTTCTTTACCTTCTTCCCAATTTGCTGGACATACTTCGCCATTTTTCTGTACGTGTGTATACGCATCGATCATTCTTAGGAATTCATTTACATTTCTTCCTACTGGCATATGGTTCACTCCTTCGTGAAATACAGTTCCTTCTTCATCGATTAAGTATGTAGCTCTAAAAGTTACATTATCACCTACAAGAACATTGTCTTCTAGCTCATCATTGTACTCTACCTCAATGTCTAAAATATCTAATGTACCAGAAAGATTGCGGTTGGTATCTGCAAGGATGTCATAAGTAACTCCTTCTATTCCACCATTGTCTTTAGATGTATTTAACCATGCAAAATGCACCTCTGGAGTATCACAAGAAGCACCTATTACGATCGTGTTTCTTTTCTCAAATTCTCCTAAAGCTGCTTGAAATGCGTGTAATTCTGTTGGGCATACAAATGTGAAATCTTTTGGGTACCAAAATAAAAGCACTTTTTTACCTTTCTTTTTTGCTTCTTCAAATACATTTAATTTAAATGTATCTCCCATTTCATTCATTGCATCTACCTCTAGATTTGGAAATTTTCTACCTACTATAGCCATGTTTTATCTTTTAAGTTATTCTTTTATTTCAATTGCAAATGTAATGTCCGCTTTCGCGAAAGCGGAATAATTTCTATCTCATTAACATATGTTACGATTGATTTTAGCTATTTAAGTAAGTTTTAAGAATAGGTTGAGTTGATAACAATAAATCAGAATATACTGATCATAAACGATCTATTTAATCGCAAGTTGCTGCACGACTTTTAGTGATAAGGCTGCAAATAGTTGGAGTTATGGATGCCCGTTGATAAAAGGCGCTGTTACAGTAATGCTTAGGTTCTGGCCTTTGTTTATTTTGATTTCAGCGATAATTTTTGGGATAAGATGGCGTATAATAAAAAAATAAAGCTTCAAATCCCAAATTCCATTGTTAAACTGAGCCTGTAGAAGTTGGGTTTAAAAACCGAGATATTGTACCGTCTACGACTGACATCATAAAGTAATAATAAAAATTAGAAATCTATAGGAGTTGATCCTTATTCCATAGGATGGTTGGTGTAAATTCTTTGAGGTTGACGTATTCAACTTAAATGGAAATCAAAATTTAATTTAAATGGCACTTTATTTATGCTAACTTTATCTTGATATAAAATCGTTTTTGACACATGGGCAAGCTCAGTGCATCGCTTGCGCTCCAACTGGCATTGTTGTTTCAAATTCAAGTTCGAGTTCAAATCCGATTTCCCTCTTACTCCTCAGGCTTGATTTCATTCAACTCCACATTCTTACTCGCTGCATATTGATAACCACTTTCCCACCATTGTTTCATTTTTTCTTTTTTAAAGATCAGAGAATTGGTAGTTAAAACAGTAGGTGTGTAGTAAAGATTAATGATGGCATTGTTATTATTTGCGACCTGTTTACCTATGGTAATATTTTGTTTTTCAATGCGGTTCATCATAAATCCATGTAGGTTAGAAAGTAGAGAGAATACGTTTTTAGAAGGCAGGTTATTATAATAGGTCACTTCTGTTTCTAGAATAATTACATCTACCTCAGTAGCACCCCGTTCGAGAGCTTCTTTAATAGGAACCATACTCCCAAAACCACCATCAGCATATTCACAACCATTTTTTCTGACCAAGCTCATAAATGGAATGTAATTACAAGAAATCCAGATCCAGTCTAAGTAATCTTCATATTCAAAATCCTTAATAGACTTGTATTCGGTTTCATTTAACGAAAGATTAGAAACGGTAACAACTACATCTTTAGGACTATTTTTAAGTGTTCGAAACTCTTCTTCAGGAAGTGAATTCTTCATGAGTTTTCTAAGATTTTTGCTTTCTCCAAAAGTTTTGGAGCCTCTTAAAAAATTACGCAATACCTTAAAGTGGTTGATACTGATTTGATCCTGGCCAAATTTATCTCGCTTCACCAAAAAAGGCCTGCGATTGAAAATAGAAGATTGATTGACACTGGTGTAAACTTCTTTGATTTTAGCTATTTTACCTAATGCGAGATGGGATATAAGCAAGCTACCTGTAGAAGTCCCTATATATAAATCGTATTCATGACCCAATTCTTCTTGTAGGTATTGCGCAACACCACCTGCAAAAGCTCCTTTACTACCACCACCAGAAATTACAAGTGCTCTCATAGGGGCTTGTTTTACTTGTCTTTAGTTTCCAGAATTAAACTGTCGTAAATCGTGGTGCGAATTCTCTCTGAGCTGACAAACCCATCACCAAATCCTAAAGCATCGTATTTTTTGGTAATTGAATTGTTTTTAGCTACCTCTTTTCGATTTTTTCCATCACTTATTTCTTTTTGAATCTGCGCTTTTAAGTCTACCAGCATAGGAATATAAGTAGCTAGGTCATTATAAGAAGCCAGCGCCCCGTGTCCTGGAACAATTTTAGTTTCTTCATTTATGGTGTTCAATACCCTTTTTTGAGCAGTGATGTAGCCACTTATCGATCCGCCAGAGTCAAGATCTATAAAAGGATAACGACCATTAAAAAACACATCTCCCATATGGACTACATTATTTTTAGTGAGGTATATAAAACTATCTCCATCTGTATGTGCATGGTGTACGTGAATGATCAAGTCGTTTTCATCAACGAGTGATAATTCAAATTCTTCTTCAATTACTTTCTCAGGTAAAAAGTTTTCGTTTTTTCCATTTTCTGTCAATCGATTCAGCACATTTGCATGTGCGATGAGAGTTACTTTATCAGTATTGAAATTTTCATTTCCTCCAGTGTGGTCGCCGTGGTAGTGGGTGTTGATGAGGTAAGTAAGCGGCTTGTCGGTAATTCTTGCAATTTCCTTTTTTATTTTATCACTCAAAGCTGCGTATTGTGAATCGATCATGACTACTTCAGATTCTCCTACTTGAATCAATATATTCCCTCCAGACCCTTCTAGCATGTAAACGTTTTGGGTCACTTCATGAGTGATGATCTCTAGGTTGTCCAATCTATTTTGTGCAGGAGAAACCAGGCTTGTTATTAAAAACAGGGCAAAAAGTAATTTTTTCATTTTCTTTTATTTATAAATACACTTGCAAAAAAGCCATCAGTATAGCGTTGTTCTTATAATTGTGAAGGATCTTCTCCTAGCGTACTCATGGTAGGTTTTTGAACACTTAGTTGTTTGATTTTAATCCTAAAAGCAGCAAATAATAGGGTCATAAAAGGAGAAAGCCAGTTGAATATTGCATAGATAAAGTAATCCTTTACGTCCACGCCTAAGGTAGTACTTTGATAAGCTCCACAGGTATTCCATGGAATCAGCGCGCTGGTTACCGTACCAGAATCTTCTAGAGTTCTAGAAAGGTTTTCTGGGGCAAGACCTTTTTCTTCAAAAGCTTTAGCATACATTTTTCCAGGTACAACGATGGCTAGGTATTGATCACTTGCCGTCACATTAATCGCTAGGCAACTTACTACAGTACTTGCAAAAAGCCCGAAAACAGAATCAAATAAATTAAGCAATGCACTGCTGATGCGGGATAAAGCACCTATAGCGTCCATAACACCGCCAAAAACCATCGCGCAAATAATCAGCCAGATCGTTCCCAACATGGATTCCATTCCTTTTCCTTCAAAGAGGCCAGCAAGTTTATCTGCAATCTCTGGATTATCAGTTACAGGAACAACTACTGTTTTTACGGTAATGGCATTCATAACCCCTTTATACATTGCTGTAGCGTTCCATTCTTTTACTCCAGAAATAGCATGAACTAATTCTGGTTGAAATATCAAAGCAAATACACCCGCTAAAAGAGTTCCTATTAATAAGGCAATTAGAGGAGATACTTTTTTTATAATCATTGCGATGACAATGATAGGAACCACAAAAAGGATTGGAGAAGTATTAAAAGTAGCATCAATAGCTGTCTGATATTGTGAAACATCTGCCACACCAGTGGTATCAATTGAAAACCCTATGATCACAAAAACAATGAGCGTCACGGCTATAGTAGGCACTGTTGTAAGAGTCATGTATTTGATGTGTGTGAAAAGATCTGTTCCAGCCATCGCAGGAGCAAGATTAGTCGTATCGCTCAATGGACTCAGCTTATCTCCAAAATAGGCGCCGCTCAATACCGCACCAGCCGTCATTCCTGCGCTGATGTCTAGTGCGCCAGCAATTCCTATTAAAGCAATACCTACTGTAGCGCTAGTCGTCCAGCTGCTTCCAGTGGCGATCGAAATTACCGCACAAATAATTACACAAGCAGCAAGGAATATGGACGGATTTAAAATATCAAGACCGTAATAAATCATGGTAGGAATAATACCGCTCAACAACCAGGTACCTGCAAGTGCACCTACCATCAATAGAATTAAAATCGCACCGGTAGTAGATTTGAGGTTTTGAGCCACTTCTTCTACCATGGTTTTGTAGGAAACCTTATTAAAATAGCCCACTATTCCAGCCACCGTAGCACCTAATAATAAGACAAACTGGTTGGAACCGCTTAAAGAATCATCGCCATAGACGTACACATTAACAGCGAGCATCCCAACAAGAGCAAAAACAGGAATCAGCGCTTCCCATATATTTAGTTTTCTATTCTCAATTATTTTTTCGTCTTCGTGGTTGATATTTTGGCTTTCCATAAGGGCGTTTGATGAACTGTAATGTTACGATTTTGTAAAGTGAGTTGCAAACTAGATGTTAAAGAGATTTATATTTTTGTAATAGATGTTTTTCATAACCTAGCTTTCGCGAAAGCGTAACCAATACAGATAATAAGGGTTTAAGGAATCTAAAGAGAAAGTGATCTACTTGTGTGTCTCCCCAATGAAGTAGCAATATGGCATGAAATGGATTGTAAGGGATCTGGTTCTTTCCAAATGTCTTTCCATCGCTCACCAATCCAAAGAGTACCGCCATAAAGTTTTCAAATCCTGGCTGTCCAGGTTCTAATCTTGCTCTAAAAACTATAGATTGATCGCCTGGGTTATAAAATCTATGCACATCAAGCAAGGGAACTTTAAAATGCGCTCCAGGTGGTAAGAAGAGCTCCTTACCTAAATAGTGAACCCCTAAAACACCTTTTTGCGGATAGAAATCTTCTGTAAACCGCTTGTGAAAATGTACGGGGTTGCCTCCATCAGGTTGTAATTCCACTTCTATCAAGGTATAAGCGCCATGAGTTTGAGCACTGGTTTTAAGAATGGTGGCTTTTTCTTTAGTTATAGGGTTGAGGTACACTTGTGGCATTAGTCAAAGGTATCTCTTGATTATGGAAATCCTTAATAAACGGATAATAAATAGTGATCATTAGTTTAAGGTATTGAGAAGTCATCCTATTACCTTTGTATAACAAAGTTTACAATTATGTCAGAGAATATAGAAAGAATAAAATGTTTGATCATAGGTTCAGGACCTGCAGGATATACAGCTGCTATTTATGCTGCTCGTGCAGACATGAAACCAGTAATGTACACAGGAATGGAGCCAGGTGGACAATTGACTACAACCACAGAAGTGGACAATTTCCCAGGGTATCCAGATGGGGTCGACGGGCCTACAATGATGGTTGATCTACAGAAACAGGCAGAGCGTTTTGGCACGCAAGTACGCTTAGGAATGGTTACTGAAGTACATTTCTCTAAAGAAAAAGGAGGGATACATACTGCTATCGTAGATGGTAAAACAAAAATAGAAGCGAATACCGTAATCATTTCTACAGGAGCAACTGCAAAATATTTAAATATACCTAGTGAGCAAAGACTGCGCGGTGGTGGTGTAAGTGCTTGTGCTGTTTGTGACGGTTTCTTTTATAAAAATCAAGATGTGGCTATAGTCGGGGCAGGAGATACTGCTGCAGAAGAGGCATCTTACCTAGCTAACATATGTAAGAGTGTTACCATGTTGGTACGTAAAGACCATATGCGTGCTTCAAAAGCGATGCAACACAGAGTGCATGGCTTAAAGAATATAAAAGTCTTGTATAATTCTGAGGTGGATGAAGTTCTCGGAGATTCGGTAGTGGAAGGATTGCGCATTGTAAATAATCAAACGCATGAAAAGCATGAGATCGATATTACAGGAATTTTTATCGCTATAGGTCACAAGCCTAATACAGATATTTTTAAAGGTCAATTAGATATGGGAGAAGATGGCTATTTAAATACGATACCAGGTTCTACCAAAACAAATCTTCCAGGTGTTTTTGCCTCTGGAGACGTACAGGATAAGATCTATAGACAAGCGGTTACTGCTGCAGGAACAGGTTGTATGGCAGCTCTAGACTCTGAGCGCTACCTAGCCGAAATAGGTATAGTGGAAGAAGTTAAAGCTGGAGATTACAGTATTAAATAAGTACATCACAAGCTGTTATTTGATCCTAAAAAAAAGTCTCTTTGAATTATTTTCAAAGAGACTTTTTTAGTTTAAAAAGCAGGTGTACAACTTGCTTAAAATGGTTTCTTAACGTCTGAAAATTGGATGATTAACTAAAAATAAAATCCCCTAATCAATTGGTATGATTAGAGGATTTTTAAATTCTACGTAAGACTTAATACTTATTCTTTCTTTAATACTGATTTTCCGATAAACTTCTTCACTTCTATTTTAGGAGTGTTGTAAAGAGTTACTTCTGCATCATCACTAGAGTTTAAGGAAAAGTTATTTTTCACATTAATTTCTGTCTTTGCATTATTGTTGATTTTTAATTCTAAATCATCAAAAACTAGGTTCTTGCCTTCTAGGGAAGCTGTGTCAGTCATGGTCATTTGACCGTTTTTGATATCTCCTTCTATTTTTGCATCTACGCGATCTTTCATATGCAACTCTAAGTTGTCGTATTTGATCAATGCTTTTACATCAGCATTATTTTTAAGATTGATGACGGCATTTTTTCCACTAAGATTCAATTCTGATTTGGTACTGCGTTCTGCATTAAGAGTTAAGCGCTCTACGCTTGCGGTTATAAAAACTTCAGCATCTTTTTCTATGTTCAATTCCAGTTCTTCAAATATAAGACTGGTAACAGAAGAAAGCACGGCATCATCAGTAACGGTTATAGTTTTTAATTCAGGTCCGTAAATGATGCGAAATTTCATTTCTTTTTTAGAACGTATTCTAGCGGTAGTGGTAACCACCAGTTTGCCATCAATAACACTCGCCGCAAGGTATTGATGCAAATTAGAGTCTGTAGTGATTTCTACTTGTGGAGAAGCACCTGGTACGATTTCTATTTCATAGTCATTGCTTATCTCTAACATTTTAAAAGGTGCGATAGGACTTATCTCTGTGGTTACCTCACGGTTTCCTTTTACTTTGATCAGATCTTGTGCGCTTGTTATGGTAGTAGTCAACGCAAAAACAAAAAGCAGTATTTTTTTCATGATGATAATTTATTTGTCAAAGGTAAAACAAAAACCGCTCCATAGCGAAATGGAGCGGCTAAGAGTTCTACATCTCAATCACAAGCGTAGAACGTCAACTGAAAATTGTTTCTAATAGGTGTCGGTTTTTGTAATGGTAACAGGTCCCACTTTTTTGGTTTTAGTAACAGTTACTTTGCCAATTCTTACACCACCTATTGTCAAAGGTTTTGTCCTGCTAACTTTGCCATCATCGCCATCAGAGTATTTCCATTTCCCATCGGTGGTAGTGGTGGAGTCTATAACTCTGTTTTGCTGCTTATCGTTAGGTTCTGCTGGATTATTATGTTCACCTCTTGTTTTCTCTTTAATAGGACAGTCTAAACATACTGCTTTACCATTTTTAATTTGGTAGGTATTATTACTATTTCTTCCTAAATCAATTGCATCATCGGCGATCCACTTGTAGTAATTACGTTGAAACCTCTTGTTTAATTTTGCCTTCGTTCCTTCAGGTAGGTAAATCGTTACATTAACTCTTTGGCCAAAGAGTCCAGAACCTTTAGGTGCGATGACATAATTAGGTGCAATAAAAGTAGAGTCTGTTATCTCATAATTATAAACTAAAGATTCGGCATTTAATTTTGCAGTGTCAAAAGAATCTCCTTTGGCTTTAAAATTAATGTTGACGTGAGCAAGACTGTCGCGGCTTACTGCAATGGCAACATGAACCTCATTGATTCTTATGGCTTTTTCTCCTTTGTAATCAATCACTTTGATTCCATTGTTATTGACATAAATTTGATCTCCTAAATCAGTATCCTTTAGTAATTGCAAGTGGAACACTTTTTCTTTATCCACAGCAAATTCATTTACTTCAATAACATTTCCATCAAAGGCTTGACTTGCTGCAATCCTAGCAGCAGAGACACTGAGAACTATAACTGATATGATCCATAATACAACCAAAACTATTTTAGCAGGCATTCCAATAGACTTCAAATTATTAACCAATAACTTAAGACCTAAAACCGCCAGAATTAATAGCGGTATTCCTGCAGCAAAAATAATAGCGGTTAACAATACCCAAGATGCTTCCTGGTGAGGAACAACTAAATCAAAAATATGTATCAAATTCTGACCATCAACGGAAACAAAACTTGCTGTGATCATAGAAACAACTAGACCTATGAGCGCCGTAGATGCTGCCAAAAATACAATCAGCCCTATAACTTTCACTAAAGCTTTGAAAAACCCCTTAATTAAACGACCTAAAAGGCTAAAAAACCTAATAGAACCTCGTTTTCCTTTTTGACCTACGATATGGTGGTCGGCGTCGGTCTGCCCATCGACCACAGGATCAAAACCCTGCTTAAAATTTTCCTCAATGTTAGAAATATTTACTTCCTTTCCCATCATGGTAAGTCGCTGGTTTGTAGTTACCGCATCTGGTACCAGAATCCATAGTAATACATAAACAGGAATGGCCCAGCCTACACTAAAAAAGACCAAAAGCACCCAAATAACACGTACCCATACCGCTTCTATTCCTAAATAGTATCCTATACCACCAGAAACACCGCCTATATAACCGTTTTGAGTATCTCTAAAGAGTTGTTTGTTTTTACCACTACTTCTGTATTGTTTGCGAGAAGTTTGCTCTTCAAAAATTTCTTCATCCACTTCATAATCTTCAGGTTGCCCCATGATATCGATGACTTCTTCTACATAAGTAATGGAGATGACTTGCATTTCATTAGCTCTTTTTTCAAGAAAAAGTTCGGCAATGCGGGATTCTATATCGTTCATTATCTCGTCAGCACCACTGGTACCGGCAAATGATTTACGTACCGCTGCTAAGTAACGTTGCAGTCGTTGAAAGGCATCTTCATCTATATGGAAGAACAGCCCAGCTAGGTTTATATTGATGGTCTTGTTCATGATTTGGTCATTTTTGATTTGGTTACTAAATTAACGGCATTTTTAAGATCGTCCCAAGTGGTGGTCAGTTCTGTCAGGAAAATTTTACCTGTTTCCGTAAGTCCGTAATACTTACGTGGCGGTCCACCGGTACTTTCTTCCCAGCGGTAATTGAGCAGTCCTGCATTTTTAAGTCTCGTTAGCAATGGGTATATGGTTCCTTCTACTACCAGCATTTTAGCATCTTTTAAGGTACTCAGAATCTCTGCCACGTAGGCATCTTCTTCCTTTAAGACGGATAGAATGCAGTACTCTAGTACGCCTTTACGCATTTGCGCTTTTGTATTTTCTATCTTCATATTATTTTTTATTAGGTACTTCCACCTCGTCATGATGAGGTATGAAATGAATCGTTATTGGATAATTGTAATCTTTACCGTCATGGGCTTTAATAGCCGCTTGAATAGTACATACCAGATCGACAACACCTAGAATAAGTATGGCCGTACCACAAATAACACCACTTGCTATAATAGTACTAAAGATGCCCATGTCGTTCCAGAAAGGAAAATCATTAGCGTTATCTATGGCTTCCCATAAACTAGGACCACCAGAAATCATCGACCCTATGATAATGCCACCGCCTATAAAAGCCAGTACAATCGTATAAAGCGTGATGCTGATCTGAAAGTTAATCGCTTGTTTTCCATGTCTATCTATAAAATCAGATTTCTTAGAATTAATCATCCATAACAAAATGGGAAGGATAAAATTCCCTAAAGGAAAAATCCATTTTCCGAAAGTTAATAAATGAATACCGGTAGCGATATTATTGTAGTTATTTTGGTTTGTTGATTCCATAGCCTATTATTTTCTTATGCAAATATATATCTAAAAGATAGTAATATGCAATACAAAGTACCATATATTTTATATAGTCACTTATTTTAGCTGGTTTCGCTTTCGCGAAAGCGTTATACATACAAGCCTTTTCATTACTTTTGTGTAAAATGTTAAAGTTATGATCACGCCTAAAAAAATTAACGCATTTACCTTTTTAAAGCTACCGAGTTGCTGGTGGACGGGTGTGAGATGTACAGAAATCGATGCAGAAAACTGTACGGTTACCGTAAAACACAAGTGGTTCAATCAAAATCCATTTAAGAGCATGTACTTTGCCGTACAAGCTATGGCAGCAGAGCTTTCTACTGGGTCTTTAGTGATGTCTTATATACATAAAAGTGACGCCAAGGTTTCTATGCTTGTGGCCAATAATAAAGCCTCTTTCACTAAAAAAGCTACAGGACTGATTACTTTTAAATGTCATGATGGAGCGGCGATAAAAGAAGCAATAGCAAAAACAATAGCTACAGGAGAAGGGCAAACCCTATGGATGACCTCTAAGGGGGTGAACGAAAATGGAGTGCAAGTGAGCGAATTTCAATTTGAATGGACGGTGAAGAGGAAGTAAGCAAATCTCAGAAGATATGGCTTGAGATTTATAATATGTATTATAGTAGTTTCCAGATTTATCTGGAATTGGTTTTAGTCTCCAAGAAGCTAGATTACTTCTCTAATATTTTCCCGTTTGGGAAAATGTCAGCAGGACAATGGGGCTTGCTGTTTCATTTTCGAGAATTTATAGTACAAAATTATCAACCGAAAAACCCTTTTGGTTGCTCATTTAGCAAAGCTAAATTTGTCGACAACCTGTTTTCCCTCTATAAAAGGGAAATGCTTTTCATTTTTTGAATTGACTTGGTGAAATTCTCTTATACTTTCTTCTCTGGAGAAATGTCTGCAGGACAATGGGACTTTTAGGTTTTTTCTCAAAAGTTAGAAAACTCAAATCTTTATGGTCATTTTATCAATTCAAATTATTCTTACTGACTATCTTCACCCCATGAAAGCAGCTTTCCAGAAGTACGTTTTAGAGTTCAAGCAACCTGCGGGGACTTCCCGTGGTGTTTTAAAAACAAAAAACACCTGGTTTTTGATGATCGATAACGGAGTGAAGAAAGGAATAGGAGAGGTGAATATGTTTCCAGGTCTTTCTATAGATGACCGACCAGATTTTGAAGAACAACTGCAATGGACTTGTGATCACATCAATTTGCCACCTGTAAAAATGATGCAGGCGTTAAAAGAATGGCCGTCTATTTTATTTGGTTATGAAATAGCGATGAAGTCCTTGCAGTCCAGTGACCCTTTTACGCTATTTCCTTCTATGTTTACAGAAGGACAGGATGCTATTTCTATCAATGGCTTAGTGTGGATGGGGAATCAAGATTATATGATGCAGCAGTTAGAAGAAAAACTTAGGGCAGGCTTCGACTGTATTAAATTGAAAATAGGTGCTATTGATTTTGAGTCTGAAATGAGTCTTTTAAAATTGATACGTTCCCGCTTTCGCGAAAGCGAGATCACCATAAGAGTAGATGCTAATGGAGCTTTTACTCCAGAGAATGCATTGGGGAAATTGGAAGAAATAGCCCAATATCAAGTGCATAGTATTGAGCAGCCTATACAACAAGGACAATGGCAAGAAATGGCAAGGCTTTGTGAGCACACGCCTTTAGACATAGCACTTGATGAAGAATTGATAGGTTTGTACGACATAGAAGAGAAAATAAATTGTCTGGAAACCATAAAGCCACAGTACATCATTTTAAAGCCCGCTTTAATAGGAGGTTTTCAGAGCAGTAGAGAATGGGTCAACCTCGCAACAGAAAGAGCTATCAACTGGTGGGTCACTAGTGCGCTGGAATCTAATATAGGTCTTAATGCGATTGCGCAATTTACCTACACGTTGGGGAATAAAATGCCACAAGGACTGGGAACAGGGTCGCTTTTTACTAATAATATAGACGCACCTCTAGAGATTAAAAAAGGTCATTTGTATTGTAACGCATCTGGCAGTTGGAATACTAATGATTTAAAATGGTAAATATGTATATAGAACAAGGTTATAAAGGAAAACTAGGGACTTGGAACTTTTTTGTAATTCCAGTACTATTTATACTCTTGATGGCTTTTAATTACGTGTCTACAAAGCTGATGCTCTCTGAAAGCGATCAGTCTATGGAGGTGCTGATGAGTCAAATGATTGATCAAATGGGGAAGAATGTTTTCTTAGCTGTAAATCTTATGATTTTCGTCGTTGGCTTATTTGCGGTATTCTTTTGGGTAAAATTTATTCACCAACAGACACTTACTCATTTAACTACTTCTCGTAAAAAGATTGATTGGAAACGCATAGGCTTTATGTTTGTGCTTTGGGGAACCTTTTCTGCAGCGACCACCCTTATTGCTGTTTACTCCGTTCCTGAAAATTATGAGTTGCAATTTAATTGGACTAGTTTTTTACCATTGCTTATCATTTCATTAGTGTTATTTCCATTTCAAACAAGTTTTGAGGAATACCTGTTCAGAGGGCAATTGCTTCAAGGTTTGGGTATAGCCACTAAAAGCAGGGCTGTTTCTTGGATAGTCACTTCTGTATTATTTGGAGTGATGCATGCTGCAAATCCAGAAGTGGAGAAATTAGGTCCTTCCATAATGATTTTTTACATAGGTACAGGGCTGGTATTAGGAGCGATGACCTTGCTGGACGAGGGATTAGAACTTGCGTTGGGATTTCATGCGGCAAATAATATAGTTGGCTCCTTATTAATAACCTCTACTTGGACCGCTATACAAACAGATTCTGTTTACATAGACACTTCTGTTATGCCCTCTTTTTCTATCATAGACGCCTTACCTATATTTATAGGTTATCCTATTTTATTAATTATCTTAGGTAAGATTTATAAATGGAAAAACTGGAAAGAAAAATTGTTTGGTAGGGTACTGAGCAAGAAAGAGTTTCTCGCAATAGAAGGAGTATCTTCTTATGACGAATTTCAAGAATAATAAATTATGATCCCTAAAATACATCCGACTTTTAAATTAAATGGTCACTCCTTAAATCATGAAGGAGTCATGATCGTTGCTTATAGTTACATCAAAGAGGGCGAAGAATGGGAAAAGCAAATAGGCGATTTCCTCTTGAGTTGGCTGGATAATTTTGAAGTAGTCACCGTGAGAACTAGCGGGTCTACAGGTGTGCCCAAAGAATACAAACTAGACAAACAGCACATGATTAATAGTGCGGTAATGACAGGAAAGTATTTTAATATAGGAGCAGAAAAAGACGTGTTGTGCTGCTTGCCTTTGAGCTATATAGCTGGAAAGATGATGATGGTGCGCGCTATGACGTTAGGATGGCATTTAGATCTCGTGCAGCCTAGTACGACACCACTTCGAAAAGCCGAAAAGAGATACGACTTTACGGCCATGTCTCCTTTGCAAGTTTCTAAATCTCTAGATGATATTCACAAAGCTAGAAAAGTTATCATAGGTGGCGGAGCTGTTTCTCAAGGTCTTATTGAAAAACTGAAAGGAAAGCATACCAAAGCATTTCACACTTACGGAATGACAGAGACCTCTTCTCATATTGCGGTAAGAGAGTTGTATCCTACTTATGAAGAGAATTACACCGTTTTGGAAAATGTTCAAATTGAAAAAGATAAAGAAAACCGATTGGTAATTCATGCACCTCAATTAGCGAGAACTTCTTTAGTTACTAATGACCTGGTAGAGTTGATTAATGACAAACAATTCAAAGTCTTGGGTAGAGTAGACGATGTCATCAATACAGGATCTGTAAAAGTGCATCCTGCCCAAGTAGAACAAAAACTATCTCATCATATTTCAGAGTCCTTTTTTATATCAGGAAAAGCAGATGAAGAATTGGGACAAAAAGTAATTTTGATTATTGAGGGCAAAGAAAGAAACGTACAACAGGCCTTCCAAAAACTGGGTAAATTTGAAACACCAAAAGAAATTCATTTTGTAGATAAGTTTGCTTTAACACATACCGGTAAAATGGATAAACGAGTGATTTTAGAAAAATTATTTTCTGATCATCGATAGAAAAGCTTTGGATGAAATGAGGAGCTTTTAAAAAATAGCCCATCAAAATCGTTAGATTTTGATGGGCTATTTTTCTACTGACTGCTGTGATTATTCTATACGATTGTCAATTTGCTTAGCAATAACATCGGTAGCACGATCGAGCATGCGGTATATATTTTCAAATCCTTGAGAGCCTCCAAAATAAGGATCTGGTACATCTAGGTTTTCACCAGGGAAAACTTCGTCTAGAATTTTGACCACCTTTTTCTTCTCTTCTTCTGTAATGGCTAGTGCCATGACGTCATTGTAATTAGACTGATCCATTACATAAAGAATATCAAAATTTTTAAAATCTTCTTTTATAAGCTTGCGGCTCTTTTGATTGGAGATATCTAAGCCGTTTTTGTTTGCAACGGCGATGGATCTTTTGTCAGGAGCTTGTCCTTTATGTCCACCACTTGTTCCAGCACTGTCTACCGTAAATTTGGTAAAGTTGAGTTTTGATCTCATCAAGCCCTCAGCGAGTGGAGATCGGCAGATGTTTCCTAAACATACCATTAATATGTTCGTTTTCTCGTTCACTAATTAGCTAATTTTTTATGAAGGTCTTCTACGTATTTGTTGAACTGTTTATCTGTAGAAGCAAGATTATCCACTGTTTTACAGGCGTGCAGTACGGTAGCGTGGTCTCTTTTACCTATTTGGGTTCCTATACTTGCAAGAGAAGCTTTAGTAAGTTTTTTAGAAAAATACATCGCTAGTTGTCTGGCTTGTACAATGTGACGTTTACGCGTCTTGGATTGTAAAGTTTCTACATCCATAGAGAAGTAATCACTTACTACTTGTTGTATTTGGTCGATAGAGATTTCTCGTTTTGTATTCTTAACGTAGTTTTCTACGATCTTACGAGCAAGATCTATGGTGATTTCCTTACGATTAAAAGAAGAGTGCGCAATCAAAGAGATGATCGCTCCTTCCAGTTCTCTAATATTCGTTTTAATATTATCTGCTAGGTAGTGGATGACATCATCATCCATCTCTACGCCATCGCGGTAGAGCTTATTCTTGATAATGGAAACACGAGTCTCATAATCTGGATGATTCAACTCTGCACTAAGTCCCCATTTGAAACGAGAAAGAAGGCGTTGTTCAATATCCTGCATATCCACAGGTTTCTTATCACTAGTTAGAATGACTTGTTTTCCATTTTGATGCAAGTGATTAAAAATGTGAAAGAAGACATCTTGTGTACTTGCTTTTCCAGCAAAGAATTGAATGTCATCTACAATAAGGACATCTACAATCTGGTAGAAGTGAATAAAATCATTTCTATTATTCTTACGTACAGACTCTATATATTGTTGTGTAAACTTTTCGGCACTGATATAAAGAACTGTTTTATCTGGATAGTTTTCTTTAATTCCTACACCTATAGCATGAGCAAGATGTGTTTTACCTAATCCTACACCACCAAAAATCAACAACGGATTAAAACTAGTTCCACCAGGTTTATTAGAAACGGCCATTCCAGCACTGCGTGCTAGTCTATTAGAATCTCCTTCTAGAAATGTTTCAAAATTATAAGATGGATTGAGTTGTGACTCAATTTTTACATTTCTAATTCCAGGAATAATAAATGGGTTTTTAAGCTCAGGACTTTTACTTCTTACTGGTGCATCCACAGACTGTGAATTGTTAATAGAGCGGTTGCTACTAGGAATCTTTTCGGTAAAAGCTTCCATTCCTTTGGTAGGATTTTCCATCTTGATCGCATAGATCAACTTAGCTCCTTCTCCTAATTCACGTGTAAGCGCAGTTTTTAATAATTTGATGTAATGTTCTTCTAGCCATTCATAAAAAAAACGGCTGGGTACTTGTATACTTAGGGCAGTATCAGTTAGCTTTACAGGTTTGATTGGTGCAAACCATGTTTTGTAGGCTTGGGCAGCGATATTGTCTTTTATAAATACTAGACAATTTTCCCATACCGATTCTGATGTCAGTGCCAT